>NZ_JACBJQ010000064.1 GCF_013404075.1 Mycolicibacterium vinylchloridicum
AAAACCCCCACACCAACAGGCGCAGGCAGAATTCGAATCAGAACAAGCCTGAAACCAAACAAAGACACCAAAACTGGCATCACAAACACCACACCCCAGCACGGGGGTACCAGAATGCGGCAAAAAACAACAACAAACAAAAACCACCAAACACACTATTGAGTTCTCAAACAACACACCCGGCTGACACCCGCCAGCAGGCAACCCTGCCAACTTACTACAAGTCTTTGGCGGCGTCAACTGCCGCTGCCCTCCCGTTTCCGGGTCCGGCGCGGCTTGGCCGACCGCCTACATTACACGCGTTCTATCTCAGCTCCAAGTCGGGCCAGGTTCTCGACGAACAGCGGGTAGCCGCGGTCGATGTGAAACACGTCGTGAACTTCGGTTTCGCCGTCGGCGACCAGTCCGGCGAGCACCAAACCGGCACCGGCGCGGATGTCTGAGCACCACACCGGCGCACTGGACAGCTGCGGCAGGCCCCGCACCACCGCGTGGTGGCCGTCGGTCCTGGCGTCGGCGCCCAGGCGGATCATCTCCTCGACGAACCGGAACCTCGCCTCGAAGACGTTCTCGGTGATCATCGACGTCCCGTCGGCAACTGACGCCAGCGCGATCGCCATCGGTTGCAGGTCGGTCGGAAAACCGGGGAACGGCAGCGTCGCGACATTGCCTGCCTTCGGGCGCTCGTACTGGACCACCCGGAACCCGTTGTCGTGCTGGGTGACGGTGGCGCCTGCGTCGTGCAGCTTGTGCAACACCAGCTGCAGATGAGCCGGGTCGACGCCGGTGACCGAGATGTCACCGCGGGTCATCGCGGCGGCAATCCCCCACGTCGCGGCGACGATGCGGTCCCCGATCACCCGGTGCTCGGTCGGATGCAGTCGCGGGACGCCGGTGATCGTCAGCGTCGGTGTTCCGGCACCCTCGATCTGGGCGCCCATCTGATTGAGCATCTCGCAGAGGTCGACGACGTCGGGCTCGCGCGCTGCGTTGTGGATGGTGGTGACACCGTCGGCGAGGACGGCGGCCATCAGGATGTTCTCCGTCGCGCCCACCGACGGGAACTCCAGCTGGATCTCGGCGCCCTGCAGTTTCTCGGCGGTCGCGACCACACACCCGTGCTCGATGTTGCAGTCGGCGCCGAGCTGGCGCAGGCCTGCCTGGTGCATGTCCAACGGTCGCGAACCGATCGCGTCACCACCGGGAAGCGCGACACGCGCGCGCTTGCATCGGCCGACCAGCGGTCCGAGCACGCACACCGACGCCCGGAACTGGCGCACGGCGGCGAAATCGGCTTCGTATTTGGGCTCATCGGGCGACGTGATCCGCACGGTCGGACCGTCGAGTTCCACATTGGCTCCGAGGCCACGCAAGACCTCGGCCATCAGCGGCACATCGAGAATGTCCGGGCAGTTGGTGATGGTCGTGGTGCCCTCGGCCAGCAGACTGGCGGCCATCAGCTTCAGAACGCTGTTCTTGGCGCCCCCGACGGCCACTTCGCCAGACAACCGGTTACCGCCGGTCACTACGAAACGCTCGCCCACGGGGAAGAGTTTAGTGGAGCCAGCACCGTGTACCCGCGCACTCGGCCGGTACGGTTTGACCCATGGCAGTGCATCTGACCCGCATATATACCCGTACCGGCGACGACGGCACCTCGGGACTGAGTGATTTCTCACGGGTCGAGAAGAACGATCCCCGTCTGATCGCCTACGCCGACTGCGACGAGGCCAACGCGGCGATCGGTGTGGCTGTCGCCCTGGGTGCGCCCGGCGACGACCTGCGCAAGGTCCTGCTCCAGATCCAAAACGACCTGTTCGACGCGGGCGCCGACCTGTCCACCCCGGTGGCCGAGAACCCCGAATACCCGCCGCTGCGCATCACCCCGCCGTATATCGAGCGGCTCGAGGCGTGGTGCGACCACTACAACGACGCGCTGCCGGCCCTGAACTCGTTCATCCTGCCCGGGGGCACTGCCCTGTCGGCGCTGCTGCATGTCGCGCGCACCGTGACCCGGCGCGCCGAGCGCTCGGCATGGGTCGCGGTGAAGACCAATCCGGACACCGTCAGTGCGCTGCCCGCCCGCTACCTCAACCGGCTCTCGGACCTGTTGTTCATCCTGTCGCGGGTGGCCAATCCCGACGGTGACGTGCTGTGGCAGCCCGGCGGTGCGAAAGCCCAAGGGCCCGAGAACAAATAGTCACGCCGTGCGGCGGCGCGCCCGCGGCGACGGACTGGACTCGACCCAGGACAGGAACGCCGTCAGCGCTCCGCGGTCCAGCGCCACCTCGTATCCGCGCCACCGGTCGACGGTGGTGTCGTGCAACTCGAGCACGACGATCGCATCGGTCATGATGTCGAACTCGTCACCGCGCGGGGCCCGCCGGGAAATGACCTCCAGGCCGCGCCTGCTCAGCCGGCGATCCGGCCACCACCGCAGACTCGACAACCGGTAGTACCTGGCCTCGTCGCCGCGGTAGCGGATGACACCGTGCCGCCAACCATGACCCCCGACCGCCGGGATGTCCCGCAGGATCGCGGCCGTGCCGCCCTGCCGCAGCTTCCACAATCGATAGCTGAGGGCAGCAACGGCCAGCAACAGCACACTGACCAGCGCGACCATGAAGATCATCGGCGCGCTCATCAGTCGCTGGGCCGGCTAGTCGAGCTGGCCTAGGGCGCGCAGGCGCGCCCTACCCCGGGCAGCGGTCTCCGGATCGTCGGACGCCGCATCGGATTTGGCCGACTCCGCATCGATCTCGGACTCGAACTCCGCGGACTCGGCGAGGATCGTGACGCTCTCCTCGGTCACCGACAGATAGCCGCCGTCGACCGCGATACGCAGATCGTCCTCGCCTTCCCGCTCGACGCGCACCATCGCGTCATCCACCAGCTGTGCGACGAGCGGGATGTGGCGAGGCAGGATGCCGATCTCGCCCGACGTGGTGCGGGTGAAGACGAACGTCGCCTTACCCGACCAGATCTTGCGCTCGACGGCGACGATGTCGACGTCCAATTCGGCCATCTCACATCACCTTTCGCATATGGAATCGCGCTCAACCCATTGGTTCTTCGCGCAAGCGCTCATCACAGCTTGGCGCCGAGGCTCTCGGCCTTCTTCGCCAGGTCATCGAGGCCACCGATCAGGAAGAACGCCTGCTCGGGCAGGTGGTCGAACTCGCCCTTGGCCAGCTTGTCGAAGGCCTCGACGGTCTCCTTGAGCGGCACGGTCGAACCGGGCTGGCCGGTGAACTGCTCGGCGGCCATCATGTTCTGGCTCAGGAAGCGCTCGATCTTGCGAGCCCGGTACACCAGAACCTTGTCCTCTTCGGAGAGCTCGTCGATACCGAGGATCGCGATGATGTCCTGAAGGTCCTTGTAGCGCTGCAGGATCCGGATGACTTCCTGGGCGACGCGGTAGTGCTCGTCGCCGACCACGCTCGGGTGCAGGATCGTCGAGGACGATGCCAGCGGATCCACGGCCGGGAAGATGCCCTTGGAGAACACCGCGCGGGAAAGCTCGGTGGTGGCGTCCAAGTGCGCGAACGTGGTGGCCGGCGCCGGGTCGGTGTAGTCGTCGGCGGGCACGTACACGGCCTGCATCGAGGTGATCGAACGACCACGGGTCGAGGTGATGCGCTCCTGCAGCTCACCCATCTCGTCGGCCAGCGTCGGCTGGTAACCCACCGCCGACGGCATCCGGCCGAGCAGCGTGGAGACCTCGGAACCGGCCTGGGTGAACCGGAAGATGTTGTCGATGAAGAGCAGCACGTCCTGGCCCTGCTCGTCACGGAAGAACTCCGCCATGGTCAACGCCGACAGGGCGACGCGCATACGCGTGCCCGGCGGCTCGTCCATCTGACCGAACACCAGGGCGGTGTCCTTGAGGACGTTGGCGTCGGCGAGCTCGACCCAGAGGTCGTTGCCCTCACGGGTGCGCTCCCCCACGCCGGCGAACACCGAGGTACCACCGAAGTTGCGGGCGATGCGGTTGATCATCTCCTGGATGAGCACCGTCTTACCCACGCCGGCGCCGCCGAACAGGGCGATCTTGCCGCCGCGCACGTACGGGGTCAGCAGGTCGACGACCTTCAGGCCGGTCTCGAGCATCTCCGTGCGGGGCTCGAGGTCGGCGAAGGCCGGCGGCTTGCGGTGGATCGACCAGTGTTCGAAGTCCTTGCCGTAGCCGGGCTCGTCGAGGCAGTCGCCGAGGGCGTTGAAGACGTGACCCTTCACGCCGTCGCCGACCGGCACCGAGATCGAGGCGCCGGTGTCGCTGACCTCGACACCGCGGACCAGCCCGTCGGTGGGCTGCATCGAGATGCAGCGGACCAGGTTGTCACCCAGGTGCTGGGCCACTTCGAGGGTCAGGGTCTTGGCGAGCGCGCCGAAGGCGATGTCGGCGTGCAGTGCGTTGAACAGTTCGGGCACCGAGCCACGCGGGAACTCGACGTCCACCACCGGGCCGGTGATGCGGACAACGCGTCCGGCGGTCTTCTCTGCAGTAGCAGTCATTTCCTCTTCGCTTTCGATTCCTACGTGGCTTACCTGGCGTCGGCCAGCGCGTTGGCGCCGCCGACGATTTCGCTGATTTCCTGGGTGATCTGCGCCTGACGCTCGCGGTTGGCCGCCAACGTGAGCGCCTTGATCAGATCGTCGGCGTTGTCGGTCGCCGACTTCATGGCGCGACGCCGAGATGCCGACTCCGATGCCGCGGCCTCCAACAGCGCCGCGTACACGCGGGTCGCGATGTAGCGCGGCAGCAGTGAGTCGAACAACTCCTCGGCATTGGGCTCGAACGAGAACAGCGTGTGCGGGCCGGTTTCCGCTTCACCGACGTACTCGACGACCATCGGCGCGATCCGCAGCGCCGCGGCCTGCTGAGAGAGCATCGACTTGAACTCCGTCGACACGATGTGCAGCTCGTCGACGCCCAGGATGCCGTCGGGCCCGGGGTCGTCGCCCTCGTCGTCGACACCGGACATGAACGCGCTCACCAGCGTGTCGGCGATAGCCTTGGCGTCCTCATAGCTGGGGCGCTCGGAGAAGCCGGTCCACGACTCGACGACCGTCCGCTGGCGGAAGTTGTAGTAGCCCAATGCTTTCCGCCCCACGACGTAGAGCACCGGGTTCTTGCCCTCTTCACGCAGAAGCGAGAACAGTTCTTCGGCCCGGCGCAACACGTTTGCGTTGTAGCCGCCGCACAGACCGCGATCCGAGGACACCACCAGCACGCCGGCCCGCTTGGGGTTCTCCCGCGCGACAAGCAGCGGGTGATCCAGCGCGCTGGCACCCGCGAGCTCGGTGAGCATGTTGGTGATCTGGGCGGCGTAGGGCCGGGCCGCGTCGACCCGGGCCTGCGCCTTGGCGATCCGCGATGTGGCGATCAGCTCCTGGGCCTTCGTGATCTTCTTGATCGACGAAGCGGAGCGGATCCGTCCGCGTAGCTCGCGAAGTGTGGCTGCCATTGCTTGTCTACTTCTTCTTCGGAGCCGGCTTACGGACCTTGACGGATTCCTTCTCCAGGTCCTCGGGGTCCAAGGCTTCGGCATGCTCGTCGCCGACGACCACCGAGCTGCCGTCGCTGGCGGCGAAGCCCTTCTTGAAGTCGTTGATCACCGACACCAGCTTCTCCTCGGCCTCCTCGGAGAGCTTCTTGGACTCCTTGATACCGGTGAGGATATCGGCGTGGCTGGCCTTCACATGCTCCAGGAACTCGGATTCGAAGCGCGAAACATCTTCGGCGGGAACTGAATCCAGGTGACCCTGGGTGCCGAGGAAGATCGCGACGACCTGATCCTCGACCGCCATCGGGCTGTACTGGGGCTGCTTGAGCAGCTCGACGAGGCGCACACCGCGGTCCAGCTGAGCCTTCGATGCGGCATCCAGGTCGGAAGCGAAGGCCGCGAAGGCCTCCAGCTCGCGGTACTGCGAGAGGTCCAGACGCAGCGAGCCCGCCACCTCTTTCATCGCCTTGATCTGGGCGGCACCACCGACGCGGGACACCGAGACACCGACATTCACGGCCGGGCGCACACCCTGGTTGAACAGATCGGACTCCAGGAAGCACTGACCGTCGGTGATCGAGATGACGTTGGTCGGAATGAACGCCGAGATGTCGTTGGCCTTGGTCTCGATGATCGGCAGGCCGGTCATCGAACCGCCACCGAGCTCGTCGGAGAGCTTTGCGCACCTCTCCAGCAGACGGGAGTGCAGGTAGAAAACGTCGCCGGGGAACGCTTCGCGGCCCGGCGGACGGCGCAGCAGCAGCGAGATCGCGCGGTAGGCGTCGGCCTGCTTGGACAGGTCGTCGAACACGATCAACACGTGCTTGCCGTTGTACATCCAGTGCTGGCCGATGGCCGAACCCGTGTAGGGCGCAAGCCATTTGAAGCCGGCGGCGTCGGAAGCCGGTGCCGCGACGATGGTGGTGTACTCCATCGCACCGCCCTCTTCGAGAGCCCGCTTCACCGAAGCGATCGTGGTGCCCTTCTGGCCGATCGCGACGTACACGCAGCGCACCTGCTGGTTGGGATCGCCGGTCTCCCAAGCTTCGCGCTGGTTGAGAATGGTGTCGACGCACACGGCGGTCTTGCCCGTCTTGCGGTCACCGATGATCAGCTGGCGCTGGCCGCGACCGATCGGCGTCATCGCGTCGATGGCCTTGATGCCGGTCTGCAGCGGCTCGCCGACGCCCTGGCGCTGCACCACCGAGGGGGCCTGCAGCTCGAGCTCGCGGCGACCCTCGGCCTCGATGTCACCCTGACCGTCGATGGGCTGGCCCAGCGGGTTGATGACACGGCCCAGGAAGGCGTCGCCTACCGGCACCGAGAGCACCTCGTTGGTGCGCTTGACCTGCTGGCCCTCGGCGATCTTCTCGAACTCACCCAGGATGACCGCGCCGACGCTGTGTTCATCGAGGTTCAGCGCGACACCGAGAACGCCACCCGGGAACTCCAGCAATTCCTGCGTCATCACCGAGGGCAGACCCTCGACGTGCGCGATGCCGTCGCCGGCGTCGATGACGGTGCCGATCTCCTCGCGCCCGGTATCCGCCTCGAAGCTCGAGACGTACTCCTGGACGGCGCCCTGGATGTCGTCAGCCGAGATTGTCAACTCTGCCATGGCTTTTCGTCTTCCTGCCTTTGTTTTGGGTCTTGGGGTTCGTAGGGCTAGTCGGTCGGCTAATCCGGCAGTTGCGTCACGGCCGCCTCGAGCCGTGAGGACAACGTCCCGTCGATCACCTCATCGCCGACGGCGACCGAAAGGCCGCCCAGCACAGAGGGATCGGTGTTCAGCTGCACCGAAACAGGGTGGTGGTAGATCCGGGTCAGCACCTGAGCCAGTCGGGTGCGCTGCTCTGCGCTGAGCTCGGCGGCCGCACTGACGTGGGCGACGATCTCGCCGCGGCGGGCGACGGCGAGCTGGGCCAGTGCCAGCACCGCTTCGTCGGCGCGCTCGCCACGCACCAGGCTGATGGTCTGGACCAGCAGGGCGGTCGCGGTCGCGTTCGCGCCGCTGCCGTCACCGAGGAGCTTGCGCACCAAGGCTACCCGGCCATCGGCAGGCGTGGTGTAGTCACCGAGCAGGGAGCTCAGCTGGGGCTGCTCGTCGAGAATGCGGGTGAAACGGAAGAGCTGTTCCTCGACCTCGTCAGCCTGGTTGTCGCGCTCGGCGCGAACCAGCAGGGCCAGCCGGGCGACATGTTCGATGACGTCGACCAGATCCCCTGTGAGAGACCAGCGCACTGACACGGCGGTCTCGAGCACATCCATGGCGTTGGCTCCGACCTTGCCGTCCAGCAGCCGGTGCACCAGTCGTTTCTTGGCGTCGGTCTCACCGGAGGACTCGGCCAGATGGCGGGCCAAGATCGGCTCGCCGATCAGGAGCCCGGCCACCGAGGCAAGGTCATCGGACAGGGTGGACAGGTCGTCGGTCGACAACCCGGAAGACACCGCGTCGAACTTCGCCACCACCGCGGCCTGCGCCTCACGGCTGGCCGACCGCAGATCTGAGCCCGTCTCTGGGGCGAACGCCGCCGGCGCCATCGAATCCAGCTCGTCCAGGAAGCGATCGACGGTGGCCGACTGGGCCTGCGCGTCGGCGACGTGGGAGCGCACCAACTCGCCCGCACGCCGTACCGACTCGGCGCCGAGATCCTGGCGCAGCTGGCGGATCAGCTGGGCGCGCAACAATTGAACCTGTTGCCCACCTTGAACTTTGATCCGCTCCACCTCGACGTCGGCCTGCGCACGAAGCTGCTCCACGATGCGCTCGGCATCGGTGCGGGCCTCTTCGACGATGTGCTTGGCCTCGGCCTTGGCTTCCTCGACCCGCGCGGCGTGGTGCTTGTCGGCGTCAGCAAGGCGCTTGGTGGCCTTGGCGCTGTCGTCGAGCTGCGTGCGCACCGCGTCCTTCTGGTTGGCCATCATGCTTTTCAGCGGCGGCACCACGTACCGCCAGATGATCGCCACAATGACCAGAAAGCCGATGAGCTGTCCGATGAAGGTTGACATGTCCTACCGTCCCGGCGCCGTTGTCGCCGACTCGCTGGAGGCGGTGCTAGTGAGGCTGACACCCAGGACCCGGCTGGCCAGCGTCGCAGAGAGCGTGTCCACCGACGACCTCAGGTCTGCGGCGATGGAATCGCTCTGCTGCTTGAGCTGATCGGCAGCCTGCTGCAAGGTTGCCGTCGCTTCCTCGCTGGCGCGGCCTTTGTGCTCGTCGAGGATCTTGCGACCCTCGGCCCTGGCCTCGTCACGAATGCCCGATGCCTCGGTGCGGGCCGCGGCCATCTCCTTGCGATAGTCGGAGTCGGCAGCGGCCTCGAACTCGTTGGCCTTGCGGTTGTCCTCGGTGGTCTTGGCGACCATCTTCTCGCGCTCACCGAGCACCTTCTGGATCGGCGGCACGACAAACTTGCCGATCACGCCCAGCACGATCAAGAAGATGGCCAGTACGAAGAAGAAGGTGCCGTTGGGGATGAGGAAGTTCTGGGTGCCCCCGCCTTCCTCAGCCGCCAACAGGGTGACGCTGTGCTCCCCCATGCGTACTAGGAAGCGCCAGGCGTGGCGAACACGAACAGGGCCATGAACGCCAGGTTGATGAAGTACGCCGCCTCCACCAGACCAACGGTGATGAAGAACGGGGTGAACAGGCGGCCCTGGGCCTCAGGCTGCCGGGCGATGCCGGAGATCAGCGCGTTACCGGCGATGCCGTCACCGATACCGGCGCCGATGGCGCCGCCGCCCAGGATCAGCCCGCCGCCGATCAGGGCGCCCATGACGATTTGGGGGTCTGCCATTCCTTATCCTCCTTGATAGCTGGTAGGACTCCTACCAGGGGTACGGGTCGTTCGGGGTCGAACACGTCTTTTAGTGATGCTCCTCATCCAGTTCCATGGACTGGCTGAAGTAGAGAATTGTCAACAGCGCGAAGATGAACGCCTGGATCAAGCCGACGAACAAGTCGAACGTCTTCCAGATCGCGTTGGGCGCCCACTGGATGTACCAGGGGAACATCGCAATCAGCGCGACCATGATGCCGCCGGCGAAGATGTTGCCGAAAAGTCGGAGCGACAGCGAGATCGGCTTGGCGATTTCCTCGACGAGGTTGATCGGGGCGAGGAACGCGACATGGCCCTTGAGCAGTTTCACCGGATGGCCGAGCAGACCGCGCCGCCAGATACCGGCCGCGTGGTAGCAGAGGAACACGAACAGCGCGAGCGCCAGCACGAAGTTGATGTCGGCGGCCGGGGGCTTCAGCAGCTCGTGCGTGGCGCCTTCGGCGTTCTGGTACTGGACCGGCAGAACCGAGATCCAGTTCGAGATCAGGATGAAGATGAACAGTGCGACCGCCAGCGGCAGCACGAACGGCGCGACCTTCATGCCGATCGCGGCTTCGATCTGGCCGCGCATCTGGGTGGTCAGGGTCTCCCAGAACAGCTGGATACCGCTGGGCACGCCGGTCGAGGTGACCTTGGCCCGCAGCACGAAGGCCAGCGCGATCACGATGGCACCGGCGATCGCCGTCGCCAAGACGGTGTCGACGTTGACCGTCAGCCCCAACCAGTGGGCTGTCTCGTGGTGGCCGACCTCGATGGCGGCCTCGGCGAGGATCCGTTCACTCATCGTGTGTTCAATCCTTCGGTGCTTCGTCTGCGGAGCCAGCAGCCCCGGGGGTTGCAGTCAGGTCGACGTCGTCTCCGGTGCGCATCTTCTTCCACACCGGCAACGCCGTGCTCAAAACCAGCAGAACTTGGAACAACGCCAAGCCGAAAAGAACGCCCAGTCCGAGCGGGCGGAACAAGATCGCAATCGCCAGCCCGATCACCGAGATCACCAGCAGCCGGGTCGCGGAGTTCAGCGCCATCTTGCGCTTCAGCGGGTGATCGCCAGCGGTGATCGACTCCACCGACCGCTGCACGAGCACCGCATTGAGCAGTCCCAGTGCCAGGCCGATGCCGAAGAAGACGCCGAACATGAGGTAAGGCCCGGCCGCTGCGGCCGCAATGATGGCCAACGCCGTGAGCGCAGCACAGATCGCAAGCAGCCGCACGGGCCGGAAGGCAACGGACGGAAACACCAACGGCGCATCTTGCGCTGGCGTCGTCACAGGTTCACCTCAATCTTGCGTTCTCGAGAGCCGGTCGAGCGATTTCTGCGTGCTGGTCCGCCGAGCGTATCGGAGGGCGACAGGCGCGCTGGAATCACCCAAGGGGCAGCTCCCTTTGTCGGTCGTAAATCGGCGCCGATCGGGCGTGACTCCGATGGGCCGGGCCGGCAACCCGCGAGGTTTCTTCGGGTTCTGCCAGTAACGTACCACATGGTAGACGGCAGAAAACACGTCTACTACTTACTGTCGTAAAGTCCCTCGTAATCGTCGTCGCGACGACGCAACAGCGGGATCAAAGTGACCACGATGGCGACCCCGATCGCAGCCAGCATGACCGCTCCGGTGTAGCGCGGGTCGAAGAAGATCGTGGCGGCCGCGCCGAACGCGATGATGCCCACCCACAGATAAATCAGCAGCACGGCGCGGCGATGCGAGTGCCCGATCTGCAGCAGCCGGTGGTGCAGATGCATCTTGTCCGGGCTCAGCGGGCTGCGGCCGGCGCGGGTGCGCCGCACGATGGCGAGCAGCGTGTCCAGGGCCGGCACCAGCATCACCGCTACTACCAGCAGGAACGGCGAGAGCAGGGCGAAGACGTCGCGCGCGCCGTAGGCGCTCTGCGAGATCGGCCCCGCCGCCGTGGTCGACGCGGCGGCCAGCATGAGGCCGACGAGCATCGACCCGGAATCGCCCATGAAGATCTTGGCGCGGTAGAAGTTGTGCGGCAGGAAACCCAGACAGGCGCCGGCCAGCACCACCGATATCACCGCCGGCGGGTAGAACAGCACGTCGCCGCCGTGGTCCCGCAGCAGGCCGACCGAGAAGATGCAGATGGCCAGCGCGGTGATCAGTCCCAGACCCGCAGCCAGGCCGTCGAGGCCGTCGACGAAGTTCATCGCGTTGACGATCGACACCGTCAGCGCCAGGGTCAGCAGGATCGACGACACCTGATCCAGCACGATGGTGCCGACCCCGCCGATCGGGATGTACAGCACGCTCCACGCGACACCCATCGTGACCAGCACGCTGGCCGCTGTGATCTGTCCGGCGAACTTGGTCAGCGCGTCCAGACCCCAGCGGTCGTCGATCAGCCCGATGCCCATGATCAGGCCCCCGGCGACGACGACCGCGGGCATGCCCGACGAGTAGATGAAGCCGCGGGCCAGCGCCGGCAGCTGCGAGGCCAGGAAGACGGCGGTGACCACACCGACGTACATCGCCAGCCCGCCCATCCGTGGGGTCGGCTTGATGTGCACGTCGCGCTCGCGCGGATAGGCCACCGCGCCTAACCGGGTGGCCAGCACCCGCACCCAGCCGGTGGCGAAGTAGGTGATGATCGCGGCGGTCAGGCCGACGAGGGCCAACTCGCGCAACGGAACACCGGCGCCGCGGTCGGCGAGCGTGCTGGCTAGGAGATCAAGATCAGGCATCAGGCCGTCAGTGACGCGACGTCGGTACCGAGCACCTCGGCGATGGCCGCGGCGCTGATCGGGCCCTCGCGCAGCACCCGCGGGGTAGGACCGGTCAGGTCGACGATGGTCGATGCGGCCTGCTCCTGGGACGGCCCGGCGTCCAGATACACAGTCACCAGATCGGCCAGCTGACGCTGCGCCTCCTCCGATGTCGTCGCCGCCGGACGCCCAGAGAGATTCGCGCTGGACACCGCCATCGGGCCGGTCTCACGCAGCAGTTCGATCGCCACCGGGTGCAGCGGCATCCGCAGCATGACGGTCCCCCGCGCGTCACCGAGATCCCATTGCAGCGAGGGCGCCTGCGCAACGACCAGGCTCAGCGCGCCGGGCCAGAAGGCGCGGATCAGCTCGCGAGCACTGTGCGGCACCGAATACACCAGGCCCTCGATCGTGTGCCACGAACCGACGAGCACGCCGACCGGCATATCGCGCCCGCGCCCCTTGGCCGCCAGCAGTGCGGCGACGGCCTCACTGTCGAAAGCGTCGGCGCCGATGCCGTACACGGTGTCAGTGGGCATGACGACCAGCCGCCCGCTCTTGACCGCGGCGGCGGCCGCAGCGATGGCCTCGGCGCGCCGACTGGGGTCGGCGCAGTCGAACACCTGGGTCACACTGGCTCCTTCTCGTCGGGCTCGTCGGGTCGGTCCCGGCAGGCCGTCACGAACCGCGGGCGGTCGGCAAGATCGCGATGCGGGGTGATTGCGGTGAAAAGCTCTGTGCTGCTGATGGTTTCGACGGTTTGGTCCGATGTGGTGTCGTCGTGTTCGACGGCGAACCACCCGCCCGGCTTGAGCCAGCCACCGGCAAGGCGCGCGATCGGCGCGATGACGGCCATTCCGTCGGCGCCACCGAACAAGGCGTGCGCCGGGTCGTGGTCGGCCACTTCGGGATCCAGCTGTGCCCCGGCAGGAATGTACGGCGGGTTCGACACCACGAGGTCGACGCTACCGGTCAGATCTGTGAGCAGACCGGGGACGGTGACGTCGGCCTTCATCAATTCGACCGTCGTCGATTCCGCGTTGCGCCGCGCGTAGTCCAGCGCCGTCGCGTCGTCGTCGACCGCGATCACCCGGGCCCGTGGCCAGTGCGCCGCAAGCGCGATGGCCAGCGCACCCGATCCGGTGCACAGGTCGATGATGATCGGCTGGTCGGGTAATCGCCTCGCCAGTGCCCATTCCAGCAGGGCCTCGGTCTCCGGGCGCGGGATGAAGACCCCCGGCCCGACGTGCAGCTCCACCGAGCCGAACGCCGCCGAGCCGGTGATGTGCTGCAACGGGATCCGGCTGCAGCGGGCTTCGATCACCTCGTCGTAGCGGGCGAAGAAGTCGGCATCGGGTTCGTCGACGGTGGCCAGCCTGCCGCGGGTGACGCCGGCGAGGTGGGCGGCCAGCAGCTCGGCGTCCGTGCGGGCCGAGTCGATACCCGCCTCGGCGAGGGCGGCGGTGGCCACATCGATGGCCTGCCGCAGGCGCATCATGCCTGTTGCAGCCGGGACTGCTTGTCCGCCTCGGCCAGTGCGTCCAGCAGCGGGTCGAGGTCACCGTCGAGTACCTGGTCGAGATTGTGCGCCTTGAAGTTGATCCGGTGATCGGCGATCCGGTTCTCCGGGAAGTTGTACGTGCGGATCCGCTCGCTGCGGTCGACGGTGCGGATCTGGCTGGCCCGGTCGGCAGAGGCGTCAGCAGATGCCTGCTCCTCGGCCAGGGCCTGCAGGCGCGCGGCCAGCACCACCATCGCGCGGGCCTTGTTCTGCAGCTGGCTGCGCTCGTTCTGGCAGGTGACGACGATGCCGGTGGGCAGGTGGGTGATGCGCACGGCCGAGTCCGTGGTGTTGACGCCCTGGCCGCCCTTGCCCGAGCTTCGGTAGACGTCGATCCGCAGATCGGATTCGTCGATCTGAACCTGCTCGACGTCTTCCGGCTCGGGATAGACCAGAACGCCCGCCGCCGATGTGTGCACCCGGCCCTGGGATTCGGTGACCGGAACCCGCTGGACGCGGTGTACCCCGCCCTCGAACTTCATCCGCGACCACACGCCGTCGGCCGAGTCGCCCTTGCTGCGGATCGACAGCGTGGCGTCCTTGTAGCCGCCGAGATCCGACCACGTTTCGTCGAGCATGGTGACGGTCCAGCCGTGGCGCTCGGCGTATCTGATGTACATCCGAGCGAGGTCGGCGGCGAACAGCGCCGACTCTTCGCCGCCCTCACCGGATTTCACCTCGAGAACGATGTCGTCGGCGTCATGCGGGTCGCGCGGCGCCAGCAGATCGGTCAGATGCGTGTCGAGCTCGGCGACCTTGGCTTCCAGCTCGGGCACCTCGGCGGCGAACGACGCATCCTCGGCGGCCAGCTCGCGGGCGGCCTCCAGATCTCCGCGCGCGGCTTCCAGCCTGCGATACGTCGTGACGATCGGGGCCAGCTGGGCGAACCGTCGCCCGACCCGGCGCGCATTACCCGCATCGGCGTGCAGCGCGGGATCGGACATCTGACGTTCGAGGTCAGCGTGTTCGGTCAGCACGGCCTCGACTGACGTGTTCGTCATGCCTGCTTCCCTCTCTGCTCAGCTGGTCCCAAACGCAAACCGACGCCCGGCCTGCGCGCATGGCAGCAGAGCGGGCGTCGGTAACGCAGCTAGTTGTCGGCAGTGTCCGCAGTCTTGCGCTTTCCGTAGCGCTTCTCGAAGCGGGCGACGCGACCGCCGCTGTCGAGGATCTTCTGCTTACCGGTGTAGAACGGGTGGCACTGCGAGCAGACCTCGACCACGATGTGGCCGCCGTCCTTGGTGCTGCGAGTGCTGAAGGAGTTGCCACAACCGCAGACCACGGTGGTCTCGGCGTAGGCGGGATGAATCCCTTGTTTCATGGTGTCCTCTGCATTCTGTGGTCGCCGGGTCGCCCACCAGGTTTTCCCTGGTAATCGAGCGTGAACCGGTACCTGAGGTGGTCGACGGTCCAGTATGCCAGGTAGACCGCCACCAGCCCAAACGCGTCGTCGCCGGCGGCTATTCCGCGTACGTCTTGGCCCGGGCGGCGCGGGTCCACACCACACCGCCTCCGGGGTCGGTGCCGCGGGTGATCAGCTCTCGCTTGAGCACCTTGTTGGTGGCGGTGGCCGGGAGCTCGTCGGCAATCCAGACATGACGCGGCCAGGCCTTGGGCGACAGGTCGGACTGCTGCGCCAGGAACTGGGCAAACTCCGCCGGTGTGAGTGCGGCGCCGTCGGACAACACGATCGCCGCCATCACCTGGTCTCCCACATGTTCGTCGGGCACCGGATACACCGCGACCTGACTGACCTGGGGCAGCCGCTGGATGATGCGTTCGATCGGCGCAGCGGCCATGTTCTCGCCGTCCACTCGCATCCAGTCCGCGGTGCGCCCGGCCAGGAAGATCCAGCCGTCGGCGTCGCGGTAGCCGAGATCACCGGACCAGTACATGCCGTGCCGCAGGCGTTCGTCGGTGGCTCCCGCGTCGTTGTAGTAGCCGCCGAACATGCCGCCGCCGGTGGTGTTGACGATCTCGCCGATCGCCTCGTCCGGGTTGGCCAGCGCTCCGCTGTCGTCGAAAATCGCTGTGGCGCATTCTGTTCGGGTCTCCGAGTGGTAGATCGCCACACCGGGGAACCCGCGGCCGACCGAACCCGGCGGACAGTTGTCCTCGCGGGTGATGATGACCGCGCCCTCGGTGGAGCCGAAACCGTCCCACACCGCGCACCCGAAGCGACGGCTGAATTCGGCGATGTCGCGATCGGTGGCCTCGTTGCCGAACGCGACCCGCAGCGGATTGTCGTGATCGTCGGCTTGTTCGGGTGTGGCCAGCACGTAGGCCAGCGGCTTGCCCACGTAGTTCATGTAGGTCACGCCGTAGCGGCGCAGATCGGGCAGCAGCCCGGACGCCGAGAACGCCGCAGGAACCATCGCCGCCCCGGCGCCGAGCGCCACTGCCCAGCCCGCCATCAACGCGTTGGAGTGGAACAGCGGCATCGACAGGTAGCAGACGTCGTCAGCGGTGATCGAGAACCGCTCGACCAGCGCGACGCCGGCGAACGGCACCATCATGTGCGCGACCTGGACCGCCTTGGGCTCGCCGCTGGTGCCGGAGGTGAAGATCAGCATGAACGTGTCGGTCGCGGTGACTTCCCGGTGCGGGGTCAGGTCACCGGCCCCGGCCAGCAGGTCGGCCCATTCCTGCGAGTCGACGTCGAACACCCGGACTCCCGGCAGTTCGAGTCCGTCGAGCAGCTCGCGGTCGGCCGAGTCGGTGAGCAGGATCTGACAGTCGGCCTTGACGATGTCCCGGGCCAGCGCCGCACCTCGCCGGGTGTTGTTCACCCCGCATAAGACGTATCCGCCGAGGCCGGCCGCCGCCATCGCGGTCAGCATCGCGGGGGTGTTCCCCAGCAGCGTCCCCACATGCAGCGGCCGGTCGGGATCGGCGATCGCGATCAGCGCCGCCGCCTGCCGGGCGGCCTCGTCAAGATGTTCACGCCAGGTCCACACCCGGTCGCCGAACTTCACTGCCGGGGTGGATTCGTCGAGGCGCTCGCGGAGCAGCTGCTGGACGGTCTCGGCCACGGAACTCCCGTCTTTGGTCATCTCCCGCGATATGCGGTGCCTTACGTCACAATAGAAGCGCAGGGTAAACAGAATGACAAATCTGTCTACCCGCGCAGCGGGACCCCGCGGGTCCCGCGTTTGCAAGGATGTCCACAGCAGGACTGTCGCGTCGACACAAGGAGGACCACAAAGGTGACTGCCAGCACCGACGCCGACAGCAGGCAAGGCGCCAAATCCGTCCAGGAGCGATTGGTCGATGCCGCCGAACTCTGCTTGCGCGCCAAGGGCATCCGGGCGACGACAGTCTCCGAGGTGGCCGAGGCCGCCGGCGTGTCACGCGGGTGGCTCTACCGGCACTACCCCGACAAGGCGTCGCTGCTGGGCGCGGCCATCGTCCGGCTGAACAACGCGTTCTGGGCCGAGTCGCACGAGGTGCTCGACGGTCTCGCCACGTTCGAGGAGCAACTGGCGGTCGGGGTGCGGCTGGGCCGAAGCGCCTACGACTCCCCCGGCGCGCTGGTGATGCAGCTGCGCCGTGACGAGCCCGAGGAGTTCGCGGCATGCGCGGGCGCCGGGGTGCAAGGCCTGGTCCCGGATCTCGGGCGGTTCTGGCAGCCCTACCTGGAAGCGGCACGCGACCGCGGCGAGATCCACTCCGACACCCAACTCGACGAGGCCGCCGAGTGGGTGGCCCGGGTTCAAATCAGTCTCGGCACAGTTCCCGGCGAGACGCTCGACCCCGACGACTACGACGCGGTGCTGCGCTACATGCGGCGGTACGTGTTGCCCGGCCTGAGCGTGGCGCCCGCGGCGCAGTGACGCCGCGACATGAAAGCCTTTGGGCGACAAGCGTAATCACGATCTGCGCGCGACCACCAGTCGGCTCCTGACACAATGTCCCCCATGGGGACATGCAGCCGCCGGGGGGCGGTCTTGGTTGCAGCTTTGGCCATCGGACTCACCGCATGCGGCGGGTCCACCACCACGACGGCGAGCACAACCGCCGCCACCACGGCAGAGAAAACGCCGGCCAGCCCCGGCGCGTCACCGACCACGGCCGCACCGAGCAGCGGGGTCTCCAACGACCAGAAGTATTCGGTCACCCGCTCGACCGCCGGCGACGCCACCGCGGACGGCAGGGGCCGGTGGACGTTGGTCGTCGACACCATCACCGGCGGTGACCCGCAGGTGGCCGGAGCGTTCAACAGCGCGGTGCACGACTCGGCGGAGGGGCAGCTCGAACCCGTCAAAACCGGTGCTGACCCGGACGGAACATGGACCTTCGAAACCCAGCCGCAGATCTACTTCGGCGGGGCTTCGGTGTCGGAATTGATCAGCGGATTGTTCGTGCCGGTACCCGCGGCGCATCCGACCAGCTACATCAGCACGGTGGTGATCGATTCGCGGACGGCAAAGCCGATCACGCTCGGGGATCTGTTCGCCGACAAGCAGGCGGGTCTGGACAAGCTTTCAGAACAGACGAAGCTCCTGTTGCCCGCGGTGAGCGGAGTGGGGCCGACGCCCATGCCCGACGAGCCGGGCAATGCGCCGACCGAAGCCAACTTCGCCAATTGGATCCCGACGCCCGATGGCCTTCAGATCCACTTCGCGGACTATCAGTTCTTCCACGGGACGCCGACGATCACAGTGCCGTGGTCGGCACTGGATGGTCTGCTGGCGCCCGGGATGGACGCCCTGCGAACCTGAGGTCAGCCCGGACTAGTCGATATCGCCGGCGCCGTTGCCGCCGCCGCCCGGCGCCGTCTTGGACACCTGGACCAGGAACTCATAGTTGTTCTTGGTCTTGCGCAGCTGGCTCATCAACAAGTCGATGGCCTGGTGCGAATCCAGCCCGGACAGCACGCGGCGCAGCTTGTGCACGATCGCGAACTCGTCGGGGCTCAGCAGCAGTTCGTCCTTGCGGGTGCCCGACGGGTTGACGTCGACGGCCGGGAACACCCGGCGCTCGGCGATCTTGCGGTCGAGCTTGAGCTCGGCATTGCCGGTGCCCTTGAACTCCTCGAAGATCACGGTGTCACCGGTCGAGCCGGTCTCCACCATGGCCGTCGCGATGATGGTCAGCGAGCCGCCGTGCTCGATGTTGCGGGCCGCGCCGAGGAAGCGCTTCGGCGGATACAGCGCGGTCGAGTCCACACCACCGGACAGGATGCGCCCCGACGCCGGGGACGCGTTGTTGTAGGCGCGGCCCAGGCGGGTGATCGAGTCGAGCAGCACGACGACGTCCTTGCCCTGCTCGACCAGGCGCTTGGCCCGCTCGATGGCCAGCTCGGCGGCCTGGGTGTGATCTGACGGCGGACGGTCGAAGGTGGAGGCGATGACCTCCCCCTTGACCGAGCGCTGCATGTCGGTGACCTCTTCAGGTCGCTCGTCGACCAGGACCACCATCAGGTGGCATTCGGGGTTGTTGCGCGTGATCGCGTTGGCGATGTCCTGCATGATCGTGGTCTTACCGGCCTTGGGCGGCGACACGATCAGGGCGCGCTGGCCCTTGCCGATCGGCATGATCAGGTCGATCACGCGGGTCGTCAGCCGGTCGCTGGTGGTCTCCAGGCGCAGCCGCTGGTTCGGGTAGAGCGGCGTCATCTTGGTGAAGTCCGGCCGGTTCTTGGCCGCTTCGACCGGACCGCCGTTGACACTGTCGAGGCGAACCAGCGGATTGAACTTCTGGCGCTGGTTGTTCTGCTCGCCCTCCTTGGGCACCCGGACCGCGCCGGTGACGGCGTCGCCGCGGCGCAGGCCGTTCTTGCGCACCATGTTCATCGAGACGTAGACGTCATTGGGCCCGGCCAGGTAGCCCGAGGTGCGCACGAACGCGTAGTTGTCGAGCACGTCGAGGATGCCGGCCACCGGCTGGACGACGTCGTCCTCGCGAAGCTCGGCGTCGTTGCCGCCGCCCTCGCCGCCCTGCCGCTCACCACGACGGCGACGGTCACGGAACCGGCGCCCGCGACGACCCTGACGGTCGTCATCGTCGCCGTCGCGGTTCTGGTTGTCGCCGCGGTTCTGGTTGTCACGGTTCTGGTTGTCGCCGCGGTTCTGGTTCTGCTGGCCGCCTTGGCCCTGGTCGGACTGGTCACGGCCGCCGTCGCGGTTGTCGGACTTGGGCTCACGCTTTTCGCCCTGCTCGGGGCGATTGTCCTGAGACTTCTGCTGCTCGGCGTTCTCGCCGCCGGCGGCCCCGGCATCGCGGGTTGCGGCCCGGCGCTCACGGCGCCGCGGCTCGTTACCGTTGGTTTCGTCGTTCTCGGTCTTCTTGGCGTTCTGGCGAGGTTCGCTGGGCTGCTCGGCAGGCGCCGGTGCAGCGTCGTCGGCGCGGTGGCTGGTGCCGTTGCTGCCGCCGTTCTGGTGCTCCTTGATCGCGGCGATCAGGTCGCCCTTGCGCATGCCGGAGGTTCCCTTGACACCAACTTTGTTGGCCAGGGCACGAAGCTCGGGCAGGACCATCGTCGACAGAGAGCCGGTCGCGCCGGCATCCCCACTCGGGGCGCCCGAGGGGATTTCTGCGGTCACGGCGGGCGTCTCCGTCTGCGGGGCGCGCTCTTCAGCCGTGATCAGGTCCGTATCGGTCACGGATTTCCTTTCTTCCCTCACCGTTTCGTCGGGGCAAGGGGTTCTGGCATTCAGCCGATTCGCTGAATGCGAAGTCTCACCATCGTCTGTGCGTCAACGGTGATCGCCGGAATTCGCGGCTACTTGGCGAACCGTCAGGCCACGAGTTGAACACAAGAGAAATTGGTGGTCGTCCTAGTGTCGGCGCAGGAACAGTCGCTGCGATTGCCTGGACGGGACCGAGAATAGCCCCCTTGACTGCCGGAAAGCAAGAAATCGCCACCGGCGTGTACGCAACTCAGCCGTGAACCGCGATACCGGAGCTCCAGCGAACTGCCTCGCCGACGCCCATTTCGCTGACAGTGAATCCTTTCGCGGTGCCGAATTCGACGGCCTCCGCGGGGAGTTCTGCACTCGTGCTGAACGCCAGAACCGCTGGACCTGCGCCGGATAGCACCGCTGGAACTCCACAACGCCGCAACACCTGCAGGTATTCCGCCGAAGCGGGCATGGCCGGCCCACGCTGCGGTTGATGCAACACGTCGTCGGTGGCCGCCATCAGCAAGTCGGGCCGCTCAGTGAGCGCGACAACCAGCAACGCCGCCCGGCTCAGATTGAACCGGGCCGCTTCATGGGTGACGTACTCGGGCAGCAGCACCCGGGTCTCCGCCGTCGAGGACCGCACTTGCGGAATTCCCGGGAAGAGTCGAATGTCGGGGTGCAGCCGCAACCCGGCCGCCGCATATGTCGGCGGTGAGGTCTGCGCGTCGACCCATGACACCACGGCCCCGCCAAGCACCGAGGCCGACGCGTTGTCGGGGTGACCTTCGAATTCCGATGCCAGCTGGATCAGTTGCACATCGGTCAGCGGATCCCGATCTGCTTGTGCCAGAAGACCATTCGCTGCGGCAAGGCCGCCGACGACGGCCGCGGCCGACGAGCCGAGGCCCCTCGAGTGCGGGATCGCGTTGTAGCAGCGCACCACGAGCCCGGGCGCATCCGCGCCGCCTGCCGCAAGCCCGCGGTGCAGTGCCCGGACCACCAGATGCTCGGGGCCCAGCGGAACCTGTCCGGCACCCTCCCCCTCGACCTCGATGCTGAGTCCGGCATCGGTGGTCTCGACGAGAACCTTGTCATAGAGCGCCAGCGCCAGGCCCAGGCTGTCGAAGCCGGGGCCGAGATTGGCGCTGGAGGCCGCGACGGTGGCGCTTGCGCTGAGCCCGGCGGGCAGGTTGAAGGTCACTCCAGGTCCGCTTCTCAGACCAGGCCCAGTGCGGCGACGACGGCACCGGGATCGACCGGCACGGCGTTGACCGCCGGCATGTCCCGCAGAGCGGTATCGGGATCCTTCAGGCCGTTGCCGGTCACGGTGCACACCACCGTGGAACCGGGCTTGATCCAGCCGTCCTCGACGGACTTGAGCAACCCCGCGATGCTGGCGGCCGACGCCGGCTCGACGAACACACCCTCTGCCTCGGCAACCAGGTGATACGCGGCCAGGATCTCCTCGTCGGTGGCGGCCAGGAAGCGACCACCGGAATCCTGCTGCGCGGCGACCGCACCGTCCCACGACGCCGGCGAGCCGATGCGGATCGCGGTGGCGATGGTCTCGGGGTTACTCACGGGCTTGCCCGACACCAGCGGCGCCGCACCGGCGGCCTGGGTACCCAGCATCCGGGGCAGCTTCTCCGTCAGCCCGTCACGGTGGTACTCGACGTACCCCATCCAGTAGGCGGTGATGTTGCCCGCGTTGCCGACCGGCAACGAATGCACGTCGGGAGCCGTCCCCAAGGCATCGACGATCTCGAAGGCCGCGGTCTTCTGCCCCTGAATGCGCACCGGGTTGACGCTGTTGACCAGCGCGATGGTCGGGTAGTCGGCGGTGAGCTTGCGCGCCAATTCCAGGCAGTCGTCGAAATTGCCATCGATCTGAATGATCTTGGCGCCGTGCATGACTGCCTGCGCCAGCTTGCCCATCGCGATCTTGCCCTGCGGGATCAGCACCGCGCAGGTGATGCCGGCCCTGGCCGCGTAGGCCGCCGCCGAGGCCGAGGTGTTTCCGGTCGAGGCGCACAGCACCGCCTGCTGACCGCGAGCGACCGCGTCGGTGACCGCCATGGTCATGCCACGGTCCTTGAACGAACCCGTGGGATTGAGGCCTTCGACCTTCAGATGGATTGTGCAGCCGGTCTTTTCAGACAGACGCTTGGCGCTGATCAGAGGGGTGCCACCCTCGAGCAGGGTGATCGGCGTCCAGTCGGGTGCCACTGGCAGCCGATCGCGATAGGCCCCGATCAACCCGGGCCACGGGGTGTGCACGGCAGTCGCCTTCGTGGTGCTCATTCGCTGGTTCCCTCCAGACGCAACACGCTGTTGACTTCCTGCACGGCATCGTGATCAGCCAGCGCGGCAACGGTTTCGGACAATGCGGCGTCGGTTGCCCGGTGGGTAACCACCACAATTCGGGCACCCTCGTCGGCCATGCTCTCCTGGCGCACTTCGGCGATGCTGACCCCGCGGTTGGCGAATTCGGCTGCCACCGAGGACAACACACCGGGACGGTCGGTGACCGTCATGCTGACGTAGTAGCGAGTGGGGATCATCCCCATCGGGGCGATCGGCAACTGAGCGTACTTGGACTCACGCGGGCCACGGCCGCCCTGCACGCGGTTGCGCGCGGCCATCACCAGGTCGCCCATCACCGCGGACGCCGTCGGCGCGCCACCGGCGCCCTGGCCGTAGAACATCAGCCGGCCGGCCGCCTCCGCCTCGACGACCACGGCGTTGAACGCACCGTTGACGGTGGCCAGCGGATGGCTCAGCGGAACCAGCGCCGGGTAGACCCGGGCCGAAACCCGCTGCTGGCCATCGCTTCCCGTCACCCGCTCGCAGATCGACAGCAGCTTGATGGTGCACCCCAGGCCCTTGGCCGACTCGAAGTCATCAGGGGTGATCTTGGAGATGCCCTCGCGGTAGACGTCGTCGGCGGTGACCCGGGTGTGGAAGGCGATGGACGCCAGGATCGCCGCCTTGGCCGCGGCGTCATAGCCCTCGACGTCGGCGGTGGGATCAGCCTCGGCATAGCCCAGCGCGCTCGCGTCGGCCAGCGCGGAGCTGTAATCGGCTCCGGTGGAGGACATCTCGGAGAGGATGTAGTTGGTGGTGCCGTTGACGATGCCGGCCACTCGCAGCACCGTGTCACCGGCCAGCGACTGTGTGAGCGGCCGGATCACCGGAATGGCACCCGCGACGGCGGCCTCGAAATACAGGTCGACATGGGCACGTTCGGCCGCTTGCGCGAGCTCGCCGGTGGACTGGGCCAGCAGCGCCTTGTTGGCGGTCACCACCGACTTTCCGCCCTCTAGCGCGGTCAAGATCGCCTTGCGGGCAGGCTCCACCGGACCCATCACCTCGACGACGAGGTCGACGTCCGCGCGCGAGACCAGTTCCTCGACGTTGTCGGTGAGCATCTCCACCGGCAGCCCGCGATCGTCGGCGACCTTGCGCACCGCGACACCGCGCAGTTCGAGCGGTGCGCCGATGCGCGCGGCCAGGTCGGGCGCGCTCTCCTGGATGATCCGGACGACCTCGCTGCCCACGTTGCCCAGACCCAATACCGCGACGCCGATGGCCTTCTCGGGTGTACTCATGGCTGTTACCTCACTTCCAGACTCAGCAGGTCGTCGACGGTCTCCCGGCGCAGGATCAGGCGGGCCCGCCCGTCGCGCACGGCCACTACGGCGGGACGACCGATCAGGTTGTACCGACTCGACATCGAATAGCAATAGGCGCCGGTGGCGGCCACCGCCAGCAGGTCTCCCGGCATCACGTCCTCGGGCACCCAGGTGTCGCGGACGATGATATCGCCGCTCTCGCAATGCTTCCCGACGATGCGCGCCAACACCGGCGCCGCCTCGCTGGTGCGCGACACCAGACGGATGTCGTATTCGGAGCCGTAGAGCGCCGGGCGGATGTTGTCACTCATCCCGCCGTCGACGCTGACGTAGCGCCGCGACCGGTCGGCGCCGACGACCACATCCTTGACGGTGCCGACCTCGTACAGCGTCACAGTCCCCGGCCCGGCGATGGCCCGCCCCGGCTCGACGACGAGGCGCGGCGCTGGCAGGCCCGCGGCGGCGGACTCACTGCGCACGATTTCATCGAGCTTGGCCGCGAGAACGTCGAGCGGGGGCGGATCGTCGTGCGGCAGGTACGAGATGCCCAGTCCCCCACCAAGATCGACGACGGCGATCTGCGCGGTCTTGTCCACCCCGAACTCGGCGACGACGTCGCGCAGGAGCCCGATGACCCGGTGGGCGGCCAACTCGAAGCCCGCCACGTCGAAGATCTGCGAACCGATGTGGCTGTGCAGGCCGACCAGGCGCAAGTGATCGGTGGCGAACACCCGGCGCACCCCGACCATGGCGGCACCGCTGGCCAGCGACAGGCCGAACTTCTGATCTTCGTGTGCGGTCGCGATGAATTCGTGGGTGTGCGCCTCGACGCCGACGGTGACCCGAAGCAGCACGTCCTGCACCACGCCGGCCTCGCCGGCGATGGTGTCGAGGCGCTCGATCTCGGTCACCGAGTCGAGCACGATGTGGCCGACACCGGCCTTGACCGCGGTGGTCAGCTCGTCGACCGATTTGTTGTTGCCGTGGAAGGCGATTCGCTCGGCTGGGAATCCGGCGTGCAGCGCGACCGCGAGCTCACCGCCGCTTGCGACGTCCAGCGATAGCCCCTCTTGGTCTACCCAGCGGGCGATCTCGCTGCACAGGAATGCTTTCCCCGCGTAGTGGACATTGTGGCCGCCACCGAACGCGGCGGCGATCTCGCGACAACGGCTGCGGAAGTCGTCTTCGTCGATGACGAACAGCGGGGTGCCGTACTCCGCAGCCAGGTCGGACACCGTCACACCGGCGATCGACACCTCACCGTCGGCGCCACGAACGAGGTTGCGGGGCCACACATTCGGCGCGAGGGTCACGACCTCGGCGGCGGTCTGTGGGCGTGCCGGCGCGCCGCCGTGGTGGATTTCCTCAGCGTGGCGCGGGCCGGCGGGATGAGCGTTCACATCCGCTCCGGCGCGGAAACCCCAAGGATGGCAAGGCCGTTGGCGATCACCTGGCGGGTGGCCGCACAGAGCGCCAGCCGCGCCTTATGAAGGCTCTGCGGTGCTTCATCGCCCATCGGCAGGACGCGGCACGAGTCATAGAACCGGTGGTAATCACCGGCCAGGTCTTCCAGGTAACGGCACACCCGATGCGGCTCACGAAGTGACGCACCAGCGTTGAGCACCCGGGCGAACTCGCCGAGGTTGCGGATCAGCGCGCCTTCTTTTTCGTGAGTGAGCAGTTCGAGGTGCGCGGTGTCGGGACCCAGACCGAGATCGGCGGCATTGCGGGCCAGCGCCGAAAGCCGGGCGTGTGCGTATTGCACGTAATAGACCGGGTTTTCGTTGGACGCCGATGACCACAATTGGAGATCGATGTCGATCGGGGTGTCCACCGAGGAGCGGGTCAGCGAATAGCGGGCCGCGTCCACGCCGATGGCCTCGACCAAGTCGTCGAGTGTGATCACCGTTCCGGCCCGCTTGCTCATCCGGATCGGCTGGCCGTCGCGCACAAGGTTGACCATCTGGCCGATCAGCACCTCGACGGTGTCTGGGTCGTCGCCGAGGGCGGCGGCGGCCGCCTTGAGCCGGGCGATGTAGCCGTGATGGTCGGCGCCGAGCATGTAGATGCACAGATCGAAGCCGCGCTGCCGCTTGTCGAGGTAGTAGGCCAGGTCCCCGGCGATGTAGGCGGGCTGCCCGTCACTCTTGATGACGACACGGTCCTTGTCGTCGCCGAATTCCGTTGTGCGCAACCAGGTTGCGCCGTCCTTCTCGTAGATGTTGCCGGTTTCGCGCAGCTTGCCGATGGCCTGCTCGACCCGCCCGCTGGTGTGCATCGAGTCTTCGTGGGTGTAGACGTCGAAGTCGGTGCCGAACTCGTGCAGCGACTTCTTGATGTGGTCGAACATCAGGTCGACGCCTATTGCGCGGAAGGTCTCCTTCTGCGCGTCACCGGTCAGGCTCAGCGCATCGGGCGCCTTGGCCAGCACCTGGTCGGCGATGTCCTTGATGTAGTCGCCGGCGTAGCCGTCCTCGGGAGCCGGCTCGCCCTTGGCCGCCGCGATCAGAGAATTGGTGAACCGGTCGATCTGGGCGCCATGGTCATTGAAGTAGTACTCCCTGGTGACCGCCGCTCCCTGGGTGGTCAGCAGCCGGCCCAACGCGTCGCCGACCGCAGCCCAACGGGTGCCGCCGATGTGGATGGGACCGGTCGGGTTGGCCGAGACGAACTCCAGGTTGACGCGTGCGCCGTCGAGCAGGTGTGAGTTCCCGTACGCCGTACCGGCGGCGAGGATGTTCTGCACGATCACGCCCTGGGCCGCGGCCTCGATGCGCAGGTTCACGAAGCCGGGGCCTGCGACGTCGGCAGCGGCGATACCGTCGGCAGCGGCCAGTGCGGTGGCCAGCCAGCCGGCCAGCTCGCGGGGGTTGGCGCCGACCTTCTTGCCCAGCTGCAGAGCCAGGTTGGTTGCGTAGTCGCCATGCTCAGGGTTGCGCGGACGCTCGACGGTCACCGTCGCGGGCAGAGCGGCGGGATCCAGGTCGTGCTCGGCGAGCACCGCGGCGGCGGTGTTCTTGAGCAGCTCGGCGAGGTCGGCGGGTGTCACGAGGGTCCATCCTATGGTCTGGCGTGGTCAGGCCCCGAATCCGCATCCCGGGGGTTCCGGCGGGCAGGAGCGCAGCGACCCGGGGACCGATCCGGCGGGCAGGAGCGCAGCGACCCGGGGACCGATCCGGCGGGCAGGAGCGCAGCGACCCGAGGACCGACCGGGCGGCGGGCAGGAGCAGCCACTGCGATGCGTTAGGCTGTCGTAGCCCAACGGCGCATCGATGCGTGCGCCCCCGTAGCTCAGGGGATAGAGCGTCTGCCTCCGGAGCAGAAGGCCGCAGGTTCGAATCCTGCCGGGGGCACCGTGTGATGTCTCAGGACATCGGAATAGCTGTGAACCTGCATTAGGTTCACAGCTTTTTCCGTTTGGGGCCTTTGGGCGCTCCGGTGGGTTGGTAGTCCCTGGTGGGGTCGAGGGTGAAGTCGCGTAGG
>NZ_JACBJQ010000065.1 GCF_013404075.1 Mycolicibacterium vinylchloridicum
GATCGGCTTACCCGTCTCAAGCACGATCCGCACAGCGCCCTCACGGAACTCCCGGTCGTACTTCTTCCGTTTCTCTGACATCGCTACTCCTTATAGCCGATGCCTCCACGGTCTCGGGGGAAGGCCACTTCGACATCGGCGGCGGTTACCGCGGCCCAGGCGGTGGCCCGCTACGGCTACGTTCCGTTCATGCTGATCGGCCTCAACGGCGCGGGCATCGCCGTAGCGGCGACCGGCGCACCCCAGTACTGGCTGCTCGCGATTCTGGGGATCGCGATCACCACGGCGTTCGTGGTGGAGCGGACTATTCCGTATGACCCGCAGTGGAACCACGACCGCGCCGATACCACCCGTGACCGCATCCACGTCGCGGTCAACGAAAGCCTCATCCTGGCCAGCGTCGCCGCGATCCCGCTGCTGGCCGCGATGGTCCCCGCGCCCCAGTTGTGGCCGCACAGCTGGCCGTTCGTCGCGCAAGTCCTCGCCGCGATCCTGGTCGCGGACTGCGGGATCACCGTGGTGCACTGGGCTAGCCACAAGATCGGGGTTCTGTGGCGCTTCCACGCGGTGCACCACAGCATCACCCGCTTCTACGGCCTCAATGGCCTGATGAAACACCCGCTGCACCAAACCGTGGAGATGGCCGCCGGGGTCGCACCGCTGATCCTGATCGGGTTGCCCGTCGACGTGGCCTCCGCGCTGGCCCTGGCTGTGGCGATCCAGCTGCTGCTGCAGCACTCCAACGCCGACTACCGCATCGGCCCCGCCAAGTATGTGCTGGCTCTCAACGAAGGCCACCGCTTCCACCACCTGAAATGGGCCGGCATCGGTGACGTCAACTTCGGGCTGTTCACCCTGGTGTGGGATCACCTGATGCGTACTTATTCCTACGACCCCACCCGCCGCTTCGACTCCACCCAGCTGGGCATGGCCGCCAAACCCGACTACCCCAGCAGCTATCTCGCCCAACTGGTCTACCCGTTCACCACAACCGGCGGCTGCCACCTCGGTTCGGGTCAATCCGAGCCCGACCCGGCGTCGGCCGGCGGCACCAGAGAATCGGTGACGTAGAAGGGGTTGGCAGGTCAGGCGAGTGCCAGAAAGAGCTTCTCGAGTTCGGCTTCGGTCATCGGCTTGGAGTTCTCGCTACCGTCACCGGTGATGCATTCGCGCAAGCCGGTCGCGACGATCTTGAATCCTGCCCGATCCAGGGCCCGTGAGACAGCGGCGAGCTGGGTAACAACGTCTTTGCAGTCGCGTCCCTGCTCGATCATCGAAATCACGCCGGCGAGCTGCCCTTGGGCGCGCCGCAGCCGGTTTAGTACCGCGGCGATGCTGTCTTCGTCGCCAACCATTGTGGATTCCTTTCCTGCGATTGCACAGAGGTCAACATTACCCGTGGGGGTATGCTTCCCGGCGCTCAGCGCGCTCCCGCGGCAGCCGGCGTCGCGCGGGCGATGAACCGAGGCAGCGGGCAGTACATGGTGCGCCTGCAGGTCACATAGACGCCGGCGCCGATCAGGGTGAGGCCCGCCGACGCGGCACCGAACACAGGAGTTGTCTCCTGCGCGAGGATCACCGACGCCATCAGTAGTACGAACCAGCCGAACAGCGTGCGCAGCGCTTCGGGGTTAACCCTGCCGGTCAGCCGTTCGCCGATCACAGCACCCACCACCGCGGCGGTTGTGACCATCGCGGCCAGGCGCCAGTCGATCTGTACACCGGTCAGGTGGCCGGCCAGTCCGGCCAACGATTGCATCGCGATCACCACCAACGAGGTGCCGACCGCGGCGGGCATCGGAAGGCCGGCCAGCAGGGCCAACGCAGGTACCAACAGAAAGCCGCCACCGGCGCCGACGAGTCCGCTCAACGCACCGATGGCGACACCGAGCACGGCCACTTTGGCCACCTGCGCATGCCGGGCCTCGTCACCGGCGGGAGTGTTGCGGCGATCGCGCAGCATCGCCACCGCGGCGGCGATCATGATCATTGCGAAGGCGATCAGCAGCACCGTTTCGGGGATGAAGCCGGCCAGCAGGCCGCCGAAGAGGGCCCCGGTCATGGCCGCCGCGCCGAACGGCAGAGCGACGCGCCACCGCACGCGCCCGGCCCGCATGTGAGCAATTACGCCGACCATGCTGGTGACGCCGACGACCAGAAGCGAACTTGCGATCGCCTCTCTCACGTCCAGTCCTGCGACGTAGGTCAGCAGCGGGACGGTCAGGATCGAACCCCCGCCGCCGAGCAGTCCCAGCGAGACCCCGACGACCACGGCCAGGGCAACGGTCAAAGCCGTCATGTCGTCCTCCCAGTCGACCCCGGCTAGCCGCACCCTTGTCGTGCAATACCACCGGGGGTATATTAGGTCCCATACTATGCATACCCCACCGGGTATCTGCAACGTCGGAATAAAATACCCCCATGGGTATCGTTGCTGAAGATATGAGGGTCCCGAGTTGAGGCAGCCGCGGCCCAAACTAGGAAAAGGAAAGACGATGATTTTGGAGCAGTACTACATCGAGTGCCTGTCGCACGCGTCGTATTTGATTGGCGATGAAACCAGCGGGCGCGCAGTGGTTGTCGACCCGCGCCGCGACATCACCGAATACCTCGATGACGCCGCCAAGCACGGGTTGACGATCGAAGGCGTCATCAACACCCACTTTCACGCGGACTTCGTGTCGGGTCACCTGGAGCTGGTGGAGGCGACCGGCGGGTGGATCGGCTTCGGCGCGGCCGCCCAGACCGACTACCCGATCCGCCGGTTGGGTGACGGGCAACACCTCTCGCTCGGCGAGGTCGACCTGGAGATCCTCTCGACCCCCGGGCATACCTGGGAATCGATCAGCGTCCTGGTGCGTGAACGTCCCGGCGCCGAGCCGGTCGCGGTGCTGACCGGCGACGCCTTATTCGTCGGCGATGTGGGTCGCCCGGATCTGGTCAACCTGGGTGACGGCTCGACTGCCGACCTAGCTCGGGCGATGTATCACAGCATCCACGACACGCTGCTGGCGCTGCCCGATGACGTCACGGTGATGCCCGCCCACGGCGCCGGTTCGTCATGCGGAAAGAACCTGTCGGCCGAGCTGACCTCAACGATCGGCGAGCAGCGGCGCACCAACGCGTCGGTGCAACCGATGAGCGAGGACGACTTCGTGGAGCTGATCACCCACGGACAGCCCGCGGCACCGGCGTACTTCTCGACGGACGCGGCGATGAACAAGCGGGTTCACCCCGTGCTGGATCAGACCCGCAGGATTCCCCCGATGACCGCGGCGCAACTACGGGCCGCGCTGCAGGCCGGCGTCCGGGTGATTGATGCCCGGTCGGTCGACGACTTCGCGGCCGGTCATCTGCGCGGATCGGTCAACGTCGGCTTCGACGGCCGCTTCGCCGAAACCGGCGGCATGGTCGCCGAGGTGGGCGAGAGCATCGCGCTGATCACCGATCCCGGTGACGAGCAGACCGCGGCCATGCGGCTGGCCCGCATCGGTTCCGACAACGTGATCGGTTACCTGACCGTCGACCGAGGCAGTGTTTTCCCGGCGGAGTTGGCCGAGCTCGTTCAACCGGCCCCACGGGTCAGCGTCGCTGAACTCGACCGACTGCGGGCCGATAATGCGGTGACGGTGATCGACATCCGCAATCCCGGCGAACGCGACGCCGGCACCATTGCGGGCGCGTTGCACATCCCGCTGGCTCAGCTGCGCACCCAGTTGGCGAACGTTCCTCGCGACAAGCCGATCGTGGTGCATTGCGCAGGCGGCTGGCGCTCCAGTGTGGCCGCCTCACTGATGCGGGCCGAAGGGTTCGGACATGTGAGTGATCTGGTTGGCGGTTACCACGCCTGGGCGCAGGCCCACGCCGCAGCATGAACGACAGCCGCGCCGGTAGATCCGGGCGGTGCGGCAGGTGAGCCCCAATCGGTGCTCAGTCCTGGAAACCCCCGCGCTGGTGGCGGTCGCTGACTGTTTCGACACTCGCGTAGTGCGCTGGTGCGGCGGCGAATCGGTGCGCGCACTCCGGTGAGCAGAACCACCAGTCCCGGTCGGCGTGACGCAGATGGCTGGCCGCCCCGGCAGGGTCAACGCGCACCCGGCACACCGGGTCGCTGGGGTAGCGGGCCGCCGCCAAGCCCACCGCGTACACCTGCATCGGTGTCGCAATGTTGCGCAGTTGCCTGGCGCCCAACGGCTCTGGCGAGAGACCGCGCTGCGCGCAGGCCTGACGAACACGGTCGGTGACCACAGCCTGCCCGGCACCGGCCAGCGCCGTGATGCGGGCAGCCACATTCACGCCGTGTCCGAAGTAGTCGTTGTCGCGCTGCACGGCACTGCCGCGGTGAATGCCCGCGCGCAGCGCAAGGAAGCCGTCCTCATCGGCGGCCCGGTCGGCCAGCTGCAGGATAGTCGCCACCATCAGCTCGGTCTCTCCGGCACGCAGCATGACCGCATCACCCATCGTCTTGACGATGGTGACGCCGGACCCGAGCGACTCACCGGTCACGGCAAGCAGGCGGCCCGCCAGACTGGCCGCCTGTTCATCACCGCACATTTCCGTCAACACGCTGAACCCAGACAGGTCGACGAACGCGAACGTCGCCTCGACACTTGCACCTTCGGTCACCGGATCGTCCCTTCATCATCTATCGGATGCGTTGACGTCCTGCGACGCATCTGAACCGCTGCAGCCAGCGCCGCGGCGCGGAATTCACCAGCCCGGTCTCGGCGCGGTTCATCAACATCGCAAGTGCTCCTTTCCACGACCGACAACGGCGGTCGAGCCATCCCCGTGCCTGGGTCCGCTGATTGCGTTGTGACTGTCGAGCCATCCCCGTGCCTGGGTCCGCTGATTGCGTTGTGACCGAACGCTTTCGGCGGAGTTGCATTATCTCGACCTGCCGCATAAACGCCTGAAACCGCTATCACCGTGATTTGACGATTAATGGTCTCTTGACGCTATCATCGCTAAATGGCGATCACAACGGGGAAATCCTCGACGCAACCAGCCACAGACCTCACACCCGCGGTGGCGCTGTTCCACAGCCTGTCCGACCCGACACGATTGGCGATCCTGGAGCGCCTTGCCGACGGCGAAGCCCGTGTCGTGGACCTGACTGGCGTGCTGGGAGCCGCCCAGTCCACCGTCTCGGCGCATCTGGCGTGCCTCCGCGAGTGTGGCCTGGTCACCGGCCGTCCCGAAGGCCGGCAGGTGTTCTACTCGCTGACTCGACCGGAGCTGATGGACGTGATGGCCGCGGCCGAGACGCTGTTGGCTGCCACCGGCAACAAGGTGGCGCTGTGTCCCAACTACGGAACCCGCTCCGGCACCGATGCGACGACTGCAGCGCAGGAGGTTCGTCGATGAGCGATGCGTGCGGCTGCGGCAACGACGAACCCCGTAGCGCCGACGAGCAGGACGGGGAGCCCGAGCGGCTCTGGCAGATCAAAGAACTGCAGTTCGCCGCCGTCTCGGGGGTGTTCCTGCTGGCAGCGGTGATCGCCGGGTTCCTCCACGCGCCCGAGCCGGCCGTTCTGGCCCTGGAGGCGGTGGCGCTGCTGGCCGGCGCCTACACCTTCGTGCCGTCCACCCTGAGGCGGCTGGCCAAGGGCAAGATCGGGGTGGGCACGTTGATGACCATCGCCGCCGTGGGTGCGGTGATCCTCGGCGAGGTCGGTGAAGCCGCGATGCTGGCTTTCCTGTTCTCCATCAGCGAGGGATTGGAGGAGTACTCGCTGGCGCGCACGCGCCGCGGTCTGCGCGCGCTGTTGTCACTGGTCCCCGATGAGGCCACGGTGCTGCGTGACGGCGCCGAAATAACCGTTGCGCCTGCGGATTTGCGGATCGGTGACCGGATGGTGGTCAAGCCCGGTGAGCGTGTCGCCACCGACGGCATCGTCGGCCACGGCCGCTCGACGCTGGATGTCTCGGCCATCACCGGCGAATCGGTCCCGGTGGAAGTCGGGCCCGGGGATGCGGTGTTCGCCGGGTCGATCAACGGCACCGGGGTCCTCGAGGTGGAAGTCAGCACCACCGCCGAAGACAACTCGCTGGCCCGCATCGTGCGCATCGTGGAAGCCGAGCAGTCCCGCAAGGGCGCCTCCCAACGCCTGGCCGACCGCATCGCCAAACCCCTGGTACCCGGAGTCATGATCGCCGCGGCACTGATCGCGGGGATCGGCAGCCTGCTCGGCGACCCGGCCACCTGGATCGAACGCGCCCTGGTGGTGCTGGTCGCCGCCTCCCCGTGCGCCCTGGCGATCTCAGTGCCGGTCACCGTGGTGGCCGCCATCGGCGCCGCCAGCAAGCTGGGCGCCCTGGTCAAAGGCGGCGCCGCACTGGAAGCACTGGGCAAGATCCGCGGCGTCGCACTCGACAAGACCGGCACGCTGACCGCGAACCGGCCCGCGGTCATCGACGTGGCCACCACCGGCGGCGCTACCCGTGAGCACGTGCTCGCTGTGGCGGCGGCACTGGAAGCGCGCAGCGAGCATCCGCTGGCCGCGGCGATCCTCGCCGCCGTCGATGACGTCACCCCGGCCACCGATGTCCAAGCGGTGACCGGTGCCGGGCTCACCGGACACCGCGACGGGCACACCCTCCGCCTGGGCCGCCCCGGCTGGCTGGACCCCGGCCCGCTGGCCGGCGACGTCGCACGGATGCAACAGGCCGGCGCCACCGCCGTCCTCGTCGAAGACGACGGCCAGGTCATCGGTGCCATCGCCGTGCGTGACGAGCTGCGCCCCGAAGCCGCCGAAGTGGTCGCCCGACTGCGCCGCGACGGCTATCAGGTGGCCATGCTCACCGGCGACAACCAGACCACCGCCGCCGCGCTCGCCGCAGATGTCGGGATCGAGGACGTGCACGCCGAGCTGCGCCCCGAAGACAAGGCGCGACTGATCGAGGCGCTGCGGGCCCAGCGCCCCACCGCGATGGTCGGCGACGGCGTCAACGACGCTCCCGCGCTGGCCACCGCCGACCTGGGAATCGCCATGGGCGCGATGGGCACAGACGTGGCCATCGAAACCGCCGACGTCGCCTTGATGGGCGAAGACCTGCGCCACCTGCCCCAAACGTTCAACCACGCACGGCGAGCGCGGCGGATCATGCTGCAAAACGTCGGCCTGTCCTTGGGGCTGATCATCGTGTTGATGCCGCTGGCCCTGTTCGGTGTGCTCGGGCTGGCCGCCGTCGTGCTGGTGCACGAACTCGCCGAGATCGTGGTCATCGCCAACGGTGTGCGCGCCGGGCGCACCACACCGCTGGCCGACACGCTCGTCGATCCGGCGACCAGCCCCACCCGCGCGGCGCCGGTCGGCGCGCCGTCGTGACCACCCACCACCCCGGCCCCGACGCCAAAGCGATTCGGGCGCGGATCACCCTGGCCGTCGGCGCGGTCATCGCCGCGGCACTCGATGTGGGCGTGAAGGCGTGGGCCAGCCGCACGCTGGCCGACGGCAGCTCAACAGATCTCGGGCCGCTACAACTGCGGCTGGCCTTCAACCCCGGTGTGGCCTTCAGCCTCGGTGACACCCTGCCCCCCACGGCGCTGCTCGGCGCGACCATCGTGATCGTGGTCGCACTCGCGGTGTTCGCCTACCGCGTCACCCGCACCGCGGCGCTGCCGTTCGTACTGGCACTGGCCGCTCTGCTGGGTGGCGCGGTCGCCAATGTGATCGACCGCGCCGGCGATGGGCTGGTCACCGACTACCTGCACACGGGCTGGTTCCCCACCTTCAACCTCGCCGACGTCTTCATCGTCACCGGCGCCGCCGTACTCGTTGCGGCCAGTTGGCGCGCCAGCGACACCGCCGAGACGAGGACCGGCGCATGATCCTGTCGTCGGTTCTGCCCGCGATCGGGCTGTTCATCGTCACCAACATCGACGACATCATCGTGCTCTCACTGTTCTTCGCCCGCGGCGCAGGACAACGCGGGACCACCGCCCGGATCACCGCCGGCCAATACCTGGGCTTCGCGGGGATCCTGGGCGCGGCAGTGCTAGTGACGTTGGGCGCCGGAGCGTTCCTTCCTCCGGACGTCATCCCGTACTTCGGACTCATCCCCCTGGCCCTGGGACTGTGGGCGGCATGGCAGGCCTGGCGTGGCAACGATGACGACGATGACGACGACGGAAGGTTTGCGGGAAAGAACGTCGGCGTCTGGACGGTTGCAGCCGTCACGTTCGCCAACGGCGGGGACAACATCGGTGTCTACGTTCCAGTCTTCCTCAGCGTAGGACCGGCGGCCGTCGTGGCCTACTGCGTGGTCTTCCTCGTGCTCGTCGCGGTCCTCGTCGTCGCCGCCCGATTCGTCGCCACCCGCCGGCCCATCGCCGAACTCCTCGAACGCTGGGAACACGTACTCTTCCCGATCGTCTTGATCGGCCTGGGCATCTTCATCCTGGTCAGCGGCCTCGCCTTCGAAAACTAGACAGCCCCGAACACCGGCAAGGGAATCCGCATCCACGACCCTCCCTCGGCACGGCACCATCGGCGATCTGAGCGGCCCCGACTTGTTCACCGACGAACCCATCCGGCTGTCGCATTTCACCGGGAAAGTGGTCCTCATCAACGTGTGGGGCTCCTGGTGCGCGCCCTGCCGCACCGAAACACCGGAACTAGAGACGGTCTACGCCGAATACCGCGACCGCGGCGTACAGTTCCTCGGCATCGACGTCCGCGACAACCGCGACACTGCACGCGATTTCGTCACCGACCGCAACGTGCAATACCCCTCCATCTTCGACCCCTCGATGCGCAGCCTCATCACCCTGGGACGCAACTACCCCACCAGCGTGGTACCCACCACCATGGTCCTCGACCGCCAACACAGAGTCGCCGCGGTCTACCTCATGGCACTACTCGCCGAAGACCTCCGACCACTACTCGACCGACTGACCTCCGAGCGCTGACCACTTCGGGCCGGCCGCCATCGCGTCGAGGTCACGCAATGATCACGGCGAGGCGAATCAACGCCCTTCAATGAGTGTGTCGATGATGACGATCGCCACGGCGAGCGCAGCCCAACGCAGGGCGGTGGAGCCCACCGGCATCAGCCATCGCGGGACGTCACCGCGCTCGCGCACAAGCGCACCAGCCACCGTCGACCACAACGCGGCGACGGAGAAGACCGCCAATCCCGCTCCCACCGGAAGCACTGCGCCATCGACCCGGCACGCCGGATGCGGAATGACGCCTTGAACGGGCAGCCACACCACGATGCCCAGCAGGGTTATCGACATCAGCTGCGCCCGACGCCGCTGATTGTGTAGCAGGTGCGACCCAGGCGCGGAATGCGCCGGCGCATCGCGAGCAATCTCTCGACGACAGGTCCACCGAATGAAAGTTGCGGTTGCAGTGGCGACCGCAACCCCTGCTACGAGTTGAAACAGCATCGAGTGCCACGGCGACGCCACGGTCTGACCTTAGCCGAGGCTTATAAGACTCAACGCAGCGTCAGCAACCCAGTATGCATGTATGCATGCATGTATGTATGTGCAGCTACCTCGCCCAACTGCTCTACCCGTTCACCGAAACCGGCAGCTGCAGCCTCACATCCAGCCCGATGTCTAACAACAACCCTGACACCTCGACAACAGCAGAATCCGACCTCGAATCGTTGCGGCCAACGATTGTCTTTGCCATGCGAGAACAACTGACGCGGGCGAGTACCTGACTTGCTGCATCCCCGATAATGCCTCGATGAACAATCGACGGTCGCCGCCGAACTCGTTGCAGTCAGTCGGTACTGAACTCACGCCTTCGGCCCCAATTCCGTTGACCGGGCGGAATAGCCGCCACGCTGCCGTTCAAAGAGAGCGGTGTCAGCCTGTCCCCGTTTCGACCACGCAGCGGTGAGCAAGCGAATCCGTTTACGGAGGATGGTGTTGGCGACCTGGGTGAGCAGGATGCCGACGACGATCGCGGCCAGCACGCCGAGGAGCTTCTGTTCGCCGAATAGCGGATACACCTGGTAGTGCGTCAGGTAGATCAACAGTGACGCCTCGGCGATCACACCGGCGGTGACCGTCAATGCCGGCGGGCAGCGGATGGCGGGCAGCCAGATCAGCAGTGCCAGCCCGATGAGGACCAGAGCCTCGCGGTTGGGTTGGCCGAAGTACCCGACGATGCCGACGGCGAGGACGGCGGTCACGGCGAGTCGCTGCCACACCGTCGACGATTTCGAGGCAGCCCAGCCAATCGCGAAGAACCAGAACGCCAGCATGGTGAACCACGCGGACTTGCCGAGCCCGATCCCGAACACGTCCCACCGTAGGGCCATGCCCAGGGCGAGGAATGCCGCGGCAACCCCGAACGGCCACCGGCGTTCGGCGCGGTCGCCCCACCGCGTCGCACACAGCAGCGCCAGCCCCACCAGGATCCACACCAGGACTTCAACGAACCACAGCCGCCCGGCGGTCATGCTGTCGTCGGGACCGAGGAACTTGTTGGCCAGCAACAGGTTCGAGGCCGTGTAGTCGTCGGTGAACAGCAGTGCGAACGCCACCCACAGAATCGCGGGTACGGCGATCCACCCGATGGTGCTGACCAGGTGGCGCACCCGGGTGGCGCGCCGCAGGGGCGTGAGGCAGAAGCGGCCGAAGTTGTAGCCGGCGACGCCCAACAGGATGTGCGCGCCGCCCCACAGCGCCCACAGCTCGGCATGCGATCCGGCGACCAGGACGATCGCCGCCGCACGCAGCGCCACACTGGTCTCCAGCGTAGTTCCCCACCACCGGCGGGGTTTGCGGGCGGACTCCAGCTCGCTCAGCGGCAGCTGCTGCCAGTCCGCGGGCAAGTGCCCGAGTGCGCGTTCGAGCCGCACCGACATCGTGATGTAGGACAGCGAGTTACCGCCGAGGTCGACGAAGCTGCTGCAGGGGTCGATGTCGGCCGCGTCGATCTGCAGCACGTCGGCGAACAGTCCGCGCAGGTTCAGACCGGCGTCGTCGGTCGTCCGCTCAACGGCCCGCTCCCGCAGGCTGCGGTAGTCCGGCTTGCCGGTGGGCAGTCGTGGGATCTGGTCGACGTTGACCACCCGGATCGCGGCCCGGGGGAGCCCGGAGGCGTCTGCCGCCGCGGCTGCGACGTCGCGGTCCTCGGGACGGTCGGCGGCGCCGACGACCAGTAGGCCGTCACCGTCGGTGCAGATTGCGGTGACGCCGTCGGCGTACAGGGCCGACTCGACGCGTTGCAGGTCAATGCGCAGGCCGTAGAGCTTGACGAACCGGTCGCTGCGCCCGACCACCTCGTAGAGGCCGTCGGGGCGCTGCCGGGCGAGGTCGCCGGTGCGCAGTTCATCGATCCCGGCCCCCGCGGCCAGGTCGGCGGCAGTGTGGGCGTAGCCCATGAAGACGTTTGGTCCGCGGTAGACGAGTTCACCCGTGCCGTCGGGCATGCCGTCGACCGGTTCGATGCGGAACGACCCACCCGGGATCGGAACGCCGATCGACTCGGGATGGTCGTGGGCGAGTTCGGGCGGCAGGTAGGCCATGCGCGCGGTGGCCTCGGTGGCGCCGTACATGACGAAAAGCCGCCAACCCGCGCGCTCGCCCAGGGCGGCGAACCGGCGCACGCGGTCCGGGTCGAGGCGTCCGCCGGCCTGGGTGACGTAGCGCAGGCTTGGCAGCGACATCGCCTCGAAGCCGATCCGGTCGAGCAGTTCGAAGGTGTGCGGGACTCCCGCGAACGACGTCGCGCCGTGCTTCCGGAACTCGTGCCAGAACGCGTCCTCGACGACGGACAATTCGGTGAGCACGAGCGCGGCTCCACGCAGCAGGTGACTGTGGATCACCGACAGCCCGTAGCAATACGACATCGGCAGAGTTGTTGCGGCCCTGCCGGTTTGGGTGATGTTGAGGTAGATGGCGATCGACTCAGCGTTGGCGGCGAGGTTGAACCGGGATAACCGCACCAGCTTAGGGGAGCCGGTGCTACCGGACGTCGACAGCAGCAGGGCCAGGTCCGGATGGAGTACGCGGGCGGGACGGTGGCGTGGTCCCTCGGTGACTCTGCCGTCGGCGACGAGGAGGTCCGGGTGGTAGGTCTCGACGACCGACCGGTGGTCGCCGCCCGCCGGAACGGGCAGCACGACGTGGTGGCCGGCGAGAGCGCCGAGGTAGGTCACCAGGGTGGGTAAGTCGTTGCGGGTCTCGAGCAGGACGAGCTTGCGGCGCGCGCCCAGTTCGTCGGCCCGGGCGGCGACCTGGGCCGCGAGTTCGGCGTAGGTGACGGTGTTCTCGGTCGTGATCACCGCAACGTCATCGCCGTGGCAGGCGAGGTGATCGATGAGCCGTTCGAACATCATGGCGCTGTCATCGGTCGTCGCGTGGGCGGTCACCGAACACGACGGCGGCGCCGGTGACGTGGATGTGGACCTTCGCATCGACCGCAGGCGGCGCGATGCTGTGCTGGCGGACGGTGATCGGCGCGGCGTCGCCGCCGAGGTCGACGGTCAGCATGACGTCGTGGCCGCGGAACTCCGACGCCAGAACTGTGGCCATGCCGTCGCTGCGCTCGTCGTCGGAGACGGCCGTCGCCTCCAGCTGCTCCGGGCGAAGCATCAGCGTGCCGCCGCCGTCGGGTACGGAGTTGCATACCGGCAGGCGGCCCAACGCCGAGGTGGCGACCCCGCCGGTCACCGTGCACGGCAGAAGCACGCAGTCGCCGAGGAACTCGGCGGTGAAGCGGTCGTTGGGTTCGCGGTAGACCGCTTGCGGGGTTCCGACTTTCGTGAACCGGCCGTCGCGCATGACCGCGACCTGATCGGCGATCGACAGCGCCTCTTCCTGGTCGTGGGTGACGATCAGCGTGGTGGCACCGGCCTCGGAGAGCAGCGCCGCGACGGCCTTGCGGGTCGATGCCCGCAGTCCGGTGTCCAGCGCGCTGAACGGTTCGTCGAGCAGCATGAGTGCCGGTTGGCGGGCGAGAGCCCGGGCGAGTGCCACGCGCTGCTGCTGCCCGCCGGAGAGTTCGTGCGGGCGGCGCGCGGCGTAGGACTCGTCGAGGGAGACGGTGGCGAGGAGTTCGGCGACCCGGTGCTTGACATTGCGGCGGCCGGACAACCCATAGGCGATGTTCTGACCCACCGTCAGGTGCGGGAACAGCGCGCCGTCCTGCGCGACGTAACCCACGTCGCGCCGGTGCGCGGGGGTGCTACTCCCTGTAGCGGCCACCTGTCGTCCGGCGATGAAAATTTCTCCGCTGTCCGGGTTCTCGAAGCCAGCGACCAGGCGCAGCAGGGTGGTCTTGCCGCAGCCAGAGGCGCCGACGACGGCGGTGATGGTGTCTGCGGCCACGCCGAGGTCGATACCGTGCAGCACCGTGTGGTTGCCGAAAGACTTGACCAGGCCGCTGACGTCGAGCGCGTTGCCGGTGGCCCCGTGGATCGTCATAGCGCGGCTGCCCTGCTCGACTGCTGGAACAGCACGACGATGACCGGGACTGCGAGCGCGACGAGCAGCAGCGCATATGGTGCGGCGCCGGCGTAGGCCAGCTCGCTTGACAGCGACCAGAACCGCATCGCGAGGGTGTTGGTGCCCGTCGGTGCCAGCAGCAGGGTGGCGGTCAGCTCGGTCGCCACGGCGACGAACACCAGCGAGGCGCCCGCGGCGGCCGCAGGTGCGGTGAGGCGCAACGTGACTCGCAGCAGCGTCCGGGTGGGAGATACGCCGAGCGAGCGTGACGCCTCCTCCAACGTCGGCGGCACCTGGGCCAGACCCGACCGCAGGTTCACCATTGCGCGAGGCATGAACATCAGCACGTAGGCCGCGAGCACCAGCGTGGCCGTCTGGTACAGCGGCGGTGCGAAGCGGATCGCCACGGTGACGAGCGCGAGCGCGGTCACGATGCCCGGCATCGAACTCGTCACGAAGTTCGAGCCCTCGACGAAGCGGGCGAAGAACCCACGGTGCCGCACCGCGATCCAAGCGAAAGGGAAGGCCAGCACTGTCGTCAGCGCCGCTGCCGCGGCGGCCAGCGCCACGGTCTGCACCGTCGACGGCACAATCTCGCCGAACACCCACACGTCGCTGCCCCCGATCCACAGCCACCGCACAATCGTCCATACCGGAACCCCAAGGGACAGCACAGCGAGTGTCGTGAGGGCGGCTAGTGCGGGCATCGTGATGCCACCCAGGCGGTGGGGCGGGGACGCGCGCTGGACGCCGGAGCCGAGCCGGGAATAGCGGGCGTTGCCGCGGACTCCGGCTTCGCCGACGAGCAGCACCAGGCACAGCAGCATCAGGACACCGGCGAGCGTGCTGCCCGCCGCGCCGTTGAAGGTGGCCTGGAACTGTTCGAAGATCGCGGTGGTGAACGTCGAGAAGCGCAACATCGCGAATGCGCCGTACTCGGCCAGCAGATGGACCCCGATGAGCAGTCCGCCGCCGAGGACGGCCAGGCGAAGCTGCGGCAGCACCACGCGCCGGAACACCGCCACCGGGCTGGAACCAAGCGTGCGTGCGGATTCCTCGATCGCGGGGTCGAGGCGACGGAGCGTGGCGGCGGTGGGCACGTAGACGAACGGGAAGTACGACAGCGAGGCGACAAGGATACCTGCCCAGAAGCCGTGCAGGGTGGGGACGACGCTGACCCAGGCGTAGCTGTTGATGAACGCGGGTACCGCGAGGGGAGCGACGAACAGTGGCCGCCACACCCCTCGGCCGGGGACCTCGGAGCGCTCCACGAGCCACGCTGCGCCGACACCGAGCACAATGCAGACCGGGACCGTGACGACGACGAGACCGACGGTGTTGACCAACAGTTCGAGCACGCGCGGTCGTGCGAGGAGTTCCCACACTTGCGCGGGTCCGAGCGAGATGACTGACCAGGCGACGTACCCGATTGGCACGAACGTCGCGACCACCAGCAGCACTACCCCGGCGGTGAGGACCGGGCTCGGCCGCGGCGCCACGGCCCGGCCAGGCGCCTGCGACGGCGCCGCGGCGTCGATCGGGGCCGCCGCGACGGCCATCGCGGTGGGGATGACCAACCTCAACCCCCCATCTAGAGCAGGCCCGCCTTCGTCATCAGGTCGGTGACCTTCTGCGCGTCGAGGTTCGAAGGGTTCACGGTGGGTGCCTGCAGGTCGACAAGAGGCACCAGCGCGGGGTTGGCCGGAACGCTGCTGGCCACGGGGTACTCGAACGAGGTGCCCCTTTCAAGCACTTCTTGGCCGGCCTTGCTGGTGATGAAGGTGAGAAATTTCTGGGCGTCTTCCTTCTTTTTGCTGGAGTTCAGGATGCCGCCGCCGGAGATCGAGACGAAGGCGCCGGGATCCTGATTGCGGAAGTAGTGCAGCGCGGTGTTGCCCGAGATCTCCTTGGTTTGCGACTGATCGCGGAACCAGTAGTAGTGGTAGATGATCCCTCCGTCGACCTGGCCGTCGTTGACGGCGCGCAGCGTGGCGATGTTGTCGGAGTACATCTCCGCGTTCGACTTCATGCCGGCCAGCCACTGGCTGGTGGCCTGCTCACCGGTCAGTTCGAGCATTCCCGCGACGATGGCCTGAAAGTCCGGCTTGACCGGCGGGGCGCCCCAGCGGCCCTTCCACTCAGGCATCTCGAGGTCCATGATCGACCGCGGCAGTTGGGCTTCGGTGAGCTTGGTCTTGTCATAGGCGAACACCGTCGTGCGGGCCGCGACGCCGGTCCACTTGTTGGTAGCGGGGCGGAACTGCGGCGGCACTTGGGAGATGGTGGCCTGGTCGACGTCGGTGAACAGACCGTCCTTTTCGACGGCGGCCATGGCTGGCGAGTTCTCGGTGAGGAACACATCGGCAGGCGATGAGTCGCCCTCGGCGATCAACTGGTTGCCCAGTTCGGTGTCGCCGCCCTGGCGGTAGGTGACCTTGATGCCGGTCTCCTCGGTGAAGGCGTCGATCCACTCCTTGGTCAGCGACTCGTGCTGAGCGTTGTAGACCAGCAGACCGTCCTCCTCAGAGGACGAGCAGGACGTCAGACTCGCCGCCAGCGCAATGGCGGCCCCTAGTGCGGTGACGCGACTCCAACGACCACAACGGGCTGCCATCAACCAGCCTTTCTACAGGTGAGGTTTGGCTAACGAACATACTCCCGGGCCGCGCCGAACAAACGCCGGTCCTTCGCAGAAATAACAGCACCGCAGCTCCGAATGACCCCGCTGCACCCTATCGGCGAGGGCAAGTTACCTCTCTCGCTGAATGGCGATGAATAGTTCGAATGCATGGCGAACCTCGATGTTGCGGTGGCGTACCCCACCGCTGGCCGACGCGCTCGTCGATCCAGCGGCCAGCGACACCCGCCTGGCGCTGGTCAGCGCGCCGTCGTGACCGCCCACCAGCACCGGCCCCGACGCCAAAGACTACATCTTGCCCGCACAGCACGGGCACGGCTCTTGACCGGCGCAGCAAGGGCGGGGCTGGTGGTCGGTGCAACACGGGCAGTCACCCATCGGCTTCGCCATCATCGCCTTATCGCAGCACCACATCAGCAGCTCTGAGCCGCCCCCGTTATAGGTGACCCCCATCGGGGCAGCGCCGGTGACATCGAAGTAGATCTTGCCCGTTGCGGTCTGACCTTGGGGCAGGGTTGCTGGCGAAATACCCTGTGGGCTGGCCAATTGCCACAGCACCCGATAATTGGCCCCGCCCTCGGTCAGCGCGCTGAAGTTAGGAATGATAGGTGTGACGGATCCGGAGATCGCCGTCACCGACACCGTGGCCTCCCACAATTGGCCGGCCAGCGGATAACCCGGCGCCGGATCGGAGCTCTTCTTGAAGTCGGTAACCGACCAGTCCTGCACGCCGCCGGCGTCGGTCACCGGCTGGTGAGATCCGAAAACATGCATACAGTCATCGCCGGCGGACGCGACCCCGGCTAAGCCCACACCTAATATCGCCGCCATCACCGTTAGCACCGCCATCAAGGCCAATCTGCGCATTCTGTCCTCCGAACTTCGTTTTCATCGTGGAGTTGTCCTTGACGTTAGATTCGCGCTGGTAGGAGCGCAGCAGTCAGGTCTGGCGTCGCCCACCGCGGTGGCCGTAGGCATGGGCTCGACTTCGAGTTTGTCGGAAGTGTGAGCCCCGAATTCGCTCATGTCAATATACTAACGTGTATCGTTATGTCGAGATACTGACAAACCCGTAGAGATGCGGCGACCCAGGGCCATCGTGACGGCCACGGTGGTCCGGTTCTGTTGTCCATCAACATGATTCGATACCAACTTCGATACCCAACCCCACCCCAGAGGATTTTTAGCGAATGAGTTTGACCATCGGTGACACCGCTCCCGATTTCCATGCCCAGACCACCGAAGGCCCCCTGAACTTCCACGATTGGATCGGCGACGGGTGGGCGGTGCTGTTCTCTCACCCGCGGGACTTCACCCCGGTATGCACGACCGAACTCGGCTACATGGCGCGCATCAAACCTGAGTTCGACCGCCGCAACGTCAAGATCATCGGATTATCAGTCGATCCCCTCGACAACCACACCGCCTGGGCCGCCGATATCGCCGACACCCAAGGGGCGGCGCCGAACTACCCGATGATCTCCGATAGCGACTACACCATCGCCAAGGCTTACGGCATGCTGCCCGCCGAGACAGCCGGCGACCCGACCAGCCACACCCCGGCACAGTTGGCGACGCTGCGCAACGTGTTCGTCATCGGCCCCGACAAGACCATCAAACTCGTGTTGATCTACCCGATGACGACCGGCCGCAACTTCGACGAAGTATTGCGAGTCATTGATTCTCTGCAGCTAACCGCCGCCCACCAGGTGGCGACCCCGGCGCAGTGGACACCGGGTGCCGACGTCATCATCGCCGGCTCGGTCACCGACGAGCAGGCCCGTGACCTCTACCCCGAGGGCTGGCACGCCCCGCGGCCCTACCTGCGGATCGTGCCGCATCCAGCATTCGGGTGACACGACGCACCGACTGACACCCATATACTAATACTGGTTGATACGTGCGTGTTGTGAAAGGTTGAGCTTCGATGGCCCCCATGACCCGCGTCCTGCTGACGGTCTTTGTGGTGATCACCATGATCATCGGCGTCGGGATCTACCTGTCGGTCGATAACGGTGAGACACCGATGGCGCAGGCGGGTGTGGGGGACGTCGGGCAGGTGGTGCGCGAGAACAGTCACCGCCTCAACGAGGTGCCCGGTAGCCCGGTCACGTTCGTGGAGTTCCTTGATTTCGAATGCGAGGGGTGCCGGGCGGCGTTCCCGCTGGTCGAGCAACTGCGCGCCGAGTACGGCGACCGGGTAAACTTCGTGATCCGCTACTTCCCGTTGCAGTCGCATTTCAATGCCGAGCGGGCCGCGCGGGCAGTGGAGGCCGCCGCGCAGCAGGGGCAGCTGGAACCGATGTACAAACGGATGTACGAGACGCAGACCCAATGGGGTGAGCAGCGGGTCCCCGCCGATGAGGTGTTCCGCGGTTTCGCCACCGAGCTGGGGCTGGATATGGCCGCCTTCGACGCCGCCTACAGCGATCCGGCGACGCTGGAGCGGATCAACCTTGATGTCGCTGACGGCGAGGCCCTCGGTGTGCAGGGCACTCCGACGTTCTTCCTCAACAGCGAGCAGATCAGGTTTCGGGGCTATGAGGATTTGGCCGCGGCGGTGCAACAAGCACTGGCCAACCAGTAACGCCGCACACGCGGGTACCGTGCGTGCGGGCGTCGCGTCAGGGCTGTCGGTCGGTCGGTGCCCCGCCGGGCACCAGGCGGGTGCTTAGTCGGTCGAATTCCTCGCCCCAGCCGGCGTTGTCGGTGCGTGCCAGCCCGCCCATCTGCACGACCGCGCCGCCGTCGGCAGGGCTGATTCTGATCCAGACCCGCCGTCGTCGGATCAGCAAGGAGATTAGTAGCCCGACCATCATGGTGGTCGCGAACACCAATACCCAGAGTTGCGCCGGATCGTAGGACACCTGCAGGCTGACGAAATCAGTGACGGCATCAAAGCGCACGAGGGTGCCATCCGGTAGACGGGTGTGCTCACCGAGGCGCAGATTCACCCGCGCCATGCGGTCCAGACGGCCTTGATCGATCATGCGCTGGTCGAGGGCGAAAATCGATTGGGGGCGACCAGAATCCAGACCGGTGTCACCTTGGTAGATATCGATGGCCACTGCCGGGTCGCGGGCGGCGGGAAACGCCGAAGATAGCAGCTGGCCGTCAAGTTGGGCGGTCGGTGCGAGCAGACCTGCTAGCGCGACCTGGCGGGTGCGCCGCTCGTCGGCGTCGGGGTAACTGCCTGCGGGAGGGTCGAAGCGCATGGCCCCCGAGGACAGCAGCGTCTGCAGCTCTTCGGGTTGCCACTGCACTGTCTGGGTGCGGGTTTGTCCGTCAGGAAACGTCACGGTGAACGTTGGCGCATAGCCGTGACCCAGCAGGTACACCCGGCTGCCACCGACACGCAACGGTTCGTTGACTTGCAATCGGTAGGGCCGCCACGTGTTGTCGGCCAGGTCCGCATCGGCCTGATAGGTGATGTCGGCGGCGAACGACACCGCCTGCCCGTTGGGCAGGAAGTCGGCCTGAAAGTCATTGACGCGCAAGCATATCGGATACAGGGCAGTGCCATCGACGGTGGTGCCGGGTCTAAAGGCGTCAAATGCAGCGGGTGAGGCCGAGCAAAACCCCGGCCCGCCGTCGGCCACGACGATGACGTTGCCTTCGTAGCCGAACAGTTTGCCCGCCGCAACCGCCACCAACAGCCCGATCAGGGAAAAGTGAAACATCAAGTTGCCGGCCTCACGCAGGTAGCCTTTTTCCGCCGAGATCTCGATGCCATCGCCGGTGTCGCGGGTGGCCGTGCGCCACCGCGTCAACACCTGCGCCGCCGAGGTGGCGACGGCGGCGGGATCGGCCTCGGTGGTGACGCTCCGGTGGCGCGGCAGGCGGGTGAGGTTGCGTGGGGCGCGCACAGGGGTGGCCCGCAGGCTGCGGGCGTGCTCGATCAGGCGCGGTGTCAGACACCCGATCAGCGACACGAACAGCAGGACGTAGATGGCGGTGAACCACACGCTGGAGAACACATCGAAGACTTGCAGCCGGTCCAGCCACGGCCCGAGCCGCGGATTGTCGGCCAGATAGCCGGCGACGGTGGTGGGATTGACGGCCCGTTGCGGCCACAACGCACCCGGAATCGCGGCGAGAGCAAGCAGGAACATCAACACCAGCGCGGTACCCATCGAGGTCAGGCCGCGCCAGGTGTTACGCACGTAGCCCAGCACGCGTCTCATATCGGCAAGGTGGTGTTGGTGATGAAGGCATCACGGATCCAGGACACGAACTCGTTCCACACCCCGGTGGTCAGCGCCAGCCCGACGACGATGAGCATCACCCCGCCGACGATCTGAATCCGGCGGGTGTGGCGGCGCAGCCACCCCACCGCGTGCACCGCCCGCGCCGATCCCAGCGCCACCACGATGAACGGCACCCCCAACCCCAGGCAGTAGGCGATGACCAGCACCACACCGCGGGCGACGTTGGCGCCCTCAGTGGCCGAGGCCACTGCGATCACCCCGGTCAGCGTCGGCCCCAGACACGGGGTCCAGCCCAACCCGAACACCGCACCCAGCAGCGGTGCACCCCACACCGTGGAGCGCGGCCGCGGCGTAAACCGGACTTGGCGCTGCAGGGCGGGAAGGAAACCCAGAAACGCCAAGCCCATCACGATGGTCACCACCCCGCCGACGCGCTGCAGCACAATCTGATTGCTGATCACCGTCGTGGTCAGACCCAGAATCGCGATGGTGCCCATCAGGAACACCACGGTGAACCCCGCGACGAACAGGCCGGCCGCCGCGGCGACTCGCCCCCGCGCGGCCCGCGACACCGACTCCTGGTCCCCGTCCACACCGACGACGGCCGCCAGATACGACACATAACCCGGCACCAATGGCACCACACACGGCGAGGCGAACGACACCAGCCCGGCCAGCATCGACACCAGCAGCGCCAGGACCACCGGGCCCGATGCCGCGATCTCGGTGAACCCGTTCATCAGCCCCTCACATCCTCCATAATTGTCTCAACACCCATTAGTATGTTGCCATGACCGACGAGTCGATCGACAGCTGCGATCTTCTGTGCTTGGACCTGCCGCACGCCGAGCAGATCCGGGCCGCGCTACCAACACCGCAAGACGTGGAGCCGGCAGCAACGGCCGCACGCGCGCTGGGGGATCCGACCCGACTGACGATCGCTACGGCCCTGGCCGCCAGCGACGAACTGTGTGTCTGCGATGTGGCGTGGGTGGTGGGGCTGGCACAGAACCTGGTCTCCCATCATCTGCGGCAACTCAAGATCGCCGGCATGGTGTCCGCGCGGCGCAACGGCAAGCTGGTGATGTACCGGCTTACCGACCGCGGCCGTGACCTGACTGCCGCGGTCTTCTACGGTGTCCGCGATCAGGGGAGCGATCGCGTCTGATGCGTACTGGCCGCGCGGTGCTGCTTAGCGCGGTCGGCCGCATCCGGGTTGCAGCCGACACACAAATGGTGGGCATCTCGAATCGGTGGGTTAGTTGACCGGTTCCCCATTGGGCACGCCGGTCCTGCAGCAGAACGTTCGCCTTAAATCAACATAGCAACACCCGTTATAATGATAATGTGATCAAATGGCGTGCTAGTCGGAGGGCTCCTCTTCACCGTAGGCGTGGACAGTCGGCCTCCCGCCAAAAACCGTGCCTACTGGTAGGGCCTATGGTGGCCCGCATCGCCATCGCCAGCACAGCGATCATCACCGTCGCGGCGGTTACCGGGTGCGGTGGCACCGACCAAGCCGTAGCCCAAGGCGGCACCTTTGACTTCGTGTCCCCGGGCGGCAAGACCACACTGTTCTACGACCCGCCGGCGACTCGCGGCACCGTCGGCGCGCTCACCGGGCCCGACCTCTTCACCGATGAACCCATCCGACTCAGCGACTACACCGGCAAAATCGTCGTAATCAACGTCTGGGGATCATGGTGCGCCCCCTGCCGCACCGAAACACCCGAACTGGAAACCATCGCCCAAGAATTCCGCGACCGCGGGGTGCAGTTCCTCGGCATCGACGTCCGCGACCGACGTCAAGCCGCACAAGACTTCAAGACCGACCGCAACGTTAGCTACCCCTCCATCTACGACCCCGAAATGCGCACCCTCATCGCCCTGGCACGCAATTACCCCGCCAGCGTCGTGCCCACGACGATGGTTCTCGACCGTCAACACAGGGTCGCCGCGATCTTCCTCATGGCAGTACTGGCCGAAGATCTCCGGCCCTTACTGGATCGGCTGACCACCGAACCCTGACTCCCCCTCGAAGAGGAGGCACTAGCACCGGTCGGCGTCTCGTTTCTAAAGAAACGAGACAGGACCACACGCCTCACGTCGCGGTGGCGTAACGCCAGGTCGCGCTGTCGCATTTCTTGTCTCGCACCGCGTGTCTCAGATTCTGGATTTCGGAGGGCACTGAGACGGTTGTGGCGTGTCAACGATTCTCGGGTTCTTTGGGTCGAGCCGCTCTTCGTGATCGCGTCGAGTATCGCGAGTTCACCGTGCGTCTTCGTCACCCCGCTTGGGAAAGGGTGTCCTCGACGGCGACGCTTTCGACGTTCGTGTACTGGACTGATGACGGCAGTCAGCGCCTCACTGCGTCTTGTTGAGCGCGGTGATCAGCTCCCTGTTGGCGGCGCGGGCGGCGTCGAGTTCGCCTTCGCGCTCTTCCAGTTGACGTTGCAAGTCCACGTTGCGTTGTTCGAGTCCGGCGACTTGTCGTTGCAGCTCGTCGATGTCAGGCGCTGCGCCGAGGCCTGATTCGAGCCATGCCTGTTGGCCGAGGGTCTCGGACAGCTTGCGTTCCAACTGCCGGTTGTGGGCGGCCATCCTTGCGATGCGTTGCTGGGCGTTGGCCAGGTCGGCCCGTAGGGATGCGTTCGTCACTGACGCCCCCGACTGCTCGGACGTCGGTGTGGCTTGGGAGGTGTGGATGTCGGCGAGAAGATCGGGGTGTCGGTACAGGAAGCTCCGGTCGACGCCAGCAGCGCGGGCGATCGACGCGACGCTGACGGCGTGGCCCTGGTCCCGGGCGCGACCCAAGGCCTTCTTAACGCGTTCACGGCGACGGTTGGAATCTGCGCGCCGCCCGGTCATTAGCGCTTCGGTCATCGTCAAGCCGTTCTGTCGGGACGGATGTTGGACAGAGGCTGCCGGACGCTCGGCATGTTGAGGCGGACAACGCCGTTTCGGGCTCGCCGCACCACACCGACGGCGTCCTCGATCTGTGTGCGTTCCGCCTCGGATAGGTCGTCGACATCGGCTTTGATGCGTGCGATGAGGCGACGGATCCGTGTGATCTCCTCGTCGGACGGCTGCGCCTCGCTTCTGGCCCACTCGTCGGCGTCGAGGAAGCTGAGCAGCTTCTCGCGCGTCCGCAGCAGGTCGGCGAGATAGCCTTCCAGATCGGGGAGGTAGGACACATCGGTGCTGAAGTGGGCGCAGCCCACGCAGCGGAACCGGACCGGGCAGTCGTCACCGCCAGCGGCGACATTGGTTGGCTCGCTGCACATTCCATAAGGGACGGCGACCTCACCGACTGCCCTCCGTAGATGCTCGGAGTCCAACAGCTTCTTGGCGTTGCTCCAGGTGCGATTGCCGTGTCGGTCGAACTGCATGGCGGTCACCCGGTCCACGGCATTCCGGCGCCGTTGCTCTCCGACGCGGTAGTAGCCCTGGGTCGTGATCACGTTGAGGTGGTCCATCAGTTCGCGAAGGACGTCGATGGGCACACCGGCATCGGCATGGCGTTGGGCGTAGGTGTGGCGGTAGGCGTAGGGGAACATGCGGCTCTTGTCGAACGGCATCGGCTCGGGCGCTTTGCCGTCGATCGTCGAGGCTCTTGGCACCAGAACCTCGGGCAGGGAGTCGACCCATTTGCGGTGTCGTGCGCCGACGGTTTCGTCGCGCATCCCCTTGGCGCCGTACGGGTTCTTGATCGATGTCGGCAGCAATTTCAGCTCCGCAGCTGGCGTGTCCGGAAAGCGCTGGCGCACCCGCTGCTGCTGCCGTTCGATGACGGCGTACGTCGCAGCCCCTATCGGTAAGCGGCGCTGCAGACGGTTGGCCTTGCGGTTGTCGTAGATCAGCACCGCCTCGCCGCCAGCGTCGCGGCTGACGCAATCCAAGGCCAGTTCGCAGATCTCCTCCGGGCGGCGGCCCGTGTCGATCATCAACTCTACGGCCACCCGCACTTCAGTGCCGGCCTGAGCCTCTAGCCCATCCAGGTGCTGACACAGGTGTCGAACCACCTCCACGGGTAGGTCTCGGCCAGCGGCCTGCTCATCGGGCTCGTTAGGGATGTCACCCTCGGCGATGGCGAAGTCGTCGGGCAGGCCGTGCAGTGGTTGGCCAACGCGGGTAAGCCCAATGGCGCGCATTTGGTTCAGGGTTCGACGCAATTCGCGGACCGCACGCGCCCTTAGCTTGCCGGTGATCTGGCCACGAGATTCCAAGAACGCCATCCGGTTCAGGAATGCCGTGACGTCGCTGCGGCTCAACAGGTGCAGGTCGGCACCGCTGTCGTCGCGTTGAAGGTGGAGACTCTCGCTCAGCAGCGCCAGGTAGTTGATCCTGGTCTGGCACTGGCTCCTGCCGCCTTTGCCGCGACGGCGCGGGAGGTCGTTGTACGCCTCCACCTTCACGGCGGCACGCAGCCATTCCTGCGAGATCGATCCGAACCTCAGCGTTCCTGAGTGGCCGAAGACGGCAAGATCCCAGACATCCCTTACCGCCTCGATCTCAGGTGTCGTGCGCCACCTGCGGGCACTGGTGACGAACTTGCGATGCAGCTTGGCCACTTCGTAGGTCAGCTGGCGCGCGTCCGCGTCGTCGATGGTGGAAACCTGCTGACTTCGCAACTGACGGGCCAGCATTCGAAAGTGGGACACGTCGAGACGAACGCCTTCGGCGACATGTTGTTGCAACCCGTAGAGCAACTCTGCGATCACCCGGTCCGGCAACCCGCGGAGAGTGACCTCGCCACGCACGGTAATCGCCGGCTGAATACGCCGGAACTGTTCTTCGTCGCTTACACCAACCTCAGCCCCGCCAAGGTGTTCCCGCCACCGGGCGGAGTGCGCTGGGCAGTAAGGGTTGTTACTTGTGGCACGTTCCCGAGTACAGGCACCCACCCCACATTCACCAAAGGTGAGAAACACCTCAAGGCCTGGCTGGATGATGAAGTCTTCGACCGGCATTCCGCGCCTCTTGCGGGCACGCTCGTGTGCGCCACACAGACCAGTTCCGGATCGCGCGGTCCTCTCGCAAGCGTCGACCCCGCACGGATCGTCGCTGAACCGACGATGGCGAACGCGTGGTACCTGGGCGAAGCGGGCCAAAGGGGGAAGCCCAAGGTGCTTCCAGCGGAGATTGCAAGCGGCACAGAGGCCTTCGGAAATCAGCATCTTCTGGTCACAATCCGGAACGATGCACTCCCTCCAACCGAGCACGGCATGGTCGCGAGGGAACGACAGAATTCGATCTTCGTGCGACCACTTCACCGACGTCAGGAACTCCTGCGATACCGCGTCCCACAGCTCGGCACGCGTCGCACCGTCGGTCTCTGGCGCAGTAGTAGAACCGCGGTGTGCAGTGATCGTCACTTGCCTTGCGCCGCCTCGCGTGGTGAGCCAACCCGCTTCACTGCGGCCCGAAGACGGTCGGCCGAAGGATGTAGGTACGGCTGAGAGGACGTCGGGCTGGCATGCCCCATCAACATCTGGATCTCATCGAGCAGCGCTCCCGAATCAGCCAGGTTGCTTCCGAAGGCATGCCGACCCTGATGTGGCGTCACCTTCCGCGCGAGACCTGCTCGACGCGACAATGATTCGAACAGCTCGTTGAATGCCCCTGGTTGCATCGGGGCCCCCAGCGGTGCGCGAAACAGGTTCACCAGTACGTAGTCGCAATCGGCGGCCGCCGGTTGTTCGTCACGCTCCAAAAAATACAGATCCACGCTCCGCACGACCAGGAAGTCAAGCGGCACCGCGCGGGGGTGCCGAGACTTCGCCCAAGCCCCGTTCACATTCTGTCGGCGAACGACATGCAGATGCGCCCCGGCGACGGAGCAGTCGTGAACGGCGTTGTCGGGCAACATGTGCAGGTCCGAACGGCGTAACCCGGCGGCCTCCCCACGTCGCAAGCCCACCCGCGAGAGCAACAGCACGATCAGCCTGTCTCGGGCCGAGCGGCACGCCTCCATCAGGGCGACGATCTCTCCGTCCGTCGCACGGTCGACTGCCGTCCTAGGCTCACTCATTCGGTGGCGGGCCCGCAGCCGATATTGCAGATTCGAGTCTTCGCCGCGAGCCTCCATCGGAAGATCTCGGGAGTCACCCATCTCGTAGAGCTGGTCCATCACCGATGCCGGCACCTCCTTCGCGACCACCGCGAACGCAAGGAACCCCCGTACGGCGACCAGGATGCGATTGATCCGTCCGACACCTCTGACGGGCTCAGTACCCGGACCCGGAATGAGACGCGACCCAATAGCAGGCTGATATTTCAGCCACGTGATGAACAACCCCAAGTCGCCTGCAGCACTACGCCAGTCACGGCCGGTAGCCGAACACCACCGAAAGAACAACGAGACACTCTCGGCATATGCCTTCGACGTGGACTCGGCGCGGTCGCGCCCGAACCTGAGCTCTCTCAGGAACCGGTTTGCAACCGGGTGCACCTTGGCCTTCCCCCGAGACCGTGGAGGCATCGGCTATAAGGAGTAGCGATGTCAGAGAAACGGAAGAAGTACGACCGGGAGTTCCGTGAGGGCGCTGTGCGGATCGTGCTTGAGACGGGTAAGCCGATC
>NZ_JACBJQ010000066.1 GCF_013404075.1 Mycolicibacterium vinylchloridicum
ATGGGTGAAGTCAGCTTGCCAGCGTTCGTTGGGCTGCTCGGCGGCGAACCGGATGTAGGAGGACTTGGGGCGTTTGTGTGGTTGAGCCGTGATCAATCCGGCGGCGTGCAGGTGTCGACCGATGGTGTTGGTGGCCACCTGCAGGCCGTGGTGGTGGCGCAGGTGCCAGGCAATAGTCTGCGGTCCGTGGTCGAGGCCTTTGCCAGCCAACTCGGTGCGTAGTGCCACGATCAGGTCGATGGTGGTCTGCGGCAACCGACCCGGGCTGGTGTGCGGCCGCCGGGAGCGTGGCTCGAACGCGGCCTCGCCTTCGAGGTGGTAACGCTTGACCAGCTTGGAGATCCAGCTCTGTGACACCCCGTAGGTGCGGGCGACCTCGGACTGGCTCAGCCCTTGTTCCACGACAGCAGTGATGACCAAACGCGCCTTCGACACACGCCGACGGTGCGGGCCGCACCTATTCCAATGTCCTGAGACACGCCATTCCTATGTCCTGGAACCACACACTGTCCCGCTACTGCGAGAATGACCCCCGGATACTTCCGGGGGTCATTCTTATCAATGCGCCTGCTGTGGCGACACCCACGGATAGACGATGTCGGTGTACTCGTCCCGGGATATGACGAGAGTGTCAGCGGGTGTGGTCATATCGACATAGAAATGGCCGGCTGTCTTGCCGCCGTCACGCGGGGTGCTCAGCGCAGTCAAGTCGTCGGAGATCTCAGCTGCTTTGGCCTCGTCGAGCCGCCACACCACCCGTTCAGGGCTGAGCTCGACACTTGCTGCACCGGGTTCGATGTGGAACTGCTGCTCGATGCCATCGTGGAGAACCTGCGATGAGCGGTTGCGTCTTGCGTGTTCCAAGGCCGTCATGAACGTCTTGAGCCCGTCGCCGTCCAGGGTTAGCAGCACTGCGTCGTCACCGAAGTAGAACTCGGGAAGGAAGTTGACGCGGACGACGCTCATGGCTCTCCCAGACTGGGGTGACTAGTTGGTATCGGAGATCGCTCACCGGATGGAGATGCTCGATCGATGCTGGCTAGTAGCGCACGTTGCACCTCGGTGGTGAGAGTTGCCAGCTCATCCTCCAGGAGCGGAAGTGCTTCGCCCACAACAAGAATTATCTGCTCGACGAGTGCGCCGCCCGCCGCGGCGTTCACGGCGTAGTCGGTGTACTGGCTGTGCAGAACACCGTCTCTGATTGAAAGCAACCCGGAGGCTTGGGCAGCGATGACGTTGTAGTGCATTGGGATGCCGATGCGGTGACTCTGGATCGCCTGTGCGCCGCTGTCGCGTAAAGTGCGAGCGATTTGTTCATGCACAAGAGGCTCGGGAATGGGTCCCGCTACTCGGAAGAGGTTGATGACTTCGCACGCGTCCCAGTGTTCTTCGCTGCGAATTCGACGCCGCAGTATTCGCGTGACAGTTCCGCTAGGGGTGGTCGCTTCCCATAGACGGGGGACACGGAGATCCGGCAGCCAGAGGGGCAAATGCTCCGGTGGGACAAAATCGACTTCCCCAACACATTCCGCTAGTACCTCTGCCAATGACGACACGGTGTTGGTTCCAAAGGAACAATTCATCGCGATTCACTACTCATGCCAGCGCCATCGCTCCGATAATCAGCAGCAGTATGCCGCCACCTGCGATCACTGCCGTTTCACCGCCGGCGGTTTGCAGATCTCCCGTGCTGGGAGCAGGAATGTCAATGTGCGGCACGAGCCCCGGTCCAGGAACCGGGGCAGGAGCGGGCGCAGGGCTAGGCATCGTTGCCCCGGGGAACGGCGTCAATAGCGGGTTTTGCGGTAGCCCGGGTACCCCGGGCGTTGCGGGGCTCAGCAGCCAGGGCGGCAAGCCGGAGATGATCGGCGGCGCTTCACCAATCCGGGGTGGTAGGCCATTGATCGGAATATTGTCCCAGGGAGAATTTGGGTTGGCGTGTCCGTTGTAATCCCAGTGCGGGTTGTGCCATTTGTCCCCAGGGAAGTAGCGCCACTCCCCGCCGTCCTTGTCCCACAGGCTTTGGCCGCCCTTTCCGGCTTCGCTGGGGCGGCTGGCCGGTCCGGGCGTCAGCGGGCCGTCGACCGGTGGATGCACACCCTCGGGAGGTAAGCCTCGCGCTGGCGGTTGAGGCGATGGGTCCCCGCCTTCATGGTTATCGACCATCTGAATCGTCGGCTTCTCACGACCCGGCGTGGCGTCGCTGTCCGCGAAGTTGGCATCGCCGAGTCCCTCTGCTGCCGCTGCGATTTTGCCCGCAGCCTGTTGATCAGCGGCAATCAGCTCGCCGACGCGGGCGCGAATGTCGGCGGCGAGAATCTGTGCCTGCGTCTGCCGCGCAGCCAACGTGGCCGGACTGCCGGTCTCGCGACTGCGAACTGAGAAATCTTCTCCGACAGAAAAGCCTGCTTGCTCTGCACGCGCTACGGCAGCAAGTGCTGTCTGTTTGGCCGAGCGGATCTCGTAGGCTCCCATGCGTGCGACCGTTGAGGCACCGTGTAGCTGATCGGCGGCGCGGATAACGGTCAGCCGGTCGGTGTACGCGCGGTGCTGGGCGGCATCGGCAGCGTCACCAAGCCAGGCCGTACCACCGGGGTTGCCGACCGATTGCGAGAGCCGCGTGAAAGTGTCTTCCCATACCGCGGCAGTCTTCGTCCAGTGGGTCGCGGCTTCCGTGAGATGAGTCGTGTCCCATCCGCGTACCGCGGAAAGCGTAGGAATCGGGCTGCTCGCGGGCACTACAGGTCCAGGGCCAGGTTGGTCAGACGCGACGCAGACGCCTCCTCGTTTGACGAGTATTCGGCGCTGCTGGCCACCAGCTTGGTGGCGGTCGACTGCATCCGCGCAGAGAAAGTCGCCGATGCGAGCCTCATATCAGCGTGCACGGCGGCAACCACTGCTGCGGTCGCCTGCGATGCGACGGCCAACGAGCCCGGCGCTGACGTTGCTGCCACCTGAGCGGACCAGCCCTGGCAGGTCGCGGCGAGCGTTCGGAGTGCGACCGGGTCGACGTTCATGGCGTCCACAACGCGAGTATATGAGCGGCTCCTACGGCTCCGGTATTCACGCGGCGACGGCCATGGCGTTCGTCGCGTGCGTCACGAGCCGATCGACACCAACGCGGACGCCAAAGCTTTCGTCGACACGATGCTGCGTGAGTTCGATGAGGAAGCCGCCGAGCACCGGGGTGTTCCGCCGCCACGGACAAAGCTGCCTAGTATTTCCGCCCTTGCGGGCGAACCGTCACGCAGGCAGCCTTCAGGATCTTCACGACTGTCGTCCGACCAAGTTCCAACTCCTCGGCTACTTGTCGGCTGGTCTGCCCTGACTCGTATGCCGTGACAACATCTGCACGCACTTGGTCGGTGATTCGGCGCCGTACACGAGGCGGGGAGACAAACACCGATGACCTGTCAGTCACACCAACCTCATCTTGCACGCCTGTTAACAATGTGTTCGAACTGAACTGACTGAGGGCTGCCAGCGGAAATGGCCCCCGGACAATCCTCCGGGGGCCGTTTTCTATCCCGGTGGCAACACTTTCGGGAACATTCGCAACGCCAACGAGTTCGTGGGAACGGATTGGGAACGCTTCGGCGCGACGCAACGACGGCAGGAGGGGTGCGCGCGCCGTCCGTGCGGGAACCGTGAGGCACTGGAGTGCTGCTGCAAGCTGAGATCTGTACATCAAGGTGTGCGTCTGCGCGACTCCGCGCACACCGCGGATCGGTCGGTCTGAGTGATGTGCAGCTCGGGCGGGGAACCCCGATTAGGTGTTGGTGGCGCACTGGCTTGATGGTGCCGCGCCTGACGCCGGAGGACACATGTTTGGCGACCGATGCGGAACCTATCCTTCTCGGCGAAGTCAACGAGTCCTCATGGGCCTGTTCGTTGATGCGTTGAGCCGCCGACTGCGGGTCCACGACTACCTCCAGACCCACGCCTCGGTACTCGACGACCCGGTCGAGAAGCCACTGATCAACATCGGCATGCCCCGCACCGGAACCACGGTTATCAGCTGGCCGGTGTGGCCGACCCCATTAGGCTCGAGGAGCGCACAGTTCATCACCGGCCGTTACCTCGACCGTCTAGACCGATGAGAAGAGTTCTGCTGCATTGCCGTTCGGCGGTCGATGGTTCCGGGGTGTTCATTGCCGACATCGGGCCGCGACGTGGCGCGTAAGTGCGTCGGATCTTCAGCTGCTTTTACCGGGTCGGACAACGACCCTGACGCGCGCCATGTTCTGTATGGCTGCAAACCGTCGGTCCCGAGCTGGGTCGCGATGTACTGTGACGCGGATCTGTGGATAGTAGGTCCCGGGCTTGTCGTAGCTGATGGTGGTTTCGGCGTGGAGCGCGCTTCGTGGTTCGCTGACGATCTCGGTCACCGTGTTACCCGATGTGTCAGTGTCCCAGCTTATTTCGGTGATTGCACCGGTGCCGTGCGGCACTTCGGCTGACGCTTGCAGGCGTACGCTTTGACCGACTGTGACTTCTGCACGGTTGGCCCCGTCGGCCGTCAGGTCGACGACGGGTTGGATGCCGCCGCGAGTGGCCGCGCTGGGCAGGGATAATTGGCCACCTTCGACCGAGTGGTGCGTTGAAGGCGCCGGAGCAATGCCTTGCTCGACCCATGCGCTGACGTCGCGAAGCGCCTGCTGGAGAATGCCGGTGTAGTCGATCAAGCGTTCGGTTCGGGCGGGCGCGTTGTGGTCGGCGTTATCGACGTACCAGTGCCGAAATTGGTCGTCGTATGCCTCGCGGAGGGCCTCGCGCACCTGCTCGCTGTACCAGTCGCCGTGCCACGGAAAAGCGTCGGCGTCGAGCGCCATGCTCACGACGATCATTTTCCCGTTGATCTTTCCAGTGTGGCGCCCTCCTTCGCTGACGCTTTCAGAGATCACGGGGCCGACCAGTACGGGCCGTTGTGGATATAGCGGGGTACCGCCGGGTCGGCGGTATTGCTCATAGGCCGTGAAGCCCGCGCGGACGGGAACCTGGTGTCGCGGGTATGCGCACATCGCCAAGTACGTGCGGTTGTCCAGTCGTAGCGGCGCGCCCCGCTCGATGGCATCAAGGATGGATTGCGAGAGGACCTCGCTAACAATGATGTTCGACTCCGCATCCACCATCCCGGTGAACGTCGCCCGGACGGTCACACCGTCGTGCTCGTAGATGGTGGCGTTCAGTGGTGCGCCTGCCGGACTCGCCACTGTGGAATCGATCGTTATGCGTGTGCAGCCGGCCTGCAGATCTTGCTCGATACCGGCCACCTTTACGGTCTGCTCGATTCTCGCGGCGCGGACCAGCGTTCCCAGTGGGGACTGTTCGGTACCGAGATATCCTGGTACTGACCAAAAGTCGTCGACATAGGATGGATCGATCTGGGTGACCTGAGTGGAGAACCCGAGCAGAGCATCGGGCGCATCCATGCCCAGCGCGTATCGGTAGTCCTCCCATGCTGGCAGCGGCAGACCCATCCGGGTGATTTCAGCCAGTATGTCGTGTTCGACCGCGTTGAGGTTGGCGTACGGGTCAGTGTGACTTCCTGGTGCGACGGCGTCGGCGATCTGGGCTGCCTTGTCGCGCAGCACCAATCGAGCCAAAGCGCGGATGAAGAAGTTGTTCGGAATGGAGGTCGGGTCGCCGGGGATGTATGGCACCGCCCCATCCCAGACGCCGGCGGTGTTCTCCATCGCCGAGATCACCTGATATGAACCTCCGCTGCCGCCCCAGAGGTAACCAAAAATCCGGTCGGAAGTGCGGTAGTGATGCTGTGCGATGACCTTTGAGAATTCGGCAGCGGCTGCGTCGAGACGGTACCCGCCCCCGCCGTTGGTCTGGATCAGGTAGCCGCCGCTGTCGGCGGCAAACCGCATGGTGTCGTCGTCGGCGTTCTCCCCGTACATCGGGTGGACGTGCTGGAAGAAGCGGCCGTCCCATTGATCTTTCGGTGGATAGTAGAGCGTAAACCTTTTGTCCGTCCCGTCGAAATGGCCCGATACGCGGTGGTGTGGGATCGGGGCCACCTCGTCCCGTGCGGAGTCGATGACGGGCCGAGCGTATTCAGCGCCGGCGGCATTGCGCAGGCGTCGTAATCGCTTCATTGAAACCGCCTCCCGGCCTCACCGTCCGGTCATTCCGGGACTGTCCGCAATAATACATCAATAAAAATGCATTCTTGCCAATGTAGTCTCGGCTATGCTGCGCTCATGGACCGGCAGCGCCTGCACCTCCTCGGCAAGCAGCTGATCTCGCTATCGCGCCAGGCTGATCTCCAGCCCCAGGACGCGCGGTCGAGCGCGGCCGAACAGTTGGTGCTGGGCGACGTCGCGCTCTACCCTCACAGCACCATCCGTGAGATCGTGGAGCGCACCGGGTTCACGCAGGGTTACGTGTCGAAATGTGTTGCGGAACTTGGAAAGAACGGACTGGTCGCTACCGTCACCGATGCGGCTGATCGACGGCGGACCCTGGTGACGCCCACGCCTCGCTTGCTGCGGGCGATCGCGAGACGGACGATGCCGTTCGAGGAACTCATCCAACACGCAATTCCTACGGGCGAGGATCCGAAACGGGTCATCGCGTTGTTGGACCAGCTCGCCGAGATCCTCCTGCGGTAACCGGTCTCCCATGGTGGGCACGCCTCAGGCCTCTTCCAGAATGAAATCCGCTGCACGCCAGGCCATAGCGATCATCGGACCGTTGAGATTGCCGGCCAGCATCGTCGGCATCACCGAACAGTCGACCACCCGCAGGTTGCCGATACCGCGGACACGCAGCTTGCTGTCGACGACGTCGTCGTCACTCGGGCCCATCGCGCAACTTCCGATTGCGTGGTAGCCGCAGTATCCGCCGTCAAGCGCGGAATCGATGATGTCGTCGTCGGTCTGTACATCGGGTCCCGGGAAGGTTTCGTGGCTGATGCGCTCAGCGATCGGTGACTGCGCGAACAATTCGCGCATCTTGCGAACTACGTCAGCGCCTGTCTTGCGATCGTAATCACTGGTGAGATAACCGGGTTCGATCACGGGCAGTGCCCGCGGGTCGGCGGCGGTGATGGTGATGCTGCCCTCGGAGGTCGGCCGTAGCACCATTCCCAGGCAGGAAATGCCCGGCTCCCGTTCGATGGCGATCGGTTCGCCGGTCTGGTAGGTGGGGATGGTCCAGGGGCCCATCAGGAACTGCGCATCGACGCGGTCGGCCTCAGGGGTCGTCCTGGCGAACCCGACGATGTCGAACGCGGGGGCAGCCAGTGGCCCCCCGCGGGTGGCCAAGTACCGGATCCCGGTCCGGGCCTGACCGATCTTGGTAGACAGGAAGCGGTTGTATCCAAGATCCTCTTTCAAGCGCATTTTGACTGCGGCGCAACGATGCTCTCGTAGGCGTCGCCCGACATTGACGCTGTCGAGGAGCAGATCGACCCCGGCGTCGCGTAGGACGTCGCGCGGTCCGATCCCGGAGCGCTGGAGCACCTGCGGACTGTTCAGTCCGCCGAGGGACAGGATCACCTCGCGGTGTGCGCGAACCTCGGCGCTGCCCCGCTTGTCGGCGATTGCCAAGCCGACTGCTCGGTCGTTCTCGACCAACACCCGGTGCACTGTGGTTCCGGTGAGCACGGTCAGATTGGGACGGCGCCGAGCCGGAGTGAGGAACGCGTCCGCCGCACTCACCCGGCGGCCCCTCTTGATCGTTGCGGGTGCATAGCCGATGCGTGAGCCGTCCGCGTCGTTGATGTCCGTGACGGGAGCCATGCCGGCGCCGATTCCGGCCCGGATGAGCTCGTCACAGAGCGGATCCGTATCGCGGCCAACCGAAATGCCCAGCGGGCCGCCGGTGCCGCGGGTGGGCGAGGCTCCGAGGTCATGGTCTTCCAAAGACTTGAAGATGGGCAGCATCTGATCCCAGCCCCAGCCCTTGTTTCCAAGACGCTCCAGCTCGTCGTAATCGGCACGCTGACCGCGGTTGTACACCAGGCCGTTGATCGAGCTGGAGCCGCCAATGACCTTGCCTCGTGCCCAGAACTCGCGACGGTTGCCCGGTCCGAACGGTGCGGTGGGGTAGCGCCAGGCATACTTGTCGCTCTCCACCAGCATCGCCCCGCCCTTAGGGATGCGGAGCATGATGTTGTTGTTCGGGCCGCCTGCCTCGATGAGCAGCACCGACACTGCCGGATCGGCGGACAGTCGGTTTGCCAAGACGCAGCCGGCGGAACCTGCTCCCGCGATGATGTAGTCATAGCTTGACAATTGAGGCCCCTGGATTCGTGGCGGACTGGTTCGGTGTGAGCCCGGTGACAGCTCTTGACTATACGTTCGTACAGCTACGCGGTGCCAGCTAGTCAGTCGGATCGCAGCCGAGTCATCCGAACTGCGTGATACCGCCGTCAACGACGAGTGATTGCGCGGTGATGTAGGCGGATTCGGGACCCAACATGAACACCGTCGCGTAGGCGATGTCCCATGCGGTCGCCTGCCGGCCGAGCGGCCAGCGGATCTTCGTCCGACTCGCAACCACAGCGTCACCCACGCGGCCAAGTGGAGTGTCGACCGGCCCCGGGATCACATAGTTGGCCCGGATGCGTCGAGGTGCACCTTCGAGGGCCACATGGCGGGTCAAACCGAACAGGGCCGCCTTGGACGAGTCGTAGGCGGGGAGTCGAGTGCCCGGCTTCAATCCGGCTGCGGATCCGATGAACACGAAGGTGCCGCCGTCGGTGAGGAGGGGCATCGCTGCTCGGGCGACCAGGAAATGGGAGCGAACATTGACCGCGAAGATCTCGTCCCACAATTCGGCCGTTGTGCCCTCGAGGCCTCTGCCCTCACCGAATCCGACGTTCGCGACGACACCGTCGAGACCGCCGAGTCGTTCGGCTGCTTCGTCGACCAGACGCTGACAGTCTGAGGCTTGGCGGACGTCGGCGATCACGGCTGCGGCCTGCGCACCTTCTGCGACGCAGAGGTCGGCGGTGTGCTGCGCGGCCGCTTCGTTGATGTCGACGCACGCCACGTCGGCTCCCTCCCGCGCGCACAGCACGGCGATCGCCCGACCGTTGCCCACGGTCACCTCCGGGTCGGGAGATGGCCTGGAGCCGGCACCGACGACGACGATCTTGCGTCCGGCCAGGCGACCGCGACCGGCGGCGGTACCGGCGGATTCGGGGGCGAGTGTCATGGTCCGAACGTAACACCAAAGTTGTACAGATGTACAGTGCAGTCATGGTTGCCGATGATCGACCGAATTCCGTGGCGCGCCTGGAACCGATCCCTGCCGACCAGTGGGACGAATCCGCCATCGCCGCGGTCCGGGAAGCCTTCTCCGAGGACGCGGTGCGTGCCTTCCGGACCAAGGGGCCGGCGCCAAATGTGTTGGCTACCATGCTCCATCACCCAGCGCTCGCGGGATCGTTCAACCGGTTCGGCAACGTCCTTCTGCAGGAGCCTGCCCTCGGTCACCGGGCACGCGAGTTGATGCTGCTGCGCGTCGCATGGCGCACTCGGGCCCGCTACGAATGGGTCCATCACGTTCGGCTGGCAGCACACTACGGCCTCGGCGCCGCCGACGTTGCCGCCGTGGCTGAGGGAACATCGGAATCGTGGACCCCGTTGGAGCGCGATCTGGTGGCCGCAGCCGATCAGCTTCTCGATTGCTATCGCATCGACGACGAGACGTGGGGGCGGCTCAGGGAGCAGCTGGACGAACGACAGCTGGTCGAACTACCGTTCGTCGTTGGCGCGTACACATGCCTGGCGATGGCGTTCAACAGCTGGCAGCTCCAGGTCGAGGACGGCATCGATACAACGAATATCCCTCCGCTGCCGGATATTTCGGCGACATCGTAGGACTGCGACGCCGGTAGGCGCTGACCGGTTGCGCGGCGCATCCACCTGGCGTGCTACATCACTGCGAAGCCGGCGTCCACCGGAAGCGATGTGCCCGTTATGTACCGTGCCTTCTCGCCGACCAGGAAGACCACCGCGTTCGTCACGTCAGCCGGCTCGACGAAGGGAACAGGGAGGAGGTTTCCCGCCATGGCACTGGGGTCGGGATTGGCGTCGAAGACACGTGCCATGTGCTCGTTGAAGATCATCGGGGTGGCAACACCCGTGGGATGCACTGAGTTGACCCGGATTCCGTGCTTGGCATAGGCATACGACGCTGAGCGCATGAGTCCCACGACTCCATGCTTGGAGGCTGCATAGGCGAAGGTCGCCGCGCTTCCGTCGCCCCCTCGGCCTACCAGACCCTGCATTGAACTGATCAGCACCATGGAACCGCCGCCGTTGCGGATCATCGACGGCACTGTGGCCGCAACGGTGTTCCAGACTCCGCGAAGATTGACATCTACGATGTCTCGAAATACGTCTTCATCGAGGGGATCCGTCAGCCCCATGCCGACGACGCCGGCGTTGGCGACGACGACCTCGACTTCGCCGAATTTTTCTATCCCCGAATCAATGCCAGCTTGAAGGCTATTCAGGTCACGGACGTCGGCGACGAGGGTTTCGACTCGTCTGCCGGCTGCGCGGACCAGGGCGGCGGTCTCATCGAGTTCGTCCTTGGTGGCCAGCGGGTAAGGGATCGAGTCGATGTCGGCGCAGCGATCGACGGCGACGATATCAAAGCCCTCTCCGGCCAGGGCGACAGCGTGGCTGCGGCCCTGGCCGCGAGCTGCGCCGGTGACGACTGCGACGCGGGGGATAGTGGCGCTCACGTCAGCCGACCACCGCCGGCATGCGGTCCCAACCGCGCACCGTCGAGGTGCGCGAGCGTCGCGCTCCGGTCATATCGATATCCCATGCAGGCCAGCGCTTGAGCACCTCCTCGAGGGCCACTCGGCCCTCGAGCCGAGCCAGCGGCGACCCGACGCAGAAGTGGGCCCCCCGGCCAAAGGTCAGATGGCCACCCGGCTTTCGGTGGATGTCGAATTTGTCCGGCTCGTGAAAGTGGCGTTCGTCACGGTTGGCCGACGCGAGCATCAGCAGCAACGGCTTGCCCGCCGGAACAACCTGGCCCTGGAATGCGACGTCATCGGTGGCGATGTAGCGGGCCACGTGGGGGCCGGGCGGCTCGTAGCGAAGGAGCTCCTCGATCGCGGTGGGGATCAACCTGTGGTCCTCGGCCAGTTCCTTGCGCTGATCGGGGTGTTCGGCCAGCACCTTGCCCATCCAACCGAACAGGCGTCCGGTGGTCTCCACTCCGGCGCCCGCCACGACGGCGAGGAAGACGATGAGCTCCTGCTTCTCCAGCTTGCGCGTGGTTCCGGTCTCGTCTTCGAACTCGACATTGAGCAGTTCGGTGATCAGGTCGTCCGAGGGGTTCTTCTCCCGCCACTCAACGTATTCGCCGAACATCTCGCCGGTGAAGTAGCGATCCTTCTTGATCTCCATCGGCTTGCCGGGTTCGTTGCGCAGCACGTTGTTGGCGTGCTCGCGAACGGCCGGCTGTTCGGCGTCCGGGATCCCGGCGAGCATGCCGATGGTGCGCATGGGGAGTTCCGCGCCAAGATCCTCGACGAAGTCGAAGCGGTCCCCGCCGACGAGGGGATCCAGACACGCGACGCAGAAAGACCGGATCTTGTCCTCGATGGCGCGCATCTTCTTCGGTGTGAATGCTCGGGACACGATCGCCCGGTGGATCGTGTGCAGCGGTGGATCCTCGTTGATGAAGATCCCCGGAGGCATCACGGGGTCGGTCATGACGACCTCGAGGATGTCGCCTTTCGCGGAACTGAGTCGGGTGGTGTCTTTCAGGGCGGCATCAACATCGGCGTACCGGCTGATCCCCCAGAAGTCATGCTTCTCGTTGTAATAGACGGGGCGTTCCTCGCGCAGGCGTCGATATGTCGGGTAGGGATCGAGGTCGATATCGAAGTCCCAGGGGTCGTAGTAAAGATCGCTCAACGTCCGCTCCTCGTTAGCGCTATAAGTCTGTCCACGGCGCGATTGCTGTACGACTGTACAGTGACGGTATACGCTCGTACAACCTGCGCGGGAAACTACGCCCGCGTGCGTTACTTCGAGGGAGCCTAATGACTAGTCGATTCGAACTCGACGGCCGCGTCGCGGTCATCACTGGCGGTGGAACAGGGATTGGGCGGGGGGCAGCCCTGGTGTTGGCCGAGCACGGTGCCGACGTCGTGCTGGCGGGACGCCGTCTGGACCCTTTGGAGTCGACGGCCAAAGAAGTGATGGCACTGGGGCGGCGTGCGCTGGCGATATCCACTGATGTCACGACCGCGTCGGCGTGCGAGCAGTTGATCGACACGACCCTGGCCGAGTTCGGGCGAGTGGACATTTTGGTGAATAGTGCCGGTGGCGCGGAGACCAAATCGATCTTCAAGTGGGAGGAGGACGATTTCGAGAGCGTGCTCGCGCTGAATTTCAAGGCTGTTTGGCACCTTTCGAAGGCGGCGGCCAAACCGATGCTCGCACAGGGTAAAGGCGCAATCGTGAACATCTCCTCGGGGGCGAGCTTGCTGGCGATGCCGCAGGCCGCGCCCTACGGGGCCGCGAAGGCTGCGGTCAACAATCTGACCGGGTCGATGGCGGCCGCATGGTCGCGCAAGGGCGTCCGGGTCAACACCATTGCCTGCGGAGCCGTTCGTGCCGCGACGCTGATGGACGAGGCGGAAAAGCTGGGCCTCGACGAGCACACGCTGGCCATGAGCAATGGTCTTGGTCGTCTCGGCGAGCCTGACGAGATCGGCTACGGAGTTTTATTCTTCGCCTCGGACGCGTCGAGTTTCTGCTCGGGCCAGACTCTTTACATGCACGGCGCCCCTGGTCCTGCCGGCATCTGACGGCGACAATCCGGCCATACCCGATCGGGCTTACCGGCCATCGCCGATTCTTCTTGCCTCAGCTTGCCAATCGCTATACAGTCGTACAGCGATGTGGTGATGGTCGCCACACTGGAGGAGTTGGGTGCGTTGAGCCGTACAGCGGTGGTGACCGGCGGCGGGTCCGGGCTGGGCCGGGCGATCAGTCTCAAGCTTGCCGAAGACGGTCACCGTGTCGCGGTAATGGACGTCAACGCGGAAGCCGCCGAGAAGGTCGCTTCGGAGATTTCGGCAGTCGGCCGCACAGCGCTCGCTGTGGGGGTGGACGTTTCAGACGAGGACGCGGTTGCATCCGGATTCGCCGCCGTAAGAGAGGCATTCGGGCCGATCGAGGTCCTGGTAACCAGTGCGGCGATCGCCGGGTTCACCCGGTTTGATCAGATCACGCTGGATGAGTGGAATCGCTACCTGGCCGTGAACCTCACCGGGACGTTCCTATGCGTTCGGGCGGCGTTGTCGGACATGGTCGCGGCCAACTGGGGGCGCATCGTCACGATCTCATCGGCTGCCGGACAACAGGGAGCGCCGCGCCAGGGTCACTACTCGGCGAGCAAGGGCGGTGTCATCGCCATGACGAAGACCATCGCCATCGACTACGCCCGCAAAGGCATCACGGCCAACACCGTCCCCCCGTTCGTCATCGATTCGCCCCTGCTCCGGCAGCAGCAGCAGGAGGGGAAACTGCTGCCAACCGAGCACTTGGTGCAGGCCATACCGGCCCGCCGTCTCGGCGCCGGCGAGGACGTGGCTGCGCTGTGCTCGTTTCTGTGTACAGAGGGGGCGGGCTACGTCAACGGCCAAGTCATCGGTGTCAATGGCGCGGCCGTGGTCTGACCCAGATCATCACCAGCACAGTAATTGCCGCAACAGATCTCAGGAGGAAATGTGCGCGTTCGGGTCGACGCTTCGCGTTGCCAAGGCCACACACTCTGCGCCATGATCGCCCCGGAGTCGTTCGAACTCGACGACGTGGACGGCCATGCGCAAGCCATCACCGAAGTGGTGCCGGAAGCCCGTCGCGACCAAGTCAGAGAAGCGGCGACCTCATGCCCTGAGCAGGCCATCGAGATCATGCTCGACCAGGTCATCGCCGGACGTGCCGCGCATGGCCGTGGATGGGGGCACTGAGATGAGTGCGATTCACGATGGTCAGGTGGATTCGGAGTCCATACCGCGCTACCAGTTCGACCGCCACTCCGCGGGATACCGCGACAGCTTTCTCGGCATCACTCATGAAATGCACCAGCGATGCCCGATCGCCTGGACCGACACCTACGAAGGCCACTGGGTCGCCGCCGGTAGCAACGAGGTATTTGAGCTTGCGCGCTGCCCGCACATTTCCAACGACCACGACGTCAACAACCAACGTCGCGGCTACAAGGGTATTTCGATTCCCCGAATGGTCGACAACGAGGGATTCCGCGGCGGCATGCTGGAGATGGATGACCCCGAGCACCGCTATTACCGCACTGCGCTGAATCCCTACCTCTCTCCGGCGGCGGTGAAGCGTTGGGAGCCGTTCGTCGACGAGATCGTGCGAGCATGTCTGGACGACCACATCGAAAAGGGACATATCGACTTCGTCGACGACCTGGCCAATGTCGTACCCGCCGTGCTGACGCTCGCGATGCTGGGCGTTGACCTGGAGAAGTGGACGATCTACAACGAGCCCGCGCACGCCTCGGTCTACACGCCGCCGGATTCGCCCGATGCCGCGCGTGTTCGCGAGCTGTACATGGCTATGGGCGTCGATCTGTTCACCAACCTCGTCGAGATCCGAGAGCAGTCCCGCCCAGGCATCATCGACGCCTTGGCCAAGCTGCGTATCGATGGAGAGGCGCCGCCCGACATCGAATTGATCGGGATGCTGAACTTGCTGATCGGCGGTGGATTCGACACCACGACTGCGCTTACGGCGCATGCGCTCGAATGGTTGGCGGAGCATCCTGAAGAACGCACACGCCTGAGCGCCGAGCGTGCAACCTTGCTCAACCCGGCAACCGAAGAGTTTTTGCGCTACTTCACACCCGCGCCAGGCGATGGCCGCACGATCGCCGAGGATATGGATATCAACGGCACGCCATTGAAGGAGGGCCAACGACTGTGGTTGTCCTGGGCGATGGCCAACCGCGACCCAGCCGTGTTCGGCCAGCCCGACGAAGTGATCCTCGATCGTAAGGGAAACCGCCACTTCAGCTTTGGCTTGGGTGTGCACCGTTGCATCGGCTCCAACGTGGCGCGCACAGTATTCAAAGCGATGCTCACCGCGGTGCTCGACCGGATGCCAGACTACCGCTGCGTACCCGAGGGCACGGTGCACTACGACAGCATCGGCGTCATCCAGGGGATGCGTCACCTTCCCGCCACTTTCACTCCTGGCGAGCGGCAGGGTCCCGGAGTGGTCGAGACCGTGAAGAAGCTGCAAGTGATCTGCCAGGAGCAGGGTTTGGCGCGGCCCATCACCGAACTCAAGGCAGCGGCAAAGATCGCCGAATAAAGGCTCCGGTCGGCCGTGCTCTTCCTTCGGCCTGCCCGCCACCGCATTGAGGCTCGATGATGTGGTCATCGACACTGATCAAAATCATCTTGTCTTTGTGCACGGCAGATCGTTCCGGTGTGCGTGCGGCGCCCACACTGCCCGTTGGCCCTGTACGTGTGTATAGCATACTGGGATGGCTGCGGCCGCTGGCTGTGGACGACAGGAGGAAGACGATGTCTGACAGTGCGCTCGTTGCGGTGGTGACTGGTGCAAGCCGAGGCGCCGGCGCCGGAATCGCCCACGCGCTCGGCCGTCATGGTGCCACCGTCTATGTCACCGGTCGCAGCGAGAAGCGTGACGGTCCGGCGGTTTCGGGCACCATTGACGAGACGGCTGAGATGGTGACTGCTGCCGGTGGCACCGGCATTGCCGTGCGGGTCGATCACAGCGACGACGAACAGGTCGAGTCACTATTTGCGCGGGTGGCTGACGAACAGGGGCGGGTCGACATCCTGGTCAACAACGCGGCCATCATTCGCGACGAGATGATGGGCCGGACGAAGTTCTGGGAGGAACCGCTCAGTGTCGTCGATACCCTCGACGTTGGGGTGCGCAGCAGTTACGTCGCCACCGTGTTGGCCGCGCCTCTGATGATTCCGCAGCAGCGGGGGCTGGTCGTCTTCACCTCGTCATCGGGCGCGGTCCATTATGCGTTCGGGCCGGCCTATGGGGTGCCCAAGGCAGCGGTGGACAAGATGGCTGCTGATATGGCCGTTGATTTCAAGGAGTTTGGCATCGCCTCCCTGTCGCTTTGGATGGGGTCGTTGCTGACCGATCGAGTGCGGAAAATCATCGCGAGTAAGCCGGAGAAGTTCGGCCACATTCTCGAGACCGCGGAGACCCCCGAACTCACCGGGCATGTCATCTGGGCGCTCTACCACGACCCCGCACTCATGGAGCTGAGCGGGCAGACACTGATCGGTGCCGAACTGGCAGTCAACTACGGCATCAAAGACGAGGACGATCGACAGCCGCCCTCCTACCGGGATCTGTTCGGCGTGCACCCACACAGCCAATACCCCCACGTCATGCGGTAACGATGCGCATCGGACTGACGGGCAGCGGCTCGTCTATCGACAAACTGGTGAATCAGGCGCAGCAGGCGGAGGCCGACGGCTTTGCCTCCTTGTGGTACGCCAGCGGCGTCGCCGGTGATCCGCTCGTGGCGATGGCTCTTGCGGGGCGGGCTACCACCTCAATCGAGTTGGGCACTGCGGTTTTGCAGACCTACCCGTGCCATCCGTTGCTTCAGGTCAATCGTGTTGTCGCAGCGGCCAATGCGATGGGTCGACCTGGGCTGGCCCTGGGACTGGGACCCTCGCACGCTCCGGTTGTCGAGCATGTTCTCGGCCTTTCCTACGATCATCCCGGCCGCAACACCGAAGAATATCTGCGCATCGTCGCTCACCTGTTACGCGACGGCGCGCTTGACTTCGACGGCACCGATTGGTCGGTACACAGCGGTGAACGGGCGGCCCGGCCCGAGCACCCAATTCCGTTGCTGTTGTCCGCACTCTCGCCACGAATGGTGCGCATCGCAGGCCAATTCGCGGATGGCGTTGTGCTGTGGATGGCACCGAGGACGGCGATCGCCAACGAAATTGTGCCGCGATTGCAGGAGGTAGCCAGCGCGGCGGGCCGCGCTGAGCCGCGCGTTGTGGCCGGCGTGCCGGTGGCCGTCCACACCGACATCGATGCCGCCCGAGAGGCCGTCGCCGCGACCGCGACGAGCTATGCCGGCATGGTCAACTTTCGACGCATCATGGCCACAGGCGGCGCCACCAGTCCGGCTGACGTGGCAGTGATAGGCGACGAGGCTGCGGTGCGCATCCAGCTCGAAGCACTCGTGGAGGCTGGCGTCACCGATGTGTGGGCCCAACCCGTCGCCGTCGGTGCAGACCGCGCGCGTCGACAGGAATCGCTGCGTCGTACCCGCCAGCTATTGACAGCACTTGCCACCGACGATACCTAGTACCGACATCGCCGAGGAGACCCGATGCAGCTTAACTTCGACACCGAAATCGAAGGATTCCGAGACGAATTCGTGGAGTTTCTGGACCACAACCTGCCCGATGAGGCCGAGGCGTGCACCGAACGGCCACGCTCCAGCGCGCATGTCCCCCCGTGGGCAAGGCGATGGCAACGCCTGCTGTTTGACAACGGCTGGCTTCAGCCGGCCTATGCGCCCGAGTTCGGCGGACGTAACGCGACTGTCGTCGAGCAGTACGTCTATTTCGAAGAACTGTCCCGGCGGCGCATCTACCAGACCTTCAACCCGCAGGGCGTCGGCATCATCGCAGCATCGCTGATTCATTTCGGCACTCGTGAGCAACACCGCCGGTGGGCGGTACCCATCCTGCGCGCTGAGATCGTGGCGGCGCTCGGGATGAGCGAACCCGGAGCGGGATCGGATCTGGCATCGTTGCGCACCCGCGCAGTACTGGACGGTGATGCGTTCGTCGTCAATGGTCAGAAGGTGTGGACCTCAGGCGCGCACGACGCCGACGTGATCTTCACGCTGGTGCGTACGGACCCCGACGCCCCTAAACACAAGGGGATTAGCGTCCTGATGATCCCCACCGACTCGATTGGCCTTACCAGGCGTCCATTTGCCTCGGCGTGCGGGCTTGACGACATCGACTTCAACGAAGTCTTCTTCAATGATGTTCGAGTCCCCGCTGAGAACCTCGTCGGTGAGCTCAACCAGGGTTGGCAAGTAGCCAATGGGTCGTTGGGTCATGAACGAACGCTGTTGTGGCTCAGTTACGCAGACCGCCTGCAGGAATTTATCGACGATTGGCGTCCTGCGAGTGCGCTGGATCGCGACCACTACGCGACGTTGATCATGGATACCTGGGCGCTGCGCCTTCTGGGTTCGGCGGAGTTGGGTCGAGCCGCTCGTGAAGAGGGTCACCCCGCCTCGATGTCAGTGCTCAAACTCCTTGGCTCCGAGGCGATTCAGTCCGCCGCCGAGCATGCACTGGCATCGGCAGGCAGCCGCGGTCTTGCCGATCCCGAACAGACGGCAGAATTCAATCCGTTCTCGCTGGAGAGCTACACCAGCAGCTGGTTCACGCGTTATCTGCGGAGCTTTGGAGCAACGATCGCCGGTGGGACATCGGAGATCCAGCGCAACATCATCGCCCAGCGCGTGCTGGGTCTGCCCAGGGCGTAGCCACTCCGCAGAGGGTGTGGCAACCGCGCTGTACGTGTGTACAGTATTGCGTGTGACAACGACCGTCGATATGACCTCACTGACCGCTGATCGGCTCGTCGACTCCGCCGTCGCAGCGACCGGTCTGCAGGATTTCGGCGACGACGACTGGCGTGAAGGCCTCCACCGCTTGGTTGACTCGCTACGTGAGGAGGCCGCGCTCAATGAGATCGGGGTAGCGGCGGCGACCAAAGAGCTCAAGTACCAATTGATCACTCGTCTTGGCGTTATTGCATATCGTCGCGAGCACCCTGAGGTTGCCGACGTCGACGTGGTGCCGCCGCTGGTCATTGTCGGGCAGGCGCGCACCGGCACCACAATTCTGCACGATCTACTGGCCCAGGATCCGGTGGCCCGCGTGCCGCTGACGTGGGAGGTGGAGCGACCCTGCCCGCCCCCGGAACAAGAGGCCTACCATACCGATCCCCGCATCGCGGCCGTCGATGCCCGCATCGCTGCGGTCGGATCGCTCATGCCGGACCTGTTCGGAATGCACCCGATGGGAGCCCAGCTAGGTCAGGAATGCGTCTGCATCACAACATCGCACTTCCGCAGCATTCTCTACGCCACCGAGTACCGCATCCCGTCCTATGCGCAGTGGGTCTTCAACGAGGCCGACCACACGGGAGCCTATCGTTGGCATCGAGTCTTCCTGCAGCACTTGCAGGCCCGGCACCCCGCACAGCGCTGGGTGCTCAAATCTCCAGGGCATATCTGGACGCTGAAGGAACTCGCCGCGGAGTATCCCCAGGCACTTCTGGTCCAGACGCATCGCGACCCGCTTCGCATCATCGCGTCGGTCACCTCCATGTACACCACCCTGCGCGGAGTGACCAGTAATGACGTGAAGCCCCACGAGATCGCCGCGGAATGGGCTGAGCACATCATGTCTGGTCTGGACCGCTCGGTCACCGCGCGCAACGACGGGGTGATCGGCAGTGACCGGGTCGTCGACATCAACTTCCGCGATTTCATGGTCGATCAAATTGGCACGGTCGAACGAATCTACGACCGGCTCGGATTGCCCTTCAAGGACGAAGTCCGGTGCCGTGCAACCGAATTCCTGGATCGTCATCCGCGGGATAAGCACGGAGGCCATCGATACACCTTCGCCAGCACGGGGCTCGACGAGGGGGAGTGGCGAGAACGAGCCCGCCGCTATCAGGAGTATTTCAACGTGCCCTCAGAAAGGCTCGACTGATCAGCGGCAGCGCATGATCGAGCTACACAACTCATCGGAGGTTTAGGTGCACGACCAGCAGGGCGCCCTCGCGCACAAGGTGTTGTTTCTTGCCGGCGCGGGGCCGCAAATCGGTGCGGCGACAGCACATATCGCTGCCCGCGAGGGGGCGTCGGTGGCGCTGGCCGCTCGCCGCATCGAGGTTGCCCAGGAGATTGCGCAATCGGTGCGGACGGCCGGCGGCAACGCGATTGCGGTGCAGTGTGACTTGACCAGCGATGAGGATGTCGATGCCGCACTGGCGGCTACGATCGGGCAACTAGGCCCCGTCGACGCGGTGTTCTTCAACGCCGCTTTCTACGACAACCGTCAGGCCAGCATCGACGTCGACGACGAGGTGTGGGATACCTCCTTGGAGGTCAATCTCAACGCTGCGGTTCGGCTGGCTCGACGCACGGTGCCCGACATGGTGAAGCGGGGAGCGGGGTCGTTCGTTTTCACCTCCTCGGCCGCTTCGGTCGTCGCCGGCGAGACCCGATTTGGCTACCAAGTATCCAAGGCTGGTCTCAACGCTGTCATGCGTTTCGTCGCGGCGAAATACGGAAAGGAAGGTATTCGCGCAAATGCGGTGCTGCCGTTCGTGCTTGAAGGTCCGATCGGCGCCGCTGCCGCTTCGTTGAACTGTCTTGGCCGGTCACCGACCGCTGACGAGATCGGCGAAGCGGTGGTGTTCCTGTTGTCCGATCGGGCCAACGCCATTACCGGTCAGCTCATCCACCTCGACGGCGGATTGTTCGTCCGAGCGCCCTGGCCCACGCCGCCATCGGCACCGCGCCCATGACGATTGATCTCAGCGGTGGCCTTGGCCCCGCCCGGGAGTACTTCCTGTCGACGCCACCGGCGCCGGAGATCCGCGATTCGGCCAGCTTTTGGGCTTATGACGATGCCGGATTCGTAGGACTGCCCCGTATCGGTGTTGAGGCACTCGGAGCGCACTGGGCAGAGCCGCAATACCAGGTCAACATCGCTTTCGCTGATGGACGAGTGTTCCGGATTCGTGAGAGCGGAGCGCGGCACGGGTCCATCGACAGCGACGGCGACGCGTCAATTCTCGGCGCAGGCCCGCTGGAATTTCGTTGCGTGCGGCCCTTCGAGCTGTCAACAGCGTCGTTCCGAGGTGAGGCAATCCAGACCACCACGGATGCGCTGGTGCGCGGAATCCGCGACGGGCAATCTGTTCCAGTCGAATTTCACATCGAAGCGGCCATGGCCGCACCACCGTGGGAGAACGGCACGCTCTCCGACGAAGCGGCGCGTCACATGTCCTCGGTCGAGGGTGTGTTCATGGGTGGTGCGCGCTTCGAACAACTCTTTCGCGCCGAAGGATTCGTGCGCGTCTGCTCAGAAGAACACCGATTCACCGGCACGGGCACCCGGGTCCGACGGCAGGGGCCCCGCGAAATGGCCGGATTCTGGGGCCATTGTCAGCAGTCGGCGGTATTCCCGAGCGGGCGCGGATTCGGCTACATCGCGTACCGGCCGCGCGACGACGGCACCGGTTCCTACAACGAGGGCTACGTGTTCACCGGCGACGGCAAGCTTCTGCCAGCACGAGTGGTACACGCGCCGTGGCTCTCGGCGGCACCGGCCATAGGGGACGACGTCTCAGTTGTACTCGAATCCGCGCTCGGTACAACAGAAATCGCGGGTACAACGTTCGTTTCGGTGTTCAACCTCGGCTCGCCCACTTCCGACGATGCGCTAGCGGCGCTGCACCAGGCCGGCGTGCGATACGAGTGGGACGGCGAAATCGCCTCGGGCGCTCTGGAGCGTTCGACACCGCCGCGCGACATCCCGGACCTCAGTAGCTACTCCCGCTGAGGGGCTTGTCAAGTAGCTGTACAAGTGTATAAGGTCAGGCGGCTGTACGGACGTATGGCGCACATCACCTCAGCCCTTCTGGGCATGCGAAGTGCGCTCGTGTGCTTGACCATTCCGCAGTGCGACTGCTATACACACGTACAGCTTGGCGCGACCCACACCCCCTGGAAGGTGCCTCAATGGCGAAACGCATGATCTTCACTCTGCTGGTGATGGACTCGATTGGCCATAATTTCCACGGAATTTGGCGTCATCCGCAGGCGCGTAACCGCGAGTTCAAACACGCCGACATGTGGGTGGACTTGGCCAAGAGGGCCGAGCAGGCCAAGATCGACGCCTTCTTCTTCACCGATGTCGTCGGGGTCCAGGGGCAATACCAAGGATCCAATGACGTCATCTTCGAGATGGCGATGAACGTGCCTATCGGCGACTGCACGATGCTGATCCCCGCGCTCGCCAGGGAGACCACCGACATCGGCTTTCTCTATACCAGCTCCGTGATCTCGCATCATCCGTTCGTGTTCGCCCGCGCCGTCTCGACGCTGGACAACCTCACTAACGGCCGAGTGGGATGGAACATCGTCACCTCGGCAAACGAAAGCGCGTTTCGCAATCTGGGACTGCCGACCAACCCCAGCCACGACGAGCGCTACGCCTGGGCTGCGGAATACGTCGACGTCACTTACAAGCTGTGGGAGGGCTCCTGGGATGTCGATGCGATCGTCAACGATCCGGCCAGGGGTGTCTACGCGGATCCGGCGAAAGTGCACAACATCAACCACGTCGGTAAGCGCTACAGCGTTGAGGGATTCAACCTGATGGAACCCTCACCACAACGTACCCCCGTGCTTGCGCAGGCGGGCGGCTCTCCGGCCGGTCTTGAATTCGCCGCCAGCCACGCAGAATTGATGTTCTCCTCGGCGATGACGCTGGAGACCATCACTCAGCAAGTGGGCGCGGTGCGGGCCCTGGCTAGAGAGCGCGGTCGCCGCGACGGCGACATCCTTTTCCTGCAGGGCATGATGTTCATCGTCGGCTCGACTGACGAAGAGGCCTACCGCAAGTGGGGCGAACTCGAACAATTCCGTAGCCAAGAAGCGCAGACCGCCTACTTCTCCAGCCTCAGCGGAATGGACCTCGGCAAGTACGACCCTTCAACGCCCCTCGAAGACATCCTCGACGAGATCCCCGGCATCCGCGGTGCCTTCCTGTCATTGATCAACGCGTGGCCCGCGGACTCCAAACCCACCGTCAAAGACTTCCTCACCTCACTGTCGCTTCCGCAGATGGTCGTGGGCTCACCGGAAACGATCGCCAACCGCCTGCTCGAATATCAGGCGGCCGGCATCGATGGCGTTCAGATCATGAATGCCCTACTGCCACAGAGCTATGAAGAATTCTTCGACCACGTGGTACCAGTGCTGCAGGACAAAGGAATCATGCAAAAGCAATACCACCCCGGCACGCTGCGGGAAAAGCTGTTCGCGGCGGCTAGTCCCGACATCAGCGAACGCCACCCGGCACACAGCTACCGCGGCATGTTCTGCGACCAGTGACCCGATCTACGATCCTCCTGCTGCTCGGTAGCCTGCGTACGGCGTCAATCAACCGGGAGATCGCCCAGATCGCCATCGCCCACGCGCCCAACGACATTCGGATCAACTTCTTCGACCGAATCGGAGAGTTGCCTCACTACAACGAGGACATCGACACCGAACCCGCACCCGACATCGTCAGCGCGCTGCGCGCCGCGGCAACGTCTGCCCAGGCCGGCTTGGTGATCACACCGGAGTACAACGGCACCATCCCCGGAGTTCTGAAGAATGCCATCGACTGGCTCTCGCGGCCCTACGGAAACAGCCCTTTGAAAGGCAAACCGGTGGCGGTCATCGGCGCGTCGCTGGGCAGCTACGGCGGTGTATGGGCGCACGACGACACGCGCAAAGCGCTGCGTATCGCGGGCCCACGAGTGGTCGATGCCATCGCGCTGTCGGTACCGACCAAGACTCTCCGGGCTGAGGCCGCCGCAGCGAACGTCGCTCTCGTCGAACAAGTTACAGACGTCGTGCGCCGGCTCGCCGCAGAAATGCCGCCGTGGCCGCCGTCACCGGCGTCTGACCGGCCAACGGCCGAAATACAGTCGCTCGAGTCCCCTCGACATCGCTAGTCGTGCGCTTCACTCCTGGGAAGCGGCTCGACTCGATCCAGGAACCGCTGAACCAGAGCGGTTGTCTCAGAATGCCCAGTCCTAGTACCAAGACCTGCTTCCAAATGGATCATTCGAGGGATGCAGGACATCAGAAATAGTGCCGCCGCTGGCGGCAACTCTTGCTCGTCTAGTCCATAACTGGCCCAGCGCGGTGCTATCGATTCGAGCAGCGCCGTACGCACCCGCTCTCCACCCTCGCCGATGACTGATCGCAGGGCTTCACGATGGTTGGCCAGCGCCATGAACTCCATGAGGAGGGCATTGCCTGCGGCATCGTTGGCATACGTCCACGCGGCGCGCAGGGGCTGCTCGGAGCGCGCGGCTTGCTCGAGTTCGGCGATGATGCGATCCGTCGCATCGCGCAGCACCGCGGCGAATAGTTCATCGATCGAGCTGAAGTAGTACTGCACCAGCCCGGGTGCTACGGCCGCACGTGTGGCGACGCCCCGAAAGGTGACCGCTGCGTAGCCATGTTCGAGCATCAGTTGCGAGGTGGCGATCAGAATGCTGTGCAGCTTGGCTGACTTGCGTACCCCACTGCGCGACGCCATTACCCGGCGTCTGCCGCTTTGCGTGAGCGCCGTTGAGTCGGTTTACGTGTCGGCTTCGTCGGGGGTTCGATCTGGTCGAGGTACTGCTCGAATGCGGCGGTGACTTCCTTGTGTGCGGTCTTGACCCCGATGCCTTCTTCGAGGTTGAGGAACTTGGGCAACCCCGAAATCAACAGTTGCAGCGCCGGCAGTGAAAAGTGGCCGCCCGGGCGAGCGTTCTTGCCGAACTTCGCAACCAGTGCCGCCAGCTCAACCTTTCGCACACTTTCGGTCACCGCGGCGATCTCGGCCTGGATGGACTTGCGGTGGTTGCCCAGCGCCATGAACTCCGTCATGAGCGCGCCGGTGGCTTCACCGCGGCTGAACTCCCACAGTGCCCGCAAGGGATCGTCGCCGCGTGATTCGAGTGCTGACGTCAGAAGGGTCAGATTCCGCTCGGAGTATCGCCGAATCGCGGCGAGAAAAATATCGTCGAGGGTGGGGAAATAGTACTGAACCAGGCTCGGTGTGACACCGGCGGCAGCGGCTAACGCCCGATAGGTCACGCTCGCGTAGCCCTCCTCGAGCATCAACTTCTCCACGTGATCGAGAAGGACGTCTCTCGTCTTGGAGGTCTGGGCGCCGACCCGCCGCGCAGATGTTGCCATGTGCACTCCTCGTTTGGTCCGATGCCCTATTCTGGCACCCGATCTAGTGCTATACATCCGTATAGTGTTGCATTGGGCCGGTCCGACCGTGGCCCCTTCGAGGTGACGCCGTCACGTTGGTGCAGATCAGCTAGCAGGAGAACGATGACCCTTCATATCGGCAAGGACACTTTGCGCGAGGATGTCCGCTACCTTCTGGACCGTACGGCGATCCTGGACTGCATCGCGCGGCACGCACGTGGATGCGACCGCCACGACATCGACCTGATCACCTCGGCCTACCACGCCGACGGGGTCGACGAGCACGGCCACCAAATCAATCCAGGCCCTGAGTACGGAGCGTGGGCCAATGTCACGCACGCCGAGACGTCGCTCGTGCACACCCATAACATCACCACACACACGTGTGAGATCGACGGCGACACTGCCCACGCGGAAAGCTATGTTCTGGTTATCCTGATCGGAACCGACAGCCGCACAGCCCAGTTCATCACCGGTCGATACATCGACCGGCTAGAACGCCAGGATGGCGATTGGCGGATCGCGGTACGGCGCTCGACGGTCGAAGGAATGTTCATCGCCGATGCCCGTGTGCTGCAATCGGAGTTTTTCACCGAGAAGGGTTACCTCGTCGGGACAAGGGACCGCACCGACCTGTCATACGAACGGCCCCTCTCAATCGACACCCCTGCGCCTGCCCGCTGGTAGAACCGCGGCGCCGGCGGCGAGTGGACGAGCCAGTGACAGATGTTGCCGAAGCCGGTGTCCCTGGCCGGCGAACAACGAATCCTCATCGACGGCGAACTCTGCCGAGACAGGAGCGCGGTTCGAAGTCGAGCATCCCTGCCAGCGAAAAGGTCGTCGGCTACGCAGCCGACGGAACCCTAGGTGATATGGATCGGGCTATCGGTTCGGCGTGTCGGGCTTTCGACCGCACCGAGTGGTCGCGATGTTGAGCTGCGTATCCCAGCTTCACCAAGCACTTGACCGCAACAAAGAGCGGCTGCGGCGAGTTTCTCATCACTGAAGTTGGCTGCCCGACCGGCGTCGCTGGCAGCCAGATCGAGTATCCGATCGCGGAGGTCAAACACCGGGCCGACTTCGGCCGCAATTTCGAAGAGATCGTCGACACCGGTATACACGAGACCCACCTTGGAACAGCACGGCGATAGCTCGTCTACGAACGGGTGGTGTTGGCTGAAATAGCCTGAATGTCAGAGCCACTGGCGGCGGCTAGCATTCTTCACCCAAGAGCGAGTCAAGCTGAAGCAATGATGGTCAAGTCCAGGGGCGTGGTGTACGACGTCGTCGTGTGATTCTTCGATGTGATGGTTCAGGCGGTCAGTGCCGCGGGGGTGGCCTCCTGTTCGGTCGGTGAGCTCTGATCGGCTCGGGATTTGCTG
>NZ_JACBJQ010000067.1 GCF_013404075.1 Mycolicibacterium vinylchloridicum
ATTCCTTTGCTCGAGTGACTTTCGCGGGTCTCTCGAAGAATCACGCGATGACCTTCATTCATCCGGCTACGACACGCCGGTACCGCTGATCAGGTCCGACTCGTACACCACTCTGCTGGACGCAACCTCTTACGAGACCGAGCTGTCGGGTTACGACATCCGCAAGTGGATCGACTGGAGCATGCGCTTCTACTTTGGCAGCCCGGCGTTCAGCCAGATTTACTCCGAGCTGAAGAAGCTCGAAAAGATGGGGCTGCTCACCTCACGAGTGGACGGCGCCGGCACCCGCAACCGTCGCCTCTACAAAATCACCGATCGGGGCATGGCTGCGGCGACCCAGTGGGCGCGAGAAGCCCCGGTGGAACCGCCGTCGCTGAAGCACCCCGCAATTCTGCGGGTCACGTTGGGGCATTTGACCGATCCGGCCTCGCTCAAGCAGATGCTGCACGATCACCTCAGCTACATCGACGACATGCAACGCGATGCCGCCAAGGAAGCCCGGTGGGCGGCGGCGGATCCGTCCTGGGCGTATGCCAAAATCGCTTTGGACTGGGCGGACCGGTACTACGCGTCTGAGCGGGAACTGACCTTGAGGCTGATCAAGGATCTCGATGAAGCCGAGGCAAATTTCCCGAAAGTCGGTGAGGGCGGCAAGATTCCGTGGCCCGATCCGTCCTATTGGTATGAGATCGAGCGCAGAGCCGATGCTGAGGACTGATCGCTGCTTGCCCGCCGGCTAACTTCGGCCGGCGGCATCGAGTGCGGCGATATAGCCATATACCAGGCCCTGGGCGATCGTCGCACCCGCGCCGGGATAGGTGTTCCCGAATGCGTTGGCCGCCGTGTTGCCGATAGCGTACAAGCCATCGATGACGGTGCCGTCTTCGCGTAGGACGCGAGCGCGGTCGTCGGCGCGTAACCCGCCGCAGGTTCCCAGATCACTCAGCACCATCTTCACCGCGTAGAACGGTCCCTTGACCAGCGGCCGCAGATTCGGGTTCGGGGTGATTGTGGGATCGCCGTAGTAGCGGTCGTATGCGCTGCGGCCACGCTCGAAGTCGGGATCCTCGCCGGCGAACGCATTCTCGTTGAAACGGGTCACCGTCGCGGAGAAGTCGTCGACGGGCACCCCCATCTTTGTGGCGAGATCGTTGAAATCGTCTGCGCGAACGGCGATCCCGGCGTCGTACCAGCTCTGCGGGATGGGCATCCGGGGGAAGAGTTCGGCGGCGAAGACGTAGCTGTTGCGGTACTTCTGGTCGAATACGATCCACATACTGTGCACCGGTGTCCCGGCGGCTTCCCGCTGCAGGACACGCTGGCCGAAGCTCATGTAGTCGGCCGACTCGTTCGCGAACCGCTGACCGTCCTGGTCGACGATGAACGACCCAGGCAATGAGCGCTCGGCCAGCATCACCGCCGGCGCCGCTCCGGGCAGCGGCGCAACAGCGGGGAACCACCACGACTGCTCCATCAGTGCGATGTCGGCGCCGATGTCCTGCCCGATCCGTATCGCGTCACCGGTATTGGTTTCAGCTCCGAGGCTGAGGTTGGGGCCGAGAGATTCGGACTGGAACTTCCACCGCATGTCCATGCTGTGGTCGAATCCCCCCGCGGCGAGAACGACGCCGTGTCGTGCGGTGACGGTAACGCTGTGTCCGGAGTGTTCGAGGACGGCGCCGGTGACTCCGCCGCCATCGGTCGTCAGCTCTTTGAGTGCGGTACCGAGCCAGATCGGAACTCCGGCACGAATGGCACCGGCGAACAGGCCCGCCGCCAAGGCCTGGCCCCCAGCTGCGTAGCGCCTGCCGAGGGCGAGCCCGCCAACTCCTTGCGCGAGCCGCTTGAGAATGGTGGGCAACCCCTTGCGCGGTACCCGGCTCATGAGGTTCATCCAGCGGTAGTCCGCACCGGTGGTCGGCATCGGGATGGTGACTTCCATGATCCCTGGGCGGAGGTCGGGCAGGTATTCGCCGAGGATCGTCGTGTCGAGCGGACGGCACTCGCACGTCCGCCCAGCGGCCGACCCACCGGCTGCCTCGGGGTGGTAGTCGGAGTATTCCTTGGCCCAGAACAGTTTCATCGGTGTCGTGCGTCGCAGCATGTCCACGGTCGCCGGCAGGTTCTTCACATATGCGGCCGAACGCTCCTGCGGTGCCGAACCGTCCACGACGGAGTCGAGGTATCTCTGGGCGCGGTCGGCTGTATCAACGCCGCCGCATTCGGTGATGATCGGGCTGGCCGGCAGCCACAGCGCCCCGCCGGAACGTGCGGTCGACCCGCCGACGTGCGACGACTTTTCCACGACCAGAACGGACAACCCCTGCTCGTGGGCGGCAAGGGCGGCCGCGAGTCCGGTGCCCGACCCCACGACGAGGAGGTCTACCTCGGTGTCGGCGATCGTCAATCCGGTGGGGACGGTGTTGTGGCTGGTCGGGGTCACAATCGTCGACGATAGAGCCGTGCCGGAAGATTTTGAATTCGGCCTCCCTTTTTCGCGGAACGCGGACCTATGCACGGCGTTTCTGCAAAGTTGAATGGGGACATCAGCCCGCGGATCCATCGATGAAGGACGGACGCAAGATGACGACGCATGCCGAGGCCGACGACGTTCGCTTGATCGAGGCTGGATCGGTACCCACCCGCTTTGCCCGGGGATGGCACTGCCTGGGCCTGATTCGAGACTTCGCGGACGGGAAGCCGCACCTGATCAACGCTTTCGGTCAGAAGCTGGTGGTGTTCCGCAGCCAGGACGGTGCCATCAATGTGCTCGACGGCTATTGCCGGCATATGGGTGGTGATCTGTCCCAGGGAACGGTCAAGGGCAACGAGATCGCCTGCCCGTTCCACGACTGGCGCTGGGGAGGCGACGGCCGGTGCAAATCGGTGCCCTACAGCAAGCGCACCCCTCGGTTGGCGCGCACCGCCTCATGGCCCACCTTGCAGCAGGACGGCATGCTCTTCGTCTGGAATGACCCGGAACGGAAAGCGCCGCCGGCGGAGGTGACCATCCCGCGTATCGAGGGTGCCAGCAGCGACGAGTGGACCGACTGGCATTGGTACACCACCGTGGTGAACACGAACTGCCGCGAGATCATCGACAACGTGGTCGATATGGCGCATTTCTTCTACATCCACGGATCGCTGCCGACCCACTTCAAGAACATCTTCGAGGGCCACGTCGCGACGCAGTACATGAACAGCGCGGGGCGCCCCGATATCGGGGAACCCGGCGAAACTCAAATGCTGGGCACGACATCAATAGCGTCCTATTACGGTCCATCATTCATGATCGACGATCTGACCTATCACTACACCAATGTCGACCACCACACGGTCCTGATCAACTGCCACTATCCGATCGATGCCAATTCCTTTGTCCTGCAATACGGAATCATCGTAAAGAAGTCGGCGGAGTTACCTGAAGACCTTGCCATGCAGACGGCGATCGGTCTCGGCGACTTCGTCAAGATGGGCTTCGAGCAGGATGTCGAGATCTGGCGCAACAAGACCCGGATCGACAATCCATTGCTGGTGGAAGAGGACGGGCCGGTGTACCAGCTGCGGCGGTGGTACGAGCAGTTCTATGTCGATGTCGCTGATGTCACGCCAGATATGGTGGACCGCTTCGAGTTCGAGCTCGACACCACGCTGCCGACTGCGGCGTGGATGAAGGAAGTGGAGGCCAACCTGGCCACCCAGAAAGCGGCATCCGGGTCTGTGGGGAGATGATGGCGGTCCGTCCAGACATTCGACTCGATGACGCGCCGATGGTCCCGGTCACGTGTGCGCGTTGCGGCGCAGGCGTGCAGGTGCGCAAGAGCAGTTGGAATCAGACGAGTGTGCAGTGGACCGGTTCCGCGTTGAGCCGATGTGAAGAGCGATGCAGCGCAGGGCAATTGGCGGCGAACGGCGGTGGCCTCTTTCTGGCCTGCTCGGCGCTGAACGGTTCGATCTTCGAGGCCGTGAAGGCGGGGACGGTTCCGGTTCTCGACAACACTTTCTGAGTGTCGCCTTGCGCTGCAAGGCTATTTCGGGTCTAGCGATCCGACGATCATCTCCATGGCGATCCTGAGTGCGGATTGCAAGTTGGTAAAGTCGCCGTGTTCGACCCAGTGCACATATGCATGTCGGCACGCCTGAATCACCAACTGAGCCGGCAGGTCTCGTGAGAAGGAGTCGGTTCCGATGTCGAACCGGGCCACGAGGAATTCGGTGACGGGTCCAACGAGGTCTTGACCCCAGTCCAACCAGCGCAGCCGATACTGCGGGTCGCTCAGCACCAGCGCCATGAATGCGCGGTCGACTTCGAATTGGTCGCGCTTCGGGACTTCGCTGCCGAATGCCTGCACCAGGACGTCGACGGGGTCGCTGTCTGGTTCTGCGTCGGCCAGCACGTGGATGCTCAGGCTTCCGAACTTCCCGAAGAGCGGAAGGACGACGTCTTCCTTGACGGGGAAGTGGCGGTGGAACGTCCGGGGAGCGATCCCGACGGCTTCGCAAATTCGCTCCACGGTGGCGGAAAAAGACCCGTCGGCGAGGAAAATGTCCCGGGCCGCCACGGCGACCTCGAGCCGCAACTCCTCGGCGCGCCGTTCGGTCAGGGTGGCCGGTTTACCGGTCGATGCCATGCCGTCGTCCCCTTGCCTGAGGTCCGAGTCTCCCGGTGACCGGGAATCGTGCGGTGCTGTGAGGTGCACCGCTCTTATCGTCACTGTCAGATTCTGACACACAGGCTGAATCTGACACCAATCGAAAGTCGACTACTCCCAGGAGGTCCCAGTGTCACGCGCTACGGAAGAACCCGACACCACCGCGGAGGACCTGAACTATGACGACTACACCCACGACTTCATGGGCAAGGTCGGCAATATTCACGACTTTTCTCGCGACTTCCTCGTCGGCTTGGCCCGCGTCTTCGAAGACGTCTTGAACTTCATGCCGTTCGCCCACGTGAAGATCTACTCAGAAAAAGTAGGGATCAACGCGGCCATGGATGTGGCTGCCGAGGTGTCGAGAGCGGGAATGCGACAGGTCATGCCCATGGGGCGGTTCATTGCGCCTCCCGGTTGGGATTGGAAAGAAGCGCAATACCAGGCCATTCCGTTCGACGTGCAGACCGAGGACTTGACCAAGCCGGCATTGATCCGGCTCATCAAGACGTATTGGGACCAGTACCTCAAGGGGCACAACTACTTCATCGACCAGTGGACCAAGATCATCCCTGAGGAAGAGGTCTGGCTCGGGCTCCCCGACATGTACCAGCTGATCATCGATTACCAGTACCCGAAGCTGGCGAAGGTCTTCAAGATCGAACCCGTGCACGTCGTGGACTTCCTCAAGCTTGCGGTCCTGAGCATCGACGGCACCCTGGGCTACGGCGGCGAGTACATCGTCTACAACCCGGATCATGTGGTGCTGAACATGCGCCGCTGCGAGGTGCTGCAGAAGTACACCGACGAGGGCCTATACCCGCCGGCGCGGGCCTGGATGAACTGCACATTCGAACAGCGCATCTCCGCACCGTTCTTCCCGGGCTGCAAGCTCGCAATCAACCTGCCGCCCAAGGATTTCAAGTTCGCACAAGGTGAACCCTTCTGCGTGTGGACCTACACCCGCGGGGAAGAAAACCACGCCGCGGCCGCCGCCGCACCCGATCCGCGCGCGACGGCCATGAAGCGCATTCCACTGATGGACGTGACGGTGTCGAAATGAGTTGGCGGTGGCGGGGGATTCAGCGCGACTTCTCTTCGAACACGTCGAGGGTGCCGACGAATCCGCGATTGATCTTCACCCGCTCGATCAGAATCCAGGATCCATCCGCCGATCGCCGCCAGGCGTCGCGGTAGTCGCCGAGGGTGTACATGCGTGTCGTCGGGTCATTGGAGGCGTCCAGATGGACGTCGCGGATGTAGGCACGGCTGACGGCCCGATCACCCGAGACGTCGATCACGATATTGCCAAGCAGGTGCTGGGTGACTCCGCAGTTGTCCAGATAGCCTCGGACGAGGTTGATGACGGCGGAGCGCCCCGTTACCCGACCGGTGCCGAAATCACCCTCAGCGTCCTCGGCGAGGATGCCGGCCATCGCTTCCCAGTCCCGGTCGTCCATTGCCCGTGCGAAGAGGATCAATGCCCGTTCGATGGCATGTTCGTCGAGCAACACGGCAAGCGAATCTGAGTCCATGGTCCGCGTCTCCTCGTGCCGATCAGGCGTGTGCGCCGCCGTCCACCCGGATTTCGGTGCCGGTGATGAACGCACCGTCGTCGGAGGCAACCATAGCGATCACGGAGGCGACAGCACTGGGGTCGCCCAGGATTTCGCTAGCGTTACCGTGCACCAACGGAGTCTGCTTGGCCCACAGCCCCAGGTCATATCCCTCCGGCATCTTGTCGAGGGTGCTGTTGGCCAATGCCGTTGACACCCCACCCGGCTGGATATTGACCGCCCGCAACCCCTGCTTGGAGTATTCCAGTGCCAGCGAGTGCGTGAAGCTGAGTATTCCGCCCTTGCTCGCCGCGTACGCCGCCATGTACGGGTGGGCGAACGACGCGGCTGTCGAGGTGAAGTTCACGACAACACCACGACCTGATTCCAGGAGCGCGGGCAGTGCCTGCCGGGTCATGAGGAATGTTCCGGTGAGGTTGACCGCCAGTGTGCGGTTCCACTCGGCGAGGCTGGTTTCGTGGGTATGCGAACACGTCTGGATCGCGGCCACATTGACCAGTACCTCGAGGCCGCCCAACTCCGCCACGGTGGCGTCCACCGCGGCCATCACGTCCTCTTCGCGCGAGATGTCCAAGACAGCTGTGGTGAGGCGGTTGGCCGTGCCGGCGTCCTCGGCGGCGGCCGTGGCCGCTGCCAGGCCGGCGGCAGAGATGTCGAACGCCGCGACCGCAGCGCCTTCGTCGAGCAAACGGGCCACGGTGGCCGCGCCGATACCGGATCCGGCGCCGGTGACGATCGCGCGCCGATCTGAAAACCGCTCCATCCAGATATCCCGTTTCTGCTCAGGCGAACTGGAACGCGCTGATGGGCGCTTCGTCTGGGTAGATGGCTGGACCGCCGAGGTCATAAGCGGCGTTGAGGGCGCCGATGAACTGCGGATCGTGCAGCGGCTCGCCTGGGACGTCGAGTGTGATGCCCTTGCTTTTGAGGTCGTCGACCATCATGCCGATCGCGCGTTCGATCGTGATGTCGTCGGTCCCATCCATGTTCTTCTTCAATTCGTCGAAGTCGGTGAAGACTTCCGCGGACCAGTGCACCAGGAAGCGCAGCTCGTCGGTGTGGTGACGGGCGATGACGTCCTCGCCGTTCTTCAGGACCCACTGGTCGCGATCGGCAGGATCACCGGCGAACACGGTGTCGAATGCCAAACCAGCTGGAACCTGTTGGTCCAGTGGACCGTTGGCCTCGCCACGGTGAACCATCATCTCGTTCTGGACCACGACTCCGCGGTTGTTGATCGGCGGGAGCACACGGGCGGGCGGCTTGAGGGGGCCGTCCGGCCAGTAGGTGAAGCCGGATCCTTCGTCCAGCGAGAACCACGTGATGACCTGGGCCATCTTGATCAGGTAGTCGGTGAACAGACCTGATTTTCCCATCACGCTGCACAGCCAGGTCGGGGCGTTCTCGTGGCGCACACCTCGGAAGCTGGGCGAGTCGAGATGGCCGGGATCACGATTGGCGCACGGACCGTTGATGTTGAACAGCATCATTTCCGGCTTTGCGTACTGGGCGTTCCAGTAGCTCTTGGCGTGCTCGATGAAGTCGGCGTTGTAGAAGCAGTCGTGCAGTTCGGGGTAGAGGACGGTGCCGTAGTTGGCGAGATATCCACGGAAGGTGGGGGTGAGGAACAGATCGAGCGATGGCGTGAACCCCTCGGGGAACGCACCACTCATGGTTGCCATCAATTCGTCGGCCGAGGCGAAGTGCTGGGCAATGATGAGCTTCCACGGGCCCTGGGTGTGCACGATGTCGAGCAACCGCTGCCGCTGATCCGCGGTGTAGATGTCGGTAATCTCGCGCGGTGGAGCGATAGGGCGCAGGATGTCGGACAGTTCCAGGCGCTGCTCATCGGTCAGCATGACGATCTCCTTCGGTGGTGAGGCTTTCGATTGTGGTGTGGATCGCGTCGGGCGCTCCGTCGAGCGTCCGTTGACCGGGAGATTCGCCCTCGGCACGGAGATGCGTGAATTTGGCCCGCAGCAAGGCCCCGATTTCTGCGATGGCAAGCCGCCCACGCGCGGTGGCGTCAGACCGCATCAAGAATCCGTGATAGACGCCGGGATAGCGGGTGACTGTTGTCTGCACTCCGGCGTCTCGCAACCGGCACGCATAACGTTCTCCCCAATCCCGAATCGGGTCGCATTCTCCCGTGACTACGATGGCGGCGGGCAGGTCGCTCAGATCCGTTGCATAGGCAGGTATTTGGTACGGATCGTGCGGTACTCCGGCCGGCCGATCGACCAATTCGTGCATGTACAGAATGTCGTCGTGTCGCAGCATCGGCGCATCCGGCATCGACGTGATCGACGTGGCACCCATGTCTCGGTCCAGGCCCGGGTAGAGCAGCACCTGTCCGCAGATTCGTGGTCCGCTGCGATCGCGCGCCGCCAGTGCGACGGCGGCCGCCAGCGAACCGCCGGCGCTGTCGCCGACGACGGCGAGGCGGCGCGGATCGAGGCCTAGCGTATCCGCTTGGGCGGCAACCCATTCGGTGGCGGTGTAGGCGTCGTCGAATTGAGCCGGCGGGGCCGACTCGGGCGCGAGTCGGTACTCGACAGCCAGCACCGCGGCGCCGCTGGCGTGAGCGAGCTCGCGTGCCAGCGGCTCGAATGAGTGGTTGCTTCCCATCACCAGACCGCCGCCGTGGAGGTACACCAGGACCGGCAGGTCAGGTTCGGCGGTGGGTCGGTACAGGCGTAGGGGGATGGGCCCGGCCGCAGCGGGTGCCGCCAAATCGAGGATTTCGATCATCGGTGGCATGTCGGGCAGGGGCGCAGATTCCAGTCCGGCCCGAACCGCGGCCAACCCCCTGATGCGCATCGCGACCGGCCCACCGAAGGCGGCGACGCGCTCGGCGGCGTCTGGATCGAGTCGTGGGGCGCGCATCTCAGTTCTGGGTCGGATCGAATCGGCGTTGGGTACGCAATCGCGGCGGCTCTTGGGTGGTCAAGACCCGGGCGCGCTCCGTCATCGCCGAGCCGACGTAGTCGGGTTGGGTGAGCAGATAGAACCGGTCCTCGGCGGCCTGCTCGAATACCACTTCGGCGGCACTCAACGGGTCCATGGCCTCGGCCTTGATGTCGAGCATCGCGCTGCGCTGGGCCTCGGCCGCGCCTGCGTCACCGGATTCCACTCCGCCGGCGGATTCGAAGATGTTGGACGCCACGGCGCCTGGCAGCACTGCCTGCACGTGAACGTGGTGCGCGTGACCGGCGGATTGGACTTCCAGGTGCAGACATTCGGTCAGGGCGAGCACAGCGTGCTTACTCATGATGTAGGGCGCCTGCAAGGGCACCACCGCAACGCCGCCGATCGAGGACAGGTTCCACACCCACGCAGGAGCGTCGGTGGCCATCATCTTCGGCAGGAACGCCCGGATACCGTTGAAGACACCGCTGATGTTGATGTCGACGACCCGTTGCCAATTGGCGACAGGGGTGTCCCACAGGTAGCCGAATTGTTCGACACCGGCGTTGTTGACCAATAGCCGAACGGCGCCGAACTTGCGGTACACATCGTCGGCCAATGCCTGCACAGCGTCGGCGTCGCGCACGTCGCAGACGGCGTCGAGCGCCGATCCGCCGGTGGCGGTGAGCTCGTCGCGAAGCGCCGCCACCGCCTTGGCATCGATATCGGCCAGTACCACCGTCATGCCCAAAGTGCTGGCGTAGCGTGCCAAGCCGGCGCCGATCCCGGCGCCGGCACCGGTGATGACCGCGACGCCGCCGCCGAAGAGTTCGCGCGCGCTCACGCGGGCGTGCTGGCGGTGTGCTGGGCGAGCGGCACCGAGTCCTCGGCGTCGAGAACGACTGTCATCGAAGTGAACACGAGCCCGTCGTCCGAGCGCCGGATGCCGGCGTCGACGACACCGCTGGATACCGCGAACGGCACGTTGTTGGTGATCTGATTGACGAACAGATAGAACCGGACCGAGGTCACATCACCGCCGACACCGGTGCGGAAGATGTTGGTCGCGTGGTGGCGGCACGGGTACGGGTTCTCGTTGCGGTGATCGGTGAGCCACGCGCGGGTTTCCTCGCCGCCATGAAGTTCCGCCGCGAGGAGATGTTCGAACGGGCAGCTCCCGGAATCCGAACGGCTCAGGTAGTGCATTTCGTCGCCGATACGGGCGTCCACCTCGTTGAAGTGGCCCTGGTCGTAGTGATACCAGAATTCGGCGATGAACTCCTGGGCCTCGGACAAGGCGATCTCGTTGCTCATGACGAGAAGTCAACCCCGGATGTGGCCCCAGTTACACCGCCGGTGACCGTTGAGTGGAACGCCCTGCCGATGTTCCTCTCACGCGTACTGGTCGTCGGACCGGTCAGCGACCATCAGCGATCAGGGCCCACAATCCCTGGGTTCCCGCGGCGGCTGCGGCTGCGGCAACCCGCTCGTCCCAGTGGCGAACCGATCCGTATTCGGACCGCCACGCCAGCGCTGCACGGGTGAATTCGTGGAGTCGATGCTCCCGCGTCGTGCCGATCGCCCCGTGTACCTGGTGGGCGTTGCGAGTCACCACCGAGGCGGCATGGCCGGCGCAGGAACGCGCTGTGGCGATCAGGAGGTCAAGGTTCGCCGAACCCCAGTTCGTTGCGACCGCAACGTCGAGTGCTGCCTCGGTGGCGGCGCGGGCCAGCGCTGCCTCAGCGGCGGCATCCGAGACGAGATTTTGGATCGCCTGGAACTTGGCAAGCGGGCGGCCGAACTGCTCCCTGGCGGACACGTGCTCGATGGACATCTCCACGGCCCGTTCGAGTGCCGCGCACACCTGAATCCCCCGGAGAAGTGCCGACTTACGCTGAAGTTTCTCCACGAGCGCAGCACCGATAGGTTTCCCGGCTGTCGCCGCGAGCTCAGCACCGGCCGTGTCTCGGGGCTCGCCGATCAGATTGACTCCCTCACGGATGGAGAGCGCGGCGGGCTCGACTTCGGCAACGCGATACTCGTCGCCGGCCCACCACACCACCACGATCCGATCGACGGAGGCGCCCCACGGTACGGGTGTATCGGGCCCACCGCGCGGGGATAGATGCACCGTGCGGATGGCGTCGTCGACTTCGCCGAGGGTCTCCAACAGCCAGCATGCCAACAAGTCGTGTTCGCCCAATGGCGTGCGAATCCCGTGGCGTACAGCAGCGCTGAGTAGTTCAGCAGCCTCATGCCAGCCCGCCCCACTGCCGCCTGACTCCTCTGATCCCGTAAGCCGCGCCAAACCGAGGGACTCGAGACGCTGCCACAGCGCGCGGTCGAGAACAGCGCGCCCGCCGGTCGAGTGCGAGGGTCCGCTTCGGTGGTAGTCGGCGAAGACCGCGTCGATCATCGCGACCAGGTCCGGGTCGACCGCTGGAGCTGCGTTCGTCGAAAGGTGGCTTGTCGTCATCGCATGCCCAATCCGCGCGCGATCACGCCGCGCAACACCTCGTTGGTTCCGCCACGCAAAGTGAAGCCCGGACGCTGGTCGGCGGCATCGGCGACCAGCTGCGTCCATTCGGCGGACGCCGGGACGGCGTCCCCGGTGCAAAGGTCGGCGAAGTCGGCGATGTCACCTTCGACGGTCGTGCCCAACACTTTGACGACGGCCGCAGCTACCTCACAGCTCTCCCCGCGTTGCAGCGCGCCTGCCACCGCCGTCGACATGTGGTGAAGCCCGGCGATGCGTGCCACCAGGCGGCCCAACTCGGGATCACCCGGTTCTCGCCGCACCGCCGTTTTCTCTACCGCGTGCGCGAGCAAGGGGAAGGTCGACAGGAAGCGTTCGGGGCCGCTGCGCTCGAAACTCAGCTCCGAGGTGACCTGAGTCCAACCCTGTCCGATCTCACCGAAGACCATGTCGTCCGGGACGAAGACATCCTCGAGGATGACTTCGTTGAAGTGGTGTCCGCCATTCATCGAGACGATGGGGCGGACGTCTACGCAAGGACCGCGCAAGTCGACAATGAACTGGCTCAATCCGGCGTGGCGGTGCGCGGGATCGACGGTGGCGGTCCGCGCGAGCACGATGAACGCGTGAGCACGGTGAGCTCCCGACGTCCAGACCTTGGTGCCGGTCAGCGACCAGCCGCCGTCGACCCGGGTTGCTCGGGTGCGCACGCTGGCGAGGTCGGATCCCGAATCGGGTTCACTCATCCCGATCCCGAAGAAGCACTCACCAGAGACGATGCGTGGCAGGAAGTGCGACTTTTGGCGCTCCGTACCGTATTTGAGCAGTGATGGCACAATCTGACGATCGGCGATCCAGTGCGCAGCCACCGGTGCGCCCGCGGCCAGCAACTCCTCGGTGACGACGAATCGCTCGTGAAAAGAGTGGCCGTGACCGCCGTAGCGCCGAGGAACGGTCATGCCCAGCCACCCTCGCCTGGCCAACGCCGCGGTAAATTCTTCATCCCATCCGCATAACCACGAATCGATCGACGGGCCAAACGCGCCGGCGGCCAGCTGCTCGGCCAGGAAAGCGCGCACTTGCGACCGTAGTGCGTCCGAGGTGGCGTCGTTGATGACCGGTGGCACCAGCCGGGGCATCGCGGTGGTCACGTCGTCCTCCACTTCGCGATCCGGCTCTGGTGCTCGGAGTCGTGGTGAGCCAGCGGCTGCATGGCGGCGGCCATTGCCAGGGTGGACTCCAGCGATCCGGAAATGGACTCCTGCAGAAGCCGTTTGGCCATCCGCAGGGCGTGCGGAGGGTTCACCGCGATGCGTTCGGCCAATGCCCGTGCTTCGGCCAGCAGGTCGTCGTGGGCCACGACGCGGCTGACCAGGCCCCACTCGAGAGCCGTGGTTGCGTCGATGCGATCGCCGGTGAAGGTCAACTCTGCGGCCCGGGCGTACCCGACGGCACGCGGCAAGAACCACGTGCCGCCATCACCGGGGATGAGGCCGAGCTGGACGAAGCTCTCGGCGAACGATGCGCGCTCGGACGCGATGCGGATGTCGCACATCATCGCCAGGTCGCATCCGGCGCCGATGGCCGCACCGTTGACGGCCGCGATCAATGGCACTTCGAGGCGGCCGAGCGCCCGCGGTATGCGTTGGATGCCGTCGATATAGGCCCGGCGTTGGTCAATGGCATCCAAGCCGAACATGCCTCGGCCGTCGGCCATGTCTTTGACGTTGCCGCCTGCGGAGAAGATCTTTCCTGCGCCGGTCAGCACGATCGCGCACACCGAGTTGTTGCGGTTCGCCGCGTCGACAGCCTGCTCGAATGCGGCGATGACAGCTGGGTCGGTGATGGCGTTGCCGACCTCTGGCAAGGTGATGGTCCAGACCTGAACGGCTCCATCGGTCTGGATGCTCAACGATTGATTCACACGCGCTCCCGCAGCTGTAGGGATTTCGTCTGCAGGTACTCCTCGAAGCCGAATCGCCCCAATTCTCGCCCGATTCCAGACTTCTTGTATCCACCGAACGGTGCAGCCGGGTTGTAGGCCCCGCCATTGATGTCGAGTTGACCGGTCTCGACGCGGCGGGCGAACGCGATCGCGGTGTCATCGTCGGCAGCCCAGACTGCGCCCGACAGTCCATAGGGGGTTCCGTTGGCGATATGCAGCGCCTCGTCGGTGTCGGTGTAGGGGATGACCGCCAGTACCGGGCCGAAGACTTCTTCCTGACCGAGTTCGGATTCGGGGTCAACATCGGCGAAAACCGTTGGTGCAAGGAAGAATCCCGTGTCTCGAACAGGCTCGGCGCCGCCGGACAGCAGCCGTGCGCCCTCGTGTGCGGCGCGTTCGATGAAGCCACGGACGGTGTCGAACTGTGAACGCGAGGCGGACGGGCCGATGCGGGTGGCGGGATCCCATGGGTCGCCCACGGTGTAGCGGGAAACCGCGGATTCGATCAGCTCCAGCGCCGGGCCGTACTGCTTCTGCGGCACCAGCATCCGCGTCCAGGCCATGCAGGTCTGCCCACCGTTGAGAAACGCATTGCCTACCCCGACCTTCACCGCGGTGGTCAGGTCCGCCCCGTCGAGGATCACATTGGCCGATTTGCCGCCCAGTTCGAGTGCGACCTTCTTGATCGTCCCCCCGGCCAGTTCGCCGACACGCGCCCCGACACCGGTGGACCCGGTGAAGGAGACGAAGTCGACGTCGGGGTGAGAGGCCAAGCGCTCGCCAATGATCCGGCCGGGTCCCGACACGATGTTGATGACCCCGGGAGGCAATCCGGCCGCCTCGCACGCCTCGACGAATGCGAACACCGATAGCGGGGCTTCGTTGCTGGGCTTGAGGACGACGGTACAGCCCGCGGCGATCGCGGGCAGCACCTTCGCGACCACCTGGTAGAGCGGGTAGTTCCATGGCGTGATGGCACCGACAACCCCGTAGGGCTCCCGAAGCACCAGGGAGTTGCCGATGCGCTCTTCGAAGGCGAACTCATCCAGTACGTCGGCGAACCCCTTGGCCACCGCCAGCGGAACCTGGGTCTGCACCGTTTGGGCCACGCGCACCGGCGCGCCCATCTCGGCGGTGATCAGATGAGCGATGTCGGGCAAGTGCTTCTCCATCGCGTCGATCACGCGGTGGAGTCGGTCGCGACGTTCGGTCACGCTGATCAGTGGGTCGAACGCGTGCCGCGCTGCCGCGACGGCGGCGTCCACGTCGGCAGCGTCGCCGTTGGGCACATGGCCGATCACCTTCTCCGTCGCCGGATCGACGACATCGATGACGCCGCTGCCCTCAGGTTCTCTCCACCGGCCGTCGATGAACAGCGAGGATCGCTCGAAATTGGACACCAGGATCTTCCCTCCGGTCGTGATGGTCAGGGGACCAGGCTGGCCCTGATGTCCCGCTTGCCGTCGGCAGCGGCGAATGCTTCGTTGATCTCGTCGAGCGCGTAGGACGCTGCGGCGAGCCGCTCGAATGGCAGCGCCTGCTGATGGCGTTCGAGGAAGGTGAGGGCACGCGAGAGCACCGCCGGGTCGTACAACGACACCCCGACCATGGTCTTGTTGGAGAACACGAATCGTGACGGGTCGAAGGCGAATGTCTGGCCGACATTGATATTGCCGATCTCGACATAGCGGCCGAACTGCCCGAGCATCTGCAGACCTTCCTCGATCGCCGAGGGGTGCCCCACCACCTCCACCACGACGTCGGCCCCGTGGCCGTCGGTAAGAGCCCGCACCGCTTTCGCGCGGTCCTTTGGTGTGCTGATCTCGCGGAGGTCGAGAACTGTGTCGGCGCCGAAGGCCGTGGCCAGTTCGAGCCGCTCGGACACTCCGTCGATAGCGATGACGTTGGCGGCGCCGCGGGCTTTCGCGACGGCGATCGCGTACAGCCCGAGGGCTCCTGCCCCCTGAACCACTACGTGCTCGCCGAGCTGCAAGTCGACACGTTCGAGTCCGTACATAACTTGTGAAAGAGCGCAATTGGCGCCTGCGGCGATATCGTCACTCACGCTGTCGGGGACCACATAGGCCACGGCACCGGCGGGCAGCAGATAGTAATCGCCATAGCCGCCGACGAAGTAAGGCGGCTCGTCGGCGCGACCCAGCATCGCCATCTTCAGGTTCAAGCACGCGTTGCGCCGCCCGGCCAGGCAATTTCGGCAGGTGTGACAGCAATAGAAGTAGGGAAACACCACTCGGGTGCCCTCGCTCAGTGGTTTGCCGTTGGAGTCATGTGACACCCCCGTGCCCAGCGCAGCGACAGCGCCGACCATCTCATGACCGAGAACTGTTGGCAGCTGGCCGCCCAGACCTCGGGTCGCGAACGTTCCATGCCAGGCGTGCACATCGGAGCCACAGATGTTTGCGCGCAGAACTCGGACCAGGATTTCTCCCGGGCCTACTTCGGGCAGGCTGACGGTCTGGATCTCGAACGGCTTGCCGGGTTCGTCAAAGCGCGCGATGCGGCCCTCATACACGTGGAGAATCCCTTTCGATTTCGTTGATGTCGATGCTGAACCGTTGGCGCAGATCGCGTTTGAGCAGCTTGCCACTAGGGTTCTTCGGCAGAGAGTCGACGAAGAACACCTGTTTGGGTGTCTTGAACCCGGCGAGGTGGTCGCGACAATGACGGAGGATGTCGTCCTCGGTCAGTGCGGCACCGGCGCGAGGGACCACCGCAGCGACCACCGCCTCTATCCACACCGGGTGCGGTATGCCGAATACGGCCGCTTCTTCGATTCCGCTGTGCCGGTACAGGACTTCCTCGACCTCGCGGCTGGCAACGTTCTCGCCTCCGGTCTTGATCATGTCTTTCTTGCGATCCACGACATGCAGAAGACCATGCTGATCGTAGAAGCCCAGATCTCCTGAATGGAACCAGCCGCCGGAGAATGCCGCAGCGGTTGTCGCCTCGGCGTCGAGGTAGCCGAGCATCAGATGTGGGCTGCGGTGGGCGATTTCGCCCACCGTTCCGACTTCGACGAAATTATCTGCCTCATCGAGGATGGCGGTTTCAACGTTCACGACGGGCCGTCCCGCTGCCCCGGCATGCGTATCCTGCTCGTCCGGTCCCAGCGCGGAAGCCAGGGGGGCCATCTCCGTCTGGCCGTAGAAATTCCACAATCGGAGGTTGGGCAGCCGCTGTCTCATCTCGTACAGGATCTCGGTGGGCATCGGCGAGGCTCCGTAATAGCCTTTGCGCAGACTCGACAGGTCCACTTCGTCGAATACCGGGCTGCGCAGCAGGCTGATCCAGACAGTGGGCGGGGCAAAGTAATTCGTGACGCCGTAGCGTTCGATCGTGCGTAACACCAGTTCGGGATCCGGTCGCGGGACGATGATGCTGGTGGCGCCCAGATAGATGTCGGTGGCCAGGAAGTTGTCCAACTGGGCACAGTGATACAGCGGCAGGGAGTGCACTTCGACGTCTTCGCCGGACATGGAGCCGGCCACGATGGTGCTGATGTACTGCCACATCAGGCTGCGGCTGCTGTGCATGACGCCTTTGGGGCGCGATTCCGTGCCGCTGGTGTACATCACCCGCAGAAGTTCGTCGTCGCCGAGGCGGATATCCGGCGCTGGGCTGGACGTGCTCAGCCAGTCGGCAAAATCCGGCCAACCGACAGGCGGAGACTGACTGTCGGGAATCAAGGCAACCTTTGTCGTGACCGTCGGGCTGAGCTCCATCGCCTGCTCGGCGACCGGCACCAGATCGGCTTCGACGAGGAAGGCAGAGGCCTTGCAGTGCCCGAGGATGAACGCGATCTCCTCGACGGTCAGCATGAAATTGATCGGCACGAGAACCACGCCGGCGCGGGCGGTGGCGAACGCCAGTACTGCGTACTGCCAGCAATTGCGCGCCAACAGCGCCACCCGATCGCCCGGTCGCAATCCGTTGTCGTGGAAGGCTGCGGCGGCTCGGTCCACCAGGTGGTCGAACTCGGCGAAGCTGAGCACCACGTCACCGTCGATGATGGCGGTCTTGTCGGGCTGCTTGCGAGCCGAACGACGCGGGATGTCGGCCAGACTGTGGCTGCGGGCACGGGCGATGACCGCGGCGAGGTCGTCAGAGTGCATGAGCCGCAGGGTAGGCAGGTCGACCGCGGACGTGGTGGTTCGTCTCCCGCTCAGTAGACAGGTGTGCGCGGGGACCGGTGATCTCCTTCGATACTCGACGCATGACCGTTACCACTGAATCGTCGTCACCGGCTGGCAACGCACCGGATCCGGCCGTCCTGCGTGCCCATCTCCGGCAGGCAGACCCCGGCGTTCTGGTTGCGGTGCTCGCCCAGATGACGGGTGACGCATCGGTCGTAGACCGGTACGCCGGCAAGATCGACCACGTCCCCGACCCGCCCGAGCGTGCCGGAACCACCGACCCCGCCACCGCAGACGCGCTGGCCGACGAGATCATCGCCGCACTCGGTCGGCCCCGGCCGGTTGGCGCGATCGCCGCTGACGACCGTGAGCTGTTCGCCACCCTGTTGCCGATCGCGCTGGGCACCGATGTTGACGACGAACAGGTGGATCTGCTCCTCGAGCAGGGCGGTTTTCGACCCTCACAACCGACACTTCCGCGGACCACGCCGATTCCGTCGACGACCACGGTGGCGATCATCGGTGCCGGTATTGCCGGCATCGCGGTCGCGCTGGCCGCGGCCGAAGAGGGCGTGCAGTTCCAGATCTACGATCGCAACGACGAAGTCGGCGGCACCTGGCTGACCACCACCTATCCGGGCATCGGAGTCGATACGCCGTCGGCGTACTACTCGCTGTCCCGGGAAGTGAACCCCGACTGGTCGAACTACTACCCGGAAGGTGCCGAATACCAGTCCTACCTCGTGGCCTTGGCCGACAAACACGACCTGCGCCGCCATATCCGGTTCGGCACCGAAGTCGAAGCGCTGTGGTGGGACGAGCAACGCCAGCAGTGGCAGATTCACTCGCGGGCGGCCGACGGTACGGTCAGCTTTGACTACGCCAGCGTGGTCGTCACCGCCGCCGGCTATCTGAATCGCCCGCGATTTCCCGACATCAAGGGCCGAGAGACGTTCGCCGGAACCAGCATTCACTCAGCCCACTGGGATCCCGCGCTGGACCTGGCAGGTAAGAGGGTGGCCGTGATCGGCGCGGGCTGCACTGCGGTGCAGATCGTGGATGCCTGCGTCGACGAAGTCGAACACCTCACGGTGTTTCAGCGCCAACCACACTGGGTGGCACCCCGTAAGCGGCTCTCCGACGACGTGCCCGAGCACCGGCGCTATCTGGGACGGGTGCTGCCGTTCTATGCGATGTGGCATCGACTCAAGTCGTACTGGGGCACCGCCGACAACAATTATCCGGTGATTCTGCAAGATCCCGAGTGGTCGCAGACGCACCTGTCGATCTCCCCGGCCAACGACGTGTTGTTGCAGATGTGTCTCGACTACATCGACCGCATGTTCGGGGCCGGAACCGAGTTGGCGCGCAAGGTCACTCCGGACTTTGCGCCGTACGGCAAGCGCATCATTCGCGACCCAGGTGGCTATTATGCCGCGCTGACCCGCGACCATGTCGACGTCGAAGCCAGTGAACCCGCCGAGGTGAACGCCAGCGGTATTCGCACCGCAGACGGACGCCAGATCGACCTCGACGTCATCATCTATGCCACCGGCTACCATCTCGACTTCTTGTCCACGGTCGATATCCGCGGCCGTGACGGCAAGACCTTGGCGGGGGAGTGGGGGGACAGCCCCCGCGCATACCGTGGCGGAACCGTTCCGGGATTTCCGAACCTGTTCATCACGTCGGCCCCCAACTACAGTCCCGGACATGGTGCCGGTGCCAACTTCTCGATGGAGGTCCTCGCCCATTTCATCCTGGAGTGCCTGCAGCTCATGGCGTTACGCGGTGCGACGACGATCGAGGTGACCGAGCGCGCATTCGAGGAGTATGTCGCCGGCATCGATCAGGCGATGCAACGCACCGTGTGGTGCCACACACCCAATGCTCACACCTACTACCGGTCGGAGTCGGGCCGCGTCGTCGTCGCAACCCCGTACCGACTGGTCGACTTGTGGCAGCAGCATCGGGCTCCCGTCGAAGAGGACTTCATTCTGCAATGAGTGAGATCCTAACCGGGAAAACGGGTTCTCGGTCAAAGTACTGGCTCAGCCCCAGGGAGTGAACCGGAACATCATCCACGGGATGCTGGTCGTGCTCTACCTGCCGTTTCTCGTCGACTACATCGCGCGCCTGATACTGGCCGAACACCGCGTCCGGTGGTTCTTCCGCCACCTGATCGGGTTCGTGGTCGTCGTGGTGCCGTTGATGGGGCCGCTGCTCCTGCTGCGGCTGGTCGCGTTGGTGGGCGCCCTGCAGCGGGCGGTCGGCGACGCGGTCAGGGGCCGCGTGGCGGTGTACACCGCATTCACCGCGGTGCTGTTGGTCTACGCCTCGTCGCTGGCGGTGTTGCAGGTCGAACGCCCGGCGTCGGGCGCCAACATCAAGAACTTCGGCGACGCGGTGTGGTGGGCGATCAGCACGATCACCACCGTCGGCTACGGCGACCTCTACCCGGTGACGGTGGCGGGACGAATCGTTGCCGCACTGCTGATGATCGGCGGCATCAGCATGGTCGGTGCCATCACCGCCACCATCGCGAGCTGGATCGTCCAGCGGGTGGCGGCCGAGGACAGCGCCCAGCAGGCCGCCACCGTCGAACACATCGAGAGCCTGCAAGCCGAAGTGTCCCGGCTCGCGGACCTGGTGTCCGCACAGGCCAGGCGCGAGGAAGCGGTGAGATGAATCGGGGACCGTTCGACGGCAAGGCCGTGATCACGGGAGCGGGAAAGTCCCAGGTGGGGAGGCGGCTGGGCCGCACTGGTCTGGAGCTGACCATCGAAGCCGTGCTCAGGGCGATCACCGATGCCGGCCTTGATGTCGACGACGTCGACGGCATCGCCAGCTATCCGGGTGCCGTCGCCGGCAATCCCGGTTTTTCGGGGGCCACGGTCACCGAGGTGCGCACGGCGCTGGGGTTGCGCAGCCGCTGGTACATGTCCGGGCTGGAGACGGCGGGACAGATCGGTCCGGTGATCGAGGCGTGCATGGCGGTCACCCTCGGGCTGGCCAACCATGTGGTGGTCTTCCGGTCGGTGTGGGAGTCGACGGCCGCGCAGCAATCCGGCGGCGGTCACGCGTCGGTGCTGCTCGGCGGGGGCGGGAAGCTCCCCGTTCAGATGGAGTGGACCGCACCCTTCGGTGCGTTGTCCGCAGCCAACTGGCTGGCGATGCCGGCACAGCGCTATATGCACGACTTCGGGCTCACCCGGGAGCAGCTCGGCGCCATCGCGGTGAATGCGCGGCGCAACGCGGGCCGCAATCCCGATGCGGTGTACCGCGACCCGCTGACGATGGAGGATTATCTGGCCGCGCGGATGATCTCCGAACCGTTGTGTCTGTACGACTGTGATGTGCCCTGTGACGGGGCCACCGCCGTCATCGTGTCCCGCCGGGATGCTTCGGGCGGCCTGCCGCGCCATCCATTGACGGTGGAATCCGTCGGGCCCGGGATGTTCGAAAGACCAACGTGGGAGCAGCGTTTCGACCTGACCACGATGGCCGCGCACGATTCCGGCGCCACCCTGTGGGAGAACACCGCATTGCGGCCGCGTGATGTCGACATGGCTCAGCTCTACGACGGCTTCAGCTTCCTGACGGTGATGTGGTTGGAGGCATTGGGATTCTGCGAACATGGCCGAGTCGGTGAGTTCATCGAGGGCGGGGAGCGGATCGCCTTGGATGGGGAGCTGCCGTTGAACACCAGCGGTGGACAGCTGTCGGGCGGTCGCCTGCACGGCATGGGCTTCCTGCACGAAGCCTGCGTGCAACTGTGGGGTGAGGGGGGCGAACGTCAGGTGCCCCGCACTCCCGAGGTCGTCGCCGTCGGGGTCGGTGGGGGGCCCGTCGCCGGTTCGATGTTGGTGAGCAGCCGATGAGCTATCAGAGGCCGGATCTGCGGCTGGCGCCCAGCCCCACGCCCGAATCGACGGCGTTCTGGACCGGCGGCCGCGACGGCGATTTGCTGATCTCGCGATGCCGGGCGTGTGGCCATTTCTTTCACCCGCCCGGACCTGCCTGCTGGCGTTGCCGCAGTACCGATGTCGCTCCCGAGAAAGTATCGGGGCGGGCGAACGTGGCCGCGTTCAGCGTGGATCGGCAGCCCTGGATCCCCGGTTTCGAACCGCCCTACATCGTCGCGATCGTCGAACTGGCTGAGGAACCCGATGTCCGGCTGATCACCAATGTGGTCGACGTCGAACCGGAGGACATGCGCATCGGGCTCGAGGTGGAGGTGTTCTTCGAAGACTGGACCGGCTTCTCGGGCGAGGAAGACACCCGGGTGTGGATTCCGTTATTCCGGCCCCTCGGCCACTGACGGGACGAGCTCAACCGTTGCAGGGCAACTGGATTGAGGTCAGTCGCGAACCCAGACGGAGATGTAGCCGATGGGGATGCCGGTGCGGGTGGCAATGCATTCGCGGGCGGCGAGTTCGACCTTGTCGCGCGAGGTCGCCTCGGTGGCATCGTTGATCTCGGGAATCCGGATCACCCAGCGATTGGTGTCGAATCGGATATCGATCTCGAAGCACTGCCCGGCCATCGGCCGCAATAGGGAATGGGTGCGAAGACCCCGTTGCGGACGGGTAGAGAAGCCACGAGTTCTGTAATGAGTACGCATCTTCAGGCTTTCCGGAACGATTCTGGGCCGCGGGAAAAGATACTCCCCGCAGCGCGGAATACAAAATCGCGGCGATCTGTGACCAAGATGGGGATATGGATCACGACGACAGCACCGCCTCGCAACGGATCGACGGCCGAATCGCCGAGCTCGATGATTGGCGCGGCGAGACCCTGGCGCGCATCCGCAGCGTGCTCAAGCGTGCCGAGCCTGAGCTGGTCGAAGAGTGGAAATGGCGGGGTGTCCCGGTGTGGTCACGGGCCGGCATGATCTGTACGGGGGAGACCTACAAGAACACGGTCAAGATGACGTTCGCCAAGGGCGCGTCACTGCCGGATCCGTCCGGATTGTTCAATTCCAGTCTCGATGGGAACACCCGCCGTGCGATCGATATTCACGAGGGCGACGAAATTGATGAAGACGCACTGACCGCGCTCATTCAGGCGGCAGTGGAATTGAACCTGTCGAAGGGGCCGCGGTCGCGAAAGCGCGGTTGACCGGAGTGGGGAGTTGGCCTCAGCGAACGGAGCCTACGTCCGGCGACGGGTGGATACGCTGTGGCGATCGCCGTCGGAGTAGGGCTGGCCATCGGTACCGCCAATGCGCAACCGGCGGCGGCAGCACCGGCGAGTGCATCGGACAGCGCGCACAGGGGACCAGCGAGCAGTGGGCGAGGGGCCAAAAGCACCGCGCTACGCCGCGCTCCGGCCGCTCGACTTACCCAGAACAACGCGAAACGGGCGGCCGACGCGACGCGCAAACCGACTGCGGTCGCGGCCAGCGCCCGGCGACAGGGAGGGGCCACTGCCGCTGAGTCGTCGACGGATTCGGCCCGCTACCCGCTGCGCAACCTGGTCGTCACGGTCAAGAACACTCACCTGGCGCTACCGCTGCAGACGGTGTTCTTCGTCAAACAGGTCGCCGGCAATGCCACTTTCACCGAGAACACGGTCTACGACCTACACAACGTCGACCAGTACGACTGGAACAAGCTGACCGGCATCTCATTCACGTTCTTGCGTCCGGACACCGATGCCATCATGGTTGCCTGGCGCTACAACGTCGAGACCCAGATGTTCGAGATCGGGCCCTACTACAACCTCGACACCGCCAGGATCATGCCGGCCGACGACGAGATCATCTCGGTGCCGGCTGATGCGAAGTTCACCTTCAACGTCGACTACGAGGGCATCGCGCTGCAGTACGGAGATACCGTGGTGTACAAGCCGATCCCCGCGGGCTTACATCCACATCAGTTGTCCGCGTTCCGGATCAACAGCTGGTTCGGCGGGACCAGCCTGGCGCCCAGGACCATCTCGTACTACATGCAGCTCAAGCCGTGGTGGAAGACGTTGTGAGGCTTGGTATCAGCCGCGCGAGCTGGGCGGACAGATAGCGGGCTGCAGGCCCAGCGAATTGGCCATGGCGTTCTGATTCTGGCACGCGTTCACCCCGGAGTCCGGCGGGGTGCTCGCACCCTGGGTTCCCGGGCACGGGGTGGGCTGCAATCCGATGGCGATGGGCATGGCGCTTTGGTTCTGGCAGGCCGTCGACCCGGAGTCCGGTGGGGTGTTCGGGCCCTGGGTTCCCTGGCAGGTGATGGGAAGCAGGCCGATGGCGATGGACATCGCGCTTTGGTTCTGGCAGGCCGTCATCCCCGAGTCGGGTGGGGTGTTCGGGCCCTGGCTCGCCCGGCAGGTGGTCGCTGGCAGGCCCAGGGAGTTTGCCATGGCGCTTTGGTTCTGGCAGGCATTGATGCCGGAATCTGTCGGGGTGCTGCCCGCGGGGGGATTCTCCGATTGATCCTTGTCCGGTGAGCTCGTCGCATCCGGACTCGCATTCTGACTGTCGTCGGCACTCGGACTCGGACTCGGCGAAGGACTGGGCGACGGGCTCGGCGACGGTGACGGAGTCGTCGTGGGGCACGGTGGGGGGTTGTAGCCGCCGCGCTGGAAGCAACCTGCAATGGCAACGCCGGTCGGCGGCACAGCATGGAGGATCCCGAAACCGATAGCGGCGGCAGCCAGCGTCGTCGCGGCCACGATCCGGCCCCAAATATGCTGTCGCATTACCGGTCTGGACAATGTCAGATGTCTTTGACGAGCACCCGGTAGCGGCGCACAGCGAATCGCCACACGCCGTCGACGCGACGGAGCTCGTCGCCGTCGCCGAAACGCGCGCGATCTTCGGCCCAGCAGTCCAGATAGTCGTCCAGCGCCTGGCGGGTGACGGCGTCGCTGTAGCTATCGAACCGCTCGCGGATGCTGAGGCGATCCTCGATCGGGCCGGAAAACACGAGTGCCATTCCTTCCGCCGGTCGGCTATCCCTGGAAGGTAGCTGATCGACTACCGATTAGCCGTGATTGCGGCCAGGAGCGTTCGGGGTCGATGTCGCCCGCGGCATCGGAGGAGTATCACAAGTGTCGCTCGAGTTCGGCCACCAGTCGCTTCTTGCCGCCGAAGCCGACGACGCGGTGGATGTCCTCGGCGTCCTTGAACATGATCTTGGCGGGGATGCCGCGGAAGTTGAAGCGCTCCCACACGCCGTCGAACTGGTCGACGTCGATCTTGCGGATGACGATCCGTCCGGCCCAGAAGTCGACCAACAGGCAGTGAAACGCGTCAAATCCTCCGGTCGTCGAGACTGGAGGTGCCAATTGTGGGAGGGAGTTGCCAGCCGGGGAATCCCCGCACTCAGTCGTCGCTGTGACGAATCAATCTGCAGGCGTGAGACTTTCGGTGCGGGGGCGCGCGCCCGCCGCGTGCACTGCAGCTGGACATCGGTCTTGCTCAGGGAAAGCTCGAGAGCGTTCTGTCACGTGACGAATTTATCGCCGCCCGATAGCCGGACGGGGTGGTAGCTTCTCGATCACTCGCCGCCGTTGGGCAGCTTGGCGAAAAGGAAGTAGTGCACTACTCATGTCCCGGGCGGATGTCGAAGTAACGATAAATCCGGATGAATTGCGCCCGTCCGGCTTGGAGGGGTTGCGCAGGTGAGATGGGGAAAGCGATGGCCAAGATCAACAAGCTCTTCGTGGTACACACAACCAAGAACATTGCCAACGCGGGCACTGACGCGGACTTTCAGCTCTACATTCACAGGTTTGGAGCCAAGCCCCTCGCATTGATCTTTCCTGACCTGCCGTACAACGAACGAGAGCGAGGTCGAACTGACTTCTATCGGTTCAACGTTTCCCGGAAGAGCATCTACACCGAGAGGAGTTTGCGGATCTACATGACGATGCTCAACAGCAGCGATGGCTGGCTTCCGGAGTCGATCTTTCTCATTGGCGAAACGTCGACCGGCGAATCCGTCGTACTGGGCTCTCATCCAGATTGGCCGAGTGACCTTTGGTTCGACACCAACGAGCCCGGCTCGCAAGCGGGTCACCTCATCGCCTACACCTGAGAGTGGGATCAGCTGCTGTGTAAAACGTCACAGTGACGAATTGGGCACGTAGGGTTGGGTGGGAGCGGGACGCGGAATAGGTTCTGGCTCTGGGGATTTGGGCGATCCGACTCGCTGGCGGACGCCGATCCTTTGTACGCGGAAATCGCCCGGAGGACCCCGGACCCAGGGGTCGGTTCTGAACGCGACATCGCGTTTCGAAAAACAGTGCCGACCCCAGAGGGAGGGTCGGTTCAACTCACGACTGGGCGGCCTGCGCGGGCGCCGAGTGACAAGCCGCAGGTATACGTTTTGCCGATAAGCCACATTATGTCAAGTAGTAAGTTGGTTATTCGCGTGGCATGCGAATAGATCAGTTTCTGATAACACCCCCACCGGCGGTCGGCGATATTGCGGCAGAGCATGTTTCGTCTCGTTCGGGCACACCGCCGGTAGGCAGGCTTGGA
>NZ_JACBJQ010000068.1 GCF_013404075.1 Mycolicibacterium vinylchloridicum
ACCTTCCGCACGTACGCCACGGCCCAAAACTACTCGCCTAGTACCCCCAGCACCGAACCCCACCCAGAGAACCCGCAGGTCAAACCCACGCGCGCCAAGTTACCAACCGGTAATGTCCTAACTCAGGCCTGGCGGACTATGTGCGGCTGGAAAGTCGCGCGGCGGTGAATTAGACCGAGGTCCTTGGGATTTCGGCGGTGACGGGGTCGTCGTCACGCTCGTCGCGCGGCAGCATGTGGGCTCGCACCGACGCCCGCGTCCCTTCCGGCCGCAGCATGAAGCTGGCCGGGCGTGGACGCACCCGCTGTGGCCACCAGAACCACCGGCCGAGTAGCACGGCGATCGACGGCGTCATGAACGACCGCACGACAAGGGTGTCGAACAGCAGGCCGAGGCCGATCGTGGTACCCACCTGACCGATGATCTGCAGATCGCTGGTGACCATCGCGGCCATGGTGAACGCGAACACGAGGCCGGCGTTGGTCACCACCTTGCCGGTGCCGCCCATGGCGCGGATGATGCCGGTGTTGATGCCGGCGCCCAGCTCTTCCTTTATTCGGGAGACCAGGAGCAGGTTGTAGTCCGAGCCCACCGCCAACAGCACGATCACCGACATCGGCAGCACCATCCAGTGCAGCTTGATGTCCAGAATGTACTGCCACAGCAGCACCGAGAGCCCGAATGATGCGCCCAGCGAAAGCGCCACCGTGCCCACGATCACAAGGGCGGCAATCAGGCTGCGGGTGATCAGCAGCATGATGATGAAAATCAGACAGAGTGCACCGATCGCCGCGATCCAGAGATCGTATTTGGAGCCGTCGCTGAAGTCCTTGAATGTCGCTGCGGTGCCGGCGATCGAGATCTTTGCGCCTTGCAGCGGTGTGGTTTTGAGCGCTTCCTCGGCTGCGGTCCTGATCTTGGGGATGCTCGCGATGCCGGCCGGCGATGCGGGCTCGTCCTTGTGAGAGATGATGAACCGCGCGGCTTTTCCGTCGGGGGACAGATAGGCGCTCATCGCCCGCTTGAAGTCCGGATTCTCGAACACTTCGGGCGGCAGATAGAAAGTGTCGTCGTCCTGCGCCGCGTCGAAGGCCTGCCCCATCGCGGTGGTGTTCAGGTTCGAATCGTCCAGAACGCCGAACGTCCCGGACATGGTGCTGTGCATCCTGAGCATCATTCCGCGCATGGATTCCATGATCGCGATCATTTTTGGCGTCTGTGCAAGGAGTTCCGGCTGTATCTGGTCAATTTTCGCAAAATGAACCAGCATTTCTTTCATTTTGTCATTGAGAGAGGAGATACCGTCGATCGCGTCGAATATCGACCGTACCGCCCAGCACAGGGGAATGTCGTAGCAGTGCGGTTCCCAATACATATAGGCACGAATCGGCCGGAAGAAATCGTCAAAATCTGCGGCGCTGCCCATGAGCACCATGACGAGCTGCGACATTTCTTTCGTGGTGATGAAGGAGTCGTGCGTGATGTCGCTGAGTTGTTTCTGCAGCTCGTACATGCGCTTCATCAACGCGATCTGTTTGTCCATCAGTTTGACCTGCTCGAGCATGTCGTTCATGCGGGCCTTCATGAAATTCAGGCTGCTCTGCATGCCCGCATTCTGCATATCCATGAGGAACGGGATGGACGTGTGCTCGATGGGCGTTCCCTCCGGGCGGGTTATGCCCTGCACCCGGGAGATACCGGGCACCTTGAAGATCGCCTTCGCGAGCTTGTGCAGAACGAGGAAGTCCGCCGGATTCCGCATATCGTGATCGGATTCGATCATCAGAATCTCGGGCATCATCCGGGCTTGGGTGAAATGGCGGTCGGCGGCCGCGTTTCCGACATTGGCCGGCAAATCCTGCGGGATGTACAGGCGATCGTTGTAACTCGTCTGATAGCCGGGCAGTGCGAGCAGGCCGACGAGCGCAATGGCAATCGTTGTGATGAGAATGGGCACGGGCCAGCGCACGACCGCCGTGCCGATTCGTCGCCAGCGACGGTTCCTGAGCCGAACCTTGGGGTCGAACAGCGTGAGGCGCGCGCCAACGGCCAAGAACGACGGAACCAGCGTGACGGCCACCCCGACGGCGACGAACATGCCGACAGCCGATGGCACGCCCATGCTCTGGAAGATGGGTAGTCGGGTGAAGCTCAGGCACAACATCGCGCCGGCGATAGTCAGACCGCTGCCCAACACGACCGGCGCCACGCTGCGGAACGTGCTGTAGAAGGCGGTTTCGATGTCTTCGCCGACCTGCCGTGCTTCGTGGTATCGGCCGAAGAAGAAGATCCCGTAATCGGTTCCCGCGGCCATCGCCAAGGCGACCAGCAAGCTGACGGCGAACGTCGAGAGGCCGATGACATCGTGGTCGGCGAGGAACGCCACGACGCCTCGCGCCATGAGGACTTCGATGCCAACCGTCAGCAGCAAGCCGAGGACGGTGATGATCGACCGGTAGACGAAGAGCAGGATCAGGAAAATGATGACGCCGCCGACCGCAGTCATCTTGATCATTGAATGGTCGCCCGCATGCTGCATGTCGGCGACCAACGCAGCCGGCCCGGTGACATAGACCTTGATGCCGGGCGGCGGGGCCGTCCGTTCGACGATGCTGCGGACGGCGTTGATCGACTGTCCGCCCAGCGTCGTCCCCTGGTTGCCGGCCAGATTCAGCTGGATGTAGACGGCTTTGCCGTCTTTGCTTTGCGCGCCCGACGCGGTGAGCCGGTCTCCCCAGAGATCCTGCACATGCTCGACGTGCTTCGTATCGCTCTTCAGCGCGCGAATCAGTGTGTCGTAGTACGCGTGCGCATCGTCGCCGAGTTCTTGCTGACCTTCCATCACCAGCATGGCAAAGCTGTCGGAGGTGGACTCCTGGAACACGTCTCCCATGCGGTGCATGGCCACGACCGCGGGGGCGTCCTGTGGGGCCATCGGCACCGAATGATCGCGGCCGACGGTCTCCAGCCAGGGCACGAAGAACGTCACATAAACCGTGATCGCTACCCACGCCAGAATGATCAGCGGCGACAGCGTTCGGATCGACCGCGCGATCAACGGGCGGCTGGGCGGGGTGGTCGGCTCTGCCCTGGTTGCGGTTTCCGACACTTACTTCTCTTGGTTCAGCAACAGGGCGCGCACCAGCGGCCGCGGTCCCGAGGGCCGAAGCATCGAGCTGGCGGGGCGGGGGCGAACCCGCTGCGGCCACCAGAACCAGCGGCCCAGGATTGCGGCGATCGACGGCGTCATGAAGGCGCGCACGACCAACGTGTCGAATAACAGACCGATCGCGATCGTCGTGCCGACCTGACCGATGCTGATCACGTCACTGACGATCATGGATGCCATCGTGAATGCGAACACGAGACCCGCGGTTGTCACGACCTTGCCGGTGCCGGCCATTGCCCGAATGATGCCCGTATTGATGCCGGCGCTTATTTCTTCTTTCATTCTGGCGACCAGCAACAAATTGTAGTCAGATCCGACTGCCAACAGAATGATCACCGTCATGACGAAGACCGACCAGTGCAGTTGTATCCCAAGCAGATACTGCCAAATGAAAACGGCCAAACCGAAGGATGCGCCCAAGGAAACCAGGACCGTGCCGACAATAACCATGGCTGCAATCAGGCTTCGCGTCACGATCAGCATCACGACAAAAATCAGGCACAGTGCTGAGACGACAGCGATTATCAGATCGTATTTCGTGCCGGTGACCGTATCCTTGACCAAGGCCGCAGTTCCGGCCAGAGAGATTTGGGATCCCTCCAGTGGGGTGCCCTTGAGCGCCTCTTCGGCTGCGCTCTTTATCGCGTCCACCCGGCCAACGCCGTCAGGCGATGTTGGATCGCCCTTTTGTGAAATGAGCATGCGGGTGGCTTTGCCGTCCGGCGAGATGAAGATCTTCATCACGCGCTTGAAGTCTTCGTTCTTGAACACCTCCGGCGGCACGTAGAACGAATCATCGTTCTGAGCGGCGTCGAATGCTTTGCCCATGGCCGTCGAATTCGTGTTGCTGTCGTCCATCTGGCCGAACACGCCGGACATGGTGCTGTGCATGGTGAGCAGCATTCCGCGCATGCTGGTCATGATCGCGATCATTTCCGGGAACTGCGCCAGCAGTTGCGGCATGATCGCGTCCATCTGATCGAGATTTGCGGTCAGTTGTTGCAGCTTGTCGGTAAGCCCGTCAACGCCGTCGAGGATGTCGAAAATGCTTCTGACCGACCAGCACAGCGGGATATTGAAGCAGTGCGGTTCCCAGTACAGGTAATTGCGGATGGGCCGGAAGAAATCCTCGAAGTCGGCGATGTGATCACGCAGTTCCATGGTGATATCCGCCATTTCATGCGTGCTCTTCACCATCTCGTGCATCGTGTCCGACATCTGCTTCATCAAGTCGTACATGCGCGACATGATCTCGATGGTTCGCCCTAATTGTTCGGCCTGGGTGAGCAAGTCGGCCATACGCTGCTTCTGGAAGAACATGAATTGCTGCTGGCCGGCTTGTTGCGCGCTCATCAGATAGGGAATCGTCGTGTGGGCGATAGGCGTTCCCTCGGGCCGGGTCACGGCCTGCACTTTTTCAATACCCGGGACGGCGAGCACGGCTTTCGCGAGCTTGTTCAGAACCAAGAAGTCGGCCGAGTTGCGGAGATCACGATCGGTCTCGACCATCAAGATCTCGGGCATCATCATGGCCGACGGCGGAAAGTGTCTGGCCGCAGCGTTGATGCCCTGGGTGGCGGGAAGATCCTTGGGCAGGAAGTGCTGGTCGTTGAAGTCGGGTTTGAAGCCCGGCAGCGTCAACAGCCCTACCAGCGTGATCGCCAGTGATGCCACCAGAATGGGAACGGGCCATCGGACGATCGCCGTGCCGATCCGTCGCCAGCCGCGATTGCTCGCAGTTCGTTTGGGCTCGAACAGGCCGAACCGGCTGCCGACGGCAATGACTGCGGGCACCAGCGTGACCGCGACCGCGACCGCGATCAAGATGCCAACGGCACACGGAACCCCGAGGGCTTGGAACGCGGGCAATCGGGTGAAGCTGAGGCAGAAGGTCGCCCCGGCGACCGTCAGGCCGGTGGCTATCACAACATGGGCAACACCGCGATAGGTCGTGTAGAAGGCCGTCTCCCGGTCTTCGCCGGCAAGACGAGCCTCGTGATACCGCCCGATGAAGAATATGCCGTAATCCGTGCCCGCCGCGATCACCAGGGCCACTAATAGGTTCACCGCAAAAGTGCTCAGCCCGATGATCTCGTAATGGCCGAGCAGCGCGACGAATCCGCGGGCGGCCTGCAGCTGTATACCCACAACGAGCAGCAACACAAGAACGGTGAGCGGCGCGCGGTAGACCAACAACAGCGTCACGAGAATCACCGCGATGCTCACCAGGGTGATGGTGGTGACGGTGCTGTTCCCGCTGACGCTCATATCGGCAGCCAGCGCCGCCGGACCGGTGACATACGTTTTGATCCCGGGCGGCGCAGGGGTCTCCGAGACGATGTGCTGCACAGCTTTGACCGACTCGTTGGACAACGCGTCGCCCGGTTTGCCGGAGACAACGATCTGCACGTAAGCGGCCTTGCCGTCGTCGCTCTCGGCGGCGGCGCTCGTGAGTGGGTCACCCCAGAAGTTCTGGATGTGCTGCACGTGCTTGGGGTCGCTGCGTAGCTGGCGGATCAGCTGGTCGTAGTAGGCGTGCGCCTCGTCGCCGAGGGGCTGCTGACCTTCCAGGACGATCATCGCCGCGGCGCCGCCTGACCCCGTCTCCTCGAATACCTCGGAGCCGCGGATGGCTGCCTTATATGACGGCGCATCGGTGGCGTTCTGCGATACCGCGTGCTCGGCCTCGACCTGCTCGAGGGTGGGGACACCCATGGTCAAGCCGACGACGATCGCCAGCCATCCGAGGATGACGAGTACCGAGAACCGGCGGATCGTGTTCGCGACGAACGGGCGACCCGTCTCCAGCTGGTGGTTACTCATGCGGCCTTCAACAGACAGGAGACGAATGAACTCACTTCGTGGACGGTCGTTTTCTCGTCTTTGATTTCGCCATCCACCGAGATTCGGCAGCCGATGGTGTCGCTATCGCCTTGCGCGGCGATGCTTCCGATGCCGGCGGCGGCGGATATCGGGAACTCCAACGACCACGGCAGAGTCGCGTCCGTGTGTACCGGATTGCCTTCTTCGTCGAAATAGCTGATCTGAGCCATCGTTCCGGGCGGTCCGAAGATCTCGTATTTCATCTTCTTCGGGTTGTACGGCTTGCCCTTTTCGTTCTTGGTATCGCCGTAGGTGAGGGTCTTCTCGCTTCCGAAGATGCCGTGCAGGCGCGAAACCGTCAGCCCGCCGGCGGCAAGCACGGCGATCACGACCAGCGGAATCCACAGACGCTTCAGCAACGTGAACACAAGTCCCCGATTTCGACGGCCTTCCCGGGATCCGCTCGCGGCCGGAGGCGGAGGCGGTGATTGGTCAGCAGGCCGCACCGCGGTGTCCTCGTGGGGCCGGGTGGTGGCATCGGGCTCAGTTTGCGCAACGTCGGGCAAACTTCCGTCGATCACTGCACGCCGACCTTTCCCATCTGCCGAGTGTCTCCACTCCTCGCGCCGGCCATCAGATGGAGCGTCCAACTACACATCGAGGCACAGCGTCTCTCGTAACCCCGAAGGGGTGGGCGTCACGGCCGGCGTGACAACGACCCCCGCAAATGTGCGGGGCCGTCGATTACGCGACCGATCTCGACGAGAGTCAACCATGCTGATGGCCTCCGTGTGGGCTCTTTGCGATGCAACAGCGGAGCATACGCGCTCGTGCATGCGCTGAACTGCGGTAACGGCTAAGTCTTAGGTGGGTTTCCAGGCTAATTGTATTGACGCACCCGCAACCGGTAGGGCGTCATTAGGGGAGCTCTCATATATAGAGGTATGCCGCTAGTCGATCTCGGCGCTCAGCTCGAACTCAGCCAGCGTGCGTTCGGCCAATTTCCGCAACTCGGCCCGAGTCGTGACGGACCCCGGCTGGTACCCGCGGACGCACACCCCGACCTGGTTCATCTCCATCGAGGTGCCGACAAAAACATGCAATTGGCTGCCCGTCCGCTCGAGCCAGCCCCGGGTGATGTTCTGGCTCGCTCCTCGGGCGAACATCCCGTCGCACAGCGTGCCGTCGGGGCGGCTCGCCGCCGGCCCCGTATCGCCGAGATTCGAGCACACCGCGGGTTGTTCGGGGTCGCTGACCGCGTAGTCCATCAGATGTTTCCACGCCCGCTTGGGGGTGAACGGAGTCAACGCGACGAGCTCCGCCGATTCGTCGGGAGTATCTTTCGCATCCTTGAGCGCCTGCTTGATCGCGGCGCGCGCACCAGTCAGATCGGTCGCCGCCTCAGTCGGATCGATACCGACCCGGACAAACGAAACCGCCACCGCCCGCGCATCGTCCATCGTGCGGGTGTTGACGGTGAGCAGCATTCTGACGTCGTCGGCATCGCCGTGCGTGCGTCCCATGTGCCGATCGAGCCGCGCGGTGAACGCGGCGGCCAGTGCGCTCGCGGTGCCGCCCAACGCCTCCGCGCGAGCGTTCCACTCGTCCAACCGGAGCCGGATCCAGATATTCGGCACGATCACGAGATCATCGGCGCCGCTCGTCGGCGGGCCCGGCAGCGATGCCTGCGCCTGCGAGTGCACCACATCCTGCTGGCGGCGGCGGGCCTCTTTCACTGCCGCGACAAGCGCCCGCCCGACTTCCGGCGCGTCCTGGGCGGTTTCGCGGATGTCTTGAACCAGCGCCTGAACGCGAGATCGCGATTGGGGTGGTGGGTAGCCGAGGTCGACGGGCATACCCAGAAGTGCCTGTGTCACGGCGACGGCAGCACCGATGCCGTCGATGACGTAGTGCGACAACACCAGACTGATCGCGGTCGAGCCGTCACTGAGCGGGGTGACGCTGATCCGCCAGCCGGGTCCGGATTCGGGATCGATGGGTAGCTGGGTGCGCTCGTCGAACCAGTCGCCGAGTTCATTGCGGGGACGGGGGGTCGTGGCGATGTCGAGTTCGGCCGGGTTTGGGTCCGCGACCCACCGCCACCGGCCGAACGGCAATGGCGAGCGCTCGATGAGCCGTCCCATCATCCCCTGAGCGAGTTTGTCGCGAAACCGCCTCAAGCCCTCGATGTCTACCGGGTTGTGATAAACCCAGCCGACCTGCATCACTTCCTTCTGCCCGGCGGCGTGATGCCCCGCGTAGAAGGCTTGATCCATCAGGACCAGCCGGTTGTCCCGCCGTTCCTCGTTGGGTGCTTGCGCAGGACGTTCCTGGATTGACACGAGCGTCAGAGTAGCCGACCGGCTGTCTCGATTTGGCGGGGTTGGGCGGGGCATCGCAACCGCCCAATTCCTTGTCGCAGCGCTGCCGAGAACCCTATTCTGCCGCTGTGATCAGTAGCCGGCCCAGTGCCGAGAATCCTCGACAGGCCCCGCGATCGGGGACTCGGAACCGCCCGGTTGCGCTTTTCGTGTTGGGTAGTGGCCGGTCCGGAACCTCGGCGCTGGCGCGCGTTCTCGCGCTGTGTGGTGGCTCGCTTCCGCCGGGTCTTCTGGGGGCGACCTCGGAGAATCCGCGCGGTTTCTTCGAGGCACGTGCGGTCATCCATCTGAACCAGGCGATCCTGCACGACCACGGCAGCTCCGGCTACGACATGGCGCTGGACTCCTACCAGGAAGGTGCCTTCGCTCCCGAACAGAACGAAGCCTGGGTGGCCAAGCTGAGGGATTACCTGAAGAGCTTGCCGGCCGCGCCCGTCATGGTCATCAAGGAGCCGAAGACGACGACGGTGTCCGGTATCTGGTTCGAGGCGGCGCGGCAGGCCGGTTTCGACGTCGCGGCCGTGATTGCAGTACGCCACCCAGACGAGATCATCGGATCCCTGGAAAACCGGGCCAACAAACAGAATTACGTCGAGTCATCCCCCGAGCTCACCTGCGCCTGGTGGTTGAAATACAGCCTGCTCGCCGAACGGGACACCCGCGACGTGCCGCGGGTGTTCGTCGAGTACACCAACCTCCTGGCGGACTGGCGCCGGGAACTCAAGCGGATCTCCACGTCGCTCGCTATCGATCTCGACGCCCACGACGAGGTCGATGAGTTCCTCACCCCGGATCTCCGGCACCATCAGACCCGCGGACCGGCAACCGAACCCTTCGGCACCGACTGGATTCGCACCGTCTACGACGCGCTGGCCGCCGCTGCCCGCGACGAACCCTGGGACGAGGGCGAGCTGGATCGAGTTTTCGAGGCGTATGGCACGAGCGAACGCGGATTCCGACAGGCGTTCAAGGACTCCCGTCGCTATCTCAATGTCGACCGGCTCTTGCCGCCGCTCGTGGTGAAGCTCGGGCTGGAGACCCTGGCGCTGGTTCACCGGCGCAAGGGGACGTGGGCATAGCCGGATGAAACTCGTATTGGCTTTTTACGGAACTCGCGGAGACGTCGAACCGGGCATCGCGGTCGGTCGAGAGCTGCTGCGGCGCGGCCACGATATACAGCTGGCCGTCCCACCCGATCTGATCGGATCGGCGGAGGCGGTCGGGCTCACGGCGATCCCGTACGGGCCTGATACCCGGTCGTGGCTGGAAAATACTCGCGACTTCTGGGGCTACTTCTTCCGGAACTTCTGGCGGGTGCGGGATGTGCAGAAGTTTCTCGAGGAATCCCGCAGCCCGGGGATGCGTGCCTGGGGCTCGATGACCAAGTCACTGGCAGCGGTCGCGGGCGGGGCCGATCTGCTGGTCACCGGCGTCAGCTATGAGGAGCTGGTGTTCGACGTCGCCGAATACTGCGACGTTCCGCTTGCCACCGTGCTGTGGTATCCGATGCGGGTCAACGGAAAGCTCCTGCCGTTTCTGCCTGAGCCGGTGGTCCGGGCGGGAATGAGGGTGGGCGAGTCCCTGATCTGGCGCGGGGTCAAGAAGGAAGTCGACAAGGCGCGCCGGGAACTGGGTCTCCCACTGGCGACGGGCCCGGTGCCGGGGCGCATCGCCGAACGGGAGCTATTGGAGATCCAGGCCTATGACGACGCGCTCTTTCCTGGACTGGCGGATGAGTGGAAGCAGTGGGGTGGCCAGCGGCCGTTTGTCGGCACGTTGACGTTGGAGCTGGCCACCGAGGAAGACTCCGACGTCATGTCGTGGATCGCCGCGGGGACGCCGCCGATCTGCTTCGGGTTCGGAAGCATCCCGGTGGAGTCGCCGACCGACATGATTCGCATGATCGCGGGCGCCTGCGCGCAGGTGGGCGAGCGTGCATTGGTGTGCGCCGGCTGGACCGACTTCAGTGACGTTCCCGAGTTCGACCACGTCAAGGTCGTCGGCGCGGTGAATTACGCGACGGTCTTCCCCGCGTGCCGGGCGGTGGTGCACCACGGCGGCGCGGGCACCACGGCGGCCGCCCTGCGCGCGGGGATCCCGACCTTGGTCCTGTACATGGCGGATGTCCAGATGATCTGGGGCGCGGCCATCAAAAAGCTGAAGGTGGGCTCCTCACGAAAGTTCGCGTCCGCTACGGAGAAGCGGCTGGTCAAGGACCTCCGCAGGATCCTTGCACCGGATTACCGCTCCCGGGCCCGGGAACTCGGGGCCCGGATGATCAGACCGGCTGACAGCGTGACGACCGCTGCCGACCTGCTGGAAGACTTCGCTCGCCGCAAGCGGGTTAGCTAGGCCGCCGATCTGATCTGCGGGAAACACCGCAAACTGACGGCCCTGCAAGTTTAGACTCAGCGCCGAAATGCTGGCATGCGAGATAGGGCCATTTTGACCATCACCGACTACGACGTGCGATCGCTGTACCTCGACCTGCTCCGGCGCAACCTGACCAGGTTCGGGATGCATGAGCGGATGCCCTCGGATTGGCCGTTGCGGCGCCGGCTCCTGCTCAAAGCGGCCAACACCTTCGGCCCCAAACTCCGCGGCGCCGGTGTTCGTGATCAGAACTATCGCGAGGCGGGCCTGGACTGGCCGGCCGAGGCCGAGACGATGATCGGCATGAAGCGGCTGACCAGTCTGCAGGAGTGTGTCGAGACCGTGCTGGCCGACGACGTCCCCGGCGACCTTGTCGAGACCGGCGTGTGGCGCGGCGGCGCGTGCATCTTGATGCGGGCGGTGCTGGCCGCCTACGGGGATCGGACGCGCAACGTGTGGTTGTGCGACTCCTTTCAGGGCGTCCCGCGTTCTGACACCGAGAATTACAAGGCGGACAAGGGGATTCACGCAGAAATTGTCTCGGGCATCCTGGGTGTCTCGGAGGCGGATGTCAGGAAGAACTTCGAGCGCTACGGGTTGCTCGACGACCAGGTTAGGTTCCTGCCAGGCTGGTTCAAGGACACGCTGCATGACGCCCCGATTGATGCCATCTCGGTGCTGCGGCTCGACGGCGATCTCTACGAGTCCACGATCCAGGCCCTCGACGCGCTATACCCGCGCCTGTCACCCGGCGGCTTCTGCATCGTCGACGACTATCTGGCCGTGAAAGCGTGCGAACAGGCTGTCACCGATTACCGCACCAAGCACGGGATCACCGAGGAGATCGTCGACATCGATGGCACCGGGGTGCTGTGGCGCAAGAAGTGAATGCCTGACAGCGAGAGTCGGGTACGGATCGGCATTCTGGGGACGGCCCGCGTCGCACCTGCGGCGCTGATCAAACCGGCCGCAAAAAATGCTGAAGTTGTCGTCGCGGCCGTGGCTGCGCGGGACAAGCCGCGGGCGGCGGCGTTCGCCGCCAAACACGGCATCGCCACGGTGCACGACACCTACGACGCCCTGATCGCCGATCCCGATCTGGATGCGGTGTACAACCCGTTGCCGAATGCCTTGCACGGCAGGTGGACTCGCGCCGCACTGGAGGCGGGCAAGCATGTCCTGTGCGAGAAGCCGTTCACGGCAAATGCTGTCGAGGCTCGCGAGATCGCAGACCTGGCGGCGACATCGGATCGCGTGGTCATGGAGGCCTTTCACTACCGCTACCACCCGTTCGCGGCGCGGGTAGAGCAGATCATCGCCTCCGGTGAACTGGGCACACTGCAGCGGGTGGAAGCAGCTGACTGCTTCTGGCTGACCAAATTCTCCTCGAATGCCTACAACTATTCGCTTGGCGGCGGCTCGCTGATGGATCTCGGCAGCTATGCCGTCGACATGCTGCGCACGTTCGGCGGCTCGACCCCGGAAGTTGTTTCGGCCCGGGCGAAACTGCGCGGGCCTCAGGTGGATCGGGCCATGACGGCCGAACTGAGGTTCGCCGGCGGGCATACCGGTCAGCTCCGCTGCTCGCTGTGGTCGTCCGATCTACCGCACGTGACGGCCAAGGTGATCGGCGACCGGGGTGAGCTGCGGCTCCACCCGATGGTGCCGTTCCAGCAGTTCTCGGTGCGATCCGCCGATGGTCATCGTGTCGAACGTTTCTTCAAGGCGCGCACCACCTATGACTATCAGCTGGAAGCGTTCGCCGCTGCGGTGCTGCGTGGCGAGCCGGTGAAAACGGCTGCGGCCGAAGCCGTCGAGAACATGACGGTCATCGATTCCATCTACCGTGCCGCCGGCCTTCACGTCCGCGAACCGGTCTAGGACGCCGGCAGCCCGATCTCGGCAGGCAGATCCGTGCCCGAGAGCCACGCGTCGACGGTGCGGGAGAACAAGTCCGGATTGGCCAGCGGCCAGTCGTGGCCCATACCGACAACGACCTTGTCGACGCCGTTGGGCATCGATTTCGCGAGCACTGCGGCCAAGCGGTGGATGAGGCGCAATTCCTCGTCACCGGTGAGGAATAGCGTTGGTGCATAAGACTTGTCGAGCCTCTCGGGCAGAGTGAATCCCGCAGACGCCACCGAGATGTGCGCGAGTTGTGCGCCGGAATTCAGGCGTGAGTCGTCGTGGTAGTCGTCGTTTTGGGCCGCATGTCGTTCGTCCCAGAAGCGATCGATCACGGCCCATCTGAACCATGCGGTTCTGGCGAGCAGCCCCGCCAGGCGTCGCGTCAGTTGTACAGCCGGCAACGTGTTGACGAAGGTGCTGCCGAGCACCGCTCGATCGACCAGTCCGGGCTCGGTGGCCAGCAGCTGGACGGCAACTTGAGCGCCGAGTGAATAGCCGACCACGTGCGCCCGCCCCGTGCCGACCCGGGTGCGGATGAGTTCGCCGATCGCGGCGGCGGCACGGCCCATCTCGAAAGGTCCCTGCTGAAAGCTCTTGCCGTACTGGGGAAGATCTGGGACCAGGCAGTGATAGTGAGGCAATCTTTCGACGACGGGATCCCAGGTCCAGCCGCTCAACAGTCCACCGTGTAGGAAGACGATGGTGGGCGCGTCGGCTGGACCGGATTCGCGTACGAAAAGATCCACCTGGTGATGCTATCGGCCGGGCTAGTTGGTGAAATGCGCGCTGTTGATGTGTTCGGCTACTCGCAAGGCATTGGCGGCGACAGTCAGGCTCGGGTTGATGCCGCTACTGGAGGGGAAGAATGAGGCATCCACCACGTAGAGGTTGGCGACCTCGTGCGCCCGGTTGTGTGCATCCAGCACGCTGGTGGCGGGATCGGTGCCGAAGCGGGCGGTTCCGCAGACGTGCCCCAGCGTCCCGTTGTTCTCCCCGGTGCGCAGCGTGAGGGTGCGGAACGGCTGCAGCACCTCTTTGAGCGCGCTCAAGAACACCTCGCGGCGTTCCCTTTCGTTTTCGTGCAAGCGATACTGGAGCCGCAGCCGCTGGCGACCGTCGGTGCTCGGCCTATCACTGGGCAGGACACGATTGTCCCGATAGGGGAGGTCTTCCATGATCGCGGCGAGCACAAGTCCGCCGCTGATCACCCTGTCGTAGATCGGGCGGCCCAAGGGGCTGGCCCACCGCAGCGCCGTCGAAACCAACCCGGGCTGGTTCATCATCATGTCGATGGGCGCCAACGAGGCCATCGAACTCGCCGACTGCACCGTGCCGTACTTCTGGCCGTCCATGAAATAGAAGTCGTTGAGTCCGATTTCCTTGTTCTCGGCGGTGATCTTGCTGCCGCGTTGCGGCCAGATCTCGATCCAGTCCATCACGTGGCGCATCAGGTTGCGCCCCACCATGTCTGAGCCGTTTGCCAGTCCACGCGACCAATCCCCGGATCGGGAATTGAGCAACAGCACCGGGGTGGCCAGGGCGCCGGCGGCCAACACCACCACTTTGGCTTTGAGTCTGAGCATGTCGTTGCGGCGCTGACAGATCACCTGCTGCACGCGGGTGCGGTCGGACTCGAGTCGCAAAACTCGGCATTCGTCCAACAGGCGAGCACCGTATTCGGTGACGGCGGGCAGGACTCCGGCGCGTGCGCCGTCGTTCTTGCATCCCTTCGGGCACAGGTAAGCCTGACAGGTCGCGCAATCGTCGGTGTAGTCACAGGCCATCGGCAGGTGATAGGGATGCAGCCCGCGTCCGGCCAGATAGTTGACCAACGGCTGATTGTCGGCCGAAAAGGGCGGTGCGGTCGGCAGTCCGACGTCGGCGGCCTCGGGTCGCAGGGGATCTGCATCGCCCCGAACCCCGAGGAGTCGCTCGGCTTCGGAGTACCACGGCGCCAGCTGCTCGTACGAAATCGGCCAGGACTCCGGCACAGTGGATTCGCCAGGGTCGGTGAAGAACTGCCGTGGAGTGAAGTCGTCGACGAAGAACCGTTCGCAGACCATGCCGTAGAGGGCCGATGATCCACCGGGCCCGGCGCCGATGTACGGCACGAACCTCCTCGGACGGCGGCCGCTGATATCGGTGATTTCGTCGTTGCTTCGGCCCGCGCGGGCCAGCGTCTCGTAATAGGTCTTTTTCGACCGAGAGGCCTTCGGTTCGGCGATCTCGGGCATCGCCGAGCGGATCGTTCCCGGCGTTCCAGGCAGTGTCGAGCGTCCCTTTTCGACAAACAACACTCGGCGACCGGCATGTGCCAGCCGCCGGCCGAGCATGCCGCCTCCCATACCGGCACCGACGACGATCACGTCCCACTCGATGCGTTCGGCTTCGCGCCCAGTCAGTTCGCCGTCAGGCACTATCGAGCTCCTCGCTGAGATGGCCCGCTCCGCCAGGTTGAAACCGGGCCTGATCTGGGCGATTCGGGATGCTATCAACGCAGTCCGAGAAACGTGGCGAGTTCGTCGTCGTGACGGTCACGCTGGAAACGCTGAGACGATTCCTGGGCGCTGAGGGCAAGGCGGCGGCGTAGGTCCTCGTCTGCTTCGAGCGTCATGAGGTTGACGGCCAGCGCGTTCGCGTCGCCAGCCGGGCTGAGGAATCCGCCCACGCCTGGCTCGATGATCTCCGGGGTACCTCCCGAATTCGTCCCGCACACTGGTAGTCCGGCTCGCATCGCCTCGACGGTCACGCGGCCGAACGCCTCGCTCTGGCTGCACATGAGGCCGACGTGGGCGGCGGCCCAGTAGGGGCGCAGATCGCGTGTTGGCCCGTGAACGGTCAGCAGATCGTCGACGTCCAAACGTTCGGCAAGGTTGTGGAGCGGCTCGTGGCTTCCGGTGCCGACCAGCGTCAACTCGATATCGACGCCGGCCTTTCGGGCGATGGCGATCGCTTCGATCGCCAGTTCCTGCCCCTTGGCCTCGGAGAAATACCCGACCAGGATGGCGCGCATGCGCTCGCCGGGCTGTCGCTCCGGCGGGGTGCCGAGTTCTTTGTCGACGGCGGGATAGAGCACGCGGGTTTTCATCGTCGGCGCCAGCGCGACCATCGCTCGCTCGACCGCGTGCGAGTTGCAGATCACCGCATCGGACAGCCGGGCCACCGTCCGTACGGTTCTGCGGTAGCCGAAGAGAAACCAGAGCTGGTGGTCGTCGCGCCCGAACTCCCGGACGATCCAGTAGTGCGGGATACGGAGGATCTTGGCCGCGATCGCGTGTGACGGGATCGTCATGGTGTTCGTCAGGACCATCGTCGGGCGCCACCGGATGAAGAAGACCAGTGCACTGACGATGCCGGGCAGGAGTATCGCGGTATAGGGAAGCCAGCCGATCAGCACATGCGGGTCGACCGATCGCGACCGTGACCATTTGCCAAAAGCCCACCACGGCGTCCACGCGATCTTCATCTCGATGCCGTCCTGTGCGCATCGCTGCGCGACTTCGCCGTTTTGCGGGATGACCGCAACCAGCTCCACGTCGGGGCGCTTGGTCCGGATCGCCAGCAGCATGTCCCGGAATCCGACCACCCCTCCGCCGCCGAATTTACTGACATTTGAGACCACCACGACCCTTGGTGCGGAGCTGTCACTGGCGGCGAACACGGCCAGAGTTTATGTGACAGTCGCCGGGCCTTAATCCGTAATCGATGCCAGGAAATTGTTGGGTTGACGTACCCTTTCCACGGCCACCCGAGGGCCTGCGCGCGGAACTGATATTAGCTGCGCGCGCAATGCAGCAGTTATGCAAGGAGCACCTGCCCGATGACTGACGTCATGCCGGTGACTGACACCGCGCTGGTGACATTGTGGTGTCGCGCGAGCGAAGCCCGGCGTGCCGACGCAATCGTCGACGATCCGATGGCGATTCGCCTGATCGAATCGATGGACTACGACTTCAGCAGATTCAAGTTGTCTGCCGATCGGCAAGATCTCGCGCTACGCACGCTTGCCTTTGACAACGGCACCCGCAGCTATCTCTCTGCGCATCCGAAGGCCACCGTGGTGGCCCTCGGCGAAGGGATGCAGACCAGCTTCTGGCGGCTGGATGCCGGCGGTCTCGGCCATGAATTTCTTTGGCTCACCTTGGATTTGGCGCCGATCATCGAACTCCGACAGCGGCTGCTGCCGGCATCACCGCGGATGTCGACGTGCACGCAATCGGTACTGGACTTCAGCTGGATGGACCAGGTCGATCCCCAGCATGGCGTGTTCATCACCGCCGAGGGTCTGCTGCCGTATCTGGAGCCCGACGAAGCGCTCGGCCTGATCGCAGAATGCGCGCGCCGCTTCCCCGGCGGGCAGATGATGTTCGACCTGCCGCCGAAGTCGCAGGCGCTCCTGGCCGCCCGGCCGCAGTTATGGAAGGTGATGCGTGGCGACTGGCCCCGCACGCCGTTCAGCCTGACGGCGCGTGAGCTCGCCAAATTGGCCGACACGGTGCCGGGCGTTCGGGTTGTGCATGACGTGGCGCTCCCCCGGGGCCGGGGACGGTTGTTCGACTCGCTGTTGCCCAGGACGCAGGGATTCCCCCCGATCCATCGCCTGCTTCGGCGTTGGGTCGGCGTCAACTGGCCGACCATTGCGTCGTTGACCCTGCTCGAGTTCGGCACCTAGTGGCGGCACAGGTGCGGGTCGGTGTTCTGGGTGCCGCCGCGATCGCCCCGGCGGCGGTGATCAATCCGGCGAAGGACAGCGCGGAGGTCGTGGTCGCGGCGGTCGCCGCACGAGACGTCTCCCGTGCCCGGGCTTTCGCGGCCAAGCATGGCATCGCGCGGGTGCACGATAGTTACGAAGCGCTGATCGCCGACCCGGATGTGGATGCGATCTATAATCCTCTGCCAAATGGCTTGCACGGCAGATGGACTCGTGAGGCTCTCGAAGCCGGCAAGCATGTGTTGTGTGAGAAGCCGTTCACTGCCAACGCCGCGGAGGCCCGCGAGATCGCCGAGCTGGCCGCCCAGTCGGACCGGGTGGTGATGGAGGCCTTTCACTACCGCTACCACCCTTTCGCGTTGCGCGCCGAGGAGATCATCGCTTCGGGGGAGTTGGGCACTTTGCAGCGGGTGGATGTCGCCTTCTGCTTTCCGCTGCCCAAGTTCTCCGACATCCGCTATGACTACTCGCTGGCCGGTGGCGCGACCATGGATGCCGGCTGCTATGCCGTCCACATGCTCCGCACCTTTGGCGGTGCCACCCCGGACGTTATTTCAGCGCAAGCGAAGTTGCATGACAGCCGGGTGGACCGGGCAATGACCGCCGAGGTGCGCTATCCCGCCGGGCACACCGGGCGCCTGCGCTGCTCGATGTGGTCGGCCGACCTGCTGAGGGTCAGTCTGCGGGTGACAGGTGACCGCGGCGAGTTGTACGTGATCAACCCCTTGCTGCCTCAGCTCTTCCATCGGTTTTCGGTGCGAACCGGTCAGGAGAAGCGGGTCGAGCGATTCCCGCGCCGCGCGACCTACGCCTACCAGCTCGATGCGTTCGCCGCGGCGGTACTGCGAGGTGAGCCGGTGCGAACGTCCCCCCAAGACGCGATCGAGACGATGACCGTCATCGATTCGATCTATCGTGCGGCCGGCCTGCCCGTCCGTGAGCCGAGCTGAGGGCTGTTGCTGACGGTTATGTCAATTCCGTGCACCGTTGCTGGAACGCGTTCTAGTATCGCGGCGGCGGTTTGAACAGGGAGAGAGAAGTAATGCCAGACAGCGCTGGCCGGGTACGCATCGGCATCCTCGGCGCTTCGAGCTTCGCGCCGACGACGATCATCAACCCGGCCAAAGACAACCGCGATGTGGCGATCACCGCGGTGGCATCTCGTGATCAGCCCAGCGCCGACGAGTTTGCCGCCAAATATGGCATCGCCAAGGCCTACGGCTCCTATGACGCGTTGATCGACGATCCAGATCTCGACGCGATCTACGTCCTGGTGCCGACCAGCATGCATGGCAAGTGGACAAAGGCCGCCCTCGCCGCCGGAAAGCACGTGCTGGTAGAGAAGCCGTTCACGGCCAACGCCGCCGAGGCGCAGGAAATAGCCGACTTATCGGCCACGTCGGATCGCGTGGTGATGGAGGCGATTCAATTTCGTCACCACCCGCTGACCCGGCGTGTCGAACAGATCATCGCGTCTGGGGAGATCGGCGCGCTGCAACGAGTGGATGTCACGTTGTGCGTGATGCTGCCGACGTTCAAGGCCAACTGCTACAACTACGCGATGGCCGGCGGCGCGATGATGGATGCCGGCAGCTACGTGACGAACATGGCCCGCACCTTCGGAGGCTCGACCCCCGAAGTCGTATCGGCACAGGCGAAACTTCAGAAGCCGCAGGTGGATCGAGCCATGAAGGCTGAACTGCGATACGCGGGCGGCCACACCGGTCGACTGCAGTGTGCGCTGTGGTCGGGCAACCTGTTTCGGGCGAGCGCCAGAGTGGTGGGCGATGACGGTGAGCTGAAGTGGCTCAGTCCTGCGGCACCCAACCTCCTCCCGCGGCTCTCGATACGCTCGGCGAACGGCAAGCGAACCGAACGCTTCTCGCGCCGGCCCACCTACTCCTTCCAGCTGGAATCCTTCGCAGGGTCAGTCCTGCGCGGCGAGCCGGTGCGGACGTCGCCGACAGACGCCGTGGAAAACATGAGTGTCATCGACGCGGTCTATCGCGCTGCCGGGCTCCCTATCCGGGAACCGAGCTCGCCCTAGCCGCCGAGTCGCCCCAGGGCGGTGATCTCCACACTGACCGACTTCCGCTGACCGACGGCGCCGAGCATGAATCGGATGTCGCCCCACGGAGCGCCCAGCCAAAAGCGCCAGAACCGCTTGTCCCAGAGCTTCCACACGTAGCTACCGTCACCTAGTAGCCGCTGAGCCTGGACCCACTCCATCCGGTGGATGAGCCGCTTTGCCCGGTCGGTCACCATGGCGGCATTCATCTCCATGATTTCCAAACCCCAAGCCCGATAGCGGAACTCGAATCCGTACTTCTTCTGGAATTCGTAGAACGCCCGCATCTCACCGTTGGTCACCAGGTACTCGTCGAACACCAGAATCGACCCCACGCTGAAGCGTTCCTTGCAGGTTTCCAGGGCGTGCAAGCAGCTCTCGTAGGTGTCCAAATCCATGTGGAACAGTCGGATCGGCCCAGGGTGGGCGTCGAGGAATGGTGCCAGTGTGTCGTAGGTGCTGCCCTTGATGAACTCGACATCGCGACCGAGTGCTGCGGGAACCCCGTCCACGAGCGTGACGCCGGTGTCTTCGATGAAGCGTTGGGCCCATGGCTCCGAAATCGATAGTGCGCCAGCTTTGACGAGCTTGTGGTCGTCGATCTGCCAATCCTCGACAATTCCCTCGAACGTGTCGAAGCCGTATACGCGACGACCGGACTTCTCGGCCAGCAGCCGGGTCGACCAGCCGATCCACACGCCCAGGTCGAGCAGCAGCCCGTCGCCCTCGAGCTGCGACGCCTCCCACAACAGCGTGTGGCCCGCAATCTTGCACCTGCGCAGCTCCGCCAAACTAGTGCGAATGAAGTCCTGGTAGTCGGCCTCGTAAACACTGATGTCACGGGAGTAGAGATTCGGGATGTAGCGATCGCTCTGTCGCGGCACGCTGGCACTATAGGCGCGCCGGACCGGCCCCTGGGGACGTTTTCACAAACCCCGGCATCGCCCTAGGCCGACCAGATAGCCAAACGCTTACTTGACTGTCAAAAAACACGCAATACTGTCCGGTGGTCCCGAGCATGCGGACACGTGAGAGGCGGAGAGGGCTAGAGCTGCGATGAAGGTGGTCTTGGCATGCCACGGCGTCCGTGGGGATGTCGAGCCGTGTGTCGTCATCGGGCGCGAGTTGTCGCGCAGGGGCCATGACGTGAAGATCGCGGTCCCGCCGAACGTGGTCGCCTTCGCCGAGGCGGCTGGCCTCACCGCCGTCGCGTGGGGCGGTGAGTCGCAGGGGATGATGGACGCTCAGCGCGACTACTGGACCGCTCTCTTCCAAATCCCCTGGAAATCAAAGGAGTTGGGTCAGCTAGGAGCCGATATCGGGAAGATCCTCACCGAATGCTGGACAGCGGAGGCGCTTTCGACGCTGGCGTCGCTGGCCGACGGCGCTGACCTGATCATCGCGGGCTACGGTTTCGAGCAGTTCTCGGCCAATGTCGCCGAGTACTACAACATCCCCCTGGTCACCGTCGAATTCTTCCCGACCCGAGCCAACGGCCGGGTGGTGCCCCTGTTGCCGCCGCCGGTGGGTCGCGCGGTGATGAAGGCCTACGAGCGGATGTGCTGGAGCGGGGTGGTGAAAGAGGTCGAGGACGCCCAGCGCCGTGAGCTTGGCCTGCCGCCGGCGACAACGCCCTGGCGAGAACGCATCACCGAACGTGGTTCGCTGGAGATTCAGGCCTACGACGACGCCGTCGTCCCCGGGTTGGCGGCCGAGTGGGCGCACCTGGGCAGTCAGCGTCCCTTCGTCGGCACCTTGACGCTGGAGTCGCCGACGGACTCTGATGCCGAGGTCGTGTCGTGGATCGCCGAGGGAACACCCCCGATCTTCTTCGGCTTCGGCAGTGTTCCGGTCGGATCCCCGGCTGAAACGATCGCCATGATCAGTGCCGTCAGTGACCGGCTGGGCGAACGGGCGGTCGTGGGCGCGGGCTCCACGGACTTCAGCGCGATCCCTTGTCCCGAGCACGTCAAGCTCGTGGGCGTGGTCAATTTCGCCGAAATCTTCCCGCTCTGTCGTGCGGTGGTGCACCACAGCGGCGCAGGCACCATCGCCGCGTGCCTGCGGGCGGGAGTGCCGCAGGTCGGGCTCTGGACGCTGCCCGATCAGGGGTTGCGCACAACGCAGCTCAAGCGGTTGAAGGTCGGTACCGGCCGTCGCTTCGCGAGGACTTCGGAGAAGTCGTTGGTCGCGGACTTGCGCAAGGTTCTGGCTCCGCAGTACATCGCGAGAGCTCGCGAGTTCGCGACGCGTATGTCGACGCCCGCCGAGAGTGCCGCCGCTGCTACCGATCTCGTGGAAGACTTCGTCCGCGTCGGGCGGGTGTGCTGATGTGGGCAGCAAATCGGTCGGTTACCGTAGCGGTGTCTGCACTGGTGGGCGCGACACTCATCGGCGTCGCGTCGATTTTTGCTCCTTTGTCCCCGCCTGTCGCGGCGGCGGCCACCACGGTCCTCGTCATGGGCGGCACGGGTCACCCGCTGTCAACGCCGCCTGACACGATCGACTACGTCGAGAGCTACACCAGTATGGCGAGGAACAACTACGTCTCGCCCTCATCGACGGCAAGCCGCTCCACCGGCATTCCCGTCGGGCCCTACAACACGGTCGCAGTCATCACACCCGAGGAGGATGCGCCGACTTTCGGCACGTTGACCCTTCGGGAGTCGATTGCTGAGGGCCTGGCGAATCTCCAAATCTGTATCAGCTCCAATTCTTGTGTCTACGACGAGAACATCGGATCGGCGTCGCCGTCGCCGATCGACACGTTTGTGATCTTCGGGTACTCGCAGAGCGCGGCCATCGCGATGTTGGAGAAGGCCCAACTGGCCAGCCAATACGCACCCGGTGAAGGCCCCGACGTCACGTTCCTAGTGATCGGCAACTCCAGGCCGAATGGCGGGCTCGTCTCCCGCGACGTCGGCGGCATAATTAACCAACTCCTGTTCGGGCGCAAGCGCAGCGAGCTGATTGCCGACCCAGTGCTGACGAACACCCAATATGCGACAGTCGATGTCGCGCTGCAGTACGACGGTTTCGCGGACTTTCCGCGTAACCCGCTGAACCTGCTCGCTGACCTGAACGCGTACCTGGGGATCCTTCAGCTGCATCCGACCTATAACGAGCACAATCTCAGTAAACCGGGTGTCGTCGATCAAGGACAGTACGGCGACACGAACTACTACCTGATCTCGACACCGGTGCTCCCCCTGCTCATGCCGTTGCAGAAGCTCGGCCCCGCGGGCCATGTGTTGGCCGACGCCTTGGATCCGTTGCTGAGGGTCATGGTCGAGACTGGCTATGACAGGACGATGAGCCCAGGGCAGCCGGCACCGTTCGACGTGTCTTACTTTCCGAATCCGATCAAGACGACGGTGAGTCTGTTGGCCGCTATACCGACCGGTCTGGACAACGCGCTCGATGACATCGTCGACGTGCGGCCGTTCGGCACGCAGCGACCCGGACCGTACGGAATCGGCGGCCCAAGTGTCGACTACCTGAACTCCGACCCGGCGTCGACGGCTGACCCTAGTGCGGGCACGGCTTTTCGGGACCTTGCGTCCCACGTAACTCCGCGTGGCGTCGGACGTCTCCAGGCGCGCTCGACGTCGCCCGCCACTTCCGCCCGCCCGAACCGCCCGGCAGCGTCACGGTCAACCATCACCCAGAAGCCGACTGGCAGCCCGACCTCCAGCAAATCCTCACGCGGGCAGGGATCCTGGAAGCGGGCTACCTAATGTGCAATGTCATCGACGAGAATGCTACGACCGCGGACCAGGACATCGAGGGCGAGGATGCGCGTTGGACCTAACACCAAACAAGCGACGCGTCTACCAATTTCCGATTCAGCAGATTCTGGTCACTCGCGACTGCCCGCCGACGGCCAGCGCCTGATTAGCCTTCGGCCAGCGCTCGATCAGCCAAGGCTCCGATGACTGGGCCCAGCGCTCGGGAGTATTCGAGTGTCATGTGAGCCCAGTCGAAGTAGACCAGAGTGTCGCCCACGATGACCGGGCAGCGATCCGCGGTGCAGAACAAGTCGGTTACATCGACGTACTGCCCGTCTCCAGCTTTGACTGCGGCCGCCTCGGCGGCGATACCCGGCTCGTTGACGGCAGCTGACCGCTCTGGCTCGCAGGCGGTCACGTCGTCCAGGTGAGCGGAAAGGCAGACCGGCACCATCTCCGCTGGGCTTGGGATTGGGCCGAGAACCACGACCTGGGAACCGATCTCACGAAATTCGCGGACTGTGCGAGTGAGGCTGTCCAGCCATGCCCTGTCATAGGGTGAGAAGGCAGCGGGCCAGTCGACGGATCCGTACGCGCGCCACATACTAAGCACGATTAGTCGCGGGCGTTCGTTGCGTAACCGGTCGGTGATCTGGCTGCGCCATTGGTCGCACTCGGTGTAGGTCCTGAGCAGGGCGGGGATCGACGCGGGCAAGTCCAGCAAAGGGCAACCAGCCTTCGCCAATGTCTCTATCCGCCAATGGCGTTCGTCGGCGATCCGACGGAAGGCGGGATTCCACATTGCGGCATGCGAATCGCCCACTAGAGCGACGGTAGTTGGTGAGTTGGTGTCGCCCACAGCACATTCAGGCTGCCCGGTTTGTAGAAAGGTGCGCATGCAACCACCGAGGTAGATCTCTTCATCCTCGGCAGCCGCATCCGCCAGTGAGGGGACAAGGTTCGACGGGACGGCGTCGGAATCAGCCGAGGTAGCGAGGGCCGACTGGAGCTGTGCGACGGCCTCTCGCACAGCGGTGTCGTAGGCATCGAGGCTTGCGGCTGGCCAGACGGGCGCCGTGGTGACGGAGATAGCCCTAGCGGGCTTACCGTGCCCGATCGAGGTCGGTACCGCCTTCAGCAGTCCCAGGCCGACACAGACCGCGATCGCGGTGGCCAACGCGCCAAGGCCGAGACTGCGCCACGGGGGGTTGCGGATCTTCGGGCTGAAACGCAATGGGTTTTCGATGAATCGCAATGTGAGCCAAGCTAGTCCGGCGGCGAGCAGCGCTGCGGCGATTCGGGCGGCGAGTCCCAGCGAGTGACCGACGATCAGTGGCACGAATACGAGTACCGGCCAGTGCCACAGGTACCAGGAGTAGGAGATACGGCCGATGGCACGCATGAGTGGTAGCCCTAGCAGGCGTCCGCAGCCATGGGTTGGTGCGGCGCATCCAGCCCCGATTATCAGCGCGGTACCGACAGTCGGGAGCAAGGCGGCGGTGCCTGGGAAGGGCGTGGTCGGGCTGAACCATATGCAAGCTAATATGATCAGCGCCAACCCGGTCCAGCCGATGACGCCGGCAGGCACTGCGGACAACCGGCGCCAGTGGATGGCGGTGAGCGCCATCAGACCGCCAATCGCGAGTTGCCAGGCCCGGGTAGGTAACGAATAGAACGCCGCGGCCGGGGCGATGTTCGTGCCGACGAGCGAAATCCCGAAAGACATGATCGCGACAAGTGCGAGCGTAGCCACGTACGGACGTTGGGTCGGATTAGACTGGGACGCCGGTCTTTTCCGTGCACGGCGTGTCAAGCGGATCAGCCAGGCCACGCCGAGGATTAGTGGTGCCCATATCAGGTAGAACTGCTCTTCGACACCCAGCGACCAATAGTGCAGGAACGGCGATGGTGCTAGGTGGTTGGCAGAATTGAAGTAGTTGATGCCCTCGAGCATGAATCGGTAGTTGCTCACGTACAGCGCGCTCCAGATGCCGTCGTATAGGACGGTCGGCGCTTGCAGAGAGCAATGATCAGAACCTGTGGATGACCCTCGGTGGGGCGGCATGAAAGTGGGCGCACCTTCCCGGGGATGATCTGAAGTCCAAGGTTCTCTGATCAAGACCGGCGTTGACGCGCTGGTTGGGAAGG
>NZ_JACBJQ010000069.1 GCF_013404075.1 Mycolicibacterium vinylchloridicum
TGATGGGTGTAAGATACAGTCGGTTAAGGCTTCGTGTGTTTGTCGCACTAGGTGTGGTTTTTTTTTTATGCTGCGTCGCCCACCGAGATCTCCACACTGAGTATCGTCGGCAGCGTCAGATGTGTATCAGCGCCAGCTGCACGTGCAGCCGGTCGACTTTCCGGGACCGATGCCAGCTGATGACCCGCCGCCACCACCGCCGCCGCCTCCGGTGATCCCACCTCCCGACGCCTACACCGGGATCGCACCGGACGCGCAGATCATCTCCATCCGCCAGTCCTCGCAGGCGTTTAGCCCGGAGAACTCGTTCGGCAACGAAGATCCAGAAACCCGCCGCAAGGCCGGGGACATCGAGTCGATGGCTCGGGCGATCGTGCATGCCGCCAACATGGGCGCCAAGGTCATCAACATCTCTGAGGTGTCCTGCATGAGCGCCCTGGACGTCGTCGACCAGAAAGCCCTGGGCGCGGCGATCCGCTATGCGGCCGTCGACAAAGACGCGGTGATCGTGGCCGCCGCCGGCAACACCAGCAATAAGGACTGCAAGCAAAATCCCATCTATAACCCGTTGAGCCCCAACGATCCTCGCGACTGGGCGGGTGTGACCACCGTTGTCACCCCGGCCTGGTTCTCCGACTACGTGCTGACGGTGGGCGCTGTCGATGCCGACGGCAACCCACTGACCGACCTCAGCATGGCGGGCCCGTGGGTGTCGATCGCCGCGCCAGGGACCAACATCGAAAGTCTGTCGGCCCGCGACGACGGCCTGATGAACGCCGTCGAGGGCAAGGACGGCAACGACACCAAGCTGATCAACCCTGCGGGCACATCGTTTTCGGCGGCGATCGTCTCCGGGGTCGCCACACTGGTGCGCCAGAAGTATCCGACCCTGACATCGCATCAGGTCATCAACCGGCTCATCCGCACGGCCCGCCCGCCCGCTCGCGGGGTCGACAATCAGGTGGGATTCGGGATCGTCGACCCGGTCGCCGCGCTGACCTACGACCTGCCCGACGGCGATCCGCGCCCACCCGAGCGCATTGCTGATCCGCTGCTGCTGCCTCCGCCGCATCCGGGACGGGACATGTCCCCGGTGTGGATCGCGCTCGCCTCGATCGGTGGCGTCGCACTGCTGGCGGCCGCCGCGGTGGGTGTGGCGGCCATCGTTCGCAACAACAGGGGGACAGCGTGAAATCGACCTTCCCAATCGGACTGCGGCTTACCTGGTGGCGGGTCATCCTCGCCTTCCTGTTCACGGTGGCGTTGCTGGCCGCAGGTACCCACCTCTGGCATGGGCCGGTCGCGCTCGCCGTCCCGATCACCGTCGCAGTGCTGCTCGACGCGGCCCTGCTGATCACGTGGCGCCAGGAAACCCTGGCAGCCCTGGCGTGGGGGCGGCTGTTGCGCCGGCACGCGGACCCGACCGTCAATGCGCCGGTGTCCTCGCACCGGCCGCGCTGGACGACCGACGAACTGGCGATCCGCGGCGACGACTTCGAAGCGCTGGCGGTGGTCGCCGTGGACGGCCCCTCGCACAGTCCCTCGGTGCTCGATCAGCATCGCGTGCATTCCGGGGTGCTGCTGCCCGTCGAGGTGGTGGCACGAGCAGTGCAACAGTTCGACGTGAAGCTGGCCGGAATCGACATTCACAGCGTCGGACGGCGCCGTGCAGGCGAGGACCACCACCACTACGCGGCCACCTATTCAAGCGTCATCGCCGACTATGGCGCAGTCGGGGAGCGCAGCACCTGGTGTGTGCTGCGGATGCGTAGCCGTGACAACGCCGGAGCCGTCGCGGCCCGCGACTCGGTGGCGGCGACGCTGGCGGCGTGTGCGCGTCGATTGGCCGTGGAACTGGGTGCGCACGGGTGCCCGTCGCGGCTGGTGGATGCGGCCGAGCTGGCCGAGCTGGACACGGCCATCGCCGGCCCGCTGGCCCGCGGCGCGCACGCGCAATGGTCGGCGCTCGTGCATCCCGCTGGCGCAGCGACGAACTACTGGCTGTCCCCGCAGGACATCACCACCGAAACCCTGGACCGGTTGTGGGCGCCCGATACCGACGCCACCATGACCAGCATTCAGCTGCGCCCCCAAGCCGGCGGAACGGTGTCGGTGGGCATGCTGGTGCGCTATTGCACGGCGGGCCTGCTCAAAGAGCCCCCGCTGCGCGGGCTCAACCCGCTGTCGGGACAGCAGGAGCAGGCACTGCGCGCCACAATGCTGGAACCGGCGGTGCCGGCGTTGCAGCTACCACACCGGGCGTTGAGTGCCGGGGAGAAGCTGCGCGCACCGATCGGCGCCACCGGCATCCTGATCGGCACCACCGCCAAGCACCATCCGATGCTGGTGCCTCTGGGCGACTCCCGCCCGGGACGACGGGCCTCGGTGACGGTGGCCGGCGAGCTGGCGCTGCTGTTCCAGATCGCCCGCCGCGCCGCCGCTACCGGCTACCGCGTGGCCGTCGTGTCGAGTCGCCCGGAACACTGGCGCGCTGCGATCGCCCCCGGCCTGCGGGTGGTCCGCGAAGTGCCAGACGAGCTACCCGACAACGGGCGCGCCATGATGGTCGTCTATGACCACCTCGGTACCACGGGCAACCATCCCACCGCCGCGGTCACGGTGCGCGCCGTCAACCCGGGGACGGCCAGTGTGGCCGATGTGCACCTGGAGCAGGACTCCAACGGCACCGCGGTCATCCGCACCGCCGAGTTCCGCTACCGGCTCCACATTGACGTGCAATCCGAACGCAACGACATCGCCGCGGCGATCCGGCGCGTGGCCTGATCGGGCGAGCTGACACAACCAACGACTTCGAGAGGGACCTTCACGGCGATGACCACCACGCAAGCCAGCGACCCAGCCCGCGCGGCGATGACCCGGGGCTTGCTCGCCTCGGGTATCAACGTCGATGGCGTAATGGCCGGCAACAACCCGGCGGTGGCCACCGAGCAGTTCAGGAAGGCCACCCAACTCGATCCGAGTATCTGTGACGCGTGGCTGGCCCGCATCGTCGCCGGCGATGACAGCGTGGAGGTCGTCCAGGCCGCCTGGGATGCCCGCGAATCCTACGGTTGGGAAATCCACCGGCTCAGCCTGCGCGGCACCGCTTTTCGCCCCATGGTCTCCGATGGCGTGTTCCTCAGACTGGAGATCACCTCCCGCGATGCGCTACGCACCGCCCTGGCCATCGCGCTGATCCGGGAGAAGCGCTACCCCCAGGCCCATGCTCTGCTGTCGGAAGCCAACCCCACAGACCCGTTCGATGCCGACTCCCACCTCTATGCGCGGGGCCTGCTGCACTTTCAGACCAAACGCTGGCCCGATGTCCTCGCCGTATTCTCCCCAGACCGGGTGTGGCGGATGCCGATCTTCGGTGCGGCAGCCTCCACGATGGCCGCCACGGCACTGGCCTCCCTGGGGGTCTTTGAAGACGCCTTCCGCCGTGCGCAGAAAGCCGTCGATAGTGATCTACTTCCCGCTGCCACGACGATCGCGCTATACACGCAAGCGATGTGCCTACGCCACCTCGGCAAGGCAGACGACGCCAATCAACTTCTGCGGCGGGCCTATTCGCGCGACTCTCAGTTCTCTCCGGCCCGTGAAGCACTCGATGACCAGACCATCCGGCTAGCACTCACCAGCCCCGAGGCCATCGAATCACGCACCAACCCGTGGGACCCCGACAGCGCCCCCTCCAAGGAAGCCGCTGAGGCGGCCAAGCACTCAGCGCAAGCCAGCAAGCTGCTCGCTGAGGGCGACGCTGAGCTCAACGCCATGCTCGGTATGGAGGCCGCTAAACGGGAAGTGAAGCGGATTCGCTCCACCACCAAAGTCAATCAGCTGCGCACCAAAGCCGGTCTGCCGGTGCCGGTCAGCTCGCGCCACACCCTGCTGCTGGGACCGCCGGGAACCGGCAAGACGACCGTCGCGCGATCGCTCACCAAGCAGCTGTGCGGGCTCGGCGTGCTGCGCCGGCCGACCGTCGTGGAAACCCGACGCTCCAAGCTGCTCGGCCGGCACATGGGTGACGCTGAGAAGAACACCGAAGCCACTGTGGAAGGCGCGATGGGCGGCGCCCTGTTCATCGACGAGATGCACAACCTCTATGAGACCGGTTACTCCGGCGGCGACGCGTACGGAACAGCGATTCTGGAGACGCTGCTGCCGTATCTGGAAAACGACCGCGCCGAACTGGTGGTGTTCGGGGCCGGCTATCCCAATGCGATGGACCGGATGCTGACCGCGAATCAGGGTCTGCGGCGGCGGTTTCCGACCGTAATCCGGTTCGAGTCCTACACCCCCGATGAACTGTGGCAGCTCACCGAGCTGATGGCCGCCGAGTACAAGGATGTCCTGGCCGAGGACGTCGAGGCGACGCTACGACCCGTGTTCGAGCGGTATTACGTGCAGGAGAACCGCTCTCCCGAAGGTGACGTGATCCGCGGAACGGACTGGCTCGGCAACGCCGGCTTTGTGCGCAACATCATTGAAAAGGCCCGCGATCACCGCAACAATCGCGTCGACAACGAGGATCTGGACGCCCTGCTGGCCCAGGACGAGCTGCTGACCGAGGCGCAGCTGCTGCCCTTCCAACAGCTCATCGCCGAAGACATCGCCGAGGGAGTGGCCGCGGCGGTATCGGATGCCGAATCCGACCGGACCACACCATGACACCGGCGGCGCGTATGAGCGAGGCATGTCGGTAGCGGCTGATCAGCTCGGCTGATGGCGCGCAGCAAAACACCCTGGGCGGCAACCAGTGTGCCGACCGTCAGACGGCAGTGGTGTGAGGCCATGGATCACACCGTGGCCGCCCGTGTCGCACAGATGCAGGACGCCCGCGACCAACTCGCCACCGCGAAGGCGCCCACGGGCTCGGCGCGACGGGTACGCGAGGCGATCGATCGAGTCAGTGCGGCGGTGTCGGAAATGGCCGACGACACCGCAGCATTGGCCGACGCGTCGATGTACTGGGTCTCGCGTGACATGGTGGGCGTAGTCCAGGATGCTGCGACCGGCCTCCCGGAGTGGACGCCGGCGGCCACGATCCCGGCTCCCACCGGGCTGCTGTGTTGGGCTCGACCGGTGGGGGAGGTTCCCTACGGTCCAGGCGCCGAAAGCGGTGGTGGGCATTTGGTCACGTGGGATGCGACTTTCTGGCGGACGCGCTCAGACGGGTTGCTGCAGCTCGTTCCTGCCAGCCGGTTGGCGCGCGATCCCAACGTGGAAACCCCGTTCGAAATGTGGTCGCCGGTGTATCCGGCGCACTCGATCCTCCTGAATCCGGCCCAGCCGCGCACACACGAAGCTACCGGCGACCCGGCCGCTCAACCGTTCGTCAGCATCGTGGGAGCAGCGTGGCTCCTGATGAGCCAGACCAACGTGTCGACTGTGCGCGTGATCGACTCCGCGCCGTCCGCCCAGGAGGAAACCGGCCCTGACGAACCCGACACCGACACCGTCGAGAGCGCTCCTGATGCAGCGTCGGACACCCGCCGGCCGCGGCCGCCGTCGACGGTAACTCTGGTGGAGTTGCGTCCTCGCTCCGCCAACCCAGAAAACGCGCACCGTGGACGGCGCTCGGGCAGTGATACCCGGACCCACCGGTGGCCGGTCGCGCCGTTTTGGCGACAGCAAGCGTGCGGTCCGGGTTGGTCACAGCGCAAGCCGGTGTATGTCGTCGAGCATGAGCGTGGGCCGCGTGATGCGCCGCTGGTGCCCAAGGATCGCGTCCACGTTCTCAGAAGCCAGCGTTAGAACGGGTCTTACATCTCGAACAGCTCGAGCTGAACGGCTTTCCGAAGGCCGGTCCGTGGCGCGGCGCGCTTCTCTTTGTGCGCCAGGGCATCGACAGCTGCACGGAGATACGGGTTGGCGCTGGGAAGCTGGCCAGGGGTGTAGGAGTCACGAACGGCGCAGCGAAGCGGCGCCGGCAACAGTTTGGTGTGGTCCTCACACAGGAAACTCTCGGCGGGGATGGCGGTGCCGCAGCTCTGCGCACCACACACGTGTTGTCCGATTACCGCGACAGGCGGGGTGGGCGAATCGCTCATGATGGCTCCCCAGATGAATCCGACTGCGTCACTGCGTGTTCAGTGATCAGGGCGTCAGCGTCGTCGAAGTACCACCTGGCGTAGTCCAGCTCGAGCGGCGTGCTCGTGGGCTCCAGGAGGACCGCTGCAGCGTTGTCGCGTGCTGACAGCGCGTACTGCTGGCGGCGGTGCTGGTCGTCGGCGTGAACGGCGCTGTGCAGGTCGCTTCGCGCGGAAGCCAGTACCGTGCTGGTGGATAAGGCGGCGGCGTGAACGACGGTCATGATCGGTTGCGCCCCGGTACGGGCTGCGGGGCCTCCTGCGGGGGCATCGGCCGCGTCGGGCGGGCCGTCCCGGCCGGATCGCCGGCCGCGGGCCCGGAGGCGGGCTTGGCCGACGACGGCAGTCCGGACCGACGAGCGGACGGAACTGCCGGTGCCGGTGCGGGTGCAGTGCCCCGTTCGCGGCCTCTGTTGTCGCTTGGTGCGTGTGCGGGGGTCGACGACTGGCGGTGGCCACCGCCACCCCTGGCCTTGGAGGCTGCGCCGACGGCGATCGCAGCGGGAATGGCCACTTCGGGGGCCAGCACTGCTGCGCCGGCCTCTGCGGCACCGGCAGCTCCGGACGCGCTCGTTGCCGTGCCGGTACCGGCCCGTGTGGCCGAGGCCGCGGCGGTTGAGCGCGGACCCATGGCGGTGGTGGGAGGCGCGGTGGGCCCTCCTGGTCTGCGCCCGGCGCCGCCCACCCGTGTCCTCCCCGCCGGCGGCCGTCCCGGCACGGGAGGTTGGGTGAATGTTGTGCTGGACGCGGAGTCGTCGTCGCCGCCGGAGGAGCGCGAAAACCGTTCGCGCGCTTTGTCGGCCAGATCGCGGCCCTGGGTCATTTTGTCTTGTCCGCGTTGGTATCCGCTCTTGCCGAGGTGGATGGCTTGCCGGACGGTGTGAACGAGGTCCTGGCGGGTGTGGTCATGCAGGATCTCTTTTTTCAACCACCAGAAGACGCCGGTGGCCACCGCCGACCACAGCGCCACCAAGACGAGCATGGCTACGGGGCTGGTCATGCCGACCTGGGAGGCCAGCCCGCCGGGGGCAACGGTTTTGAGGATGAGCAGGGCGGCCACGCAGGTGTAGAGCACGTAGACGAACACCAGGAAGGCATGGCGAAAGAACTGTTCGAGGCGGCGACGGGCACCGCGGCGCGGAGCGCCGTGGATCATCGCCGGGCCCACGGCGAAGATGGCCATGACCGCGTTGAGCAGGGCGGCACCGCACACCATGATGTAGCTGTAGGTCACGTAGGTGACGAAAACCGCGAAAACCAGTCCCAGAACGCAGAATCCGAGCCCGAGGGCGAAGACACTGCCGTCGATGCTCTGGGCGTAGTGCAGCGCTTGGGGCGCGCCGCAGGAGGACATGGCGTGGGCGGGGGCGTCGCGTACTCCGCTCATGATGGCGCTCGACCAGGCGTTGCCGCAGCTGCCGATCGAGTCGACCGTGGTGCCGAAGTTCCAGATCTGCAGCGGCGCACGCAAGAGAGCGTCGGCCAGCACGCTGGTGAGGTGATTGAGCTGGCCGGTGGCACCGCCGCCGGCGATGGGCCCGTTGTTGGTGGCGGCTTGTGCGACGCTGAATCCCAGGGTGCGGGCTTGGTTGATCAGTCCGTCATTGCCGGTGAGTTCGCCCAGGGGATCGCGGGTGAGCCACAGGCCGAGCATGCCGATGGCGAAGGCGGACAAGATGATGGCTGCTCCGTGGCCGCGGCGCCCGTGCCAGAGGATGTGGAAGGCTCCGACTCCGATGCCCAGGGCCAGGCAGATCGGGAAGACGTGCAGCTCGACGAGCAGCTGCCGCAGCGCTTCCAGGATGGGTTTGAACCAGGTGGCCAGCCAGGTCATCCAGGTGCTCGACATGGCGAATTTGAGCAGCCACAGCACCGCGGCCATGAGGAAGATGTAGCAGGACGCTTGGGCCTGGACCCAGCTGGCGACGGTTTCGTGGGTGAGGCCGGTGGTCAGCGCGTGAGTGCCCCACTTCACCCAGGAGCCGGGATCGACCACGCTGACGTCGGGTCCCCCTTCGGTGAGCGCTTCCATGGTGTCGACGGTGGACAGGAAGTACGCGCCGATCGGCACGCCGTAGGTGTCGGTGATGCCGGTCCAGTTCAGCGCGGCGGCCATGGTCGCCGCGGTGGCCCGGGGGGCGGTGGCCAGCGCCCACAGTGCCAGGGTGTGCGTGGCCAGGACGAAGATCAGGACGCGGCGCATCCGGGGGTGCAGGGCCAGTTCATAGCCCAGACGCTCGGCGGCGATGTCGCGCAGCGGACGGGCGGGCAGGACTGCGGTGGTCATCAAGCGGCCCCTTGGTCGGGCGTGGTGTCGAAGGCGCGGTGAGCGGCCTCGTCGGGTTCACGTGCCACCTGGATTGCGCCGAGGCGGCGAAATTCGTCGATGAAGAAGGCGCGTCCTTCCAGCTCGCCGCGCCCGTGGCCGCCGCTCGCGCGGCCGGTACCGTCGAGGTCGTCGTCGAAGGCGGTGGGGTCGCGCATCTGGTCGGTGGCTGCCTTGGCGAGGAAGAAGTCGTGGAACTCGGGGTACTCATCCAGCGGCAGACCGACACTGGCTGCCACGGCGCGGGCAATGCCTTCTTTTTCGAACGGCACGATGATCTGCTGGGTGATGAATTCGTCGCCCATCAGCGCCAGGTCCTTGATCGGGTTCTGGGTGATGATGAGCATCCCGGTGTAGTGCTTGCGGGCGCGGCGGCTGATCAGGTGCGCGTCGCGGGCTCCGGTTCGCGAGTTGAGCAGCGGGCCCGCTTCTTCGAGGACCAGGAGCCCAAAGCGCTTGGTGTTGTTGAAGAAACTGACCCGCGCGAGGCGCACCAGCATGCCGTAGATGGCGATGGAGGCACGCTGGCGGTCGCTGAGGGCGGCGTACAGGTGCGGGTTGGCCATCTCTTCGGCGTCGGGTAGGTCGAGGCTGCCGGTCTGCCAGATCGTGACGTCGAGGGCGGCGAGGTCGGGGATGGGCAGGGTGTCGTCGAAGATGGCGCGGGTGAATTCGTAGGTGGCCCAGGATTCCAGCGCGAGCAGTACGGGGCGCAGGTCGTCAGCCAGTTGTCGGACTTGGGTTGAGCGGGTGTCAGCTTCGCCGGTGGGGGCTTCGATATCGCGGATGTAGCGCATGAGCGATGCGGTGCTGGTGATGCCCAAGGCGTGGCGCGCGGCCGGGGTGAGCAGGGTGCGCAGGCGTCCGACGGCGACGCTGCGCACGTCGAGTCCCAGCATGGGGATCATGTAGTCCAGCCAGAAGGACCCGGCGACGCGTTCGGGGAAGATGCGCAGGGCGTCGCAGCCGAAGTCACCGCCGGCCATGTCGATGACCGCTTTGTTGGGGACGTCGGCCAATGCTGTTGCCCATTCGCCGTATTCGTCGGGTTCGACGATGAACGCTTGGGCGCCGCGCTGCAGTTCGGCTTTGACGATGCGTTTGGCGGTATAGGACTTTCCGTAGCCGGGGGCCCCGGCGCAGATCAGGCAGGGGTTGTGGTTGCGGCGCGCGGTGCCGGGCAGGTCCAGGAGCACGGCGCTGTTGTTGGCGTTGCTCTTGTTGAAGCCCAGGAGCATGCCGGTGGCGTTACCGAGCTGGGAGGAGATCAGCGGGACGAAGCGTGACCACTTGCTGGCGGTGGTGGCATGGCTGAATTGGTCAGCGCCGCTCTTGTGTTGGGGGACGCCGGGGTTGAATACCGACCACAGGCGGGTGTGGACGCCGCGGTAGTGGCGGATGACGATTTGGCCGGATTGGGTCATTTCCTCGCGCAGCCGTTTGATGCTGTGGTCGAGGGTGCGCGCGTCGGCGGCTCCGACGTGGACGAAAAAGGCTGCCGAGAGGGGTTGTTCGTCGATGTTGGCTGACAGCAGGCGGTTGTATTCGGCGATCTTGCGTTCGGTGGCGTGCAGCTCGGTGTAGCCGTTGCGCACGTCGCCGCGGTGGTCGTACTGGTCGTCGATGTTGCCGCGGGCCCGGTCGTTGCGGCGGAATTCCAGTTCACGCGGACGGGCGGTGAGGTTGATCGCGAAATCGAACACGGCACCGGTGTCCAGATCGTCGAGCGCGGAGAGGAATTCCGAACCGGGGAACACGATCCCGCCTTCGGGCGCGTCGACCACGGGCAGGATCGCCTGGTAGCTGTCCGCGATCGCGACCGCGTCGTCTGTGGTCGCGACGCGCATGTACTTCTTCCACGACGGTAGGGCGTTGAAGATGCTGGGCCGGCGTGGGCGGTTGAGCTGATCGCCTTCGTCGAACGCCGCGGCGGGCAGCTGGTCGGCGTCGATGCTGCCGGTGTGGCGTCGGCGTGGCAGCGGTTCTGTGTAGGTGCCCAGCCAGGTGTTGTGCGCCCAGAACCACGCGGACATGGCCGGGGTGACGGGCATCGGCGCGAACTCCGGGGGAAGTGAGTTGGCGATGTCGAAGGCCAGCTCGGCGTAGGCGCGCAGGGAGGAATCGGACTCCTTGTCCCGGCCGGCGAACCAGTCTTTGAGCTTGGTGGCCGACCCGACGACGTTGTGACCGGCGCGGCCGGCGTCGACGGGCACCATGAGCCAGTACAGCCGGGTCTTGGGGGCCTGCTCGGCGAGCTGCTCGGCGACCTGGGCGCAGCTGGCCAGCCAGTCGGTGCGATCGCGGTAACCGTGCACCATGGCGCGCAGCAGTTGGCGTTGGTCCTGGGCGACGCCGAGGCCGTAAAGCCAACTGTCGGCGGGCAATTCGCGTCCGAGCAGCATGTGCAGGTCGGCCACACCGGTCTTCCGCCGGATCGATTGCAGATGGTAGGGCAGCCCGGAGAGCAGGAATCCGGCATACACCGAGCCGTCGGCGCCGAACCACAGGTTGTCGACGAGCTGGGGCCGGGCCAGGGTGGTGGTGTCGGTGCTGGTCTGCACGGTGGGCCGCATCGCTGCGCGCAGCGCCTTGAGCCGGAATACCAGGTTGGGTCGGGTGCGGGGGACGAGTGCCCCCAGGGCGGTGAACGCCGCGGTGACCAGCGCGCCGGCGATCAGGATGGCCAGCGCGTGCCCGGAGGGCAGGTTGAGCACGGCCAGCAGGATGGTGGTGATCGTTCCCACGACGACGGGAACGGCCACCCAGATCCGCAGCGGCTTGTCGAACAGGACGTTGGTGTACACGGGGGTGTCGTGCACACCGGTGAACAGTTGCGCGGTGTCTGTCATGTTGGGTTATCCGAACTGTCCGGAGGTGACGCCGGTGTGCCGGTCGACGCTCTGCTTGGTGGAGATGTAGATGGCGTAGGCGCTGCCGATGACGACGGCGCAGATGATGCCGGCGGCCACCCAGCCGATCGCTGAGCCGATACGGCCGCCGCCGAAGGCAGCCAGGCCGCGCGCGCCGCCGGCGATGAGGAACAGGATGGCCAGGATGGCCACGCCCATGGTGTAGAGACCTTGGCTGCCCTGGACGAGGTCGGCGACAGCCAGGATGCGGGTGCCGGCGGTGGCCTCGGTGAGTGCGGTCATGATGTGAATTCCTTTTCTGTGGTGGGGTTATCGGGCGGGTTGGCCGGGGCTGGGTGCCACGGGCGTCAGTTGGGCGTCCCCGTTGAGCAGGGGGCCGGGATCGATGCGGGTGACCGTCCAGCTGCCCGAGCGCAGCGTCAGAGTGAGCGGGTATTGCTCGGTCTGCGGTGCGTATCGGTTGGTCAGCTCGTTGACGGTGGCCAACACCTGGACGGTGGTGCCCTCAGGGGGCTGCTGGCCGGCGTCGACCATGCGGGTGGCCACCAGCGCGGTCATCAGCGCACGCTGGCTGGTGTTGACCGCGGTGATGCCCGAGTCGGTGCTGACGTAGCGTTCCAGCCCACCGACCGGGGTCAGGTAGCTGTTCAGGAAGCCGGTCACGGTGTCGGAGACGGGATTTCCGGTGGGGCGGTTGCGGCCCTTGTCATCAGGTGTCCCGACCGGCAGGGAGGCCGAGTAGTTCAGCGGCAGGGTGGCGCCGCTGCCGGTGTCGTTGATGGTGGCCAGCAGTCCCGAGGCACACAGGCCGTAGCTGCTGATGAGCACGTTGATCTGGCGCAGTGTGGTTTCGGGGGTGGCGCTGGTGTAGGCGCGCTGGTTGACCCGCACCACGACCTGCCATTGTTCGACGTCGTCGTAGGCGGCGGTGCGCACGATCTTGGCGATGGTCGTGGAGTCGACGACGACCGGCGGCGTGGTGGGCAGGGAGCGCAGGTCATCGGGCGCCCAGCAGGTGTTCAGCGCTGAGCGTTGCGCTTCGGTGACGGTCAGCAGCAGGCGTACGCAGTTAACCGCGTATCCGCCGATGTAGTCGGTGCGGTTGACCGCTGCGCGGGCCGGGCCGTCGATGTCGATCGGCTCGTCGGTGAGCCAGCCCCAAATGGTGTTGATCGCGACGATGGTGCAGGCGGCAAAAGCGATGACGGTCAGGACATTTCGGACTGCTGAGCCGCCGCTGTCGAGGCGGCGGCGCCAGGTGTTGGTCAGCAGAGCAGGTGTAGACGACATGGTGGGGTGGGCCTTTCTCACAGTGGGGGGTGGCCGAGGATCTTGATCGAGGAGATCGCGACGGTGTTGTCGACCGGATCGGAGCCGGTTTCGGGGGTGCCGAAGTTGGGGTCTTGACTCGGCGCGGTGCTGGGCTGCGCGCCGTCGAGCGGGGCGCCGAGGATGCCCGGCAGGATGCCGCCGCCGTTGGCCGGGTCCGCCCCCGGCGTGGGGGAGCCCGCAACGGGGCTGTCGGCCGGGGGCCGCGAGGTCTGCAGGATCACCATCTGGATCTGGGAGGCCAGCACGCCTTGGTCGGGCCCGTTGGACGGCATCGCCTGGGGAACGGGCCCGTGGGCGTTCTTGGTGTCCTGGGTGACCACGGTGCGGTCGGCGCCGTTGATGAGAATCCATTGCACGCGGGTGACGACCCGGTGAGCCATCCACTGGTCGGCTCCGCTGGCGTCGGTGCCCACCCATCCGGGGGTGAGTTCGATGGCGGTGACCTTCATCGGCTTGCCGAGATCGAGGGTCATGACCTGGCCGTCGGAGTCGCGCATGCACACCCACGCTCTGGTGGGATCGTCGCTGGCCACATTCTGCGCCGAACCGGAGCCGGCCTGGGGGCAGGGGGAGGACGCCTGGAATGGGATCGGCACGTCCTGCGACGGGTCGTTGATGGGTGCCGCCGCCGGTGGTGGCGGTGCAGCGGGCACGGCCTTGACCGACGAGGCCGGTGCGGCCGAGGGAGCCGGCTCGGTCGAGCTGGACTGCATGCCGATCATGGCGGCCGCCACGCCGATCGTCACCACGCCGACAGCGCCCAGGAATCCCACGACCACCGGCTTGCTGAATCGCGCTTGGGCCGAGGGTGTTTCGTCGTCCTCGTCGCCGGTGTCCTCACCGTCGAAGGGGGTCAGGTCGGCGGTGGGGTGCCCATCAGCGTCGATGGGTCCGTAATCACCGCCATACTCGGGCTCGGGATCGTCGTCGTAACTGCCGCCGGGATAGGCGTTGTCGGGGCTGTAGCCGTCGCCGTGGGCGTAGTCCGTCTCCGGCTCGTCGAGGTCGTACTGCTCATCTTCCGGGGCTGCCAGGTCGCCCCGGTCGCCGGTCGACCACACGGGCGCACCAGGTTCGTCGAACTCGCCGTGGTCGGGTTCAGGGTCAGCCCAGGGCGCTACCGCGGCACGGGGCTCGGCCGGCATCTCGGGGTCCGGGTCACGGTCGGCTTCCACGTATTCATCGACTTCGAACGGCTCGAAAGCCTCCTCGTCGGCGGGCACGGGCGCGTATTCGCCTTCGTCGATGTGGGCCAGGAAGTGCTCGGTGCTGCTGTAGCGGCCCGCGGGTGTGGTCATGACTGCACCGCCGCGTACTCGGGCCGCACGGCGGCGGTGACGCGCACATAGCAAACGTCACGGCGCGCGGACCACAAGCCGATCGAAACCGGTGTCGTCATCGAGGTGGGCGTGGCGGTTCGCCTCGCCGAATTGCTGGTCATCGGTACTCCTTCGCGGTACTGATTCTGAGCGTAAGGGCGTCAAATACTCGTTTTCTAGGTCCATAGCTAAATGGTTTCGGTGATTGTTAGCGTCAGCGTTGTGAGTGCAATACCGACCGATGGACCCGAGCGCTTGCTGTTTTTCCTCACGCAGCGTTTGGCGCAGCTGCGCTGGTCCCGTGAAGAGCTGGCCGCCCAGGGTGGACCGTCACCGTCCACGGTGTACAAAACCCTGGCCGGAGGACGGCGACCGACCGAGCGCACGTTGGCGCGCCTGGAGTTGGCGCTGGGCTGGCAGGCCGGGTCCGCGCACCGCATCTTGGAGGGCGGTGCGCCGTCGATCTCGATAACGCAGGAGGTCGCGACGGTCGCCGCCCGGATTGACCGCGAGTTGGCGCGGGGCGAATCGCTCGGGGTCACGCGCACGGCGAAAGAGTTGCGCGAGTTTCTTTTGGGCGTCGCTCAAGGGCTGGAGCGCTTCTATGCTGGAGCGGAGCACACCGGCGCGGAGGTCTTCGATGTCAGCGCCGGCTGATCGGTTCGACGAGGTCCGCCGCAAGTGGATCGCGCGACACCAACACACGTTCATATTTCAAAAGCGTCGGGCCGAAATGCTGGCCCGACAAATTCGCGACCGCGTCGGAGAATTAACCGGCGCGCGGGTTGATCCTGCCGACGATGACGTAATTCATCCGCTTTTAATGCGGCCGATCAAGACGCCGTATGCGGCGCTGGATTTCGCCATTGTTGTCGTCGCCGCGGTTCTCGCGCCAATCGGCTGGCCCGCCGGCCGCGCCATCTATAAAGGCGTCATTCAGCTAATCCCAGACACGCTGCGGTCCTACCCGATCGCGGCGTTCATGTGGGCATCGGTGGTCACCGGACTGCCCCTGGTCTTGCTCTACGACCCGGACACCACGCTCGCCCAGACGGTGCTGGTGCCCTGGGTGCTGGGCCAGTTGCCGGCCACGGCATTGGCCGCGGGCATCTACGGAATCCTCGAAGGCTGGCTCACCGTGGACGGGTCACGCGACTGGTGGCCAATGCGGCCGCCGCCAGCGGCGGAAAGCGTCGACTTCGGTTTGGAGCCCGATGACCTCACGCTGCCCGGAATCTTCGACACCTATCCGACCCCGGAACCGGGTGAACGCACCCCGATCACCCGCGACAGCCACGAGAGGAAGAACCGATGACCTACAAGCCGCCCCCCACACCGTTCTGCGGCTTCGTGCGCGAGCCGGGCACCGGCCAACGCAAGGTCGCCGAATCCGGTCCGATGGTGCTGGTCTCCGCCCCCACCGGCACCGGCAAGACCCGCAGCGTGCTGGCCCCGGCGACCGTCTTATGGGGCGGCCCGGCGGTGGTGGTCAGCTCGAAAGACGACCTGTTTCAGCTTGTGGCACAACGCCGTTACGGGCCGTCGGCGCTGATCGACCTGCGCCCAGACTATGACGCGACCTACCCTGGCGTGACGTCGATGTCGTTCGATCCCACCAAGATGATCACTACCCCTGACCAGGCAGTGACAGCGGCCAACACGATGATGCAGATGTCAGCCGTGGGCATGGGCTCCGGTGCGGATTCGGTGTCGGATGCCGGGATTTGGGAGTCCAACACCGAGGGCCCGCTGGCGGCGATGCTGTTCGCGGCATCCCTCAACGGCGAAGGGATGGACTGGGTCCTGCTGGCCGTCGACAACATGGAATGGGACGACGAGAAACTGCCCGTCGAACCGGGCTGGCAGATGGCAGCGGTTGCGGTGCAGGAATTTCCGCTGTTTTATAACGCGCTGCGCCGCACCCTGAACATGGACCCCAAACAGCGCGACAGCATCGCGTTGACGATGCGCAAAGCGGTCATGCCGTGGATGCGGCTGTCGCTGCGCGGCAATCAACCAGACGCATTCAGTGCGGACTTTCTCGACGATCCCGACGCGACGCTGTACGTGCTGTCCTCCCCGGAGGGTGCGATCGCCGGGGCCGCCGTCACCCTGCTGGAAAACCTGGTGAAGCTGTGGCGCGCCAAGACCGCCCGCAAGGAAATGATGCACCGGCTGCTCATCGTCATCGACGAGGCCGCCAACGTCGCCCCCATGCCGGCGCTGCGACGCCACGTCGGTGAGGGTCGCGGCCTCGGGGTGAATCTGCTTCTGGCCGTGCAGGCATCCAGTCAGTTCGACACCGTGTACGGCAGCGCCTACGCCAACGAGCTGCGCGACATCTTCCCGGCAGCGCTGATCTTGTTCGGCGCCCCGGAAATGGAAATGCTGCGCCGCGCCGAGGAGTGGAGCCTGCAGACCACCCGCCGCTCAGAGTCTTTCGACCAGGCATCAGGGGCGAAAACGCTGTCCTCCCACACCGATAGCACCCTGGATTACCGACGACTGTTGCCCGCCAACAGGGACAAGGGCCGGCTGCTTGTCCGGGGAACACCAGGGGTCGAGACGGAACTGATCGACTGGTCGGAATTCATCCCGCTCTACGACGCGGAAGTCAAACGGTTCATCGCCGCCCGCTACGGTCGCGGCCGCCCCAGCACCACGAGTCGGCAGTCGGTGTGGGAGCGCGTAGCCGCGCGCCACCAAAAGGCGATGGAGTCCATGCGGGGGGACCGGTGACTTCGCCGGCGTTGGTGACCGCAGAACCGGCCACTGGACACCCATGGGCCACTAAACAGACCGCAGGACTGCAGATGCAGGTTCTCGACGCGCTGGCCCGACAGACCGGCCCGTCGACGACCACGGAGCTGCGGGCCGCACTCGACCAGCCCGGCGGCGCACCCGTGGTCATCGAACGGGTCTACGCCGTGCTGGTGGCGCTGGAACGCAAAGGACTGGTGCATCGGCGCGCCAATTCCGTGGGCACCCGGCCGGTCTGGGAACTGGCCTCACCACCGCCAACCATCCACACCACGAGGTCAGACACCATGCACTGCACTGTTCGCACGCTCAAGCATCCCTCCGCTAGCACCCCGCTGTCGGTCGAGGACCTCGAGGAACGCATCGCCCGTACCGCGACCCCGGCGCAGGCACGCGAGGTGGCCGAGGTCCTCCTGGCCCCCTGGGAGAGCGGCGCCTGGCAGCGCTGGAAGCCGCTGGCGAGCGCACCCTTGGCAGGCTGGCTGTACACCGCACGCCGAGCCGATGCCGGCAGCCGGGTGGACTGGATTATCAGGGCCCTGGCCCACCGCGAGCGATGGGCTCGCGCCGCCCGCGACATCACCCACGACGAGCAGCTGCAGGAGAGTCTGCGCTCGGTATCCCGGCTCGACGATCGCCAGTTCGCCGATGTCGGCTGGATGCTGGTGCTGGCCTTGTTCCCGTGGTCGTCGTGCACCGGCGCAGTCGTTCCCTCACCCACCGACGGTGACTGGTGAAGCCCCGTCGCGGCCCGTGGCTCAGTGGGCTCCTGGTCGCGCTGGCTGTCCTGGTGTGGATGGTCGGGCAGGTGATCGGCGCGATGTTCGCCATGACCGCCGACATGCTCTCGTCGTTCCCGTCCGGGCCTGGTCCCGGCACCGGGTCGGCGGCCTCACAGTTCGCACCGTAGACGAAAGGGCTCACTGCAGCATGATCGAAATCCCAACGGCCACTGCGGCAGTCACTGCCGCGCAGACACTGATCGATGCCGACACCAGCGCCGGTGGCACCGACCTTTGGCAGTCCTATGCGGTCTCTCCGCTGGCAGCGGTTCTGCTGTCAACAGCGCACGACAACGCCGGGTTCGCCGATCTGGGCACTGTCCGCGACGTGCTGACCAGCCCGGCATCGGAGCCTGACGGTCAGCCGCACCCGGGATGGGTGTCGGTTGCGCAGCGGTGCCCCGACCCACTGCTGAGCAGTGCCCTGCTCAGGGCGGCGGCCCTGGAGCAACGACAACGGGATTCTTTCCGCACGAGCGCCCTGGCCGCGCTCGCACGCTCATGACTTCCCGGCGCACCACCGCCCCCGTGCGCCGCCCCGACGACACGGTGAGGACAATATGGCCCGCAAACCCAAAGACGCTGAACAGCCGGATTTGTTCAGCCTCTTCGATGAGGAGGGTGGCGGTGACCAGTCCCGAGATCGCGCAGATCGTGGCGCAGGTCTACGCCGAGCATCTGACGCTGCCACCGGACTGGACACCGGCGCAACGGCAGGGCTTCCTGGACACGACCGCGGCGACGCTGAGCCGCCAGATCGCCGAGCTGGCGGCCGAGCTGGGGGAGCAGGCCGTGGAGGAGTGGACGAGCGAGCACGGTCAGCATCCGGACTATCTGACCAAGGTCGGGCTGCTGAACACCGCGACGGCCTCGGCGAAGGAAATCGTGCTGAACAATCAGCTCTACGAGCTGATCCCGCCGCCGCCGGACCCGCAGACTCAGGACCTGGAGCGGCCCAGCGACCAGGCCCTGCCATGGACGCAGCGCTGGACACACACCCAGCACCGCAGCGAACCGGACGAGGCGATCGAGGACCTGGTGACCGCGCTGTGGCCGGCCCCGGAGTTCTCAGCGGTGTTCCGGATCAAGGCGGGCTATCTACTGGCGGCACGGGCCGAGGACCAACTGGAGCTACCCCGCCAGGGCAGCGACCCGCTAGCGGTCGAGCTGGCCGAGATGGTGTACCAGGACCTGCGCGACGACGGCCTGCCCGCCCGCTAGCAGCAGCTCAAGGCTCGCTGTTCGATGAGCCCGACCAGCCGACCGACCCCCGCGCCATCGACCCCGGCGGCACCGAGCTGCCCCCGCCGGCACCGGAGCCAACGCCTGCGCGCGTAGCCGAGCCGACCCCGGCGGCCGACCTGGGCAGCGCCGCCGACTTCCCCGCGACCACCGAGGTCCTGGCGCCCTCTGGTTCCAAGACGCGGGCCCGGGCCAACATCGCCGCGATCGAACTCGTACAACGCCTGCAGGCCGCCGGGCGCCCGGCCACGCGCAGCGAGCAGCGCACCCTGGCGGCATGGTCGGGCTGGGGTGCGGTGCCCGAGGTCTTCGACCCCCGCAACGACGCCTACACCGCCGAGCGGGAGCGGCTGCGCGAGCTTCTGACGCGCGAGCAGTACCGCCAGGCTGAGGCCTCCATCCTCAACGCCCACTACACCGACCCGGCCGTCGTCGCCGCGGTCTGGGATGCGCTGCGCCGCGCCGGGTTCAGCGGTGGTCGCGTCCTGGAACCGGGTTGCGGCAGCGGCCATTTCATCGGCCACGCGCCCACCGATGCGGTGATGGTCGGCGTCGAGAACGATCCGATCACCGCGGCGATCGCCGCCGCGCTCTACCCGTCGGCGCAGATCCGCCACGAGGGTTTCGAGACCACCCGCGTCCCGGAGAACAGTTTCGCGGCCACCGTGGGCAATGTGCCATTCGGCCGGTTCGTCGTGCACGACCCCGCACACAACGCCGCACGGCACAGCATCCACAACCACTTCATCAACAAGGCCCTCGCGCTCACCGCACCCGGCGGCTACGTGGCGGTGTTGACCAGCCGCTACACCCTGGACGCCACCTCCGATGCCGCGCGACGCGACATCGCCGAGCGCGGCGAACTGATCGGTGCGCTGCGGCTGCCGTCACAGGCGTTCAGCCGCGTCGCCGGCACCGAAGTGGTGACCGACCTTCTCGTGTTGCGCCGCCGCACCGAACCGATCGACCTGCGCACCGAGCGCCCGCTGTGGCTGGACACCGCGCGCATCGCCCTCGACGGCCTGCAGCCCGATACCGCCGCGCCGATCGCCATCAACGCCTACTTCCACGAAAACCCGCACCACGTCCTGGGGACGATGAGCGTCGGGCACGGCTTGCACGGCAGCCCCAACCTGGCGGTGCAGGGCGCCACCGGCGCGGAGCTGGCCGCCCAGCTCTCGGACCGGCTCACCGAGGTCATCGACGCCGCGGTGATGCGTGGCGCCGGGCTCACCGCCACGGCCGCCGACCTGACCGTCGTCTCGGCCCAGCACTTCGATCCGGGCTTGATCACGCCCGCCGATCAGGGCGAGCACACCGCCCTGTACACGCTGCGCTACAACGCCGAGAACCGCCGCATCGAATACTGGTCGGGCCACAGCTGGGATGTTCACGACACCCCCAAGACCCTGATCGCCGAGACCCGCGAGCTGATCGCTCTGCGCGACGGGGCCAACAGCCTCATCGTGTCCCAGCGCGACGGCCGGCCCGCCGCCGAACGCGACCAGCTGCGCGGGCACCTGAACCACCTCTACGACAGCTATGTGCGCCGCCACGGCCCGATCAACCGGTTCAGCTGGGTCCGTCCCAAGGAGGTCACCCAAGAGCGTCACGACGCGAAGGTGGCGGCCGCCGAGGCGAAGTGGCGCGCCAAGGAAGGGGAACCGGGCAAGCCATATCGCGGCCCGGTCCCGACCGAGCTGCTCGACAAGTGGGACACCGACGCCTGGACCGCCCCCGCCCCGTACAAGAAGCGCCGCCACCTCGACGGCGGAATGCGCCACGACCCCGGCTGGGCGGTCGTGTCGTCGCTGGAAATCTTCGACGAGGCCACCGGCCAGGCCCGCAAAGCCGAAATCTTCTCCACCGATCTGGTGTCCAAACGCGCCGAGCTGCTCAGCGCGTCGGGCCCGGAAGAGGCCCTGGCGATGAGCCTGGACCGGGCACGGCGCGTCGACCTGGACCTGATCGCCGGCCTACTCGACGTCGACACCGCCACGGCACGCGACCTGCTGGCCGGGCTGGTCTATCCCGACCTCGACGACCCTGACGAGCTGGTGCCGGCCACCACCGCCCTGTCGGGCAACGTGCGCAGCAAACTCGACGCCGCGATCACCGCCGCACAGGACAACCCGATCTATCGGGATTACGTGACCGCGCTGCGCGAGGTGATACCCCCGGATCGGACCGCCGAGGAGATCCGCGTCCGCCCGGGCGCACCGTGGATTCCCGCTGAGCTGGTGGCCCAGTTCGCCCAAGAGACCTTCGGCCTGTCCTCGGTGACCGCCGAGCACATCGGCGGCCGTTGGGTGGTCGACGTCGCGGCCCACAAACGCTTCGGCCGACTGATGACCGAAACATGGGGCCTACCCCGCAAGGGCGCCGACGCGGTGAGTCTGCTTGACGCCCTGTGCAACTCACGCAGCGTCGTCATCAACGACGACAAAGGCGTGCTCGATGTGGAGGCCACCTTCGCCGCGCAGGCCAAGGCCACCAAGATCAGCGAAGAGTTCAGCCGCTGGGTGTTCGCCACCGAAGCGCGCCGCGAACCCCTTGTCGCCGAATACAACCGGCGATTCAACTCGCTCCGCGCACCGCGCTACGACGGGTCGCGGCTATCCTTGCCCGGCTTGTCGGATCACTTCGTCCCGCACTCGTATCAACGCAATGCCGTCGCTCGAATCATTTCAGAGCCCACGGTACTGCTGGATCATGTTGTGGGCGCAGGGAAATCCATGGTCCTCTTTGCCGGAGCGATGGAACTCAAGCGCCTGGGATTGGTGCGCCAGCCGTGGATCGTGGTGCCCAACTCCATCATCGACCAGGTGGGCCGGGAGGCCAAGCAATGGTATCCGGCGGCCAACGTGCTGCTCGGCTCGGCAGCCACCACCGCTGAGGGTCGGCGCCGGCTGATCGCGCAGTCCGCGGCCAGCGACTGGGACATGGTGATCATCCCCGAATCCGCCTTCACCGCCATCGGCGTATCGGATCGGCTGCGCGCCGACTACATCGATGATCAGCTCGACACGTTGCGAACCCAGCTGGAAGACGCGGCCAGCGACCGCTCCAAGAAGGCCATCGAACGAGCACTGAAAACGGCCAAGGAACGCCTGGAACGGCTGACGGCCCAAGACGCTAAAGACACCGGTCTGAGCTTCGAAAACAGCGGCTGCGATTACCTTTTCGTGGACGAGGCCCACTACTACAAGAACTTGCAGCGGGTCTGCAACATCACCGAACTGAACTGCACCAACTCCTCCGAGCGTGCCGAGGACCTCGCACTGAAGCTGCGGGTCCTACGCGATCGCCGCCGGGAGGAAGCCAAGGCCGCCGGTATGCCCGCCCATCGGGTAGTGGAGCGGGTGGCGACCTTCGCCACCGGAACACCGATCGCGAACTCCCTCGGTGAGCTGTGGGTCATGCAAACCTACCTTCGACCCGATTTACTGGAGGCTGCGGGAGTAGCCGACCTGGGCGACTGGGGGGCAGCGTTCACCGCCACCCACACCACGGTGGAGGTCAACTCCACCGGCACCAAGCTGCGTCCGGTGACACGGGTGGGTAAGTTCACCAATCTTCCTGAGCTGCTGGCGTTGTCGTCGGTGTACTCCGATGTCGTCACCCGCGACCAAGTTCCCGTGGAGCTGCCCCCGCTCATCGGTGGGCAACGGCGGGCCGTTGTGCTGCAACCGGACATCGAGGTGATCGATTTCATTGCTGATCTTGGCTACCGCGCCGACCATCTAGACGCCAAGGCACCGCAGCGCGACAACATCCTCAAGATCGCCAACGACGGCCGCAACGCGTCCCTGGACCCCCGGCTGGCGCATCTGGACGCCCCCACCGCCAGTCGGGCGGCGGCCGTGGCCGAGGAGATGATGCGCACCTACCGCGCCAACCTGGATCGCGAGTACCGGCACCCCCGCACCGGCGAACCGATGCCAACGCGGGGCTGCCTGCAAGTGGCGTTTTGCGATCGAGGTACCCCGTCGAAGGACCCCGAGCAATTCACCATCTACGCGGCCATCAAAGACGAGCTGGTAGCCCGTGGGATGCCGGCGGAGAAGATCCGGTTCGTCCACGAGGCGCGCAAGGCCCACGAGGTGGGGCTGCTGCGCGAGCAGTGCATCAACGGTGAGGTGGCGGTGCTGATCGGCAGCACCGAAAAGATGGGGACCGGCTGGAACATCCAGCCTCGCCTGGCTGCCCTCGATCACGTCGACGTTCCCTGGCGCCCAGCAGATCTCGAACAGCGCGAGGGCCGCGTGCTGCGACAAGGCAACCAGAACCTCGACGGTGTTGAGATCCGTACCTATGTCACCGAGGGCACCTACGACACCGTGATGTGGCAGAAAGTGCAGGCCAAGTCACTGTTCATCGAGCAGGTGCGCCGCGACGAAGTCTCCGACACCGAGATTGAGGACCTCTCCGGTGGTGACATCGGCGCCGCGGCGGCGGAGACGAAGGCGCTGGCCACCGGTGATCCCCGCTACCTGCGCCAGGTCGAGCTCGACGAGCAGCTCCGCCGGCTCCAAGCCCTCGAACGCGCCCATTACGAATCCATCCGACGCCGCGACTGGCTGGTCGAGACCCATGAGCGCACCATCCCGCACAAGGAACGCGACCTTGCCGAATTGCGGCCGGTCGCCGAACGCGCCGCCGCCCTGGGGGCTGCCAAGTCAGCGCCGGCGGTCTCGGTGGGCGGTCACACGGCCTCGGAGAATGCGGCCGAACGACTGGCCGCCGTCTGCCGGCAGGCGTTTCTGGCCGGACGGGACAGCGGCGCCTCGCGGTACGCCCCGCTCGGGGTGACCGTCGACGGCGTGGAAGTGCTGGCGGCGCGCGATCTGACTCACGACTCACTGTTGTTGCGGCTAGCGACTCCCTCGCGGATCACCGAGGTCAAGAAGGACGATCTGATGGCCACCGCCGCCGAAGCCTCAGGTGCAAAATCGCGCGGCCTGCTGACCCGGGTTGAAAACCTGTATCTGGACCTGCCACGGCTGCAGGCCACGATGATCAGCGAGCTGGACCAGGACCGCGCCGAGCTGGCCGACCTGCTGGCCAATCCACCGGCCCCGTTCGAGCACACCGCTGAGTTAACCGATCGCCAAGCCGAACTGGCCACGCTGACCCTGGAACTGCGGCTGGCCGCTGAAAGCCCAGAGGCCAAGGCGAAAGCCGAAGCCGCGCAGGAACGTATGGCTGCGCGCGGCCGCGAGCCGGGCTGGTCTTTGCTGCACAACCCGACACCGTATGTGGTCGAACAAGCCGGCTTCCGCTCAACGCGTGAGCTTCGAGAGGCCGTGCGGGACAGAGAGTTACAGGCAGCAGTGGCGGTCGCGGAGCGGCCTCAATCGCCTGCGACCAGTAAGGAGGATCTGATGGTGTTGCGTGCTGAGGTGGATTTCGTGGAGGCAGCTGGTGCGCGGTCCCCGGCCACGGTGTACCCGCCCCCGGCCGGCGATCGCAGCTGGCAGGAGCTGGACGAACCGGCCCACGCGG
>NZ_JACBJQ010000007.1 GCF_013404075.1 Mycolicibacterium vinylchloridicum
ATTCCTTTGCTCGAGTGACTTTCGCGGGTCTCTCGAAGAATCACGCGATGACCTTCATTCATCCGGCTACGACACGCCGGTACCGCTGATCAGGTCCGACTCGTACACCACTCTGCTGGACGCAACCTTTCACCAAGCCGATGCCGATCCCGACGCCGACTACCCAGCCGTTCTGGGATGCCCTGGCCGAGCACAAGATTCGAATCCAATACTCGCCGTCGGCGCAACGGTATGTGTTCTATCCCCGGGTGCTGGCGCCGGGAACGCTGGTCGACGACCTCCAGTGGCGGGACATCTCGGGAGCAGCCTCGCTGTACACCTACACCGTGGCGTACCGCCCCGTGGCACCGCATTTCGCCGAGGACGTGCCGCAGCTGCTGGCCGTCGTGCAATGGGACGAAGGGCCGCGATTCTCCACCGAGATCGTCAACGCCGAGCCTGCCGACCTGGAAGTCGGCATGCGGCTGCGGCCGGTGTTCTTCGACTATCCGGAGTCCGGTGTGACGATGCTGCGCTACGAGCCGGCCTGAGTCAGCCGACTTTCGAGTCGGCGTCGTCGCGGCGCGCGGCGTGAAAGTGCTCGAAGCGCAGGCACACCGTGGTGCCCAGCGCCGAGCAATCGATGGTGAGGTCGTCAGCCAAGGCCCGCATGAGCGGGATGCCGCGGCCACGGGAGCGGCTCTGGGTGGCCGGGGTGGACTCACGCCAGCGGCCCTGATCGGCAATGGTGATCGTGAGGGTGGCGCCGTCGTGGACAGCCTCTACGTCAATGGTGCCGGGACCACCGTGCAGGTATGCGAACTCGGCGGCATTTGCGAGTGCTTCGTTGACCGCGAGGACGACGTCGCTGAACCGAACCCTGTCGAGATCTCCACGCGCTCGCAGCCAGGACGCGAAGTCGTCGCGAATCCTGGCTGCATTGTGCGCATCAGCGACGACGTCGTTACGGGTGAAACGGTCACCGTCAGCTGTGGGACTTGGGTAACTCGGTGTCGTCATGGCAAATCTCTTATACCCAACTTCCGAGAATTACTCACCCAGTGCGGTGCGCGCCTCTTCCAGCGTGGCGTAGAGACCGACAATATCGGCCAACCCGACCAGTTTCAGGGGCCGGCTTGTCGCGGGTCCGCTGGCCACAACGCCGAAGCCGATGTCGGCAGAAGCCTTGTCGCGGGCCGCGACAAGGACGCCCATCCCCGCCGACGCGAGGAAGTCGACGTCGGTCAAGTCGACGATGATCGCGGTCGGGTTCTTCTGCAGCGAGGTAGCGATGCTGGTCTCCAGTTGCGGCGACGTCAGCATGTCCACCACGCCTGCCGCCGAGATGACGACCGTGCGCCCGAACCAATCCTCGCTGATCACACATCCCGTGTTGGCGGTGGTAGTCGTGCCCGTGGTGGCAGTGGCTTGCTCGTCCAAGATTCACCTCACTAGCGCGCGCCGGACGGCGCACTCGCGAATACAGCGTGTCTGCGAGGCTGCCGTCTGAACCTGGCAAGAACGTAGTAGCAGTTGTGCGCCGGTCTGCTTGCGACGCGTGATCGGCTGGGTGGAAATCAACCGGCCGACCTTGTCCAGGCTAACGCACATCGGGACCGGATGCGGAAAGCAGCGTCGTCGCCGGGACCGCGACGTCGTCGTCGGGATGTAGCGTTCGGCCAGTTCGTAGACGTCGAGTTGCTCCCGCCCAAACCGACATCTGGCCGCGCAAGTGCGAGAACAACCCTCACTTTCGTCGATCTCGGCGTGCCGGGGCGAGGAATTTCTATACTGGACTCATGTCTAATACGCCCACGCCGTCGCTGCCGCCGGGCCCCCCTCTCCCACCCGCGATACAAGCCGTTCTGATGCTGCGCTACTGGCCGCACTTCGTGTCGGCCTGCCGCCGTCGCTACGGCAAGACGTTCACGCTGCGGATCGCGTCGATGGGCACGCTGGTGTACCTTGACGACCCGGCCGACATCAAACAAGTGTTCGCCGGAGATCCGGCGATTTACCATGCGGGCGAGGCCAATTCGATGCTGTCGGGTCTGCTGGGTCCGGCGTCGGTGCTGGTGGTCGACGACGAGGTGCACCGCGATCGGCGACGGTTGATGCTGGAACCGTTCGGCCGCGACGCGGTCGCCCGGCAGACCGAGGTGATGACCGAGATCGCGGCGGCCAATATCGCCGGCTGGCCGGTGGGCAGGCAGTTCCCCGTCGCACCCAAGATGTCCGAGATCACCCTGGAGGTGATCCTGCGGCTGGTGATCGGCGCGAGTGATCCCGCGCGGCTGGCCGCGTTGCGTGAGGTTCTCCCCCGGTTGCTGAACCTGTCCGCGTTCGAGCTGCTCGCGATCGGTACGCCCCGACTGCAGCACAAGCGGCCGTGGCGCGGGGTGCGCCGGCGCATCGAAGAGGCAGACCGGCTGCTGTATGCCGAGATCGCGGAGCGTCGCGCCGATCCGGATCTGGCGTCGCGCACCGACGCGCTGGCGATGCTGGTGCGCGCCGCCGACCAGGACGGGCGCACGATGACCGACTCCGAACTGCGGGATCAATTGATGACGCTGCTGGTGGCCGGGCACGACACCACGGCCACCGGCTTGTCGTGGGCGCTGGAGCGGTTGACACGACATCCCGCGGTACTGGCCAAGGCGGTCCGGGCCGCAGAGGCGGACGACACCGAATATCTGGATGCGGTGGCGAAAGAGGCACTGCGCAATCGCCCGGTGGTGTTCGACGTGGGGCGGATCCTCAAACAGCCGGTCGAGATCGCCGGGTATCAGCTACCCGCGGGTGTGATGGTGGCGCCCGGGGTCGGGCTGGTGCATTCCGACGACCGGATCTACCCCGATGCCGACCGGTTCGACCCGGACCGGATGATCGGGGCCACCCTGAGCCCGACGACGTGGCTGCCATTCGGCGGCGGGGCGCGCCGGTGCCTTGGCGCGACCTTCGCGATGACCGAGATGCGGGTGGTGCTGCGCGAGGTGCTACGCCGTGTCGATCTGGCAACCACCACCGCCCGCGGCGAGGGGCAGCGGGTCAAGCACGTGATTCTCACCCCGAAGCGGGGAGCGCGAATCACGGTGTCGCGCATCAAAACCCCGCAGCAATCACGAAACATCGGCAGCGACAAAGCGATTCAGCGATAGTCTGGCAGGGATTTCCGTACGACATGCTGGGCCGGTCGCTTGGCCGCAAGTCGAACGTATGTTCTACTGAACGGTGTCGCCAGCCCGCGCACTGCGGGCGCTGTTCAGGAGGAGATCAACGTGACGATGACCGTGGACACCCAATTGCTTCGTCCGATCGGAGCCGAGGTGCCCGAGTGCACGCCGGCGCCCGCGCCTGGTTCCGCGGAGCCCGCGAAGGCCGTCGCCAAGAAGGCCGGCAAGAGATCCAAGACGCTCGAGCTCACCCTCACCGTCACCGGGACGGCCGATGGTGAATGGCACGCCGAACTGAAGCGCGGTACCACCTGCGTAGCCCGCGATCTTGCCGTCGCGGCGGCCGCGGTGTCCCGGGCGGCCAGGGAACTGCACGAAGATCTCGCCACCCCGATCGATGCGGTCATCGAAGAGGCCCGCTCAGAGCAGGCCGCCAGGGTTGCCGCACTCGAAGCGGAGCTGGAGGCCGCCCGAAGGGCGCTCGCGAATCTGGACTGACGTTTCGATTGCGGCGATTCTGTGAACTAACTGCGTGCCGTTTCTTCAGCGAGAGAGGTTCCCAGTGAAGCGAATCATGCACTCCGTCCTTGCAGCATCGGCGGCGGCAGCCGTCCTGAGCGGCTGCTCGGCCTCCGAGGTCATCAATACCGGCGGCGACACCAAGTGCAAGGACTTCCTCACTCAAGACGAGAAGAAGCAGAACGACGAAGTCAGCAAGATGCTCAAGGACAAGAGCGGGCAGGATCCGTCGAATCTGGAGATCACGGCCACGAAGACCTCGGTCACGCTCTACTGCCAGACACTCGGCAAGGAAGACACCAAGATCTCCGAGGCACCGCACGGCTGAGCCGCTTTTCACCACACCCGAGGTCGAGTGCCCCTCGTCTACGCTGGGTAGCGCCAACGCCGTCGGGGCGCTGTGCTGGCGCGGCAGACGATAATTGTTGGTCGCGGCGCGCGCCGCACGTGCTTGGAGGTCTCACTCATGCGTTCTGTCAGCGTGGCAGTGGTCGTCACGTTTGCCGCCATGTCCGTCTCTCCTGGGCTGGCAGCAGCGGCCCCGAAGGACTATTGCGCCGACCTCAAGGGCGGCAACACCGGCAGCACGTGCGAGATCCAGCTCTCCGACCCCGCATACAGCGTCGACATCAGCATCCCGCTGGACTACCCCGACCAGAAATCGGTGGCCGACTACATCTCCCAGACGCGCGACTCGTTCCTCAACACAGCCAAGTCCGGCGCACCGTCCACGTTGAGCATCAAGCCGACGGAATACAGCTCGGCTGTTCCTCCGCGCGGCACGCAAACCGTGGTGTTCACGGTGACCCAGACCGTCGGCGCCGCCCAGCCGCAGACGACGTACAAGGCGTTCAACTGGGACCAGAGCTATCGCAAGGCGATCGTCTACACGGCCGCGCCGGACGACAAGCAGAACACGCCGCTGTGGCGGGTGGACGATCCGCTCAAGACCGTCGCGCCGATCATCCAGTCCGAGCTGCAACAGCAATTGGCACCGCCGCCGCCGGTCGCGCCGCCCACACAACCCGGACAGCCGGCCACGACGACCCCGACCACCACGACCACCACGACGCCGCCACCTCCCCCGCCGCCGTTGCCGTTCGCGCCGGGAGCGCTGTACAACGCTGCCAACTACCAGAATTTCGCGGTGGTCAACGACGGGGTGATCTTCTTCTTCGATCAGGGTGCGCTGTTGCCGGCCTCGGCCGGGGCGTTGCACGTGCTGGTGCCGCGGTCTGCGATCGACCCGATGATCGCATAAGCGACGTGCACTCAGTCGACTTGTCGTCGAGCCGCAATCCCAAATACGTTCGGCTGCAACGGAAGCTCTTCGCATCGGTTCACCGCCGACATGGAGTTGCCTGAGCGTGATGCTCAAATCCGCCGGCGGCCAAGGCTGATCCGGTCATGGCCGGCGACACTGGGCGCCCTCAGCCCCCGCGTGCTGACCCGGAATACAACCGCCACCGATCAAGACGTTGCGCCACTGCGGTCCAGGCGAGGCTCAGGCCGCGGCCGACCGAGGTGAAAGCCTTGGCCGTATTCGATACCCAGACGAATCAGTGTCTGCAGCTGGCCGGCCGTCTCCACGGCTTCGGCGACTACCGTCGCGTTCAGCTCGGCTGCCAGCGACGTCAGTGCGGTGGCTATTGCGCGCTTTGCCGGGTCGTTGTCGATGCCAGCGATCAACTCACCGTCGATCTTGATGATGTCCGGCCGTAACCGCAGCAATTGAGTGAAGCTGGCATATCCGGCGCCGGCATCGTCGACCGCGACCTTGATTCCCCGTTGGCGCAGACACTTCAGGCCTGCGCCGAGGTCATCGGGAAACGGTTCGTGCTCGGTGATCTCCATGATCAACTGTCGATCCTGTGCTACCAGAATCTCCTGAATCGCGGGCTCCAGCACCGCGTTCGGGCTCAGGTTGACCGAGACCGGGCAAGCGCCCGGGATGCCGCGAGCTGCGGCCAAGACGGCACGTAGCGCGGTGGCCTCCAGCTCGAGGCCTCGGCCCAGGCGGCGGGCCGTGCTGAACCACTGTGCCGGGGTCAACCCCGTCGACGCAGGGAAGCGCGCCAACCCTTCGTAGGCGATAGTTCTGCGGCTCGCCAGATGCACGATGGGCTGAAACGCCACGCCGAGGACGTCAGGCTGGTCGAGCAGCGCGTCCAATCGAAGTTGGTGTCCCTCGGCCTCGACCGCTTCCGGCATCATCACCGACGCGACAAATCGGGCTGTGAAAGCCCCCTGCCCGCGGTCTTGACCATCGATGATCACATCCGTCAACAGCGTCGACAGCTCCGACTGGTTGCCGATCAACGCCGAAACGAAGTCGCTCACCGCGACCATCGGGTCGATATCTGTCTGGGTGAAGGCGCCGGCGTTCCTGGCAGCCAGCATCAGCGAACCGATGGCTGTGTCGTTGTGCACCAGCGGAATCACCGCCCACGATCGGGTGCCCCACTGCTTGTTCATCGCACGGACATTCCGCGACACACTGCGGTCCACCTGCGCATCGTGGATCAGGATGGGGTGATTCTCCCGCGCAGCGATGCCCTGCACACTGCTGTCCTTGGGGATCACGAATCCGATGGCAGGCGCTAGTACGCCGGTTGCCGACACCGTCACATAGGCGTTGTCGGAGGCGCGAAGCAGATTGATAGCGGCCCCATCGGCATTTGGCATGAACGCACACGCCTGCTCCGCGACGCGGACCATTAACGAGGCTGGATCCACCGAAGCAGTCAGTGCCTGAACCAGCCGATCCATCGCACCCCTCCTCCGCATCAGCGACTCACCGCTGCAAACATCCGTTCCGAGCGAGGTATGCGCTGTCAGCGGCGGCTCCGGATGGTTCAGGGTATCGAGTTCGCCCACTGAAAATGCCCACACAACGTAATAACCGCGATCAGCGCGGCGAACTTCAGCGCCGGGGCACTGCGGCGCAATCGCGTCATCGCTACCTGCGACCGCCCCGCAGCAATGAGCCAGGAACGCTCGACGACAGGGGCGGCTCCGGGCGACGCTGTCATGGGACCGTTGTCCTTGTGGGACAACGAATCGAGTCACGTCGGCCCGCTGACTGTTTGGCCCTATCGAGCTTGGCGACGCCGTCTCGCACTGTGCGGGATCAGAAATACACTCTCTGAGCTGGGTTTTTATGTGGTGGTCCCGGCTGGTATCGAACCAGCGACCTTCCGCGTGTGAGGCGGACGCTCTCCCACTGAGCTACGAGACCCGGGGTGGCGGACACCATCGAAGGTGGCGTGCTCGCCGGACTGGAACACTAGCACGACAACCGTATCCGGCCAGAATGCCCAAGTCGCGACCCGCGAACGACGGGATTTGTGTGGCTTCGGTTGCGTCGACTATTGTCGTCCTTCGCAGCGGGCGACGATCTCGTCCGAGGCGCGCGGATGTAGCGCAGTTGGTAGCGCATCACCTTGCCAAGGTGAGGGTCGCGGGTTCGAATCCCGTCATCCGCTCGAAGGTGCAAGTGCGGCATCAGACCCAACGGTGGAGTGGCCGAGTGGTGAGGCAACGGCCTGCAAAGCCGTGCACACGGGTTCGATTCCCGTCTCCACCTCCAAGATGTACCCCGCGCGATTAGCTCAGCGGGAGAGCGCTTCCCTGACACGGAAGAGGTCACTGGTTCAATCCCAGTATCGCGCACCACCTCTGAACAGCGGTTTATCCGCCGATCAGGGCCCCGCGCGAGCGGTTCCTGCACTGTCCTCGGGGCGAACCGATGGAGATTGCGGGCCGGAAGACGCTTCCGTTCAGCCGGGCGCAGACTCTCACGCCGGGCGAGCCAGCCGGTTACCGGCATCACGGTCCACGCGATGTACCGGGTCAGACCCGCGCGATGACGTGATCGGTTTGACGGTCAAGGACGCAGTCAGCGAGCTTCGTGACCACGCTCGGCGGCGGCGACACCGGCAAGAAAGACCATCAGGCGGTCGTTTACCGGCATTCCGTTGGATGAGGTTGATGTACACCCAGTCCTACACGAAACACCCTGCACGGCAGGATTTCCCGCCCGAGGTCTACACCCGCTCGGCGGTCATGTTCATCTCGACAGTGCCCTGGCACGCGCCGCTGAAGATCTCGGTGCGCATCGTGCCGGCGAGGGACCCGTCGGCTTGCGGGGTATAGCGCACCTCAGCGTGGGCCGGATTCCACTGGACCGTCTCATCGGGCATGCGGCAATCCCATTGGAAGTCGCTTGCCTGCGCCCAGGACGACCCATCCCAGGTGAACTGAACGGGCTGCGGAACCGTCGGGTTGCTCGGGGCAGGACCGCTCGTGATCGTGGCGGTGCACTTTCCGCTCGCACAGCTCGATTGGAAGCCATAGATTTCGGTGTGCTGTTGCTCGGGCTGACCGGCCGCCATACTCGTTCCAGCCTTGGGCCCGACGATGAACGTGATCGCGTACTCACCGTTCCAGGACGCAGGGTCGGCGGACGCCACCGACGAAAGCCACACGGCACTGGCCACCGGCACGGCGCACACCCCGAGGAGCGCGGTCACGCTGCGACGATCCATGGGAGCCACGGCTCGATAGTAGAGCCGACGCAAACAAGACCAATAGTCTTAAAAAATCGACCACACGACACACGACAGTCGTACGCTGCGAACCATGACCGCCACCGCGCAGTTGCCGTTCCGCCAGACCCATCCCCTGCAATCCCCCGATCAACTGCTCGCCCTGCAGGGCACCGGGCCGATCCACAAGATCCTGACAGCCGTCGGCGACGAGGCCTGGCTGGTCACCGGTTACACGCTGGTGCGCCGGCTGATGGACGACGAACGGCTGGGGCGCACCCACCGCGATCCGGCCAACGCGCCACGCAGCCGCACGTCGGCGTTGTTCGGCGGCCCGATCGGCGACTTCGACTCCGAACCGGCCGACCACGCCCGCATGCGGCAATTACTGCAGCCGCATTTCGGCCCGCGGCACATGCGCACCCTGCAGCCGAAGATCGAGGGCCTGTGCACCGCACTGCTCGACGACATGGAACGCCAAGGACCACCGGCCGACCTGCTGACCGCCCTGGCTCAGCCGCTGCCCATCCTGGTGATCTGCGATCTGCTCGGCGTGCCCTATGCCGATCGAGATCGCTTCCGGCTCTGGGTGGATGACGCCGCCTTCTCACCCGACGACGACGTCTCCCTGAAGGGGCTCGAATCGCTGCTCGGCTACGGCATGGAACTGGTCACCGCGAAACGCGCGGATCCCGACGACGACGTCATCTCCCGGTTGTGCGACGAACCCGACCTCTCCGATTTCGAAATCGCGACCCTGGCAATGCAATTGCTCTTCGCCGGACACGAAACCACGGTGACTCAGATCTGGGTGGGCTCACTGCTGCTGCTCACCAACCCCGAGCAATGGCAGGCATTGCTGGCCGACCCCGAGCTGATCCCGAAGGCCGTCGAGGAAATTCTGCGTGCCGGCATGGTCGGCGGGGTCGGCGTTCCCCGGTATGCCCGCGCCGATATCGACGCCGACGGGGTGACGATCCGGGAAGGCGATCTGGTCCTGCTCGATCCCGGCGCCGCCAATCACGACCCCGAGTTCTTCGCCAACCCCGACCGCGTCGACCTCCGGCGCACCGGCGCTGCCCACGTCGGATTCGGCTACGGCCTGCACTACTGCGTCGGCGCGGCGCTGGCCCGTCTGGAACTCAAGACCGTCTACTCGCAGCTGATCCCCCGGTTCCCCACCCTGCAATTGTGTGCCGATCCGGCGACCATGACCGCCGGCTTCCACTCGCTGTCGCACGGCCTGGTCGCGCTGCCGGTGACCTGGTAGAGCAAGCCTTACTGATTCGTCAATTTTTCTGGTGAAGTCGGCTTCCCGCCGGCTGGGTTTGTCGTACATTTTTCCCAGAGCTGCGAACACAGCCAACCGGTCGGGGTCCCGGTACAGAATCAACCCGAAGCCTGACCGTCACAAGCGGGTCTCCAGGGGTGGGTTACGCGAAGTGGCCACCCCCTTGGGCCACCGGCCCCCCGCCCCTGGGGACCACTTGGACGCTGGCTACAGACTCACCTCGACACCACCGGACGCAGGCTCGACGGCGCCCGACGTCAACACGTCACCCGGCGACACATCACTGCGCTCGAGAGTCGAGAACAGCAGCCCGACATTGTCACCGACCACCGCCTCGTCCACCTTCTTACGGAACTGCTCGACGGCATCGACCTGAACCGCGCGCGCACCGTTGATGCGCACCTCGTCGCCGACCCGGACCGCTCCGAGTTCGACGCGGCCCGTAGCGACCAGACCGCGACCCTTGATGACAAACACGTCCTGGACCGTCAGACGAAACATGTGGCGAGACCCTACTCGACCTGGTCCTCGGACCACAGGCAGTTACCGCTGAGCGCGATGGTGAACAACTTCGGCAGCACCTCCAGCTGCAGCGGCTGGCCCGGCTGACCCTGCGAATGCACCAGGGGCGCAAGCTCTCCCGGGCCGATGACGGTCACCTGGTCGGCGCCACACACCGTGGCCGGGTCCAACGGAGCCGCGGTCCATTGCCCTGAGCGCAGGTTCGGGTTGCGGAATCCCTGACCGTGCAACGTGATCTCCGGCCCGTAACTGAGCCACCGACTGCTGGGATCGAACGGGGTGTCGACCGGAGCCCAGGTGCCATCACGGTCCGGTACCGGCTGGCATATCAGGTAGTCACGCCCGCCCGGGAGCTGCGTCATGGCGTTCGCGAAGTTCTGCGGGCACGGCGCGCCGGCCGCAGGTACCGGATCGTCGGCAGATGCCGGCGCCGAAACCGCCACCGCGGCAGCCGCCACCGCGATCAGCGCGGCACACCGTCGCACGGCTACCCGTACAGCTGATCGATGTTGTCGTGGAAATTCTCCACGACAGCCTTGCGCTTGAGCTTCAGACTTGGCGTCAAATCGCCTGCCTCGACCGTCAATTCGCGATCGATGATGGCAACCCGCTTCACCTGCTCCCAGCGGTTGAGGTGCTTGTTGAGGGTCTCCACGTACCCCTCGACCATCTCCTTGGTCTTCTCGTCGCGGGCAATCTCACTGAAAGACTTGCCCTCCAAGCCATTTCGGTCGGCCCACTCCCGAATCGCCTCTCCGTCCAGGCTCACCAACCCGACACAGTACGGCTTCCCCTCGCCGTAGACGATGATCTCGCTGGCGAACGGGCACAGGCCCTTGAAGGCCGCCGAGATCGCAGAGGGCGCCACATACTTGCCCTGCGACGTCTTGAACATGTCCTTCTTGCGGTCGGTGATCCGCAGGTACCCCTCGGCGTCGAGTTCACCGATGTCGCCGGTATGGAACCATCCGTCACCGTTGATGGCTTCGGCGGTGGCCTCGGGCAGGTCGTGATATCCGCTCATCACACCCGGCCCCTTGAGGAGCACCTCGCCGTCGTCGGCGATCTTGACGTCGGTGTAGGGCAACGTCCAGCCCACCGTGCCGAACCGGTAGGCCTCCGGGCGGTTCAGTGACGACGCCGCCGACGTCTCGGTCAGCCCGTAGCCCTCCAGCACGATCGCGCCGACCGCGTCGAACCATTGGGCGACGTCGCGGTCCAGGGCAGCCGAGCCGGAGATGAAGAAGCGCAGCCGTCCGCCGAACCGCTGGCGAATGGTGGAGAACACCAGCCGATCGGCGATCGCGCGCTGGAAAGCCAGGCCCGCACCGATTCGGTGACCGGCCTGGTTGGCGCGCGATACCCGCAAGCCCACGTCGATCGCCCAGTCGAAGAGGGTCTTCTTGAATCCGCCCTCTTCGGCGATCGTCTCGGTGATGCGGCCGTGCACCTTTTCGAAGATGCGCGGCACCGCGCCCATGAACGTCGGCTTGATGATCGCCAGGTTCTCGACGATCTTGTCGACGCGACCGTCGATGACCGTCGGGAAGCCCATCACCAACGGCATTGCGAGCATGACCTTGCCAAACGAGTGGGCCAGCGGCAGCCACAAGTAGTTGAGGTCCTTCTCGGAGAGCACGTGCAGGGATTGCAGCGCCGCCGCGGTGTAGGTCCAGGCCTCGTGGTGCAGCCGCACCCCTTTGGGCTTTCCGGTGGTGCCCGAGGTGTAGATCAGGGTGGCCAGCTGATCGGGGCGGATCGCGTCGATCCGGTCGGTCACCGCGGTCGGGTTGTCGGCCAGCAACTGCTTGCCCAGCTGTTCGAGATCCTCGAGGGTGATCACCCAGTCGCCATCACCGGCGCCGTCGATGATCACCACCTTCTCGACGGCCGGCAGTTCGCTGCGGTGCGCGACCAGCTTGTCGACCTGCGACTGGTTCTCCGCCACCACGATTCGGCTGCCGGAGTTGGCGACGATGAACGCGGTGTCCTCGGCGTTGGTGCTCGGATAGACCGTCGTCGTGGCCGCTCCGGCCGCCAGGATGCCGAAGTCGACCACCACCCACTCGTAACGGGTCCCCGATGCCAGCGCGACCCGATCCTCGGGATTGATACCCAGCGAGATCAACCCGGCGGCGATCAGTTCGACGCGATCACCGACCTGCTGCCAGGTGACACTGGTCCACCCGTCGTTGTCGGGGTAGCGAAACGCTTCGCTGGTGGGCGTAGCCGCAACCCGGTCAAGGAACATCCGCGGCACCGACGGTGCCCGGTTGTCGATCTTGCTCAGGTCGGGCTGCTCTTGGGATTTGCGCAGGCCTGCCATGGCGCCGAGTTTATGGATTCCGCCGCACCGCTCGTGGCGGAATCTCCGAAAGGCCACGGTGGGCGGCGCGGCGTTTGCTGAACGTCGCGGCGGCCTCTAGTCGAGTTCGGCCGGCTCCCGGTGCTCAGCGAGGTTGGCCAACCGCCAGGTGCATTCGCGGTTGCGCGGCCAGATGCCGGTGAGCTGGATCCGGTCGGGGACAAACCGCATCGGGCCCTCCACGGCCACCTCCGTCATCTCGACGCGACATCCGCCCTCGATATCGCTGAGCCGCAGGGTGATCCGGGCCGCGCCGGCGGGACCGAGCCGAGCCAGCAGCACTAATTCTTCCTGCGGCATGCAGCTCAGCACGACGGTCTCGTCGTCGACGACGGCCGGCCAGACCCCGATGGAGTGCAGAATGCGCGTCCCTGGCGCCGGCCAGTCGGCATCGACCGCGCGCATGCGGCTGTTGCCGACGACCCACTGCGAGTAGCTCCAGCCGTCGGCCAACACCTCCCACACCCGCATCCGAGGTGCACTGATGTCGCGACTAGCAGCAGTTGGCATGGTTGGCGGATACCCGACGGCATGACAACTACACCGTCAACTCGCGGTTGACGAATTCGGAACGTCAACTTACGGTTGACGCATGGAAGAGCCCGCTCGCATCGCCTACCCGGTACGCCTCGATGACCTCATCGACGCCATCAAGCGCGTCCACACCGACGCCCTCGAACAGCTGGCCGACGCCGTGCTCACCGCGGAGGCGCTCGGCGAACTCGCCGACCACCTGATCGGTCACTTCGTCGACCAGGCCCGCCGCTCCGGCGCGTCCTGGACCGACATCGGCAAGAGCATGGGCGTCACCAAGCAGGCCGCCCAGAAGCGCTTCGTGCCCAAGCTGACCAACCTCGACGCCAACGACCTGGACCCCGCGCAGGGCTTCGCCCGTTTCACTCCACGTGCGCGCGCCGCCGTCGTCGCCGCCCAGAACGCCGCACACCAGGCCAGTAACGCTGAAATCAATGCGGATCACCTCCTGCTCGGCCTGCTCACCGATCCGGCCGCGCTGGCCACTCCCCTGCTACGCGCCCAGCAGATCACCAACGACACCGTGCGCGACGCCATCACGTTGCCACCCGCTGCGGCCGAAATGCCCGCGCTGATCCCGTTCGACGCCCAAGCGCGCAAAGCACTCGAACTGACCTTCCGCGAAGCACTTCGGTTGGGCCACAACTACATCGGCACCGAGCACATGCTGCTGGCCCTGATGGAAGCCGAAGACGACGACGGCACGCTGCACCGGCTCGGCTTCGACAAAGCCCGCGCCGAGACCGACATCGCCCACACGCTCGCCGCGATCACGGCGACGCAGAAATCCTGAGCTCCATCACCATTCGGCGCACCGGCATCAGGTGTCTTCGACGAGGGTCAGCGCCAACCGTGGGCACCGGGCGACGGCCCGACGAGCGTGTTTCACCATCCGGCCGGGTACTGAGGGCTCCCGTGAGCCGTCACGCGCCAGCGGATATCCCCAATCGTCACGGCTCAGGAGTTGCGGCAGAAGCTCGCTGCACAACCCACGCCCGTCACAGCGTGTCCAATCGATGTGCAGTCGCAGCGCAGCAGGTTTACCTGTCACCGCAGTTCTCCGACGGCGGCCTCACGGGCGGCCAGGCAGCAGCCACGCCGGTGATGAGCGATGTCGCTTTCGAACACGGTGAGCGCGGACCTGACGAATCGTGCCGTGCCGTCGGGGTGACGGCACGATCCACGACCGTCGATCAAGCCGACCATCCGGTGGACCTCACCGAGGAGCTCATCGCTGACCTCGCCGAAGGCGAGTTCATCCAACAGCGTCGACAGCCGCGGCAGGCCAAACCGGCACGGACCGCACTGACGTGCACTTTGGTCGGCCAGGTATGCCGCGACTTCAGCAGTGCGGGCCAAACCGCATTCGTCGTACCCCAAGAGATGCAATACGCCCGCGCCCGGTGTGGCGCCAAACGCGGCCAGACCATTCCGGGAAAGCTGGGCCTGCCTGAGAGCGGTGCCTGGAACCCAGCTGCCGTGATAACCGCCCACCAGCAGTGCTTGGAGGCGATGCGGGGTGGATCCAGCGTGAGTGACGATGTCGCCCAACACAATTCCGGTAGGAACCTCGACCACCGAGGTCGGCATGAATGTGGCCGATACCGTGGCGAGCATGGTGCCCGGTTGCGCCGGGTCGCCGACGGCGCGGAACCAGGCCGGGCCGTATCGGGCGATCAACGCGATCTGGGCGAAGGTTTCCACATTGCTGACCAACGTCGGTCTGCCCCGGACACCGGATTTCGTGGGGCGTACGGTTCGGTCGCGCGGGCGCGCGGGGCCACCCGCGACGCGGCTGACGACGGCCGATTCCTCGCCGGCGAGAAAATCGTCAGGTGCCTCGACAACGGTGATTCGGCATCGGTGTGGCGCGGTCTGCGCCCGCTCGCCCAATGCGCGCTGCACATCAGCCGACGCGTGTGCCGGCACGTACAGTGATACCGATTGGGCGGCAAGCGCATTGGCAGCCAATTCCAGGCCGTCCAGAACCAGATGCGGGGCACGGGCGAGCAGCGTCACGTCCTTCGCGCTGAGCGGCTCGCCTTCGGCGCCATTACCGATCACCACCGGGTGTCGGCTACCTAAGGAGTCGATCTTGCGGCCCGTCGGGAAGCCCGCTCCTCCCCTGCCCGTGAGCCCGGCCTCGTCCAACCTCCGGACGAGCCCATCGCGAGTCACTGCCGGCAGATCACCGAACTCCGCCCGATGCGCGGCGAAGCCTGCTCCCGCCGCCGCGAACAGCCGCTGTGCCCTCATGCGTCCACCGGGGTTCGTGCGCGGGCATATTCAGCGAACTCGGCGCGCAGACGCCAGGCCAACGCGCCGGCCACGGCCACCCCGCAACAGCCGGCGAATATCCGGAACCAGAGGTGGCCGGTGTCGGTTCCGTTGCCCAATGCGTGCGCCAGCGCGACAGGCCACAATGCATACGACGTCCAATGCACAGCGCGAAAAACGCGTAGTCCCAGCCGCTGCCGAAGCACGCTGGTGACGACCACGACGATCAGCAGGTCGAAGGCCAGGGTGCCCAGACCCTGCCACAGCGGCCGGTAGGCGCCGAGGAAGGGCAAGACGAAATCGATGATCCTCAGCTGCGCGTAGGGGTCAGCGAACAGCAGTCCCAGATGCATGGCGACAAGCAATGTTCCGGCCAGTGCCGCGAATCGATGCACCTCGGCAACGGCGGACCTCGGCAGCGCAGGAAGCGGGCGGCCCGACCGGGTGACCACGCCCAGGGTCAGCGAAAGGCTGAGGAATCCCAACGCAGTGATGCCGCTGCCGCGCCCCAGCGCCCACAGCGCCTCGCTCGTCATCGCCACCTGCACTCATCGTCTGACGGCCACCCACCGAGGGTGTGCACGATCCGGTCACGATCGACCAGTCGCGCGGAAACCGGCTGTTTACCAATCCATTCGACAGCCCGCCATCCTCGGATCACCGCTGCCGTGCTGACGGTGTTGGCGGCCAAGCAGCTCTCCGCCGTCACGCTGACGGTGCGCCACACCGGGTCCGCCGACCACGTGGATCGCGGATCGACGATGTGATGCAACAGCTGACCCCCGCGCCGCCAGCGGCGGCGCAGGGTGCTCGATGTGGCCATCGCGAGGCCGGCCGGCAGCGCAACCACCACCGCGGGCTCGTCAACACCGTCACAGACCAGCACCGGCCAACCCCCGTCGGGTGCCTCTCCCGCGGTGGCGATGTCACCCCCGAGATTCACCAACACACCCGCACCGGTTGCTCGGTGCGCCCGCTCGGCACAACGATCAGCGGCGATGGCTTTGGCCGTCGCGCCGAGGTCGAGCACCACTCCGCGCGGCACGGCAGCCACTTGCCCGGCGATAGTGATCATCGACCAGTCGGCGGGCCGGGTCGCCGACACCGCGAGTGGCATCGACGCATCCGTTGCGGCGATGTCCCGGTCGTAGCCGAGTTCGATGAGCCTGGCGCCGATCGTCGGGTCGATGTCGCCATCCGTCTGCTCTGCCGCCCGCACTGCGGCGCCGAGCAATTCGGCGAGCAAGGCGCTGATCGGCATGGGCCGACCGCACCGCGCGAGGGCATTGATCTCCGAATCGGGGTTGAACCGCGACGCGGCAGCCTCGATCGCGTCGAGTTCGGAGTTCACCGCCCATCGCGCAGGACCGAGTGAGTCCGGGTCCGTGACGATGATCTGCATATCCATTGTCCAACGCCGCCAATGGGTTTCCGCGGTCGACAGGTCGTGCTCGGCGGTGATCATGATCCGCGGGACACCGTGATGTGCGGCGGCGAGTACTTCGGAGACTGCACCGTCGTCGGGGTGTTGATCCGACGCGTGGTCGTCGGCCTCGGGGCGGCCTTGGTCGGCGCGGCCGGCGCCGGCGGCTTGCGCGCCACCGGTGGCGTGTCCCCTTGGGCACTCTGCGCCGGAACGGAGTTCGTCACCCGCGGCGCCGACGTGACCGGGGGCGGTTCCGGCACCGGCGGCGGTGGCGGCGGTTCGATGGGCGTCGGGATCGCAACCGGGACCTCGACGACCGATGTTGGCACCGCACCGGTATCGGCGGCCGTCTGGACCGCGACGTCGCTCGATGGTTCGGCTTCAGGTTTCAGAGTGTCCGCGTAGGCCAGAGTCGAGGCAACCGCAACGCCGGCGACGCCGATGCCGCCCAATGCCCATGACGCGACCGCGGCGCGGCGCAGTACAGAACTGGGTGAGTCCATCAAACGAATGCTCACACCCGAATTTTTGAATCCTCGAAGAATTCGCTGGCTAGCCGATGTGGTCAGCGGCGGGGAGACTCAGGGTGAAGGTGGCGCCTTGCCCGGGTGTCGATTCGACCGTGACGTCTCCGCCGTGGGCGTGAGCGATCTCGCGCACCAATGCCAGCCCGATGCCGTAGGACTGCCGGCCGGTCCGGGTGGTGTGCTCGGCGCCATGCGCGAATCGGGTGAACAACGTCGACATGGCATCGACGTCGATACCGACGCCGTCGTCGGCGACCTCGGCAACGATCGTCGAGCCCTGCCGGCTCAGGCGTATTTCGACTGTGCCGCCGGAATGTTCGTGGCTGAGGGCATTGTCGACCAACGCGGTGAGCGCACGGCGCAGTGCAGCTCCGGATCCGATGACATCGAATTGCCCCGTATTTCCCGGATTTTCGAAGTGAAGGCGCACACCCAATGCGTCGGCGTAGGGCGCCAGACTGTGGTGCACGCCGGCTGCCACCGATGTCAGGTCCACCCGGTCTCGTGGTGACTCGCCGGCGGTCATGGTCGCCGAAGCCAGGAGGTCATCGACGATATCGCTCAATGCCCTGGTGTCGGCCACCAGCGCACCGGCGTCCGCACGGATCGCATCGGCGTCCGCAGTGCCGGCCCGCTGAGCCAGCATCTGCGCTCGGGTGTGCAACACCGTCAGAGGGGCTCTCAGCTCGTGCGATGCGTCGGCGACGAACCGCCGCTGTAACGCCAGCGCCTGAGCCAGCGGACGTACCGATCGGCGGGTGAAGAGGACCACCACCGCGATCGACGCCAGGATGCCGGCCAGCTCGGCGAGTGCCACCGACATCAGCAGCCGGTTACGGCCCGCGTGGTAGGGCGCCAAGTCCATCATCGCCACCACGCGTCCCTCAGGCCGGTCCACGACCAGCGTTCGGTAATGCCGCTCCTCGGTCCGAAGGTCACCGAATCCCGGGGAGCCCGACAGCAGCGGGACGCCGGGCTGGCCCCCATCACTGGTTGACACCACACCGTTGTCGTCGCGCAGCGCCAGTTCCATGTCCGGGGGCGGGTCGTTGGCATCGTCGGCCGACATGGCCAGGGTCTGCAATTCGGCGTCGATCTGTCGGTTCTGCGCACGCACGTACACCGTGAAAACCACTCCACCGACCACCAGCAGAACCACGGCCAGGGCAACGGAGGCCTGGATCGCCGCGATGCGGCCCGCCCGCTTCACCACGGCGAGGTCACCCGCGGGGGTCATTCGAGCCCAAAGCGGTAACCGGCACCGTGCACCGTGCGGATGACCTGCTTACCGAGCTTCCGCCGCAGGTAGTGGACGTAGAGATCGACCGCCCCGCCGGACTCGGCACCTTCGAACACCGCATCGAGTAACTGCGCGCGACTGAACACCCGTTTGGGTGCGGCCATCAGCGTCGCCAGCAGCGAGGCTTCCCGCTCCGACAACTCGACCTCGACGCCGTCGGCCGCCGCCCCGGCCACCCGCCGAGTCACCCGGTCCAGCCGCAAGCGGCCGGCCGTGATCACGGTGGCGGAGGTGTCGATCCGCCTCAACAGGGCGCGCACCCGCGCGAGCAGCTCGGGGACCTCGAAAGGTTTGACCAGGTAGTCCTGCGCGCCCGCATCGAGGCCTTCGACGCGGTCATCCACCGCTCCCCGGGCGGTCAAGATCAGAGCGGGCGTCGCGATCCCTTTCGACCTCAGCAGCGCTATCAGGTCCGAGCCGTCCATCACCGGCAACCCGCGGTCCACGATGAGCGCGTCGTAGCCGCCCGTCAGGCCGCGGTGTAGGCCTTGCTGTCCGTCGAAAGCGGTGTCGACCCGATACCCCTCGTCGACGAGGAGCTCGGCCAACATCGCGCTGAGCTCGCGGTCATCCTCGATGACCAGGAGCGCAGGGGCGACGTTCGGTGAAGGCACTCAGCGAGAGTGCCACGCAGCGCGAGACATCGCCGCCGAACCCGGCTTCTTTGAGCGCTCATAGCCAGAGAATGTTGTGTGACCGCGGCATCGATTCTGGTCGGTGACAGGCGGCGACTTCGTACCACAAACCCGATGACGTTGGACCCTGATGCTCGCGAAGCGACCGGCAATAGCGTCGAACCCACGCCATGCTCCGGGAGGTCCGACGGTGTTGACAATCCGATCCGAAGTCACCGTTCCCGGTTTGACCGGAGCGGAGGTCACCGACTTTCTGTCCGAGTGCACCGACGCGGGCTATCAGAAATGGTGGCCAGGAGTACACCTGCATCTGCGCCCCGTCGCCGTGGGGAACGTCGACCATGTCGGCGATGCGGTCTTCATGGACGAGTTCATCGGCAAGCGTCGCCTTCGGATGACGGCGGTGGTCGTCGAGGCCGAGCCGGGCCGAAAGATCGTCTGGCAACTGAAGAAGGGCATCTGCCTGCCGGCTTGGTTGACCATAGAGGTCACCGATCGCGCCGGTTGTGTCCACGTTCGTCATACGATTACGGCCGGGTGGACAGGACCGGGCCGTATCCTCGATCCGCTTCTGAAGATGTACTTTTCGCCGCGATTCGCCGCGGCAATGGATCGGCATGTCCATACCGAATTCCCGTTGATACGTGAGCGGCTGCACCCCACCGCTCAGTGATACCGCTCGAGGAGAGGAATTCATCATGAACCGCGAAGTGTGCAAATTCTTGTCGGGACCGTTCGCCGCCCTGGCCTACGCCCACGCCGCATATGCGGTGGCGACATCCCGAGGAATCATCAGCGAGCCGGTCTTTCTTGGACGACGCTGGGGGGTGGGCTTCATGTGGTCGGAGGCGGCGATATACACCGCGGTCGCCGCGGCGCTGGGGTACGCGGGGTGGGGCACCGACGACCGAGGCCAACCCCGAAGTCGCCCCGACGATGAACCCACGGTCATCACGCACGGAACGCGACCAGTGTCTGCGCGGTGACGTTCGATACGGGGAGCCTGGCTTTGGACCTGTCGCAGATCGAGCCGTTCCTGGTGTCGTTGGCCATCGGATTGTTGCTCGGCTTCGAGCGTGAACGTAGCCACCTCCGCAAGCTGCCGGCCGGTTCACGATCGTTTGCGCTGCTGTCGCTCGCCGGCGCTGCCGCGGCGAGCTTCAACCAATGGTGTGTCGGAGCCGGAATGATCGGCGTCGCAGCCCTTTTGGCGTTGGCCTACGTTCGCACCAGCCAGGAAGACCCGGGAACCACCACCGAAATAGCGGCTCTTGTCGCCTATCTACTCGGTGCGCTCGCCTACAGCCGGTCCGCGCTTGCCGTAGCACTCGCCGTGATCGTGACGCTGCTGCTGGTCTCGAAGACCAAGATCCACCACTTCGCCCGCGAGATCGTCAGCGAGATCGAACTCGAGGACGCGATCAAGTTCTTCGTGGTCGCATTCGTGATCCTGCCGCTGCTGCCCGACCGACAGATCGGGCCGTACGGTGTCTTGAATCCGGCCAAAGTATGGCTGCTGGTCGTGCTGCTCACCGGCATCGGCTGGGTCGGCTACATCGGCGTTCGCGCGCTGGGGCCCCAGCGTGGACTGCTCGTGACCGGTTTGGCCGGTGGGTTCGTCTCGGCAAGCGCGACGACGGCGTCGATGGGGCGCGCCAGTCGCACCGCGGCCGGTATGCGCGCCCCATTGGCGGGCGCACTGCTGGCAAGCGGCGCCACCTTTGTGCAATTGCTGCTGGTGATCGGCTTGGTGGATGCCGAGGTACTGCGCAGGTTGTGGCTGCCTGTCGCCGCGGCGGCCATCATTCTCGTCGGTGTCGCACTAGCGGTCTACCGAACCGCCGCCGACAGTCGCCGCCAGGCCGGCGAGCTCGACGGGGAGTCCAAGCCGGCCGCACGGCCGTTCGCGCTGAGGCCCGCTCTTGTTCTCGCCGCGGTACTGACTGTCGCGCTGTTCGTCGGGCGTTGGGGCGCTTCCGTATTGGGACCGCAAGGGGCGGTGCTTGCTGCCTTCGCCGCCGGGCTTGCCGACGCACACGCGGGCTCAGTCGCCGCGGCAAGCCTCGCCGCAAAAGGTGATATCACCGTCGACACCGCGCTGGTCGCGATCGCCGCGGCACTGGGATCCAATCTGCTCGTCAAGATCGTGCTGGCGTTCACCGCCGGCGGACGACGTTTCGGGCTCGGGTTCCTGGCCGGCATGACCGGCCCGGCCATCGTCTTCGGCGCAGCGCTGACCGCTACCCTCATCGTCGGCTGATCGGGCACGTTCTTGGTTGCCCTGTCATTCATCGACTTACTCAGGCCCACAATATAATTCAGACAACGGCCAGATCGAAGGAATACCACCTGATCGCCTAGCCGATCGCAACGGCACCGGTATCGTCGGCTTGCGCGGCAGCCATCATGGTGGTGTGGGCGTCACCGGCATCGGTGTGGGGAGGAACCACCAGCAGAGTGATTCGACCACCCGTCATTCCGAGGACTTCGATGGTGTTGATCAGCTGAAGCTGATAGCCGTCGAGTCGCACCGGCGCGCCACCCGTGACGAGCCTGCGCGATGTCTTGGCCCACGAATCCTTGCGATACAACACCCGGTCGATGCGACCAAGCCGAACCGAGAGCACCGCCAACAGATCTGGCAGCTCTACCAGGAGCTCATCGCTGCGCGGCCACCATGCCCCGTCGACGCTTCCACTTCGTGATGCCTTGGGCCTCAATCGCAATCTCGGGGTAGCCGCCGGCAGGGTGGAGTTATGGCAATTCTTTCGTGTCTGGTGTGGCGTCATGACGACGCTCCAATCTTGGCCGTGAGCCGGCCGCATATTTCTCAACTCAGCGATGACACGGCTTGATGGCCATATGCGAAGTATCGCCGGTAACCGCGATGCTACGCGCCCTGTGTACCCGCCGATGGGTGGCGACGCGTGAACTCACCACGGCCACGCGGTCGCCGACTCGAACTCCGCTCAGCCGAACACGAAATAGCGCAGCCATACATACGGGACGGCAACACCGATCGTCAGCGCTGTGACGACCGCGCCCTTGCGGGTGAACTCCCAGAAACTGATCGGATAACCCTCCCTGGCCGCGATGCCGAGCATGACGACATTGGCGCTGGCGCCGACCGCGGTCAGGTTGCCGCCGAAATCGGCGCCGACGGCCAGTGACCACCACAGTGCTTCGCCGTGAACCGGATTGGCCACTGTCGCGGCGAGGTCGGCAACCACCGGGCTCATCGTCGCGACGTAGGGAATGTTGTCGATAACACCCGACAGCAGCGCCGACACCACCAAGATCGCCATCGCCGCCAACAAGGGATTACCGCCGGTGGCCTCCCCGGCCATCCGGGCCACCACGGCGATCACCCCGGTCTTCACCAGCGCGCCGACCAGGATGAACAAGCCTGCGAAGAACAGCAGAGTCTCCCACTCCACACTGCCCAGGTAGTGCATCCGCTCGACCCCGGAGATGACGATCAGTACACCGGCGCCCAGCAGTGCCACCACCGACGGCTCGATGTGGATCACGGAGTGGCCGATGAACGCGGCGAAGACCGCACCCAGGACCACCCCGCATTTGACGAGTAAGCGCACGTCCCGGATGGCCTCGCGCTCGTTGAGCGACATCACCTCGGCAACCCGTTCCGGCTCGACGGAGAACGAGCCGCGGAACAACAGCGGCAGCGACACCAGGAACACCGTCAGCGCGATCACCACCAGCGGCGCGAGGTGCACGAGGAAGTCGTTGAACGACAAGCCCGCCCGGCTGGCGATGATGATGTTCGGCGGGTCGCCGATCAGGGTGGCCGTGCCGCCGATGTTGGAGGCGAACACCTCCGCGAGCAGGAACGGCACCGGATTGATGGCCAGCCGTTCGCAGACCAGAAGGGTCACCGGTGCGATGAGCAGCACCGTGGTCACATTGTCCAGCAGGGCCGAGGCGCCGGCCGTGATCAGCGCCAGCAGGATCATCACCCGCAACGGAGAACCCTTGGCCCGCTTGGCCGCCCAGATCGCGGTGTACTCGAACACACCTGTCTGGCGCAGCACGCCGACGATCACCATCATGCCGAGCAGCAGAAAGATGACATCCCAGTCGATCCCGGTCTCGCGGGAGTAGAAGACGTCGTCGGAGCCGACGATGCCGACGGCCACCACCACAGCGGCACCCCCGAGGGCCGCCTTGACCTTGTTGATCTTCTCGGTCGCGATCAGCAGATAGGCCGCGACGAACACGGCGAGAGCGAGAGCGGCCATCGGTTACCTCGCGCTTCCCGACGTCAGTGAGCCTGCAACGCCACTTCCAGCAACCGCGATGCGGTGATGACGCCGACAAGCTGCTTGCCGGCCACCACCGCGACAAGCGGGGAATGATCGCGCGCCATGATCGCGGCGACCTCGACGATCGTGTCGTCGCCGTGGACGGTCGGCATGTGCGGCGCCGACTTGGGCAGCACCTGCTCGACCGACTTGCCGCCCAGCTTGTCGGCGATCCGGTCGGCCGCCTGCTCGCCGAGCACACCGGCCAGCGACGGATCGTCCTGGATGTAGGCCGGCACCAGCAACCGCACCACCTGCGAGGCCGGAAGTATCGTCAGCGGCCTGCCCTGCGGATCGGTCACCACCAACCCGGGGAGCCGCTGCTCGGCCATCAACCGCACCGCGTCCAGCGCCGCCGAATCCGACGAGACGACGGGGAACTGCTCGGCAATCTGCTCTGCGCGCACCCCCAAACCGTACGTCGCGCCGGGTGCCCATCATGCATTCTCCGGCGATGCGCGTTTGGGTGCGCCTGGCTCGTCAGGCTCTGGGCGGCCGGCGGGCAGATTGTCGGGCGGCTCGACTCGTAGCATCCGGGCCACCGGGACATCGGTGGACGAATGCAGTGCAATGGACAACGCGATGGTCACCGCGACGAGATCGAAGACCAGCTGGTTGTCGGGAATGCCCGACTGCAACACCAGCAAGCCATAGACCACTGACGCGAATCCCTTGGGCCCGAACCACGCCGCCGTCAACCGCTCCCGCCGCGGCATCCCGCTGCGCAGCAACGACACCAACAGCGACACCGGTCTGACGACGACGATCGCGAGCACGGCCAGCAGCCAGCCTTGCCAGCCGAGGTGAGACAACCGTTCGGGGGTGATCAACGCGCCGAAGACCAGCAACGCGGCGAATTTGGTGAGCTCGGCCAGTAGGTCGCCGAAGGGCTCGAATCGTTCGGCCACGACCGGGTCGAGAGTCGCCAGGGTCGAGCCCGCCGCAAACGCGGCCAGGTAGGGGTTGGCATGAGTCAGGTGGCAACCGGCGTAGACGACCACCGCGATCGCCACCGGGCCGAGCGGCTGCAATCGCGGCTCGGCGGTGAGGATCTTGCTGCGCCAGGCCAGCGCCACCAACGCCGCGACACCGAAACCGAGCACCAGCCCCAGCAGGAGCTCCTCGATGATCTGCGTCCAGTGCGAGCTCTCGTGTTTGGCCGTGGCAAGAAAGATCAGCACGAACGGCAAGGCGAGGCCATCGTTGAGGCCCGATTCGACGTTGAGCAGCCGACGCAGCCGCAGCGGGATGTCCGAGCGGCCGACCAGCGCGGCGGCGAACACCGGATCGGTCGGGGACAGAATCGCGCCGAGCAGAAACGAGGTGGGCCAGTCCAGCCCGGCCAGATAATGCGCCGGGACCGCGATGCCGACCATGGTCAGCGGCATGCCAAGGCCGAGGGCACGACCCGACAACTGCCAATTCTCGCGCAGCGCACGCATATTGGCGCGCTGACCGTCGGTGAACAACACAGTGAACAGCGCAATGTCCGCCAGTGCGGCCACCATGGCATGACCAGGCTCGAGGTCAACGAGGTCGAAACCACCCGGACCGATCAACGCCCCGGCCACCAGGAACATCAACGCGGTGGACAGCACCGTCCTGGCCGCCACCCCGGACAGCGACACACTCAGCAGCAGCACCAGACCGAATGCCAGGACCAAGGCCACGCCGGAATCTCCACATTCATGCTCGAGTCGACGCCCGACGACGCGACTGCCGACCAGACTTCCCGGCGCACCTCGGTGTAAAGATGCCGTAAAGACGGGCATCAGGCAACCGAACAGGTACCACGTCGACCCGGCGGCAAACAATTCGCCGGGGACAAGCCGGTTGGCGCTGCGCCATCGCCCCTACGGAGGCGAGGCGGGCACAAGTGTTGCCCTGGCCCCGGTGGCAGACGCCCCGATCGGGCGCATCGACGACACGCCGCGGGTGCCGTCGAACGGCGTCAGCGCCGACGTGACCAGCACCCCGTGGCGCCCTGGAATTCGCGCAGGAATCGACCGTCGGCAGCCAGTGCCCTGGGAAAGTATGTGACCCGTTCGGCCCCAACGCCTTTCGAAGCGAGCGCGTTGATCAACCCCAGAGTCGCGGTTTCTTCCAAGCTTTCTCGTTGCCGGCCACGTCGGTCCACTGCCCTGCCTCGTAGCGGTGCGGCTTTCGCTCACCCCGCCGCACGACGTCCAGCGAGCCGTCGTTGTGTTTGACATACGAGTCACCGAAGCGCATGTATTCGTCGCAATCGCCGTCCGGCAGCGTCACAGTCACACTCATGATCGCAACCTCAGCGAATCGTCTCGGGGATCGAATTGAGCGCATGCAGGACTTGCACCGCCAATTCGCCCGCAGCCTTGTCGCCAAGTTTGGAGTTGGTCTTGATGATCTCCGTAACCAGATCAAGACGAAGCAGGTAGGGCGTACGGACCGTTGTTGGCGAAGCCATGGTTTCCTTCTTTGACGGGCATGTCCGCTCGCAATCGAGCTGCCCGGTAGTGCTGACAGTACGCCCATTCACGCCATCGAGGTTGACTATGGCCAGCCCGCTATGAATCGCCTTGGTTTTCAATATCTCTCACTGCAGAGCGTAGAGTTGATGTATCGGCGCCACCACGGCCCGTAATTGAGGGCCCAAAAACATTAATGCGCAACCGCTTTCGCTGGGCATTCTCGCCCGCTCCCGCAAGGAGAACGAGCGACGACTGCCGATCCATCCGGCGCACCTGAGCAGGATCGACCCCGGGCTCCGATCGCGGATATTCCTCGAGCACGGCTACGGCTCGCACTTCGGCGCCACCGACGACGCGCTGCGCGACCTGGTCGGAGGAATCGGTACCCGCGCGCAACTTCTTGCCGACTGCGACGTCATTCTGTTGCCCAAGGTGCAGGCCCAGGATCTCGCGGAAGTCAATGAGCGACAAGTCGTTCTGGGCTGGCCGCACTGCGTACAGGATGTGGCGCTCACCCAGGCCGCCATTGACCGGCGGCTGACGTTGATCGCCTTCGAGGCGATGAATCACTGGCGGGCAGACGGCGGGTTCGGGCTGCATGTCTTTCACAAGAACAACGAGCTCGCGGGCTACTGCTCGGTGCTGCACGCTATGCAACTGATGGGGATCACCGGCAGCTACGGCCGTCGGCTGCGGGCCGCGGTGATCGGCTTCGGCGCGACCGCCCGCGGCGCCGTGACCGCGCTGAACGCTCACGGTGTCGACGATGTACGGGTCCTGACCAACCGTGACGTCGCCGCGGTCGGCTCGCCGATCCCGTCCACCCAGATCATCCAGATGGGGCCCGATCCGGGCCGACCCGACCGGGTCTGGGCCGACGCAGGAGACGGTCCGATCCCGGTCGCCCGTTATCTGGCGGGCAACGACATCGTGGTCAACTGCGTCTTGCAGGATCCTGACGCACCGCTGATCTTCGTCACCGAGGAAGAGCTGGACGCGTTCGCTCCCGCCAGCCTTATCGTCGACGTTTCCTGCGACGTGGACATGGGGTTCGGGTGGGCGCGTCCCACCTCATTCGCCGATCCGATCATCGAGGTGGCCGCTGGCGTGCACTATTACGCCGTCGACCACAGCCCTTCCTATTTGTGGAACTCGGCGACCTGGGAGATCAGCGAAGCGTTGTTGCCGCACCTCGAGGCCCTGCTGGCCGGTCCTGCAGCGTGGAGGTCGAGCCCGACGATCTCACGGGCCGTCGAGATCTGCGACGGGACGGTGCTCAACCCGAAGATCCTGTCGTTTCAACATCGCGACGCGACCTATCCACATGCGGTTCGCACCGACCAGTTGGCCACGAGCAAGTCAAAGTCGTTGGGCGGGTTAGCTGTGAACCGGCCACTATCCTCCACGTAGCCGCGGCGAGATCGCCACGTGCAACACTCGCGGAGGATGAAACTGTGACCTCAGGAGCCCGGCTGGCCATCGGCGACGCCGCAGCCACCGACCTCGACGAGCTCGCCGACGTCGCCGCCGCCACCTTCCCGCTGGCCTGCCCGCCCACCTCGCCGCCTGGCGAGATCGCGGCCTTCATCGCCGCCAACCTGTCCCGCCGGCGCTTCGCCGACTACCTGGCCGACCCGTCGCGCACGGTGCTCGCCGCCCGCGACGGCGGCCGACTGGTCGGCTACGCCATGCTCATCGACGGCCTCGGGCAGGATGCCGACGTCGCCCGGGCCGTGACGATGCAGCCCGCGGTCGAGCTGTCCAAGATCTACGTGCTAGCCGACAGCCACGGGTCGGGTGCCTCCGCGGCGCTGATGGCCGCCGCCGTCGACCGCGCCACAACCGCCGGAGCCCGCTGCCTCTGGCTGGGAGTGAACCAGAAAAACGAACGGGCGCAACGGTTCTACGCCAAGCACGGCTTCACCATCGCAGGCGCCAAAACGTTCCCGATGGGCACCCACACCGAGCACGACTATGTGCTGGTGCGCCCCCTCTGAAGTCGACAAACGCCCCTGGTTTAGCAATGTGGTCGTAGTGTGAACCCCGTTGGCCTGATCGCCCCACGCCGGATCTAGCCGAAAGGACGCTTGGTGGACGTTGGCTCGGTTTCCGGCCCCGACGATCACGTCGGCCGCGATCTGTCGAAGGTGGACTGGGCGGCGACCCCGCTCGGCGTGTCCTCCGAGTGGCCCCAGAGCCTGCGGACCGCGGTCAGCATCGTGCTGTCGTCGCGCTTCTCCATGTGGATGGCCTGGGGACCCGAGCTGACGTTCTTCTGCAACGACGCCTACCGGCGCGACACGCTGGGCCGCAAGTATCCCTGGGCGCTGGGCCAGCCGCTTCGCAAGGTGTGGGCCGAAATCTGGGACGACGTCGGACCTCGTATCAGCAGGGTGTTGACCAGCGGCGAATCGACGTGGGATGAGGCGCTGCTGCTGTTCCTCGAGCGGTCGGGATATCCCGAGGAGACCTATCACACCTTCTCCTACAGTCCGCTGCGCGACGAGCCGGGCCACGTCGTGGGGGTGCTGTGCGTGGTGAGCGAGGACACCAACCGGGTGATCAGTGAGCGGCGGATGTCCACCCTGCGCCATCTCGGCTCCGACCCGTCTGTGGTGCGTACCGAGACCGAGATACTGGCCTTCGCGGGCCGTCAACTCGAACGCAACCCGCGTGACCTGCCGTTCACCCTGACCTACCTATTCGATGACGACGGTAACGCGCGGCTGGCCGGAGCCAGCGGAATGCCCGCCGGCCATCCGGCCGCACCGCCGACGCTGCCGGCGGGCGGCAACTGGGTCTGGCCGGTCGGCGAACCCGCCCGGGGCCAATCGGTGCTCGTCGACCTCGACGGGCCGCCGTTCGACGACCTGCCGACCGGCCCCTGGCAGGATCCGCCGCGCCACGCGCTCGTCACACCTCTTCTCGCACAGGGCGGAACGCCGTCAGGATTCCTGGTCGCCGCGCTCAACCGCTACCGCCCCCTCGACGACGACTACCGCGGCTTCATCAACCTGGTGGCCGGGCACATCGCGGCCGGGATCTCCAGCGCCCGCAGCTACCACGAGCAGCAGCGCCGCGCTGACGAACTCGCCGAGCTGGACCGCGCCAAGACGACGTTCTTCTCCAACATCAGCCACGAGTTCCGCACACCGATCACCCTGATCCTGGGGCCGGTAGCCGAACTGCGCGCACACTCGTCCGGCCTCGACGAGCACGCGCATCAAGAACTCGACGTGATTCAGCGCAACGGGTTACGCCTGGCCAAGCTCGTGAACACGCTGCTCGACTTCTCCCGGATCGAAGCCAACCGGGTGCAAGCCCACTACGAGCCGGTCGATCTTGCCGAAGTGACCGCGGAATTGGCCAGCGTGTTCCGCTCGGCCATCGACCGCGCGGGACTGCGGATGGTCGTCGACTGCCGATCCGTTGAGGATCCGGTCTACCTGGACCGCGACATGTGGGAAAAGGTCATCCTCAACCTGCTGTCGAACGCGTTGAAGTACACCTTCGCCGGAACGATCACCGTGCGGGTGGTCCGCGAGGGGGACGAAGCGGTGGTGACGGTCGCCGATACCGGCATCGGCGTACCCGCCGCCGAGATGCCCCGGCTGTTCGAGCGATTCCACCGGATCGACAGCGCCCGCGCCCGCTCCACCGAGGGCAGCGGTATCGGGCTTGCCTTGGTCAAGGAGCTTGTCGGTTTACACGGCGGTGAGATCACCGCCGACAGCGTCGAAGGCGCGGGCACCACGTTCTCGATCCGCTTGCCGATGGGACCGGGTCACCTGCCCGCCGACGCGATCGTCGAGCCGGGAACGGGCCGGACGTCCTCCGGTATCGCCGAGCCCTACGTGCAGGAAGCCTTGCGCTGGCTGCCCGACGACGATGCCCCCGAGCTACCCGAGATGCCGGACCCGCCGGCGGCGGCCATCGCACCCAGCCATGTGCTGGTCGCCGACGACAACGCCGATATGCGCGAATACCTGGTCCGGCTGCTGCGCGGTGCCGGCTATCGAGTCGATGCGGTGGCCGACGGGCACCAGGCCCTGGACCGGATCCGGGCCGAGCTGCCCGACCTGGTGGTCAGTGACGTGATGATGCCCCGGCTGGACGGGTTGTCTCTGGTCACCGCACTGCGATCCGACCCACGCACCCTCGGCGTACCGGTCCTGCTGCTGTCGGCGCGAGCCGGGCAGGAAGCCTCGGTCGAAGGACTGAACGCCGGTGCCGACGACTATCTGGTGAAGCCGTTCGCCGCGGCCGACCTGCTGGCGCGGGTCCGGGCGAATATCGAGCTGGCCCGGCTTCGCACCCATCACACCCGCTGGCGCACGGCACTGGTGGAGTCTCTGCAGGAAGCGTTCTTCGTCTGCGACGAAGTCGGCGCGGTCATCGAGATCAACAACGCGTTCACCGACATCCTGGGCTTCGGTCCCGAAGATCTGCCGTATGCCCCGGAGCATCCGTGGTGGCCGGATGCCGAGACCCAGCCCGAGGCACACCGGCTGATCGTGGAGGCGTTCGCCGGTATCCCCGAGAAACCCCTTGGCAGCTACACGATTCCGGTGAATCATCGCGACGGCCACCGGGTGTGGATCACGGCGAACATCGCCCATGCTGAGGACCCCGACACCGGGCGCGACGTGATGGTCGGGACGTTTCGCGACGTCACCACCGAGCATTACAGCGGGCAACGCCAGATTGCGCTGGCTGCACTGAATCAGCAACTCGCGCAAGCAGATACCGTTGACGATGCGCTGCGTGGTGCGATCGAGCAGCTGCGCAGGCAATGGTCGGCCGAGCGTGTACTGGCCGCGATCTTCCCCGCCCGCAACGCCGCGGACACGTCGGAAATCGAACCCCCGGACCTCTTCGGCGACAACGACGTTGACTTGTGGCCGACGCTCGAGGCGGCGGTCCGTGATCGGATCGCCGCGCTGGGCAACGCCAGGGATCTGCTGGCCGTCGACACCGGCTTGAGCGGTTCGGCGGGCATCGCGCTACAGCATCCACGGGGCATCCTGGTGATCTGGATCGTCCTGCCCGCCGAACGGCCCTTCACCGCCGAAGACCAGACCTTACTGGCCGTGCTGGCAGGCCGTCTCGGCCAGGGCTTGCAGCGCGTCCACCAAGTGGACCAGCAGCGGGAAACTGCTCTGGCACTGCAGCATTCGATTCTCGGTCCGGCGTCCCTGCCCGCCGGTTTCGCGGTGCGCTACCAACCGGCGTCGCATCCGCTTCAAGTAGGCGGCGACTGGTATGACGTGATCGCCCTCGACGACGGACGCATCGCCCTGGTGGTGGGTGACTGCGTCGGCCACGACCTGGCCGCGGCCACGGTGATGGGCCAGCTGCGCAGCGCCTGCCGGGCGCTACTACTCGAAAACTCCAGTCCGGCAGCTGCATTGGCGGGCCTCGACCGGTTCGCTGCCCGGCTTCCCGGCGCGCAGTCCACCACCGCGCTGTGCGCGGTGCTGAATCCCGACACCGGTGACCTCGCCTATTCCAGCGCCGGACATCCCCCGGCGATCCTGGTCTGCGCCGACGGCACCACCCGCCTGCTCGAAGGCGGGCATTCGATCGCGTTGGGCATCCGGCCGGACCGGGTTCGGCCCGAGGCCCAGCTGACCATCCCGTCGCAGTCGACCCTGCTGCTCTATACCGACGGCCTGGTGGAACGCAGGCGCCGCTCGCTCGATGACGGAATCAACCAGGCAGTCAACCTCATTCGCGATGACAGTGCCCTAGACCTCGACCCACTGGCCGATCGGATCATGCACAGCCTGGCACCGCCGGGCGGATACCAGGACGATGTGGCCTTGTTGCTCTACCGGCATCCGGCTCCGCTGAACGTCGTCATCCCGGCCGACGCCATCCATCTGGCCCCGGCGCGCGCCGCGCTGCGCGAGTGGCTCAACTCGGCCGGTATCGACCATGACCAGGCGCAGGATGTCCTGGTCGCCGCCGGCGAGGCCGTCACCAACTCCATCGAACACGGTTATCGCCACATCGACGGCGGCACCATCACCCTGCAGGCCATCTCGGAGGTCGACCAGCTGCGCCTGACGATCACCGACACCGGCGAGTGGAAACCCAAGGACACCGGGTACAGCCACCGCGGCAAGGGCATTCAGATCATGCAGGCGCTGATGGAGGACGTGTCGATACTGCGTGACACCACCGGCACCATCGTGCATCTGGCGACCAGGATCCGCCGATGAGCACCCCGTTGACAGTGCGCATCGACCGGGCGGCCGACGGCCGACTCGTGCTGTTCGCCGCCGGGGAGATCGATGCCAGCAACGTGGCCGACTTCGCCGAGGCCCTCGACGCCGGCACCAACGGTGACTCCGACACCCTGACCGTCGACCTCAGCGAGGTCGAGTACCTGGACAGCGCGGCAATCAATGCCCTTGCGCCCCATGCGGAAACGCTGCAGATCATCGCAAACCCGGTGCTACTGCGTGTGCTCACGGTCAGCGGCCTGGCCGAGCTCGCGAAGATCCGGCCCGCGCCCTCATCGGACGCGTGACCTACAGTCCCCCGGGACTGGTCAGCGCCAGCAGCCGAGACGTCGCCCGCAGGTACTTCTTGCGATAGCCGCCGGCCAGCATCTCCTCGGAGAAGATGGTGTCCAGCTTGGCGCCCGAGGCGACCACCGGAATTCCCGCGTCATACAGGCGGTCGGTCAACGCAACCAGCCGAAGCGCAACGTTCTGGTCATCGATCGCATGCACGCCGGTGATGTATACGCGCTCCACGCCCTCGATGAGGGTGAGGTAGCGCGACGGGTGCATCGTCGCCAGATGCGCGCACAACGCGTCGAAGTCGTCGAGGGTGGCCCCGGGCACCTCGGCCGCCCGCGCGGCCACCGCATCGTCGGACAGCGGCTCGGGAGCCGGCGGTAGTCCGCGATGACGGTAGTCCGGGCCTTCGATTCGGACGGTGGTGAAAATGCTTGCCAGAGTGTTGATTTCACGCAGAAAATCCTGGGCCGCGAAGCGCCCCTCGCCCAGCTGCTCAGGAAGTGTGTTCGAGGTCGCCGCGATCGACACCCCGCGCTCGACGAGCGCCGACAGCAGCCGTGAGATCAGTGTGGTGTTACCCGGATCGTCGAGCTCGAACTCGTCGATGCACAGCACCACATAGTCGGCGAGCAACTCGATGCACTCGACGAAGCCGAAAACACCGGCCAGCTGGGTCAGCTCCCCGAACGTCGCGAACGCCCTGGGGTGTTCGGCCGACGCGGGCAACTCCCGGTACGACGACGCCAGCAGATGCGTCTTGCCGACGCCGAACCCGCCGTCGAGATAGATCCCCACCCCGGGCAGGGTCTCCCGCTTGCCGAACAGCTTCTTCTTACCGGCACGGCGCCGCACTGCCTCTTCGCAGAACGCCCGGCAAGCGTTGACGGCGGCGGCCTGAGTCGGCTCGGCGGGATCCGGACGATAGGTGTCGAAGCGGACGTCGGCGAACGTGGGCGGCGGGATCAGCTGAGCCACCAACCGCTCCGGGGAGACCGTCGGATGACGATCGACGAGGCGGTCCATGACACGAACCCTATCGGCGTGTTGCAATCGACGGCATGGCCGACCCGAGCCCGACCGACCCGGATGGGACGCATTTCACACTGGTGGGCGGCGACGCACCGGTGGACGACGACCGGCTCGCCGAGCTCTACGCCTACCCCGCCGATCTGACGCGCTGTCTGGTCCGCGGCAACATGATCACGAGTCTCGACGGCGGCGCTGCCACCGACGGCACCTCCGGCGGACTCGGCGCCGCGGGCGACCGGCTGATCTTCCGGACACTGCGTGAGCTCGCCGACGTCATCGTCGTCGGAGCAGGCACCGCGCACGCCGAGAACTACTCCGGCGCGCAGATGTCGGTCGCGCAACGCGGAAGTCGGCAACGGCGCGGCCAGAGCGAGGTCCCACCGATCGCGCTGGTCACCCGATCCGGGCGGATCGATCACGACTGGCCGGTGCTGACCCGCACCGAGGTGGCACCGTTGGTCCTGACGTGTGACGACGCCGCCGCCGAGGCGAGCGCCCGACTGGCCGGCGCGGCCGATGTGATCGCCTGCTCGGCGGCCGATCCCGCCGAGGTCGACCCGGGCGCGATGCTGGCCGCGCTCGCCGGCCGGGGGCTGCGCCGGGTGCTGTGCGAGGGTGGCCCCACCCTGATGGGCACGTTCGTCGAGCACGGCCTGCTCGACGAGCTCTGTCTGACCACCGCCCCGAAGCTTGTCGGGGGCTCCGCACCGCGGATCGTCGCCGGCGGCGGTCACGTGCTGGCGGACATGCGCCGCGAGCACCTGATCTCCGACGCCGAGGGCTATCTATACGGGCGCTATACGCGCGTCGGCTGACCGTTTCCGCCTGGCGGTGTCGCTACTGTGGTGGACATGCGCGATCGTCGGGTCTGCGCCGTGGTCAGTTTGGGCACCGCGGCACTGACCGCTTTACTGACCGGATGTGCTCCCTGGCTGGCGGCGAACCCGCAGTTCGCAAGCGACAAGGCGCACAACTCCTCGGCCCCCACCTCCACCAAACCGGCCGGCGGGCCGCCGGACATCGCGGTACCCAAGAACGAGCTGGGCTGGAAGGACTGCACATCGAAGGTCTTCGGTGACGCCGGGGCGCCGGCAGCTCCCGGCGTGATCCTCGAGTGCGCCACCTACGACGCCGACCTCGACCCGATCGCCGGTGCGACCGGCACCGTCAGCATCGGTGTGGTGCGCGCCCGGTCGGTACAGACCCCGCCCGACGCCGGCCCGTTGGTGTTCACCACCGGCACCGACATCCCGTCATCCATGCAGTTGCCGGTGTGGCTGTCCCGCTCGGGCGCCGACGTGCTCAAAAGCCACCCGATCGTCTCGGTGGACCGCCGCGGTCTCGGGATGTCCAGCCCGATCGACTGCCGCGACGCGTTCGACCGTCAGGAGATGCGCGACCAGGCCCAGTTCGAGTCGGGCGACGACCCGGTGGCCAACCTCGGCGCGATCACGATGACGGCAACGACGAGCTGCACCGACACCATCGCGCCCGGTGACTCGGCCTACGACAATGCCCGCGCCGCCGAGGATCTCGAGCGGCTGCGCAGCACGTGGGACGTGCCGGCGCTGGCCCTGATCGGGGTCGGCAACGGCGCGCAGATCGCGATGGCCTACGCCGGTTCGCACCCCGACAAGGTGGCCCGTCTGGTGCTGGACTCCCCCGTCCCGCCCGGTGTGAACGCCGAGGCGGCCGTCGAGGAACAAGTCAAGGGGCAGCAGGCCGCGCTCGACGCGTTCGCGGCGCAGTGCGTCGCCGTCAACTGTGCGCTGGGCCCTGACCCCAAGGGAGCGGTCGACTCACTGCTGGCCGCCGCTCGCGCCGGTCAAGGCCCCGGTGGGGTGTCGGTCGCGGTGCTGGCCAACGCGATCGTCACCGGCATGGGCTTCCCCAGCGGCGACCGCATCGGCAGTACCGTCAGCCTGGCCAACACGCTGGCAGCGGCCCGGAACGGGGACGCCAACCAGCTCAACAGCCTGATCAACCGCGCCGAGGCGATGCGCGACAGTGACGGCCAGTTCGTCAACGCCTGCAGCGACTCCCTTAACCGCCCGACCCCCGACCGGGTGCGCGAACTCGTCGTCCAATGGGGCAAGCTCTACCCTCAGTTCGGCACGGTCGGCGCGCTCAGCCTGGTCAAATGCCTGAACTGGCCCAGTGGTGCAGCCCCCAAGGACCCCAAGGACCTGAAGGTCAACGTGCTGCTACTCGGCGTGCAGAACGATCCGATCGCAGGCAACCAGGGGGTGCCCGCGTCGGCGGCCGCGATCATCAATGCCGGCGCTGCCAGCAAGCGGGTGATGTGGCAGGGCATCGGGCACGGGGCCAGCGTGTACTCGGCGTGCGCGCTGCCGCCGATGATGAGTTATCTCGACAGCGGCAACATGCCGCCCACCGACACCTACTGCCCCGCCTGAGCGTCTGACGCATCGCGCCGGTGTACGGTGCGGACGTGGCGCTAGCTGACTCATCGCGATCCGGCCTGCTGGCCGCGTTTCGCCCCCGAACCAGCCCACCCAGCACGTCGGCGGTCCTGCGCTCGGTGCTGTGGCCGATCGCGATCATGTCGATCATTCACCGCAGCTACGTGCTGTCCACGAACGGCTACATCACCGACGACTTCGGCCCGGTCTACCGGGCGGTGTCCAACTTCCGGCGCGGCCTGGACATCTACAACGAACACTTCGACCACGTCGACCCGCACTACCTGTATCCACCCGGCGGCACGCTGCTCATGGCACCCTTCGGGTACCTGCCGGTCTTCGCCTCGCACAACTGGTTCGTGTTCTTCAACACCGTGGCGATGATCATCGCCGCCTGCCTGCTGGTGAAGCTGTTCAAGTTCTCGCTGACCTCAGTGGCCCTACCCGCGCTGCTGCTGGCGATGTTCTGCACGGAGTCGGTGACCAACACCCTGGTGTTCACCAACATCAACGGCTGCATCCTGTTGTGCGAGGTGCTGTTCTTCCGGTGGCTGCTCGACGGCAAGGTCGGCCACCAGTGGTGGGCCGGCGTGGTGATCGGGTTGTCACTGGTGGTCAAACCGGTGCTCGGCGTGCTGTTACTGCTGCCGTTGCTCAAAGGACAGTGGCGGGCCGTGGTGGCCGCGATCGTCGTGCCGGTGGTCTTCAACCTGGCGGCCTGGCCGCTGGTGGCCGACCCGATGAACTTCGTCAAGCGCACCCTGCCGTACATCTTCTCCACCCGCGACTACTTCAACAGCTCGGTGCTGGGCAACGGCGTGTACTACGGGTTACCGATGTGGCTGATCCTGGCGCTGCGGGTGCTGTTCCTGGCGCTGGCCGTGGCCAGCCTGTGGCTGCTGCACCGGTACTACAAGGACCGCGACCCGCTGTTCTGGATGCTGACATCCTCCGGTGTGCTGCTGATCGCGTCGTGGTTGGTCCTGTCGCTGGCCCAGGGCTACTACTCGATGATGCTGTTCCCGTTCCTGATGACGGTGGTGCTGCCCAACTCGGTGGTGCGCAACTGGCCGGCCTGGCTGGCGACCTACGGGTTCCTGACCATGGACCGCTGGCTGTTGTGGCGCTGGCCGACGACGGGCCGGTTCCTGGAGTACATGAAGATCACCTACGGCTGGTCGCTGATGCTGGTCGTGGTGTTCTGCGTGCTGTACTACCGCTATTCGGACGCCAAGGCGCAGGGCCGGCTGGCCGACGGAATCGATCCGCCGTGGATGAGAGCAGCCGACCCCGCACCCCCGCGGTAACGTGAACTCATGAGTTCGATCCCAGCCCCCAAGCTCGAACTGACCGACGACGAATGGCGCAAGCGGCTCAACCCGGCCGAGTACGCGGTCCTGCGTGAGGCCGGCACCGAGCGTCCCTACACCGGCGAGTACACCGACACCAAGACCGAAGGCATCTACGCCTGCCGGGCCTGTGGTGCTGAATTGTTCCGCAGCACAGAGAAATTCGAATCCCACTGCGGCTGGCCGTCGTTTTTCGACCCCTCGCACTCGGAGGCCGTTATCCTGCGGCCGGACGACACCCTGGGCATGCACCGGGTGGAGGTGCTGTGCGCCAACTGCCACAGCCACCTCGGCCATGTGTTCAGCGGTGAGGGCTACCCGACGCCGACCGACCAGCGGTACTGCATCAACTCCATTTCGCTGAAGCTGGTGCCGTCGCAGGAGTGACGCATGGCGCCGGCCCGAACCGGTCGATCACGCCGTCAAAGGTGACGGGCCGGCCGTAGAAGTAGCCCTGCGCGATGTCGCAGCCGTGCTGTCGAAGCCACGCCGCGGTGTGCGCATTCTCGACACCTTCGGCCACCGTGGTGATGTCGAGGACCCGCGCCAGACCGACCACGGCACGGACGACCGCAGCCGCTGTCGGGTCGATGAGCACCGGCGCGATGAACTCCTGATCCAGCTTCAATTCGTCACAGGGCAGCTCCCGCAAATAAGACAGCGTCGAATACCCGGTGCCGAAATCGTCGATGGCGACGCGAATCTTCCGTTCCCGCAACCGACGCAGAACTTCTCGGGTCTGCTCCAGATCCCCGAGCACCATGTGCTCGGTGATCTCGACGGTGAGGCTCGACGGCGGCAGGCCACTCGCGGCAAGAGCAGCCGCGGCCCTGCCCGGCACGGTCGCGTCGGCCAGCAATGGGGCGAACAAGTTCACCGCGACCGACGCGTGAATCCCCGCGGCCTGCCACCGCGCGGCGTCCATACAGGCCTTGCGCAATACGAGGTCGGTGACTTCGTCCATCATGCCGTTGCGGCGGACCATCGGCAGAAAATCCGCAGGCATCAGGACGGTGCCATCGGGCTGCGGCCAGCGCACCAGCGCTTCGAAGCCGACCAAATCGCCGGTCTGCAAACGGAATTGCGGTTGATATACCAACGTCAGCTCGGACCGTTCCACGGCGTGCCGCAGTTCGCTCAACAAGGTCAGCACCGCAGATCCACTCCGCTCCGGAACGCCCTTCGTGCGGAACAACTCCCGGTCGACGCGTACGGACGCCATTTCCGCGGTATAGACGTGCAGAGCGCCTGATCCGGCCCACTTGGCCGAATACATCGCGGTGTCCGCCTGTTTCAGGAGCGCTTCGGTGCTCACTGCGGAACCCTCGGCATCGACGAACGCGAAACCGGCGCTCGGCCTGATCGCCAGTTCATGTCCGTCCACCACAAACGACGCGCCGAAGGCCCCGGCCACCCGCCGCGCGATGCGCTGCGAATCTTCGATGTCACCTACCATGACGACGGCGAATTCGTCGCCGCCGAGCCGGGCCACCGTGTCAGCCCGTCGCACCACCTCGCTGATCCGGTCGCCCACCAACCTCAGCAACCGGTCACCTGTGGGATGGCCGTAGCTGTCGTTGACCAGTTTGAAGTCGTTGAGGTCCAACACCATTACGGCCACCGGAACCCCGTCGCGTTCGCGACGTTGCATCGCCTCGGTCAACCGGTCGTTGAACAGCGTGTAGTTGCCTACACCGGTGAGCGGATCCCGCAGCGCCTGCGCAGCTGCTTCTCTCAGGAGCCGCTGGTTGTCACTGATCGCCAGAAACTGGCGCGCGAAGATGGCCAAAGCCAAACACGACGCGAGCACCAGAACCGGCCGGGATGTCAGGTCCGCAACCGGCTCGGTCGTCGCCGCCACCACGACGAGAACAGCGGTGATGCCGGGCAGCCACACCGATGCCCAGGCCGACTCCGTTCGGACCTTCGGGACCGGCACCGCGGATTGTCGGGACGTCAGCGCGGCGATCGCGATGAGGAACATCCCGGCGACCCAGCCGGTGTCGACAAGCGAGCCGTGAGTGTAGGCATGATTGACCGAGATGTAGGTGTAGACACTGTCCGACAACACAATGCCCAGCAGCCCGGATGTCAACAGCGCCAATGTGACGCGCTGACTGGACGGTCCGCGGACCACGAGCAGCAGAGCGAGTGTCAGGACGGCAATCTCCATGGCAGCGTAGACCGCCGGCAGCAGAACGGTCAGATGTTCGCCGTCACCGGCAGTTTTGTACACCTCGTCCATCACCACGAGCCAGAACACCAGGAAGAACGAGCCCGACACGATGGCCGCGTCGAGAAGGAACCGGCCCACATACCGGGTGGTGATCCCGGTCGGAAACAACAGCAACGCGGCGCCCAGCCCGATCGGGAACAGCACGAAGGGCCAAGTGTCGCTGCCGGACAGCACCTCACCGGAGCAGAACGCCTCGAAACGCACGACGGACGCCGCGCCCAATCCCCAACCGACCAGTCCGACCGACAGGCACACCCAGCCGGCTCGCTGCCGCCCCGACGACGACCGAGCCGCCCATGTCGCACTACCCGCGGCAAACCACGGCGCGGCGACGTACAGGACGTGGTTGACCTTGCCGAGGACGATCGGCGGCACCCAATCGCCGATGAGCCACACGGCAATAGCGGCGGCCGCGGCGGCGATGAACGCGACCGCACCCCCGGTTCGGACCCTGTTATCCACGGTTATCCACGTCGACACCTACGAACGATCAGCCCTATTCGGCAAATTCGCCTGAATCAGGTTAGCAACGGTGGCGCGGCACAGATGGGAAATGACAGTCTCGTCAGCGACCGCGTACTCATGCCGGCCACGGGGCGGGAGCACCGGCGAGACTACGTTTGACCAGGGCGGGCACCTTGTCGGGTGTAACCGGCACGCCGAAGAAAAACCCCTGCCCGACATCGCAACCGAGATCACGCACCAGCGCCGCGGTGTCTGCATCCTCCACACCCTCCACGACCACAGTCAAGCCAAGCACATGCGCGAGGTCGACCACGGCGCGCACCACCGCCGCCGCCCGTTCATCGACAGGGATCGACGCGATGAATCCGCGATCGAGCTTCACCTCGTCGATCGGCAGATCCCGCAGATACGACAATGCCGAATAGCCGCTGCCGAAGTCGTCGATGGCGATCCGAATTCCGCTGTGCCGCAGCTGCTCCAGAACATCACGAGCCCGCTCCATGTTGTCCAGAAACATGTCCTCGGTGATCTCCACGGTCAACCCGCCCGGGCTCAGACCTCGATGGCCCAGCGCCTGTGCGATGGTTGCCGGCAGGCCGGTGGTGTTGGCCACCGACGGGGCGAACACGTTCACCGCCACCGGCACATCGAGGCCGGCGCGATGCCAGCCCTGCCTGGCGTCGAGCGCGGTGGCGAGCACGTGATGGGTGAGACGACCGGTCAGCCCGTGCCTCCGAACCACCGGAAGGAACTCCTCCGGCATCAGTACGCTGCCGTCGGACTGGGGCCAGCGCAACAACGCCTCCACGCCGACGAATTCGCCGGTGCGCAAGTCGATCTTCTGCTGGTACACCAGGGTGAGTTCGCCTTTGTCGATCGCCTGCCCCAGCTTGCCGAGTAGCTGGATGGCCCTGACTCCCGCCGAACCCCCGGGCGGCGCGGACTCCGCGAGCAGCTGATCCTCGGCGGCCTCGGTCTCCAACTGCATACTGGGGTCATAGATCTGGACGCCGCGGAACCGGGAGCGCTTCGCGGTATACATCGCGATGTCGGCTCGCCGCAGCAGCTCACCGCCGGAGAGGTCCGTTTCGTCCGGCCCGCCGACGGCCAACCCGACACTCGGACGCACACGCAGCTCATGTCCGGCGAGGACAAACGGCTTGTCAAAGGCTTCCACGACGCGCCCGCCCACCCGTTCTGCCGCATCGACATTCCGGTCCACGAGCACCGCGAACTCATCGCCACCCAACCGGGCGACAGTGTGCTCGGCCCGGATCCCGTCCACCAGCCGGCGAGCGACCTCGACCAGCAAGTCGTCGCCGACGGGGTGACCGAGATTGTCGTTGACCAGTTTGAAATCATTGATGTCGATCGACACCACACCCGGCCAAACCTTCTCCCTTCCACTGCATTCCATCGCATCGCGTAGCCGCGCGTGAAACAGCGCGCGATTGGCCAGCCCCGTCAGCGAATCGCGCTCCGCCTGATGTGCGACGGTCGCCACCAGTCGTCGATTCTCTCGCACCGCCAGAAACTGCCGGGCCAGAACAGTCACCACCAACAGCCCGGCAACGACCAGGACCGGCCTGGTCTGCCAGATCGGCACCGACCGGCCCGCCACCACAATCCCGGCCACCAACAGCGGCATGTAGGGCAGCCAGACCGACGCCCAGCCGGGCAGCACAACCGAATCGCGATGCGGGCGCGCGCCGTCACGACCCGCCGCCGCAGCCACGGTGGCAAGCAGCAGGCCGGCCGCCCACCCGATGTCGACAACGCTGCCCGAATAGTATTCGCCCCTCGCGGAAAGATAGGCGAAAGCACTGTCCGAGAACGCGAAACACGCGATCGCCGCGGTCAGGAGGATCAGCGGAAGCCGGTGTTCGTCGCCCGACCTGACCATGACCATGCCTGCGACTGCCAGGATCACGATGTCGGATACCGGATACGCCAACGAGACGACCATGCCCAGCCGGTTTTCGGGATCAGACAGGTACATCGGCTCCAGGATCAGCACCCAGCTCACCAGGAACAACGAACCCGCGATGATGATCCCGTCCAGCACCAACCGCATCCGCGACTCGTTGCTGTGCTCCACGGGGAACAGGAGCAATGCCCCGGTTGCGCCGATCGGCAGCAACAGGAAACCGACGTCGGCGAACGAGGGCGATGGGATCTCGTGCAGGTACAGTTCGTAGAACGCCCAAATCGCCTCGCCGACTCCCCATCCCGCAATGCCGGCGGCCAATGACAGCCAAGCCAGTCGGAGGCGACCGCTCCGCGACCGGGCAGCCAGGACCGCAAAAGACGCCGCCGGAATCGTCAGCGCGACGAACACGAAATCTGCGACGGCGGCCAGCGTCGACCCGTGCAGCCACCCAAGGAGAATCACCACGACGAGTGCGACGAACACCGTGGCGGCCGCGACGACGACATGGGATGTCCTCGGCAGTTCAGACCTCCTAGCGCATCAGCTCGATCTGTGGGACGTCGGATTCGACCCAGTGACAGGCGCCCTCACGGATTGAGCAGCCCAAGGTCTGGCAGGTGCCGTCGGTTTGACACTTCTTCAAGACCTCGGCGAGCTTGGCCGACGACAGCGGCGGGCTGAAGTAATAGCCCTGCCCGACGTGGCAGCCGTGTTCCCGAAGCCAGTCCGCCGTGACAGCGTTCTCAATACCCTCGGCGACGGTCGTCAGTCCCAGTTCGTCGGCCAGGCTGACCACCGCCCTCACCACGGCCGCCGCTCGCCGGTCGGCGGGGATCGGCGCGATGAAGTGCCGGTCGAGCTTGACTTCGTCGACGGTGAGGTCGCGCATGTATGACAGCGCCGAGTAGCCGCTGCCGAAATCATCGATGGCGATCCGAATGCCGTTCTCCTGCAATTGATTCAGCACGGTCTTGGTGCGATCCATGTTGTCCAGGAACAGGTCCTCGGTGATCTCCACGGTCAGGTGCGACGGGTCGATCTTCCGGTCCGCCAGCGATTTGGCGAACTTGCCGGGCAACCGCAGATCGGCCATCGAGGGCGCGAACATGTTGACGGCGATGGGTACAGTGAGACCCTCTGCGCGCCAACGCAATACGTCATCGAGTGCCTGGTTCACCACCAGATCGGTGATCGAGCCCATCAGTCCGTAGCGGCGCACCAGCGGAAGGAACTCATCGGGCGGTAGCAGCCCCCGCTTTGGATGCGGCCAGCGCACCAGCGCCTCCACCCCCACGATCGCCGCGGTGTTCAGGTCGAACTTCGGCTGATACACCAGGGTGAGTTCGAACTGGTCGATGGCCTGACGCAGCTCGCCCAGCAGCCGAATCGTGCTGGCGCCGCTGCGGGCGACCGGGAACGGCCCGCTGACGAACAGGTCACTATCCGGTGATTCGGCCAGCAGCATCTCCGAGTTGAACGGATGCACGCCACCGCTGCGGGACCGCTTCGCCGAATACATCGCGATATCGGCCCGTTTCAGCAGATCCTCGGCGGTCAGGTCGGGCTCGTCGGCGTCGGCGACCGCGAGCCCGACACTGGGCCGGATCAGCAGTTCCTGGCCGTCGACGACGAACGGCTCGTCGAATGCCTCCACCACCCGGTGGGCAACCAGCTGTGAATGGTCCACTCTGCCCTCGATGAGGACCGAGAATTCGTCACCGCCCAGACGCGCCACCGTGTCGCCTGCTCGCACACACGCGACGATCCGTTCGGCGACCAGGCTGAGCAGTTCGTCACCGACCGGGTGACCGAGGGTGTCGTTGACCACCTTGAAATCGTCGAGATCCATGGCCAGGACACCGACCGAGATGCCGTCTCGCTGGCGCATTTCCATGGCGTGGTTGAGCCGATCCCGGAAGACGATCCGGTTACCCACGCCGGTCAGCGGATCGCGCAGCGCCTGCTCGGCCACCGTGGCCAGCAGCACGCGGTTCTCGGCCATCACCAACACCTGGCGGGCGCTGAAGGCCAGCAGCAAGACGATGCCGATGGCGGGTATCGGGCCGTCCTTGATCTCCTCGGGCGACTGGGTGAAGATCGCGATGCTGGCCAGCATCAACGGTACGAACGGTAGCCACACCGCAGTCATCGAACCCGGTTGAGCCGCAACCACTTCCCGGTGCGCAAAGCCTCGCCCTGTGATCGCGGCGCCGATGAACAGCACCAAGCCGAGCAGCCATCCGAGATACACCGGGGTCACGTTCGTCGGCTGTGCTGTCGCCGTCAGGTAGACGAAGGTGCCGTCGGATATCGCAATTCCCGACATGCCGAGGGTCAGCAAGGTCAGCGTCAGCCGCTGGCCGCGTTGGGCACGCGCCACCACCAGGACGCCAATCGTGAGCACCGCGGCATCCAACACCGGGTAGCTGACCGAGACCGCTACCTTGAGTCGATCTGCGGGAACTGACTTCCGCAGCTCGTCGAGTACCACGATCCAGCCCACAATGGTCAACGACCCGGCCACGATCAGCCCGTCGAGAATCAGCCGGGTCCGCGACGTGCGACTGAGGCCGGACGACAGCAGCAACAGCGCGATCGCGGTCGCGATCGGCAGGACCAGATAAGCGATGTCGGCCACCGAGGGGTACGTGTGCTCGAGCTGGATCGCCCGGTAGACAATCCAGAGAAGCCCGCCGACGGTGAACGAGCCGAGACCGATCGCAACGACGACCCATGCGGCACGCACCCGGCCGCTGCCCGCTTGCGCGGTCGCTGCGGCAGCCGACATCGCGACCATCGCCAGCGCGATCATCGCGCTGTCGGCGACCATGAACAGCGAGACCGGCGACTCGGTCGACCAGCTGCTGATAGTCACCAAGACGGCAGTGAGGAGCACAGACGCGACCAGACCACCAACCACGGGCCTCGTCTGCGTCGCCCCTAGCCCCGTCACGCGGGCCCCCCGATCGTCCCGGCCGCGCAGAAACACGGCCACGCAATCGTAGCGAACTCTTGGCCTACCGACGGCGCGATTGCGCAGCTAGGGCAGCTTGGCGACCAGTTCCTCGACACCGATCCGGGGACCGGTGAAGAACGGGATCTCCTCGCGTACGTGGCGGCGGGCCTCCGTGGCGCGCAGATCCCGCATCAGGTCGACGATGCGATACAGCTCAGGAGCCTCGAACGCCAGGATCCACTCATAGTCGCCGAGGGCGAAGGCGGGCACCGTGTTGGCGCGGACATCCTTGTAGCTCCGCGCCGCCATCCCGTGATCGGCCAGCATTTTGCGGCGCTCGTCATCGGGCAGCAGATACCAGTCCAGCGAACGGACGAACGGGTAGACGCAGACGTAGTTGCCCGGCTCCTCACCGGCCAGGAAGGCCGGGACATGACTCTTGTTGAACTCGGCCGGCCGATGCAGCGCGACGGCGCTCCACACCGGCGATACCGCCCGGCCCAGCGTGGTGGTGCGCCGGAAGTCGCTGTAGGTGGCCTGGAGTGACTCGATCCGCTCGGCGTGCGTCCAGATCATGAAATCGGCGTCGGCGCGCAGGCCGGCGACGTCGTACAGACCGCGAACCACGACACCGTTCTCCTCCTGCTGTTTGAGGAACGTGGCGGTTTCGTCGACGACGGCGGCGCGGGACTCCTCGTCGTAGCCCAGCTCCCCCGGTTCGGCGGCGAACACCGAGAACATCACGTAGCGGATTGTGGCGTTGAGCTCGTCGTAGTCCAGTTTGGCCATGGCACCCATCGTGCCACGCGGGGATACGCCTATTGACGGATGGTGGCGGCCACCACAGCCTGCGCAGCGCGGCCTGCCACCGCCACGCACGCGGGTACCCCGATGCCGTCGAGGTAGTTGCCCGCGATCGCCAGCGTGGGTGGCACGTCGCTCCGCAGTCCGGCGGTGAGCTCCCGATGACCGGGGCCGTATTGCGGCATCGCGTCCAGCCAGCGGTGCACCAGGAAGTCCAGGGGGTCCACCGCGATGCCGAACACCGCCTCGAGGTCGGCCACCGCCCAGTTCAGCAGCGCGCTATCGGGGGTGTCGCGCGCCACGGAATCACCGAACCTGCCGAACGACAGCCGCAGCAACTCGGCATTGCCGCGCGCTCCCCACTTGCGGGTGGACAGGGTAATCGCCTTGGTGTGCAAGCGTTCTCCGCTGGCGACGAGTACACCGGACTGCTGTGGCAGCGGGGTGCCGCCGGGGACGGCCAGCGCCAGCACCGCCGCCGAGGCGACCGGGATCCGGGCGGCCGTCGCGGCGGCGTTCGGTGCGACGTCGGCCAGCAGCGGCGCCAGCCGCGGCGCCGGTACGGCGACGATGACCGCATCGGCATGGTGGTGGCCGTCCTCGTCGTCGCGCAGGTTCCAGCCCTTTGCGTCAGGGGCGATGTGCTGGATCGCGTTCTGCACCCAGCGCAGCCGGCTGCGGGCCACCAGCTCGTCCAGCAGCACCTGATAGCCGCCCTCGATAGCACCGAACACCGGACCTTGCGCGCTGCCCGGGAGCGCGCGCCGGCCGGCGTCGGTGAGGCTGGGGGCACCGGCGTCGAGGGCGGCGGCCAGCGTCGGCGCCGCGGAGCGGATGCCGATGGTGGCCGCCGAGCCGGCGTAGACGCCGGAGAGCATCGGGTCGACCGAGCGGGCGACGACCTGGTCGCCGAAGCGGTCGGCCACGACCGCGCCGACGGCCGGGTCGGCGCCGGCCTGCCAGCGCAGCGGCCGGTTGGGCTCGGCGGCCATCTGCGCGATCGTCGCGTCGTCGACCAGGCCGGTCACTGACGCCGCCGAGGTCGGGATGCCGTTCACGGTGTCCGGCGGCAGCGGGTGGCTGCGGCCCTGGCTGTAGATCGTGGGCCGCACACCGGTGGTGCTGATCTGCCGGCCGGCCAGGCCGAGCTCGGTCAGCAGGGCGGGCACTTCGGGGCGGCGCACCACGAAGGCTTCCGCGCCGACGTCCATCATTTGCCCACCGAGGCGTTCGGTGCGCAGGATCCCGCCGAGCCGGTCGGCCGGGTCGAACACCGTGATGTCGGCGTCGTCACCCGCCAGCACGCGCAACCGGTAGGCGGCGGCCAAACCTGAAATGCCGCCTCCGACAACGCAATACCGGGGGCTCACAACGAATGCACCAAGCCCACCAGATCTGTCAGCAGTCCCGGGTCGGTGGCCGGAAGAACGCCGTGGCCGAGGTTGAAGATGTGCCCGGCAGCCCCGGCGTCGACCGCGCGCCTGCCGTCGTCGACAACCGAACGTGCCGCCCGCTCGACCGCAGGCCAGCCGGCCAGCAGGGCGACGGGATCCAGGTTGCCCTGCAGGGCCTTGTTAGGGCCGACGCGCAGTGCGGCGTCGGACAGCGACGTCCGCCAGTCGACGCCGACGACGCCGGCCCCCGCCTCTCCCATCGCACCGAGCAGCTCAGCGGTGCCGACGCCAAAGTGCGTCATCGGTACCTGGTAGTCGGCCAGGGCGGCGAACACCCGCGAACTGTGCGGCAATACGTGGCTGCGGTAGTCGGCCAGCGAGAGCGTGCCCGCCCAGGAGTCGAACACCTGGATGGCATCCACTCCGGCATCGAGCTGCACCTTCAGGAACGCGATCGTCAGGTCGGCCAGAACCTCCATCAGCGCGTGCCAGGTCGACGGATCGGCCAGCATCATCGCCTTGGTCCGCTCGTGCTGCTTACTGGGGCCGCCCTCGATCAGGTACGACGCCAAAGTGAACGGGGCGCCGGCGAAACCGATCAGCGGCACCTCGCCGAGCTCGGACACCAGCAGCCCGACCGCGTCGGCGATCGCGCTGACCCCCTGCAGCTCAAGGCCTTTCATGGCGTCGACATCAGCGGCGGTGCGCACCGGATGATCGATCACCGGGCCGACGTCGGGCACGATGTCCAACGCGATGCCCGCGCCGCGCAGCGGGACCACGATGTCGGAGAACAGGATCGCGGCGTCGACCCCGTGCCTGCGGATCGGCTGCATGGTGATCTCGCAGACCAGTTCCGAGTCGAAGCAGGCCTGCATCATCGTGTTCTTGGCCCGCAATTCGCGGTACTCGGGAAGCGACCGGCCGGCCTGGCGCATGAACCACACGGGGACACGGCTCGGCTTGCGGCCGGTGGCGGCGGCCAGGTAGGGCGCCTCGGGCAGCCGGCGACGGGTACTCATCGCGTCCATGTTCCCATGAGCCCACGAGTCCGGCCCACATGCCCTCAGCCGCCGGGGCCTATCCCCGAGTCGCTTCGCTCCTGCCCGCCGGGGCCCATCCCCGAGTCGCTTCGCTCCTGCCCGCCGGGGCGGTACCCCCAGCCCGCCGGATGGCACCAAATCGGCGCGCCTGCCCCCTCGACCTCGACGATAGGGCTAGCGTCAATTGCTGTGACCACTGCGGAACCGGCGCTTTTCCGCGAGGCGGTGGCGGCGATGAACACCGCCGAGGTACGGCCGGAGATCGAGCTCGGTCCGATCCGCCCACCTCAACGTCTCGCGCCCTACAGCTATGCGCTGGGCGCTGAGGTCAAGCACGCCGAGACCGAGATCGTCCCGGAGCACACCGAGGGCGACGCGTTCGGCCGACTGATCCTGCTGCACGATCCCGACGGCTCCGAGGCCTGGGACGGCACCATGCGGCTGGTCGCCTACATCCAGGCCGACCTGGACTCCAGTGAGGCCGTCGACCCCTTGCTGCCCGAGGTTGCGTGGAGCTGGCTCGTCGACGCCCTCGACAGCCGCGCCGAGCACGTCACCGCCCTGGGCGGGACTGTCACGGCCACCACCTCGGTCCGGTACGGCGACATCTCCGGTCCGCCGCGTGCGCATCAGCTCGAGATGCGGGCGTCCTGGACGGCCACGACGATGGCGCTCGACACCCACGTCCAGGCGTTCTGTGAGGTGCTCGAGCACGCCGCGGGGCTGCCGCCGGTGGGAGTGACGGATCTGGGTTCCCGCTCGCGCGCCTGACATGCCAGAACACGACGATGACGCCGCCGCCGCGGTGTCCGATACTCCAGCCGACGACGCCCCCGCGGCCACTCCCCTGCTGTGCCCGTCCGAGGGTGTGCCGCCGCTCTCGGTCAGCGTCGACGAGATCGCCAGGGCCGCTGAGCAGCTGGCGAAGGGCACCGGTCCGTTCGCCGTCGACGCCGAGCGCGCGTCAGGCTTTCGCTATTCCAACCGCGCCTACCTGATCCAGATCCGCCGCACCGGCGCGGGCACCGTGCTCATCGACCCCGTCAACCACGGCAACAGCCCGATCGACGTGCTGCGCCCGGTCGCCGAGGTGCTCGCCGAAGACGAGTGGATCCTGCATGCCGCCGACCAGGATCTGCCCTGCCTGGCCGAGGTCGGGATGCGACCGCCCGCCCTCTACGACACCGAGCTGGCAGGCCGGCTGGCCGGCTTCGATCGGGTAAATCTGGCGGCAATGGTGCAACGCCTGCTCGGATTGGGGCTGGCCAAGGGACATGGCGCGGCGGACTGGTCCAAACGCCCGCTGCCCGACGCATGGCTGAACTACGCGGCCCTGGACGTCGAGGTGCTGATCGCGCTGCGCGAGGCGATCGCCGACGTCCTGCACCAGCAACGCAAGACTGATTGGGCCGCAGAGGAATTCGAATACCTCAGGTGTGCGGAAGCGACCCCGACGCGGCGGGATCGGTGGCGTAAGACATCCGGGATCCACAAGGTCCGCAACCGCCAGGCGCTGGCTGCGGTCCGCGAGTTGTGGACGGTGCGCGATCAGATCGCCCGGAGCCGCGATATCGCGCCGGGGCGGATCCTTCCGGACTCGGCGATCATCGCCGCCGCGGTGGCCGACCCCAAGACCGTCGAGGACCTGACCAAACTGCCGATCTTCGGCGGGCACAAACAGCGTCGCAGCGCGCACATCTGGCTGGCCGCCCTGGAGTCCGCTCGCACCAACCCAGAACTGCCAGACACCTCCGAGCCGCAGAATGGCCCGCCGCCGGCAGTGCGATGGACCAAGCGCAAGCCCGAGGCGGCCGCCCGCCTGGACGCCGCCCGCGCGCAGCTCTCCGAACTCTCCGAGCGGGTACACATCCCGACCGAGAACTTGGTCTCCCCCGAACTCATCCGCCGGCTGTGCTGGGACTGGCAGGACAGCGGCGATGTCAGCGGGGCGATCGAGACCTTCCTCCGCGACGGAGGGGCCAGGCAATGGCAACGCGCGCTTGTGGTTCCGGCGTTGACGACGGCACTGAGCCCGCCGGCTGAAAAGGATTGAGCGCTTACCGCTTGTCGGCCGAGTCGCTGACCGTGTCGTCGACCGCGTTCAGTGCGGCCACCCAGCCGGTGACCTGACGGGCGATGTTCTGCTCGGTCAGGCCGACGGCTTCGAGCACCTCACCTCGCCCGGCATGGTCCAGGAACTGTTGCGGCACAGCGATATCGCGGCACGGGATGTCGATCTCGGCGGCGCGCAGCGAGGCGGACACCGCAGAGCCGACGCCGCCACGCACGCCGTTGTCCTCCATCGTGACCACCAGCTTGTGCGACTTGGCAAGGGAAGCAATCGCATCCGGCACGGGGATCACCCAGCGAGGATCCACCACGGTCACCCCGATGCCCTGATTACGCAGCCGCTGGGCGACCTTGAGCGCCATCGGGGCGAACGATCCCACCGCGACCAACAGCACATCGTTGCTCAAACCCTCTGCCGGAAACGCCAGAACGTCAATGCCCGAGAGCCGTTCGAGCGCCGGAATGTCTTCACCCACTTCCCCTTTGGGGAAACGGATGGCAGTCGGGCCGTCATTGATCTCCAGCGCTTCGCCCAGCTCCTCGCGCAGCCGGGCGCCATCACGCGGCGCGGCCACCCGGATGCCGGGAACGATGTTGAGCAGCGACAGGTCCCACATGCCGTTGTGGCTGGCGCCGTCATTGCCGGTGATCCCGGCGCGGTCGAGGACCATGGTGACGGGCAGTTTGTGCAACGCGACGTCCATCATGATCTGGTCGAACGCGCGGTTGAGGAACGTGGAGTAGATCGCGACCACCGGGTGCAGCCCGCCCATCGCGAGCCCGGCTGCCGACGTCACCGCATGCTGCTCGGCGATCCCGACGTCGAACAATCGATCCGGAAAGCGCTGCCCGAACGCCGACAGGCCGGTCGGACCGGGCATCGCGGCGGTGATCGCCACGATGTCGCGCCGCTTGGCGGCGTACGAGATCAACGACTCGGAGAACACCGATGTCCACCCCGGCGCCGCAGACTTGGTGGCCAGCCCGGTGTCCGGGTCGATCACCCCGCAGGAGTGCATCTGCTCGGCCTCGTCGTTCTCGGCCGGTGCGTACCCCATGCCCTTGCGCGTGACGACGTGCACGATCACCGGGGCGTTGAATCCGCGGGCGTGCCGCAGCGCGGTCTCCACCGCGTGTTCGTCATGGCCGTCGATCGGGCCGACGTATTTCAGGCCGAGGTCGGTGAACATCACCTGTGGCGACAGCGCGTCCTTGATACCGGCCTTCACGCTGTGCATGGCCTGGTAGCAGGGTTCGCCGACGACCGGGACTCCGCGCACGGCGACCCGGGTGCGCTCCAGCAGCCGCTCATAACCCGGTTGCAAACGCAGCCCGGCCAAATGATCGGCCAGACCCCCGATCGTCGGAGCGTACGAGCGGCCGTTGTCGTTGACGACGATGACCACCGGCCTGCGGGCAGCGGCGATGTTGTTCAGCGCCTCCCAGCACATGCCGCCGGTGAGCGCGCCGTCACCGACCACCGCGACGACGTGGCGGTTGCGGTGGCCGGTCAGCTCAAAGGCCTTCGCCAACCCGTCGGCATAGGACAGCGCCGCCGAGGCGTGGCTGGACTCGACCCAGTCGTGCTCGCTTTCGGCGCGGGACGGGTAGCCCGACAGCCCGTCGCGTTTGCGCAACGTGTCGAAGTCGGCCGCGCGGCCGGTGAGCATCTTGTGGACGTAGGCCTGGTGTCCGGTGTCGAAAAGGATAGGGTCGTGCGGAGAGTCGAAGACCCGGTGCAACGCCAGCGTCAGCTCGACGACACCGAGGTTCGGCCCGAGATGACCACCCGTGGCAGCGACCTTGTGAATCAGAAACTGGCGAATCTCGGCGGCCAGATCGGTCAGCTGCGCTTGGGACAGGTGTTGCAAATCGGCGGGGCCGCGAACCTGTTCGAGCATCTGGCCAGTCTACGCACTGCTCCGTAGATCAGTCCTGATGAGACTCGTAGATGTCGGGCACACCGTCGTGGTCGCGATCGGTGTTCTCCAGCTCCCACACCGTGCGGTAATGCCGGTTGCGCAGCCGCAACACGACTGCCGCGAGCACGGCGGCCAGCAAACTTCCCGTGAGCACCGCGACCTTCACCACGTCGAGCCGCTCCGAGCCTGGTTCGTAGGCCAATTCGCCGATCAGGAGGGATACCGTGAAGCCGATCCCGGCAAGCATCGAGATGCCGAATACGTCGATCCAGCGCAACGCCGAGTCGAGACTCGCGCGGGTCAGTTTTGCCAGTGCCCAGGTGGTCCCGAACACCCCGATCGTCTTGCCCGCGACCAGGCCCACGACGATGCCCATCGCGATCGGATCACGCAGAGCTGTGATCAAACCGTGATACCCGCCGAACGTCACACCGGCGGCGAAGAACGCGAACACCGGGACCGCGAAGCCCGCCGACAGCGGCCGCATCCGGTGCTCGAAATGCTCGGCCAGGCCGGGTCCGGCCTCCGGGCCGCCGGCCGCCGCGCTGCGCAGCACCGGCACGGTGAAACCGAGCAGTACCCCCGCCACCGTCGCGTGCACGCCCGACTCGTGGACGAACGCCCAGGTGAGCACCGCGAGCGGGATGAGCAGCCACCACGAGGAGACCCGGCGCTGCACGAGCACGGCGAACAACGTCAGCGGGATCAGCGCGACCAGGAGCGCGACGACGTTGATCTTGTCGGTGTAGAACACCGCGATCACCGTGATCGCGAGCAGATCGTCCACGACGGCCAGCGTGAGCAGAAACGTCCGCAGGGCGGCCGGAAGGTGCGTGGAGATGACGGCGAGCACGGCGACCGCGAAGGCGATGTCGGTGGCCGTCGGTATCGCCCAGCCGCGAGCCGCACCGTCACCCGCGTCGAGTGTGAACGCGACGAAGATTGCCGCAGGTATCACCATCCCGCCCAGCGCCGCCGCGATCGGCAGGGCAGCCTGGCCTGGGTCCCGCAGATCGCCGGCGACGAACTCCCGCTTGAGCTCCAGGCCGACGACGAAGAAGAAGATCGCCAGCAGCCCATCGGCCGCCCAGCCGCCCAGGCTCAGATCCAGATGCAGGCCGAGCCGGTCGGTGCCGACGTGCAGGTCCTCGAACCGGTCGTAGGCCGCCGACCACGGCGAGTTGGCCCAGACCAAGGCGACCGCCGCGGCCAGCAGCAGCAGCGCCCCACCGACGGTCTCCTTGCGCAGGATCTCCGATATGCGCGCGGTCTCAGCCCACGAACCCCGGGCAAACAGTGCGCGGGCCACCAACGGCTTGCGGTCGGCCACAATTCCCCTCAGATGTCGACGAGCATCAAAAAGTTTCCGCCGACCAGACTTCCCGGCACACCGGGACCTAACTCTAGTCGCCGGTGATCGATCTCACTGGGCGGTGCGCACCGGCGTCAACGCGTCAGAACCGCGATGCACTCCACGTGATGGGTCAGCGGAAACGAGTCGAACACCCGCAGCTCCTCGACGGCGTAGCCGTGCCCGCGGTACAGGCCGATGTCGCGCGAGAACGAAGCGGCCTCGCAGCCGATGTGGATCACCCGCGGCACTCCGGCCTGGGCGAGCAGGTCGATGATCTCGCGCCCAGCCCCCGATCGAGGCGGGTCCAGCACCGCGATATCGGCGCCTTCGCGCTGCGTGGCCAGCGCCCGGCGCACCGAGTCGGTGAGCACCTCGACGCCAGGCAGGTCGGCCAATGCCGTGCGCGCCGCCGCGGACGCCGCGCGTGAGGTGTCCACCGTCAGCACCCGGCCAGTGTCCCCGACCGCGTCGGCCAGCACGGCTGCGAATAATCCGGCGCCGCCGTACAAGTCCCACGCGGTCGCCCCGGCGACATCCTGCGCCCAGCCGGCCACCAGCGCGCTATAGGTCGTGGCGGCGTCCCGATGCGACTGCCAGAAACCGGTGACCGGCACCTTCCACACACGCGGGCCGACCCGCTGCACCGCGTCGAATTCACCTTCGGCGCGGTGACCGCGCCGCTGCTGTTTGTTGTTGCATACGACGTGGCGGGTGCCGTCGTCGTCGGCGACCACGTGCACCTGGTCGCCCGGCTTCCAGCGTGATCCGTCCAACCCGTCGACCAGGCCGTCGCGCAGCTGGCCGCAATGCAGATCGGTGACCAGGTCGGCACTGTGGTAGCGGTGAAAACCCGCACGGCCGTCGGCATTCACGGCCAGCCTCACCCGGGTGCGCCAGCCGCGGGCCGCGCCGTCGCCCAAGGGCTCGGCCAATCCTTCCCACGCGAAGTCACCGAGCCGGGCCAGCTGGTTGGCCACCACCTGACCCTTGAGCACGCGGGCCGCCTCGGGCGCAGCGAACGCCAGATCGCAGCAGCCGGCCTTACCGACGCCGGCGATCGCGCACAGCGACTCCACTCGGTCTTGCGATGGTTCGAGAACCTCGATTGCCTCAGCGTGCCAATAGGATCCGCGGTCGCCGGTGACTCTCACCCGCACCACCTCGCCGGGCAATGCGTAACGGACGAACACCACGCGTCCCTCATGGCGCGCCACACAGCTGCCCCCGTTTGCGGCCGCGCCGGTTGTGAGCACCAGCTCGACCGAATCCCCCTGCTCCACTATCGAGTCACTCCAGAAAGCCTCGGCGCACATCGCCAGGCGCGTTCTGCTCATGCAACTCGCTCACCCGCTCCGACGAATTGAGCTGCCACGGAACCGAAGTCACCATCACGTTCGGCATGAACAGCAACCGGCCCTTGAGCCGCAACGCACTCTGGTTGTGCAACACCTGCTCCCACCAGTGCCCGACAACATATTCGGGGATGAACACGGTCACCACCGTGCGTGGAGCTTCCTTGCTGATCCGCTTGACGTAGTCCAGCACCGGGCGCGTCACCTCCCGGTACGGGGAGGCAACGACTTTCAGCGGGACGGTGATGTCGCTGTCCTCCCATTTGTGCACCAGCTGGCGGGTCTCGGAATCGTCGACGTTGACCGTGATGGCCTCCAGCACGTCGGGCCGGGTGGCCCTGGCGTAGGACAGCGCGCGCAAGGTCGGCATGTGCAGTTTGGAAACCAGCACCACGGCGTGGTTGCGGCTGGGCAGCACCACATCGCCCTGCTCGGCCTCCTGCTCGGCCAGCTCCCGCGCCACGGTGTCGTAGTGCTTGTGGATCGCCTTCATCAGAATGAAAAGGCTTGACATGGCCAGTATTGCGATCCAGGCGCCGGCGACGAATTTGGTGACCAGAACGACGATCAACACGGCCCCGGTGGAGATGAAGCCGATCGTGTTGATCACCCGCGAACGCATCATGTGCCGACGCGCCCGCGGATCGGTCTCGGTACGCAAGTGCCGCGTCCAGTGCCGGACCATGCCGATCTGGCTGAGCGTGAACGACACGAACACGCCCACGATGTAGAGCTGGATCAGCGCGGTGACTTCGGCGCGGAACGCGACGACGAACGCGATCGCCGCCGCCGCCAGGAACAGGATGCCGTTGGAGAAGGCCAGCCGGTCACCGCGGGTGTGCAGCTGCCGCGGCAGGAACCGGTCCTGGGCCAGGATCGAGCCCAGCACCGGGAAGCCGTTGAACGCGGTGTTGGCGGCCAGGACCAGGATCAGCGCGGTGACACCGGTGATCAGCCACAGGCCCAGCGGGAAACCGGCGAACACGGTGTCGGCCAACTGGGCCACCAGCGTCTTCTGGTGATATCCCGACGGCGCCCCGATGAGCTGCTCCTCGGGCCGCTCGGCAACCTTGGCACCGGTCTGGATAGCCAGCAGGATCATTCCGATGAACAAGGTGATCGCGATGCCGCCCAGGAGCAGCAGCGTCGTCGCGGCGTTCTTGGACTTCGGCTTACGGAACGCGGGCACACCGTTGCTGATCGCCTCCACACCGGTCAGTGCCGCACAGCCGGACGAGAACGCCCGCGCCACAAGGAACACCAGCGCGAACCCCATGACGTCGCCGTGCTCGGAATGCAGTTCGAAATGCGCCGACTCGGCCTCCAGGTGGTCACCGAGCACGTAGATCTGGAAGAAGCCCCAGATGAGCATGATGAACATGCCGACGATGAACGCATACGTCGGGATGGCGAACGCGGTGCCCGACTCCCGGATGCCGCGCAGGTTCACCGCGGTCAACAACATGATCGCGGCGACGGCGAAGGCCACCTTGTGCTGGGCGATGAACGGGAACGCCGACCCGATGTTCGACATCGCCGAAGCCATCGACACCGCGACGGTCAGCACATAGTCGACCAGCAGCGCGCTGGCCACCGTCAGACCCGCGGTCGGGCCGAGGTTGGTGGTCACCACCTCGTAGTCGCCGCCGCCGGACGGATAGGCGTGCACGTTCTGCCGGTAGGACGCCACCACCACAAGCATCACCACCGCGACCGCCACCCCGATCCACGGCGCCATCGTGTAGGCGGACAGTCCCGCCACCGAGAGCACCAGGAAGATCTCCTCGGGTGCGTAGGCCACCGAGGACATGGCGTCGGAGGCGAACACCGGCAAAGCGATCCGCTTGGGCAGCAGCGTGTGGCTCAGCTTGTCGCTGCGGAACGGCTGCCCCAGGACCAGCCGGCGGGTGGCGGTCGAAAGCTTAGACACGAGTGCCAAGACTAGGCCCATGGCCGTTTGGCTGTAGCGTTCCCCATACGGTCGGGTCGGCGCAGGACTGAGTCGAGAGGACGCCAGGTGCGGGTAGTGGTGATGGGGTGCGGCCGGGTAGGCGCGTCGCTGGCCGACGCGCTGTCCCGGATCGGCCACGAGGTGGCGATCATCGACCGGGATCCGACGGCGTTTCACCGGCTCTCCCCGGACTTCTCCGGCGAGCGCGTGCTTGGCATGGGATTCGACCGAGAAGTGCTGCTGCGCGCGGGAATTCAGGATACCGATGCATTCGCCGCGGTGTCCTCCGGCGATAATTCGAACATCATTTCCGCGCGGGTGGCCCGCGAGACGTTCGGAGTGCAGCGGGTGGTCGCCCGCATCTACGACGCCAAGCGTGCCGCGGTCTACGAGCGCCTGGGCATCCCGACGGTGGCGACCGTGCCCTGGACGACCGACCGGCTGCTGAACGCGCTCGTGCGCGACACCGAGACCGCCAAATGGCGTGATCCGACCGGCACGATGGCCGTCGCGGAGGCGACACTGCACGAAGGCTGGGTCGGGCACCGGCTCACGTCCCTCGAGGAAGCCACCGGCGCGCGCGTCGCCTTTGTGATCCGGTTCGGCACCGGAATCCTGCCCGAGCCCAAAACCGTCGTCCAGGCCGGCGATCAGGTCTACATCGCGGCGGTGTCCGGGCGCGCCGCCGAAGCGCTGGCGATCGCCGCGCTCCCGCCCGGCCCGGACGTCGGAGAGGGGCACTGAGATGGGCGACAAACGGCTCAAGGTCGCGATCGCCGGGGCTGGCGCGGTCGGCCGCTCGATCGCCCGCGAACTGCTCGAGAGCGAGCACGAGGTGACGCTCATCGAGCGCAACGCCGAACATCTGGACGTCGACGCCATCCCGGCCGCGCACTGGCGGCTCGGAGACGCCTGCGAGATCAGTCTGCTGGAGTCGGTGCACCTGCATGATTTCGACGTCGTGGTCGCCGCCACCGGCGACGACAAGGCGAACGTGGTGCTCTCCCTGCTGGCCAAGACCGAGTTCGCGGTGTCCCGCGTGGTGGCCAGGGTCAACGACCCCCGCAACGAGTGGCTGTTCGACGACTCGTGGGGCGTGGATGTCGCGGTGTCCACCCCGCGAATGCTGGCCTCGCTGGTGGAGGAGGCGGTCGCGGTGGGCGATCTGGTGCGGCTGATGCAATTCCGTCAGGGTCACGCCAACCTCGTCGAGATCACCCTGCCCGATGACACGCCGTGGGGCGGCCGGCCGGTACGCAAGCTCGTCCTGCCGCGCGACGCCACGCTGGTGACGATCCTGCGCGGCACGCGGGTGATCGTGCCCGAAGCAGACGAGCCTCTGGAGGGCGGCGATGAACTGTTGTTCGTCGCGGCGCCCGAGGTGGAAGACGAGCTGCGGAATACCGTGCTGACGGCGGCGAGCAGCTAGGTTCGGCGGGCTGGAGCGAAGCGACCCGGGGATGTGCTCAGTCGGCGGCCGGCGCGGCACCGGGGACATTGTGCCCGGCGTGCCCGGCGTGTATCGCCCGTTGGGCGACGCGGATCGCCAGGTAGGTGACCAACGCGGCGACCGCCGTCAGCGGCCAGCCCATCGAGATGCGGGCCACCCCGAGCCAGCCGGTCTGGTCGAGGTCGTACAGGTGGCGTTGCACCACGAACCGCGACGCGAACACCAGTACCCAGGTCAGGGTCGCGATGTCGAAAGCCAGTACCGCGCGCCGGTTACCGCGCCAGGTGCGGTCGTGGCTTTGAATCCAGCTCCAGGCGTAGCCGACGATCGGCCGGCGGATCAGGACCGACACCGCGAACACCGACGCCCAGATCAACGATGACCAGATGCCGAGTAGGAAATAGCCCTTCGATGCCCCGACAATCCAGGCGATCAGCGCGCTGATCCCGACGCCGATGAAGCCGGAGATGGCGGGCTGCACCGAGTCGCGGCGGATCAGGCGCCACACCAAGATCAGTCCGGCGACGCCGAGCGCGGCGTAGATGGCGGGCATCAGGCCGAATGCGGAGTTGACGGGTACCAGCACCGCGACGGGTAGCGCGGAGTAGATCAGGCCGCTGATGCCGCCCATCTGGGCCAGCAACGCCTGCGCCGGCGTCTTCTCAGGAGGCGACTCGACGTCCTCGGAGTGTGGGGACCGATCGCTGTCCTCGACGGGAAGACTCAAGTCTGGATCTCGTAATGCGGGTTGTAGATCGCCTTGGCACCGTTCTCCAGCGTGCCCAGCCGGCCGCGTACTCGCAGAGCGCGTCCCGATTCGATTCCGGCGATTCGGCGCTGTCCCAGCCAGACCAGCATCACGGTGTCGGTGCCGTCGAACAACTCGGCCCGCACCCCGCCGGCGCACCCCTTGGCATTCGTCTCGACACTGCGCAGGGTCCCCACCATCGTGACTTCCTGGCCGCGCTGGCAATCGATTGCTCGCTGCGCTCCGGTGCCCGCGGCCTCGTCGGTGAGCTCTTCGACATCGCGCTGCTCAGGATCCTCCGTCAACCGACGGGTGAGACGGCGGACAAAACTTTCGGCCGTAGCCATGGCCTCTCCTGATACTTCAGCGGATCACAATGCCAACGCAACGGTAGACCTGTTGGTTCCGCGACGCCATCTCGCGTGCCCGCGCTGCCACATGGCATACCCGCGGCAGCCCTTGCTAATCCGCCACAGGCAGGATCATGAGATGACGATCACATTCCGCGGCACCACGGCGGTGCTGCTGCCGGGCACCGGTTCCGACGACGACTACGTCTACCGGGCGTTCGCCGGGCCGTTGCACGCGGTCGGCGCGGTGGTGACGACGCCACCGCCGCAACCGGCCCGCCTGGTCGCCAGTTACCTCGAAGCACTCGACAATGCCGCCCGTCAGGGCCCGATCATCGTCGGCGGGGTATCCATCGGGGCGGCGGTGACGACCGCGTGGGCCCTGGCCCACCCCAGCCATGCGGTGGCCGTACTGGTCGCGCTGCCGGCGTGGACCGGTGCGGCGCCGTCGGCTCCGGCCGCCCTGTCGGCCCGGCACACCGCCCACCAGTTGCGCACGGCCGGCCTGGTCGCCACGACCGCACAGATGCGGGCGTCGAGCCCGGCCTGGCTGGCCGACGAGCTCACCCGGAGCTGGCTGGGCCAATGGCCCGAATTGCCCGATGCGATGGAGGAGGCCGCGAGCTACGTCGCACCGAACATCACCGACCTGGAACGGCTGAGCGTGCCGATGGGCGTGGTCGGCGCGGTCGACGACCCGATCCATCCACTGGAGGTGGCGCTGGAGTGGGTGTCGGCGGCGCCGCGCGCGGCGCTGCGCACGGTCAGCCTCGACGACTTCGGCCCCGACCCGTCAGTGCTGGGGGCGGCGTGTCTGGCGGCCCTCGACGAAGCGAGCGGGTTCGGCGGGCTGCAGCGAAGCAACCCGGGGGTGTGATCAGCCGCCGGTGCTGGAGCTGCGCAGCTGCTGCATGGCCGAGCCCGACGCGCTGCGCCGCTCGGTCGGCGGCTGGCCCTGCGCCTGTTGCTCCTGTACCAGTGCCTGTTGGGCGGCAACCATCTGCGCCTGCTGGGCGGCGGCCTGCCGCAACTGCTCGAGCATCGGCTCGGGCAGCTGGACCGGTAGTGGCGTGCGCACCGGCAGCGGCGTGTCACCGCGTCGTACGACGGTGTCGCCCAACGCTTCTCGTGCCTCGGCAACGAGGTTCTCCATGGCTTCCGGTGCGCCGTTGACCACGCAGCGGATCATCCAGCGGTAGCCGTCGACCCCGATGAAACGCACCACACCGGCGCCGATACCGACCACCTCGCGCCCCCACGGGCCGGACTGGATGGACACCTGGGCGTTGTCCTTGCGCAGCGAGTCGGCCAGCTCTTTGGCCACTTCGCGCCACAGGCCCGGCGACTTCGGTGCCGCGTAGGCAGCGATGGTGAACCGCCCGTTCGGCGTGACCACCCACACCGCGCTCGGAACGCCAACCTCGTTCAGCTCCACCTGAATCTGGCCGGCCGCGGGCATCGGCACCAGCACGGAGCCCAGGTCCAGGCGCGCCTCCAGGGCGTCGTCGGGGTTGTCGAAATCCTCGACATCGAAAGGGCCGCCGTCATAGTCGGCGTCGACCTCGTCGACCTCGTCGGGCTCGGCGGCCGAGGCCGCTTCCGGGACCTCGGCGGCGGGCGTGTCGTCCGCAGGGGTCGCAGGTTCGTTCTTACGTCTGCCGAATGCCATCACAAACTCGCATGTCCGCCGGAGGATCCGTAGCCGCCCACGCCACGTGTGGTGTCAGCCAGTCCGGCCTCGTCGAACGAGGCCACCTCGACCAGCTCTGGGAGTTCGACCCGCTGAACCAGCAGTTGAGCGATGCGGTCACCGCGCCGGATAGTGATCGGCGTGGTGGGGTCGAGGTTGATCAACGACACTTTCACTTCGCCGCGATAGCCGGCGTCGATCGTGCCGGGGCTGTTGACGATCGAAAGTCCAACGCGCGCAGCCAAACCGGAGCGCGGGTGAACCAGGCCGACCATGCCGTGCGGGATCGCCACCGCGATCCCGGTGCCCACCAGGGCACGGTGGCCAGGCGCCAGGTCGACGTCGTGCGCACTGAACAAATCCACACCCGCGTCGCCATCGTGGGCGCGGCTGGGCATCGGGAGATCGCGGTCGAGGCGAACCACCGCGAGACTGGTCGGCACGATGCCACAGACTACCCTTGGCCGCGTGTCCGGTTCGCGTGTGACCTCGCAAACCGTGCGGTACCGCGAGCGGCTCTGGGTGCCGTGGTGGTGGTGGCCGCTCGGCCTGGGGCTGGCAGCACTGATCGCCAAGGAAGTCACCATGGGTGTGCGCACGCTGCCCGTCTGGCTGCCCTACTCGCTGCTGGGCGCCGTCGCGGTCGGCGTATTGCTGTGGCTGAGTCGCACCGAGGTCCGGGTGGTCACCGATGGAGCCGACGTCGAACTGTGGGCCGGTCAGGCCCACCTGCCCATGTCGGTGGTGTCGCGCTCGGCGGAGATTCCCCGTACGGCCAAGTCGGCGGCGCTGGGCCGCCAACTCGATCCGGCCGCCTACGTCGTGCACCGGGGCTGGATCGGCCCGCTGGTCCTGGTCGTCCTCGACGATCCGGACGACCCGACGCCATATTGGCTGGTCAGCGCCCGCCACCCCGATCGGGTGCTGTCCGCGCTGAGGACCTGATTGTCCCGCTCCTCCTCAGCCAGGCCCCTCGGCAGCATCGTCGCGGGACGGGAGCTGAGCTACGCGGCGCAGTCCGTGCAGATCATCACGCCGTTCTTGTCGCTGGCGAGCCGGCTGCGGTGATGCACCAGGAAACAACTCGAGCAGGTGAACTCGTCGGCCTGTTTCGGAACAACCCGGACTGACAACTCCTCGCCGGACAGGTCAGCGCCCGGCAGCTCGAAATTCTCGGCGGAATCGGTTTCGTCGACATCGACAACGGCCGACTGCGCCTCGTTGCGGCGTGCCTTCAGCTCCTCGAGCGAATCCTCAGAGACCTCGTCGGTCTCGGTGCGCCGTGGGGCGTCGTAGTCGGTAGCCATCTCTTGTCCCCTCCAAACCTCAGCATGGCTTTGTATCAGCGTCGAACGGATCCACCAAACAATTCGTGCCCAGATCACCCATATCTGCGTGTGATTTACGTCACACAGATTGATCTGGTTCAACGGGCGTGTTCCGCGGGCCCCCACCCACTGCCTCTAGAGTGCATCCGTGGTCGCTCAAATCACAGAGGGCACGGCCTTCGACAAGAACGGTCGTCCGTTCCGTCGGCGCAACTACCTGCCCGGAATCATCGCCCTCGGCGTCATGTTCGCGATCACCGCCGTGGTGTGGGCGTTCGTGCTGACCCGCCCGGTCGACGTGCGCGAGGCGGCGACCTGCAACCCGCCGCCACCGGCCACCGACCCGGCCGCCCCCAAGCTCGGCGAACAGGTGTCGCACGCCTCGATGCTCGACGTCGCCCCGGCCAAGCTCGTGGACACCAAGATCCGGGTTCTCAACGCCAGCGGCCAGGGCGGTCAGGCCGGCGAAGTCGCAGGCGCCCTGCGGGACCTCGGCTTCGCCCAGCCCACCGCGGCCAACGATCCGATCTATGCCAGCACCCGGCTGACCTGCCAGGGCCAGATCCGCTTCGGTTCCAGCGGCCGGGCCGGTGCGGCAGCGGTCTGGCTGGTGGCGCCCTGCGTCGAGCTGTTCCAGGACGACCGCAAGGACGATTCGGTGGATCTCGCGATCGGCACCGACTTCACCACGCTGGCGCACAGCGACGACATCGACGCCGTGCTGGCCGGCCTGCGCCCGGATGCCACCGAAACCGCCGACTCGGCGCTGGTGACCAAGATCCACAACGGCACCTGCTGAGCGGCTATGGCAGCGGCCGTAAGCCTCCGGCGCGTTCCAGCGCCTCGCTGAGCGCGGCCGCGATACCGGGCGCCGCGGCCACCGCCAACCCGCCTTCCTCGTCGACGGGCGGCAGCTCCACCAGCGCGCCCGCTTCGGCCGCGATGAGCGCCCCGGCCGCCCAGTCCCAGACATGCAGGCCGTGCTCGTAGTGAGCGTCGAGGCGTCCCGCGGCGACCAGGCACAGATCCAGTGCCGCCGACCCGATCCGGCGGATGTCCCGTATCTGCGGCAGCAGCCTGGCCAGGATCTCGGACTGTTCGGCGCGCCGCTGCGGGGCGTAACCGAACCCGGTGCCCACCAGCGCCATCGACAGCTCGGTCACCGCACTGCAGCGAAGGGTTCGGCGCTGCCCGTCGCGCTGCACGTGGGCACCGTGACCCGCGGCCGCCGAGTACACGTCACCGCTGACCACATCGACGACTGCCCCCGCGACCGGCACGCCGCCGAGCTGTGCGCCGATCGAAATCGCGTACGCCGGAATGCCGTAGACGAAGTTGACCGTCCCGTCGATCGGGTCGATCACCCAGCAGACTCCGGCGTCCGCACCGACCGCCGGACCGCCGCCCTCCTCGCCGAGGATCGCCTCACCGGGCCGTAGTGCGGCCAGCCGATCCCGCACGAGCAGTTCGGTTTCGGTGTCCACAATGGTCACCGGGTCGGTTGGCGTGCTCTTGGTGTGGACTGATTCCGAGCCGAACGCGTCGCGCTCGTCGCCGAGGATCTCGCCGCGCCGGCGGCGGACGAATGCGGCGGCTTCGGCGGCCAACTGCTCGGCCACCTCCCGTAATTGCTCAGGCCGGTTGTCGGTCACCGGCTTATCGCAGCACAGAGGGGCGCACAGCCACTAGTGTGGGCAATCGCGCAGACCGCCCGCCTCGCCGAGGAGCAGCCCATGCCAGAGACCGAACCTCCCACCCCCGGACAGAATCACGGCTTCGGGGTCGACGTCGGCGGCAGCGGGGTCAAGGGCGGCGTCGTGGATCTCGACACCGGCAAGCTCGTCGGGGACCGCTTCAAGATGCTCACTCCGCAGCCCTCGACGCCCGAAGCGGTCGCGGCGACCGTCGCCGAGGTGGTGCGGCACTTCGGCTGGACCGGACCCCTGGGCGTCACCTACCCCGGCGTGGTGGTCAACGGAGTCGTGCAGACCGCGGCCAACGTCGACAAGGGCTGGATCGGCACCAATGCCGCCGACGTCATCAGCGCCGCGCTGGGCGGCCAGCACGTCACCGTGCTCAACGACGCCGACGCCGCCGGTCTGGCTGAGCAACGGTACGGTGCCGGGCGCAACAAGCCCGGCGTCGTCGTGTTGCTCACGTTCGGCACCGGAATCGGCTCGGCAGTGATTCACAACGGCCAGTTGCTGCCCAACACCGAGTTCGGCCACCTCGAGGTGGGCGGCAAGGAGGCCGAGCACCGCGCCGCCTCCTCGGTGAAGGAACGCAAGGACTGGAGTTACGACCGGTGGACAGAGGAAGTCACGAAAGTGCTGGTCAGCATCGAGAATGCGATCTGGCCTGACTTGTTCATCGCCGGCGGCGGCATCAGCCGTAAGTCCGAGAAGTGGATACCGCTTCTGAAAAACCGGACCCCCGTGGTTGCCGCGGAACTGCAGAACGAGGCGGGCATCGTCGGCGCGGCGATGGCGGCTCAAGCCGACGTCACACGCTGATTTTCACCGCTCGGCGCGGTAGATGCGCTCACTGTCGTTACAATGGTCGACGGCGGCCGCCTACCGGATAGCGGCGAGTATCCGCAAACCGAGATCCACGCCAACAGTCCTCATAGCCGACGCTATCGGTGGAGCCCTGCGCCCACCGAGAGCCAGCACGACCGAAAGGGTGTACGTGGCAGCGACGAAAGCAAGCCCGGCAACCGAAGAGCCGGTGAAGCGCACCGCCACCAAGACTCCCGCGAAGAAGCCGGCGGCCAAGGCCGCCAACGGTTCCGCGCCCGCCAAGCGCGCCACCAAGGCGGCGCCCCGCGCCGCCGCTGCGGAAGCCGGCGATTCCGAGATCCTCGACGAGACGGCCGCCCCGGCCAAGGCCCGCGCCGCGAAGGCGCCCGCCAAGAAGGCGGCCGCGCGCGGCCGCAAGAAGGACACCGTGCCCGCCGAGGGTGCCGCCGATGGCGATGCTGAACTCGGCGCCGATGACGAACTCGACGGCGACCTCGACGTCGACCCCGAGCTCGAGGTAGTCGACGACGATCTGGTCCTCGATGATCTCGAGGACGTCGCCGACGACGACGCTGAGGAACCCGCCGACGACGAGGCCGAGGACGGCGAGGAAACCGTCGCCGTGGCCGCCAAGAAAGCCCCCGCCGCCGAGGGCGACGCCGCCGACGACGAGGACATCTCCGAGCCATCGGAGAAGGACAAGGCCTCCGGCGACTTCGTGTGGGACGAAGAAGAGTCCGAGGCGCTGCGACAGGCCCGCAAAGACGCCGAGCTGACCGCGTCGGCCGACTCGGTCCGCGCCTACCTCAAGCAGATCGGCAAGGTCGCGCTGCTCAACGCCGAGGAGGAGGTCGAGCTCGCCAAGCGGATCGAGGCCGGCCTCTACGCCACCCAGCTGATGGCCGAGAAGACCGACAAGGGCGAGAAGCTGCCAGTGCAGCAGCGTCGCGACATGCAGTGGATCTGCCGCGACGGCGACCGCGCGAAAAACCATCTGCTGGAAGCCAACCTGCGCCTGGTGGTGTCGCTCGCCAAGCGCTACACCGGCCGCGGCATGGCGTTCCTGGACCTCATCCAGGAAGGCAACCTCGGTCTGATCCGCGCGGTGGAGAAGTTCGACTACACCAAGGGCTACAAGTTCTCCACGTACGCAACGTGGTGGATCCGGCAGGCGATCACCCGCGCGATGGCCGACCAGGCCCGCACCATCCGCATCCCGGTGCACATGGTCGAGGTCATCAACAAACTCGGCCGCATCCAGCGCGAGCTGCTTCAGGATCTGGGCCGCGAGCCCACTCCAGAAGAGCTGGCCAAGGAAATGGACATCACGCCGGAGAAGGTGCTGGAGATCCAGCAGTACGCACGTGAGCCGATCTCGCTGGACCAGACCATCGGCGACGAGGGCGACAGCCAGCTCGGCGATTTCATCGAGGACAGCGAGGCCGTCGTGGCCGTCGACGCCGTCTCCTTCACGCTGCTGCAGGATCAGCTGCAGTCGGTGCTCGAGACGCTCTCCGAGCGCGAAGCCGGCGTGGTGCGGCTGCGATTCGGCCTGACCGACGGCCAGCCCCGCACCCTCGACGAGATCGGACAGGTCTACGGCGTGACCCGCGAGCGGATCCGCCAGATCGAGTCGAAGACCATGAGCAAGCTGCGCCACCCCAGCCGGTCTCAGGTGCTGCGCGACTACCTGGACTAGGGGACACAAGGCCTTGGTAAAGCCTTGCAGCACAAGGCATTTGCGGGATTGCTTCGCAACGGTAGATCGCGCAGCCCACCGCGAACCCTCTCCCGGCGAATCTCTCTTCGTCGGCGTCAAATTCCCGTGGGCGGCGGTACTCGGGTGCCATGATCGACACGGTCAGCTCAACCCAGACCTCCAGCCGAAGGGGTTCCCGTGTCTCCACGCTCTGCTTCGCGGCGGAATTTCTCCGTCTCAAAACCAGCCGTGTGCCTCACCATCGGAGCCGCGTTCGCCGGCGCCGGCCTGCTTCTGACCACTGCGGGTACCGCACAGGCTGCCCCGGCCGAGGCGTCCACGCCGAGCGGCCTGCGGTGTCTGATGACGAACACGGAGTGCCCTTCCGGCAGTCAGACGGCCACTGCCGACACCATCTCCCCCACCGCGCTGGCTGCGGCCGTGAGCAACATCTCCATCCGCGACGTTCCCGTCATCGGCATCTTCATCGGCAACGGCGCCGACGCCCAGCCAGGTTGCGTCGGTGCCGCGTGCAACGGCGGTAACGCCGGCCTGCTGTTGGGCAACGGGGGGAACGGCCTCGACGGCGGCAACGGCGGAGCGGGCGGCTTCTTCTTCGGCCGCGGTGGGAACGGCGGGGCCGGTGTCACCGGCACCTCAGCCACGATTCCCGGTGACGACGGCGGGCACGGCGGCAACGGCGGCAGCGGCGGCGCCGGTGGCTTCTTCTTCGGGCGCGGCGGCGACGGCGGAGCGGGCGGCGTCGGTGGAGGCGGCGGCAACGGAGCCAACGACACCCCGACATTCGGCGGAACCGGTGGCGACGGTGGCAACGGTGGGGATGGCGGGGCAGGCGGACGAGGGGGGTTGTTCGGCCTCTTCGGCCTTGACGGCAACACCGGCAACGGCGGCGACGGTGGGACCGGCGGCGCCGGTGGCGGCTCATTCACAACAGAATTCGCCGGCGTCGGCGGCAACGGCGGCAGCGGTGGCAACGGCGGCCAACTCGGTGGCCGGGGCGGCACCGGCGGCCAGGGCGGCACCGGCAAAACCGGCGGGGACGGCGGCAACGGCGGCCAGGGTGGTACCGGAGCTACCGGCGGCGCTGGCGGCACGGGCGGTGCAGGCGGACTGGCATCCGAAGGTAATGGCGGCCCGGCCGGCAACGGCGGCCAGGGCGGCACCGGCACCCAGATCGGTGGCGCCGGCGGCAACGGCGGCTACGGCGGCACCGGCGGTCCGGGCGGTAACGGTTTCGACGGCGGTGCCGGCGGCTCGGGCGGCACCGGCGGCCAGGGCGGCACCGGAGCTACCGGCGGCACCGGCGGCACGGGCGGCACCGGAGGCTTCGGCGGCGTGAACTTCGACTTCGGACAGACCAATACCGCCGGCGCCGGCGGCACCGGCGGCACCGGAGGCAGCGGCGGTCTGGGAACGGTGAAGTCCGGCGGACGCGGCGGTACCGGCGGCACCGGCGGCTTTGGCGGCAACGCCGAAAACGGACAGACGAACGTCGGCGGCGCCGGCGGCACGGGCGGCGCCGGCGGCACGGGCGGCTCCGGCGTCAACGGCGCCAACCCGGGCGACACCGGCGGCACCGGCGGCCCGGGCCAATCCCAATCCGGCGGCGTTGGCGGCCATGGCGGCACCGGGGGCGCGGGCGGCGAGGGCGGCGCGGGCACGAACTGATCGACGAGAACTCACGTCGCAGACCATCCGCGACAACCGGGGCGAAAAACTCGGATGCGCGGGCGCGTTACACCCGCCTACCCTGACCGGCGTGACCGATCGGGTGAACCTCTCCTCGGAATCCGCCTACGAGGCTGAGGTCGGGTACTCGCGTGCGGTGCGGACGGGTGCGGTCATCGCCGTCTCCGGCACGACGGCCCCGGGCACCGATATCGCCGAACAGGCCCGAAATGCGTTGCACCGCATCGAGAAAGCGCTTTCGGAGCTGGGCGCCGCCCGGTCCGACGTGATCCGCACCCGAATCTTCGTCACCGACATCTCGCGCTGGCGCGACGTCGGTGCCGTCCACGCCGAGTTCTTCGGAGCCATCCGCCCCGCCGCCACCATGGTCGAGGTGGCCGCCCTCATCGAGCCCGGGCTGCTGGTCGAGATCGAGGCCGACGCCTACGTCGAGGTCGCGAACGGCGGAAACCGGCCATCCGAACCGGGCTGATACCGGGTGACGTTCATTACCGCAGCCGTGGGCAGCCGACCGTACAGGTGCGGGAACCTCATCGACTCCAGATCCGTTGGCACTCCAGGTTCCCATCGCACGGGTGCGTCCAGCCCTTGCGGGTCGATGTGCAGCAGAACCAGGTCCGTCCGGCCGGCGTAGAGCCGGTTGGCGGGCAGGTGCACCTGCTCACGCGTCGACAGGTGGATGAATCCGACTTCGCTCAACGATGGGGGGCAAAGTTCGCCGACGGCCTCGGCGGCGTCCCATTCCCGCTGTCCGCACAGGTGGAGTAAGAATTCCGGATTCGGGTACATACGACCACACTGCACCACCCGCAACAGGACAGGGCGTGAGACACGACACAGCGTTAAACCCCCGGGGAACAAGGCCGAAACAGAGAACGTCTGAGACAGTGGAGATACGTGACGGTGGCACCGAATCACCGAAGCGCTGAGCACCTTACGGAGGAGCCCAAATGAACGCGACCCTGACCAGTCCCGAATTGACCAAGGCTGATCGCTGCGACCGCTGTGGTGCGGCCGCCCGGGTCCGCGCCAAGCTCCCTTCCGGTGCCGAGCTCCTGTTCTGCCAGCACCACGCAAACGAGCACCAGGCCAAGCTCGTCGAGTTGGCCGCGGTGATCGAAGTCGCAGCGTCGGAGGCATAACCGCAACTCACGGCCACGTCGCTGGGCAGGACTGCCGTCGTCAGGAATGCTGGTCTGGTCATGACTGACCAGCCTGCGAAGCCCTCGCGCCATCACATCTGGCGAATCTCGAAACGGACACTGTCCAAGAGCTGGGACGACTCGATTTTCTCCGAGTCGGCCCAGGCGGGGTTCTGGTCGGTCCTGTCGCTTCCCCCGCTGTTGCTGGGAATGCTGGGCAGCCTGGCCTACATCGCGCCGCTGTTCGGGCCGGACACCTTGCCGACCATCGAGAACCAGCTGATCAACTTCGCCAACAGCTTCTTCTCGACGAACGTGGTCAACGAGATCATCGAGCCGACCGTGCACGACATCGTGCAGGGGGCGCGCGGCGAGGTGGTCTCACTGGGTTTCGTGATCAGCTTGTGGGCCGGCTCGTCAGCCATCTCGGCCTTCGTCGACTCGGTGGTGGAGGCCCACGACCAGACGCCGCTGCGTCATCCGGTGCGGCAGCGATTCTTTGCGCTGGGGCTCTACGTGGTGATGCTGGTCTTCGTCATCGCTGCCGCGCCGTTCGTCGCACTCGGCCCGCGCAAGATCTCCTCATACCTGCCCGACAGCTGGGACAACATCCTGCAGTACGGCTACTACCCCACCTTGGCGCTGGCCCTGGTGCTGGCGGTGACCATCCTCTACCGGGTGTCGCTGCCCAAGCCGTTGCCCACGCATCGCCTGGTGTGGGGCGCAATCCTGGCGACGACGGTGTTCGTGATCGCCACGATGGGCCTGCGGTTCTATCTGACCTGGATCACCAGCACCGGCTACACGTACGGGGCGCTGGCGACACCGATCGCGTTCCTGCTGTTCGCGTTCTTCCTCGGCTTCGCGATCATGATCGGCGCCGAACTCAATGCCGCGATCGAAGAGGAGTGGCCGGCCCCGACCCCGCACGCCGACCAGGTGCGCAGGTGGTTACAGCGCAAGGCGAAGTCGTTGGGCGACAAGGACGTCGACGCTGACGAGCAGGCGCCGCAACCCGAAGGGCCCGAAGCGAAGGCGCCGGTCAGCCCTTCTTGAGGCTCTCGTAGACACGCTTGCAGTCCGGGCAGACCGGCGAGCCGGGCTTGGCCGCACGGGTCACCGGGAACACTTCACCGCACAGCGCGACGACGTGGGTTCCCATGACCGCACTCTCGGCGATCTTGTCCTTCTTGACATAGTGGAAGACCTTCGGCGCGTCGTCATCGGTGCCGTCGTCGACGCGTTCGTCGGTGTCGGTGCGCTCGATCGTCTGGGTCTGCATGACAGACATTGTGCCCGGTCGAGCCACGGCGCGAAACCGGCCTGCATAACGGCCGACGAATGTGGAACAGTGGACGTATGAAGCGTGAGCTGGGATTCGACGACGACGGTCGGCCCGTGCTCATCACCGCCGCCTCGACGCCCTACGAAGAGCAGCATCGCGCGCGGGTGCGGAAGTATCTGACGATCATGTCGTTTCGAATCCCGGCGCTGATCCTGGCGGCCGCCGCCTATGGGCTGTGGCACAACGGACTGATCTCGCTCGCGATCATCGCGGTGTCGCTGCCGTTGCCGTGGATCGCGGTGCTGATCGCCAACGACCGCCCGCCGCGGCGGGCCGAGGAACCGCGTCGGTTCAACGACACCGGACGCCGCAACCAGCTGTTCCCCCGCGCCGAGCGGCGCGCGCTCGAACCCGGGATCTCCGCGACGCAACCGCATTCAGCCGGTGGCGCCGAGCCCGGTTCCCGCTGACCGCCTGCGCGGTCGTTTCTCAGGACATTCTCAGGGCTCCGCCGTATTCCCGCACGTCAGAGGGTGTGAGAAGGCGACGCCGCGGGAACTCTTTGCTCCGATCGCACGTTGGACCGTGTGACAGTTGCAGCCGATCAGGAGGCCACCATGGCAAATGCCACCACCAGCCGATTTGACAGCGACCTGGACGCCCAGAGTCCAGCCGCGGACCTGGTGCGCGTGTATCTGAACGGCATCGGCAAGACCGCTCTGCTGACCGCCGAGGACGAGGTCGAATTGGCCAAGCGCATCGAAGCGGGCTTGTTCGCCGCCCATCTGCTGGAGACCCGCAAGCGCCTGTCCGACAACCGCAAGCGTGACCTCGCGATCATCGTCCGCGACGGCCAGGCCGCCCGCAGCCATCTGCTCGAGGCGAACCTGCGCCTGGTTGTCTCGCTGGCGAAGCGCTACACCGGCCGCGGTATGCCCCTGCTGGACCTCATCCAGGAGGGCAACCTGGGCCTCATCCGGGCGATGGAGAAGTTCGACTACACCAAGGGGTTCAAGTTCTCGACCTACGCGACGTGGTGGATCCGTCAGGCCATCACCCGCGGCATGGCCGACCAGAGCCGCACCATCCGGCTGCCTGTGCACCTGGTGGAGCAGGTCAACAAGCTGGCGCGGATCAAGCGTGAGATGCACCAGAGCCTGGGCCGCGAAGCCACCGACGACGAACTGGCCGAAGAGTCCGGTATCCCGGTCGAGAAGATCAACGACCTGCTCGAGCACAGCCGCGACCCGGTGAGCCTCGACATGCCGGTCGGCAGCGACGAAGAAGCCCCGCTGGGTGATTTCATCGAGGACGCGGAAGCCATGTCGGCCGAGAACGCCGTCATCGCCGAGCTGCTGCACACCGACATCCGCCATGTGCTGGCCACGCTGGATGAGCGTGAGCAGCAGGTGATTCGGCTGCGCTTCGGCCTCGACGACGGCCAGCCCCGCACCCTCGACCAGATCGGCAAGCTCTTCGGCCTGTCCCGGGAGCGGGTCCGCCAGATCGAACGCGAAGTGATGTCCAAGTTGCGCAACGGAGATCGAGCCGATCGGCTGCGTTCCTACGCCAGCTAATTAAGCAACCCCCTTAGCGTGCCCGTCGGCGATGCCGGCGGGCACGCTGCTGTGGGCGATGGTGTTGCACAACCATTTCCCCAGCTCGCCAAGTAGACTCGGACCCGACGAAGGGTGCCCCATGAACGACCTGGTCGATACCACCGAGATGTATCTCCGCACGATCTACGACCTCGAAGAAGAGGGTGTGATCCCGCTGCGCGCACGCATTGCGGAGCGGCTGGATCAGAGCGGTCCGACGGTCAGCCAGACAGTGGCGCGCATGGAGCGCGACGGCCTGCTGCATGTGGCCGGTGACCGGCACCTCGAACTGACCGAGAAGGGCCGTGGGCTGGCCGTTTCGGTGATGCGGAAGCACCGCCTGGCCGAGCGGCTGTTGGTGGACGTCATCGGGTTGCCGTGGGAGGAGGTGCACGCCGAAGCCTGCAAGTGGGAGCACGTGATGAGCGAGGACGTCGAGCGCCGCCTGGTGCAGGTTCTCGACGACCCCACTGTGTCCCCGTTCGGCAACCCGATCCCGGGCCTGTCGCTGCTGGGGCTGGACATGAACCAGCGCGAGGATGCCCACCTGGTGCGACTGACCGAGCTGCCGCCGGGCACCCCGGTCGCCGTGGTTGTCCGCCAGCTGACCGAACACGTCCAGGGTGATGTGGAACTGATCGGCCAGCTCAAAGACGCGGGCGTGGTGCCCAACGCCCGCGTGCAGGTCGAGAACAGCGCCGTCGGCAGTGTGACGATCGTGATCGGTGGTCACGAGAACGTGCAACTCCCCCACGAAATGGCTCACGCGGTCAAGGTCGAGAAGGTCTAGCCCAGCTCACACGGCGCGGCGGCCGTACGAGCGCCGCGGGGGAAGCCGGACCCCGAGCTGTTTGGCCAGCCGATACCCGGTGCTGGCCAGCTCCCGAATCTGCTCGGGTCGCAGACCGGACTGCAGCGCGGTGTCGAGCATGCCGGCCATCCGATGCTCGGGATCGCTGCGCAGCGCCGCCTCCAACGATAGGCCGGCCAGCGGGCCGTCACCCCGGGCATAGGCCGAAAAGGCCAGTAGCACAAGCGCTTCAATTCGCCACGGCTCGGGAAGCGTGCGCGCCAGCAGTGCCCATAACGCCTCGGCCCGCGCGGCGTCGGCGCCGACGGCCAGCGCATACAGCGTGTCGCGAACGGCGACGTCGCCCAGCGCGCAGGCCAGCCCCGCCAGCTCGGTGTCGTCGAGTTCCCCGCCGTCGCATACCCGGGCACTGAGTGCCATCGCCGCCTCCACATCGCGACGGCCGCACCCGTCGGGATCGGTGCGCCAGTCCACTTCCCGCGCCTCGCCACGATCGGAGATGACCGGAACCAGTGCCGCACTGCGCCGTTCGTCGGCCACCGCGATCACCGCCTGCAGGTCGGAGCGCCGCCGATACAGCCGTCGACCGTCGAGGACCGCAGCAGCCGCCAGCGGAGAGGCCATCGGATCCTCCACCGCACCGTTCGCCCCGCACCCGTCGACGCAATGCCAGCGGCCCCCGGCCTCGATCCGGTCGACGACGTGGCCCGCGTAGAGCTCCATGTCATGTGCCGACAGTGCCGTCGTCAGCTCGTCACACAGCTCGCGGTAGTCCTGGTTGCACATCGGGCACCCCGCGCCCTCGGCATCCACGATCACCGCTACCACCCTGTCCGCGCCCGACGCCGACGCGATCTCGGCGAGCTGCGTGAGATCACCGTCGAGGGCCTTGGCCAGGTCGAGGCGCATCACAGCACCCATCTCGCCGTGCTCGAGGGACATTAGGACCAGCGATTGTTCCGGCACGAAGCCGAGGATGGCGGGCAGGGCGGCAATCATGGCGCCGGGGCGGGTGATGCGGTGGTCGGGTTCGTGTGTGGTCATGGCAGTGACGCTGTCAATCGGCACCGTCGGGACCGCCTCGACCGCGCACCGAGGAGACCCGTCCTGTGGATGAAATCGGGACTGGGGATCAGCACCGATGCTCGGTCAGAGCGGATTTGTTCATGTCGTATTGACATCGTCGGCATGCGAGATTCGGCAAACCGGCGTACACCTTGTCCTCATGGGTTTGGAATACGACCTCGTCGTCATCGGATCGGGACCTGGCGGCCAGAAGGCCGCCATCGCCGCGGCCAAGCTCGGCAAGTCGGTGGCCGTCGTCGAGCGGGGCACGATGATCGGCGGGGTGTGTGTGCAAACCGGGACGATTCCGTCCAAGACACTGCGTGAGGCCGTCCTCTACCTGACCGGTATGAGCCAGCGCGAACTCTACGGGGCCAGCTACCGGGTCAAGGACAAGATCACCCCTGCAGATCTGCTCGCCCGCACCCAGCATGTGATCGGCAAAGAAGTCGACGTGGTGCGTAACCAGTTGATGCGCAACGGCATTGAGCTCTACATCGGCCGCGGCCGGTTCGTCGACGAGCACACCGTCGAGATCGAGGACCCCAGTCGCGCCGAGCACATCACCATCAGCGGCCGCTACGTCATCATCGCCACCGGCACCAAACCGGCCCGGCCCGCGGGCGTCGAATTCGACGAGAACCGGGTGCTGGACTCCGACGGCATCCTCGACCTCAAGACCATCCCGAGCTCGATGGTGGTGGTCGGCGCCGGGGTCATCGGCATCGAGTACGCCTCGATGTTCGCCGCACTGGGCACCAAGGTCACCGTCGTGGAGAAGCGCGATTCCATGCTGGACTTCTGCGATCCCGAGATCGTCGAGGCGCTCCGATTCCACCTGCGCGATCTGGCGGTGACGTTCCGGTTCGGCGAGGAGGTGACCGCCGTCGACGTCGGCTCGGCCGGCACCGTCACCACCTTGGCCAGCGGTAAACAGATCCCCGCCGAGACCGTCATGTACTCGGCCGGCCGACAGGGCCAGACCGACCACCTCAGCCTGGAGAACGCCGGCCTGGAGGCCGACAACCGTGGCCGGATCTACGTGGACGACAAGACATTCCAGACCAAGGTCGACCACATCTACGCCGTCGGTGACGTCATCGGCTTCCCCGCCCTGGCCGCCACGTCGATGGAGCAGGGCCGGCTGGCCGCCTATCACGCCTTCGGCGAGCCGACGGCCGGCATGAGCCTGCAGCAGCCGATCGGCATCTACTCGATCCCCGAGGTCTCCTACGTCGGGGCCACCGAGGTAGAGCTCACCAAGGACGCCATCCCCTACGAGGTCGGCGTGTCCCGCTACCGCGAGCTGGCCCGCGGCCAGATCGCCGGCGACTCGTACGGCATGTTGAAGCTACTGGTGTCCACCGAGGACCTGAAGGTGCTGGGTGTCCACATCTTCGGCACCGCGGCCACCGAATTGGTGCACATCGGCCAGGCCGTGATGGGGTGCGGCGGAACGGTCGAATATCTCGTCGACGCGGTGTTCAACTACCCGACGTTCTCCGAGGCCTACAAGACCGCCGCACTGGACGTGATGAACAAGCTGCGGGCGCTCAACCAGTTCCGCAAATAGGTCAGCACTCGCTGTCGAACGACGCCGGCGCGGCATCGCCGGGGCCGCCCGCCTCGGCGCGCGCCAGCAGCGCGGCCGTCGCGGCATCGAACGGCGACGAATACGACACGTTGTCCTGGCAGCCGCCGCCGTTCCACCCGCCGATCACGCCGATCACCGTCGCGCCGGTGATCCAGGGCCCGCCGCTGGTGCCGTCGACCAGACCACCGCAGCGCAGCGCGGGGTATCCCTCGGAATTCATCCCGGCCGTCGTGTCGCAGCCCAGTGGCGGGCCGCCTACGCCCGCGGGATACCCGACGACCGTCACCGCAGCGGAGTGCCCGGGTGCGACGCCGAGCGTCAATGCCTGCCCGGCGACCGATTCGACGGTCCCGCCCCCATCCCGACTGACCCGCGCGAACGCGTAGTCGGCTTTGGGGTCCTGGGAGCTGACCCAGCGAGGATCGAGGTAGACGGCGTCGACGGTCCACACGTCGCCGGGCGCTGCCTTCTCGCTGAAGCCGGGGACGAACGTGGCAGGCAAGCCATCGGCCAGGCAGTGGGCCGCGGTCAGGATCAGATCCTCCGTTGTGGAGTGCACGACGGAAGCGGTGCAGGTGTGGGCATCGGTTCCGCCGAGGAACAACGCCCCCACCGCTGGTTCCGGCGCCACCGGCCGGGCACTCTTGTCTTGCGCACCGGCGGGTTCGGCGGCCTTCGCCGGCGGCTCATCCGACGTGCGGCAACCGGCGATCAGCAGCATGACCAACGCCAGGCTGAGTGCCGCCGCAACCGTCCGCATCTGGTCGATCATGCCTGATAGGGAACGGCGAGCACCGCGACTGCGTTGTGCAACACAGGCGCTCTTGCCAGCGCAGGCCCGAATCTAAGAGACACTGGTTGTCACGGTACAAGGGCATGACATCATGCCCGGGCACCGCGAGGAGGCGGAGACGATGACTGACGAGCAAGGACAGCAGTACCAACCCGAGCAGACCGGAATGTACGAACTGGAGTTTCCGGCGCCGCAATTGTCCGCGCCCGACGGGCGTGGACCGGTGCTGATCCACGCGCTCGAGGGGTTCTCCGATGCCGGGCACGCCATTCACCTGGCCGCCGAACATCTGCGGAGCAAGCTCGACACGGAGCTGGTTGCCTCGTTCGCGATCGACGAACTGCTGGATTACCGGTCCCGGCGGCCGCTGATGACGTTCAAAACCGACCACTTCACCGACTACGACGATCCGCAGCTGAACCTGTACGCCCTGCGTGACAGCCTCGGCACGCCTTTTCTGCTGCTCGCCGGTCTGGAGCCGGACCTGAAATGGGAGCGCTTCGTGACTGCGGTGCGGCTGCTGGCCGAGCGGCTCGGGGTGCGTCAGACGATCGGGCTGGGCACCATTCCGATGGCGGTCCCCCACACCCGCCCGGTGACACTGACCGCGCACTCGAACAATCGCGAGCTGATCACCGAATTCACCCCGTGGGTGGGCGAGGTGCAGGTCCCCGGCAGCGTGTCCAACCTGCTGGAATACCGGATGGCTCAGCACGGCCACGAAGTCGTCGGGTTCACCGTCCATGTGCCGCACTATCTGGCTCAGACCGACTACCCGGCCGCCGCCGAGGCGCTGCTGGAGCAGGTGGCCAAGCTGACTTCGCTACAGGTGCCGTTGCGGGCGCTGACCGACGCCGGCGCGAGTATCCGCACCAAGATCGACGAGCAGGTAGAGGCCTCGCCGGAAGTCTCCCAAGTGGTGACCGCCCTGGAGCGACAGTACGATGCTTTCGTTGCCGCTCAAGAGAACCGGTCGCTTCTGGCACGCGATGAGGATCTCCCCAGCGGCGACGAACTGGGCGCGGAATTCGAGCGATTCCTGGCCCAGCACGCCGAGGACTTCAAAGACGGTTTCACCGACAACGGGGATACCTAGCGAAGTCCGCCGCACCGACGACGGGGTTGCCTATGACGCAGCGAAAGCCCAATCTGCAACCCGTGCGGGAAGTGACGCCCACACTGCATTTCCGGACCATTCACGGTTACCGGCGAGCATTCCGGGTGGCCGGGTCGGGGCCCACGCTGCTGCTGATCCACGGGATCGGCGACAACTCGACGACGTGGCATTCGGTGCACAGCAAGCTCGCCCAGCGATTCACCGTGATCGCCCCGGACCTGCTGGGGCACGGCCAGTCCGACAAGCCGAGAGCCGACTATTCGGTGGCGGCCTACGCCAACGGCATGCGCGACCTGCTGAGCGTTCTCGAAGTCGACAAGGTCACCGTCGTGGGGCATTCACTCGGTGGCGGCGTGGCGATGCAATTCGTCTACCAGTACCCACAATTGGTCGAGCGGCTGATCCTGGTCGGGGCCGGCGGCGTGACCAAGGACGTCAACATTGCGCTGCGAGCCGCCTCCCTGCCGATGGGCGGCGAGGCCTTGGCCCTACTGCGGCTGCCGCTGGTGTTGCCTGCCCTGCAGGTCGCCGGGCGGGCGCTGGGTGCGGTCTTCGGCTCGACGGGCCTGGGCCGCGATCTGCCCGACGCGCTGCGCATCCTGACCGATCTGCCCGAGCCGACCGCGTCGTCGGCGTTCACCCGCACGTTGCGCTCGGTGGTCGATTGGCGCGGGCAGGTGGTGACCATGCTCGACCGATGTTATTTGACCGAATCCGTTCCTGTGCAACTTATTTGGGGTGACCAGGACGCGATGATCCCGGTCAGCCACGCCAAGATGGCGCACTCGGCGATGCCGGGGTCCCGATTGGAGATCTTTGGTCGCTCCGGCCATTTCCCGTTTCATGACGACCCCGACCGTTTTGTGGAGGTCGTCGAGCGGTTCATCGACTCCACCGAACCCGCCAAGTACGACCAAGACCTGCTGCGTGACCTGTTGCGCACCGGGCTGTCCGAGGGTTCGGTAACCGGCACGCTCGACACCAGGGTCGCGGTGCTCGACGCGATGGGCACCGACGAGCGCAGCGCTACCTGACCGCGGGCCCGCCCGGGCGTCGTACAGTCGGGGTATGACCGTCGACGTGACCGTGTTGCGGGTGTTCACCGATGCGTGCGGCAATTTCGGGAATCCGCTCGGCGTGGTCGATGCGGCCACCGTGGCCGCCGGTGAGCGTCAGCGCGTCGCAGCCGAATTGGGTTACAGCGAAACGATTTTCATCGACGTGCCGAACAGCGGGTCGACGACCGCACATGCGCGCATCTTCACCCCGTCCACCGAGCTGCCGTTCGCGGGGCACCCGACAGTGGGCGCGGCGTGGTGGCTGGCCGAACGCGGAACCCCGATCCGCACCCTGCAGGTGCCGGCCGGCATCGTGCAGATCAGCTACGACGACACGCTCACCGTGGTGCGGGCACGCGCGGAATGGTCACCGGAGTTCGCCCTTCACGAGCTGGATTCGGTGGACGAACTGCTGGCCGCCGAGCCCGACGATTACCCCGACGACGCAGAGCACTACCTGTGGGCGTGGCTGGATCGCGACGGCGGGCATATCCGGTCCCGCATGTTCGCCACCGACCTGGGCGTTCCCGAGGACGAGGCGACGGGTTCCGCGGCGGCGCGGCTCACCGACTACCTGAGCCGGGACCTGACGATCACCCAGGGCAAGGGGTCGCAGATCTATACGACGTGGAATTCCGAAGGATGGGTGCTGGTCGCCGGTCGTGTGGTCAGCGACGGCACCCGTCAGCTGGATTGACGATGCTCAGCCTGAGGTATTGACCGCGCGGTGGGCTCGCAGCGCCTCGATTTCGCGCTCGAAGTCCTCGGCAGAACTGAACGAGCGGTACACCGAGGCGAATCTCAGGTAGGCGACCTCGTCGAGTTCGCGCAGCGGACCGAGAATGGCCAGGCCCACCTCGTGGCTGGGAATCTCCGGGGAGCCGGCTGCTCGCACGGTGTCTTCGACCTGCTGAGCCAGCAGGTTGAGCGCATCGTCGTCGACGTCGCGGCCCTGGCAGGCCCGGCGCACCCCGCTGATGACCTTCTCCCGGCTGAACGGCTCGGTGACACCACTGCGTTTGACGACCGCCAGAACGGCAGTCTCCACGGTGGTGAACCGCCGACCACATTCCGGACAGGACCGGCGCCGTCGGATGGCCTGGCCCTCATCGGCCTCACGGGAATCGACGACCCGGGAGTCGGGGTGGCGGCAGAACGGACAATGCATGGCCGCTCCTTCGACTCCGCCGCAGCTCGATGCTTCGAGCCACCCAGAGCCTACCTGTGCGGTCCAGCGAGCGGCCACGTCCGGGAAGGGTGGTCAGCCAATGGGAGCGATGAGCGTCTGACCGGCGTCCAACGAGGCCGAATCGAGCTTGTTGAGGTCGCGGATGCGCGCCATGACCTGTCCGGCGGGCGCGTCGGGCGCGACCCGGCCGGCCAGTTGCTCCAGCGTCTCCCCCGCCTGGACCTGGACGACAGCCAGCTGATCCGGCAGCTGATCGGCGGCCATCGGGGCAGCACTGAGATGCCCGACCAGCCCCAGCCACAGGGTGATCAGCGCGGCCACCCCGGCCAGGGCGATGGTGACGGCGGTGCTGACCGGCCGTCGCGTGTGCGCCGCGCGAGAGAAGGCGACGCCGCTACCGCGGTACTGGATCGGCGCGACGGCCGGACGGGCCGGGTACGGCCGGTACGCGCGGGGCCCGGCGGGACGGCCGCGAACGGGCGCGACGGGCCTGACGGCCGCCGGACGGCGCATCGGCCGCACCGGTGCCGCTGGGAAAACCTGCCGATCGTCGATGACTGTCACGTCTGTTTCCTTCCTCGCAAGACGCCCATTGTTCGCTCTTGTGTTCGAACAGTACTCGATCATCCGTTCGAATACCGAACATGCGAGCGAGCGTGTCTGAAGAATAAATCCGGCCACCGACAAGTTTTGATTCCTCGCGATTCACCAGGTCACTCGCTCGACCACGCTCGGCGCGACACGCCGCGGTCGAACAAGTGTTTGATTATCTTGGGTCCCGCGACTACATTCGGGCCCATGAGCGACCGCAGTGAGACATCAGGTGCCGACACCGCGCTGACCGAGCGGCAGCGAACCATTCTCGAAGTGATCCGAGCCTCGGTCACCAGCCGCGGCTATCCGCCGAGCATCCGCGAGATCGGCGACGCCGTCGGTCTCACCTCCACCTCGTCGGTGGCACATCAGCTGCGCACCCTGGAGCGCAAGGGCTACCTGCGCCGCGACGCCAACCGCCCGCGCGCCGTGGACGTCCGCGGCGCCGACGACAACGTGTCAGCCGTCCGCACCGAGGTCGCCGGCTCGGACGCCCTCCCCGAACCGACGTTCGTGCCGGTGCTGGGCCGGATCGCCGCCGGCGGCCCGATCCTGGCCGAGGAAGCCGTCGAGGACGTCTTCCCACTCCCGCGTGAACTGGTCGGCGAGGGCTCGCTGTTCCTGCTCAAGGTCGTCGGTGAGTCGATGGTCGACGCCGCGATCTGCGACGGCGACTGGGTCGTGATCCGGCAGCAGAACGTGGCCGACAACGGCGACATCGTCGCGGCGATGATCGACGGCGAAGCAACGGTGAAGACCTTCAAGCGCACCAGCGGTCAGGTCTGGCTGATGCCGCACAACCCGGCTTTCGACCCGATTCCCGGTAACGATGCCGCCATCCTCGGCAAGGTCGTCACCGTCATCCGCAAGATCTAGCGGACGGCGACCTCATTCCGCTTTGAGGAATCCGTTCGCCTGAGCGAGTTCCTCACTGGCGAACCACACTTCGGGCACCGTGTGGTCGTAAAGGGCCGAATCCGGGGTGTAGTAGAGCCCCGAATGGGTGTTCGCCTTGATGACGTATCCGTCGGGCGCCTGGTACGGATCAGACAGCGGAAGATGGATCGCCGGGCGTGACGATGCCGCGGCCGGGACGTCGGACTGCAGCACCTCCGCCGGTTCGGTGACCGGCTGATCGGCGCCCTCCTCCGGCTCGACAATCTCAGCCTCGAACTCCTCCGGCTCCGGTTCGGGTTCGGGTTCGGGTTCGAGATCCGGCTCGGCGGCGCGCCGACGCCCACCTGGCCTGCCGGACTCGCCCAGGTTCAGACGCCAGATCGACTGCGACTCACCGAGATTCACCGCCGCGTGGCGTCCTGAGTCGCTCGCGTCGTCGGCCTCGATCTCCTCGACTTCGGCATACTCGTACTCGACGGCCACCTCGGGCTCTTCGGTATCACCGGAATCCGCGGGCTCCTCGGGAATCCGCGTCGGCGTCGTGTCGATCGAGTCCTGATCACCGTCGAACACGTCCTCGGGCCCGGGCTGCGACTTGTCCTCATCGTCCGGCTGCGCCCAGGAGAATCCGGGTGCCTGCGCGACCTGGCCACGGCCACCGTCGGGGTAGGTCGAAAAGCGCTCGGCCGCAGTGGGACCCGAAGATCCGGAATGCTCGTGGGGCCAATGATCGTCATCGTCGTCGTAATCTGGCTCATGAAAGTCGTCGTCGACCTCGATGTCGGTGCCGCGGCGGCGCTGCAACCAGAGCAGCCCCAGCGCGATCACGGCCACCAGCAGCAGCGCCGGAATGATGATCAGCAACCACCACCAGTGCCAGGTGAAGCCCTTGCCCGACTTGGGCGCCGCCGCCGGGCCCGCTTGCGGCCCGGTCGCGTTGGGCACCTGCAGTCCGGCCAATTGTCCGGCCAGTTCCGGTGGTTTGGTGGTGAACTTGTTGCTGGCCTTGTTCCAGGAGATCTCGCCACCGGTGAATTTCTGGGTGACGGTGTCACCGTTGACGCTCTGCTCGGCGGTCGGCGCACCGAGCTTGCCGCCTCCGCCGCCGAGCTTCGCCCAGGCGGCGTTGATCGCACCGCGCACCACGACGGCGCCGTTGTCGGGCGTCCAGACGATCACCGGCTTGTCGGCAGCACTGAACGAGCTGACGCGGCTGTTCGGGGCACCGCCGTCGGCCTCGGTTCCGGTCGGCAGACCGAGGTCACCGGTCGGTCCGCCCGCAGCCTCGTACTTCGCCAGGATCGCGCCGGTCACCGCGTGGGCGCCGGTCGCCGGTGAGTAGAAGATCTTGCCGCCGGCGTAATCCTGCACCGCGCCATCGGTACCGACGGGACTCTGCGCGCCCTGGCGCGCGCCGAGCGGCCCCGAGAGCCCGCCCGCGGCGCGCCACGCCTGATTGATCGCCGTCGTCGCGTCGGTCGGCACCTCGACACCCGCAAGGTTGTCGGCCAGTTCGGGGGGAACCGTGGTGAACGTCTTGGAGCTGCTGTCGTAGGAGATCTCACCGCCGGTGAACTTCTGATTCACCACAGTGCCGTCGAAGGTCTCGTCACCGGTGGGCACGCCCATCGTGCCTGCCGAGCCGCCGAGCTTGTCCCACGCCGCATTGATCGCGCCGCGCACCACCCACGCGCCGGTGTCGGGGGTCCAGAAGATGGCCGGCTTGTCGCTGGCGCTGAATGTGCTGACCAGGCTGTCCGGACCCACCAGGCCCGCCACCTCGTCGATGGTGGGGAAACCGAGGTCGCTGTCGGCAGGACCGCCGAGCGCCTGGTACTTGTCCAGGATCGGCCCGAAGAGCAGGTGCGCCCCGGTTGCGGGGGTGAAGAAGATCTTGCCGCCGCTGAAGTTCTGGGCGAAGCCGTCGCCGACGCCGTAGACATCGCCGTCCTTGGTACCTACCGGAGAAGTGTCGCCGCCGGCGGCCTGCCAGGCCTGGTCGATGGCGTCAGTTGCGTCACTTTCGGGGGTTGCGATCGCCCCGGGTGCGAATAGCAGCGCCGCAGTAGTCGTCGCGATGACGGCGAGCGCCATCCGCCCGACGCCTCGACTGAGACGACTTCCAAGCCAGGTCATGCACTCTCCCCGTAGTTTCGGTCAAGATGCCTTCCCCATATCCTCCGCGTCAACTGTGCGTCAGCACTTCACGACACGCGGCATTTCCCTAGATAAGCCACAGGTGGCACGGGGCAAAACTGTCCGAAAAGTCGAGCACAACGCGACCTTATTCGATTCACCGGGTCTCGAATTGTGGCTCGCAAGGGGTCAAACTGCCAGCTCAGCGCACGCGTCTGGCTAGACGCCCAGGCTGCGGCCGATGATTTCCTTCATGATTTCGGTCGTCCCGCCGTAAATCGTCTGGACTCGGGCGTCCAAGTACGAGCGCGCCACCGAATATTCGCGCATGTAGCCGTAGCCGCCGTGCAATTGCAGGCACCGGTCGACCAGATGCACCTGCTTCTCGGTCGAATACCACTTCGCCATCGAGGCCTGCTCGGCGGACAACTTCTTGTCCAAATGCAGGCGGATGAACTCGTCGACCATGATGCGCACCGCGGTCGCCTCGGTGGACAGTTCGGCCAGCAGGAAGCGGCTGTTCTGCTGGCTGCCGATCGGCTTGCCGAAGGCCTTGCGTTCCTTGGTGTATTGCAACGTCTGCTCGAGCACGGTCTCCATGCCCATCGCCGCCATGACCGCGATGTTGAGCCGCTCCTGCGGCAGATTCTGCATCAGGTAAATGAACCCCTGCCCCTCCTCACCGAGCAGGTTCTCGGCGGGCACCTTGACGTCGGTGAAGGACAGTTCCGCCGTGTCCTGGGCATCCAGACCGATCTTGTCGAGATGGCGGCCGCGTTCGAAGCCCTCCATGCCGCGCTCGACGACCAGCAGCGAGAAGCCCAGCGCGCCCTTGTCGGGATCGGTCTGGGCCACCACGATCACCAGGTCGGCGTTGATGCCGTTGGTGATGAAGGTCTTGGAACCGTTGAGGATGTAGTGGTCGCCCTCTTTGACCGCGCGGGTCTTGATGCCCTGCAGATCGCTACCGGTGCCCGGTTCGGTCATCGCGATGGCGGTGATGTACTCGCCACTGCAGAACTTGGGCAGCCATCGCTGCTTCTGCTCCTCGGTGGTCAGCTCCAGCAGGTACGGCGCGATGATGTCGTTGTGCAGGCCGAATCCGAGCCCGCTGTAGCGCCCGGCGGTGGTCTCCTCGGTCAGCACCACGTTGTAGCGGAAGTCCGCGTTGCCGCCGCCGCCGTACTCTTCCGGCACCGCCATCCCGAGAAAGCCTTGCTTACCCGCCTCGAGCCAGACCCCGCGGTCGACGATCTTGTCCTTCTCCCACTGGTCGTGGAACGGCGCGACGTGCCGATCGAGGAACGCCCGGTAGGACTCGCGGAACAGGTCGTGTTCGGGCTCGAACAGGGTCCGCTCGTACTTGACGGTTGCGTTCTTCTCTGGGCTCTTTTGCGAGGCCATTGACTTCCCTCCGGACGGCGCTGGGTTCTTCCGACGAGAATAACCAACCGGATGGTTGGTCGCCCCATCGGGCCCTGCCGATCGATCTGCGCCTGATGTTTGCGCGATGTTCGGTGAGCGGCTGCCGCGCGGCGATATTGTTCGCCAAAGAAGCTGGTCACAGCGGGTCGAGGGGGCTCCATGATGAGCACGTGGCTTCGCTGCGCCACGGCGCTGGCCGGGTTGGGCGCGGCATTGCTCATCTGGCCGGCAACGGCGTCGGCGGTACCCGGCGCCGATTCGCAGGCAGGCCATCGCCCCCATCCGCAGTCCAAGTCCACGGCGGCTCCCGAGCGCGTGCGGGCACCCGGGACGGCATCGTCGGCGAGGAAGCACCGGCAGCCGGCGCTCGCAGCGAGACCACAGACCCAGAACCCCGGCCAGAGTCCGCAGCAGCGCACCGGCGAACCGGAGCGACGCACTCTGGTGCTGACCGCCTTCCCGGCCGAGGCCGACGCCATCCTCGCGCGCACCACACTCGACCCCGAACCGTCGGTGGTTGTCGACGGCAGGCACTTCTACCTCGGTGAACTGGGCGGCAAGCAGGTCATTGTGGCGATGACCGGCATCGGCATGGTCAACGCCACCAGCACCACCCAGGCTGCCTTCAACCACTTCACCCCGGACACCGGGATCGCCATCGGCGCAGTCGTTTTCGTCGGGGTCGCCGGCGGGTCCGGCCGAACGAACATCGGGGCGGTGGCCGTACCGGCGCGCTGGACATCCGACGGCGGCCAGACCTGGCAGGCCGTGGACACCGGCATGCTCGCAGCGGCCAACTCCCTGACGGTCGACCTCGGCAGTTCGGACAGCATCGTCGATCCCGTATTCGGGTGCGGACTCCTGAGCCCGATTCTGAGGATCGATCTGCGGCGCGAACCCCACATTTTCGTCGGGGGCGACGGCTTCAGCGACGACAACAACAATGGCACCGCCTTTCCCACCATCCCCCTCGGCGGATGGGTCTTCGGTCCGCAGCCCTTGGCGGCCCCGGATTTCTCACCCCTGTTCACCGGGAATTTCTTCGACGCGATAGGCCCGTTCCTCACCAAGGGTTTGATCAGCAACATCACCGGATACCTGGCGACCACCATCCCGCCGGTGGACGCGGTCGACCAGGAAACCGCCGCCGCGCAACAGGTCGCCGACAGCTACGGTGTCCCGTTCCTCGGCATCCGCGGCATCTCCGACGGTCCGGGCGACCCCCTTCGCTTGCCGGATATCCCGTTCCTGCAGTTCTTCGTCTACGGCCAGCTCGCCGCGGGCAACGCCGCCACCGTCGCCGAGGCCTTCCTGCAGACGTGGGCGCCCGACGCCCCCGCATAGACTTTCCGGCATGCCCGACGCCCCCAGGAGCCTCACGCACTGGGGTGCATTCAGCGCACAGGTGACCGACGGTGAGATCACCGCCGTCACACCGATTCCCGGCGATGCCGATCCCTCTCCCCTGCTCGGCAACATCCCGGGCTCCCTGCGTCACCCGTCCCGTATCGCCACCCCCGCCATCCGCCGCGGCTGGCTGCGTGACGGGCCCGGACCCAGTGCCGCGCGCGGCGCCGACGAGTTCGTCGCCGTGGGCTGGGATGAGCTCACCGAGCTGCTCGCCACCGAGCTGCGCCGGGTGGTCGACATGCACGGCAACGAAGCCATCTACGGCGGCTCCTACGGTTGGGCCAGCGCGGGCCGGTTCCACCACGCCCAGAGCCAGGTGCACCGATTCCTGAAACTGCTTGGCGGATATACCTTTTCGCGACATTCCTACAGCCTGGGCGCCACCGGCGTGATCATGCCGCGGGTGGTCGGCACGCACGACGACCTGTTCAAGCGATCCACCGAGTGGAACGTCATCGTCGAACACACCGACCTGCTGGTGTGCTTCGGCGGGGTGAACCTGAAGAACACCGGGATCAACCACGGCGGCACCACCGGCCACCCGGCCCGTGGCGCACTGCAGCGGTTCCGCCACAAGGGCGGGCGCATCGTCTCGATCAGCCCGCTGCGCAGCGATGTCGACGGCGATTGCCAGTGGCTACCGGCCATCCCGGGCACCGATGTCGCGATCATGCTCGCACTGGCCTACGTGCTGGCTACCGAAAACCTGGCCGACCACCGGTTTCTCGAGACCTACTGCACCGGTTACGAGCGATTCGAGCGCTACCTGCTCGGCACCGAAGACGGCCGGCCGAAGTCACCGCAGTGGGCCGCGGACATCTGCGGGATCGACGCCGCGGTGCTGACCGAGTTGGCCAGGACGATGGCCGCGCAGCGCACCATCGTCACCGTCAGCTGGTCGCTGCAGCGCCTGCGCCACGGTGAGCAGGCCCCGTGGATGGGGCTGACACTGGCGGCCATGCTGGGCCAAATCGGTCTGCCCGGAGGCGGTTTCGGCCACGGGTACGGGTCGATGAACGAACCCGGCCTGCCGCCGGTGCGGGTCCGGCTGCCATCGCTGCCCCAGGGCGTCAACCCGGTGCAGACCTTCATCCCGGTCGCGGCGGTCAGCGATATGTTGTTGCACCCCGGCGAGGAATTCACCTACAACGGGCGCACCCTGACCTATCCCGACATCAAGTGCGTCTACTGGGCCGGCGGCAATCCCTTTCACCACCACCAGAATCTGCCCCGGCTGCGTCGCGCACTGGCTCGCGTCGACACCGTCGTGGTGCACGACCCGTACTGGACGCCGATGGCCCGGCACGCCGATATCGTCGTCCCCTCCACCACCGCGTTCGAGCGCGACGACTATTCCGGGTCACGCAATGACCCGCTGCTGGTGGCGATGCCGGCACTCGCGGACCCGTATGCGCAATCCCGCGACGACTACACGACGTTCGCGGCGCTGGCGCAGCGGTTGGGCTTCGGCGAACAGTTCACTTTGGGCCGCACCGCCCGGCAGTGGTTGCGGCACATGTATGAAAAGTGGTCGGCGGAAATCGATTTCACGGTTCCGGACTTCGACCAGTTCTGGGCCGACGGATTCCTGGCCCTGCCGGTCGAATCCGGCCTTACCCTGCTGGCCGACTTCCGCACCGACCCGCTGGCGCATCCACTGGCCACCCCGAGCGGCCGGATCGAGATCTTCTCCGACGACATCGACGGGTTCGGTTACCCCGACTGCGCGGGGCACCCGCGCTGGTACGAGCCCGTCGAATGGCTCGGCGGGCCGCGCGCCGAAGCCTTCCCGCTGCACCTGATCGCCAATCAGCCCGCTACCCGGTTGCACGGCCAGCTCGACGGCGGCGCGGCGAGCCAGAACGCGAAAGTTCACGGCCGCGAACCGCTCCGGATGCATCCCAGCGATGCCGTGCCGCGCGGTCTGGCCGACGGCGACGTGGTTCGGGTGTTCAACGACCGCGGCGCGTGTCTGGCGGGGGTGGTTGTCGACGAGGCGCTGCGGCCCCGGGTGGTGCAGCTGTCGACGGGCGCCTGGTACGACCCGCTGGATCCGGCAGACCCGGATTCGATGTGTGTGCACGGCAATCCCAACGTGTTGACCGACGACGTCGGCACCTCGTCGCTGGCCCGTGGCTGCACCGGCGCCGCCGTGCTGGTTCAAGTCGAGAAGCTCGAGGGTCCGCTGCCGCCGGTGCGGGCGCATGAACCCCCGGTGATCCGATGAGCGGCGTCGTCACCGTCACCGAACGGGGACGCGAACTCGCCTTCAGCTTCGAGGACATGAACCGCTTCCACGGTGGAGGTTCACCGGCCGGCGTCGCGACTGCGTTTACCGTGCTGCAGCGAGCGTTCTCACTACTCTCGCCGCAGGACCCGCCCGCACGGCGCTCGGTGACCATCAGGACTGCGTTTCGCGGGCCCGGCGCCCGCGACGGGTTCGAGGCCGTGACCCGGGCAGTCAGTGACGACCGCTTCGCCGTCGACCGCACATTGCTGCGTCCCGATCTGGGCCGGCTTCGCGAGGACTTCGTCTTCGCCGTCAGCATCGGCGGCAGCCTCGTGACCCTGGTGCTGCGGGACGGCTTCGTCACCGAGGAATTCATCGACCTGGCCCGGACCCAGCACCGCACAGCGGCACAGGAAGCCCAACTCGATACGCTGAAAGCCGCGCTGGCCGCCCGGATCCTCGCCGCGCCCGCCGAGGAGTTGTACGACCTGGCATGACCCTTGCCGGGTCGCTGTTGGCTACGCTCACACCGGAGTCAGTCGAGGTTCCTCAAGAACGGGCGGGCGATGGATCGGACGGCGGTCGCGGTGGTACTACTCGCCGCGGTTGTCTGCGGCCTGGGGGCGGCTGCCCTGATCACCCGGTGCCGTCGACGGCGGGCTCACTTCGACGCACTGCTCGGCGAGCGCGGCTGGATGCGGCTGCGCGACGGCGATTCGACGACCGTGCGACCCGAGCGCGGCGACTGGGAGGTTCGGACCACCCGCTCCTTCGCCACGCAGCAGTCCCCGCCATCTACTCACATCATCGTGAGCACGTGGTCGTCGACGTGGCCGACAAGCTCGCACGGCACCCTGCTCGCCGGACCTTCACCGCCGGGTCCGCTGCGTGACATGGCGATCGGGCTCATCGGCTCGCTGAATGGTCCGCTGCGCGGCTGGCTGGGGTTGACCCGGGTCGGAGACGGCGCCGAACTACGGGCCCTGGATACACCCGACCCGCGGCTACTGGCGTTCACCACTGCCGACGGCGATGGGGCCGGACTCGCCGGTGTGGCCGATGCTGTTAGTGCCTGGTGCGCGCGCTACGACAATGAGCGCGATCAACCGGCGGTGACACTGGACACCGACGGTGTCACGGTACGGGTGCGCAGCGACGCGATGCAGGCACCCGAGCGTCTGCTGGCGTTCGTCGAGCTCGGCCTGGCCTGCCGCACCGCGCTCGGAGAACTCCGTCGATGAACCTGGCCGCGGCGTGGTTGGCCATCGCCGTCGCAACCGCTGCACTGGTCTACCGCTGGCGTGACAAGGCCCTGCGCCTGTGCGTGGTGGCGGCCGGATCGGCGGTTGCGTTGGGCGCCGCCTTCCTTCTCACCGGCCCCAGCGTGACGGCGATCTTCGAACGGGCGGCAAAAGCCTTCGGGGGCACGGTGATCGCCGTGATCTTGTCGATGGTCGTGGTAGTGGTCGTGCTTCCCCGCCTGCGAAGCCGGGCCGACAGATGGGCAGCGGCCACCCTGTGCACAGTGCTGGCGACCGCGTTCGCCGCCGTTTCGATGATGTTGTGGCGCATTGCCGACGACGGGTTACAGTTCGCGACGCTGCCCGAGATCCGCACCGGCGACGGCATCTTGGACTGGCGCAACAGCGCGCCCCGCCACCGAATCTACGGTGTGCTCGTCGAAGGCCGCCTCGGCGAGCGGGCACCCGGCCAAAGCCGCGACGACGCCACGCTGCTGGCGTCGTATCAGTGCGACAACGTCGGGCCGCCGGCCCCGGCAACGATTCAGCCCTGGCTGCCGTCGTCGTTCACCTTGCATCTGGCCGACGACACGCAGGCCTGGGCACAGGGCATCAGCTCGGTGCGCCACGCCTGGAACTGGCCGGCAAGCGGCTACCGGCTCGCAGAATGCGGGTTGCGAGCCGGCGATCCGGTGGTGTTCTGGGGCCATCCGGGCGCCACTCACGCCAACGGAACCGATAAGCAGGAGCCGGCGATCAACGAAACCGCCCTGATCGCCTACGGCGACATCGCCGGCTTCCGGGCCAGCTTCGGACCCGGGGCGCAGCGCACCGGTCGAGCCGCTTTGGCGTTGGCCGGCCTCAACGGCGTGCTGGCGGTGGCCGTCGCCGTGGTCGGGTCGCGGTATTTTCGCCGGCTTCGGCGTGACGGCACCGACGAACCGCCCCGGCTCACCTGGTCGTCGAGCTGATCGCGTATTGGCGCAGGCTCGCAGCCAGCGCCGCAGGTACCCGCGCGCCTGTGGCTGCACCGGCGCCGCCGTCCTGGTTCAAGTCGAGAAGTTCGCCGGTCCGCTGGCGCCGTGCGGGCGCATGAACCACCGCTGATCCGCTGACCAGAGCGATTTTCTCAGGTTCTTCTCACATTCCACTGCGGGCATAAGTCGACTGATGCGACGATCTCAGCAATCCCGCTCACAACGACGAAGGTTTGCTGATGCCCCAGATGATCCGCACCGCCACCCGCTCGGCCGTGGTGGCCCTCCTGGCGATGATCACCGCGGTCGCCCTCGCGGTGGGCAGCACGATCACCGCAGCCGTCAGCCTGGCCGCGGTGGCGTTGATCGTGCCCGGCACCGGCACCCCCAACCCGGCCGTGCCGCCGCTGGGCACCAACTACATGGAGAACGCGGTCAACTACTACATCCAACCGCTGGATCCCGCCTGTGCGACGACCTGTACCCCTGAGCCGGTCCCCTACACCGCGCAGTTCTGGCCGTTCCCGTTCGCCGGCTGGGGCGGGTTGAACGGCGCGAAGTGGAATGTGTCGGTGGCCGACGGCGTGCAGAGCCTCAACACCCAGCTCGCCGCCACCGACCCTGCCGACGACGTGGTCATCTTCGGCTACTCGCAGGGCGCGACGGTCTCGAACGTCGTCAAGCGGCAGCTCGCCGACGCCAACGGCGGGGTCATCCCCGACCGGTACTCGTTCGTATTCATCGGTGACCCCAACCGTCCGAACGGCGGTCTGTTCGAGCGGCTGGCCGCACTCGGCACGGTGCCGATCCTGGACGCCACCTTCGGCCAGCCGGCTCCCACCGACACCACCGTGCTGCCCGGGGTGAACACCACCGACATCGCGTTCCAGTACGACGGTGTGGCTGATTTCCCGGCCAACCCGCTCAACGCGCTGGCCGTCCTCAATGCCCTTGCCGGATTCTGGTACATCCACGGGACGTACATCTCCCCGCGCGGAACCCAGCCGTCGACCGAGCTGCCCTACGGCTACACCCTTGCCGAGCTCCAGACCGCGATCGACTGTTCACAGAGCCCGAAGAACTGCCAGACCTTCAACGACACGCTCTACATCACGATCCCGGCCAAGACGCTGCCGATCATGCAGCCGCTGCTGGACATCGGCGCCGCCACCGGCACCACCGCGATCATCAAGCCGTTCGTCGACCTGATCTCGCCGGTCACCCGGGTACTGATCGAAACCGGTTACGACCGAAGCAATTACGGCCAGCCGACGCCGTTGACGATCTTCACCCCGATCAATCCGGCGAAGCTGACCGTCGATCTCGCCAATGCCGTCGTCCAGGGCATTCACGACGCGCTCGGCGATGTGGGTGTGTCACTACCGGCAGCGCCCGCACCTGCCACGTCGTCGACAGTGGCCGCCGCGGGCACCAGCGAGCCGGCCCCCGAGGCCGCATCCAAGCCGGTGCAGCCCAAGGCCTCTGCACACTCCGGCGCGGTGGCCAAGCCCGACAAGCCGACTACCGGTGGTTCAGTGAAGAGTGCCGGCAAGCTGGCCAAGCCCGCCACGGGCAAGGGCGGAAAGCCCTCGGCGGCAAGTGCTTCCGGGCGGGGGAAGTCTGCAAGAGACGCCGCCTAGGCTGCTACTCGAGCAGATCTTTCGGGGACCCGGTGCCCCGTTGTCCCCGACGATGCGTCCGCGCGTTCCGTGACCTTCTTGGGCAATCGGGCCGATGTGAAACGCTCGCTCGGCGTGGCGAGCCTCGAGCCGCGTGCACCGTGTGCCGCCGTGGTCACCGGGGGTGTGAACACCAGCCGTCCGTGAGAGAAGTACGGGCCCGCATCGGGGGTCAGCTTCGAGTAGCCCGCATCGACAATGGGCTTCAACGCCGAGTTCAGTGCGTTGACGACTGGCTTCGGCACACCGAGCTGTTGAAGCGGTTTGAGGAGGGGCAGGGTCGGTGACGGGATCATGAAGGTGGTGGTCGTCCCACCCAGGTCGCTGGTTACCTGCGACACCGCCACCGCGTCAGACCGCGTAGCCAGGGGCGTGGCCTCGTGGAAGTAGGCCATTCCGGCCAGCGCGTTGGCCACAGCGAGCAGATTCCACGGCCGGTCGGGCGGATCGCCCCAGAAGTCGTACTGATGGAAGACGACGCTGACGTCGTATTGGCTGTCGGCCAGACTGTGCGCGGTGTAATTCATCAGCGGGACCCATGCACCCACCCGAAAATAGATGTCGGCCAGACCCAGCTCCGGGCTCGAATACATCGCAAAGGACACCAGATCCGCTGGCGGCGCGCTGGGAGATGCCGCCAGATGGGCTAGCTCGCGATTGACGACGAGGGTCCCTTCCGATAGCGCGGCGACCACGACCGGGGCGCCCCCAGCGACCGCGCTCCTGATCTGGTCATCGAGCGAACGGCGCCCAGCGGCGACCGCGTCGTCGACGCCGGGCGCGGCCCGACTGAAGCTCAGCACACCCATGCTCGCCGGATAGTCGACCACCTGGGCGGTGCTGCGGGGAAACCAATTCACCCCGATCTGGTGATTGAGCAGGTCGTAGCCATCCAGAACCGACAGCGGCGGCCCAGCGGCCTCGCTGGTACCGAAAAAGTAGAGCCGTCCCAACGGTAGGTGCTTGACGATGTCCGGGTAATAGAGCGGCCCGGCGCCCGGAACGGTGATCCTTGTCTGTGCGTGCGCTCGGCCTGCCCCGTCCATCCCGACGCCGATGACCGCGGAGACGAGTGCCGCGATGGCCGCTCCACGCAGTAGTCGTGACCCCTTCATCCGCTGCCTCCCCGGTGCGGTATAGCTCACACTGGCTCAAGCCTGCTAAGGCCGCTGCCGGGGATATAGAGCAATTCGGCACATACCCGAAGGACGTCGGCACCCGGGCCCCTCTGCCGGACCGGGACCGGGACGCCGCCTAACTCGCGAATTCGCGCAGGCCGGCGGCCAGCGCCGCGGGCACTCGCGCTTTGAGCCGGGTGCCCGCATCCGTGTGCTCGACGGCGTCGACGTGCCCGTCGCTGTGTAGCCGCGCGACCAGGTCGCCACGGTCGTACGGGATCGTCACGTCGATGGTGATCTCCCGGGGTTCGACGAGCTCGCCGAGCCTGGCGCGCAGCCGCGGCAAACCCTCCCCGGTGTGCGCCGAGACGAACACCGCTCCCGGCAAGGCGCGGCGAAGCTGGGCCAGCGTCAGATCGTCGGCGGCGTCAATCTTGTTGACCACCAACAATTCCGGCGCCGGAGGTGCGTGGTGATCTCGTTGCACCTCGGTGATGACCTGGCGCACCGCCTCGATCTGGGCCAGCGGGTTGCTGTCGGATCCGTCGACCACGTGCACCAGCAGGTCGGCGTCGACGACCTCCTCCAGGGTGGAGCGGAATGCCTCGACCAGCTGGGTCGGCAGGTGCCGGACGAAACCGACGGTGTCGGTGAGCACGAACGGGCGGCCGTCGTCGAATTCGCCACGGCGCGTGGTTGGTTCGAGTGTGGCGAACAACGCGTTCTGCACCAGGACCCCGGCGCCGGTCAGCGCGTTGAGCAGGCTGGACTTGCCGGCGTTGGTGTAGCCGACGATCGCGATCGACGCCACGTCGCTGTGCAGCCGGCGGCTGCGCTGCGTATCGCGGATCTGCTTCATGTCCTTGATCTCGCGGCGCAGCTTGGACATTCGCTCCCGAATGCGGCGCCGGTCGGTCTCGATCTTGGTCTCACCGGGGCCACGGGTACCCACACCCCCACCGGCGCCGCCCGCCCGGCCGCCGGCCTGCCGTGACATCGATTCACCCCAGCCGCGCAGCCGCGGCAGCATGTACTCCATCTGCGCGTACGCCACCTGCGCCTTGCCTTCGCGGCTGGTGGCGTGCTGGGCGAAGATGTCCAGGATCAGCGCGGTCCGGTCGATGACCTTGACCTTGACCACCTTTTCCAGCGCGTTGAGCTGGGCCGGGCTGAGTTCACCGTCGCAGATCACGGTGTCGGCGCCGGTCGCGATCACGATCTGGCGCAACTCCTGGGCCTTGCCCGACCCGATGTAGGTGGACGGGTCCGGCTTGTCGCGGCGCTGGATGAGTCCTTCCAGCACCTCGGAGCCCGCGGTTTCGGCCAGCGCGGCCAGCTCCGCCAGGCTGGCTTCGGAGTCGGCGGCGCTGCCTTCGGTCCACACGCCGACCAGCACGACCCGTTCCAGCCGCAGCTGGCGGTACTCGACCTCGGAGACGTCGGTGAGTTCGGTGGACAGCCCGGCGACGCGCCGCAGCGCGGCGCGGTCCTCGAGCGCGAGTTCGCCGACGCTGGGGTCGGGAAAGTCAGCCTTGTTCATAGGTCTCTGTGTCATAAGCCGTCATCGATGGTGTCACGCCACTGGTACCTCGTGCATCCGAATAATGTGCTCCTCAGCGCTGGGCCGCCCACCACGTGTCGGCCACCTCACCGTGCGCCACCAGGCACGACGGACCCCGCAGCGAGCTGCTGGTATCGCTGATCCCGACGGTGACCTCCCCGCCCGGAATACGGACCCGCAGCGTGCCCGTCGACAGGTTGAGGTGGGCCAGCGCGGCGGCCGCGGCCGCCACGGTCCCGGTGCCGCAGGAACGGGTCTCGCCGACCCCGCGCTCGTGCACCCGCATGCTGACCGCACCGTCGCCGGCGATGGTGAGCACCTCGACGTTGACGCCGTCGGGGAACTGCTGGTGGTCGAACTGCACGGGTGCGGCGACGTCGAGAGCGGCCAGCGCCGCCTCGGACAGGCCGGGATCCAGGCAGGCCAGGTGTGGGTTGCCGACGTCGACGCCGATGCCGGTGAAGTGCCGGCCGCCGACGGTGGCGGTGCCGGTTCCGAGCCGGTTGACCTTGCCCATGTCGACGGTGACCTCGGCGTCGAGTGCGTCGGCGTGATGCACGGTCACCGGCCGCGGCCCGGCCAGCGAGCCGACCACGAACTCGTCGCGCTTCTCCAGGCCGCTGGCCCGCAAGTAGTGCGCGAACACCCGCACCCCGTTGCCGCACATCTGCGCGATCGAGCCGTCGGCGTTGCGGTAGTCCATGTACCAGTCGCCGGCGTCGACGCCCTCGGGCAGCCGGTCCAGCACGCCGGCTGCGACGACCGCACCGGCGGTGGTGACCCGCAGGACGCCGTCGGCGCCCAATCCCCGACGGCGGTCGCACAGCGCGGTCACCGCGGCGGGTGCCAGCTCGAGACGCGCGTCCAGGTCGGGCAGCAGCACAAAATCGTTTTCCGTGCCGTGCCCCTTGGTGAAGATCACCTGATCAGGATACGTGCCGCCATCGGGCGATCACCTCGTCGGCAAGGCCGCCTGCCGCGCCGTCGAGCCAACCGATGCGGTGGTCGCGCCGAAACCACGACCGCTGGCGGCGCACGTAGCGGCGGGTCCCGATGAACGTGAGCTCACGAGCCTGCGCCAGCTGCTCGTCGGCGCCACCGGCGTCCAGGGCGGCGATCACCTGGGCGTAGCCGAGCGCACGGGCGGCGGTCACGCCCTGACGCAGCCCGCAGTCCAATAAACCCCGCACCTCGCCGACCAGGCCGGCGTCGAACATCGCGTCAGTGCGCTGCGCCAGCCGGTCGTCGAGAATGGCTGTCGGCCAGTCCAATCCGATGATCAAGGTGTCCCAGCGGGGAGCCCCGATCCGGGGTGCGGATGCGGCGAACGGTTGACCGGTCAGCTCGACCACCTCCAGTGCCCGCACGATCCGGCGGCCGTCGGTGGCCAGGATCGCCGCCGCGGCGGCCGGGTCCCGGCGACCCAGCTCGGCATGCAATGCGGCCACCCCGATCTCGGCGAGTCGCTCTTCCCAGCGGGCGCGCACGTGCGCGTCGGTGGCCGGGAAGGCCCATTCGTCGAGCAGCGACTGGATGTAGAGCATCGAGCCGCCGACGATGACGGGCGGCACTCCGCGGGCCGCGATCGCTTCGACGTCGGCGGCGGCGGCCTCCTGATAGCGCGCAACGGTGGCGGTTTGGGCCACGTCGAGGACGTCGAGCTGATGATGCGGGATGCCGCGGCGCTCGGCGACGGTGAGTTTGGCGGTGCCGATGTCCATCCCGCGATACAGCTGCATGGCGTCGGCGTTGACGATTTCCCCGCCGAGCCGTTCGGCGACGTCCAGGGCAAGCGCGGACTTGCCGGTGCCGGTCGGCCCGATGACGGCGATCGGCCTCATGTCAATTCCCGGGTCGCTGCGCTCTCCCCCTTGCCTTCGGCGGGGCGGTACCCCCAGCCCTCCGCTGGCTTCCAGACGCCGACGAAGTACCCCACCCCGTAGGGGGCACCCCGCACCAGTTCCTTGGCCTCCCGCGGCCCGGAACCCACCAGCCCGGCCAGCACCTGGTAGGCCACCCGCCCGACGATCCCGCCGGGCAGCCAGGTCAACGCCGTCGCGTCGCCGCGGGCCAGCGCGTCGTCGAGCGCGGCCTGCACCGGTTCGGCGTCCGGGTCGTATCCGCCGGGTGCGGGCGGCGTCAGCGTGTTGGCGCCGTCGGCCACCACCAGCACACCGACCGGGTCATCGCCGGCGTCGATCTCGGCGCGCAGCGTCCGGCCGAACTCGAGGGCCATGTCCGCGTCGTGGTCGCCGCGGTACACCCGGACCTGCGCGCGCGCCGCCGGGTTCGCCTGTCCGCGAAGCCATCCGGCGAACAGCGCGCACAGCGGCAGCGCGCTGACAGCGGCAGCGGCGTCCGGGGACAGCGACACCGGGACGTCCACCCCGTAGCCGGCGAACGTGCCCCGGGTGTTCGCCTCGAAGCGTTGATCGCGGGGTCCGACGCCGATGGCGATCCAGCGGTCCGGCAGCTCGGCGGCCGCCGCCAGCGCCGCGGCGCGGAACTCGCCGACCTCGGCGGCCGCCGCACCCGCCAGCTCGGGCACCAGGACGGGCGCCGACGGAGTCAGGGCGATGGCGGAGAGCACGCCACCACGGTAGTGGCCGTCAGCCGGGCACCGTCTCGGTGGCGGGCTCGCCGGTGGAGGTGACCTCGCCGCGGGCCAGCGCTGCAGTGGCGAACACCATGGCCGCAACCGCGACGATCAGCACGAACCAGCCGGCGTCGCCGGGCCGCAGCGTCTCGCCGAGGACGAAGATGCCCAGCACCGAGCCGACGATCGGTTCGGCGACCGTCATCGTCGGCAGCGACGCGGCCATCGACCCGGCCCGGAACGCCGACTGCTGCCATGCGGTCGCGGCCACCGCGACCAGCGCCCACGCATAGAGTTCCGGGCTGGCCAGCACCGCCTCGATACCGTGGTCCAAGCGGCCGACGACACCCTTGGTCAGGACCGCGAACAATCCCCACAGCGAGCCGGAGACCAGCGCCAGCAGCACCGCGGCGGCCGGCTTTCCCGCCCACACCCGAGAACCGATCACGCACAGCGCCAGCGCGGGGCCCATGATCGCGATCACCCAGACCCACAGCTCGAAGCCAGCGCGGGAATGTCCCTCGGTGGGGTTGCCGACGGTGACGATCACGGCCACCGATGCGGCCAGCAGCACCGCCCACAACCATTGCGAGCGGCTGATCCGCCGGTGCGCGAAATAGGCGCTCATCGGCAGGGCGAACAGCAGCGAGGTGACCAGCAGGGCCTGGACCAGCAGCACCGAACCGAATCCGAGCGCGGCGGCCTGAAATCCGAAACCCGCGCCGCCGGCCACACTGCCCACCCACCACGTCTTGTCGCGCAGCAACCGGGTGAACAGCTCGATGGGGCTCACCTTCTCGTCGGTGACGTCGTGCGCCGAACGTTGCTGGATGACGTCACCGATCGCGATGAAGAAGGCGGCGCACAACGCAAGCAGGACAGCGATATCCGCCTTTGCCATGGTCGACTCCTCCACCCTCGAATCCGCCAGCCTGCCCGCCGATCACCGTCGTCCGCAACCTCAGACCGCCCAACCCGGACGCACATGTGGCATCGACCTGGTTCAATACCAACGAGGACGGCCACCCGCAACCGACGGAGGTCGTCGACCATGCAGTAGTGGCGCCGCGTCGCGCGGCAGATGCGCGGGGTTTCCCGCGCGGAGGGTAGGTAAGACGCGTGACCATCGACGAACCCAACGCCGGCGGACCCCCGAGGCCCGGACCCCGACCGGGACCCGCACGGCCCGTCCCCAAACCCCACCCGCCCACTGCTCCCCTGGCGGTGCCGCCGTCCAGTGACCCGCACCGGTTCGGCCGCGTCGACGACGACGGCACGGTGTGGCTGATCACCTCGGCCGGTGAACGCTCGATCGGCTCGTGGCAGGCCGGCGACACCGAGGCCGCCTACGCTCACTTCGGCAGGCGCTTCGAGGATCTGGCTACCGAGGTCACCCTCATGGAGACCCGGCTGGCCTCAGGTACCGGTGATGCGCGCAAGATCAAGGCAGCAGCGGCCGCACTGGCTGAAACCCTGCCCACCGCAAGCGTTCTCGGCGATCTCGACGCCCTGGCCGAGCGGCTGGGCGCGATCCGCGACCACGCCGAGGAAACAGCCGCCGCCGACCGGGCGCGCCGCGACGAACATCGCGCCGAGCAGACGGCCCGCAAGGAGGCGCTGGCCGCGGAGGCCGAGGAGCTGGCCAACGCCTCGACACAGTGGAAGGCCGCCGGCGACCGGTTGCGCGCCATCCTCGACGAATGGCGCACGATCACCGGCCTGGACCGCAAGACCGATGACGCGCTGTGGAAGCGGTATTCGGCGGCCCGCGAAACGTTCAACCGCCGCCGCGGCTCGCACTTCGCCGACCTGGACCGGGAACGCGCCGGGGCCAAGCAGGCCAAGGAACAGTTGTGTGCGCGCGCCGAGGAACTCGCCGGGTCCACCGAGTGGTCGGCCACGGCGACCGCGTTTCGCGATCTGCTGGCCCAGTGGAAGGCCGCCGGCCGGGCAGCCAAAGACGTCGACGACGCCCTGTGGCATCGGTTCAAGGCCGCACAGGACACGTTCTTTGCCGCGCGCAACGCGGTGAACGCCGAGCGCGACACCGAGTTCGCGGCCAATGCCACCGCCAAGGAGGCGTTGCTCGCCGAGGCCGAGAGGCTCGACACGTCCAATCCCGATGCGGCCCGCTCGGCGCTGCGGACGATCACCGACAAGTGGGACGCGATCGGAAAGGTGCCGCGTGAGCGGTCCGCCGATCTGGAGCGACGGCTGCGTGCGATCGAGAAGAAGGTGCGCGACGCCGCCGACTCCAGCCGGATCGATCCCCAGGCGCAGGCGCGTGCCGAGCAGTTCCAGGCCCGCGTCGAACAGTACGAAAAGCAGGCGGAGAAAGCCGAAGCCGCCGGTCGCACGAAGGATGCCGAAACCGCACGGGCCAACGCCGACCAGTGGCGCCAGTGGGCGGATGCGGCGGTCGAATCGCTGGGTAAGAAGCGCTAGCTAGGAGTTGTCCTCGCGCCGGTCGACGTCGTCGAGCAGCGAGCGGGACTGACTTTCGGCCGACGCGGCTCGGCGCTGCTCCTCGGCGGCCAGCTGCACCGCGGTGCGCGTCCACACGACCCGCGCCCAGTGGAACGTCAGCACGATCACCGCAAGCCAGCCCAGCAGTAGCCCGATGCCGGGGCCCGGGTGTCCGTGCACGGCGGTCTGCCGCGACCAGACAGCCAGCAGCCCGACAGCGCTGGACAGCGCCGAGCCGGCCAGCGCGATCCAGGCCAGCACCCAGCGCCTGGTCAGCAGCGCGAGCATCGAGAATCCGACGCCGAACACCAGGACCAGCCAGGTGAAGATGCGCGATGGCACGGCGATACCGACACTGAGCGCCTTGCTGTCCCCCATCAGCACGTCGACGCCGCGCGCGTCGCCGGTGTGCGGCAAGATCAGCGACAGCAGCAGGACGAACACCAGGATGGCCACGACCATGGCGCGAGCTCCGGGCTGGATCTCGCCGGCGACTTTGCGTTCGGCCTTCTCCAGGTCGGACCGGTAGCTCTCCCATCCGTCGTTCTCCGGGCGACTCATCGCGAACATCCCGTCGTCTCTTCGATGATGGGCCTACCCACCGGGGGCAACCCCAGCCCGACCGTGCGCGGCCGCAGGCCCGCGGCGTGCGCATCGCCGGCGCGGGTCCGGCGGTGGCCGAGCAGCGGCGCGTCGGCGATCAGGTGGTGCGGAGCGGCGCCGGTGACCGTGGTCGTGACGATGTCCCCGGGGCGCGGCTCGGCGTCACCCGGTGTGAAGTGCACGAGGCGGCCGTCGCGGGCACGTCCGCTCATCCGCGCGGTGCTGGCGTCCTTGCGACCCTCGCCGGTGGCGACCAGCAACTCCACGCGGGTGCCGATCTGGGCGGTGTTCTCCTCGAACGAGATCCGCTCCTGCAGCTCGATCAGGCGGTCATAGCGTTCCTGCACAACGGCTTTGGGCAGCTGACCGTCGAGCTCGGCAGCCGGGGTTCCGGGCCGCTTGGAGTACTGGAAGGTGAACGCGGCGCAGAACCGGGCCTGGCGGACCACGTCGAGGGTGGCGGCGAAGTCGTCCTCGGTCTCGCCGGGGAAGCCGACGATGATGTCGGTGGTGATCGCCGCGTGCGGCATCGCCGCACGCACCCGCTCGATGATGCCGAGGTACTTCTCGGCGCGGTACGACCGGCGCATGGCCTTGAGCATGCGGTCGGAGCCGGATTGCAGCGGCATGTGCAGGGCCGGGCAGACATTCGCGGTCTGCGCCATGGCCTCGATGACGTCATCGGTGAATTCGGCCGGGTGCGGTGAGGTGAACCGGACCCGTTCCAGCCCGTCGACCCGCCCGCAATCCCGCAGCAGGGCGGCGAAGGCGCCGCGATCGCGGGGGCTGTCGGTGAACGAGACACCGTAGGCGTTGACGTTCTGGCCCAGCAAAGTGATCTCGAGGACGCCCTGGTCGACCAGCGAGCGCACCTCGGCGAGGATGTCGTCGGGGCGGCGGTCCACTTCCTTGCCGCGCAGCGAGGGCACGATGCAGAACGTGCAGGTGTTGTTGCAGCCCACCGAGATGGAAACCCATGCCGCATAGGCAGATTCGCGCGCGGCGGGGAGCGTGGACGGAAATTCGCGCAGCGACTCTTCGATCTCGACCTGAGCCTGCTGATTGTGTCGCGCCCGGTCGAGCAATGCCGGCAGCGAGCCGATGTTGTGGGTGCCGAAGACGACGTCGACCCAGGGCGCCTTCTTCAACAGACCGTCGCGGTCCTTCTGTGCCAGGCAGCCGCCGACGGCGATCTGCATGTTCGGGTCGGCCTGCTTGCGCGGGGCGAGGTGGCTGATGTTGCCGTACAGCTTGTTGTCGGCGTTTTCCCGCACCGCGCACGTGTTGAACACCACGACGTCGGCGTCGGCGCCCTCGGGTGCGCGGTGATAGCCGGCGGCCTCGAGCAGTCCGGCCAGCCGCTCGGAATCGTGGACGTTCATCTGACAGCCGTAGGTGCGCACCTGATAGCTGCGCCCAGCCCCCGAACCAGGCAGTTCGCCCGCGGGGTGGTCGTTGGTCAGCACCGATGTCACAGGCTCATCGTACGGAGCAGGTGGTGTGGCGGAGAAATCGCGGATTGGTCAACGCTGCGCAATCTGCGGGTTACCTGGGTAGGGTCTGAACGCATGGGGCGCAGCGGCGGCGAGCCGATGATCTCGATCAAGGGCGTCAATAAGCATTTCGGCGACCTGCACGTACTCAAAGACATCAACCTCGAGGTCGATCGCGGCCAGGTGGTGGTGGTTCTCGGCCCGTCGGGTTCGGGTAAGTCAACGTTGTGCCGCACCATCAACCGGCTGGAGACCATCGATTCGGGAACGATCGCCATCGACGGTCAGCAATTGCCTTCCGAGGGGCGCAAACTCGCGCAGTTGCGCGCCGATGTGGGCATGGTGTTCCAGTCGTTCAACCTTTTCGCGCACAAGACGATCCTGGAGAACGTTGCTCTGGCACCGGTGAAGGTGCGCAAGGTCGACAAAGGCAAGGCGCGTGAGAACGCGCTGTCGTTGCTGGAGCGGGTCGGGGTGGCCAACCAGGCGGACAAGTACCCCGCGCAGCTGTCCGGCGGTCAGCAGCAACGCGTCGCCATCGCCCGATCGCTGGCCATGAGTCCGAAGGTGATGCTGTTCGACGAGCCGACCAGCGCGCTGGACCCGGAAATGATCAACGAGGTGCTGGCCGTGATGACCTCGCTGGCGTCCGACGGCATGACGATGGTGGTGGTCACCCACGAGATGGGCTTCGCCCGCAAGGCCGCCAACCGGGTGGTGTTCATGGCCGACGGCGCGATCGTCGAGGACGCCCCACCCGCCGAATTTTTCGACAATCCGCGCTCGGAGCGCGCCAAAGACTTTCTCGGCAAGATCCTCAACCACTAGGGCGAAAGGAACACCCGTATGCCTTCTCTTTCCTGGCGGCTCGTCGGCGCCGCTGTACTCGCTGTCGCGTTGCCGTTCGCCGCGACCGCCTGCGGTGGCGGTGACAGCGGCGACAAGCTGGTGATCGGCACGAAGTTCGACCAACCCGGTCTGGGGCTGAAGAATCCGGACGGCACGCTGAGCGGTTTCGACGTGGACGTGGCCAAGTACATCGCCAAGGAGCTCGGCTACCCCGAGGACAAGATCGAGTGGAAGGAATCTCCCTCCGGTCAGCGCGAGAACCTGATTCAGAACGACCAGGTGAAGTACATCGTCGCGACCTATTCGATCACCGACTCCCGCAAGGAGAAGGTCAGCTTCGCCGGACCGTATCTGATCACCGGCCAGAGCCTGTTGGTGCGGGCCGACAACTCGGACATCACCGGTGCGGAGTCGCTGCAGAACGGCAAGAAGTTGTGTTCGGTCAGCGGATCGACGCCCGCGCAGCGGATCAAGGACAAGTACCCGGGTGTTCAGCTGCAGCAGTACGACACCTATTCGGCCTGTGTGGAGGCACTGAAGAACGGCGCGATCGACGCGGTGACCACCGATGAGGTGATCCTCGCCGGGTACGCCGCGCAGACCCCCGGCACGTTCAAGATCGTCGGCGAGCCGTTCTCCGAAGAGCGTTATGGCGTCGGCCTGAAGAAGGGTGACACCGAGTTGTGCACCAAGATCACCGACGCGCTGAAGAAGATGGAGGCCGACGGCGCCTGGAAGGCGGCGTTCGACAAGAATCTCGGTCCGGCCGGGATCACCGCTCCCGCACCGCCGGCGTTCGACGCCTGCTGAGGTCGCGCGGGAGTGGAGATCTTCAGCGAGTATCGCGGCCAGATCTTCGAGGCGTTCTGGACGACGATCCAGCTCACGGTGTTCTCCGCGATCGGAGCGCTGATCCTCGGCACGGTGCTGGCCGCGATGCGGTTGGCACCGGTGCCGATGCTCAACTGGCTGGGCACCGCCTACGTCAATGTGGTGCGCAATACCCCGCTGACGCTGATCATCCTGTTCTGCTCGTTCGGGTTGGCGCAGACGCTGGGGATCACGCTGGTGGACCCGAAGTCGATGACGTCCATCGAAGACAGCAACTTTCGGCTCGCCGTGCTCGGGCTGACGGTCTATACCGCGTCGTTCGTGTGTGAAACGGTGCGCTCCGGGGTGAATACCGTGCCGCTGGGACAGGCCGAGGCCGCCCGCTCACTGGGCTTCTCGTTCGGCCAGAACCTGCGAATGATCCTGTTGCCCCAGGCTTTTCGATCGGTGATCATTCCGCTGGGCTCGGTGCTGATCGCCTTGACCAAAAACACGACGATCGCCTCGGCGATCGGCGTCGCCGAGGCGGCCCTGCTGATGAAGGGGATGATCGAGAACACCGCGGCGCTGCTCACGGTGGGCACCATCTTCGCCGTCGGTTTCGTGATCCTGACGCTGCCGTTGGGCTTGTTGTTCGGCTGGCTGGGCAAGCGGCTGGCGGTGGCACGATGAGCGCTTGCGCGAAGAGCAGACGATCATGAGCACGGCCTCGGTCCTGTTCGACGCGCCCGGCCCACGGGCGCGAGTCCGCAACCGCATCATCACGGCGGTGACGATTGTCGTTGCCGCACTGGTGGTCTGGGGCGTGGTCGCTAAGCTCGCCGGCAAGGGTCAGCTGACCGAGGCCAAGTGGCGGCCGTTCCTGACCGCGAACCTGTGGACGACCTACGTGCTGCCGGGCATCGAGGGCACATTGAAAGCCGCGGCGCTCTCGATCGTGCTCGCCCTGATTCTGGGGTTCCTGCTGGGCGTCGGGCGGCTGTCGCACAACGGCTTCATCCGCTGGCCGTCGGCGGTGATCGTGGAGTTCTTCCGCGCCGTGCCCGTGCTGATCATGATGATCTTCGCCTACTTCCTGTTCGCGCTCTACGACGTGTTCCCGTCCAAATACCTGGCGCTGGCCGGTGTGGTGACCGGCCTGACGCTGTACAACGGCGCGGTGATCGCCGAGATCGTGCGCTCCGGCGTCGGCTCGCTGCCGCGCGGGCAGAGCGAGGCCGCGTCCGCGCTGGGTCTGCGCTGGGGGCAGACGATGCGGTCAATCCTGTTGCCGCAGGCCATCACCTCGATGCTGCCGGTGCTGGTCTCGCAGTTGGTGGTCGTGCTGAAGGACACCGCGATCGGATATCAGATCACCTTCGTCGAGATGGTGCGCCAGGGCACGGTCGTCGGCTCGTCGTACGGCAATTATGTTCCCGCGCTGATCGTCATCGCCGTGTTGATGATCAGTGTGAACTTCGCATTGTCGGTGGCGGCGACACGACTGGAGCGACGGCTGCGGCGTTCCAAGCGCGCGGCCACCCCGATGCACGCGGATTCCGCGCTGGAACCCGGCGATTAGCCTGATCGGGTAGGGTCGGCGCACTGTTGCCGCCGACGATGGGACGCACGTGAGCACCTTGTCATCCGACCTGCGCACGCTCAGCTACGAGGCCTTCATCTATTTCTATCCGCTGGTCACGATGGATATCACCCGGTTGCAGGCGATCAACGGGACGGGCATCGGCGCGGGGCCGCCCAACCAGTTCAACCATGTCCGCCAATACCCCGACGCCGACTTCCGTGCCGTCGTGCGGCCCAATTTCGACACCTTGTATTCGTCGGCCTGGCTCGACCTCGGCCACGGGCCGGTGATTCTCGAGGTCCCCGACACCGATGACCGCTACTTCATGCTCCCGCTGCTCGACATGTGGACCGATGTCTTCGCCAATCCCGGCAAGCGGACCTCCGGAACCGGGGCGCAGCGCTATGTGATTGCCGGTCCCGGACACACCGGCCCGCTACCGAAGGATGTTCCGGTCATCCACGCCCCCACGCCATACGTGTGGATCATCGGCCGTACCCAGACCAACGGTCCGTCCGACTACCCGGCAGTGCACGCCGTCCAGGACGGCTACACCCTGACGCCGCTGGTGCCGCCGACGACATCGTTCGTCAGAGACGAGTCCTACGACGTCACCACCGAGCCACTGCGCAAGGTCAACGAGATGGCGGCGCTCGACTATCTCGCCTATGCCGCCGATTTGCTCGCCGTCAATCCGCCTCACACCACCGACTTTTCGATCTTGGCCCGGCTGTCGGGACTCGGTATCGAGGTCGACAAACCGTTCGACGCGCAGCGGTTCTCCCCCGACCAGCAGGCCGAGATCGAAGCAGGCAAACAGGATGCGCTTGCGGCGATCACTTCGGCTGCCCCGACGCTGGGCAACATCGTCGACGGGTGGATGAGCCTGACCGAGGGCATGGGCGTGTACGGCAACTCCTATCTGCGGCGCGCCGCCATCACACTGGTGGGGCTGGGAGCCAATCCGCCCGAGGACGCGGTGTATCCGCTGCTGATAACCGACGCCGACGGTCAACCACTGTCCGGCGAGAACGACTACGTCATTCACTTCGACGCCGGGAAGCTGCCGCCGGTGGATGGTTTCTGGTCGGTGACGATGTACGACGCCGAGGGCTACCAGGTGGCCAACGAGATCAATCGGTTCGCGATCGGCGATCGGGATGCATTGCAGTACAACACCGATGGTTCACTCGATCTCTATCTGCAGCACGCCAATCCGGGCGCCGAGAAGGCGGCCAACTGGCTGCCCGCGCCGCTGGGCACCTTAGGTGTCACGATGCGGCTTTATGCCCCGCACCGCGCAGCGATCGCCGGAACGTGGCATCCGCCCGCAGTCCGCAAGGTGTGATCCCGGGCTAGGCCAGCTGCGCACAGCGCTCCAGCAGCTCGATCGACGGCGGCTGGTAGAAGCTCAGCACAGCGTGCTCGCAACCCAGTTCGGCGAATTGCGGCAGCAGATCCAGCTGGGTGGCGACCTGTTCGGGTTCGCGCGGGTGCAGAAAGATCTGGACTGATCGCCGGATCTCGGCCGGGTCGCGGCCGACCTCGGCGCAGGCTTCGTCGAGCCGATTACTGACCTCACCCCACTGCCCCGGGGTGCCGTGACTCGGCATGTTCCACTCGTCGGCGTGACGTGCGATCACGCGTAGCATCTTGGGCTGCGATCCGCCGACGACGATCGGTGGGTGCGGCCGCTGTAAAGGCTTGGGCTCGCAGATGGCCTCGCTCAGCGTGTAGAACCGGCCCTCGAAGGTGACCGACGCTTCAGTCCACAGCCGCCGGATGACGGTGAGCGCTTCGTCGAGCATCGCGACTCGTGTTCCAGCACTGGGAAATTCCAGGCCGTAGCCGCGGTGCTCGGCCTCGTGCCAGCCCGCACCGATGCCGAAGTCGAGCCGCCCGCCACTGATGTGGTCGACGGTGACCGCCATCTTCGCCAGGATCGCCGGGTTGCGGTAGGTCACGCCGGTGACCATGCAGCCGATCCTGGCCCGCCTGATGACCACCGCCATCGCGGCCAGCGTGGTCCACCCCTCATGCGTCGGCGCGGTGTCGTCGACCAGACCGTAGAAGTGGTCGTAATTCCAGATCGCCTCGAAGCCGAGTTCGTCGGCGGCGCGCCAGAACTGTTCGAGTTCGGGATAGTCGAAGGTGGGTGCGAGCTTGGCCGAGATCCGCATGCCCGCAGCCTAGTCTCGGACTCGAATTCGCCGGTGGACGGCCGGCGTGCGGCTACAGTAACGACTCACCGTTGCCGATCAGCTCCAGGACAGGACTCCGATGGCCCTTACCCGCATGGCAGCTACCGTATGGGCGCTAGGTGCCGTCGTGGCAACGCTCTCAGTAGGTTCGGCGTGGGCCGGCGGGCCCGATGGCGCAATCGAGAGCAGCGACAACATTTCTCAGGCGGTCGGCTCGGGTGTGCTGGGCGGCGCCCTTGCCGGATTCTCCGCTACCGGTCCGACCAACGAAGCGGCCTCGGCGGCCGTGATTGCTGCGTGCCAGCAAGCCGGCGCCCAAGAGTGCACCCGCGACGAGGTGACCAACGACAACCTGTGCGTGGTTTCTGTCGGCGCCGACGACGGCAGCGGAATCGTGTCCGGCGGCGCCGGGCCGACTGTCGAGGCCGCGCGTGACGACGCGTTCCGGCACTCCCAGGATGCCAACGCGCCGCTGGACCCGGGCGCTCGAATTCTCGTGTCGGCCTGCCCGTGACACGTCATGCACTCATTCCCGGCGAAAGGAACTCCCGGATGACCATGCAAGCAAAACTCTCAATCCTGACGGCGGCTGTGGTTGCGGCATCGCTGATTTCGGCTCCCCTGGCCGGTGCCCGGCAGACCTGTCACGACGCGGGCAGCCACGTGATGTGCGAGACCAGCGGCAGCGTGTCGATCAAGGCAGTGCCCCAGACGCGCGCACCCAACGTCAGTGAGATCACCCCGACCGGACGGGACCGGCGCCGCGGCATCGTCTGGAGCTGGTGACCCGAGCACGCTCCAGCCGAGGGCGTGCGGACCGCTTGGCAAGATCCCGGCGCCTGCTGTCGATGCCGCCACTGTTGGTGACCGGCCTGCACAGCCGACGATGTCGGCATGCATGCACAGATAGTCCTGTTCGACGGATTCGACCCTCTCGACGCCATCGCCCCGTTCGAGGTGCTGGCCGCCGGCAGCGATGCGGTCGGTGGCGAGCTGGTGGTCGAGATGGTCACCGCCGAGGGGCCACGCGCGGTGCTCAGCGGAACCCGTGGGCTGGTCATCCCAGCCACCGGTCAGCTCGACCCGGCCAAGCCGGGCTATATCGTCGTGCCGGGCGCGTCCGGCCCGATCGAGGGTGATCCCGACGAGGGTGTCGAGACCATCCCCGTTCTGCTCGCCCGGTTCGGCGAAACAGCTGCAGTGCCGTTGCTGCGCAAGGCCTTGGACAATCCGGACATCATCGTGGCCACCGTGTGCGGCGGTTCGCTCGCGCTGGCGATGGCAGGACTGATCGAGGGCCGCAACGCCAACACCCATCACCTCGGGGTCGATGTCCTGGAAGCCACCGGGGTGACCCCGGTGGCGGCCAGGGTTGTCGACGACGGCGACCTGGTGACGGCCGGCGGTGTGACGTCCGGCCTGGACCTCGCATTGCACCTGCTGCACCGAAGTTACGGTCCCCGAGTGGCTTTGGCCGTCGAGGACATGTTCGCCTATGAACGGCGCGGAACGGTGTGGACCAACACCGGGCGCCTCCCGATGGCGATCTGACGATGGGCATCCTCGGCGACTGGGACGTCGCGATCAAGACACCGATCGGCACGCTGCACGTGGTGTACAACTTCACCGAGCTCGATCAGGTCATCGTCGGCAGCGCGGCCGGTCAGGGCGAGACCGTCTCGCTCAGCGACATCGTGGTCACTCCGGCCGCCGGCGGTCTGCGCGCGACCTGGCGCCAAACCGTCACCAAGCCAATGCGATTGAAGCTCGACTTCGACGTGCTGGTGTCCGACGACGAACTGAAGGGTCATTCTCGCGCCGGGCGGCTACCGCGAACGGCGGTCACCGGCCGACGCCGAACCTGACCCGAGCCGTCCGGTCGAAAAGGTATCGTCAGCAAGTGCCGAACCCGCTCGACGTCCTACCCGTCGCCGACGGCGTCGGGCTGCCATGGGATGTCGCGGTCGACGACGCGGTGGCCGCGATCGCCGCGGCGCGCGAACGCTGCGGCGACACCTTTGTGGTGCAGAGTGGAAACGATCGGTACCTTTTCACCTTTTCGCCGACCGGCGTCGAATCGTTCTACGCGCTCGCTGAAGAAGCGGCGAGCAAGGGTGTCGCGGACTTCCTGATGCTGCGGCGCAAGCTGCCCGACGAGGTGTTTGCCGGCAGACGACTATTGCCGAGTTCACTGTTTCGCCGCGACGACGTCACCTCATACCTCGCGAACCTCGACCGTGCCCTCGACGCGACGGAGGTGGAGCTCGGCAAGAGCGGCTCCGTCGAGCTGTTCGCACTGACCCGACGGCTCGGCCACCGCATGGGGTTGGCGTCGTGGGCGGGGCCGGGCTGCGCCGACGGGGAACCGTTCGAGCGGCTGGTGCGCGCGTTCGACGTACTCGACGGTTCGGACGCCTTCGTTCACCCCGACGCGATGGCCGCCGTGGCCGCCTCGGGTATGCAGGCCGAGCGAGCTGCCTTGGCGGAGGTTTCCGAGGTGATTGAAGCCTCACTGCGACAGCATGATTCGACGCCCGATGCCGGCGCAGGGTTGTTCAGCCGAATCGTCGATGCCTGGGCATCGGAATCGCCGGACGTCCGCAATCGCGGTATCGCGATGGATGTCGTGCTCATCCACATCGCCTCGATGTCGAACCTGATGGCGGCGCTCGGCTGGGCACTCGTCGATCTGATCGTTCATCCCGATCAACTCCGGCTGGTCGCGGGCGGCGATCGCGAGCTCGCTTCCAGCTGCGCCCTCGAAAGTACCCGGCTGGCGCAGCGTTCGATCATGGCCCGCGCTGTACTCGAGCCGGTCGCATTCGACACCGGGGCAGGTGTGGTCGATGTACCGAAGGGCTGGACCATCGCGACGCTCCTGCCGCTGCTGAACACATCGGCGGCTGCCGGCTTGGAGAAGTGGGATCCCAGTCGATGGCACCGGTACCGGCTCGCCGATGCGCATGCGTTGCCGTCACCGATGCTGGTGACCGCCTTTGGCCACGGCAAGCATTCCTGTCCGGCACAGCCCTTTTCGTTGGCCGCAATGACGATGGCGATGACCCGCCTCTTCGGCTGTTATGACATGAGGCCCGAGTGGGACAGATATCCGCGTCCGGTACCCGCTCAGATCGGCGGCGTGGCGCGCGCGGCTGATCCCTGCCCGGTGGGCTACACAACGCGCTGACCGAAGCTAGACCGCCCGGCGTTCCCGCTCGGCCGCCAATCCCTCGCTGACCACCGCCACGGCCATGCTCTGGTGGTAGCCGCGCCGGGCCAGCATCCCGACCAGCCTGCGCATCACCTTGACGTCATCCCCGTCGTCGAGCTTCTCGCGGCGCAGCTTCTGCTCCACCAACTGCTCGGCGCGTAGCCGCTCGGCACCGGCGTCGATCCCGTCGAGCGCCGCGGCGATCAATTCGTCGTCGACACCTTTGGTCCGAAGCTCAGCAGCCAAGGCGCGCTTACCTTTTCCGGCCCGTTGCCGCCGGGATTGGACCCACTGCTGCGCGAAGTCCGCATCGTCGATCAGGCCGACGGCGGCCAGCCGATTCAGGATCGTCGCAATGACCTCGCCGGAATATCCCCGCTTGGTCAGCTGCCCGGCCAGCTCAGATCGAGTCCGCGGCCGCGCGGTGAGCAGGCGCAGGCACAGCGCATGCGCCTGCTCTTCGCGGCTCTCAGAAATCGACTGGGGCCGGCAGGACGTCATCGATGGGCCCATCGGTCATCACCGCGCCGATACCGAGCTTCTCCTTGATCTTCTTCTCGATCTCGTTGGCGACGTCGGGGTTCTCCATCAAGAAGTTGCGGGCGTTCTCCTTGCCCTGCCCGAGCTGCTCACCCTCGTAGGTGAACCACGATCCGGACTTGCGGATGAAGCCCTGGTCGACGCCCATGTCGATGAGCGAGCCCTCACGGCTGATGCCCTTGCCGTAGAGGATGTCGAACTCGGCCTGCTTGAACGGCGGCGACACCTTGTTCTTGACGACCTTCACGCGGGTGCGGTTACCCACCGCGTCGGTGCCGTCCTTGAGTGTCTCGATCCGCCGCACATCCAGGCGCACCGAGGCGTAGAACTTCAACGCCTTACCGCCCGTTGTGGTTTCGGGCGAGCCGAACATCACGCCGATCTTCTCGCGGAGCTGGTTGATGAAGATCGCGGTGGTGCCCGAGTTGTTCAGCGCGCCGGTCATCTTGCGCAGCGCCTGGCTCATCAAGCGGGCCTGCAGGCCGACGTGACTGTCGCCCATCTCGCCTTCGATCTCGGCGCGGGGCACCAGGGCAGCCACCGAGTCGATGACGATGAGGTCGATGGCGCCCGACCGCACCAGCATGTCGGCGATCTCGAGCGCCTGCTCACCGGTGTCGGGCTGGCTGACCAGCAGTGCGTCGGTATCCACGCCGAGCTTCTTGGCGTAGTCCGGGTCCAGTGCGTGCTCGGCGTCGATGAAGGCCGCGATACCACCGGCAGCCTGTGCGTTGGCCACCGCGTGCAGCGCGACGGTGGTCTTACCCGACGATTCCGGGCCGTAGATCTCGACGACGCGGCCGCGCGGCAGGCCGCCGATGCCGAGCGCGACGTCCAGGGCGATGGATCCGGTCGGGATGACCGAGATCGGCTGGCGCACCTCATCTCCGAGGCGCATCACCGACCCCTTGCCGAAGTTCTTGTCGATTTGCGCGAGCGCCAGCTCGAGGGCCTTCTCGCGATCAGGTGCCTGCGGAGCCATGGTGATACCTCTTCCGGTAGTCGTCTGCTGACCGTGTTGGTCAATTGGCCGTGACGTTAAAGGAGGCCTCTGACAAAAACTCGGTCCAACGTCGACCACCATAGCGAACAGGTGTTCGAAAGCAAGCGAGGCGCGCCGCGCGTGTCAAACAAGCCGGTGCAAGGCGTCGGCCAGAGCTGCCGGCCGGGAGTAGAACGGCGAATGCCCCCCGGGAAGCTCCACCAGCTCCGCACCGAGTCGCTCCGTCGCCACCCGTCGCGACCAGCCCGGATCGATCATTCGGTCCTCCGCGCACACGACGTAGGTGGCCGGAGTCGACGGGAGCCGATCGAACGTGCAGCGCTGCGCCATCGGCTCCCGTGCCTGAACTCGCAGCCGCGCGATCGCCGACTCGACGATGTCGTCGTCGCAATCCGGGTAGAAGATCGATCGCGCCACATCAACGTCGATCCAACGGGTGCCGCCGTCAACCTTGGCAAGTCCGGCCGAATATTCCGGATTGAGTATGTGCTGCTCCCGATTCAGCTCGGCGAAGGTGCGGCCGGGTTCGGCGACCACACCGCACAGGTACACCTGGTGGCGAATCGGCCGGCGGTCGGCGATCCAGGGGAACGCGTAGCTTCCCAGCGAATGACCGACGGCCACGACGTCGTAGTCGCTCTCGTCCAGCGCGGCGGCGAACGTCGCGGCGTGGTCTTCGAACGTCGCCGCCGGGTCGTCGAACCGGACGTCCACCGCGACCGCCCGGTGCCCGCGCCGCTCCAGTTCGGGAATCAACCGCTCCCAGCACCACGGGCCGTGCCAGGCGCCGTGGATCAACGCGAAGGTACTCACCCGCTCACCACTGATCGCGCGGCACGTCGAAGTCCGCACACAGCGCCCGCCACACGTCGCGGGGCTCCACACCATCTTCGATGGCCTGCGCGGCGGTGCGTCCGCCCAGCTGTGTCAGCACGTGGTCGACCACCAGTGAGCCCCCGCGAACCGGGCCGAACTGCGCATCGACCAGTTCGTGGAATTCCGTCAGCCGCACGTCACCAACTTACCCAGCCACCCGCTTGGCTTCATGGCACACCTGTACCGGATCAGTGACCCGATCGATGCTCTCCCCCGCGCGCCGGGCCGCCTCCCGGTAATCCCGCGACGACAGCACCTCCGCCACCTCGGCCACCAGGGCCTCGGCGGACAGCGGCCGAATCAGACGCGCACTACCTTGTCGCACAACACGATTCGCCAACTCCCATTGGTCACCACCGCCGGGGATCACCACCAGCGGCACGCCGGCGAGCAGGGTCTTCGACAACATGCCGTGCCCGCCGCCGCAGATCACCAGATCGGCGTGGGTCAGCAGCTCGTCCTGGCGGCCGAGGCCCACACTCGCCCACGGCGGCACGTCGAGTTCCTGCCCGCCCAGCCGGGAGATCACCACCCGCGAGCCGGCGGGCACGGTGCGTCCCGGGATCAGGTGTTCCAGCGTCAGTTCGGCCACGCCGTGGGCGCCGGTGGTGGCGGTCGACGGGGCTACCACGATGACCGGGCCGTCCCCCGGCGGGATCGGCAGCACCGCGGCCGTCGGCTCGAAATGCAGTGGGCCGACGATCACGGCCTCGGCGGGCCAGTCCGGGCGCGGCACCTCGAGCGCGGGCAGGGTGGCGATCAGACGGCGTACCGGCCCGGGTTCGCGCGCAGGCAGCCCGATCTGCACCCGCGCGGCCGAACGCTGACGCTGCCCTTTCTTCAACGACCGCGCGGTCAGGGCCCGCATGATCGAGTCACGTAACCGGCCGCGGATGCCGGTTCCGGGCGCCAGTCCGCTGCCCAGCGGGGGCAGGCCGCGCGATGGCAGGTACAACGGTTGCGGGTTCAGCTCGACCCACGGGACGCCCAGCAATTCGGCGGCCATTCCGCCGCAGACGGTGATCACGTCGGAGACGATCAGATCGGGTGTCAGGTCATGCAGCACCGGCGCGTTGAGCACGGCCATCCGCGCCGCGCGCTGGTTGATCTTCTCGCCGGCGTCGGCGTCGTCGTCGGCGTCGGTGACGTCGAGTCCGACGAGTTCGACGGATTCGATGCCGGCGGCCCGGGCGGTGTCGAGCCATTCGGTGCCGGTGAGCAGGACGGGATCGTCCCCGGCGGCAGCCAGCCGCAGACACAACGCGATCGCGGGGAACGCATGGCCCGGATCCGGACCTGCTACCACCGCGACGCGCACGCGCCTACCCTGCCATAGGGGTTCGCGCCTAGGCTGACGAGCATGACCGAGCAGACATCCGTGAGCTCCGACATCGACAATGCCCACACCGTCGAGGTCTTCTTGAACGCTCTGCAGGAGCAGGACTTGGCGACCGCCGACGCTCAGCTGGACGACAATCTCGTCTACCAGAACGTCGGGTTTCCCACCGTCCGCGGCCGCAAGCGGACCATGAAGCTGTTCAAGGGACTGCAGCGTCCCAGCTTCGGTTTCGAGGTGAAGATCCACCGCATCGCGGTCAACGGCCCGGTGGTGCTCACCGAACGGACCGACGTACTCAGGGTGGGCCCGGTGCGCCTGCAGTTCTGGGTGTGTGGCGTCTTCGAAGTGAGCGACGGCCGAATTACTCTGTGGCGGGACTATTTCGACATGATGGACATGCTCAAGGGCACCGCCAGGGGCCTGCTCGGTGCCGTGGTTCCGGCACTGCGTCCGACGCTCTAGGAGATCACGGTTAGCACTGACAGTAAGAAACCCAACCTTTTCCAGCTAGTCGGCTACTACCTGGGTAAACGACTGCCGGACTCGATGCTGGACTGGGTCCGTGAAGACCTCACCGGGCCCGGCGCCACCCGGCGGGTGATGCTCCGCGTCATGGTGCCGGCGTTGCTCATCCTCGCGCCGTTCTGGCTGGTCCCGACCGCCATGTGGGTGCGGGCCAGCATGACGATCCCGATTCTGATCCCGTTCATCTACTTCTCGCACGCGTTGAACAAGATCTGGCGCAAGCACATGCTGCGGGTGCACCACCTGGATCCGGACCTGATCGAGAAACTCGAGCGCGAGCGCAACGCCGGTAAGCACCAGTCCTATATCGAACGGTTCGGGCCACGCCCGGATTAGGCGCGGCGGAGCTGGCCCAGCTCGTCGAACGCCTGGGCCCAACCCATCAGCCGGTCGGTCGCGCCGGCCAGCTCATTGCGGTAGCGCTGCGCCGACATCGGTGAACTCGACATCGAGCCGGTGTTGGCCGCTGACACCAGTTGCGCTGCAGCGGTGACCATTTCGTTGTACTGCCGCACGCCGGCGTTGAGCTGAGCGGTGAACGCGTTGATGGTCGGCGCCAGATACGTCCGCGAATGCGGTGTCTCGGCCGCCGCGCGTTCCATCGAGACCACCTCGGCCGCGGTCGCTGCCATGGTCGCCGCGGTGCGGTCGGCGGCCTGGGTCAGCTCGCGAATCTCCTCTGGCGGCAACATCTTGCCGCGCGTCATCACGCCGAGCAGGGAGTGAAAGCCCCGCTCGGAGGCGCCCAGTGCCGACATCGACGGCCGGGCCACCGATCCGTGCGGAGGCAGCCGCCGGCCACTCGCCTGACGCTGCGGCGGCAACGGCTCGCCTCGAAGCCAGCGGTAGCGCAACAGCAACAGGGTCGCGGGCACCGCGGCGCCGGCCGCGATCACCCCCGTGATGATCAGCCCCCACACCGGCGTGCTCCATGTCGCGAGCAGCCCGGTGACACCCACCCAGAACACCGTCGCGAACCCGAAGAACAGGCCCAGCCGCAACGCCCAGCGCCGCTTACGCAGCAGCCGGGCGCGCGGATCGGCAGCGGCGCTGAGCTTTTGGGCCGCGGTGTCGGCGTACTCGCTGACGGTGTCGATACCGCGCTGGATGGCCGAACGCCATTGGCGCGTCAAATAGGGACTCACCGCCATCGAAGAATTCGCCTCCTACTGTCCGAGTGGCTTCTCGGGCTCGGGTGCACTGACCGGGGGCGCAGGCGCGGGGGTGACCGCCGGCGTGGCGCCAGAAGGAAGCGCGTCACCGCGCATCGAGGCCCGGATCTGCTCGAGCCGCGAGTGGCCGGCCATCTGCACGCTGGCCTGCTGCACCTCGAGCATCCGGCCCTGCACCGAGTTCTGGGCCAGCTCGGCCGAACCGATCGCGTTGGCGTAGCGGCGCTCGATCTTGTCGCGCACCTCGTCGAGGCTGGGCGTGTTGCCGGGCGCGGCGAGTTCGCTCATCGACCGCAGCGAGGCGCTGACCTGCTCCTGCATCTTGGCCTGCTCGAGCTGGCTGAGCAGCTTGGTGCGTTCGGCGATCTTCTGCTGCAGCATCATCGCGTTCTGCTCGACGGCCTTCTTGGCCTGGCCGGCGGCCTGCAGCGCCTGGTCGTGCAGGCCCTTGAGGTCTTCGACGCTCTGCTCGGCGGTCACCAGCTGCGCGGCGAACGCCTCGGCGGCGTTGTTGTACTCGGTGGCCTTGGCGGCGTCACCGCCGGCGACTGCCTGATCGGCGAGGGTGAGCGCCTGGCGGACGTTGACCTGCAACTTCTCGATATCGGCGAGCTGACGGTTGAGTCGCATCTCGAGCTGGCGCTGGTTTCCGATCACCTGGGCGGCCTGCTGGGTGAGCGCCTGATGCTGCCGCTGGGCCTCTTCGATTGCCTGCTGGATCTGGATCTTCGGGTCGGCATACTCGTCGACCTTGGAGTTGAAAAGCGCCATCAGGTACTTCCACGCCTTGGTGAACGGATTGGCCATCAGTTGCCCGCCTTCATATCGAGTGCCGCAGTTCGGTCGTCGAGCCCCAATTTATCGGTTCTCGATGCCCGGCCACACCCCTGCACGCATGTGGCCTGGACCAGACCCGATCTGTGGGTCAGGCGACCGCCATCGCGACGGGATGCGGGATGACCACCTTGGTGGCGACATCGATCACGCTGTCCTGGCCCGGCACGGCCGTCAACCGGGCAATGCGCTCACGGTCGGCCATTTTCTCTCCGGCATCGGTCAAGACCCGCGACAGCGGAACGTCGAGTGCGCTGCAGATCGCGCTGAGCAGCTCGCTGGAGGCCTCTTTACGACCGCGCTCCACCTCAGACAGGTAGCCGAGGCTGACACGGGCCGTATCAGACACCTCACGAAGGGTGCGTCCCTGCGAGGTCCGGGCGTCACGAAGTACGTCACCGATCACCTCACGCAGCAGTACGGCCATCGGGTGTCCTCCTCCACGAGTTGCAACAACTACTGCAACGCCGCGGGGCGCCGAATTGGTTCCCAGGAAACCTCAAGTTCGCTCCACCAGGCCGGACAGCCGGCCGATGGCCTCACGCACGGCAGCCAGCCGGATATCCCAGCGGGAGCCGTCGAGCGCCAATTCGGCGACCTCTGTCGGCCCGGGGCCGGCCAGTCCCAGGAAGACGGTGCCGACCGGATGCCCGCCGTGCGGTTCCGGGCCCGCCACACCGGTGAGGCCGACGCCCCAGGTCGCAGCGCATCGGTCCCGCGCCCCCTGCGCCAAGAGGGCCGCCGTCGGTGCCGCGACCGGGCCGACGTCGTCGAGCAGCTCGCGCGGCACTCCGGCCAGCGTGATCTTGGTTTCGACGGTGTAGGTGACCAGACCGCCCCGCAGGACGACGCTGGCACCGGGTACCCCGGCCAGCGTGGCCGCCAGCAGACCGGCGGTCAGCGATTCCGCGGTCGCGACGCTCTGGGCGCGCGCCGTCAACGCTGCGACCAGCGCTCGGGCGGCGTCATCGACCAGCGGGTCGCTCACGGGAGTCCCTGATCGCCGACACCACGTAGTCCAGCCCGGTGAGCACCGTCAGCACGACCGCGGCCCACATGATCACCCAGGCCACCGTCAGCCACGGCGACGGCCAGTTGTGCAGCGGAAGCACGAACAGCCCGATCGAGACGGCCTGCACCAGCGTCTTGACCTTGCCCCCGCGGCTGGCGGGGATCACCCCGCGCCGCAGCACGGCCAACCGCAGCACCGTGATGCCGAGTTCGCGGATGAGGATCACCACCGTCACCCACCACGGCAGGTCGCCGAGCATCGACAGCCCGATCAGCGCGGCACCGATCAGCATCTTGTCGGCGATCGGGTCGGCGAGCTTGCCGAATTCGGTGACCATGCCGTACGTGCGCGCCAGCGAACCGTCGAACCGATCGGTGATGACCGCGACCGCGAAAATGACGAAAGCTGTTATCCGATAGGAGCTTTCATGACCGTCGCCGGCAAAGAGCGCCAACAGGAAGATCGGGACCAGGACCAGCCGTACCCCCGTCAGCAGGTTGGCGACGTTGGCTATCCGCACGCGCGGGACCGCCGGACCGGTTTGGGGTTGTCCCGACACCGCAACAGAATATCGGTTGGCAGTCGGGGGCCTCACGCCCGATACTCTGCACCCGTGAGCTCCGATGTCGTCGTCCGCCGCGCCCGCACCTCGGATGTCCCCGACATCAAGCGTCTGGTCGACACCTACGCAGGCAAGATCCTGCTGGAGAAGAACCTGGTCACGCTGTACGAGGCCGTCCAGGAATTCTGGGTGGCCGAGCTCGACGGCGAGGTCGTGGGCTGCGGGGCGCTGCACGTGCTGTGGGCCGACCTCGGCGAGGTGCGCACCGTCGCCGTCGATCCGAAGGTCAAGGGCCGCGGTATCGGCCACGCCGTCGTCGACCAGCTGCTCAGGGTTGCCCGCGAACTCGAGCTGCAGCGGCTGTTCGTGTTGACCTTCGAAACGGAGTTCTTCGCCCGGCACGGCTTCGCCGAGATCGAGGGCACGCCCGTGACCGCCGAGGTGTACGAGGAGATGTGCCGCTCCTACGACATCGGTGTCGCGGAATTCCTCGACCTGTCGTACGTGAAGCCCAATATCCTCGGCAACACCCGCATGCTGCTCAAGCTCTGACGCGTTGAGTGAGCGTCGGCGCAGCGATTTGGCCCGGTTTCGCAGCGTCAGCGCTCGGTGAATGACGCTGTGGATAGCCGAGAGCTCCCACTGCCCGCCGCTGGCACGCTGACTGCCCATGTCGCGCGTGTTCGTTGGCTCCGAGGCATTGGCTGCGGGCCAGGTGAACCGCTATCAATTGGCAACCACCCATCAGCGCGTCTTCCCCGATGTCTACGCTCCGCGCGGAGACCTGACACTGCTGGACCGCACTACCGCGGCCTGGCTGTGGTCAGGAAGGAAGGCAACCGTCACCGGGCGTGCAGCGGCGGCGCTGCACGGCGCAAAGTGGTTCGATCCTGACATCCCGATCGAGCTCAACTTCGCGAACAATCGCAGTCCGCGCGGAGTCGTCACACGCCGTGAAACCCTGCTGGCCGAAGAACTCACCTACCGCGGCGGACTACCCGTCACGACGGTCGCCCGAACCGCGTTCGATCTCGCACGCCGTGGTACCGGACGCCGCGGGATCGCCGACCTTGACGCGCTGGCCAACGCAACCCACTTCACCGTCAGCGACGTCCTCACCATCGGCGACGCTCACCCACATCTACGAGGCATTCGACGACTGCCTTCCGCACTGAACGCCATCGACGCCGGTGCGCAATCACCGCGGGAGACGTATCTCCGGCTTGATCTCATCGATGCCGGCTTCCCGCGGCCAGAGACACAGATCCCTGTCGCCCGCCCCGGCGGTCGCTGGTACTACCTCGACATGGGATGGCCCCACATCCTGGTGGCCGTCGAGTACGACGGCGAGCATCACCGCACCAGCCGGACCGCCTACGCCGTGGACGTGGAGCGCCAGGACTACCTGGTGTCGCTTGGTTGGATCGTGGTGCGCGTGTTGGCTGACCACCGCCGTGCGCAGGTCATCGGGCGGGTGCAGCGCGCATTCATTGAGCGCTCACGTGCCATTTCTGCGTGAAAGATGGCACGCCACCACTCAATCAACGTCCTCGTAGTCTTCGTCGTCGTCGTCCCCGCCGCCACCGCGGATCGCCATCAGCGTCGCGGCCAGCTCGTCGGGCTTGACCAACACCTCGCGGGCCTTGGATCCCTCGGACGGCCCGACGATGCTGCGGGTCTCCATCAGGTCCATCAGCCGGCCGGCCTTGGCGAATCCGACCCGCAGCTTGCGCTGAAGCATCGAGGTCGAGCCGAACTGCGAAGACACCACCAGCTCGACGGCCTGCAGGAAGACGTCCATGTCGTCGCCGATGTCGGGGTCGACGTCGGTCTTCTCGCCGCTGGGCTTGGCGGTGGTGACGCCCTCGGTGTACTCCGGCTCGGCCTGGTCCTTGCAGGCCTGCACGACGGCGTGGATCTCCTCGTCGCTGACATAGGCGCCCTGCAGTCGCTCGGGCTTGGAGGCACCCATCGGCAGGAACAGCCCGTCGCCCATGCCGATCAGCTTCTCCGCACCCGGCTGGTCGAGGATGACCCGGCTGTCGGTCAGCGACGACGTCGCGAACGACAGCCGTGAGGGCACGTTGGTCTTGATCAGACCGGTGACGACGTCCACCGAGGGACGCTGGGTGGCCAGCACCAGGTGGATACCGGCCGCGCGGGCCTTCTGGGTGATCCGCACGATCGCGTCCTCGACGTCGCGCGGCGCGGTCATCATCAGGTCGGCGAGCTCGTCGACGACGGCGAGGATCAACGGGTACGGCTTGTACACCCGCTGACTGCCCAGCGGTGCGGTGATCTCCCCGGAGCGCACCTTGGCGTTGAAGTCCTTGATGTGACGCACCCGCGAGGCCTGCATGTCCTGATAGCGCTGCTCCATCTCCTCGACCAGCCAGGCCAGCGCAGCGGCCGCCTTCTTGGGTTGAGTGATGATCGGTGTGATCAGGTGCGGAATGCCTTCGTAGGGAGTGAGTTCCACCATCTTGGGGTCGATGAGGATCATCCGGACCTCTTCGGGCGTGGCGCGGGCCAGCAGCGAGACCAGCATGGAGTTGACGAAGCTGGACTTACCCGAACCGGTCGAGCCGGCCACCAGCAGGTGCGGCATATCAGCAAGGTTGGCCGACACGAAGTGGCCTTCGATGTCCTTGCCCAGCCCGATCACCAGCGGGCGGTGGTCGCCGCGGGTGGACGGCGCGGTGAGAACGTCTGCCAGCCGGACCATTTCGCGGTCGGTGTTGGGCACCTCGATGCCGACGGCGGACTTGCCGGGGATCGGCGCCAGGATACGCACGCTCTCGGTGGCCACCGCGTAGGCGATATTGCGTTGCAGCGCAGTGATTTTCTCGACCTTGACCCCCGGGCCGAGCTCGACCTCGTAGCGAGTGACGGTCGGACCCCTGGTGCAACCGGTCACCGAGGCGTTGACCTTGAACTGCTCCAGGACGTTCGAAATCGCGTCCGTTATCTGGTCGTTGGCCGCACTGCGCCGCTTCGGCGGGTCGCCGGCCACCAGGAGGTCCAGCGAGGGCAGCGTGTACGGGCCTTCGACGACGCGGTCGAGAACCGTGGTGTCCTGCCTGGTGGTGTCCTCGGCGGGATCGGGCTTGGGCGCCACCTTCTTGCGCCGAGCCTTGACCGGCTCGGGGACCGTGGGCGCATCCTCCTCGAGCGGGTAGTTGTCCAGCGGCGTGCCGACCGGACCCTTCACCCCCGGCCAGGCCGGCGCTTCGTCGGTGTAGGACCGCGGGTCGTCGTAGTAGCCGTCGGAGAAGTCTTCCGGCTCAACCGATTCGACGGCCTCGGGCTCGTCGTACTCGTCGTCGTACTCGTCGTCCTCGTAGCGGCCGCGAGTGCTGAACATCGAATACAGGGTGTCGGGGACCTCGCGGATCGTGGTGCCGGTCAGCAGCAGCAATCCGAACAGCGCGGCGATGATGAGCAGCGGGGTGGCGATCCACGGGGACAGTCCGTCGGACAGCGGTCCCCCGATCGCGAATCCGACGAAGCCCGCGGCGTGTCGCCGGCCGGCCGGATCCTGCGGCGCACCCGCCCACAGGTGCCACAGGCCCAGCACCGGCAGGGCGACCATCGCGCAGCCCAGGATCAGTCGCGGCCGGGCGTCGGGGTTGGGTTCGGTGCGCATCAGAAGGATGGCGATGGCGCAGATGATCAAGGGCAGCAGGACCACCGCACCGCCGACCATGGTGCGCAACATCGAGTCGATCCAGGCGCCCACCGGCCGGGCGGCGTCGAACCAGGAGCTGGCCGCGATCACCACCGAGACGGCCAGGAGCCCGAGGGCCAGCCCGTCCCGGCGATGACCGGGCTCTATGTCACCGGCTCGACCGACCGATCGAGCGGTCGAGCCGGCCCCCTTGGCCAACATCAGCCAGGTCGCCCGCGCAGCCCGCCCACTGGCTGCCGCGGCGGTGGCGACCGGCGAGGCGTTGCGTTTCTTGGCAGGCTTGCGCCGCGGGGCCGGCTTTGCCGACCGCGTCGCACCCTTTGACCTGGTCGTTCGCGCGCTTGAGCGAGCGGCCGTCTTGTTCGCCATGCGGGTCAGCCTAGTCCCAGAAACCCCATCCGCACCACCCACAACACCCGTTACACGGCGCGTCGTTGCCAGACTGCGACAAAGGCCGAAATCAGGCCCTCGGCCGCTCACCGGGACCCCTTCTTGCGGCGATATGAAGCAGGGCTAACGTAAGCGCCGTCACACCTATACCCGAAGAGCTGAGGAGCTCGTTCATGCCGGTTGTCGTCGTTGCCAGCTTCACCGTCAAGCCCGAATCCGTCGACGCCGTGCGCGAGGCCTGCAAAACGGCGGTCGCGGCCGTCCATGAAGAGCCCGGTTGCGACCTCTACGCCGTGCACGAGGGCGACAAGACGTTCGTGTTCGTCGAGCAGTGGGCCGACGAGGAGGCCCTCAAGACCCACAGCACCGCACCGGGCGTGACCGCGCTGTTCGGGGCGATCGGCGAGCACCTGGACGGCGCCCCGGACATCAAGATGCTCACCCCCATCCCGGCCGGCGACCCCGCAAAGGGCCAGGTCCGCCCCTGACGAGCGCCTGCGCGAGAAAGCGAGGACACCGCCCATGGGCGAACTCGACGGCAAGGTCGCGCTGATCACCGGCGCGGCCCGGGGCCAGGGCCGCGCGCATGCGCTGAAGCTGGCCTCGGAAGGTGCCAGCATCATCGCGGTCGACCTGTGCGACCAGATCGCCAGCGTGCCCTATCCCCTGGCCACGCCCGAGGACATGGCCGCCACGGTCAAGCTCGTCGAGGACACCGGCGCCCGCATCGTCGCCCGCGAGGCCGACGTCCGTGACCGGACGGCGTTGAAGAACGCCATGTACCAAGGCATCGAGGAACTGGGCCGGCTCGACATCGTGATCGCGAACGCCGGGATCGCCCCGATGGCCGACGACGGCGCCTGGCAGGACGTCATCGACGTCAACCTCACCGGGGTCTATCACACCGTCGACGTGGCGATGAAGCCGATGATCAAGCAGGGCGACGGCGGCGCGATCGTGCTGATCAGTTCGGTGAACGGGCTGGTGGGCATCGGCGCGCCGGTCGCGGGTTCGCTGGGGTACACCGTCGCCAAGCACGGTGTGGTCGGCCTGATGCGGGCATACGCGAATTTCCTTGCCGCATTCAATATCCGGGTCAACTCGGTGCATCCGGCCGGGGTGAACACTCCGATGATCGACAACGAGTTCACCCGCTCCTGGCTCGAGGGTTTCGCCCAGCAGATGCAGGGCGGCCCGGACATGAGCAACGCGCTGCCGGTCCAGACGCTGGAACCCGAGGACATCGCCAACGCCGTGTACTACCTGGTGTCGGATGCGGGCCGCTACGTCACCGGGGTCACCCTGCCCGTCGACGCCGGGTTCACCAACAAGCGCTGACATACGATCGGGTGACGATGACACCCGATCTGGACCTCACCAGCGTCCCGGCCTGGGCCGTCGAACCCAGTTGTCCGGCGGCCGATCTGACCGGCCGCCAGTACACGGTGCTGGCCATCGGCGCCGAGGCCGCCGAGATCGCCGCGCGCTGGACCGCCCAGATCAGCGCCGAGCATCGGGTACATCGGGTCGCCGACGCCGCCGAGGCATGCCGAGCGTTGGATGCCGATCTCGCCGACGCTCGGGTCGGGTGGCGGCTGCTGCTGGCCGGCCCCGCGCATGTATGCCTCCGAGTCCGGGCCCGCGCGCTGGAACTTGGCGCCACCGACGACGAGATCACCGTCGCGAGTACCGAGGTGGACACCCGCGAGGTCTATTGCGCGCACTGCCGCAGCACCACCACGGCTGCGACGGGGTTGTCCCAGGAGATCACCTGCCCCGACTGCGGGCGCCGACTCTTCGTCTACTACCACGTCTCCCGGCGACTCGGCGCCCACCTCGGGTTCGCGACCCACGCCGACACCGCGCCGTGAGCACGCTGGCGCTGGAGGTCGTCGGAATCGACGACGGCGTGCCCGGGATCAGGACCCTGACCCTGGCCAACCCCGATCGTTCCGTGTTGCCGTCGTTCACCCCCGGCAGCCACATCATCATCCAGTGGCCGGATGGCGCCAACGCCTACTCGCTGACCGGTGAGAGCGCCGCCCCCGCCGAATATGTCGTCTCGGTGCTGGAGTGCCCGCAGGGGCGGGGCGGATCGCGCTGGATTCACCGGGACCTGACGCCGGGGTCGGTCGTCCTCGCTCACCCACCCCGCAGCGCGTTCGCCCCCGTACTGCGCGCCAGACGACATCTGTTGGTCGCCGCCGGAATCGGGATCACCCCGATGGTGTCGCATCTGCGCAGCGCCCGGCGCTGGGGGCGAGACGTGCGGTTGCTCTACGTCCACCGCGAAGGACGCGGCGCATACGTCGACGAGATCACCTCACTCACCGACGACGCGTCGTTCTTCACCGACCGGGCAGCGTTCCTAGCCGAACTGTCCCCGACGCTGGCCAACCAGCCCTTCGGCACGCACGTCTACATCTGCGGCCCAAGCCAATTCATCGACGACATCGTGGCCACCGCCACCGAACTGGGCTGGCCACGAGGGCGGATCCACGTCGAACACTTCGGCGGCGAGCTGGCACCCGGTGATCCGTTCGAGGTCGAATTAGCCAGTAGCGGAGAGGTTTTCACCGTCGAATCGGGCGTATCGCTATTGGAGTCGTTGACCGCGCGCGGGCACGCCATCCCCAATTTGTGCCACCAGGGTGTGTGCGGCGAATGCCGGGTTCCGGTGCGCTCCGGTGCGGTGCTGCACCGCGACCTCTATCTGACCGACGACGAACGCCGCGAGGAGATGATGGCCTGCGTTTCCCGCGGGACCGGCCGGGTGGAGCTGGACCTGTGACCGGGCTGGTGTCCGCGCCGGATCTGGTGGCGTCGTTCCCTTTTCCGTACACCGCCGATTCCTATCGCTACAGCACGAACATCTCCCCCGCCGCGGTCGTCGTGCCCACCGCGACCGGACAGTGGGGCCGGCGGGTGGTCGACATCGACAGCGAGTACACCCATGAACTCGCCGAGCGGCGCCGAATCCTCGCCGCCGATCCGTCGCGTCGTGCGGTACTACCGCACATGCGCGTCGCCTGCTGGGACACCATGCTGGCGCTGATGACCGAACTGGCCACCGCCTACCCGGCGACCATGTCGTTGACCCGTGACGGCGACACCTGGCACTGGCGCAATGGATTGCTGGGTATAGAGCAGACTTTCGCGATCGGCGACGAGTCATCCTTGCCGTGCGATCCGCTGGCCTACATCGCAGGCCAGGTGCAAGAGGACATCGTCCTGCTCGACCAGCGCGATGGCGACCTGTTCGCCGACGCGGGTGTGGTCACCTTCGCCGCGGGGTGGTCGTTCGGGTTCGACGTCGGGATGACGTTCCTGGCGATCCACGGCCCGGTCCCCCGGCTGCGCGAGACCGGGGTGATCACGCGGGCCCGGGAATTCCTGATGCGCCTGCAGCCGAACGACATTTACCGCCGCACCAACTGGTCGATGACGGTGGGGCGCCGGCTGGATGTGTCCACCGAGACGTTCCCCGAGTGGCTACCCGATCGCGCTCACCTCGACGCGGTCGACGACGACACCTTCGGCCGCTTGATCCACCTGCGTGTGGAGGTCCAGCATCTGATTCGGCTACCGGAGTCCGGTGCGATCTGCTTTCTGATCCGCAGCTACATGCTGCCGCTGGCCGATATCGCCACCGTCGACGAGTGGCGGACCCGTACGGCGGCGGTACTGGCCGAATTGCCGGACGACATGGTCGAATACAAGGGACTGAGCACTTACCGCGACCGCGCGGTGTCCTGGCTTGACTCGCGCTGAGCGCCCGGAGCCTGTGTCGCTGAGATCCCTGCGGCGATGATGAGCACCAGCATGATCAACAACGGCCACACCGCGGGCGCACCCTCGGCGATCAATCCGAGGGCGAAGCCGGCGACGATCATCCCGACACTGATGACGATGTGGGTGCAGCTGATCAACACGGCCGCGTCCCCGCTGTCGGCGTGGTCGAAGATCCAGTCGTAGGCGGCCGGCAGCAGGGCTTGATTGGCTACCGCGGACAGCAGCATCGCCGGCCCGAACGCCCACAGGCCGGGCACGATGTGCCACTGCTGCGATGCAACGCACAGTGCGGCGGCGATCATGCTGATCGCGGCACTGGACAGGTAGACACCCCGCGCGCCCCGATGCCGGCGCACCACCCGCCACAGCGGGATCCCGGCCAGCAGACCGACGCCGACGAATACCAGGAACTCATCGACATTGATGCTCTGGCCCAGGAATTCGGCTGCGTAGATCGCGTAAAACGTGGGAGTCAGGATCACCGGCACGAAGGCCAGGTTGGTCGTCAGGAACTGCCGTAGCCATCGATTGGCATGCAGTTGCACGCGCCCCTCGCGCAGGGTGTCGACCATGCGCGAGGGACCTCGCGCCAGTTCCACGCCCGGAGCCCGCAGCCGCGCGCAGAACACGGCGCCCACCAGCATCGCCACCACCGAAATCCACAACAGGTCGGCGTCGTGCCAGCGGGGTGTGTCGGGCAGTAGACGTCCGGCGGTGAAGGCGGTGATGAGAACCACCAGCGCGCCGCTGTAGCCGGCCTGCTTCAACATCAGGTCGCCGCGTTCCCGGGCCGACAGCAACGCCGACATCGCCATCGGTGAGACCACCTGGGAGCTGCCGGTGACGGTGCCGATCAGCAAGCACGCCAACAGCAGTGGGTAAGCGAACAACCACTGCGGCGCCAATGCGATGTCGAGCGCGACCAGCGCAGTCAATGCGGCTTGAGTGAGCGCAATGCCGACCAGCAGTCCGGTCACCGAGTCCGTGAAACGTAATACCTTGGGACCCAGGACTGTTCCCAGTAGGGTGCCGGCAGTGAACGCCGGCGCAAGCAGCGCCACCACCACGCCGGGACTGCCGAGTTGATCCGCCATGTAGGGAATGACGGCCGAGATACTGCTCACCTGGACGCCCACCTTGAAGAAGGTTCCCTGGGTGAGCAGCGTCCGGTAGTTTCCGCCTTGTGCGGGACGCGTCACAAGCAGGAGAGCTTATCCGGCAGGGCGGCAGTAGTCCCCTAAACCTCGATGACGGTCGGCACGATCATCGGCTGGCGCCGGTAGGTCTCCCCCACCCACTTCCCGACCGTGCGGCGCACCACCTGCGCGATGCGCACCGGATCGGTGACATTGTCGGCGGCAAGCGATTCCAGCTCCGCCTCGACCTTTCGCGTCACCGGCTCCAGCGCCTTTGGATCCTCGGAGAACCCGCGCGAGTACAGGTGCGGCGGGGCGGCCAGTCTCCCGGTCTCGCGGTTGACCACGATCGTCGCCGCGACGAATCCCGAGCTGAGGATCAGCCGCTCGCCCAGCGTCGCCTCGCCCACGTCGCCGGAGATCAGCCCGTCGACGAACATCTTGCCGACCGGCACCGCACCCGCGATCGAGACCCGGCCGCCGACGAGGTCGACGCTGACGCCGCTCTCGGCCACCACGATGTTCTCCTCGGGCACGCCGCTGCGGGCGGCCAGTTTGGCATTGGCGCGCAGCATGCGCCAGGTGCCGTGCACCGGCATCACGTTGCGTGGGCGCACCCCGTTGTAGAGGAACAACAGTTCGCCGGAATAAGCATGTCCTGAAACATGCACCCGCACTTGCTGATTGGTAACCACCCGGGCACCGATCTTGGCCAGGTCGTCGATGACGCCGTAGACCGCCTCCTCGTTACCCGGGATGAGCGACGAAGACAGGATGATCAGGTCGTCGGAGGTGATCGTGATGCTGCGATGCTCCCCGCGCGACATCCGCGACAGCGCCGCCATCGGCTCGCCCTGGGTACCGGTGGTGATCAGCACCACCTGTCCGGGTGCCATCTCCTCGGCCATCGCGATGTCGACCACGTCTCGGTCCTCGACGTGCAGGAAGCCCAGTTCGCGGGCGATGGCCATATTGCGCAACATGGACCGGCCGACGAACGAGACCCTCCGGCCCAATGCGATTGCGGCGTCGACGATCTGCTGCACCCGGTCGACATTGGAGGCAAAGCACGCCACGATGACCCGCTGGCCTTCGGCACCGCGCATCAGCCGGTGCAGATTGGGCCCGACTTCGCTTTCCGACGGCCCGACTCCGGGGATCTCCGAGTTGGTCGAGTCGCACAGGAACAGATCCACCCCGGCGTCGCCGAGGCGCGACATCCCCGGCAGATCGGTCGGGCGGCCGTCCAGCGGCAGCTGATCGAGCTTGATGTCACCGGTGTGCAGAACGGTGCCCGCTCCGGTGTGGATGGCGATCGCAAGCGCGTCCGGAATGGAGTGATTGACCGCGAAGTACTGACACTCGAACACCCCGTGGGTGCTGCGCTGTCCCTCGGCGACTTCGACGAACACCGGATTGACCCGGTGCTCACGACATTTCGCGGCCACCAGCGCGAGGGTGAACTTCGAACCCACCACCGGGATGTCGGCGCGCATCTTGAGCAGATACGGGATCGCGCCGATGTGGTCCTCATGGGCGTGGGTGAGCACGAGGGCCTCGATGTCGTCGAGACGGTCGGAGATCAGCCGCAGGTCCGGCAGGATCAGGTCGACGCCGGGCTCGTCGTGGTTGGGGAACAGCACACCACAATCGATGATCAGCAAGCGGCCGAGATGCTCGAAAACGGTCATGTTGCGGCCGATTTCGTTGATGCCGCCCAGCGCCGTCACGCGTAGACCCCCCGGGGCCAGTGGCCCGGGAGGTGAGAGCTCTTCGTTCACCGTAAGACGCCCGCCGCGCGAAGGTCGGCGGCCAGCTCGTCGAGTTGTTCCGGGGTGGCAGGCATCTGCGGCAGCCGGGGCTCGCCGACGTCGATGCCCTGCAGCCGCAGTCCGGCCTTGGCGAAGGTGACGCCACCCAGCCGGGTTTGCGCGGCATTCAGCGGCGCCAATGTCACGGCGATCTTGCGGGCAGTTGCGATGTCGCCAGAGGTGAAGGCGGTCAGCATGTCTCGCAGCTGACTGGCCGCCACATGGCCCCACACGCTGACGAAGCCGACTGCACCCATCGCCAGCCAGGGCAGGTTCAGCGCGTCGTCACCGGAGTAATAGGCCAAACCCGTCTCAGCCATGATCTGCGCGCCGCCGTGCAGATCGGCCTTGGCATCCTTGACCGCGACGATGTTGGGGTGCGCGGCCAGGGTGCGCATCGTGTCCCACTCGATCGGGATGACCGATCGCGGCGGGATGTCGTAGAGGATCACCGGAAGGTCGGTGGCGTCGGCGACCGTCGTGAAGTGTGCGACCAGACCCGCTTGCGGCGGCCGCGAGTAGTACGGCGTGACGACCAGCAGACCGTGGGCTCCCTCGGCCGCGGCGGTCTTGGCCAGGTGCACGCTGTGGGCGGTGTCATAGGTACCGACGCCGGCGACGATACGGGCGCGGTCACCGACGGCTTCGAGGACAGCGCGCAGTAACGCCAGCTTCTCTTCGTCGGTGGTGGTCGGTGACTCACCGGTGGTGCCGGACAGCACGAGCCCGTCGCAGCCGGTGTCGACCAGGTGGATGGCGGCACGCGCGGCAGCGACGGTATCCAGCGTGCCGTCGGGCTTGAAGGGAGTCACCATTGCGGTCAGTACGGTGCCCAATCGGGCGCTGACGTCGACTCCGCTGGTGCTCATGGACACCTAGATTACCCGCTCCGGGTCACGCCTCCGTAGCCAGCGGTGAGGTCGCAACCTCCGTGCCGTCAGCAAGTTCGCTGATCTCGAAGTCGGCGAAGACGGCGGGCGCGGTGGCAGCCAGCTGACGCAGGCAGGCGATCGCCAGCCGGCGAATCTCCACGTCGGCGTGCTCGCTGGCCCGCATGGCGATGAAATGCCGCCAGGCCCGGTAGTTGCCGCTCACCACGATGCGCGTCTCGGTGTCGTTGGGCAGCACCGCGCGTGCCGCCTGACGCGCCTGCTTGCGCCGCAGCATGCTCGGCGTAGCCGGCTGATCAGGCCCCGCCGGCTGGTCGGCAAATTTTGTTTCCAGCCGGGTCAGCAGTTCCAGGTAGGCGGCGCGGCTGGCGTCGGCGGCGGCGAGCAGGATCTGCTGCAACTCCGGATCGTCCTCCAGCCCGGGCGGCACGACCACTTGGGCGTCGTTCTCGGGCACGTACCGCTGGGACAGCTGCGAATAGGAGAAGTGCCGGTGCCGGATCAGCTCGTGCGTGCAGGACCGGGAGATGCCGGTGATGTAGAACGACACCGAGGCGTGCTCGAGCACCGAGAAGTGGCCCACGTCGATGATGTGTTTGAGGTAGGACGCGTTGGTGGCCGTCCGGGGATTCGGCTTGGACCAGCTCTGGTAGCAGGCGCGGCCGGCGAACTCGAGCAGCGCCTCGCCGCCATCGGCGTCGGTGGTCCAGGGCACGTCGGCGGGCGCCATGAACTCGGTCTTGGCGATGAGCTGCACGCGCAGCGGCGCGATCTCGGCCACGGGCTCACCTTAATGCGCCCCAGACCCATCACCCGTCAGGTCCCCGGCATAGCGAACCTGGTTTCCGCCGCCGCGTTTGGCCGCGTACATGGCGGTGTCGGCCTGGGCGATCAGACATTCGACGAGCTCGAGCGGTGTCAGCGCGGGCGCGCGCATCATGATCGACGCCAATCCCAGGCTGGCGGTCACGCCCCACGGGAGGGCGGCGATGGCCTTGCGCAGCTCGTCGGTGTTCTGCCGGGCTTCCTCGAGACTGGCCAGCTGCGCGAAGAGGAATTCTTCGCCACCGACCCGAGCGATGGCGGTATTGCCTCCGCCGACGTTCCTGAGGCTGTCGGCGACGGCGACCAGAACCATGTCGCCGGTCGGGTGGCCCAAGGTGTCGTTGAGCCTCTTGAAGCCGTCCAGGTCGATCATGACAACCGTGAAGGAGGGCTGAGAACGGTAGTCGGCGTGCCGCAACAGGGCCTGTGCTGACCGGAAGAAGCCACGGCGGTTCGGCAAGCCGGTCAGTGTGTCGGTGGACGATCTCAGCGCGTCGATCGACAACCAATGGACAAGCACCTGGCCACAGAACGGCACCGCCAGTATCCCCCCGCACAGAATCAGCACGCTGGACAGGGCCATCGGGACGTCACCGGCCATCGCCATGCGTGCGGCGCCGACCGCGGCGGTTGCCACCCCGGTGCCGAGTGTCAGAACCAGCAGCGGGGCGGTGTGGCAGAAGGCGACGTAACCGGCCAGACCCACGAAGGCGACCGAACCGAGCATGGCGGTACGAGGGTCGGATTCGACCAGAACGCCCGCGGCGATACACGCATTACCGACGACCGAAAACACCTGCGACTGAATGCGAGTCGGCCAACGACGGCCGTAGGCCACAGCGATCGCGGCGAGCGTTGCGCTGGCCAGGTAGGTGACCGTCCGCTGCGTCGAGGTCTGCGGCCCGGATGGACTCGCCAGGGTAAGCGCAATGGCGGCAGCGACGATCAGTAAGACGGAGAACATCAGCCAGCGCATGAACAACAGCAGATGGCGTGCCTTCAGGTAGGACGTCAGCCAGTCGTAGTGATCGGGCTGTCGCCACCAAAGGCCGATACCGTGCACTTGTCCGCGAGCCCCCTACCGTGATCGTGCTAGCCACCGATGGTAGTGATGTCGGCGAGATGCGATAGCAACTTCGCGTAGGTCGGTCTGATCATCCTGCGCGACAACGGTGTTCGGTGCGCGCGACAGGTCAGCGCAAGGCTTGCCGCAGAGCCGGCGCAACCTCCCCGCGCCGGCCGACCGTGACGTCACCCAACCCCAGCCAGGACGCCATGCTCTGCAGTTCGGCGGCCAGCCTCGGAGCGATGACGGCCGGGTCGTGGCCGGGCTCGGCGAACGCCCCGACCACGTTCAACCGATCGCTGGTCCGCTCGGCCTTGAGGTCGACTCGGCCGACCAGCCGGCCGTCGAGCAGGAACGGCCACACGTAGTAACCGAACTGACGTTTGGGTGCGGGCGTGTAAATCTCTATGCGGTAATGGAATTCGAACAGCCGCTCGACCCGCGGACGGAAGAAGATCAGCGGATCGAACGGGCACAGCAGGGCGGTGCCGCGGTCCAGCCGGGGCACGCTCTGCCCCGCGCGCAGGTACGCCGGTGCCGGCCAGCCGTCGACCTCGACCTCTTCCAGCTCACCGTCTGCGACCAATGCGGCAACCGCGGGCTTGCTCTGCTTCGGATTCAGCCGGAAGTAGTCGCGCAGATCAGGTTCGGTCCCCACCCCGAGCGCGCCGGCAGCGCGGAGCACCAGCTCCCGCACCGCCTCGACGTCATCCACGTCGCGCGCGAAGACCTCGGGCGGCAGCACCCGCTCGCTGAGGTCGTAGTGCCGGGCGAACCCGACCCGGGTGGCGGTGGTCAGCGCTCCCGACGCCCACAGCGCCTCGGCCACCCACTTGGTGTCGCTGCGGTCCCACCATGGCCCCTTGCGCCCACGCGGTTCGGACTCCATGTGCGCCTCGATCTGGCCCGCGGTGCTGGGGCCGAGTTCGGCGACGGCGGCGAGGATGTTCTCGGCCAGCGCCGGGTTCTTCTTGACGATCTCGGTGCCCCACCGGCCGTGGGTGTATTCCCGCATCCGCCAACGCATCAGCGGCCAGTCCTCGACCGCCATCAGCGCAGCCTCGTGCGCCCAGTATTCGACGAGAAGGCGCGGCGCGCGGGCGCTGTGGCTCCATGCCGCGCCATCGAGCACGTCACGGTCGTAGGGACCCAGCCGGCTGAACACCGGCGCGTAGTGGGCGCGCACCGCCACTGACACCGAATCGAGCTGCAGCACCTGAATGCGGTTGATCAGCCGGCGCAGGTGCGCGCGGGTGACGGGTCCGCGGGGCTTGGGGTCGGCCAGGCCCTGTGCCGAAACGGCGATGCGGCGGGCCTGAGCGGCGGACAGCCGGGTCATGCCCGCAAGTAGCGGTGGAACCGATAGCGCAGCCCCGAACGACTGTCTTGCCAGGGGCCAGACTTGCCGACCCACGATTCGTCCAGAACCGGCGCCAGGGCGTCGTCATCCTGCAGGCGCAGGTCGATCTCCACCTCTGTCACCTCACAGTGCGTCGCCAACGGAAGGGCGAGGTGATAGACCTCCGCCCCGCCGATCACCCACGCGTTCTCGTCTTTCACCCCGTCGAGCCCGGTCACCACAGTCGCTCCATCAGCCATGTAGTCAGCTTGCCGGGTGAGTACGACATTTTTTCGGCCCGGCAGTGGCCGCACCGACGCCGGCAGCGACTCCCAGGTGCGCCGACCCATCACGACGGTGTGCCCCATCGTGAGGTCCTTGAAGCGCGCCAGGTCCTCGGGCAGGCGCCACGGGATGCCGCCATCGCGGCCGATGACACCTGAGGTCGACTGCGCCCAGATCAAACCCACACTCATACGGCGACCGGCGCCTTGATCGCCGGGTGCGGATCATAATTGCGGATCTCGACATCTTCGAACGTGTAGTCGAAGATCGAATCACGCTGAGCCAGTACAAGTTCCGGGTACGGACGCGGGTCGCGGCTGAGCTGCTCGGTCACCTGCTCGACGTGGTTGTCGTAGATGTGGCAGTCCCCTCCGGTCCAGACGAACTCCCCCACCTCTAGCCCGGCCTGCGCGGCCATCATGTGGGTCAGCAGCGCGTAGCTGGCGATGTTGAACGGCACACCCAGGAAGAGGTCGGCGCTGCGCTGGTAGAGCTGACAGCTGAGCCGCCCGTCGGCCACGTAGAACTGGAACAGCGCATGGCACGGCGCGAGTGCCATCTGCGGGATTTCCCCGACGTTCCACGCCGAGACGATGATCCGGCGGCTGTCGGGGTCGGTGCGCAGCAGGTGCAGCGCGGCGCTGATCTGGTCGACGTGCTCACCCGACGGCGTCGGCCATGACCGCCACTGCACGCCGTAGACCGGCCCGAGATCGCCGGTGGGAGAAGCCCATTCGTCCCAGATACTGACCCCGTGCTCCTGCAGCCAGGCGACGTTGGAGTCGCCGCGCAGGAACCACAGCAGCTCGTAGACGATCGACTTCAGGTGCACCTTCTTGGTGGTGATCAGCGGAAAGCCGGCCGACAGGTCGTAGCGCAGCTGGTGGCCGAACAGGCTGCGGGTGCCGGTACCGGTGCGATCGGATTTCGGTGTGCCCTGCTCGAGCACAAGTCGCAGCAGATCCTCGTACGGTGTGGCGATCGGCACGCCGCTCAGCTTACGTCCGGTGGTGGAGAGTACAAACGAAGCCATGCCGACCATCTCTGACACCGTCACCACCGCCGATGGCACCTGTCCGGTCACCCTTGCCGTCCCCGAGGGGCAAGGTCCGTGGCCCGCGGTGATCATGTATCCCGACGCGGGCGGTACCCGTGCGACGTTCGTCGACATGGCGGACCGGCTGGCGGGCCTGGGATATGTGGTGCTGGTGCCCGATGTGTACTACCGCAGCGGCGACTGGGCGCCGTTCGACATGGCGACCGTGTTCAGCGACGGGGCCGAACGGCAGCGGCTGTTCTCGATGATCGGCAGTGTCACTCCCGACGCGATGGCGGCCGACGCTCGCGCGTACTTCGACTACCTGGCGGCCCGGCCCGAGGTCAGCGGCGAGAAGTTCGGCACCACCGGCTACTGCATGGGCGGCCGCACCTCGTTGATCGTCGCGGGTCGGGTGCCGGAGCGGGTCGCGGCTGCGATGTCGTTCCACGGTGGCGGGCTGGCTTCCGGCGATCCGGCGAGTCCGCATCTGCTGGCCGACCGGATCGGCGCCACGGTCTACGTCGGCGGCGCACAGGACGATGCATCGTTCACGACCGCCGACGCCGAAACCCTGGACAAGGCGCTGACCGATGCCGGCGTCGAGCACACCATCGAGTGGTACCAAGCCGCTCACGGTTTCGCGGTGCCGGACAACCCACCGTATGACGAGGCCGCCGCGCAGCGGCACTGGGACGCGATGAAGGACGTCTTCGGAGCGAGCCTGTCGTCTTAGGGAGCATGGTCGTGCCGGTGGCGGATGCTGCTCAACCCGCGGATGACGCCGCGCGATGCGTAGATCGCGACGACGCCCGACAACACGATCAGGAAGATGAACATCACCAGCCAGTTGCTGCGGCTATGCGGGACGTTCCACCAGACGATGGTGAACAGGACCGCGCACACGAAGACCACGATGTCGCGCCAATTGCCCTTGTAGGACGCGGCGATCTCGCGCAGTTCGCGACTCTTCTCGGTGGCGGTGATGAGGTCGGCGATGCGGTCGTCGATGCTTTTGCGTAGCGCCGCGCGCAGTTCGACGTTCTCTTCCGGGATCTTGTCGAGCAGCTCGATATCGTCCTTGATCGCGCCCCGAACATCAGGGCCCCTCAGATTGCCCGCGGCGACACCCAGCAGCGCGCCACCGGCGATCGGGGCTGCCCCCAGCGCGATATCAGCGATTCCCATGGCACAGACGGTACCGACCGGCCCAGCGGTCCAGGAAGCGCGTCAGATCGGGTCACTGCCCCATCAGCGTTGCCGCTACCGTCGCACCGAGGTTCCAGCACGCCTCGACGTCGGACTTGGCCGGCTTGCCCATGACGACGACGGTTTCGACTGCCTTCACCCAACCCAGTCCGGCGGTGATGCCGTCGATGGCACGCTGCGCTCCCTCGGTGCCCTCGTTGCCGTGCAGGTAGACGCCGAACGGCCGGCCGCGGGTGGAGTCCAGCAGCTGGTAGTACGACTGGTCGAAGGCGTGCTTGAGCGCCCCGCTGATGTAGCCGAGGTTGGCCGGGCTGCCCAGTAGGTAGCCGTCGGCTTCGAGCATCTCGGCCGCCGAGACCGTCAGCGCCGGCCTGCGCACCACCTCGACCCCCTCGATCTCTGGATCAGTAGCCCCGGCGAGCACCGCCTCGAACATCTCCTGGCAGTGCGGCGACGGCGTGTGGTGCACGATCAGTAGGCGCGCCACAAGCGAACCTCCGTCCCGTGGTTCAACGGATCAAGCCAACACCCTCTGTCGGACGAACGCATCGCCCGGGCATACCGTACTGGTCCGTCAGCCCATCGCATCGGCCTGCGCCAGGTATCCCTCGAAGTCCGCTCTGAGCGCCTTCTCCCGGAAGCGGTTTGAGAATTGCCGGTAGCCCAACTCATCTCCAGCATTCCTGGCAAGCAGCGCCCGTAACCGCAGGAGCGGTAGTTCGTGCAGGACAAACCCGGGGTCGGTCGGCACGGCAGCCAGCGCGCGCACCGCTTTCTGGGCTTCGTCGACGTCGGATGGTGTGCCGCGACAGAGTAAAGCCTCGCCAAGCACCTCGGTGGCAGGGCCACGATAGAGCATCTCGCCGGTACGGAACTCGTCGTCCACGACCTGGCGTGCCAGTGCGATGGCGCCGTCGAGTTCGCCGGACCCGAGTTTTGCCCGAGCGAACTCGATATCGGTCAGCCTCTGCAATGTCAGAGTGAGTTTCTCGCCGACGATCATCTCGCGTGCTGCGGTCAATGCGTCGACGCCCGCCGCTCGGTTGGCGTCGGGACTGTGCAGCAATGCCATCGCTTTGATCAGATATGCAAAGGCGACGGCGGTGTTGTCCCCGGACTGTTGGGCGATCTCCAGCGATTCCGAGGTCGCCGAGATATCTTCCGCGTCGGGCACTATGGCGCGGTTTGGCGTCGCCCCCGCGAATTTGTAGATCTGGGCGAGAACTCGGGTTGGGGCGTCATACGATCGCGCCATCGCAATGCCCCGCCCGATGTCAGCTCGCCATCCCGGGCGGCCCAAGCACATCGCCGATGCACCTCCCAAGGTGATGGCCCAGGCAAGCGGAGATCCGATGACGAAGTTCCCCCTGACGGGGTCACCGTCCGCGAGGTCGATGATGCGCTGTGTCAACCGCAGGCTTTCGATCACCTCACCGGCTTCGAAATGAGCCTGCGCCGCACCATAAAGGAGGCCGACGGACATCTCGGGCTCTCCTATCGACTCGACGAGTGCCGCGAACTCGGATGCCGTCTGTACGGCTTCGCGGTGGCGCGAATTGAACGTCAACGTGTTGAGGTGACCCGCCATGCCCACTGCCAGCGACTTCTTGTCGCCTGCTGCGGCCGTGATGTCGCGCAACTCCTCGAAGCCAGTGGTCTCCGGAACACCACCCACCCGAAAGGCGCTGCCGCACAGCAGAGCCCGCGGCGAGATCCGCATTGCCAAACACTTGGCGTCATCGCCGGGGATTTGGTCGGCAACGCGTACGGCTTGTTTCCAACTTGCTCGTGCCGCCCGGATGTCGCGCTGGCCATACCCGGTCGCGGCGCGCATGAACCATTCATAGGCATCGGACAGCTCACCCGCGGACTCGAGTTGAGTCGCGATCATGGCCGCACCCTCACTGGTGGCTGCAGCACTGGTCTGCTGCATCATCGCCGCTACCCGCCGGTGCAAGTCCGAGCGCGCGGCCTTGAGCTGCGATTCGTACGCCACCTTCTGTGTGAGTGGATGGTGGAAGGCGTATTCGGCGTCGGCTCCGTACGTGAGCTGGTCGACGAGCTCGGCTTCAATGAGTGGCGTCAGGTCTGGTCGCTCGAGCAATCGCTCCAACAGCCCGGCGCGAAATCGAGCACCAATGACCGCTGCGGCGTTCAACGTCCGCTTCGCCGAGGGAGTGAGCCGGTCGATCCGGTCACCGATGGCGGCCTGCAATGTGGGTGGTACATGCACGTCGTCTACTTGTCCGAGACATTTGTAGGCGCCTGGCTCGCCCTCGATCTCACCGCGTTCAGCCAGATCGCGCACGATCTCCTCGGCGCAGAACGGGATGCCCGCCACGCGGGAAGCGACCACGGTAGACAGCCTGCCCACCGACGAATCCACACCGAGCAACTCGTCCAGCAACTCACCGATGTACGAATCGCTAAGCGGTGCAAGGACGATAGCCTCGGTTCCAGCGAGATCCGTCAGGGCCCCCTGGTACTCGGAGCGATAGGTGATCAACATCGTTGCCCGCATTCTTGGGAAAGCGGCAGCGAAATCGGCGAGAATCGACTCGCTGACACTGTCTATCCAATGCGCGTCTTCGATGACATATACGGCGGGGTTCGACCGAGCCAGCGAAACGGTGTTGATGAGTTCGATGAGCCGGCGCCGCCAGGCGTCCGGGCCGATGTCAGGCAGCGCCATTTCGGTATCGCGGATGCCCAGCAGCTCGTCGAGCAACAACAGGTCCTCGGCATCGGCACGGGGAGCGGCTGCGCGCACCCGCATCCGGGCGGCCCCTGTTGGGAGGCTGCCGATTCCGAACATTGCGCGTAACAGTCGCGAGACCACCTGGAACGAAATCTCCCGGGTGTGCGATTCGCAGTAGGTGGAAAAGATCTCAAAACCCCGACCCGTCGCCGCGGCGACGGATTCGCGAACCAACCGCGTCTTGCCGATACCAGGCGGCCCCGACACGGTAACCACCGACCCGGACCCATCGAGCGCCTTATCCAGGATTGCCGAGATTCTCGCCGTCTCCGTCCCGCGGCCCACGAGGCGAGAATGCCGACGACCCACTCGGCGTTCAGCAGAGGCTGACAACAACTGATAGACGGGCACTGGGTCCACGAAGCCCTTGACGCGGACGAATTCCTTTGTGCCTAACACGAAATTGTGCTGAACGAGGCTGGCGGTCGACTCACTGAGCATCACCCCTCCCGGCGGCGCGATCGACTCCATGCGCTGAGCCAGGCCGACCTGCTCGCCGACTGCGGTGTAACCGAAAGAGCCTGAACCCATCTCACCGGCAATCACTTCACCAGAGTTCAGCCCGATCCGTAGCTTGAGATCGATACCGTCCTGGCGTCGAACGTCTATGGCGAGCGGCCGCGCCGCCTCCTGGATCGCCAACGCGGCCAGACAGGCACGAACAGCATGATCCTCAAAAGCTACCGGCGCGCCGAACACCGCCATGATTCCATCGCCGGTGAAACTGCCGACCGTGCCCCCGAATCGCCTCACCACCCCAGCGCACCTGTCGGCCAGTTCGGCCATGATCTCGCGCAGGCGTTCCGCACCCACCGCCGCGGCGATGTCCATCGAGCGGACCACATCGGCGAATACGACAGTGACCTGTTTGTACTCAGGCCGGGCACCGGCGTCGCCGACCGGTGAGCCACAGCTGTGACAAAACCGTGCGCTCTCCAAGAGCTCGGTGCCGCACGTCAGGCACACCACAATGAGCGTCATCCGACCCTCCGCCGATCCGGGACGCGCGTTAAGTGCTCCCTAAAGCTAGCGGGTTGACTACGTCCACGCCGGGCATCGGCGTTCGTGATGCCGATGTGCCAGCACCGATCCTGGCAAAATCGGCAGAGCCAGGCGCACCTGCCTGTCCCGTGCTAAACCATGCCTAGCGATGCCCGAGCGACCGAGCGGGGGCCAAGCTATGAGTGCATCGAGCAATTCGAGCCCGGTAGGCCGGGTCGGCGCTCTGGCAATCGCACTGGGAATCGGTTCAGCAATCCTCTGGGCACCCGGGTTATCTTTCGCTGACTCAACAGGTTCCGGAGGCTCCGGCGGTTCGGCCTCCTCAGGACCGTCGGCCGCCAGAGCACCCTCGACTGGCCACGCCGCCCCGACTCGAGTGCGCCCCGCCCGGCCGTCGACGGGTGGCTCTTCCCGCGCGAAGACCAGCCCGGGGCACGAGGAACGTGCGTCCGATACACCCTCGGCGGAGCCGGTTCACCGTATCGGCGTCAGCGGAGCCACACCGGCGTCAGCCGCGATACCGGAGGCCTCTCCACTCGACGCGGGTGCGACCTTGCTGGCGGCATCGAACGTTGCCGACAAGCCACATGCTGCGATGGTGGCAACGCCTGCGGGCATTCTCGGCTCGATTCTCAAGGTGTTCGGGATCCCCAGCCCGCCGCACCTGCCGCCGCCACCGCCGCTGATGTCGTTCGTCCTGGAGTGGGCCCGCCGTACCCTCAACGCGTCGACCTCGACGTCGGCAACCTCAATACAACCGGAGTTGAGCTCGACGACCACCACCATCAACGTCAAGGACTACGGAGCGGTGGGCGACGGCGTCACCGACGACTCGGCGGCGATCAAGGCAGCGGAGTCGGCACTGACGTCCGGCGAGCGCCTCTACTTCCCCGAGGGCGACTACCGGTTCGCTCAGCAGAATCCCGCAGGCAACGCCGCGATCCTCCTCAATGGTCTGTCGGACGTCACGGTGGAGTTCGCGCCAGGCGCGCGTCTGCTGATGGACAACCTCGATGCCAATGGCCTCGGCACCAGTTACGGCATCCGCGTCGTGGGCGCGGCATCCGGCGTGACGATCCTGAACCCCACCATCGAATGGACCACCCGCCCGTCGGCCCGAAGCTTCGGTGACGGCATCTCTGTGCTGGGCTGGCCGTCCGATTCCCCTCCTCCGGTTGGCTGGAGCGGCTCGACCGGTGAAGTCGCAGACATTTCGATCGTCAATGCGCGCGTGGTGAATTCACCGCAAGCCGGCGTCGTGGTGATGGGCGCCTCCGACGTGACCGTCACCAATCTGACAGTGATCGGCTCCCTCGCCGACGGGCTGCACTTCAACGCCGACCGCCGGGTCACCGTGGACGGGCTCTACGCCGAGAACACCGGTGACGACGGTCTGGCCTTCGTCACCTACTACGACCCGACACAGCCATGGACGTACGGCCCTACCGACGGGCCGTTCAACGAATCCGGTCTCGGCGAGTGGAACAACAGTGACTCAACGGCGACGAACATCACGGTGACCGGCGGCAACGCCAGCGGCATACGGGTCCAGGGCAGCTATGACATCGCCATCAACCACGTCACCGTAACCGGTAAAGACTTTGGTATACAGGTCAATTCGTCCATCTCCACCGGCCCCGGCGACTGGACCAGCCTGGCCTCGCGCGACATCTCGATCTCCGACGTCACGATCGACGACACCGGCACCGGCATTGTGCTCGGCACGCACAACGTCGACGGCACCGAAGATCCGATGTGGTGGGACTTCTCCGGCGTGGACATCAGCGATGTGACGATCACCAACTCCGACAACTGGTCGATCGCCGTGGAAACACCTGCCACCGGGACGAGCAGGTTCGCCGGGGTCACCTTGCGCGACATCTACGCGGAATCGAACGGCACTCCGTCAGGCGGCGGCAACGGCGGCATGTTGCTCGCCTCGCTTCAGGACTCCACGATCGACGATGTGAAGCTCGTCTCCGACCACGATGCGAGCATCTATCTACTTGGTGCGAGCCAGATTCGGAGCGAACTTTCCGTCGATGAGCTGCCGTCGTCGAATCTCACTGTCGACGACCTTGCACTCGAAGGCGCGGGGCGGATCCTGATTCAAGACATCGCCGGGGTGACATTCGGCGACGTGACGTCGTCCTATGCGGACGGCGCGGGTATCGAGCTCTACCGGGTCAAAGATGCCTCGTTCGACACCCTCACCGCCTATCTGCCCGGGCGCGGCGACGGCGCGGGCTACGGCGTTCGCCTTCTGCAGGTCGACGATATCGACATCGCGAACATCGTGGTCACCACCGACGACCACGTCGGTTCATCGTTCTGGGCGGTCGAGCTCGGCGGTGGCAATCCGACGCAGGACATCGCCGGAACCGATGTCCACGTCGAGGACGTCAGCTATGTCAGCGGGCTGGCCGACATGGGTTCCCCGATCGTCGTCCAGGGTGGTCCGTACGGGCCGGCCAACTGGTACATCACCGCACGTTGGCTGTATCAGGGTGATACCAGCCCCCATTGGACTACCGCAACGTACGGCGACATCAGCCCCCTTTAGTGCCGCGATTTCGCTTGCATGGCAACGGCTTTGCGCATCGTTTCCCGCGCTCGTCCGCGGTCGCCGGCATAGTCGTAGGCACGGGCCAGCCGGTACCACCGCTGCCAGTTGTCCGGGTCGGCTTCCAGCTCGGATCGCACGGTGTCGAACAGGGCATCGGCGGCATCGCGGTCGATCCGGCCGCCCGGAGTCCGCGGCAGACCGCTCACGTCGAGCTCCATGCCGTCCTCGACGGCCAGGCGCGCCAGCCGCTGATGAGCAAAGCCGGCCCGCAGTGTCGCGACCATCGCCCACGCCCCGACGACCGGCAGGATCAGCACCCCGATGCCGAGCGCGATGGCGACCGGCGTGCCCGAGCCGATCAACGTGATCCCGGTGCGCCCCAGCACAACGAAATAGACCACCAGGGCCGCACACATGAGGCCGATCAGCAGCTGGATGCGCAGCGCACGGTTCACAGGTCGAGCAGCGGTTCGATTCCGATGGTGAGCCCGGGCCGGGTCGCAACCTGGCGGACGGCGAGCAGGACGCCGGGAACGAACGAGGTGCGATCGAGGCTGTCGTGCCGGATGGTCAGCGTCTCGCCGAGAGTGCCGAACAGCACTTCCTGATGGGCGACCAGCCCGGTCAGCCGAATGGAGTGGACGGGAATGCCGTCAACGTCCGCACCGCGCGCGCCCTCGAGCCCGGTACTGGTGGCATCGGGATTGGGCGGCAGGTCCTTCCGTGCCTCGGCAATCAACTTGGCGGTGCGCGTCGCGGTACCCGACGGGGCGTCAGCCTTGTGCGGATGATGCAGCTCGATGACTTCCACCGACTCGAAGTATGGTGCGGCCTTCTGCGCGAAATGCATTGACAGCACCGCACCGATTGCAAAGTTGGGGGCGATGAGAACGGCCGACTCGGGTTTGGCGGCCAACCAGGAGCGAACGGTGTCCAGCCGCTCGTCGGTGAATCCGGTGGTGCCGACGACGGCGTGAATTCCTTTGTCGATGAGGAACTTCAGGTTGTCCATCACCACATCGGGGTGGGTGAAGTCGATCACCACCTCTGTGTCGCTGTCGGTCAACAACGACAGCGCGTCACCGGCGTCGACTTCGGCACTGAGCGTCAGGTCGTCGGCCGCCCGCACCGCCTCGCACATGGTGGTTCCGACTTTGCCTCGGGCTCCCAGGACCGCAACTCGCATGGATGCAGCCTAGTCGGGCCACAGGCAGGCCAATGCAGCAAACACCCCTCACAGCACGTCGGCAGGTCCTACCATTTGCTGAGGGGAGGTCGGGGATGATCAAACAAGCCGGTTTGGCCGCGATGATGAGTGCCGCACTCATCGCGACGGCACCGATCAGCAATGCCGCAACCGTGCTGACACTCGAGGGCGGCCTGGTCGGGTTGCAGCACATCTGGCATTTCACGCCAACGCAGTTGCAGGGCGATCCGTGCAAGTCGCCCAACCACTGTCAGCCCGTCGACTACTTCGCATTTCCCGGCGGCGCCTACACCGATCAGGGTGCGGAGAAGGTCGTGCAGGCGATCGATGCCCTGCCCGACGACGAGCAAATCGTGCTGTTCGGGCACAGCCAGGGCGGTCAGGTCGTGTACTCCGATCTGCGCCGGTTTGCCGCCGACCCCGCCAATGCCCCGGATCCGTCGCGGCTGACGTGGATATCGATCGGCAACCCCGAGAACTCGTACGGGGGCCGGCGGGGCAAGACCGAGTCCGCCACCGATCCGTGGCTACCGCCCGACACCGCGTACCAGGGCACCGAGGTCATTCGGCAGTACGACGGGTGGGCTGACTGGCCCGACGATCCCCGCAATCTGCTCGCGGTCGCCAACGCCGTCGTCGGGATGTTCTCGATCCACACCGACTACCGGCAGGTCGATCTCGACGATCCGAACAACGTCCGCTTCACACCCGAGGTGAACGGCCAGCCGGGCAACGTCACCTATGTCTGGGCGCCCACGAAGACGCTGCCGCTGGTCGCATGGGCCGGGCCGTTCGCCCCCGCACTGGACAACGCGCTGCGCCCGATCGTCGAGAAGGGCTACCACCGGCCCGTGGATATCCCGGATCCGACCCCGCCGTCGTCGTCGACTGCCGTCAAGCAAGCTCAGAAGACCGCCGCAACGAAATCCATAGGCTCACCCAAGCGCGCCGGCGATCGGCACGCGACCCCATCGACCAGCCAGCGAAAGGCGAAAGGTTCGACGGCCTCCTCGGCTCGGTGACGCCGACCAAAACTTGTCGGTGCTTCGAACTATTGTTCGATACATGAGTTCGATCGATGGATTGTTGGATGCGCTCGACGATGTCGTCGCGTCCATCGCTGCGGTCGATCTGGAGACGGTGCCCCCGGCGGAGCGGTTTGCGGTGTTGGAGCGGTTGGAGACCGCCCGGCGTCGTCAGGTCGCGGTGGCGCATGCCGGGGTGGCCAAGTTGGAGCGGTTCGAAGGGTGCCCGCCGGTCGGAATTGCGTTGGCGGATGTGTTGCGGGTCAGCCCGCGCGAGGCCAAGCGAAGGATGCGTGATGCCGCGCAGCTGACGCCGCGGACCACATTGACGGGTGAGCCGTTGGCGCCGGTGTTGCCCGAAACATCGGAAGCGTGGCACTCGGGGCAACTCGACGGTGAACATCTGCGGGTGATCCAGAAGTTCTTCCGGGACCTGCCCGATCACGTGCCGCCGGCCGAGGTGGACAAGGCCGAACACTCGCTGGCTGAGAAGGCGGCGGTGCTGCGCCCGGATCAGTTGGAGCGGGTCGCCCACCGGTTGGCGTTGCATCTGAATCCTGACGGCACGTTCTCTGATGAGGATCGGGCGCGCAAGCGGGGGTTCGTGTGGATTGGTGGCCAGCAGGTGGACGGGATGAGTGTCGGGCGGTTGATCGCCGACCCGGAACTGCGTGCCGAGTTGGATGCCTGGTTCGCGAAGTTCGCCGCTCCGGGGATGTGCAATCCGGAGAATCCGACCCTCACCCCGACCGATGAAGCCGTCGAGCGTGATCTGCGTAGCTATGGGCAGCGTCAGCACGATGCGCTCAAAGCCCTGGTGCGCGGCCAGCTCGGGGATCCGAAGTTCGGTCAGCACAACGGCTTACCCGTCACGGTCATTGCGACCGCCACCGTGCAGGACCTCCAGAACAAGGCCGGGCACGCCGTGACCGCAGGCGGCACACTGCTGCCGATCCCGGACCTGATCCGCATGGCCGCCCATGCCTTCCACTACCTGGCCCTGTTCGACGGGGTGAACGGACGCGCCCTGTGGTTGGGCCGCACCAAACGGATCGCGTCAGCCGATCAGCGAATCATGCTGCACGGCAAGGATCGTGGCTGCACCCGACCCGGATGTGACGCCCCCGGCTATCACAGCGGCGTCCATCACGCCGCCAAGGACTGGAAATACGGCGGCAACACCGATATCGAAGATCTGACGCTGGCCTGCCCACCGGATAACCAACTCGTCGAAACCGGCGGCTGGGCCACCCGCCAACTCCCCAATGGGCAAACCGAATGGATCCCACCACCCGGGCTCCCCATGCTCAGAGGCGGCGTCAACGACTACCACCACCCAGAACGCCTACTGGACAACGACTCCGACCCGCCAGCCGACGATGCAGGCGCCGCCTAGAGCGGCGCGGCGCCCCGCAGGTGCTCGAAGATCAGCGACGTCTGCGTGCCGGCCACGTCGGCGTCGGCGTTGAGATTCTCGACGACGAACGAGCGCAGGTCGTCAGTGTCGCGGGCGGCGACGTGAATGATGAAGTCGTCGGCGCCGGCCAGGAAGTAGACGTCCATCACCTGCGGCTTGCGCCGGATCTGCTCGATGAAGGTGCCGATCTTGCCGCGGGCATTCGATTGCAGGCTCACCGAGATCATCGCCTGTAGGGAGAGCCCGATCGCGGACGGGTCGATATCGGTGTAGAAACCGCGGATCACACCGAGGTCCTGCAGTCGCCGCACCCGCCCATGACAGGTCGACGGGGCGATGCCGACGGAGTCGGCCAGCGCGCTGTTCGAGATGCGCGCATCGGCGTGCAATGCCGCCAGAATCCGCCGGTCGACGTCGTCGAGGTCTGCGCTCCGAACATCCTTCGGCGCACCCGTCGAACGGCCACCAATTTTCGTCGATCCTTCAGTCATAGCGCAAGTTTAGTGAATCTTTGTCGTCCTGATTGCCATCTCATCGATAGTTCTTCACAATTCTTACAAGCCAATTCCCGAACTAGGAGCGATCATGCGTGTCGGCATCCCGACCGAGATCAAGAACAACGAGTACCGCGTCGCCATCACCCCGGCCGGCGTGTCCGAGCTGGTCCGCCGTAAACACGAGGTGCTCGTGCAGGCCGGCGCCGGCGAGGGATCAGCGATCCACGACGCCGATTTCAAGGCCGCCGGCGCGCAGATCATCAACAGCGCCGATCAGGTGTGGGCCGAGGCCGATCTGCTGCTGAAGGTCAAGGAGCCCATCGAGCCCGAGTACTCGCGGATGCGCAAGGGCCAGACCCTGTTCACCTACCTGCATCTGGCCGCGTCCCGGCCGTGCACCGACGCTCTGCTCGCGTCGGGCACCACGTCGATCGCCTACGAGACCGTCCAGACCGCCGATGGCGCGCTGCCGCTGCTGGCCCCGATGAGTGAGGTCGCCGGCCGGCTGTCCGCTCAGGTCGGTGCCTATCACCTGATGCGCACCCAGGGCGGCCGCGGAGTGCTCATGGGCGGCGTCCCCGGTGTCGCCCCGGCCAAAGTCGTCGTGATCGGCGGCGGGATGGCCGGTGACAACGCCGCCGCCGTCGCCTGGGGTATGGGCGCGCACGTCACCGTGTTCGACCTCAACGTCAACATCCTGCGCAAGATCGACGCCGAGTACGGCGGCGCCATCGAGACGCGCTACTCCTCGCGGCTCGATCTCGAGGACGCGGTCAAGCAGGCGGACCTGGTGATCGGCGCGGTTCTGGTGCCGGGCGCCAAGGCACCCAAGCTGGTGACCAATGCGACTGTGGCACAGATGAAGCCGGGCGCGGTCCTGGTCGACATCGCCATCGACCAGGGTGGCTGCTTCGAAGATTCCAAGCCCACCACGCACGACGATCCGACGTTCCGCGTGCACGATGCGGTCTTCTACTGCGTCGCGAACATGCCCGGCGCCGTGCCGCGCACATCGACCTACGCACTGACCAACGCCACGATGCCCTACGTGATCAAGCTTGCCGACAAGGGCTGGCAGGACGCGTGCCTGTCCGACCCGGCGCTGGCCAAGGGCCTGTCGACCCATCAGGGCCACCTGCTCAACCACGAGGTCGCCCACGACCTCGAACTGCCCTACACGGATCCGGCCGGCTTGCTGGCCTGAAAACCTTTGTGAGCCAACGGCTCACCTGCTAACAGCGGACCGGGATAGCTCATCGAGCGTCCCGGTTCGTTGGTTTCAGGCCATCTCCGCCGGTGGATGTCCCAGGCAGATCAGCGCTCCCAGTGGGTCGCGCAACACCGCCAGGGTGCCCCACGGGGTGTCCTCGCCGGGCATCATGATCTCCGCACCGAGGGCCTCGGCCTTCTTCACCGTCGCGGTCACGTCGTCGACGGTGATGTACACCTGCCAGAACGACGGGACCTCGGCGGGAAACAGCTTGGCGGCGTCCATGATTCCCGAATAGGCGCTCTCGCCGGCGAAGACCTGCCCGTAGCGGTCGGGCCCGATGGCATTCGGGTCGCCGCCGGTTCCGATCTCCTCGATGCGGGTGTCGAGAATGGTCCGGTAGAACGCCAGCGATGCGTCGTAGTCCTTGCTCTGGCATTCGAACCAATAGGGCGTGCCGTGTTCACCCCACTCGGTGAAGCCGGGATGCGTGCCGGGTTGCCAGAATCCGGTGACGGCACCGGCCGGGTCGACGACCACCATCATCGAGCCCAGGTCACCGACGGGCATCGGCGGCACCATCACCGTCGCGCCCGCGGCCTGCGCAGCTGCGACCGTGGCGTCGCCGTCAGTGGTGTGCAGGTACACCGACCAGATATTCGCCGGGCCGGCCTCGTCCATCACCGGGAGCAGCCCGGCGACCCGTTTTCCGTTGCGGGTGAAGTTCTGGTAGCCGCCGAACTCGGGATTCGCCGGCCCCTCCAGCTCCCAGCCGAAGATCTCGCCATAGAACTGCGCGGCCCGCGCGGGATCACTGCTCATCAAGTCGAACCAGATGGGCGCCCCGACGGGGGCGGCGTATTCAGGCACGATGCATCCTTTCGGCTGACTTTTCACACGGTCCTCAGTACTGACACGCGGCGGGCTCAAAACTCATCGCGGCCGATGGTCAGTCGAAGAGATCCCCATCGACGTAGAACCAGCGCCGGGCCCGTACGGCGAACCGGGACCGCTCGTGCAGCGTCCCATTCCCGCGCCCGTCCCGGTAGTGCGCCCGGAATTCGACCTCCCCGGTCTGGTCCTCGCTCCGGCCGTCGACGGTGTCGAGGATCTCCAAGCCGGTCCACTGCAGCCCGCTATCCGACGTGACGACGGCCGGGCGGGTACGCGGATGCCAGGTCTGCCAGACGTAGTCGAGGTCGCCGACGGCGTAGGCGCTGTACCGCGACCGCATCAGCTGTTCGGCGGTCGAAGCCTGACGCTCACCCCGGTGCAGCGCCAGACAACAGCGACCAAACGGCTCACCGGACCCGCAGGGGCACGCATCGCTCGCCTGCATCCGGTGCGTCTACCCCTGGCCACGCAGCGTGGGCAGGATCAACGTCGCCACCTCCGCGACGAGGTCGCGCAGCGCAGGCGCGTTCGCATCGTCCGATAGCGTGCGTGTCATGATCGCCAGCAGGAAGCGTTCGCCATTGGGCCCGAACGCGATTCCGACGTCGTTGGTGCTGGCATAGTCACCGGATCCGGTCTTGTCCGCGGTGGTCCAGCCCGGCGGCAGACCCGCTCGCATGCTGGAGGTGGTGTTGGCGCGCATCCAGTCTTCGAGCTGCTTACGATGCGGCGCGTCGAGCACGTCACCGGTGAGCACCGCCACGATGCCGCCGCCCAGTGCCCGCGGGGTGCTGGTGTCCCGGGGATCGCCCGGCAGCGCCGAATTCAGTTCGGTCTCCCAGCGATCCAGCCGGCTGCGGTCGTCGCCGATCGAGCGGGCGAACGCGGTGATCGCCGGCGGACCCCCGATCACCCGCAACAACACGTTGGCCGCGGTGTTGTCACTGACCTGCAGTGCTGCCGCGCACAGATCCGAAAGTGCCATCTGTTTACCGACATTCGGCTCGGTGCGCGGGGAATTCGCCCTCAGCAGCTCCGGATCGACCAGCGCGGTGTTGGTGAGCTGTAGCTCCCCTGCCTGAGCCTTCTGCAGCACCCGGGCCGCGAGATAGGCCTTGAACGTCGAGCACATCGCGAACGGATCACCGTCGCGGTGCGCCACCGTCAGCTTCGAATCGAGGTTCTGGGCGTACAGACCGACAAATGCGTTGTGCCGCTTCTCCAGCGCCCCGATCCGCTGCTCGATCGGCGGCAACGGTTCAGCCGGGTCACTCAGTGTCGGGCGCGCCGGTGCGGTCTTGTCACCACATGCACTGAGGACGGTCAGCGCCGCACCGACGACGAGTAAGCGACGACGCGAGAGGTTCATCGAACCTCCCCGGCCAATGCCGCGACGATATCGGCGGCGCTGCCCCCGCGGGTGCGCCGCCACGACGTGCCTGCCCACAGATTGGTGCCGTGCGGATCCCCTGCCGCGACCGCCGCCCGGCGCAGGGGGCCGGTCATCTGGTTGACCTCCGGATAGCCCAGCGGAGCCACATCGTCATAGCGCCGGGTGAAGTCGTTGGCCAATCCGCGCGCATAGCGTCCCGAAAATGCCCGCGTCACCACGGTTTCGGTGAAATGTTCATCGGTCAGCGCGGCGCGGTGGGCACCGTTGGTCCCGGCCTCGTCGGCCAGCAGGAAGGCGGTACCGGCCTGCGCCGCGGCGGCTCCAGAGTCCAGTACCCGCTTCACATCGGCCGCACCCGCCAGGCCCCCCGCTGCGATCACCGGCACGTCGTGGGCCGCGGTGATCGCGGCCAGCAGCGCGTCCAGTGGATCATCGCCGAGGGAAGCGACCGGGTCGAACGTGCCACGATGACCGCCCGCCTCCGGGCCTTGCACCACCAGAGCGTCCGCGCCCGCGGCCACCGCCACACCTGCCTCAGCCAGGCTTGTCACGGTCACCGCGGTCAGCACACCGCGGTCACGCAGGCGGCCAAGGATTTCCGCGGCCGGGCACCCGAACGTGAACGAGGCCACCTCGGGCGCAAGGTCGGCGACCACGTCGAGTTTGGCCTGCCACCCGTCGTCGTCGGGCTTGGCTGCCGCGACCTCGGCGCCATAGTGTTCGGCCAGCGGGACCAGCAGGTCGCGGTAGCGCTCCAGCGCATCGGGCGTGGCGGCAGACGGTTGCGGCACAAAGATGTTCACGCCGATCGCGGCCGTCGTGAGCGCGCGCGCAGCGGTGATGATCTCGGCGAATGCGTCGGCGCTCAGATAGCCTGCCGCCACGAAGCCCAGACCACCGGCATTGGACACCGCTGCCGCCAGGGCCGGTGTACTCGGACCGCCTGCCATTGGTGCACCGAGAATGGGTACCGCCAAATCCTGCAGGCCGAACGTCACGACTAGCTCCTGATGGTCCGAAGTGGCTGTGGCAGAGAGCGTTTCGACTTATACGGACCGAGTACGGCACCGCCGAACGGCTTGGTCAGCACCCGGCGGGCGATCGCGTTGACCTCGTCGACAGTCACCTCGTCGATGCGCTGCAGCGTGGTGGAGATACTGCGATATTCGCCGTAGTTGAGCTCACTGCGGCCCAGCCGATGCATCCGCGATGCGGAATCCTCCAGGCCGAGCACCAGGCCGCCGCGGATCGACCCTTTCGCGATCCGGCATTCCGCTTCGGTGATGCCGTCGCGTGCCACGCCTTCGAGAACCTCGGTGGTCAACCGCACCACCTCGTCGAATCGCTCCGGAAGGCAAGCCGCATACACCGACAATGCCCCGGTATCGGAGAACGTGTCAACCGACGAGAACACCGAGTACGCCAGGCCCCGGCTTTCTCGAATCTGTTGGAAAAGCCGTGAACTCAGGCCACCGCCCAGGGCGGTGTTGAGCACCGATAGCGCCCAGCGGTGCGGCCAGTGCCGGCCGGGAACCCGCACGCCCAGCGACAGATGGGTCTGTTCCGCGTCGCGGTTGATCAGCGCCAGGGCGGGCTGGCTGGTCAGCCGGCCGGTGCCCTTGCGCGGCGGTTGCGGGGTGCGGCCCTTCTCTAGATGACCCGCGAAGTGCCTGCGCACCAGCCTGACCACCTCGCCGTGGTCGACGTTTCCGGCTACCGCCACGACCATCCGCTCCGGGGTGTACCGGCGGACGTGGAAAGAATGCAGCTGCGCGCGCGTCATATCGGACACCGAGTCGACGCTGCCGATGACCGGCCGGCCGACGGGGTGCTCGCCGAACATCGCCGTCAGGAAGACATCTCCGAGAGTGTCTTCGGGGTCGTCGTCGCGCATCGCGATCTCTTCGAGCACCACGTCGCGTTCGAGTTCGACGTCATGGGCGGCGCACACGCCGTTGAGCACGACGTCGGAGACCATGTCGAGGGCCAGCTCCAGGTCGTCGTCCAGGACGTGCGCGTAGTAGCAGGTGTGTTCCTTGGCGGTGAACGCGTTCAGTTCGCCGCCGACGGCGTCAATGGATTGTGCGATCTCGACGGCGGTGCGGGTCGGCGTCGCCTTGAACAGCAGGTGCTCCAGGAAGTGCGCGGCGCCGGCGACGGTCGGGCCTTCGTCGCGCGAACCGACGTTGACCCAGATACCGACCGACGCCGACCGCACCGACGGGACGAACTCGGTGACGACCCGCAGTCCGCCGGGAAGTACGGTGCGCCGCACCGCAACCGGCGTCTCGCTGTCGAGACGCCGGCCGCGGCGAAGTGCAGTGTTGATCCCCTGGTCGCTGCGCTCCTGCCCGCCGGACTCAGCTGCTGGCGGTCGCGGCATCGGCATCAACAGGAGCCGGTGCGTCTTCGGGAGCGGCTGGCGCGTCCTCGTCAACCAGGACCAGAGAGATCTTGCCGCGGTTGTCGATGTCGGCGATCTCGACGCGGAGCTTGTCGCCGACCTTGGCCACATCCTCGACCTTGGCGATGCGCTTGCCGCGGCCCAGCTTGCTGATGTGCACCAGGCCGTCGCGACCCGGCAGCAGCGAGACGAAGGCACCGAAGTCGGTGGTCTTCACCACGGTTCCGAGGAACCGCTCGCCAACCTTGGGCAGCTGCGGGTTGGCGATGGCGTTGATCATGTCGATCGCCGCCTGCGCCGACGGGCCGTCGGTGGCGCCGACGAACACGGTGCCGTCGTCCTCGATGGAGATCGACGCGCCGGTCTGCTCGGTGATCGAGTTGATCATCTTGCCCTTGGGGCCGATGACCTCGCCGATCTTGTCCACCGGCACCTTGATGGCGGTGACGCGAGGTGCGTACGGGCTCATCTCGTCAGGCTCGTCGATGGCCTCGGCCATCACCTCGAGGATCGTCAGGCGAGCGTCCTTGGCCTGCGCGAGAGCACCGGCCAGCACCTGCGACGGGATGCCGTCGAGCTTGGTGTCCAACTGCAGAGCGGTGACGAAGTCCTTCGTGCCTGCGCACTTGAAGTCCATGTCGCCGAAGGCATCCTCGGCACCGAGGATGTCGGTCAGTGTGACGAAGCGGCGTTCACCATCGACGTCGTCGGACACCAGGCCCATGGCGATACCGGCGACCGGGGCCTTCAGCGGCACACCGGCGTTCAGCAGCGACAGCGTCGACGCACAGACCGAACCCATCGAGGTGGAACCGTTGGAGCCCAACGCTTCCGACACCTGGCGGATCGCGTACGGGAACTCTTCGATGCTCGGCAGCACCGGCATCAGAGCACGCTCGGCGAGCGCGCCGTGGCCGATCTCGCGGCGCTTGGGCGAGCCGACGCGGCCGGTCTCACCGGTCGAGAACGGCGGGAAGTTGTAGTGATGCATGTAGCGCTTGGAGGTCTCCGGTCCCAGCGAGTCGATCTGCTGAGCCATCTTGACCATGTCCAGCGTGGTGACACCCATGATCTGGGTTTCGCCACGCTCGAACAGCGCGCTGCCGTGCGCCCGCGGGATGACCGCGACCTCGGCCGACAGGGCGCGGATGTCGGTGACACCGCGGCCGTCGATACGGAAGTGGTCGGTCAGGATGCGCTGGCGCACAAGCTTCTTGGTCAGCGAGCGGTAGGCCGCGCCGATTTCCTTCTCGCGCCCGGCGAATGTCTCGCTGAGCTCGCCGAGGACCTCGTGCTTGATCTCGTCGGTGCGCTCGTCGCGCTCGTGCTTGCCGGCGATGGTGAGCGCCTGCGAGAGCGCCTCGGAGGCCACGTGCGCGACGGCCGCGTAGACATCGTCCTGGTAGTCCGGGAACAGCGGGTAATCGGCGACCGGCTTGGCGGCCTTGTCGGCCAACGCCTGCTGCGCATCGCACAGTGCGGCGATGAACGGCTTGGCGGCTTCGAGGCCTTCGGCCACCACAGCCTCGGTCGGTGCGCCGGCGCCGTCGGCGATGAGCTCGATGACATTGTCGGTGGCCTCGGCCTCGACCATCATGATGGCGACGTCGTCGCCCGCCTTACGGCCGGCAACGACCATGTCGAACACCGCACGCTCGAGCTGCTCGACCGTCGGGAAGGCAACCCACTGGCCGTCGATCAGGGCGACGCGGACGCCGCCGACCGGTCCGGAGAACGGCAGACCGGAAATCTGGGTGGAGGCCGACGCGGCGTTGATCGCCAGCACGTCGTACAGATCCTTGGGATCCAGGCTCAGGATCGTGACCACGACCTGGATCTCGTTACGCAGGCCCGAGATGAACGTGGGGCGCAGCGGGCGGTCGATCAGCCGGCAGGTCAGGATCGCGTCCGTGGACGGCCGGCCCTCGCGGCGGAAGAACGAGCCGGGGATGCGCCCCGCGGCGTACATCCGCTCCTCGACGTCGATGGTCAGCGGAAAGAAGTCGAAATGATCTTTGGGGGACTTGCTGGCGGTGGTCGCGCTCAGCAGCATGGTCTCGTCGTCGAGGTAGGCGACGACGGCGCCGGCGGCCTGCTGGGCCAGCCGGCCGGTCTCGAAACGAATGGTGCGGGTGCCGAAGCTCCCGTTGTCGATGACGGCGGTCGACTCGAAGACGCCTTCGTCGGTTTCAGCTACAGACATGGATGTCCGTTCAGCCTTTCTGAGTTCACTGTTCAGCTGTTTCGCGTCATCACAGATGAACCCAGGTAGACCTGAGCACTACGAGGCTTGGGCCTGGTTGCGGCTACGGCCGTCGATCGAAGCGGCCGGGCTCTCCCCAGTTCTTTGGGGCCCGGCAGCCACTACCGAAGACCGCCCGCGCAGGGAAGCTTCGCTGTGACACGCAGGAACGGGACACGCGGATATGCATGAACCGCACCCGATGTTTGAGCCGGAAAACGGCTCACAACGGCCCCTATGTTACACGGCGGGGTGTTGCGCTCAGCGGCGCAGACCCAGCCGCTCGATCAGCGAGCGGTAGCGCGCGACGTCGAGGTCGGCGACGTACTTGAGCAGCCGGCGGCGACGGCCGACCAGCAGCAGCAGCCCGCGTCGCGAGTGGTGGTCGTGCTTGTGCTGCTTGAGGTGCTCGGTGAGGTCGGCGATGCGCTTGGTCAGCAGCGCCACCTGGGCTTCCGGCGAACCGGTGTCGGTCTCGTGCAGACCGTACTGGCCCAGGATTTCCTTCTTCTGCTCGGCAGTCAGCGCCACGAAAACATCTCCATCAAATCGGTGCCGCGTGTGGGGACTCACGGGCGTGACCACCGCGGACTGCAGTACACGCCAGGTTGGCCACTCTAGCAGCGGGTACGGCGGGAACCGAAATCGCGAAAGGTCGACGCCCTTGACAACATACAACCATTTGGTTGTATGTTGGTCAGGTGACCGTAGACCAGGAGGACCGGGCAGACGCCCTGTTCCATGCGCTGGCCGATCGGACCCGGCGCGACATCATGCGCCGTGCGCTGGCCGGCGAGCACTCGGTGTCCGCCCTGGCGACGAAGTACGACATGAGCTTCGCCGCCGTGCAGAAACACGTCGTCGTGCTGGAGAAAGCCGGCCTGATCCACAAGCGGCGCAGCGGCCGCGAGCAGCTGGCCAGTGGTGACGTGACAGCCGTGCGCTCGGTGGCGGCCATGCTCGCCGAGTTGGAGCTCCTCTGGCGGGGGCGCATCGGTCGCATCGACGAACTCATCGCCATCGAGAACAAGGAGACTGAACAATGCCCGTGACCGACGTCCAGCACGATGCCGAGAATCTGACGCTGACCATCACCGCCGAGTTCGCCGCTCCGGTGCAGCGGATCTGGCAGGTGTACGCCGACCCACGCCAGCTGGAGAAGGTGTGGGGACCGCCCACGCACCCGGCGACGTTCGTCGACCACAGCCTCACCCCGGGAAGCCGGGTCACCTATTACATGACCGGCCCGGACGGCGAGAAATACGCCGGCTACTGGGACATCACGAGCGTCGACGAACCGACGAGCTTCGCGTTCCGTGACGGCTTCGCCGACGCCGACTTGAACCCGAATCCCGACATGCCGGTCTCGGAGAACACCTACACCTTCACCGAGCACAATGGCGGTACCCGTGCGGTCTACGTCGCCAAGTTCGCGTCCGCCGAAGGTCTTCAGCAGGTGCTGGACATGGGTGTGGTCGAGGGTTCGACGCTGGCGATCAACCAGATCGACGACCTGATCGCGTCCTGAGGTTGCTCAGTCCTGAGCCGACAGGATCGCGCGGGCCTTCTCGGTGTCCTTGCCCATCGCCTCGACCAGGTCGTGTACCGAATCGAATTTGAGCTGGCCGCGCAGCCGGGCGACGAAGTCCACCGCCACGTGCTGGCCGTAGAGATCGGCAGCGGTGTCCAGGACGAAGGCCTCGACGGTGCGGGTCCGCCCGGAGAACGTCGGGTTGGTGCCCACCGAGACCGCGGCCTGGTACCGCTCCCCCGGTACCACCGAACCGGTCACCGGGCCGTGGCCCAGCACCGTGAACCAGGCCGCGTAGACGCCGTCGGCCGGGATCGCGGAGTACATCGGCGGGGCGACGTTGGCGGTCGGGAAACCGAGCACCCGCCCGCGCCCGTCACCACGCACGACGACACCTTCGACGCGGTGCGGGCGGCCCAGCGCCTCGGCGGCCGTCACCACGTCACCGGCGTCGACGCAGGACCGGATATAGGTCGACGAGAACGTGACGGTCTCGCTCTGGTGATGTTCGGCGACCAGCGACAGGCTCTCGACCGCGAAGCCGAACCGATCGCCGGCCTTGCGCAGGGTCCCGACGTTGCCGGCTGCCTTCTTGCCGAAGGTGAAGTTCTCGCCGACGATCACCTCGACAACGTGCAGCCGCTCCACCAGCAGTTCGTGGATGTAGCGGTCCGGCGTGAGCTTCATGAAATCTGTCGTGAACGGAACGACGAGGAAGACGTCGATGCCCAATTCCTCGGCCAACTCGGCGCGCCGGGCCAGCGTGGTCAGTTGGGCCGGATGGCTGCCGGGGAACACGACTTCCATCGGATGCGGGTCGAACGTCATCAGCACCGTGGGCACACCGCGGGACCGGCCTGCTTTCACCGCACGGGCGATCAGTTCGGCGTGCCCACGATGTACACCGTCGAATACACCGATCGTGACCACACATCGGCCCCAGTCCGAGGGGATCTCGTCCTGTCCGCGCCACCGCTCCACGTCGGCAAGCCTACGGCGCGCGACCGCGGCGAGACACGCGAGATCCCCAGATCAGGTGATGATTGCCTAAACTTTTGGATGTGAGTCCTGACGACAGCCCGAACCCCGGGGTACGCGACCTGACGACGGTCGCCCAGGACTACCTCAAATGCATCTGGAGCGCCCAGGAGTGGTCACGCGACAAGGTCAGCACCAAGCTGCTGGCCGAGCGCATCGGGGTGTCGGCCAGCACGGCCTCGGAGTCGATTCGCAGGCTCGCCGATCAGGGCCTGGTGGACCATGAGAAGTACGGCGCGGTGACGCTGACCGAGCGGGGCCGAGCCGCGGCGCTGGCGGTGGTTCGACGCCACCGCCTGCTGGAGACGTTCCTGATGCGCGAACTCGGCTACGGCTGGGACGAGGTGCATGACGAGGCCGAGATCCTCGAGCACGCCGTCAGCGACATGATGCTCGACCGCATCGACGCAAAGCTGGGATATCCGACCCGCGATCCCCACGGCGACCCCATCCCCTCATCCGACGGTCAGGTACCCACGCCCCCGGCCCGGCAACTGTCGGCATGCGAGAACGGCGAACTCGGCACGGTGGCAAGGATTTCCGATGCCGACCCCGAAATGCTGCGCTACTTCGACACCGTCGGCATCAGCCTGGACTCGCGCCTTCGGGTGCTAGCCCGGCGCGACTTCGCCGGAGTGATCTCCGTGTCGGTCGAGTCATCCGACGGCGCAGCAAACACCGTCGATCTGGGCAGCCCTGCGGCCCAGGCGATCTGGGTCGTCGGCTGAGAAAGCCGCCTGGCAAACATCTTTGCCGGCAGCGGAAATCGCGTGCTCAGCGGCGTGATTCCGTAAAATCTCTCCTATCCATGGGGAGGGACGGGGGCGGATGGCGTGGTTCCCTGCTGATCCGCAGTCGGTGACAGCGGGCTGGCTTAGCGAAATCCTGGGTTCCGAGGTTCGGCATTGCCGACTCGAGCAGATCGGGATCGGAGTCGGACTGCTCGGGCGGCTGTATCGCGCGCATCTCGAGGGCCCCGGTGCGCCGGCGTCGGTCGTGGTGAAATTTCCGACCCTCGACGAGCGAGCCCGGTCCACGGTCTGCGAGGACATGGAGTTCTATCTGCGCGAGACGAGCTTCTACCGCGAGGTCGGACAGGCCAACCCGCTACCGCCGGCCCGGCCGTACTTCGTCGCATTCGACGACGCCACCCACGACTTCGTGCTCGTGCTCGAAGACCTGGGCCGGTTGCGGGTGTCGGATCAGATCGTCGGCTGCACGGTCGCCGATGCCGAGTCGGTGGTCGATGCCATCGCGGGCCATCATGCGTACTGGTGGGAAAGTGAGCGCCTCGCGGAGTACTCCTGGTTGCGGCCGTACACCGATGGCCCGATGCCGCGGGTGGTCGCCCGCAACTTCACGGCGGCCTGGCCCCGTTTCCTGGACACGGTGGGCGCCGACCTGTCCCCCGCGATGAAATCGTTCGGCGAGCGATTCCCGTCCTTGGTGCCGTGGTATCTGCAGCAGATCGCGCGGGCGCCCGGCACGTTCTTGCACGGCGACTTGCGACTCGATCAGTTGTTCTTCGCCGTCGATGCATCCGATGCGCCGGTGACAGCGCTGGACTGGCAGGTCACCTCCGTGGGGCGCGGCGCCTACGACATGGCGTACTTCCTGAGCCAGAGCCTCGCCATCGACACCCGGCGCCGTTGCGAAGCCGACCTGATCCAGCGGTACGCGCAGCGGCTCGCCGAACACGGAATCGCTTATTCTCCAGACGAATTGATGCGGGATTATCGGCTGACGACCGCCTGGTGCTTCGCCTACCCGGTGATCGGCACCGGTCAGGTCGACATCGCCAACGAGCGCCAGCGGCAGCTTCTGCTGACGATGCTCAGCGGCGCCGCGACGGCGATCGAAGACCACGACGCCCTGTCGCTGGGACCGAAATGATGAGCGACTGCACCTCCTGCGGCAGCGCCAACGAACCGGACGCCCGGTTCTGCGAGAGCTGCGGGACTGCCGTGCAGCGCTCATGCGGCGCGTGCGGGGTCACCGCCAGCGCGACGGCGCGATTCTGCCGGGCCTGCGGCGCCGCACTGAATGATCAAGGTGCACAGCAGGTTGCGAACCCGACCCGAAAGACCGTGACAGTTCTGTTCGCCGACCTGGCCGGCTCGACGGCGTTCGAGGAGCTGGTCGATCCCGAAACGGCCCGCGAGGTCATGGGGCAATACCACGAGTTGCTTCGTTCGACCGCGCAGCGCCATCGCGCCGGCGTGACGAAGTACATCGGCGACGGGTTCATGGCGGTGTGGGGCGTGCCCGAGATCGGAGCGGGCGACGCCGGGCACGCGGTCGATGCCGGGGTCGAACTGCAGGAGCGGTTCGTCGGACTGGCCGGCCGGCTGGCGGAGGTGCACGGGGTCGAGCTGGCGTTGCGGGTCGCCGTGAACACCGGCGAAGTCGTGGTCGGGAGCGAGGACGCCGACTTGGTCGGTGATGCGCTGAATGTCGCGGCGAGACTGGAATCCGAGTGCCCGCACGGCCATGTGGTCGTCGGCGAGGAAACGTGGCGATCGACTCGGGGGCGGCATCGCTACGATCCGCGCGGCGCGGTGCAGGTGAAAGGCCGCAGCGCTGCGGTTCCGGTCTATCAATGGGTCGGGCGCGCCGACACCGCGGAGTCCATTCCCTTCGTCGGCCGGTCCACTGAATTACAGCGCCTGCAAGTGGTTTTCGACGACGCAGTCGCCGCGCATGCGGCCCGTCTGGTCACCGTTGTCGGAGATCCCGGTGTCGGCAAGACCCGACTGGCCGGGGAGTTCATCGGCTCACTCGGCGACAGTGTCCGGGTCATCCGCGCGCATTGCGCGGTCGAAGGCAGCCCCGCCCTGGCACCACTGGTCGACGTCTTGCGGACCCGAGACCTCGATCGCGATGTTCCGGCCGATACCACTGAGCGAGAACGGATTCTGCGCGATCTCACCGGGATGACCGCCGGCGTCGCAGGTTCTGTCGAAGAGGCGTTCTGGGCGCTGCGCCGCTACATCGAGGTCCTTGCCACCGACCAGCCTCTGGTCGTCCTGGTCGATGACATCCAGTGGGCGGACACCCTGTTGCTCGATTTCGTCGAGCACCTCGTCGAGTGGGTGCGCGGCACGCCTGTCACACTGATCGCGCTTGCACGACCTGAATTGCGGGAGACCCGAACCGATCTGGTGACCGTCGGCGGTTGGGTCGCCGACGCGCTGCCGCTTCGCGGCCTCGAAGCTCAGGCCACCGCCGAACTCGCCGCGCGCGTACTCGGCAGCGAGCAGCTGCCCGAGGAATTGCTGGCCCGGCTGCCGTCGTCGACGGGCGGCAACCCGCTGTTCGTGCGGGAATTGGTCGGCATGCTCGTCCACGACGGTGTGCTGGTCGCGCAACCCGGCGGCTGGAGCCTGACCGTCGACGTCGATGCCATCTCCGTCCCGCCGACGATCCATGCTCTGCTGGCGTCCCGGTTGGAGCGGCTCACTGCAGCCAACCGCCGGGTGCTCGAAGTCGCCTCGGTGATCGGAACGGACTTCTCCCCCAGTGCGGTGGCGGCGCTGGCCGGCGCCGGCGTTTCCGAGATCATGTCCACTTTGAATCGGCTGCGCCGTCTCGACCTTGCCCAACCGAGCGGTGCATACACCGGCGACGAGCCGGTCTGGCGGTTTCATCACGTTCTCATCCGCGACGTCGCCTATCGCAGGCTGTTGAAGGCCGAGCGCGCCGATCTCCATGAGCGCCTGGCGAATTGGGTGCACGCCGGGGGCGCCAGCGTGGCATTCGAATCCGACGAGGTGATCGCCCGCAATCTCGAAGCGGCCCACGACTACCGGTGCGAACTCGGCCTGCGCGACGGCCACACCGGCGAACTCGCCCTGCGCTCTTCGCGCAACTATCTGGCGTCCTCCCGCCGCGCCCTCGACCGTGACGAACTCGGCTCGGCGGGCAGTCAGGCGGCCCGGGGTGCGTCACTGGCCGCCGCCGACGCCACGCTGCGCGCCGAGCTGCTGATGATCGGCTGCGAGGCGTTGTTGTCCGCCGGCGACGTGGCGGCCGGTGCACCACTGGTCGAAGACTTGGAGAAGGTTGCCGGCCACGAGTTGGCGCCGTGGGCGACCTGCTATCGGTGTCAGCTGCTGGTGTACACCGATCCCACCCGGCTACCCGACGTCGACGAGCGACTCCAGGGGGCGATCGACGAGTTCACCCGGCGCGACGACGCCGCAGGCCTGGCGAAAGCACACCGGGTGCGGGCGGGCGCGCGGGCACGACTCGGACGGATCGGCGATTGCGAAGCCGACCTGTTCGAGGCGCTCATCGCGGCTCGTCGAGGTGGGGACCATCGGCAGATCACCGCGGCGCTGGGTGCCGCTCCCGGCGCCGCGCTGTGGGGACCGAGTCCGGCACCGAAGGCCGGCGGCCGGTGTCTGGATGTGGTTCGGATGCAGCGGATGACGACTGCGACACCGTCCTTGGAGGCCACCTCACTGCGCTGCCTTGCGGTTCTCGAATTGCTGCGCGGCCGACCCGACAAGGCCCGTGCGATGCTGGCTGACGCACGCCAGATCGTCGCCGATCTCGGTCTGCGGCATGGCCTCATGGAAACCGAATTGTTCGCCGGAATCCTCGAATTGATGGTCGGGGATGCGGTGGCCGCCGAGCCACATTTCCACGTCGCATTGGAGGGACTCGGCGCCCTGGGCGTCGGAGCTGACGCCGGCCAGGCCGCCGCGCTGCTGGCCAGATCGGTTCTGGCGCAAGGACGTATCGAGGACGCCGACAACTACGCACGGGAAAGCGAACGCATCGCCGGGCACAATCTGAAGACGGCGATCGCCTGGCGCTCGGTGCGAGCCGAGATCCTCTCGGCCCTGGCGCGGCACGATCAGGCCGTCGCAATGGCCCGGGAAGCGGTCACGGTAGCCGAGGGAACCGACCTCGTGCTCGACCATGCCGATGCGTGCCTGGCGCTCAGCCGGGTGCTGACGGCCGCCGGTGACGAGCGCGCCGCCGCCGATGCCCGCAGCGCAGCACAAGCGCTGTATGCCGCAAAGGATGCGGTGTTCATGGTCGCCCGAACAGTGGATGTCGCAGGATCCGGCGGGTCGCCCAAGCCCGAGAGCGCGACTCCGCCGACACCGGCGACATCCAACCGGGCAAGCCGGATCGCCGACCTCGGCCGTCAGGCTCTGAAGTCTGGAGATCCGGACGCCGTCGTCGCGTTCTACTCCGATCGGATGGTGTACGACGACCGCCGGCGACTCAGCGGCGACCCGATCGAGAGCATCGCCGACCTGCGCAGCTCCACGCAACGTCATCGCGCCCAGTACTCGCGAATCGAGTGGCGGACACTGGCCGTTCGTGGCGAATCGCTGGCGCTCGGCCTCGACACCTGGTCTGACGATTCTGGAAATCAGACAACGACTTTCAACCTTTTCGAGGTCGGCGACGACGGCCTCATCCGCTACCACGCCAGATTCGACGAGGGCGACAGCTACGAGGCATTTCGTGAGCTCGACCAGCGCTACGCCGCCGGGGAAGGTGCCGAATCGCCGGCGTCGACGCGTAACCGACGGCTGACACTGTCCAACCGGGCCAGCGCCGTTGGCGATCGGACGATATCGGCAATGCAGAATCACGATGTCGACGGCACTGTCGGGCTGTGGTCCGACCACTTCGTCTACAACGACCAGCGTCGACTGGGCGGTAACCAGATTCGCGATCGCGCCACCCTGCGCGGCGCGATCGAACGAATATGCCGACAGTACAACCACTTCGAAGCTCGTAATCTGGCCTTCCGGGGAAACAACGTGTACCTGGGCTGGATCTGCTGGTCTGACGATTCCGGCAACGAAGCCAGGTACGTCGGCGTCTACGAGATCAATGCGGACGGATTCGTGTGTTACCACAGCCGTTTCGACGAAGAAGACTTTTGGCCGGCGTACCGGGACATGGAAGCCCGCTACTACGCGGGCGAAGGCGCCCAGTTCGCCGTCAGTGGGCTGGCCGCCGCCGAATGGGTGGTAGGCATCAGCCAGGGTGACATCGAGATGGTCCGTGCCGTCTCTCACCCCGAATTCCGATGGTTTGCACCCCCTTCAGCCCTCAAGGAGAAAGAACGCTCCGTCGATGACATGTTCCGTTGGATGCAGGCTCGGGGAAGCCAGGTTTCGTCTCAACGCCACTGGGTGCCCGCTATTGTGTGGCTCTCCCCCGACTGCAGCGTCGGGCTCGGCGAGATTGAAGGTGTCGGCGCAGACGGCGATGCATATCGGTGGAACTTCCTGTTTGTGGGCGAATGTCGCGCTGGACTGCTGGTGGAAATCACGGAATTCGACACCACCGACGAAGACGCGGCCTTCGCCCATGCCGAGTCGCGGATTACCGCGGGATCAAGCCGTTTCGCGGTGACCAACCACAGCAGCGAGGTCGGCAAAAAGGCAACCGCGGCACTGCAATCCGGTGACTTCGACACCCTGGTCACGCTGTATTCCGATGACATCGTCTACGACGATCACCGGCGGCTCAGCGGTGAACCGATCGTCGGGCCTGCCGGCGTTCGGGCCGCCTCGGAGCGGCTACGCCGACAGTACAGCCGATTCACCCTGCGCACATTGGCCGTTCGGGGCGACAACCACAGCCTTGCCGAATGCTGTTGGTCCGACGAGTCCGGGAACCGGTCCACGGTGTTCATTGTCGGCGAGATCGACGGAGCCGGCCGAGTCGCCTATCAAGGCACCTTCGACGAGGATGCCTTCGACCGCGCCTACCAGGCCCTCGAACACCGCTACTTCGCCAGCCTTGGCCCATCCCGGTCAGCGCTGCGCGAACCGTTGACCGAGCTCATCCTCGCCGAGAATCGCGGCGACCTGGACGGTACGTTCGGGGTATTCGCGCCCGGCCTGCAGATCGAGAGTCGGTCCCGCTCGGTCTTCCCACGACGTACCGTCGCCGAGCTGCGCCAGAGCGTGGAGGCGCTCGGCGCGATGGTGGAGGCCTACCGGGTATGGGGCTCAGCCACCCACTGGGTGTCCGACAACGTGTTCGTCTCACGTCATGAACGCGAGGCCATCGGGCGCGACGGCCAGCCGTTCGAGTGGTCTCGGCTCTACGCCGCACGGATACAGGACGGGCTCATCAACGCGCTGTGCGAATTCGACGTTACGGATGAGGACGCGGCGTTGACCTACGCCGAGGAGCTCGTACGGAGTAGTTCGAGTCGGCTGCCGCTCACCAACTGCGCGAGCGGGGCGACCGAGAGGCTGAGAAGCGCGCTACTGGAAGCCGACTTGCGCAAGGTGGGCGAGTGCTATGCCAGCCGCTTCGTCCTCGACGACAGGCGCCGCCTCAGCGGCGACCCGATCCACGGCGTCGAGGCGATCACCGCGGCCACCGAGCGAGTCCTCCAGCAGTTCAATCACTTCGATCGCCGCACGCTCGCGGTGCGGGGGGAGACCCTCGAGCTCGCCTGGAGCCGATGGTACGACGATACCGGGAACGAGAGCCCGCACCTGCACGTCTTCGAGTTGGACACCGACGGGCGGATCGCCTTCGATATTCGCTTCGATGAGGACGATTTCGAGGGGGCGTACCGAGAACTCGAAGAGCGCTATTACGCCGCCGCGGGAGCGGTGGCCGCCGGATCGGGCATGAACAACGCCGAGTACGTCGCCGCGCTCAACCGGGGCGATTTCGACACGATACTCAACGACCTGAGCCGGCCCGATCTGCGAATCGAGAACCGTTCGCGCTCAGGGTTTCCCGATCGGTCAGCCGCTGAACTTCGAGCCAGCCTCACCGAATTGCAAAACATGGTCGCATCCGTACGCTCCTGGTTCTCGGCCATCTGCTGGCCGACGCCTGAGCTGTTCGTCGGACGGATGGACCGCGAAGGTCTTGGGCACGACGGCGAGCACTTCACCTGGAGCCGGGTCCTTGTCGGCACCTATCGCGACGGGCGTCTGGCCAGGTTGTGCGACTTCGATGCCGAGGACGACGCTGCGGCCTTCAGTTATGCCCAGGATCTGGCGGCGGAGTGACCTAGAGCGTCGCGGGGCGGATCACCACAACGGATGTGGTGCGGCCACCCTTGTCTTCCAGCAGCGCAATCACCCGACCACCGGGATCGGCTGCGGCGTAGACACCGTCGATCCCCGCAGCACGCAACGGCCGGCCGTGACTGGTGTCCTCGGCTTCGGCCGCCGAGATGTCGCGGCGGGCAAAGGCCAGCAGGCACGCCTCGTCGAGCGAGTAGCTGAGCTGCGGATGCTCGGTTAGTTCGTCCAGCGACCGGGCGTGATCCAGTCCGTAGCCGCCAACCCTGGTGCGGCGCAACGCCGTCAGGTGTCCACCGACGCCGAGCGCGTCTCCGAGATCGCGCGCCAGCGCCCGGATGTAGGTGCCCGACGAACAGTCGACGTCGACATCCACGTCGATGAAGGGCCCAACGCGCCGGATGTCGTGCACGTCGAATCGGTCAATTCGTACCGTGCGCTCGGCGAGCTGCACATCCTGGCCTTCCCGCACCAGCTGGTAGGCCCGCTTGCCACCGACCTTGACCGCACTGACGGCCGATGGTCGCTGCGAGATCTCCCCACGCAGCGGCACTACCCCCGCTTGAATCTGCTCATCGGTGATGTGCTCGGCGGAGATATCCTGCAGCACTTCACCTTCGGCATCTTCGGTAGAGGTGCTCCGGCCCAGCCGGATGGTCGCCTCGTACGACTTCGACGTGGCGGTCAGCAGGCCGAGGATCTTGGTGGCCCGCTCGATGCCGACGACCAGGACGCCGGTGGCCATCGGGTCCAGCGTGCCCGCGTGGCCGACCTTGCGGGTGCCGAAGATCCGCCGGCAGCGGCCGACGACGTCATGGCTCGTCATACCTGCGGGTTTGTCCACCACGACGATCCCGGGTGCTGTGCCGATCCCCGGGTCGCTGCGCTCCTTCCCGCCGGAACCGCTCACAACACGATCGCCGTCAGTGCCAGCCCGCCGCCCACCGACCACCGGCCGGCCAGCTCGTTCAACGGCGGTCCGGAACGGGCGGCCGGGTCGATCAGGATCCGCGAGACGAACGTTCCAGCCACCCCGGACTCCTCGACGCCGAAGGTGATGTGCGCGTCCTCGAAACCCAGCCATCGCTCCGTCAGCGGAAACCATGCCTTGTACGTCGCCTCCTTGGCGCAGAACAGGATTCGGTCCCAGTGCAGCCCGCCAGGAAGGCCGGCGATCTCATCCCGCTCGGCGGGCAGGCTGATGGCGCCCAGCACCCCGTCGGGTAGCACGCCGTGCGGTTCGGCGTCGATGCCCACCGAACGCACACTCGCGCTGCGCCCGACCACCGCGCCGCGGTACCCCTGGGTGTGGGTGAGGCTGCCCACCACTCCGTCGGGCCAGCACGGTTCGCCCTTGTCCCCCTTGAGGATCGGCACCGGCGGGAGGCCCAGCTTCTGCAACGCCACCCGGGCGCAATGCCGCACGGTGATGAACTCGTTGCGCCGCTTGTCCACCGATTTCGCGATCAGCGGCTCTTCCTCGGGAAACGGCTCCAATTCCGGCGGGTCGTCGTAGGCCTCGGCGTAGACCAGATCGGCGATACCCGGGAGCACCGCAGCCATGAGCTCACTCATTCGCGTCTACTACGCAGACGCTCGCGCAGTTTCGCCGACTGCTCCTTCATCTCCTCGGTGATGACGAAATGCCCGCCGAAGTCGTTGAGGTAGCCCGGCGCGTACTGCGGGTCCGGCAGAATCTGGCGTAACCACCGATAAGGCTTGCGGCGCCGCCACTCTCGCGGATAGCCGACCGAGACCTCTTCGAAGCGCACTCCGTCATACCAGGTGGTCCGCGGAATGTGCAGGTGCCCATACACCGAGCAGAGGGCGTTGTAGCGGGTGTGCCAATCGGCGGTCTCCGTCGTCCCGCACCACAGCGAGAACTCGGGGAAGAACAGCACATCGCAGGGTTCGCGGCGCATCGGGAAGTGGTTCACCAATACCGTCGGCGTCATCCAGTCGAGTTCCTCGAGCCGAGCCCTGGTGTGCTTCAACCGATCCCGGCACCACGCGTCGCGGGTGGCGTACGGCTCACTGGACAGCAGGAATTCGTCGGTCGCCACGACGTTACGGTCGCGCGCGATCGCCAGGCCCTCGGCCTTGGTCGTCGCCCCTTCGGGCAGGAATGTGTAGTCGTAGAGCAGGAACATCGGCACGATCGTCGCGGGCCCACCCTGCTCGGTCCAGACAGGAAAGGGGTGTTCCGGAGTCACCACGCCCATCTCGTCACACATGTTGACCAGATAGTCGTAGCGGGCACGGCCGAACACCTGGACCGGATCCTTCCCGGTGGTCCACAGCTCGTGATTGCCCGGCACCCAGATCACTTTCGCGAAGCGTCTGCGCAGCAGATCCAGCGACCAGCGGATGTCATCGGTGCGCTCGGCGACGTCGCCGGCAACGATCAGCCAGTCGTCCGGCGACGAGGGATACAGCGATTCGGTGACCGGCTTGTTGCCGGTGTGACCCGTGTGCAGGTCACTGATCGCCCAGAGCGTGGGTGCCACAACACGCCAGACTACTTGCGCCTGGCCGGTTAGACCGCCCGCGGCAGCAGCGAAGGAGGGTCGCGCTGCGCCCCAAGCGCGCCGTACTACCTATTCTGAGAGGCGTGCGCAGCACCCTGCCCCGGCAGTTCGTCGACCGCGCCGTCTCCCGGCTGTTGCGGATATCGCCGCCGACCAGCGATTACGTCGTCCATCGTGGCGTCGGGATCCCGATGCGGGACGGTGCGGTCCTGCGCGCGACCCACTATGCGCCCGTCGGCGCACCACTCGGCACGATCATGGTTCGCGGCCCGTACGGACGGTCATTCCCATCGTCGGTGATCTACGCCCAGCTCTATGCCGCGCGGGGCTATCACGTCCTGTTGCAGAGCGTGCGCGGCACGTTCGGGTCCGGTGGTGACTTCGTGCCGATGGTGCACGAGGCTGACGACGCCGCCGACACCGTGACCTGGCTGCGCGAACAACCCTGGTTCAGCGGGCACCTCGCCACCATCGGAGCCTCCTACCTGGGCTTCACCCAGTGGGCGCTGCTGTCCGATCCCCCGCCGGAACTGGCCGCAGCGGTGATCACCGTCGGCCCGCACGACTTCCACGCCTCCTCGTGGGGCACCGGATCGTTCTCGCTGAACGACTTCCTGGGCTGGTCGGACTCGATGGCCCACCAGGAAGAGGCGATGCCGCGGCGGCTGGCGTTCGCGACCCGTGCGGCGCGCCGACTCGAACGCGCCACGCATGGACTTCCGCTGGGCAACGCCGGCCGCGACCTACTGGGCGCCGGCTCGCCCTGGTACGAGTCGTGGATCGAGCACCCACACGGTGATGACCCGTTTTGGGAGACGATGCGGATGACGTCGGCACTCGACCGCTGCGACGTCCCGGTGCTGTTGATCAGCGGCTGGCAGGACCTGTTTCTCGAGCAGACCCTCATGCAGTACGGCCGCCTGCGCGACCGTGGTGTCGACGTCGCGATGACGCTCGGGCCGTGGGCGCACAGCGATATGACCACCAAGGCCGGTGGCACCGTAGCCTCGGAGACGCTGAGCTGGCTGGGCGCACACCTCGCCGGCGCTCGCACCGCGCCCCGCCGCAACCCGGTCCGGGTGTACGTCGCCCATCACGGCTGGATCGATCTGCCGGACTGGCCACCTCCCACGGGCGAAGGCGTGTTGTATCTGCAGCCCGGTGGCCGGCTGGCCGCGGCCGCGCCGCCTGACGACGCGATGCCGTCGACCTTCCGCTACGACCCGGCCGACCCGACGCCGACGGTCGGTGGCCGCCCCCTCACCCAGAACAGCGGCTACCAGGACGATTCGGTACTGGCGCGGCGCACCGACGTGCTGAGCTTCACCAGCGGACCCTTGGACGCCGACCTCTATGTGTTCGGCAACCCGCTCGTGGAGCTGGCGCACGAGGCCGACATCGACCACGTCGACGTGTTCGTGCGGATCAGTGAGGTCGACGCCCGGGGACGCTCCCGCAATGTCAGCGACGGCTACCAGCGGCTGACCGAGGCCCGGACCGGTCCGGTCCGGGTAGAGCTCGATGCCGTCGCGCACCGCTTCCCCGCGGGCACCCAGATCCGGGTGCTGATCGCCGGCGGCTCGCATCCGCGCTACGCCCGCAACCTCGGCACCGGCGAGCCGGTCCTCACCGGCCGGCGGATGGTGCCGGCGGTACACACCGTCCACCACGGGGCCGGCGGGCTGTCCAAGCTGATCCTGCCTGCCTCGGCCGGTCTGCCCTCAGCCGACGGCGGCGCGGACCCGGCCGGCGATCTCGCCTAGCGCCGCGGCGTCGTGAACGGGTTGGGCCAGATCGCCGCTCACGGGCAGCTGTACCCAGCTGGTACAGCCGCCGTATTGCGGTTCACGGGCCAACCGGATCGGCTCGATAAGCGGGAAAGCCTGCACCACCAGCACGGTCAGCCGGTGGCGTGGCCGGAAGTCCAGCCGGTCGGCCTGCACCGACTCGGCGGTCCAGATATGCAGATCTTCGATGTCGGCCAGCCGCTCGGCGTCCGATACTGCAACGGCAGCAACCACTTTCGCGGCGGCACGGATCACGAGGTGGTCGTCGGTGCTGTCCGACGCCGATCGGGCGAGCAGGTCCCGATGCTCGGGTCGCACCCGTTCGGCGTGGCTGTGCGCGACCGTCGGGAACAACAGGAACTCCTCAGCCGCGACGGCAAACCGCTTCTCGTGGATGCCGCCCTTGCGCAGCAGCACCGTCTGCCGCCCGTCGAGCAGGGCGTGCACCGCCGCACTCCATTCCTTGAGCGCAGTGGTCACGTCGAGGTGAGTCGCGCGATGACCTCGGGCCGGCGCAGCGGTGGAACGGTCTTGGGCGGCTGACGCCGGGCCGGCAGCTCGGCCAGCAGCCGTGTCGTGACGGCCGCCACCTGCACGACCGCAGCCTCGAAAGCGTCGACATTGGCCTCGGACGGCCGGGTGATTCCGCTGACCTTGCGGACGTACTGGCGGGCGGCCGCGGTGATCTCTTCGTCGGTGGCCGCCGGCTCCAGGCCGCGCAACTCGGTGATGTTTCGGCACATGAGCTCCAGCATGCCTGCTGACCAGCCGACGCGGTGATCGGATTGATATGCGGCACCCATCTCACTCACAAGTTCGCCGCCTAGCCTGGCCGCCAACCCGTCGATCTCACGTGATCAGAAAGGTGGACCGTGGTCCCGGAACTGGCGCTCGCCGGTACGACAGATGTACGAAGGCTGCCCACCGTGAGCAAGCGAGGGGTGGGTCGGCCACGCGGTTCGAACGGAGAGGTGCGACGCCCACTGATCGTCTCGGCGGCCATCCACATCTTTGCCTACCGCGGGTACGACGCCGCGACATTGCAGGAAGTCGCGGATCTGGTCGATATCACCCGGCCCGCGGTGCACCACTACTTCCCGGGCAAGGCACCGCTTTACCGAGCCGCTCTCGACCGGGCCTACGAGATCGTCATGCCTGCCCTGGCGGCACGCCCCACAGATGCATTCATCACTCCACCGCAAGGCGAAATGCGCCTGGCCAGTGCGCTTTTGGGCGCCTCGCTGGCGCAGTCGAACCGGATCGCCGATATCGCGCCGCGGATCACCACCATCGCCGACGAATTACGCCGGGTGTGCGAGGCCGCGCGCGGCACCGATGGCACGGACACGCTTCTCGCGGCGGTCGTCGGGAGGTGGGTACTGACCGCGTCGACACTCTCCGAACCTGATGTTCACGTCGATGTTCGCATGCTCTGAGCACATTCACAGCTATCGGCTCAATCTGCCGCCACCAGAACAAGTGACGCGCGAGTAGATTGACCTCGACTGTCCGATGCGCGGGGCTGGAGGCCGAGGTTGCGAACGCGGCGATTGTGCCGAGCCGGCTCGGCCCTGACTCTTCTGATCGGTGCCACCGTCCTACCGGCCTGCGGCGCTCCGACGAACCTCACTGAGGTTGCCGACGACCTGCAAGCCACCCTGATGTCGATGCCCGGGGTCACCGACGCGTGGGTGTATCCGGATGAGAGTTACGCCGAAGGCTTCACCTTCAACATCACTGTCGACGCGCCCGCGGCAACCCGCTCCGAGCTGATCGCCGTCGCCGACCGGATCGCCGACGCCAGGATCCGGTTGATCGCGAACTACACCCAGAATGTGGACTTCTGGGTGATGCCCGACAAGCCGGTGACACTGAGGCGTCAGTCACACCTCGACTCCGCCCAGATCGCCGATGACGCCGAGCGGCTCCGCGTGATCGCCGCGGGTGCAGACGGCCGCATCGACTGGTTCCGTGGCGACGACAGCATGGTGAATCAACTCTCGGTCACCGACAGCCACACCCCGGGGGCCGATCTCCTCGACACCGTCCGGCGAACCGCCGGTGACACCGGGCTCACCATGTCGGTGTCACCGGCCTCGCCGTCGCCTCGGACCCCGAGGATGAGCGTCGCCTTTCCCCTCAGCGCACAAGCTCAGACGTCCGTCGAGCAGTTCCTCGGCAGCGTTCCGGTCGACGTCTTCGGCCTGCGGATCGACAACGATCGGGTGCGCGCAGTGCAGGCCATGGTGCCCGCCGATCCCGCGATAGCCGAGCAGGAACTGTCCACGGTGATCGACGCGAGCAGGGCCGTCGCAGCCGGGCCGATGTGGCTGGCCTGGTACGTTCCCAGCGCCGTCGGCGGCGTACCGATGTTCGGCGGCCTCGTCGAAATCGCTGATTGTTCAGTCCCTGCCGCACAGATCCGACAGGCATCGCTGCGGCCAGGCCACGACGACGCCTCCTCGCTTCAGACGCGTCTTCAGTCCAAGGCCGGCACCTGCACCGCACCCGAAGCCGGCCACATCGAGCAGAATTCGCCATCGGCGACGGTATCACCCTCTCCCCCAAGCATTTTGGTTCGCAAACCCGCGCGGGCCACATCGACACCCGACATCGCGACCACCGCCTCCCGGCCGATTCCGGTGGCAACCGGAGACTCGCCAAGCCGCGCCGCCCGGCCCGTGCGTGTGCCTGCGCCGTCGGCGGTCCGCTCGCCGACACGGACGATTCCGCTACCGGCGGCGGGGCTGGGACCAACAGCGCCGCCGCCGGTCGGCGGCACTCCGACGGCCGGCCCCAGCGGTCCACCCCGCTCACCGATGGGAGCACACCGCCCGGCGAAAGGGACGGCACGCTCGGGTCGTTAGCGGTGCGGTTACGGTGTCAGCTATGACCGGCGACGACATCCTGCTCATCGACACCACCGACCGGATCCGCACGGTCACACTGAATCGGCCCGGCGCGCGCAACGCGCTGTCGAGCGCGCTGCGCAACCGCTTCTTCGGCGCGCTGCGCGAGGCCGACGCCGACGAGGGCGTCGACGTCGTCATCGTCACCGGTGCCGACCCGGTCTTCTGCGCGGGGCTGGACCTCAAGGAACTCGGCGACACCACCGAACTTCCCGACATCTCGCCGAAGTGGCCGCCGATGACAAAGCCGGTCATCGGGGCGATCAACGGCGCAGCGGTGACCGGCGGACTGGAACTGGCGCTGTACTGCGACATCCTGATCGCCTCCGAGCGCGCCCGTTTCGCCGACACCCACGCCCGGGTCGGGCTACTGCCGACCTGGGGCCTGAGCGTGCGACTGCCGCAAAAGGTCGGCGTCGGGATGGCCCGGCGGATGAGCCTGACCGGTGACTACCTGTCCGCAGCCGATGCCCTGCGCGCCGGGCTGGTCACCCAGGTCGTCGAGCACGAGGAGTTGCTGCCGGCTGCCCGCGCGGTCGCCGCGGCGATCGTCGGCAACAACCAGAAGGCTGTGCGCGCGCTACTGGCTTCCTATCACCGCATCGACGAAGACCAGACCGGGTCGGGGCTGTGGATCGAGGCGATGTCGGCCAGGAAGTGGATGGCCCAGACCTCCGGTGACGACATCGCCGCCAGCCGTTCCTCGGTCATCGAGCGTGGCCGCTCGCAGGTGAAATAGGCTCGCCTCATACCTCTTTCGCGGCGTCGATGAGGCTCTGCCACTTCGCCAGCGTGCCGGCGTCCTTGGCGATGATGTTGCCGATCTGCAATTGGCTCAGCGTCACGCCGCCCAAGGTGTAGCTGCTGTTGTTGCCGACGATCGTGATCACCGTCGACCCGGACTCGTCCGAGACGTCGAACTCGTTGGCCTGCATCCAGACGAAGTCCAGGGTGTCCTTGGCGGGGTCGAACGTCAGCACCGGGTTGGCACCCCATGCCCAGCCGATCGTCGTGGTCGTGCCGCCGGTCACCGGGGTCCCGCCGCCGCCTCCGGCCGTGCCCCCGGCGTTGGTGTAGTCGACGACGTTGATCGTGCCGTAGTCGTTGAACACGTTGCTGAACGCTCCGGTGGGGTCGCCGAGTCCCGAGGCGCTGGTGGTGGACTGACCCAGCGTGCCCGGAGTGTCGCGAAGCACCTGCCACATCGACAGCATCCCGATGTTCTTGGTGCGGGCCCAGTCTTCGAGCGCCTGCGCGTCGGCGACGGTGAACACCTCGGTGATGACGTCGTTGACGCCGAGCATCGGGGTGACCCCGATGTTGCTCCAGCCGAAGGTTTTCGAGTGAGCGGCGTACAGCGTGGCGAGCTGGGCGTAGGTGGACTCGGCCGATTCGATCGCGTAGGCGCCCATGGTCTTTGCGTTCGGCCCACTGGTCGGCGCGGCGGACTCGCCGTAGTCCATTGCCATCACGTTGACACCGGCCAACGTGACCCCGGCCGCCAGCGCCGTTTCCACCACGTTCACGCCGTCGGCGGTCAGCCCGCTCGGCAACACCGGAAGTGTGTACCAGATCTCCAACTCCGGCTTCTGTTTCTGCAACAGCGCCAGCGCCTGGGCGTTGAGGGTGACCGACGCGGGATCGGCCACCGCGGCGCCCTCGATGTCGAAATCAAGGTGAGTGACGCCGTATTTGTCGACGACGGCCGCGTAGGCGGCCGCGAGTTCTTGGGCGGTACGCCCCTTGGCGGCGTAGTCCTGGGCGATGCTGGTGCCGGCCGCACCGCCGAAGGAGATCATGACGTCCCCGCCTGCGGCCTTGAAGGTGGCGATCGCGTTGTTGATGGCGATCGCCTGTTCGTTGGTCGAATTCGGTTTCAGCGCAGCTAATCCCGCCCAGGCAAGGGTGCCGTTCTCATCGGCCTGCATGAAGCCGAGCGTCACCAACGACGTGCCGTAGGTCTTGGAGAGCGCCAGCAGGTTCGGCACCGGGTATGCGCCCATGTCGATGTACGGCGCGAAGAAGCTCGTGCCCCACTCGGCGGTGCCACCGGGTGTCGTGGCGGTGTCGTCGGCTGCGATGGTGCCGACCGCCGATGCGGTGGCGATGGTGGCGCCGACCGGGGCGGACAGCGTGACGGTGAACGTCTCGGTCGGCTCGACGGCGGTGTCACCTATGACGCTGACGTTGATCACCTGCGTCACCGAGCCCGCGGCGAACGTCACCGTTCCCGAGGCCGCCGTGTAGTCCTGGCCGGCGGTGGCCGAACCGTTCGTCGTCGTGTAGGTCAGCGTGATCGCCGTGTCCGATGCCTTGGACAGGGTCACCGTGAACGGGATCGACGTCGTTCCGCTGTTGCCTTCGGACACGCCGGCCCCGGCGATGGACACCGTCGGCAACTGCGGGATGCTGGCGTCATCGTCGTCGGTGATGGTGCCCGTCGCGACCGCCCGGCCGATTTTGGCGCCGAACGCGTCGGACAGCGTCACGGTGAAGGTCTCGGCCGGCTCGACCTTGGTATCGCCCAGCACGTCCACAGTGATCACCTGGGTGGTCACGCCCGGGGCGAAGACGAGCGTGCCCGCGACGTTCACGTAATCCTGGAGGGCCGTCGCCGACCCGTCGCCAGTCAGGTAGCTCACGGTCACGGTCTTGGTGCTCGGCTTGGACAGCGTCACCGTGAATGCCGCAGTGGTGGTGCTCCCGCTGCCCTCGACGAGGCTGGTGTCGGTGATCGCGAGGCTGGGCGTGGTCTGCGGACGCAGCAGGTTGTCGATCTCGCGGCGAATCAGGGTCAGCATGCCGGTCAGCAGCTGCGCCGGTGAGGGTGGCAGGCCCTTGATCCCGAACAGCGACAGGAACCGCGAGACGATGTCGCCAGGGTTCAGCGCCGCGGTCGCGGCGCGACTCGCCGGTGTCATCTTCTTCGACACCGGCGCTGCGACCTCGGATGTGAAGGTCGAAACCTGTTCTGTGACAGCGGATTCTGCGGCTTTGTTCATCTGAACGGATGCGCTGGGATCGATCGCCTTGGCCGGCTTGGGGGTCTCGTCGGCGGGCACCCGCGCACCCGGGCGGCTGACCGCGGCAGGTCGCGACGCCGCCGGCGTGCGAGTGGACCGCTTGGGTGCACCGACCTTGCTGTCGGATGGCGCCTGCGCCGCGCGGCGCGACGTGCCGACCTTCGACGGCTTCGAGGGTTGTGCCGCCGAGCCGGTGTCCGGGGTGTCAGCTACCGCGATACCTGGGCTGGCGGCCACCGCCATACCCAGGCTCAGCGCAAACGCGGCAGAACCGACACGAAATCCAAATGCTGTCGAACTCATGGCACCCCCGAACCCGGACGGTTGTTCAGCAACGTTCAGTATTAACGCACAGAGGGGACGCTCGGAGCCAACTCAGCAAAAATTCAGATCGCCGTGACAGGCGCATCCTCTAGGCTGGCCCGCATGAATGAGGCGCACGAGGTCTGCGGCAGCGACGAATGGCGTCAGATCATGCGTGACCAGATCCTGCCGTGGGCGCTGGGTAGCACCGACCTCGGTGACGACGTCCTGGAGGTCGGGCCCGGCTACGGCGCCGTCACCGACGTGTTGAGCACTGTGCTGCCCCGGGTGACCTGCGTGGAAATCGATGACAAGCTGGCGGCCATGCTCACCGAGCGGTTCTCCGGTGTGCCGTCGGTGCAGATCGTGCGCGGCGATGCCACCGCGCTGGATTTCGGAGACAATCGGTTCTCGGGCGCGGCCTGCTTCACGATGTTGCACCACGTTCCCACCGCCGAACTGCAGGACCGGCTGCTGGCCGAGGTCGCGCGGGTGCTGCGCCCAGGCGCCACGCTGGTCGCCAGTGACAGCATCGGCAGCGACGACATGGAGAACGCACACGTGGGCGACACCTACAACCCGGTCGACCCGGCGGGGCTCGCCGATCGGCTCACCGCAGCGGGATTCACCGACATCGACGTGCGTACCAATGACTTCGGCTGGGCGGCAACCGCTCGGCGCTAGCCGGTCCCGGGTACCAGCCAACGCCCCGAAAACGCCCGCCAGCCAACGAAAATCAGCCGGAGCACCATGAACGTGCTCAGGCCCGACCAGATACCGAGCAGGCCCCAGCCGAACGTGAGCGACAGCCAGATCAACGGCAGGAAACCGATGAGCGCACTGGCCAACGTCGCGGTACGCATGAACGCGGCATCACCGGCCCCCAGCAGCACGCCGTCGAGCGCGAAGACGATACCGGCGATGGGCAGCTGCGCCACCATGAACCACCACGGCACTCCGATCGCGGCGAGCACCGAACGGTCGTCGGTGAACAACGATGGCAGCACCGAGGCGCCGACCGCGAACACCACCGCCAATATCGCGGCGGCGATCGTCGAGAACACCGTCACCCGCCACGCGACCGACTTCGCGTGAGTCGTCCGGCCGGCACCGAGCGCGGCACCGACCAGTGACTGTGCGGCAATCGCAAGCGAATCCAGTACCAGGGCAAGGAAATTCCACAACTGCAGCACCACCTGGTGCGCGGCGACGGCCGCCGCTCCGAACCGTGCGGCCACCGCCGCCGCCGACACGAAGCAGGCCTGGAACGCCAAGGTCCGCACCACCAGATCGCGGCCCATCACCATCTGTGCCCGCAGTACCGAGGTGTCCAGACGCAGCGGGACCCTCTCCACCAGCAGCGCGCGGCAGAACAGCACGGCGGCCAACCACTGCCCCACCAGGTTGGCGATCGCCGAGCCGGCCAGCTCCAGCCGGGGCAGGCCCAGCCAGCCGTACACCAGCAGCGGGCACAACACCGCCGAAATGCCGAACCCCACCAGCACATAGCGCAGCGGCCGCATGGTGTCCTGCACCCCACGCATCCAGCCGTTGCCTGCCGCCGAGATCAGGATGGCCGGCACCCCGAAAATCGCGATCCGCACCCACGGCAGCGCCGCGTCGGCGATGCCGCCGCCCGACGCGCTGCCCGCGATCGCCGACACCAGCGGGACCGCGGTCAGCTGCACCGCGGTCACGATCACCGCACCCATCGCCAACGCGAGCCAGGTGGCCTGCACGCCCTCACCGACCGCCGCGGCCCGGTCACCGGCGCCGTAGAACCGCGCCGAACGGGCCGTCGTGCCGTAGGACAGGAACGTGAGCTGTGCGCTGACAACAGAGAGGATCAACCCGCCGATCGCCAGACCCGCCAGACTCAGCGCACCGAGGCGCCCGACGATCGCGATGTCGAACAACAGGTAGATCGGCTCGGCGGCCAGGACACCCAGCGCCGGAATCGCCAGCCCGGCGATCCGTCGACCGGTGACAGGCGAGTCGGCCAACCCGTCAGCCGAGGGCGGCGGCCAGTTGCGCCACCACGTCGTCGATCGGTCCGGACGCGGAGTAGCCGGCGGCCAGGGTGTGCCCGCCGCCGCCGAAGCCGCTGGCGACCTTGGCCAGGTCATAGCTCTTGGCGCGCATCGACACCGACCAGTGCTGCGGCTCGATCTCCTTGAAGACCGCCGCGACCTCGGCTTCGTGGGTGGTGCGCACGATGTCCACGATGCTCTCCACCTCTTCGGACCGGTTTTTCATCCAGTCCTCGTGAGCGACCACCGCATACACGAGGCCTCGCCCGCCGGCCGCCTCGGGCACCAGCTGGGCGCTGGACAGCACCCGGGCCAGCAGGGGCAGCCATACGAACGGGTGGGTGTCGAACAGTTCCCGGCTGATCGCGGCGTTGTCCACGCCCAGCTCGACCAGGCGCGCCGCCAGCCGCAGGGCCCGCGGCGACGCCCACCGGAACGACCCGGTATCGATCGTCAACCCCGCGTACAGGCAGGTGGCGACGTCCCGGTCGATCGTTTTCTCCCACGCATCCAGCAGCTCGGCAACCACCATCGTCGTCGAATCGGCCTTGGGATCAACAAGATTCACGCTGCCGAACAGGGTGTTCGACTTGTGGTGATCGATGACCAGAACGTCGCGGCCGGGCGGGGTCAACTCGGCCAGCGCACCAAGCCGGTTGATGCTCGGGGCATCGACGGTCACCACGAGATCGGCGTCGCGGCGCATGTCCTTCGGCGCCACCAGCAGGTGGCCGCCGGGAAGCATGTGCAACGACTCCGGCAGGTTCGACGGCGTCGCGAAACTGACCTGGACCTCGACACCGTCACGCTCGAGGATCAGCGCCAGCGCCAGGCCGGCACCGATGCTGTCGGCGTCGGGATGGACGTGGCAGATCACGCTGACCGAACGGGCACCGCGCAGCACCTCGAGAGCGCCGTGCGAATCCACCCGCCTGCTGAGGCGGGTGATCTCAGTCGTCGAATCGATCGCGGTCACCGGCGTCCTGGTCGTCCTGCGAGGATGATGCTTCTACCTCTTCTCCTACCACACGGTAGGGCTGCGCGTCTCCCGCAGGAGTGGCCCCGGCCCGAATCCGCGCGACATCGGCGTCCGCGGCGCGGGCCTTGGCCAGCAGCTCCTCCATCTTCAGAGCAGTGTCGGGCACGGTGTCCAAGACGAACGACAGCGTCGGGGTGAACCGCACGCCGGTCCCCGCCCCGACCCGTGTGCGCAGCGTGCCCTTGGCACGTTCGAGCGCCGCGGCCGCGGCTGCGTAGTCCGGCTCGTCGTCGAGGGTGTTGCCGCGCACCGTGTAGTAGACGGTCGCGTCGTGAAGGTCACCGGTCATCTTGGTGTCGGTGACCGTCACGAACGCCAGCGGCGGATCTTTGATCTCGTACTCGATCGCCGAAGCGACGATGGTGGAGATCCGCTTGGCCAGCCGCTTCGCCCTTGCGGGATCAGCCACTGTGCGTCCGGTTCTTCGCGCAAGCGCTCATCACTAGGTCCGCGCCTTCTCAACCAACTCGTATGTCTCGATGACGTCGCCTTCCTTGATGTCGGAGTACGTCAGCGTCAGACCGCATTCGTAGCCCTCGCGCACCTCGGTGGCATCGTCCTTCTCGCGCTTGAGCGAGGAGACCGTGAGGTTCTCGGCGACGACGACGTTGTCACGCAGCAGCCGCGCCTTGGCGTTGCGCCGCATGATCCCGGACTGCACGAGGCAACCCGCGATATTGCCGACCTTGGACGACCGGAAGATGGCGCGGATCTCGGCGCGGCCGAGCTCCTTCTCCTCGTAGACCGGCTTGAGCATGCCCTTGAGCGCGCTCTCGATCTCGTCGATCGCCTGGTAGATCACCGAGTAGTAGCGGATCTCCACACCTTCGCGGTTGGCCAGCTCGGTGGCCTTGCCCTCGGCGCGGACGTTGAAGCCGATGATGATCGCATCCGACGCCGACGCCAGGTTGACGTTGGTTTCGGTCACGCCACCGACACCGCGGTCGATGACGCGCAGCTCTACCTCGTCGTCGATCTGGATACCCAGCAGGGCCTCTTCGAGCGCCTCGACCGTACCGGCGTTGTCGCCCTTGAGGATCAGGTTCAGCTGGCTGGTTTCCTTCAGTGCCGAATCCAGGTCTTCCAGGCTGATGCGCTTGCGGGTACGGGCGGCCAGCGCGTTGCGCTTGCGCGCACTGCGCCGGTCGGCGATCTGGCGGGCGATGCGGTCTTCGTCGACAACCAGGAAGTTGTCACCGGCGCCTGGCACCGACGTGAAGCCGATGACCTGCACCGGCCGCGACGGCAGCGCCTCGGTGACGTCCTCGCCGTGCTCGTCCACCATGCGGCGGACGCGGCCGTAGGCGTCGCCGGCGACAACGGAGTCTCCGACCCGCAGGGTTCCGCGCTGGATCAGCACCGTGGCAACCGGGCCGCGACCGCGGTCCAGGTGTGCCTCGATGGCCACACCCTGGGCTTCCATATCGGGGTTGGCCCGCAGGTCCAGTGCGGCGTCGGCGGTCAGCAGCACCGCTTCTTCCAGCGCCTCGATGTTGGTGCCGTTCTTGGCCGAGATGTCGACGAACATGGTGTCGCCACCGAAGTCCTCGGCAACCAGGTTGTACTCGGTGAGCTGCGCCCGGATCTTGGCCGGGTCGGCGCCCTCCTTGTCGATCTTGTTGACGGCGACCACGATCGGCACATCGGCGGCCTGCGCGTGGTTGATGGCCTCCACCGTTTGCGGCATGACGCCGTCGTCGGCGGCGACCACGAGGATCGCGATATCGGTGGCCTTCGCACCACGGGCGCGCATGGCGGTGAACGCCTCGTGGCCCGGGGTGTCGATGAAGGTGATCGGGCGCTCGACACCGTCGTGCTCGACGGTCACCTGGTAGGCACCGATGTGCTGGGTGATGCCGCCGGCTTCGCCCTCGCGGACGCTGGCCTGCCGGATGGTGTCCAGCAGGCGGGTCTTGCCGTGGTCGACGTGACCCATGACGGTGACCACCGGCGGGCGGACCTCCAGGTCCTCCTCGTCGCCCTCGTCCTCGCCATAGGTGAGGTCGAAGGATTCGAGCAGCTCGCGGTCTTCGTCCTCCGGCGACACGACCTGCACGACGTAGTTCATCTCGCTGCCGAGCAGTTCGAGCGTCTCGTCACCCACGGACTGGGTGGCGGTCACCATCTCGCCGAGGTTGAACAGGGCCTGAACCAGAGCAGCCGGGTTGGCATCGATCTTCTCGGCGAAGTCGGACAGCGACGCGCCGCGGGCCAGCCGGATGGTCTCGCCGTTGCCGTGCGGCAACCGCACGCCACCGACGACCGGCGCCTGCATGCTCTCGTATTCGGCGCGTTTTGCCCGCTTCGACTTACGGCCACGACGCGGGGCGCCACCGGGACGGCCGAACGCACCGGCCGCGCCACCGCGCTGACCGGGGCGGCCACCACCGCCGCCGCCACCACCGGGACCGCCACCGCCGGGACGACCCCGGAAACCGCCGGCAGCAGCTCCACCGCCGCCGGCGCCACCGGGACCGCCGGTGCGGTAGTTACCGCCGCCGCCACCACCGCCGGGACGACCGCCGCCGCCGGGGCCACCACCGGGACGGGGACCGCCGCCGGGACGCGGGGCACCCGGACGACCGGGCGCGCCGGGACGGGCGCCGGGCGGCCGAGGGGGCATGTTGCCGGGTGTGGCGCCGCCGGGACGCGGGCCACCCGGGCCGGGGCGCGGTCCGCTGGGCCCGGGCCGCGGACCCTGCGGACGCGGCGCGGGACGCTCGACCGGCTGGGCCGAGGAGAACGGGTTGTTACCGACGCGCGGCGGCCGGGGCATACCCGGCTTGGGCGCGGCCGGTCCCGGACGGGGACCGGGTGTCGGCGACGGGGCGGGCTGGGCCGGCGCCGGTGCTGCCGCAGAGGCCGCGGGCGCAGGTGGGACCGCCGGCGCGGGCGGCGGAGGCGGAGGCCGGGCTCCGATACACATCGGTCTGTGGGCAAAAAAGAAGATGCGAACAGCGCGAGCAAGCAGTCCGACGGCGG
>NZ_JACBJQ010000070.1 GCF_013404075.1 Mycolicibacterium vinylchloridicum
CCGCCACCGGCTCGGCCCGCGCCGAGCTCGTCTGGGGGCGGCCTGAAAATGGCGGCGGTGGCGATCGGGGCCCTCGTCGCCGTGGCCGCCATCATCGCCACCATCATCAACCTCACCCAACACGACAGTGTTAGCACAACGGCGACATCAACAACGACGGCAACGACTTTGCGGACTCCCGGCACGGATCTTTCGTCAAGGATGGCTGGCACGAGCACTTCGGTAACCGTAACGACCGCAGCGCAACCCGCCGTCGGCGTCATCGTGGGTACCTGCGATGAAGGGGGTACCTGCGGTGTCAAGCAACGTAACGCGCCTTACGTCGCGGCCCCGCGGCTGTTCCCGGACGACCTACGAGACGGGATCAGCGTGACCCTGGCCTGTCAGACGATGGGCGATACTCGAACGAGCGCCGGGCACGGCACAAGCGCCATCTGGTACCGGCTCGCCAATGGCGCGTACGTGAATTCGGTCTACTTGGATGTCACTGCCAGCTCGATCCCGTCGTGCTGACGTCGAAATGACACAGTTCCGCGCGCGCAGAGGGCTGGTCGTTCTCGCCATCGCCGCACAGATCTTCGTACCTGGCTGTGGCCCAATAGCTTCGCCCGATGTCGCGGCATCCAGCTCGAGTGCACCGATCAGTGGGCCCTCGTCGCCAGAGATATCGACCCCGACGAATAAGACACCTAATCGGGTCGGTGCGGGCGATTGGGAGATGATCGGCTCAACGGTGCAGGGGCGGCCTATTCGCGTCCGGAGCTTCGGGCATGGTCCGCGCCGGGTGTTGTTCATCGGCGGCATTCACGGCGACGAAGCTGAAGGCGCCTATTCCACGGCCCAACTTCCGGAAGCGTTTGCCGCCGCCGGCCTTGCCGACGTGGCCACGTTGACAATCCTCGAGGATGCCAACCCGGATGGCCGTGCCGCGGGAACCCGTACCAACGCCAATGGCGTTGATATCAATCGAAATTTCCCGGCCAAGAACTTCGACACAACCAACCCCCTGTATGGGTCGTCACCGCTGAGCCAACCGGAGTCGCGCGCCGTGTACGACGCGATCGACCGGGTTCGCCCGGACCTGGTGGTGGTAGCGCATTCGTGGGTGGGGCGGCAGTTCCTCAACTACGACGGTCCTGCCCGGGCTCTTGCCGAGCAGTTTTCCACGCTGAGCGGACTCGAAGTAGAGGAGTCCACATCGTTCGCGCCGACGCCGGGGTCGCTGGGCTCTTATGTCGGGCGCGACCGCGGTATCCCGATTCTCACAATCGAAGTGCTCAAGGGCTCATCCCCGGAGGCTGTTTGGGGAAAAATCCGGAAGGCATTGCTGCGGGTTATCGAGGGATGACGCTCGTCATTGGCGCGCGTGGATCACCAAATAGATCGGCCCGACCTGCAATTGACTGCCGTTGGTCAACAGGGTACGTGCGCCGTTGTAGTTCTCGAAGTGTTCGATCTGGCCATTGCTGAGCACAATGGTGGAAACGTTTGGCGGCAGCCCCCGAACAAAGACGTCGTCTTCGACGTTGCCGCCTATCGTAATCGGCTGCAGGCCCAGACCGATCTCAGTCGTCTCACCGGGGGCCCAGATGACCTCGAGGCTGGCTTCGCGAAATAGCTTCTCTACCACATACATTGCGAGGCCGAGGGCGAGGCCAAGCGCGGCAATGCCGACGATGCGCCCCCACATTTCCGGCAGTTGTTGGGCGATCAGGACGAAGCTGATGCCGCCGATACAACCCCCAACGAAACCGGCTGCAATTCCCCGCCCTACGCCGAGGTTCGGGACGGTACGAGACAACAGCCCGCCGATGAGGGCACCGGCGATACCCCAGCAGAACGTTCGCAGCACATAGTTCTTGAACTCAAATGAATCAACGGGCATCAAGAAGACGGCCTGGGCCACGGCTCCCGCCACAAACCCGGCTGCCGCTCCGAACAGCCAGGTGACGCCTATACGGCCGGGCCGTAGCTCGCGCCGCTGATGCCAGGCGTCGGAGAGGAATAGCGCCGTGGCAATGACACTGGTGAAGAGGAGCGACCAGAGGCCGGTCACCCATATCGTCATGAATCGGCTTGTTGAATACTCCTGGGGAACAACTTCAGCGAGCAACGCGCCGAGGGCTCCACCGAGTGCTCCAGCAGACAGGTGGAGAACGAGCTTGTTTGAGCGCAGCTTCCCCACGACATCGCTGGTGGGCATTGTGGACGGTGCGGCGGCATAGTAGGCCGGCCCGGATCGCGGGGGTGGACCGTAGGGGCTGGGTTGTTCGTATCCGGGCGGCTGATAACCCGGTGGTAGCCCCATGGCCGGCGGTGGTGCCGTGGGATATGGCGACTGCTGCGGAGGCGGTTGCTGGCCGGGGGGCGCCGATGGGGATCCGCCGACCGTATAGCCCGCGCCGAACCTGCTCGGTGGCAGATTGTCAGTCACGCAAACGGTGTAGCACTGGCAGTGTCGGTGCGGCGACTGGATGGGTGGGATTCGTACGAACGGATGACATTCACGTCGAGCTTTACCCTGAATATCGCCTCACGGTGCATCAAGAATGCGCTGCCGCTGGTTCTCGAACAGCGTTGCTAGGTCGCGACCAGCGGTAGCGGGGCCGTCTCCCATACCGTCGAAGAACGAAACCACAAATGTGATGCCCCTCAATTTGCCGACTAGCCGATACTCGTCCGGTGAGGTATACGACGTCCCCAGACTCGATATGTCTGCTGCGGAAACCTTGTAACCATGGTGCTCGCCGGCGACGCCGGGAATGTCCCACTGTGTCAACGATGTCCGGTCAATTCCGGTGCCGATAGGCTCTCCGCTGCTGCCGTACTCAGTCGACTGGATGTCAAAGCTCGGACAGTCTCGTACCGTCGCATCGAAGTCTTGTCCGAGTGCAGGTAGGTCACGCATGTAGATCGTGGCATCCATCGACTGGCCGCCATGCTCTGGGGGCGGGCTGTAGTAGGCGCTTTGGAACACTAGGTCCGAGTACTCCTTTTCGGGCCACATCAGCTTGTCGCACGCATCAAGGGCCCCTTTGCGGTCAGGGCTAGAGCTTCTGGAAAGGTCGCTGATGACGTACCGGTTGTCCCCGATATGTGGAAAGTCGGAAGATTTGGCCAGCAGGTCGGTCACAGAGGTCGAGTTGGCTACCGGGTGGTTGGGCATCGGTGTTGGCGCGCTCTCGAACATTGGCGATTTGGATTTGTGCGCTGTGGTTACGCCGACGGCGACAATAGCGAGGGCGAGGACGGCCACTACGACGAAGCCCATTAGCCACGGCCTGGACGACCCGCGATGGGTTGGGCGTACGGCTTCAGAGGGATGCAGACCTGGCTGCGCTGTGGATCCTTGTCGATCGCCACCAGGACGATTGTGATTGTGCTCTTGCATAGCCGCGGCGAGTCTAAAGAAGATCAACGGTGAACGGCTGTTCACCGTGAAGATGTTGGCCCTGCTTGGTGTCGACGTCAACCACGTAGGTGTACTGCCCCGGCGCCTTGAGCGAGAACTTCCAGTGACCGCTTTCGGAGAATCCGTTGACGCTCTGGTTGGATGAGTAGACGCTGGTTCCGTTGTCGGCGAGCACCGTTGACGTTTCGTGGCCCCAGATGATCGAGCCGTCAGTGGTGTTCCAGCTCAACGCGAGGTCCACCGCCAAATGGCCATTGGCTGTGCGCCCGAGGCGGAACCGGTTGGGTTCGATCTGGGTGCCGTACGCGACCGCGCGTTGCATGGTGATTGACAACTGCAAACCCGTCGGGTCGGCGTGGGCTGGAGCCGCGACACTGCATGCCAGTAGCGCTGCCGCAACTCCCACTGCTACCGTTTTCGAAGTTGAGGGGCCGTTAGTGCAGCGTCGCGTCTGCACATCGTGTCGTCGGACCACAGGGCGCCGCCTTTCCTGAGCTGATCCCCTTCGGTCTGTGCACCATAGCGCTGCATCTGAGTTTGTGGATTTGAAAACTTAGCAACTGCTGATGGATTCATACGATTGGCCTACAGGAGTTGAGGCGTGATTGGTTCGCAGGCTGAGCCGGAGCGGCCTCGAACTTGGCGACTTGCTCGGCGAAGAGCTAGACGACAGCGCTAACTTCGGTGGCCGTGAATGTCGGCTTGCGGGCCTCCTGCGGATAGATGACCAGCCATCGACAGTTGTCGGCAATGGCGAGGCCTTCCCTCTTCGCCGCGGGAGCTGAACTCAAATGCTCGGCGAGCGGCGGTGGATTGAACCGCATCAGCATGAACTGAACCCACACGAGCGAGTGAACCGATGATACGGACGACGATGCCGCGAAAGCTGTGCGCCAGGCGGCGATGGCGGTGTTCGGGAAGCGATCTCGGCAGTTGCCATCGCCTGGGAGACAAACCGAGTTAAGCCACCTTCTCCCAAGGTGACTCACGCCCCTGGCGAATGAAAATACTAGGCGCATACGACAAAACCCCGCAGGCAGGGCCCGCGGGGTTTCGCGTTGCCGAGTCAGATTGTGGCGTCCGGGCGTGGGCGACCGTGTCCGCGGCCGCGCCATGGGTCTCGTAAGGACTCACTGGTTGCGCGGCCCGCAAAGTAGCTACAGCCCCCGCAACCTCAAGGCCCAGTCCGCTAGGCCCCGTCGTACTGCTGGGGTGCTGAGTATCCACCGGCCCGCCACCAGGATCATCGGCACGAAAACAGCTTTCGCCTCAGGTGACTTGTTCGGTGCACCCGAGCCCTTTCTTGCAGATCGGGCGCCGGGAGACGGGTTCGGCGCCGAATCGGTCGACGGCGCGGCTGGCAACGTGATCATCGGGGCTGCCGGGGTGTTGTAAACCGGTGTGGCGGAGGCAACCCCGGGTTGCACGCCAACGCTGACGCCTGCGATCACAACGAGCGGAACGAGCAACTTTGGGATTGAACGATGAGAGGAAGTCATGCGGTTCAAGATAAACGCCAAGCTAGCTCGAGTCTGTAATCCGAACGGCTTAAATCCGCGTTTTGAGAGCCCAATTCGCGCGTTCGGACGGTTCAGAGCGGCGGATCAGCAACGTTGCAGGAAAGTGTTTTTCAGCTCAATGTATGCGAGTCCGGAGGGCACGTGGCATTTCACCCGGCCATCATCGAAGCACTCGCTCAATGGCGACCCACTCACCATCGGCGTATTGATGCGTGACTTCGATCGTTGAATCGGGTGGGAAGCCGAGATCGGCGGTTGCTCCGCTGGTGTCGGCGTAGACCAGCTTCTCGTCTGTGACTATTGCCGAACCGTCAATCCGCACGTGATCGAAGTACCGGATTTCGCCAGAAGTCTCACCGCGGACCGGTGAAACGCCGGGCATGATCGTCCCGCCGATCGGCTCGGGCGCCGATGGGTTGGAAAAGTTGAATACCCGTAAGAACTTCATCATGGATGTGCGCCCAGCACAGCACATGTCGAAGGTGGAGCCGAAGCATGTGAAGCTGATGACCGCATCGGCGGTGCCGTCGCCGTCGGCGTCGAGCGGTCCGACGAGCTTCGCGTCCGTGATCGACGCGCCCCCGAACTGACCGGATGAAGTCTGCGCTTCACCCTTGCCGTTCGTCACTGTGATCGGTACCGAGTGCTTCCAACCCGTGGAGCCATCTCCGCATGACCCAGCGGGAAACGTCATGCTGCGGATGATGCTGTCGGCACCAACTTCGGGCAGCGCAGGGGCGCTTTGCAGTTTGTCGGCGTGGGATGACGTCTGTTCGCCCGCAGGCGAGTGATTGCTGAACGCCCACACCGCGACTCCGGCCACCACGACGACCGCGACGATCACCGCGACTATGACCGCGAGCCGCGGCGATCCCGGCGCCGGCGGGTAATCCTCACTCTCCCGGGGCTCGTACCCAATCGGCTGCGCCGGCCATTCTTCAGCGACTGCGGGTAGATCCTCGTCGAGGATCCAGAACTGCCAACCCGGGGGAGGCGCCGGCCACGACGAGTCTACCGGCCGCCCGGGTCCCGGCGACCAATTCGGTGGCACTGGCCAATTCGGCGGCACATTGAACCGCATCAGGATGAAACCTTCCTCGTGATCACGCTGGGCGTCGCCGCGTTTGCGCCATGAATCAGGATGCTACGGGCCAACACGTTCGACCCGACCGGGGCTGACAAAGACCCTGTGCCCGGTGTCGTCATTGGTGAAGGTGAGACCCGACGCCGCGGAATCGATGGTCCATCCGATGGCCGTGTAGGTGGCGTGGGCGATCTGTTGCCACTCGACCAAGCCAAAGTCGCCGACGACCCACTCAGACGTGCCATCGGCGCGGAACCGGAACCCGTTGGCGGGCTGGCCATAAAGCTCCGGCGGGTCGGTGTAGCGCGCCCCACAATCCACCTCTGACGACGTGATCATGCACCATGTGTCGCCAGACTTGGCTTTTATGTACACCAGGTTGTTGCTCGTTGGCGATAGCACTGTCGGTTTGCTAGCGGGTACGCTTTGTGGTTTGCAGCGGCAGAGGATGATGGTCTTGACGGTGCCGTTTGGGGCGTTGTTGGTGCCGGTGCTGGTATAGCCGTCGATAACCATTTGATAGGCGGCATCGGTGTTCGGGTTGGCGTCGTAGGTCACCGTCGTGGTTCCACCGTTGCTGGGTGTGGTGGACAGGGGCTCGCCGTAGAGTTCGATGGCCTTGCTCAGCGGTGAGCCTACGGTGAGTCCGTCGATGGTGCGGCCGCCGTTGCGGGGGCGGATGGCGTCGAGCGTTCCGTCGGCGAAGTCGTAGTCGTAATCGCGCCAGACCACGGTGACCCGGCCGGTGGTGCCCGCGTCCGGAAAGTCGGAGTGCTTGGTGCGGATGTCGGCGACTTTGGCGCCGAGTTCGATGTCGCCAATACCGCTGGATGTCAGTGAGGTTTGGGCTTGGCCGGGATTTTGGGTGGCGATCAGCCGGGCAGCGAGTTGGCTCGCGTTGGCGGCTTGGACGAATATGCCACCGGTGGCGGTGGCGATGCACTTCAGCTGATCACTGGCCGGCCCATCGGTCTTGAATCCGACCGTCGAGATGGCCAGGTTGGGATGGCTGCGTTTGATCTGGGTCGTCCTGTCACAGGGTGCGCTGTCGCAGGTGTCCTCACCGTCGGACACCAGCACGATCGCTTGTGCCGAATCGTCGGCAGGGAGCTGAGCCGCAGCTCGGTCCAACGCGAGGCCGATCGGGGTGTACCCCGACGCGTGCAGGCCGTCGATGTGGGCACGCATCTCGCCGCGGTTGAGCGTGCCCAACGCGATCACCCGCTGGACGTCCTGACATCCCGCATCATGCTCGGGTTCTGTTGTGCCAGTGCCCATGCCGTAGGTCTCCAGTCCGAGCGTCGCTCCATCAGGCAGGGCGTCGACAAGGCCCAGGGCGGCGGCCTTAGCCGCATCGATTCGTGGACCCGGCGCATCGGCCTGATCCATTGACCCCGATGCATCCAAAATCAACACCGTTGGCACGCTGACCGCCACGTGTGTTGAGGCTTCGCCAGGCTTTGATGACGCTTCGGTGCCTGCCGGCGAGTGCGTGTTGAACGTCCACGCCGCAACTCCGACCAGAGCTACGAGAGCCACCACCGTTGCAACGATGCCCGCGAGCATCATCGGTCGCGATATCCGACGACGAGCCTCAGTACCGCGCGGATCGTACGCGGCACCCTGCCCCGGCCATTCTTCTTCGACTTTCGATGATCGTTCGTCGACGACCCAGAACTGCCAGCCCGGCGGCGGCGCCGGCCACGAGGGATCGACCCGCCGCCCCGGCCCCGGTGACCACCCCGGGGGCACCGGCCAATTCGGCGGCGGGTTGAAGCGCATCAGCATGAACCCACCCCCACTTGCGTCATCAGGAGGATGCTACGGACTACGGCGTCGCGGCAGTATGCGTTGGTCGGCCACAGACGCAAGCACGTTTGGGTTCAGATGTTCGTACGACATCAAGTCTGTGCAGCGCCCAGTCATCTCGTGTCAGGATGAGCGACATTGCTGCCACGACTAGGACGGACTCGAGACCATGTCGACGACTCTTGATGCGGCGTTGAGCATCCATGCTTTCGCCGATCGACCGGTCATTTCTCAGTCGACAGAGATACTTGCTCGCCGCGGCATTCGCGGCTTCAGGTTCTCGTTCTTCTCCGGCCCGGCCTGGTTGCTCATCTTTCTCGTGCTCGGCGGGTGGTATTTCAAGTACCGGAAAACGAATCCCGAGAAGGCCAAGAGAATTGAGCAACACCTGAGAGTTGCATCCTCGTCGGTGGCGGATCGATTCAAGACAGGATTGGGCGCCGGGACAGGGACCAACGGCGTTGACGGCCGACCCTACGGGCTAGGCCGCGTTGACCCACGAACGGCTCAGACGGCCAGCCTTGACGAGTTCCGCGCCAAACGTTTCAATCCGCCGCCCAACTGGCCGCCGATGCCGCCGGGCTGGACACCAGACGCTGAATGGAAACCAGACCCGTCGTGGCCGCCTGCTCCGCCTGGATGGCAGTTCTGGGTCGCGTGACGGTCCGGCCCAGCCAGCCGTCGTGACGGTAAAGCCCTGCGGAACAACGCAACCGGACGATGAATTGACCAGAGGCACCGGTGCACATCTGCCGGTTGGGTCCAGATCAAAATGACGTCAGTAGTCCGCCTGCGCGACGACCTTGAGCTCACCCTCGGGCGCGTAGTAGCCAGCGCCGGTGAGGGCACCATCCACGAGGTGGCCGACCGACCCGAATGGGTCGCCAAGATCTTCCACCGGAACAAATCCGACCTTGCCGGCAGACGCGACAAGCTCGCCGCGATGATCGACTCGCCGCCGCCGGGTGCAACGGGTACTGACGGGTTCGTCGTGCTCACCTGGCCGCTACACCTTATCGACACGCGGGACATGCTCGGATATGTGATGCCGCGTATCGACACCGGGAATGCGGTTGAAATCCACACCGTGAGTAATCCATCCAACCGGATGAACCCGCTGCCTTCCGCTCCGCAGTGGACTCCGCGTATGACATGGCGGCACCTGTTGCATGTGGCGGCCAACCTCTGCCACGCCGTGGATGTCGTGCACCGTGTCGATGCAGTAATTGGCGATTTTCAGGAACGCAACATACTGGTCAACGACACGAGCCGCGTCACCCTCGTTGACTGCGATTCGATCCAGTTCGCCGATTCTCGAGGACGCCAGTTCTTCTGCGGGGTAGGACGTCCGGAGTTCACGGCCCCTGAACTCGCGGGCCTGGACCTATCGGCCGCGGTGCGGGACAAGCCGTCGGACCTCTTTGCGCTCGCCATTCATATCCATCTCCTGCTCATGGGTGGAAACCATCCGTTTCTTCGAGGCGCGTGGACCGGCAGTGGCGACCAGCCGAGCCCATTGACCTTGGCCGCAAGCGCGGACTGGGCCGGTGGGCCTGGCTCGGCCCTGCACACACATCCTTTGGCGCCGTCTCCCAGCTTCCTTCCCGGTGAGATTCGTCAGCTCTTTGGGCGAGCCTTCACCGCTGGTGCTCGCGACCCGTCAGCGAGGCCGGACGCCAGGGAATGGCGTGATGCGCTGCAAGCAGTCAAGTTGACCGAGTGTTCGGGCGGGCACCAGATACCCGTAGGTGCGGGCCGGTGCCCTTGGTGCGCGATCGAGGCCGAGCGGATTCGTCGGCGCACTACCTCGAAACAAACTGTGGTACAGGATATCTCATCGATAACCGCTGGCACCCAAACCCCGCATGTCGTCAGTTCAGCTGGACAGACAACCTCCGCGAGCGGGCATACGACGCCCACGCCTAGAAAACCACCCCGCAAGCCGAAAACGACCCGGATGAGCGCACGCCCTCCCAAACCGATCGCCTCGCCCAAGCCCAAGCCGAAGGCAGGACAACCCGACAACTTCTCGGAGGCGATGGGTCAGAGCCTCTACACCCTGTTCAAGATCGTGGGAATCCCCCTCGCTGTCCTCGTGGTCGTCATGACCGTATGGATCCTCGTCTACTCGTTTAGCCGAGCAATGGGTGCGAGCTGATCGAAGATCTGAGGAAGGCCCTAGGGCCGCGGTCGGCGTTCGTCGCCGGTATACGTTGTGCCGGCGGCGAATCGCTTGCTGGATTCTTCCAAGATCTCTGCGATGCTGGGTGCTGCGGGCCTGCCAGGCGCCGGTGAGTTTGCGCCGGCCGGCTCTGGATCGGGATTCGATGCGGAGGTCTGATCGGTTGTCGCTGAGGTTATTCGGGTCGGTGCGCTGCTTGGTGTTGGGCGAAAGATCTTCGGAACGGCACCGGTCTTGGGCGAAGTGGTGTCGATTGCTGCGGGCTGTTGGCCGGTTCGGAATATCCGGGGGGACGCCGGTGCGGGCAACTCGGTCAGCGGAACACTCTGTTGAGCAACGTCATCGGCCTCTTCCGGCGCGACTTGACCGACGGCGGTCGGTCTTGCTCCGAGCTGGCTGATCAGCATGATCGCGCACAGAACGGCCAGTGTCAGCAGGCACACCACGATGTCGAAGCTGCTCGTGATCTGGTGTGCCAGATCATTGCCGTGAACCGGGTTGTATGGCGGCCGGTTGGCGCCGTAGTCCATCCTGGGCGCAAGCATCACGCCCAGGGCGGCGTGTGAAATAGCCAGAGCCAGAAGCACTCCACCCAGTGCCACGCCAAGAACACCGGGCCGCCGGTCGCTGGCGAGTCTCCTGCGTAGCCACACGGCCAATGCCGTGACGCCGACGTCGAGCACGATCAGCACGGAGGTGCCGTAGGTCGAGTAGGGCATTCTCAGATTGGCGATGACCACGAGGTCGGTGATCCGCAACGCGGTGGAGCTGGCGAACCAGACGATGATCAGGAGCAAGCACTTTCGAGCCACGTCACGCCACACCGAGCCGCCGCGCCGTCCGGATAGGCGTCGGCCCGCCAGCGTCCACGGCTCCACAATGGCTGCCGCGCCGACCCAGGCGAGATATCCCTCGAATCCCACCGAGGTCGTCGAGGTCGTCTGGGCGATGCCGTGGAATGCGTCGATGTCTCGGCCGACCCCGGTGTTCCACACCATCACTCCGGCCATTACCGCAGCGGTGCCCAGGATCACCGTCGACAATCGACTGGATTCCTGGTCCTGCAGCAGCCAGCGCGTGGCAACCAGTACGACCGCCAGTGCTGCGGCCGCGTAGACGATCGTCATGCCGACAACGGTGGCGCTTTGCTCGCCGGTAACCGGGTTGCCGAGAGTTGGCAGGACCCACCGGATCCGTTGGAAGACGTTGAACAGCGTCGCAAGGACGGCGAGTGCCATGGCGGCGATAGCGAGCAAACGAGGGGCGGCGACCCAGCGCCGGAACCCGTCGACCTGGCTGCCCAGCACGGGTTGGGCGGCCAGGAGGCTTCCGGCCAGACCTGTCCAGACGGCGGGACCGACTCCGGGAGGAACCTCTCCACTTCCGCCGTAGCGGACCGACTGGACAATCCCGAACAGCACGAAGCCCGCCGCTACGATCACGTAGGGCACGTTGAGCCAGAACCGGACCCGGTTGATCGACGCGGCATCGAGCCGGCTCACAAACGAGGCGGCCACGGCACAGCCCGATAGCAGGGTCGCCAGGATGACCACCAAATAGAGCCACGCGGGGCTGTCCGGGACGCCAAGGCCAAATTCCAGGTTCCACGGCATGAGCAGCGCCACGGTCAACAGCAGCGCGGCGGCGATATCGCGCATCGCGTTGAACCGCCGTAGCGGAGCGCGATAATCAGTACCGGCCGCTGCGGTGGTGGGATTATCACTCACCACTGAACCCCCTGGGACGCGTATATCCGGCGCGGCCCAGATTGGCTGGGGGCCTGACGATCTGATCCGCATTTTAGGGGTGCGCCTTGCGTTCAGGTGTCCCCCGTTCGGACGACGTTCGAATCGCGACCTCGATTGCGGGGTCTTCTGGTGCGGGTAGTGAGAGTATGGCCGGCGTGCGATTACTCCGACTCGACACCGGTCAGCCGCTGCAGTTGGGGCCGCCGCTGTCGGGTGCGACCGGAGAGGGGACCGTGTACGCGGTCGTCGGCCGGCCCGACTGGGCCGCGAAGGTCTTCCACCCCACATTGACTGGCCTTCGAGAGAAGCTAGCCAAGATCGGCGCGATGGTTCAATCGCCACCGCCCGGCGCGGTACAGCCCGACGGGCTGACTGTGCTGACGTGGCCGTTGCACCTTCTGATCAGCGACGAGAGGCCGGTCGGTTACGTGATGCCGCGCATCGACACCGCCACGTCGGTCGAGCTCCACACCGTGAGCAATCCGTCCAACCGGCGTGACCCACTCCCGAACGCGCCGCAGTGGACACGGCACGCGACATGGGGCCACCTGGTCAACGTCGCCGCCAACCTGTGTCTGGCTGTGGAAGTCGTCCACCGAGTCGATGCTGTCATCGGCGATTTCCAGGAGCGCAACATCCTCGTCGCCGACACGACACAGGTGACCCTCGTCGACTGCGACTCCATGCAGTTCACCGACCGGACGGGCCGGCGGTATCTGTGCGCGGTGGGGCGACCGGAATTCACCGCTCCAGAGCTGATGGGGTGTGATCTTCGGTCGCAACCGCGTGCCAAGTCCGCAGACTTGTTCGCACTCGCGGTGCACATTCATCAACTCTTGATGGAAGGCAATCATCCGTTTCTGCGCGGGAGTTGGAATGGCGAAGGGAACCAGCCTGACGCCGTCAGCCTTGCCCGGACCGGGGATTGGGCGGGCGGCCCAAATTCGCGCCTGCGCAGCCACCCGTTGGCGCCGTCGATCACGTTTCTGCCGAACGAGATTCAACAGCTATTCGTCCGCGCCTTCACCGTGGGCTGCCAGGATCCGGCGCGTCGGCCAACGGCCGGGGAATGGCGTTCGGCACTCGGCCGAATTCACCTCATGGGCTGCCCACGCAATCCCGCCCACCAATTGCCCATCGGGGCGCCCATGTGTTCGTGGTGTGCTGTTGACGACGAACGCAGAATCCGACGGCAGCAGAACAGCCCGAGCACATCGGGATCCCTTACCGTACCACTCAATTCATTCAGTGCGAGCCGTTCCGGACCGCTGGCGATCTCGCGGCCGCCGGTGTCTCCTCTGCCCCCTGGTGCTGCTCGAAACAGCCGCAATCCGTTAGGGGTCAGTAACAAGGCGGTACTGATGGCGCTGGCGGCGGTGGTTCTGATCGTGGTATCGCTCTCGGCGTTCATCATCTGGGCAGTCACGACCGGTGCGACGACCTTCGGCAGTTAGAGCTGACGCGGTCGCAGGCGACCGACAATGCCGACGATATGTGGCGGACTGCGGTGTTTGTCACCTAACTTGGTTTGGGGCAAACCGTATCGTCGTACTCGGACCGCTCCCAGAAATCTTTACATGTCATGACCGCTGTGTAGATCGCTGCCCCTTCGAGATAAGGCGACACAACGAGCTCCGGCCTGACCTGACTCACGAGCTGCGGATCTGCAGCCTGCCTACAAATGAGCGTCGTCAACGTCTTGATAGCGTTCGGGGGGAGAGCCTCGTACTTTGAGTCCCATTGTTCTTCCCAGACATCAAGGTAGGGTGGCGGCTGACCGTTGATCTCGGCGAACTTGCGGCCCCACTCATTTGTCAGATTGATCGCCTCGGGCAGGGACGGGTTGACACTGGGATAGGGCGTGCAGCCGCCTGAAGCCTTGGCCGGCCCTTGGCTCGTCTGAACCTGTGGGCCCGAGGCCGTGACCGACGATTCACCGCCATGACTTTCCGTCGGCTCAGCATCACCACCGCGACTACTGCAGCCAGCCAACAGGAGTGGAATTGCCACCACGGCAAAGATCCGCGTCGACCGGCTTGGTCGGATTGTCAGCATCGCGTCGGGCCTCCTGTGAATTCACAGACTGAATGTATTGGAGTGTAAGTGCATTGAAACGTGAGGTATGGCGGCTGACCATGGCACTGACACGTCGATCGCTGAATCCACGCCGGGCCGTCTGATGGTCTACATACTGACGCTCTTGGGTCGTAGGTAGCCCAGGATCTGGCCGTTGGTCCTGTCGCTGAACGCGTATGTGTGCACCGCAGCCGGGTCATTGCCCGAGATACCGTCCTGCCAGGTGTAGTTCTGCTCGAGCACCGAGTAGTTATTGCCGTCGACACCCGTCACGAGTGCCACGTGCCCGTACTGGCCGCTGCTGTAGACGACGATGTCACCGGCCTGGGGCTGCCCCTGCCCGTAGGCGATCCGGTCGTAGTACTGGGACACGCCGTTGCTGTCATAGTGGTTGTAGATGTCCGAGGCCGCCATGCTGTCGGTGGCGATGCTGCCGTTCGCCCCGACGACCTGATTGCTGTATTGCCGGAACACGTCGAAACACTGTGCGCCATAGGCGTGATCGGGGTCGATGAATTTGTCCTGCCACTGCGAGACGAAACCAGCGGCCGCCGCCGAGTTCGCACTCGACACCGCGCCGGTTGCCGCGGCGCTCTGCGCGGAGGTGACCGTACTGGTTGTGGTGGAGGGCGTAACCGCCGCCGTCGAGCCGGATGCCGAGCCGTCGGCGCTGACCGACCGCTGCTCGCTGGCGTTGTTCAACGCCGACTGACCCAACCCGTCGATATGAGACTGCGCGGTTGTGAGCGACTGGCGGTGCTGAGGCCACCATTCGGTGACGAAGCGCTGCGCATCTGGACCCTGCCAGACCGCGGGGAGCGCGTTGACCACCTTGTCGAGTTGAGCGACGAGGGTGCCGATCGTCGTGGCGTGGCTCTTCAGCTGACGTCCGGTCTGTTCGACCTGGTCGACATCCATACCCATGCGTGCCATCAATGAATACCTTTCTGCGGCATACGGATCACACGGTGCGGCCAGATCTGCGGGGAGTGCTCAGCGCTGTGAGACGTTGCGCTGCTCGGAGGCGTTGTTGAGCGCAGACTGCCCCAGCCCGTCGATCTCCTGTTGCGCGGCGGTCAGGGAACGGCGGTGCTGCGGCCACCACTCGTTGACGAATCGCTGGGCATCGGGCCCGTCCCAGATGCCGGTCAGACCCTGAACCAGCTTGTCCAGTTGGGAGACGAGATTGCCGATCGAGGCGGCGTGGCTTTTGAGCTGGCGTCCAGACTGTTCGACCTGTTCGACGTCCATTCCCATACGTGCCATGGGTGCATTCCTCCCGCGCGCTGTGTCTTGTGGTTGTCCGATGAGATACCGCCACTGTATTGCAGACACCGAGGTGGAGCCTCAGGAAATCCGGCCGGTTCATCCGAACGTGCGACACGGACGTCCGTCTGCGAGGGTCCGAGGTCAGCGCGGAGGAGTCGGTGTACCGCCGCCGGCCGGCGGCACGTTGATTGCGACCGGATCGGGCAGCGCCCCGATCGTTGCCGGCGGTGGTCCCATGTCGATCGTTCCGCCGGACGGACGCGGGACAGCTTGTCCAGAGCCGAGGTCGACCAGCACGAATTCCGCCACGGGCGTCGTGCGGTGAGCCGCGGAGTAGGCGACGACGACCGTGGTGTGCGGTGAGTAGCCCGTCCATGGAGCGGTATCCGCGGACTTCCATGCGGCGATGTTGCCGTCCGACGGCGGCAGGAGCGGACTTCCCCCGGCGCAATGCACCCGCGGCACACCCACCGGATCCACCATGACCGCGTCGCCGGCCTGCAGGACGGTTTGGTACGCCACGGCCTTACCACTTGTGAAGCGGTGCGAGGTGACCCAGGTGTCGGCCGACAGGACCACGGGAGTCAGCGTATTGAGGTAGTACGGAATCTGCTGCGGCTGAAGGCCGATAGTCGACCCCCACGATTGGGCCCGGTCGGGGTGAGCACTGAGATCGTTGGCCAGCGCCGCCGCATCGCAGGGTACTTCCGTGCCGACGGCTCCGTAGAGACCGTGCTGGGTTCCCGAAACCAGCCTCACGCCGCGTTCGGTCGATACCGGCGCCTGAGCGGCTGAGCCGGGATTGCCGTTGGCGGTGCCCGGTGCCGGCACCGCGGACAAGACGACCACCGAGGTGGTGAACGGATCCAGGCCGGCCGCGTTGGCTTCGGTGAACACCAACGGGTCCGGAGCACTGGACACCGGTCCACTGGCAGCGCGGGGCCGGCTGAGCAGGACAACGACAGTCAGCGTGGCCAGGACGACAAACGTCAGCGCGATCGCAGCGACGGTGAGGACTGGCCGTGCCCGGGAATCGATGACCGGCGGCTGATTCGGATCGTTCCAGCCGGCGGCCGTGGCGTTATTCGGTAGCGGTGACGATGACACCCTGGTACTTCTCCATGCTGGCCTTGACGGCGGCCCAGTGCGGATCGGTCGAGTTGTCGAAACTCTGTGCGACAGCTGGATATCCCGTGCTGTGGCCGTGGAGCAGAGTCCACTCCGACACGCCCGAACCAGCTTCGAACAGATAGTCCGTCGAAGCGGACGGCTGGTGGGCTTGGATGCGAAGCATTTCCCCGGCGATGGGAACGGCGTCCCCACTGGCCTGCAGGTGCAGCACCGCGACTCCAGGTATGTCGGACTGAATCAGTGGCGATCCGTACGTCACCAGCGTGGTGACATGGTAGCTGCCTGAGGCGGCGATGTTCTGGGCATCCATGCCGCCCTGGCTCAAGCCGACCAGCATGATGTCGGTGTTCTGCCCCTCAGGTGAATCCCTGAGGGCGGCGTCGATCTTGGCGGTGACCTCCGAGTCCACCGCGCCGGCGAGTAGGGGGAAGTTGCGGGCAAAGGTGCGGTTGTCGGTGGAGTCTTGGCCTTTGAGGTAAACGATGAGGCGGGTCTGTCCGTCCGGCCCGACGACCGTCTCGATGCGGACACCGTCGTCGTCGCGGACGTTGTTCTTTATGTGTGCCAACAACTGTGCTGTGCTGCGGGGTGCCGCGTCGCGTGTGGAGCTGACGGACTCCTGGTCGTATGCATTGCGGCGCAAGTCGACAGCGCCTTGACGAAGCTCGGTAGCTGCGGTGGTCATGGCGCGCGCAGGTCCGTCAGTCCACGCCGCACGGAACCGGTCGGCATCCGGGCCCAGCCACTGATTGGCCGTATGGATCAGCGAGTGTAGCGATTTGCTCGTCGCGTCGAGATCGTTCGCCAACCGTTCGAATTGGGTGGCGGTTGATCTCAGCTGCTCGACGTCGGCGCCGTTGTACGTCATGGCCTAGAGGTCCGGCTGCGCCAGCTGCAGCCACACGCCCCGACCCTTCTCGATGAGAACGCCGCGGCCGGGCGGGAATTCGTGACGCCGCACCGGCCCGATGGAGGTATTCAACAGGGTGTCGGAGTCACCGGTACTGGGTGCCAGCAACAGTCCGCGACGCGGTGACTTGAACGGCTGCCCCAGCTGCCAGGCCTGGGACCAAGTGGATATTTCGGCTTCACCCACGACGAAAGCCGAAGCGTCGGACAGAGTTTTGACGAGCTGGGTCACGGTCGATTCGACATCGGTGCTGCTGAAGTCGGTCACCGATTCGATCACCACCGTCAGCGCGGCAGGCGCCGTCGTCGTCGATACCGCAGCAATGAGATCGTCGGCGGCTTGGCGCACAGCATCAGTCCCGGTCACCGATCGGCTCCACACCTTCAGCCCGGAGATGCTTGTGGTAGCCGGGGCCAGGTGCATGATGTACGCAGACGGATTGTCGCGTCGAATGGCTTGCGCGAGAGTCGCAAGCGCACTGCGGCGTCCGCTGCCTGGTGGGCCGGTCACCATGAAGACGCCACGCGGATGGACTCCGATCGGCGCCAGTGTTTCGTCGGCCACTCCAATGGCGGGCATGTTGTCGCCCGTGCGGGGCGGAAGGGCCTCCAGAGCGATGTGGTCTGAAAGTCGCTCGACTGGTTGCGGTTCGGGGTAGTCGGACGCACGCAGGTCTGTTGCGAGCACCTTGATGGCCTGGGCCTGCATCGCGACGTTCGCGTTACCACCTAGGACCGCTACGTGGAGCTCTTGTCCGTCCATCACGCCCCGACCGCGGGGCGAGTTCGACGACAGGATGTCAGCGCGAATTCCGGCAATGCTGTAGTCGTCATCGGACGCCAGCCTCAGCACGAGCCTGCATTGGATAGCTGACGCCAGGCTAATCGACAGGGCCCCGGGGCGGTCGCCGCTGACCACGACGTGGATCCCGAGTCGGCGCCCGTCTGAGGCGAGCTGACTGAACATCGGGAAAATGGGCGACCCCGAGACGTGTTCGTAGGCCTCGCGGAAGGCCCCGATTCCGTCGACCAACAGCAGGATGCGCGGTTCGTCATGCTCCGTGATGTGTCGGTAGTCGGTGATGGTGGCGGCGTTCACTTGAGTGAATGACCGCGACCGTTGATCGAGCACCGCGATCAGTCGGCGCAGCACCCGCCCGATGCGCTCGTCGTCATCGCCGCTCACGACGGCCGCAACGTGTGGCAGTGGTTCGAGAATCCGCAGACTGCCGGATGCAAAATCGAATGCATAGACATGCACCGGGCCGTCGTCAGGCGACAGGGCAGCAGCGATCGCCAACGTACACAACGCCGTTGACTTGCCCGATCCACCGGTTCCCAAGATCGCCATGTTCCCGTCATCGTCGGGAGCGAACACACCTATCGGCTGGGTCTGGTCGGTGGGCAGGTCAGCACGCCCGATCACCAGTCGAGCGCCGCTCACGTGGGGCGTCATCGACTCCAATGCGTAGCTGGACTGCAGCGGCGGCAGCCACGGCTTGCGTGGTGTGCGGATACGCAGGCCCTCGGCCGCAGCACGTGTGGTGGCGACCATACGTGCGATATCGGTCGGTGAACCCGTCGTCAATCCCGTGGCAGCCGGTGCTTCGGTGTTCCACGGTCGGCGTCGCCCGAACACAAACTCCGAGATGTCGATCGGGGCGCGGTCGGGCTGATCGCTGGACCACCCGCCCACATAGCCGGCCTGAAATGTCGTCAGTCGGCCAGGACCGGTCTTGGCCACCACTCGTCCGGGGATTTCCAGTGGGAAGTGCGCGGCCAGCGGGTCGTCGATGACATCGAGTGAATCGTCGACATCGTTGAGCCGCAGTGCGATTCGCAGATTGGTGTTGGCTCGCAGGTTGTCGCGGATAACACCGGCGGGACGTTGGGTGGCCAGGATCAGGTGCAAGCCAAGCGATCGCCCCCGTTGGGCGACGTCGATGACACCGTCGACGAACTCGGGCACTTCGGTGGCCAAGGCGGCGAACTCGTCGACGACGATGACCAGACTGGGTGGTGTGTCAGGATCGCCGGTGCGTTCCAGCGACACCAAGTCTTTGGCGCGCTTGAGGTTGAGCAATTTTTCGCGGTGCCGGATTTCTGCTCGCAGCGAGGTCAGCGCCCGCCGCACCAGATGCGGGGACAGATCGGTCACCAGCCCGACCGTGTGGGGCAGGTCAACACAGTCGGCGAACGCCGTGCCGCCCTTGTAGTCCACGAACAGAAAATTGACTCGGTCGGGGCTGTGTGCCGTCGCCATACCGAGCACCCAGGTCTGGAGGAACTCGCTCTTACCGGAACCTGTGGTGCCGCCGACCAGAGCGTGCGGTCCGTGTTCTCGTAGGTCGAGATAGAAATCCTGCAGTCCCGTGGATCCGACCAGGGCGCGCAGTGTGGCTGCCTGCGCGGCGGGCGACGCGGGCTGGCCGGTGCGGTTGGCGACAGAGTCGTTGGCCAGCCACTGGCGCGCCACGGCAGTCGGTTCGGCGGCCAAGCCAGTGCCGGACAGGCTGAGATAGTTGACCGAGCGCGGAAGGTCGGTCGTGTCTTCGACGGCTGCGCCGACGTCGACAACCGGTGCCAGCAGCAGTGCAATCTGTTTGGAGTCAGCCACATCAAGGCTGTCACAAGCCACCGGGTACGTGTGGCGTCCGTGCCGTACCTCGCCGATGGTCGAGCCGGATGTCTCGTTCTCGATGAGCACGAAGGATCGGCAGGACGCGGGCAGACTGGCGACCTGGGTGGCCACCCAGATCAGGTGCACTCCGACTGCGGGGCCGCGCTCGGCCAGTCGCGTCAGCCGGGCACGATCGATCGGAGCGGTGTCGTCGACGAGCACCACCACTGCGGGCAGCACCAGAGGTGGACGATCGTCGGCCGACAATCTGGCTTGTTCGTCGATCGCGGCAAAGGTGTAGTCGGTGCTGTGCTCGTTTTCCGCGGCGCGTGTCTTGACGAGGTCTTCCAGCCGGGCCAACAGTGCCAGGCCACCGTTGGCGCTGTCGGTGAGGTGATTCCCCGACAGCGGACTATGCAGAGATCCATTGTGCGGCAACCATTCCAGCCACTCCCACGACGTACGCGAAGCCGGCGAACTGAAGGCGGTGATCGTCAACTCGGCCGGTGAGTGCAGCCCCACCAGTTGCATCACAATCCCGCGTGCGACACCGTCGACGACCGCGCGCGGACCACAGACACCGAGCGCCCCACATTCCCGAAGGTCGGCCACCACCGGCACATCGGCGACTTTGTCGAACTGATCACGCAGTTCGCCGAGTTGCTGTGCGTATTCGGGCTCGGCGTCGTATTCATTCGACGTGTCGATACGGCACCTCGACGGTGCATCACCGAGACCGAGTCGTAGAGCAAGGAATTCGCGATGCTCAGGACGGTGTGTCCACAGCAAAGGACCCAGCCGGTGGATGGCCTCGACCACTTCGGCCAGCGCGGGCGTCTCCGTACAGCGCACCGCACGCTCCACCCGCTGGGCTGCCGTGAGATCCGAGGCCAGCTGGCGCAGCGACTCGGCGAAGCGAGCGATCTCCTGTCGGCGCTTCTTGCGGGCCTGCCACTGCGTATCGATGTACATGCCGATCATCAACAGCGGACTGAGCGCGATGAACAACACCGACAGCAGGTTGCGGCTGACCAGCAGGAGGCCGAGGCCGAGTATCAACGGCAGCAGCATCGAGAGAATCGGGAGGTGGGGTGGCTCAAATCGCTGTGGGGGGCGTGGAGCGGTGAAGATCCGCTCCGGAAACTGCGGCACCACTCGCGGTGAGCGGTTGAATTCGATAGCGACGCTGTCGGTTTGGACTGTACCGGGCCGGACTGTGGGCAGGATCGCAACCGAGGTGTTGCCCAGCCGAACCACGTCGGTGACACCTACCAGAGTCCGCTGAACGGGCTGCCCCGCCAGCAGGACTCCCGTGGGGCCGGCGAGGTTGGCAATCTCGATGCTCTCACCAACAGTGACGGCGGCGTGCACACCTGCGATTCCAGGATCGGTCAGCATTACATCGCTGGCCAGGCCGGTACCTATCACGGAATTGCCTGGTGCCAGCGAGAACTCACGCCCGACATCGGGGCCCTCCAGGATCCGTAGGACGGCTACCGAGCGACCGCGCCGGGTCCTCTGGGCAACCATGCCGGCCGAGGTGACGCTGACCGTCGAACCCGACCGTATGCCCGACTCGATCAAGCTGCGGGCTGGGTCCAATACTCGTCCGGGAGCGCCGGTGTCGAAGGCGGTGTGCTCGAGTTTGAGCGTCAGCGAGCTACGGGGTCGCGCACCACCGCGCTCCGGATCGCCGGTGACCAGAGCGGTGGCGAGGTCGGACACCGAGGCAGTGGCGTCGGCTGTTACCGCCACCTGCGCGCGAGTTCCGTCAGTGCGGCGCAGGATGAGTTTCAGGTGCACCCGTGCCGCCCGGTCGAAGTCATCGAGAGGGGGGAGCCAACCCTGTTCAAGCCGCGATTCTTGGTGGCGCGCAGCGACGTACATTGCTGGTTACCAAGCGGATTGGCGCCCAGCGTCACGTCGATCATGGTCACGCCACTGAGCCGATCGTGCAGCCCATCGCGCGGTATGGAGCTGGTGAGAACCGGCAACGCCGCCAGTCCGGCGGTGCCCGCGAGGATGCCACTACGCAGGCAGCACGCGGCGAATGTCGGGGGAGACAGATCTGCACGCCGGAGCAATTGGAGCCCGAGCATCGCCTTACCGAAGGTGACTCCGGTGAACCCCTGCCAGATTTGCATCCACAGCCACACCGCGACGGCAGCCACCGGAATGACGATGTAGACCACCGCAGCCGAGCTGAGTATCGCGGCGGCTGCCGTCAACGGCAGCGCGGGACTGATGGTGATGGCCACATCGAGCAGCACGCTGCAGCATCGCACCCCACGGCCGGCGGCCACCACTGCCGGGGCGTTCACCTGGGCGAATGGCCGCGCTGCAGTGGTGGTGTTGGTGTCGAATGAGACCGCCTGTCGAGGTTGGCGATTGGTGACGGTGGCGCCGCAGGCGCCGCAGTAGGGAGCATTCGTCCGCAGGGCTGAGCCGCACTGGGTGCAGGGGGGATCCGCGCCGACCGGTTGTCCTGACATCACGTCTGCTCCGATCCGGTTGCTGTCGGCCGCGTGCCGGGCACACTGTAGCTCCGGTCGCCCGGCAGGTGCAGTGATTCGTTGTCGGCCGAACGTACGATTGCCGCGCCCGCCGTCGTGTCATGACGATGGGCCCGTCCCGCGGCACAGGGGCGACGGCGCGGCGAGGTCGCGGCGCGTTCGCGCCAGCGGTAAGGAGTGGTGATGGGCAGGAGCCGAGTTGCCTGATCCGCAGCTACCGCCCAGCCGATTCGGCGCGGGTTACACGGCGGGGGCGCCACCGGCGATGCCCGTCAGCCCGCCGATGAGTTCCCCTATACGACAGCCTGCCTCTCCAGCACCTGTGGTGGGTGCGGCACCGCCACCATCCTCCCCGCTGAATCGACTGGCAGTTGTCGCCTTTGCCACGTCGCTGGCGCTCGGTCCGGTGGCGTTCTGGCTGACCATCCCTTTGGCCGCCGCGGCCCGCACAAGGATCCGGCGCTCGCCGCAGGGCGGGGCGGGGTTGGCTCGAGCAGCCATCGCCATCAGTTGCATCTACCTGGCGCTGACAATCGTGGTCGCCGCTTTGGCCTTCGTTGTCCGCGCGATCTGATCCACCGCCGTACGTCATCCGAACGGCTGATACCTGGTACCAATTCGTAAGTGTCATGATGACCGGGCCGTTATCAAGCCGTGGGTGATGTCGATGGATAGCCCGCGCTGACCGTAGGGGAGCCGAGAGGTAGAGGCTATGGAGCTCGTTCTCGGCGTGTCAGTCAGCGGTACTCGTGCGGATCTGGCCCTCCTCGACGCCTTGAACCCGGCGACGGTCCTCGATCAATTCTTTCTCGAACTGTCAGCCGACCCGGTCGGCGAGGTGGCAACCACCGTTATCGGCACCGACCGGATGCTCACTGACGGTGGCCACCGACTGCTGGGAACCCGGGTGTATTGGTCCGGCCGGGAGTTCAGCGCACTGAAGGAAGCTCTCGACGAGGCGGGCCTTCATGACACCGCGCTGCTCCCCGAGTTTGCGACCGCACGCGACGCGGCGAGTGCCGCCGCCGATCGGGCGTCCGACCAGTCCGTGACGGCGCGTAACAATACGGGCATGGCGGACCTCGGCCCCGAAATGGCATCGTCGACCGGGCCTTTTGCGCCGACCGCTCTCAGTCCCCAGCTCGGCCCGCACCTGGCGTACTCGCAAGCAACAGACTCGTCGCGCTCCATCCCACTGCTGCCGGGCGCCGATTACAGCGATCACCCGCTGCCGTTGCAGAGCGCGATGTCACCGTTGAGCCGGATCGGCCAATACGACGAGGAAAGCGATGAGCCCCTCGGCCGACCGCGGGTGCTGTTATTGGGCAGCGCCGCCGCCGCGGTGGTTGTCGTCGGATTCTCTGCATTGGCAGTGACCGTCGCAATCGGGATCAGACCGACTGCTGCAGAGAAACCGGTGCCTGTCCCAAACACGGCCACAGAGAACAAGGTGTACCCCATTCCCGGCGATGACGTGTGGCGCCCGAACCCGAGCGGTGTGCCGGTTGGCCCCAACCCGGACCTGTCCCTTATCCAAATCTGACGCTGCCGA
>NZ_JACBJQ010000071.1 GCF_013404075.1 Mycolicibacterium vinylchloridicum
CCCGCGAACTCGTCAGCACCCGGGCCGACCACGCTGTAGACAGCCTTGCCGGAGTGGAACCACTCCCGGGTCAGCCGGTTGCGGTCCAGGGGGAACACGCCGTTGAGGAAGGTGTCCCACTGCTGAACCGTCATCGTGCGGCCACCGCCGTCAACCAGACTCAGCTCATTGTCCAAACCCGCGTGTGAGGTACCTGTCCCGACGAACAACGCCGCGACGGCAGCGATCATCGCCACCAGTACCCGACCGATTACCTTCATGTTCTCCCTAGCTATGTCGACGGCGGACCCGCGGGCTCACCGAGTGTTTGGATCGTGCCGCGGTGCCCAACATGCTGACACCGCACACTGCGCTCGGCAGTTCAATGAGAGTCCTCACAACCTGCTCTTACGCTCTGCTCATCGTTGACACGAGGAACATAACGGGATGGCATCTGGGCGGCAACGCATAGGCGCGCGGTGCGCCGAATCAGTTTTTGCGTGGGGAAGTTTGCTGGGAGGCCGCCGGCGATTGGCCCGGCGACCGTGCGGACCCGGCCGGCCGTCGGCGGTCACCGACACCACGGCCACCATCCTGATAGGCCGACACCTTCCGATTATCAATGGTGGTGCGGCGGAACGTTATCCCGGAACCACTGCTCTCGATCCGCGGCGTCCGAATCGTCGCCCGGATCGCGTTCATCGGAGGACTCCTGAGGAAGTTCGGTACCGAAGATCTTGTTAACTGCGGATCGGTTCTGCCGCGAACTGGACATCACATCACCCCATAATTGTGACAAAGATCACAATCTTGATATTTGCGCAGTTCACAGGGTCGTAACACAACTCATGCGACCCCCGCTGCGGCGCTCTTAATTGACGGTACGCCGCTACCAGCGGCGTCCGTCAAGACTCTCTGCGGAGCTTGCCTAGATCTCCAGGCTGGACAGCTCGCCGATGACATGGGTCGCCAGCGGGTTCAGCGTTGCCATGCCGTCGCGAACCGCATAGCGCGAGCCGGCGATGTTGACGACCAGAGTGCTGCCGGAGATCCCGGCGAGACCGCGTGACAGGCCCGCGTCGGTGATCCCGGCCGACAGGCCAGAGGCACGCAGCGCCTCGGAGATACCGAGCAGCTCGCGGTCGAGGATGGTCTTGGTGGCCTCCGGCGTGACGTCACGCGGGGTGACACCCGTCCCGCCTACTGACACCACAAGGTCGACACCACCGATGACAGCGGTGTTCAGCGCATTGCGAATCTCGACCTCGTCGGCCGACACCACAACCACGCCGTCCACCACGAAGCCCGCCTCCGCGAGCAGCTCGGTGACCAACGGCCCGCTGTGGTCCTCCTCATCGCCGTGGGCCGTGCGGTCGTCGACGACGACGACGAGGGCACGCCCCACCAGCTCCCCTGGCTGTTCCATGGGAGTCACCGTATATCCGAGCGCCGACATCGCGGCAGTCGCGCTGGTCAGCGTCACGGGATGTTCACCCACCACCCGGATCACTGGGCCGCCTTTCCGAGCGTCACCGACACGGTCTGGGCCGACCCGGACGGATCGGTATAGGTCAGGGTCACCTTTTCTCCCGGTGCCCGCGACCGGACCGCGGCGACCAGGGCGTCGGCGCTGCCGATCACCCGGTCGTCGACCTTGGTGACCACCACGCCGGTGGGCAGGCCGGCGGCGGCGGCCGCACCCCCCTTGGTCACGTCGACGATCTTCGCTCCGTGAGTGGTGGTGTCATTGCTGACCTGCACGCCCAGTGACGCGTGCGAGGCCGTGCCCGTGCTGATCAGCTCGTCGGCGATCCGCTTGGCCTGATCCACCGGAATGGCGAAGCCCAGGCCGATCGAACCGCTCTGGGCATCCGGCGAGTCGCCACCGAGAGTGGCGATCGCCGAGTTCACCCCCACCAGTTCGCCGCTCATGTTGACCAGCGCGCCGCCGGAGTTACCCGGGTTGATCGCGGCATCGGTCTGAATGGCGTCGAGCACGGTGTTCTGGTTGTTGGCGTCGCCACCGGTGGCCACCGGGCGGTTCAAGGCGCTGACGATGCCGGTCGTGACGGTGCCTTCCAGACCCAGCGGCGAGCCGACCGCCACCACGTCCTGGCCGACCCGCAGATTCGACGACGAGCCCAGGCTGATCGGCGTCAGACCCGAAACGCCCTGCGCCCGCACGACCGCGATGTCACTGGCCGGGTCGGTGCCGATGACGGTGAAGGTTGCGGTCCGGCCGTCGGCGAATGTCACTGTCGTGGTGGGAGCTCCGCCGTTCGGCAGGGCGCCCGGGCCGCCGGGCCCGCTCGGAGCCAGTGGCGGCAGACCCGGGATCGTCGGCGGCGCAGCGGGAGGAGCGGCGCCGGGCTTGGCGGCGGCCACGACGTGGTTGTTGGTCAGGATCAATCCGTCCGACGACAGGATGATGCCCGAGCCCTCCTCGGACTGACGACCGAACTCGGTCTCGAGCTTGACGACGCTCGGGACCACCTTGGCCGCCACCTGCTCGACAGATCCCACGGGCAGGTTGGCCGCCGGGACATTGGACACCCCGTTCGGCCCACCCTGCAGCACGGAGCCGATCGGTTGCCGGTCCGGCTGGGCCAGCAACACCACGCCGCCGCCGACTCCCGCCGACACGACGGCGATCGCCAGGGCTCCCGCCGCCAACGCCCCTGCGCGCGAACGCCCGCGCGGTGGCGTCGACACCATCCCCGGCGCAGTGGCCGGATGTCCTTGTCGCACAGCCTGATACGGATCGTAGGGCTGACGATATCCCGGCTGCTGCTGTTGAGTGGCATAGCGCCAGTCGTAGGGCTGCTGGTAACCGGCCGTTCGGGGCTGCTGCGAATATCCCGGTGCCGCATGCTGATTCGGCCCAGGATGGCCTGAGTGACCGGGCTGCTGCTGCGGCGGATACCTCGAGGGGTCGGTCATGTCGTCAGATCGCTCTTTCTCTTCACGAGCTGGGAGAACACTGTTGAACCAAGCTTGCCTTGCACTACTGAGAATCGACTGAGATAACACTCGGCGCAACCGGTGGTTTTTGCTGGGATGCCCCGCGATCACCGTTCTTCTTGGCCGTTTTCGACGTGATTTCGCTCTCAGCTGAAGCTTCCGGATAGGTAGCCGCCGTGCTCGGCAGGCCGGGCAGCAGGACGAAGAACGACGTGCCCGGTGGCTGGCCGCCCGGCACCGTGTCGGCGATGCGAATCATTCCGCCATGCTTGACGACAACCTGCTTGACGATCGCCAGACCGAGGCCCGAACCGGGCATGGCCCGCGCCGAAGCCGACCGGTAGAACCGCTCGAAGACCAGACCGCGTTCCGCGGGGGGAATCCCCGGGCCGTAGTCGGACACCACGAGTTCGGCGTGTGCTGCGTCCACCTGACGGAGCCGCACACCGACATGGGCACCCGACGGGCTCCACTTCGCGGCGTTGTCGAGCAGGTTGACCACGGCCCGCGACAGTCCGGCGGGATCGCCGTACACCTGCCACCCGATGACGTCGACGTCGAACTGGACATCGTTGCGGCGCCGGCGCGCCCGCTCCAGGCTTCGCTCGACGACGTCACTCAGATCGACCGCCTCGTGCACCACCCCGCCGGCGTCCTCACGCGTGAGGTCGACGAGATCGCCTACCAGAGTGGACAATTCCTCGATCTGGCCGATCACGTCAGTGCGCAGCTCGGCCATCTCCTCTTCCGGCAATCGCGGGGCACCCGGCTGCATCGAGGCCATCAGCAATTCGACGTTGGTCCGCAGCGAGGTCAGCGGTGTGCGCAACTCGTGCCCGGCGTCGGCAACCAGCCGGGCCTGCCGCTCGCGCGACTCGGTCAACGCGCGAAGCATCGTGTTGAACGTCTCGGTGAGCCGGGCCAGTTCGTCACTGCCGAATACCGGAATAGGTCGCAGATCGTCAGTGCGCGCCACCCGCTCGGCTGCCTCGGTCAACCGAGCCACCGGCCGCAACCCGGTCCGCGCCACCATTCCGCCTGCGATCGCGGCGACCACGACACCGATACCGCCAACCGCCAGCAGCACCCACTTCAGCTTCGTCATCACCGCATTCGTGGGCGCAAGGCTCTTCGAGATCAGCAGAGAGCTCCCGTTGGGCAGGTGGACCGCCAGCACCCGCTGGTTGGACACCGTCCGGCGAGACATCAGTAGCTCGCCGCCGATGACGGATTTCTCGGGCTCACCGATCGGCAGCCGCTGCCCCTGCTGATTTGCCGTGTAGATCGACCGGCCCGGATTGACGAGCATCGCGTTGACGTCGGAATACGCCGTGCCCTCGATCGCCTTGCCCGGGTCGGCAGCCAGCGATCCGCTGGCGATGAGCAATCCCGCCCGGCTCTGCAGCTGATTGTCGATATCGGTGTAGAGCGCGGCCGACACCACGGCGTACACCGCGACAGCCATCAACACGACCACCATCGCCACCATGGACATGGCCAGCAGCATGACCCGCCATCGCAGAGACAGCGATGTCGTCGATTCCTCGGGCGCCCGCGAGGCTCGCGCGCGCCGCCTCAGTCGTGCCATCAGGGCGGTGTCTCACGCAGCACATAACCCACACCCCGCACGGTATGGATCAGCCGCGGTTCTCCTTCTGCTTCGGTCTTTCGGCGTAGATAACCGACGTACACCTCCAGCGCATTACCGGAGGTCGGAAAGTCGAAACCCCACACCTCTTCGAGGATCCGACTGCGGGTCAGGACCCGGCGCGGATTGGCGATGAGCATCTCCAGCAGGGCGAATTCGGTCCGGGTCAGGCTGATGGCGCGTTTGCCCCGGTGTACCTCGCGGGTCACCGGGTCCAGCGTCAGGTCGCCGAACGTCATCAATGCCGAATCGGACTGCTCCTCGGGGCCGGTTCGGCGCAGCAGGGCACGCATCCGGGCCAGCAGCTCTTCGAGGGCGAACGGTTTAGGCAGGTAATCGTCGGCACCGGCGTCCAAGCCGGCCACCCGCTCCGATACCGAGTCACGGGCCGTCAGTACCAGGATCGGCAGATCATCGCCGGTGCTGCGCAGCTGACGACACACTTCCAGCCCGTCCAGCCGGGGCATCATCACGTCGAGTACCAGTGCATCGGGCCGGTCATTGGCGATCGCGTCGAGTGCCTCGACACCGTCCTGCGCCAGGTCTACGGAGTATCCGTTGAAGGAAAGAGACCGGCGCAAGGATTCGCGCACTGCGCGATCATCATCAACGACAAGAATTCGCACGGCTACCAGTTTGTGCCCAACGCCTGAGATTGGCCTGAGAGGCACGCCGCACTAGCAGGCAATTCGCGGTTGGCGAACGTGCTCAGCGCTTGTCGAGATCGATCAATCCGAGGCGCGCGGCCTTGAGCAACCGGCGCGGAACCTTGTGCTGACGGCCGCCGACGGAAACGTTGACCAGACCGGTGGCCTCGGCCTTCCACTGCGCGCGCCGACTGCGGGTGTTCGCGCGCGACATTCTGCGCTTGGGCACAGCCATGACGTGCTTCTCCTTGATCAGGGGTGGCGCCGCGCAGAGACGTACACATACCGGCGGCCAACAGTTGCAGTTCAGGATAGCCGCTCACCTGCGTCGGCTCCAAAACGTCCCGGCAGGCCCTCCCGCCCCTTGACTGGAGGCTGGTACCCGCCAGTAACCTACCAGTTGGTTGGTCGGCGGGCAGGAGCGGAGCGACTGGGGGTTGGAATCGTCGAAGGGAAGACAGCGCGCGTGGCAAATGCGGTGCGGATCGGCAACTGTTCAGGCTTCTACGGTGACCGCATCGCTGCGATGCGCGAGATGCTCACCGGCGGTGAGCTGGACTACCTGACCGGCGATTACCTGGCCGAGCTCACGATGCTGATTCTGGGCCGCGACAAGATGAAGTATCCCGAGCGCGGATACGCCAAGACCTTCCTGACCCAGCTTGAGGAATGCCTGGGGTTGGCGCGGGACCGGGGTGTGCGCATCGTCGCCAACGCCGGCGGTCTGAATCCGGCAGGCCTGGCCGATGCTGTCCGAGCGCTCGCCGACCGTCTCGGCATCCCGGCGTCGGTCGCCCACGTCGAAGGCGACGACCTTCTCCCCCGCGCCGCCGACCTCGGACTGGGCTCGCCGCTGACCGCCAATGCCTACCTGGGCGCGTGGGGCATCGCGGACTGCCTGCAGGCCGGTGCGGACGTCGTCGTCACCGGCCGGGTCACCGACGCCTCCGTCGTGGTGGGTCCTGCCGCTGCGCATTTCGGATGGGGTCGCGACGACTACGACCAGCTGGCGGGCGCGGTGGTCGCCGGCCACGTCATCGAATGCGGTGTGCAGGCCACCGGAGGCAACTACGCCTTCTTCACCGAGATCGCGGACCTCGCTCACGCCGGCTTCCCGCTCGCGGAGGTCTACGCCGACGGCTCCTCGGTGATCACCAAGCATCCCGGCACCGGCGGCCAGGTCAGCGTGGGCACCGTGACCGCCCAGCTGCTCTACGAGATCGGCGGGCCGCGCTACGCCAACCCCGATGTCACCACCCGCTTCGACACCATCGCGCTGGCCGACGACGGGCCCGACCGCGTCCGCATCAGTGGTGTGCGCGGGGAGCCGCCGCCGCCGTCGTTGAAGGTGTCACTGAACAGCATCGGCGGGTTCCGCAACGCGGTGACGTTCGTACTCACCGGCCTGGACGTCGAGGCCAAGGCCGCGCTGGTACGCAGCCAGCTGGAGTCGGCGCTGAGCGTGAAACCCGCCGAGATGGGGTGGACGCTGGCCCGGACCGACCACGTCGATGCCGACACCGAGGAAGCGGCCAGCGCACTGCTGAGTTGCGTCGTGCGTGATCCCGATCCCAAGAAGGTCGGCCGCCAATTCTCCTCGGCCGCTGTCGAACTCGCACTGGCTTCCTACCCCGGCTTCACCTCCACCGCGCCGCCCGGCGACGGTCAGGTCTACGGTGTTTTCACCGCCGGCTACGTACCGGCCACAGAAGTCGCGCAGGTCGCCGTACATCCCGATGGAACCCGTACCGACATTGCCTCTGCCGCTTCAACTCTCGAGCTCGCCGACGTGGAGGCACCGCCGCTTCCCCAACCTCGTGATCCCGGGCCGACCCGGCGGCTGCCACTGGGCACGATCGCCGGGGCGCGCAGCGGGGACAAGGGTGGGGCGGCCAACGTCGGACTGTGGGTTCGCACCGACGAACAGTGGCGTTGGCTGGCGCACACACTGACGGTGGACGCCCTGCGCGAATTGCTGCCGGAGACACAGGATCTCCCGGTTTCCCGGCACCTGCTGCCGAACCTGCGCGCGCTGAACTTCGTCATCGACGGCATCCTCGGCCAAGGGGTGGCCTACCAGGCGCGGTTCGATCCGCAGGCCAAGGGCCTCGGCGAATGGCTGCGAAGCCGACACATCGACATCCCGGAGGGGATCCTGTCGTGAGCATCTGGAACACCCCGGAACGCCAGCAGCTGCGCAAGACCGTGCGCAGTTTCGCCGAGCGGGAGATCCTGCCCCACATCGAGGAGTGGGAACGCGCCGGTGAGCTTCCGCGTGATCTGCACCGGAAGGCAGCCGCTGCCGGACTGCTGGGCGCCGAGCTACCGGAATCCGTCGGCGGCGGTGGCGGCGACGCCGCGGACTCGCTGATCATCTGCGAGGAGCTGCACGAAGCCGGCACTCCCGGCGGGGTTTTCGCCTCGCTGTTCACCTGCGGGATCGCGGTGCCGCACATGGTCGCCTCCCGCGACGAGCGGCTCATCGAGAAGTTCGTCCGACCGACGCTGCGTGGTGAGTTGATCGGTGCACTGGCCATCACCGAGCCGGGTGGGGGTTCCGATGTCGGCCACCTGCGCACGGCGGCGACGCGGGCCGGCGACGAATACGTCGTCAACGGCGCCAAGACCTACATCACCTCGGGCGTGCGTGCCGACTATGTCGTCACCGCCGTGCGGACCGGCGGCTCCGAGCTTCTCGGGGCATCCGGAGTTTCGCTGCTCGTGGTGGAGAAGGGCACACCGGGGTTTGACGTCACCCGCAGGCTGGACAAGATGGGGTGGCGGTCCTCGGACACCGCCGAGCTCTCGTATTCCGAGGCACGAGTGCCGGCGGCCAATCTGGTGGGAGCCGAGAACACCGGCTTCGCCCAGATCGCGCAGGCCTTCGTGGCCGAGCGAATCGGCCTTGCCGCCCAGGCATATTCGTCCGCGCAGCGCTGCCTGGACCTGACGGTGCAGTGGTGTCGCGACCGGGAGACGTTCGGCCGTCCGCTGATCTCGCGGCAGTCGGTGCAGAACACGCTGGCCGAGATGGCCCGCCGCATCGACGTGGCGCGGGTGTATTCGCGCGCTGTCGTGGAGCGGCAATTGTCAGGGGAGCAAGACTTGATCGTGGCGGTGTGCTTCGCCAAGAACACTGCGGTGGAAGCCGGTGAATGGGTTGCGCACCAAGCCGTTCAACTGTTCGGAGGGATGGGCTACATGACCGAATGTGAAGTCGAACGCCAGTACCGGGACATGCGGATCCTCGGCATCGGCGGCGGAACCACCGAAATCCTGACCAGCCTGGCCGCCAAGGCGCTGGGGTTCCAGGCATGACACGGTTGAGCAGCGTGGTCGACCCGCAGGCGCCGACCTTCCTCGAGGCGGCCGAGGCCATGGCGGAAAAGCTCGCCGAGATCGACGGTGAACTGGCCAAGGCGCTGGCCGGTGGTGGCCCGAAATACGTTGACCGGCACCATAATCGCGGCAAGCTCACCGCTCGCGAACGCATCGAGCTGCTGGTCGACCCCGATTCACCGTTCCTGGAACTGTGCCCACTGGCCGCCTACGGCAGCGATTTCCAGGTCGGCGCCAGCCTCGTGACGGGTATCGGTGTGGTCGAGGGTGTCGAATGCCTGCTCATTGCCAACGATCCCACCGTCAAGGGCGGCACGAGTAACCCCTGGACGCTGAAGAAGATCCTGCGAGCCAATCAGGTGGCCTTCGAGAACCGGCTGCCGGTGATCTCACTCGTGGAGTCCGGCGGTGCGGATCTGCCGACCCAGAAGGAGATCTTCATCCCGGGCGGTCAGATGTTCCGGGACCTGACCCGGCTCTCCGCGGCGGGCATCCCCACCATCGCATTGGTGTTCGGCAATTCGACCGCAGGCGGCGCCTACATCCCGGGCATGTCCGATCACGTCGTGATGATCAAGGAACGGTCGAAGGTCTTCCTGGCCGGTCCCCCGCTGGTGAAGATGGCCACCGGCGAGGAGGCCGACGACGAATCCCTGGGTGGGGCCGAAATGCACGCCAGGGTATCGGGTTTGGCCGACTACTTCGCCGTCGACGAGGTCGATGCCATCCGCATCGGACGTCGTATCGTCTCGCGGCTCAACTGGACCAAACAGGGGCCGACACCGCGTCCCGTCACCGCGCCGCTCGCCGACCCCGACGAGCTGCTGGGCATCGTCTCCGCTGATCTGCGAATACCGTTCGATCCCCGCGAGGTGATCGCCCGCATCGTCGACGGCTCCGACTTCGACGAATTCAAGGCGATGTACGGGGCATCCCTGGTGACCGGCTGGGCCACGCTGCACGGCTATCCGGTGGGTATCCTCGCCAACGCTCGCGGTGTTCTGTTCAGCGAGGAGTCCCAGAAGGCGACGCAGTTCATCCAACTGGCCAACCGGTCCAACACCCCGTTGTTGTTCCTGCACAACACGACCGGCTACATGGTCGGCAAGGCCTATGAGGAAGGCGGGATGATCAAACACGGCTCGATGATGATCAACGCCGTCTCCAACTCGCGGGTCCCGCACATCTCCCTGCTGATCGGCGCTTCGTATGGGGCCGGCCATTACGGAATGTGCGGCCGCGCTTATGATCCGCGCTTCCTGTTCGCCTGGCCGAGTGCCAAGTCCGCGGTGATGGGCGGCGCGCAACTGGCGGGCGTGCTGTCGATCGTGAACCGCGCGGCCACCGAGGCCCGCGGCGGAACGGTCGACGAACAAGCCGATGCCGCGCTCCGAGCCGCCGTCGAGGCCCAGATCGAAGCCGAGTCACTGCCGATGTTCCTGTCCGGCCGGCTCTACGACGACGGGGTGATCGATCCCCGCGACACCCGCACGGTACTGGGAATGTGCCTGTCCGCCATAGCCAATGCACCGATCGAGGGAACGTCGAACTTCGGCGTCTTCCGGATGTGAGCGCGATGATTACCCGAGTTCTCGTTGCCAATCGCGGTGAGATCGCCCGCCGCGTCTTCGCCACCTGCCGCCGGCTCGGCATCGCGACGGTGGCCGTGTACACCGACCCCGACGCATCGTCCCCGCACGTCGAGGAGGCCGACGCCCGGGTACGTCTGGACGGCAACCTCGGCTACCTCGACATCGCGCAGCTGATCGCGGCCGCGACCGCTTCGGGGGCCGATGCCATCCACCCCGGCTACGGATTCCTGTCCGAGAATCCCGATTTCGCCAAGGCCGTCATCGACGCCGGACTGACCTGGATCGGGCCGCCGGTGGCAGCCGTCGCGTCGATGGGTTCCAAGATCGAAGCCAAGAAGATGATGGCTGCCGCCGGAGTGCCGGTCCTCGAGGAGCTCGACCCCGAGACGGTTACCGACGCACAGCTCCCGGTGCTGGTGAAGGCATCGGCCGGTGGCGGTGGACGTGGCATGCGAGTGGTGACCGAGCTCTCCGAGCTGGCCGGCCAGGTGCACGCAGCCAGCCGGGAGGCCGCATCGGCATTCGGCGATCCGACGGTGTTCTGCGAGCGGTATCTGGCAGGAGGTCACCACGTCGAGGTGCAGGTGCTCGCCGACGAGCACGGCACGGTCTGGGCGATCGGCGAGCGGGAGTGCTCGATTCAGCGGCGGCACCAGAAGATCATCGAAGAGGCACCCTCTCCCCTGGTCGAACGCGTTGCGGGCATGCGGGAAAGGCTGTTTGCCGCCGCCCGGCTGGCGGCCGAGGCAATCGGCTACACCGGGGCGGGCACGGTGGAGTTCCTCGCCGACGACTCACCAGATCGGGCTGGCGAGTTCTACTTCCTCGAGATGAACACCCGGCTGCAGGTCGAGCATCCCGTCACCGAGCTCACCACCGGTCTGGATCTGGTCGAGCTCCAACTGTCGGTGGCCGACGGGGAGCGACTCGTAGCAGAGCCGCCCGCGGCCCACGGGCATGCCATCGAGGCGCGGATCTACGCCGAGGACCCGGCCCGGTGCTGGCAACCGCAGGCCGGGCGCATCCACCGATTCGAGGTGCCCGGAACCACAACGTCTTTCGGGCTGTTCACCGGCACGGGGATCCGGCTGGACTCCGGCATCGTGGACTCCTCGACCGTGTCGATCCACTATGACCCGATGCTGGCGAAGGTGATCGCCTACGCCCCGACCCGGCGACGCGCAGCACAGGTGCTCGCCGATGCGCTTGCCCGCACCCGACTGCACGGCGTCCGCACGAATCGCGATCTGCTGGTCAATGTCCTTGCCCACCATGCCTTCCTGGATGGCGCTACCGATACGGCCTTCTTCGACACGCACGGATTGTCCGAACTGGCGCGACCGCTGGCCGATGAGCGCGCGGTCCGGCTCGCTGCGGTGGCGGCTGCACTGGCCGATGCCGCCCACAATCGCGCATCGGCCCCCGTGCTTGGTGAAATTCCCAGTGGCTGGCGCAACGTCGTGTCGGGCAATCAGCACAAGACCTACCTGGACGCGGCCGACCAGGAGCACCGCGTCGCGTACCGGTTCACCCGCGACGGCCTGGTGCTACCCCATGATGACGGCGTGACGCTGGTGTCGGCCCGACCCGACCGGGTGGTGCTGGCCGAAGGGACCGGTGTCGCCACCACGTTTGCGATAAGCCGTTACGGCACCGAGGTTTTCGTCGATTCGGCGCTGGGCCCGGTCACCTTGACCGCCGCGCCCCGGTTCCCCGAACCGGGCTCCGCCGTCGAGAAGGGCTCACTGCTGGCACCCATGCCAGGCTCGGTGATCCGCCTCGGTGCGGCGCTCGGGGACACGGTCACACTCGGCCAGCCACTGGTCTGGCTGGAGGCGATGAAGATGGAACACACCATCACCGCGCCCGCCGACGGCGTGGTCACCCATCTTGATGTCAGCGTCGGCCAGCAGGTCGACGTCGGAACCGTCCTTGCCCGGGTGGAGAGCCCGGCGGCGGGAGAAGGAGAAGAATGACCGACACCGGCTTCATCGAGAGCGACGAACGTCAGGAACTGCGCAAGGCGGTCGCCGCGCTGGCGTCGAGCTACGGCCAGGACTACTACCTGGCGAAGGCCCGCGCAGGCGAGTACACCGACGAATTGTGGTCCGAGGCAGGTAAACTCGGCTTCATCGGGGTGAACCTGCCCGAGGAGTACGGCGGCGGCGGCGCCGGCATGTACGAATTGTCGCTGGTCATGGACGAGATGGCGTCCCACGGCTGCTCGCTGTTGATGATGGTGGTGTCACCGGCCATCAACGGCACGATCATCAGCAGGTTCGGCACCGACGGCCAGAAGAAGCGCTGGCTCCCCGGTATCGCGGACGGCTCGACCACCATGGCCTTCGCCATCACCGAACCCGACGCCGGGTCGAACTCGCATCGCATCACCACCACCGCCCGTCGGGACGGCAGCGACTGGATCCTGTCCGGTCAGAAGGTGTACATCTCCGGCGTCGACCAGGCCCAGGCGGTACTCGTCGTGGGCCGGATGGAAGACGCCAAAACCGGCAACCTGAAGCCGGCGTTGTTCATCGTGCCCACCGATACGCCGGGTTTCACGTACACCAAGATCGACATGGAGATCATCAGCCCGGAGAACCAGTTCTCGCTGTTCATCGACGACGTCCGCTTGCCTGCCGATGCCCTGGTGGGCTCGGAGGACGCCGCGATCGCACAACTCTTTGCCGGCCTGAACCCCGAGCGGATCATGGGGTCGGCCAACGCGATCGGGGTCGGGCGCTTCGCGCTCACCAAGGCGGCCGACTACGTCAAGACCCGCCAGGTGTGGAAGACCCCGATCGGCGCGCATCAGGGCATCGCACACCCACTGGCGCAGAACCACATCGAGCTCGAGCTGGCCAGATTGATGATGCAGAAGGCGGCCACGCTCTACGACCACGGCGACGACCTCGGCTGCGCCGAGGCCGCCAACATGGCCAAGTACGCCGCGGGCGAGGCGTCTACCCGCGCCGTCGACCAGGCCGTGCAATCCCTGGGCGGTAACGGGCTGACGAAGGAATACGGCATCGCCTCCATGCTCACCGCCTCCCGGTTGGCGCGGATCGCCCCGGTGAGTCGGGAGATGATCCTGAACTTCGTCGCCCAGACCTCGCTGGGCCTGCCGCGGTCGTACTGACGTGACCGATACCTTCGTCACCTACGAAGTCGACGGTCATGTCGCCCGGTTGACGCTGGACTCACCGCACAACCGCAATGCGCTGTCCTCGCGGTTGGTCGAGCAGCTGCACGCCGGGCTGCAGAAGGCGGCGGCCGATCCCGCGGTACGTACCGTGGTGTTGGGTCATACCGGCGGCACGTTCTGTGCCGGCGCCGATCTGAGCGAAGCTGCCGGCGGCGACCCGTTCGAATCCACCGTCGCGCGCGCCCGCGAAACCACGTTCGTGCTGCGTGCGATCGTCGAGTCGCCGGTGCCGGTGGTAGCCGCGATCGACGGCCATGTCCGCGCCGGCGGGCTGGGCCTGGTGGGAGCGTGCGACATCGTGGTCGCCGGGCCGCGCAGCACGTTTGCGCTCACCGAGGCGCGCATCGGGGTGGCGCCCGCGATCATTTCCCTGACGCTGCTTCCCAAATTGTCGCCGCGCGCGGCTGCCCGCTACTACCTCACGGGTGAGACGTTCACCGCGGTGACGGCGGCCGAGATCGGGCTGATCACCCTCGCCGCCGACGACGTCGACGCCGCGGTGGCCGCAGTGGTGGCCGACCTGGGCCGCGGCTCGCCCCAGGGGCTGGCCGCATCAAAAGCGCTGACCACGGCCGATGTCCTAGCTGGATTCGACCGCGATGCCGAGCGGTTGGCGCAAGAATCCGCGCGGCTGTTCGTCTCCGAGGAAGCGCGCGAAGGCATGCTTGCGTTCCTGGAGAAACGACAGCCCCGGTGGCTGCGATAACACCACTGTGAGAGATCAGCGAACACTCTTGCGGTTGCCTTCCAGAGTCGTACGCTCGTAGTCGATGAGCAACTTGACACCACGGGACGCCACGACGCGGGCCGCTGACACCGACCGTATCCAGGTTGCCCAGTTGCTCACCGACGCCGCCGCCAAGGGACGTCTGCAGCTCGGAGAGTACGAGCAGCGACTGGCGAAGGCCTACGCCGCGCAGACCTACGAGGAGCTGGATCGGCTCACCGAGGACTTGCCGGAGGCGAGCGACGCATCGCATCGGCGCGGCGCATCCAAGCCCGCACCGAAGACTCTGTTGCTGGCGATCCTGAGCGGGTTCGAACGCCGAGGCCGCTGGAATGTGCCCGGCCGGATCACCACGTTCACGTTGTTCGGCGGAGGTGTCGTCGATCTGCGCTATGCCGACTTCACCTCGGCGACTGTGGAAATTCACGCCTACTCGATCATGGGCGGGCAGACGATTCTGCTGCCGCCGGAGGTCAACCTTGAAGTCCGCGGCATCGGCGTGATGGGCGGCTTCGACCACAACGTCGACGGGGTGGGCACGCCCGGCGCGCCGAAGGTCACCATCCGGGGCTTCTCGTTGTGGGGCGGCGTCGGCGTCAAACGCAGGAATCGCAAGCCGGGCGGCTCCGAAGAGCTGGCCCGCTGACCGACCTGAGTGCCCTGAAAAAACCTCGGCCCCTTCCTTTCGGAAGGGGCCGAAGTCTTGTTGATAGGACTGTTACTTGGCGCTGCCGCCGGTGCTGGAGCTGCCCGAATCGCCCGAGCTGGAGCTGTCCGAGTCGCTGGAGGACTTGGTGCTGGGCTTCGACTTCTTGGTGATGCCGAGTGCGTCCGAGATCTGCTTGCCGATCTTGTTCAGCGTCTTCTGAGCCGCCTTCACGGGGTTAGTCGCCTTCGTCGCGGGCTTCGCCGACGAGGCGACACCGGTCGAGCTGCTGCCGTCCTCGGTCGAACCCTCGGTCGACGATTCCTCGGTGGAGGTGGTGCCCTCGGTCGAGGTGGTGCCCTCGGTCGACGAGCCGCTCTCGGTGGACTCGGTCTTGACTTCGGCGGCGGCCGTCTTCGAGCTCGTCTTCGCGGCCGCCGAGGAGCTGGCGGTCGGGTTCAAGGCGTTCTCGACGTTCTTGACGACGCCTTCGACGGCGGCGGCCGCTGCCGTTGCGGCACCGCTCAGCGCCGCTGCCGAGGGCAGGCTGTCCGAGATCGAGGTCGAGATGTAGGCGAGGATGGCCGACAGCCCGTTGGTGCTGTAGGCGAATCCGGTGTTGGTGTCCGGGTCGTAGTCCGGCGTCTGGCCGTAGAAGTACAGGCTGGCAAGGATGCCGCCACCGACCTTCACCGGGCCGAGGTCGACGGTCGGGAACAACTGAGTCGCGGAGACCACGATCGAGTTGACGACGTTCGGAACGCCGTAGTAGAAGACCGTCTGCGCGGCCTGGAAGATCGGCGAGTCGGTGCCGAACAGCTCACCAGCGGCCACGTAAGGCACTGAGGGCGCGCCGATCTCGAAGTAGTAGTTGTCGAGGTCGAAGCCGGGCAGGAACGACTCGGCAGCGTTGTCGACGAGGTAGTACAGGACACCCGAGGCGCCGGCGAGGTAGATGTCACTCACGCCCGGGTAGTAGGTGTTGGTGTCGGTGATGTAGCCGCCCCAGCCGAACCAGTAGGCATCGTTGATGCCCTGGAGGGTGATGTCGGTGATCGCCGTCAAAGCGACCTGAGCGGTCGACGTCCGCAGCGGGCTGGGCGCCGCGATCGCGAGGTCATGGGTCGGCACAAGTGCCGGTGTTGCCGCGACGATGGCAGCGGCGCTGGCCACTGCCGCGCCGGTCATCAGGAAAGGCCGAGTTCGTGACGCCATTGCTAATTCCCCTTGTTGGTGCGGTTCGCCAGGGTCGTGACGAACTCGATGCTTTGCTGATGCCAATCTTAGAAGATCCTGATAGATACTAAGGGGCTGTTTGCCCTTCAGCAAGCGGTATGGGCGAACTCGAGGACTAAATTACTTCGCTTTTGTCACACCAATCACGCGAGCTCGACGGGCCTCGGGTAGCTAATTGACGGTCGGGAAACATCAGGGTTACCGATGTGTTGCACGTGTTCGCCAGCAGGCCATGCCTGAGAACGTTGACGTCAATAACAAACTGGTTTGCCACGCTCTTTGCTGCCCACACTAACGGCCGGGCGACCGACCGTGGGGGGTAAAGATTTGCTGAATACCTGAGAGCTTCTCAGCTCAGCGCCGCCGCCGCCGCGACCGCAAGTAGTCGCCGACCACCGCCGCGCCCAGGCCGTCCAGGTCGGGGACGACGACCCGGCCCTCCACCCGGCGAGCGACCTGGTCGATGAAGTGGGCGAGTCCGGGATCGTTGCCCAACCGGAAGATCGTCACCTGCGCCCCGAGGCGCGCGACCTCGTCGAATCCCCGCACGGTGTGCGCCTTCGTCCGCGGATGAGTCGGATAGTCGAAGAAGACGGACGTGCCCTGCCCATCCCAATCCTCCAAATGCGCAGTCGGCTCGCCGTCGGTGACCATCAGCACCACCGGTTGGGCGTTGGGGTGACGACGTAGATGCCGCGCCGCCAGCGCCAGGGCGTGGTGCATGTTGGTGCCCTGCTCGTAGACGCCTTCGAGTCCGGTCAGTTCCGCCGCAGTCACGGTTCGCGCGTAGCGGCCGAAGGCGATGATCTGCAGTGCGTCCGACCGGAAGCGGGTGCTCACCAGATGGTTGAGCGCCAACGCGGTCTGCTTCATCGGCAGCCACCGGTTCTCCATCACCATCGAGAACGATGTGTCGACCAGCAGCGCCACCGCCGACTGGGTGCGGGTCTCGGTTTCCGACACCTCGACATCGTCGACGCTGATCCGCAGCGGCCCATCGGCATCGGCGCCGGCTCGACGCAGCACCGCGTTCGTCAGTGTGCGGGTGACGTTCCACGGCTCGGTATCGCCGAACGCCCACGGCCGGGTCGCGCCGGTCAGTTCGCCTGCCGCGCCCGCACGACGAGTCTCCCGCTCGCCGTGACGTCCCGAAAGTTGTTGGGCCACATCACGAAGAGCGGCTTGCCCGAGTTGTCGCATCGCCTTCGGCGACAACCGCCACTGCCCGTCGGAGCCGCGGTCCAGAAAGCCTTGATTCATCAGTGCGCGTTCCAGCTCGGCCAGCGTCCGCGCATCAATGGCGGCCTGGTCACCGAGCTGGCGAGCCAGCGCGTCGAGATCGACATCGTCCATCGTCGCGCCCGCGTAACTCTGCGAGAGCTGGTCGGCGAGCTGCTCGAGCTCGGCGATATCGGCGAGCGCCTGCGCCCCCTCCCCCATACCCAAAGGGTTGTCGCCGGAGAACTCCGACGAGCCCGTCCAGTCCTCTCCCGGCCGGGCCGCCTGCAGATGAGAGTCGAGCCTGTTGAGGGCGTTCATCAACTCTTGCGACCCGAATGCCTGCTGCGCCAAGGCATCCAGCTCGGCCCGCTGGTCGGCGGACAGGCTGTTACGGAATCGCTGAGCGGCCGCGGCCCGCTTGGCCAGCGAGTCGAGCAGCTCCTCGACGTTCTTCGGATTCTCCGGGAAGTACTGGCCATGCTTGCGCATGAAGTCGTTGAAGTCGTCGGGACTGTCCTCGCCGCGAGAGTGCTTGTCCAGCAAGTCGTTGAGGTCGTCGAGCATCTCGTTGACGGCTTGGCGGTCGGCGTCGGTGGCGTTTTCCAGCGCCTGCTTCATCCCTGCGAATCGCTGATCGAGCATCTCCCGGCCGAGCAGATCCTTGATCTGCTCGTACTTCTGGCGTGCCTCGGGGCTGCGCCAGTTGTATTCGGACAGCTCCTGAACGGCCTTGGCCGGCGACGGCGACAACGCCTCGATCTGCAGCTCGGCGAACCGGGCATCGTCATCGAGCGCCCGGGCCAGTTCCTTGCGCTCGGCGAGCACCGCCTCGTCCAGCAGCTGCTTGATCTCCTGCAGAGTGCCGTCAAGGTTGTTGCGGTTCAACAGCTCTCGCCGCCGACGGTTGACCTCGGCGGCCAGTCGGTCGGCACCCTTGGTCCCTTTGGTGCCGCGGCGCAGCAACTCGGACAGCGCCCGCCGCGGCGAGGTGCCCTCCATGACGTCCCGCCCGATCTGCTCGAGCGCGTCCCGCAGATCCACCGGTGGCGCCAGTGGGTCAGGACCCCCGGTGTACGCCGAATACCGCGAGTCGTGGGCATGTCCCCGATCGGGTTTAGCCATAGACGGTTTCGCCTTCCCCCGTCACCTTGTCGATGCGCTTGGCCAAATACAGCGCCTCCAGCGCCAATTCCAGCGCGGCGGCACGCTCGCCCTCGGTCTCGGCCGCCAGCCGCTTGGCGATCGCGTCGATAACCGGCAGATCGGGCAGCGCGGCCAGCACGTCCTTGGCCGCCACCTGCTCGCCGGTCGTCACCGCCGAGCCGCCCTCGACGGCGGCCACCAGCGGGCCGACGTCGATGCCCCCGAGTGTGCGCTGCGCGGTGTCGGCGGTGGCACGGCGCAACAGGTGCTCGAGCACGGCCTGCTCGCGCCCCTCCTCACCGGACTCGAATTCCAGCTTGCCGCGCAGTACGTCGATCACGGTGCCCAGGTCCACCACCCGGGCGACCGGCTCGTCCTCGCCGAGCACCGCGCCGCGATGACGGGCCGACGCCGCGACGGTCTCGGCGGCGGCGATCGCGAACCGCGCCGACACCCCCGATCGCTGATCGACGGAGTTGGACTCCCGCAGGTAGCGCGCGAAGCGGGCAATGATCTGCATCAGGTAGGTCGGAACCTGCGCCGACAGGTGTGCTTCCTGCGTGATGACCCCGACCTCGGCGTCGAGCTCACGCGGGTAGTGCGTGCGGATCTCGGCGCCGAAGCGGTCCTTCAGCGGGGTGATGATGCGGCCGCGGTTGGTGTAGTCCTCGGGATTCGCGCTGGCGACCACGAGCACGTCCAGCGGCAGCCGCAAGGTGTAACCGCGCACCTGGATGTCGCGCTCCTCCATCACGTTGAGCATCGAGACCTGGATGCGCTCGGCGAGGTCGGGCAGCTCGTTGACCGCGACGATGCCGCGGTGCGCCCGCGGGATCAGTCCGTAGGCGATCGTTTCCGGATCGCCGAGACTGCGGCCTTCGGCGACCTTGATGGGGTCGATGTCACCGACCAGGTCCGCCACACTGGTGTCCGGGGTGGCGAGCTTCTCGGTGTAGCGCTCGCTGCGATGGCGCCACGCGACCGGCAGTGCGTCGCCGGAGTCGGCCGCCCGGCGGATCGACTGCGGGGTGATCGGGGTGTACGGGTGCTCACCGAGTTCCGACCCGGCGATCACCGGCGTCCACTCGTCGAGCAGGTTCTGCAGCGAGCGCAGCAGCCGGGTCTTGCCCTGACCACGCTCACCGAGCAGGACGAAGTCGTGCCCGGCGATCAGAGCCCGCTCCAGCTGCGGCAGAACGGTGTCCTCGAATCCGAAAATGCCAGGCCAGACGTCATCCCCTTCCGCCAGCGCGGTGAGGAGGTTTTCCCGGATCTCCTGCTTGACGCTGCGCTCCCGATGCCCGGTTGCGCGCAATTCGCCAAGAGTGCGGGGGAGGTTGTCAGGTGAAGTCACCACTCCACGCTACGACTGCTGCGTGCTCAGTGCGCGAAGTGTCTCGCTCCGGTGAGGTAGAGCGTGACGCCGGCCTTCGCAGCGGCCTCGGTGACCAGGTCGTCGCGCACCGAACCACCGGGGTGCACGACCGCCTTGACCCCGGCCGCCGTCAGCGTCTCGAGCCCGTCCGGGAACGGGAAGAACGCATCGCTGGCAGCGACCGCGCCGCGGACCCGCTCGCCACCGCGCTCCACCGCGAGCCGCGCCGCATCGACCCGGTTGACCTGGCCCATGCCGACACCGACCGTCGCACCGTCGGCCGCCACCACGATCGCGTTGGACTTGACCGCGCGGCAGGCACGCCAGGCGAACCGGAGATCGGACAACGTCGCCGGGTCCGCCGGGGTCCCGGTGGCCAGCGTCCAATTGGCCGGGTCGTCACCGGGCGCGTCGATCGCGTCGCGCTCCTGCATCAGCAGACCACCGCTGATCTGCCGCAGCTCGACCCCACCGACCGGCGGCTCGGACGCCACGAGCACGCGAATGTTCTTCTTACGGGCCAAGATCTCCACCGCGCCCGGTTCATAGGCCGGCGCGATGATCACCTCGGTGAAGATCTCCGACACGATCTCGGCCATCTCCACGGTGACCGCGGTGTTGGCGGCGATCACGCCACCGAATGCGCTCAGCGGATCACATTCGTGGGCCTTGCGGTGCGCGTCGGCCACCGAGACCGACGAGATCGCGATGCCACACGGGTTGGCGTGCTTGATGATCGCCACGCAGATCTGCTCGTGATCGAAGGCCGCCCGCCAGGCCGCATCGGCATCGGTGAAGTTGTTGTAGGACATCTCTTTTCCGTGCAACTGCTCGGCCTGTGCCAGACCCGGCCAGCCGGCATCGTCGCGGTAGAGCGCGGCCTGCTGATGCGGGTTCTCGCCGTAGCGCAGCTGCGAGGTGCGCCGCCAGGTGCGGCCGAACCACGGCGGCAGGAACGCCGGCGCCCCGCCATCTCCCGGGCCCTCCTCGGGCGACAGCACCGAGCCCATCCAACTGGCCACCGCGACGTCGTACTCGGCGGTGTGCCGAAATGCCAACGCCGCCAACTTCTGTCGCTCGGCGAGTGTGAAGCCGCCGGACCGGACCGCGGCGAGCACGCCGTCATAGCCGAGCGGGTCGACGACAATGGCCACGCTGGCATGGTTCTTGGCCGACGCACGCACCATCGACGGACCGCCGATGTCGATCTGCTCCACGCACTCCTCGACGTCGGCGCCCGAGTCCACCGTCTCGGTGAACGGGTAGAGGTTGACGACGACGAGATCGAACGGCGCGATCTTGAGATCTTCGAGCGCCTTGAGATGCTCGGGCCTGCGGGTGTCGGCCAGCAGGCCGGCGTGGATGTGCGGGTGCAGGGTCTTGACCCGGCCGTCGAGTACCTCGGGGAAACCGGTGACGAACTCCACCGGGGTCACCGGAATACCTTTGTCGGCAATGGTTTTGGCTGTCGACCCGGTCGAGACGATGTCTACGCCCGCCTCGTGCAGACCTTGCGCGAGCGGAATCAGTCCGCTCTTGTCGTACACGCTGATCAGCGCACGCCGGATCGGCCTCTTCCCGATCAAAGTCCCCGCGGTCATCCTATGGTCGCCTTTCTGCCACTCCAGGTCACGCCGCGCGTCGCCAGCGCGGCCAATACGTCCACCAACAACCGTCGTTCGACGACCTTGATGCGTTCGTGCAATGTGTCTTCGTCGTCACCGTCGAGAATCTCGACCGCCTGCTGTGCCACGATCGGGCCGGTGTCCACTCCGGCGTCCACCAGGTGCACGGTGCAACCGGTCACCCTGACGCCATAGGCCAGCGCGTCGGGCACCGCATGTGCACCCGGAAAGGCCGGTAGCAATGCCGGATGAGTGTTGACGACGCGGCCGAGGAAACGCGAAAGGAATTCCGGGCCAAGTATTTTCATGAATCCCGCCGACACGATGAGGTCAGGATTGTGCGCTGCGGTGGCATCGGCGATCGCGCTGTCCCACGCGGCGCGGTCGGGATAGTCCTTCAGGCGCACGCAAAATGTGGGGATCGACGCGGCCTGGGCGATGTCGACGGCCGGGCAGTCGCGATCCACCCCCACGGCGACGACGCGCGCGGGATAGTCGCCGACGGCCGCGGCCAGCAGTGATTTCAGCAATGACCCGGTTCCCGACGCCAGGACGACGAGCCGTGCCGGCGCGCTCGGCGGGACGTGGATGGGTTGCTGCACGGCGATGAGCCTATCGGCAAGTGCGAGGGTTCAACGCTCGGGCGGTCCCGTCTCGATATCGTCGTCGACGACCATCAGGTCCTCGAGGTCTTCGAGGTCCGGCGCGGGCCGAACGGGCTGTGCCGGCGGCGGAGGTTGCGGCTCGGGTTCTCCCCCGGCGTCGACGTCGGCTCGCCGGTCCGGCTCCGCCTCGGGTTCGGGTTCGGGTTCGTCTGCCATGTCGGGTATCGGTGCGGTGAGGGCTTCGTCGTCGTCCTGGAGGTTTGGCTGCGCCACAGGTACCGGCTCGGGCGGTTTCACCTTCTTGGGGCGACGCCGGACGCCACCGGCCATCACCACCGTGACGGCGCCGATGCCGAAGAACCAGAAGAACACCGCGGGCCCGAACGTGCTCTGGTCCACCCCGACCTCGCCGAAGTTGCCCAGCTGCCCACCGCCGGCGAAACCCAGCACGACCATCGTGACCGCCGCCAGCAGCGACGCGACCGCAAGCTTGGCCATCGCGGCAGGCCAGGGCAAGGGCCGGTTGGCGCACTGCTGCCCCACCGCGACCCCGGCGGCCGCACCGACGATCAGCAGTGCCACCCACACCGGTCCCAGCGGCGGCGTCGGCACCGCGGCCAGAATCGGCAGCGCGGGGATGTCCCCGCCGAAGACGGTGAACGAGCTGAACGTCGCAAAGCCGATGTGGGCACTGGAGCCGACCGCGACCGCCGATGTCCCGATGATCACGTTGGGGGCATACAGCGCCGACAACAAGGTCAGGCTGAGTTGCCCGAACAGCGAATCCGTCACCGCGTACAGCTCGTGCATGGTGCCCCAGTGCACGACCAGCGACACCGCGGTGACCGCACCGGACAGTCCCAGCAACGCCAACAGCCCCGCCGTCGCGGCGCGCACCGTGTCGCCGAGCCACAGCGGCAGCCGCAGCGCGCCCAGCGTGCGCCACCCGAGCTTGGATCCCACCCCGATCAGCGCGCCGATCCCGTGGACGGCCAGCACGCCGGAGAACGCGCGCAATGCACTCGGCGTCTGCAACTCGGTGATCACCGACGAGGCATCGTGGATGACGGCCAGCGCGATCGCGGCGAACAGCAGGGGACCGCCCAGCGCGGACGCCACGATCCAACGGGTCACGAACCACGACGCGCGCGGCGAGGTCGCGTGCGCCGTCGTGCGCGCCGTACCCCACACCATCAGCAACACCGGGAGCAGCGGCAGAACCGCCAGCTGATGGCCGGCGATCGAGATGGGCACCTGGTGCACGGCCAGCCACATGCTGGCGATGGCACCGAGGGTGCCGGTCATATCGCTGTTGGCGATCACGAGTTGCAGCAGCGTCACCGCGGCGATCACCACCAACGCCACCAGCGACGGGCCGAACGCGATCCGAACCAGGTCACGCGCCTGGCGTGCCCCGACCGGTCGCTTGTCCTCCATCCGTGTCACCCGCCGCGCCACTTCGACGTGCTACGCGACGAGTGCCCGGTTACGACGGGTTGGGACCCGATGGCGGCGACGATGACGGCGCCTGAGGCTGGTCCGGCTGTGCGGACGGCTGACCCGATCCGGCGGGCGGCGGGTGACACGGATGGAGGACAAGCGACCGGCTGTCGCTTATACGCATCG
>NZ_JACBJQ010000072.1 GCF_013404075.1 Mycolicibacterium vinylchloridicum
CCTTCCCAACCAGCGCGTCAACGCCGGTCTTGATCAGAGAACCTTGGACTTCAGATCATCCCCGGGAAGGTGCGCCCACTTTCATGCCGCCCCACCGAGGGTCATCCACAGGTTCTGATCATTGCTCGGAAACAGTCCCAAGCACCTTCTAGGCCGTTTGCAGTCTTGAACGCCGCAATGTCCGCGCCCCTGTCACCGGCTCCACCGAACCGCTTGACCTGAACGTAGCCGGATCTCAGGGCATGCACCCATTCAAGGATGAATAGTTCCCATTGGACGTCGTCGTACAGGGAAATGCGTGCCATGGGCGATATTGGTGGCCCGGACAGCGCGACACCAGTCTCTCCATGTAGGGGTTCTGGTATGTCGCGAAGACCACTAGAGGGACCCCCAGGAGCCTGGCTATCTCCGCTCTGAGCTGCGTTCAACCGACTCTTGCCTCCCGGCGGTCAGGATACGACAAGTCGTAGGATCGCCAGCCGAGACACGACATGCCCCGGCCGGGAGGCTCACGGTTCGCGAGCAGGCATCATGCTGCAGCGTGACGGAAATTCGACGATCGGAGCGGGGACGCTGACCGCCGCTGGTTGGTTGGGACCAATGGCATGGCCATCACCCCGCCACACCGCAGGGGCCGTCACGCCGCAGGGGCGGACTGTGTTGACCGACAGCGCCGTGGCGGCCATCCGGGAGCTGATGAGAAGGGGGCGATGCGCTCCTGCTCACGGCTGAGATGAACCGAACTGTCGTCAGAACTGTCGTCAAACGACCTTCTGAGCACTCAATCGAGTGCTGTTTTGCCTGGTGGAGCTAAGGGGATTCGAACCCCTGACCCCCACACTGCCAGTGTGGTGCGCTACCAGCTGCGCCATAGCCCCAGGTGTGCCCACCGAAGTTACACCACCGGCACCTACGCTTCAAAATCGCTGGTCAGGGCAGCTCGCCCGCGGCCTCCGGGCCCAGCGGTCGCGGCGGGGTGTGCTCCAGCGGCGGGGCATCCCGCGTTTCCGGCGCCAGCAGCCACCCGACCGAGGCCAGGACCAGGATCACGCCGCTGATCGCGAACGCCCACTCGAAGGAGAAATGCTGGGCGATCTCGCCGACGCCGAGGGAGCCGACGATCGAGCCCAGATCCGACATCATCTGGAACGTCGCCACAGCCGTCCCGCCGCGCGCCTTCCCGATGATGTCGGCCACCGCGGCCTGCTGGGGCGAGGTGAACACCCCGGTACCCACGCCCGCGATGAACGCGCCCACCAGGAACACCGGCAGCGACGTCGCCGCCCCGACCACCGCCGTCGTCAGACCGGATGCCGCCAGCCCGACGATCAGCAACGGCCGGCGTCCCGTCCGATCTGACAGCCGCCCGGACGGAATGACCGCCGCCACGTTCCCGGCCGCGAACGTGGCCAGTGCCGCGCCCGCGACCCCCGGTCCGCGATGCAACGCCTCGGTGATGAACAGCGGCACCAGCGCAACCCGCAGCCCGAACGCCGACCACCCGGTGGCGAAGTTGGACAACAGCGCCGCGCGATAGGCCCGGTGGCGCAACGCAACCCGCAGGGTCACCGTCAGCTCGTCGGCCGGAGCCGGTGCCGCCAGATGCGAATGCCGCAAGCTGATGAACACCACGGCGGCGGCGATCAGCAGCGCGACCCCGTAGATGAGGAACGGAGCAGCGAGGCCCAGCCCGGCGGTCAGGCTGCCCATCAGCGGGCCGGCCACCGAGCCCACCAGGAACGCGCTGGAGAACATCCCCGCCACCCGGCCGCGCGCGTCGTGCGGGCTGATCCGGATCATCAACCCCAGCGCGGAGACGAAGAACATCGTCGACCCGATCCCGCCCAGCGCCCGGAACACCAGCAGCTGCCAGTAGGTGTGGGCGAACGCGCACGCGCCCGTGGACAGCGCCACGATGAGCAGGCCGCTGACATAGATGCGCCGCTCCCCCAGTCGCTGCACCAACATGCCCGATGCGGGCGCGAAGACCAGTCGCATCACCGCGAAGGCGGTGATCACAAAGGTCGCAGCGCTGATGCTGACCCCGAAGTTGCGGGCGAACTGCGGAAGCACCGGTGCGACCACGCCATAGCCAAGGGCGATGACCGCATTGGCGGCGATCAGAACCCAGACTTCCCGGGGAAGCTTGGCCTGCGCTTCCGAGGAACAGTCACCTTCGGCGACGGAACTCACGAGATGACTGTATTCACCACCTCACGCGCCGCTTCCTGCACCTCCGCCAGATGCTCGGGGCCTTTGAACGACTCGGCGTAGATCTTGTAGACGTCCTCGGTGCCCGACGGCCGCGCAGCGAACCAGCCGTCGGCAGTGGTCACCTTCAGCCCGCCCAGCGATGCACCGTTGCCCGGCGCGGTGGTCAGCTTGGCGGTGATCGGCTCGCCGGCCAGTTCGGTGGCTGTCACCTGCTCCGGCGACAGCTTGGCCAGCCGCGCCTTCTGCTCCCGGTTGGCCGGGGCGTCGACCCGGGCGTAGATCGGCGCACCGTACTTGGCGGCCAGCTCGGCGTAGCGCTGTGACGGCGACGAACCCGTGACCGCCAGGATCTCCGAGGCCAGTAGCGCCATGATGATGCCGTCCTTGTCGGTGGTCCACACCGAACCGTCACGACGCAGGAACGACGCCCCTGCCGACTCCTCGCCACCGAAACCGATTGTGCCACCGATCAATCCGTCGACGAACCACTTGAAGCCGACCGGCACCTCGATCAACTTGCGACCCAGGCCCGCCACCACCCGGTCGATGATCGATGAACTGACTGCCGTCTTGCCCACCGCAACGCTGGCCGGCCACTCCGGCCGGTGCGAATAGAGGTAGTCGATCGCCACCGCCAGGTAGTGGTTCGGGTTCATCAAGCCGGCGTCCGGGGTGACGATGCCGTGCCGATCGGAGTCGGCGTCGTTGCCGGTGGCGATCTGATAGGAGTCACGGTTGGCGATCAGTGACGCCATCGCGTTCGGTGAGCTGCAGTCCATCCGGATCTTGCCGTCGGTGTCCAGGGTCATGAACCGCCACGTCGCATCGACCAGCGGGTTGACCACGGTCAGATCGAGGTCGTGCCGTTCGGCGATGGCTGCCCAATAGTCCACGCTGGCCCCGCCCAGCGGGTCGGCACCGATGCGGATCTTCTCGGCCCGGATCGCGTGGATGTCCACGACGTTGGGCAGATCCGAGACGTAGGCATCGAGATAGTCGTGGCGCTGAGCGCTGTCCAGCGCGCGGGCCAGCGGAACCCGCTTCACGTCCTTGAGCCCGCCGCGCAGAATCTCGTTGGCGCGCTTGGCAATCGCCCCGGTCGCATCGGTGTCGGCCGGTCCGCCGTTGGGCGGGTTGTACTTGAACCCGCCGTCGCGCGGCGGGTTGTGCGACGGGGTGACGACGATACCGTCGGACAACCCAGAGGTCAGGCCGCGGTTGAACGTCAGGATGGCGTGGCTGACCGCCGGTGTCGGCGTGTAGCGGTCAGCCGAATCGATCATGGCCACAACGTCATTGGCGGCCAGCACCTCCAGCGCGGACACCCAGGCCGGCTCGGACAGCCCGTGGGTGTCACGGCCGATGAACAACGGCCCGGTGGTGCCCTGCCCAGCTCGGTACTCCACAATCGCCTGAGTGGTGGCCAGGATGTGCGCCTCGTTGAACGCCCCGTCCAGACTGGAGCCCCGATGTCCCGACGTGCCGAACACGACCTGCTGGTCGATATCGTCCGGGTCGGGGTTCACCGTGTAGTACGCGGTGACCAGATGGGGCAGATCGACGAGGTCTTCGGGGAGCGCCGGCTGACCGGCGCGGGGGTTAGCCGCCATGACGCCAATTCTGCCTTCCCAAGAGCGATACTTGCTCGCGGATTCATCCACGGTTAAGGGGGATGCCCTTGTTCGGCCATGACAACCGCGAGCTGGCAGCCGTGTTCGTCGGCGGCGCGGTGGGAACTCTCGCGCGCGCGGTCCTGGCGACGGTGTTCGTCGACGATCCGGCGCGCTGGCCGTGGGCGACGTTCGGCGTCAACATCGTGGGCGCATTTCTGCTGGGCTACTTCACCACCCGCCTGCTCGAGCGGCTGCCGCTGTCGAGCTACCGGCGCCCCCTGCTGGGCACCGGGTTGTGCGGCGGGCTGACGACGTTCTCCACCATGCAGGTCGAGACGCTGAAGATGATCGAGCACCACCATTACGGACTTGCGGCCGCCTACACCGTGGTCAGCATCGCCGCGGGTCTGCTGGCGGTGTACATCGCGACCGCCCTGGTGCGCCGCGTCAGGATCCGCGCGTGAGCGTCGCGATCTGGGCCGGGGTGATGCTGATCGGCGGACTGGGCTCGGTCGCACGGTTCATGGTCGACCGCGCGGTCGCCCGCCGGGCCGCGCGGTCCTTCCCGTTCGGCACGCTGGCCGTCAACATCAGTGGTGCGGTACTTCTGGGCTTCGTCTCCGGGCTGACGTTGAGCCATCATGCCGCGCTGCTGGCCGGTACCGCGTTCGTCGGCGCCTACACGACATTCTCGACCTGGATGCTGGAGACTCAGCGGTTGACCGAGGAGCGCCAAATCTGGCCCGCGGTCGCCAATCTCGTCGCCAGCGTTGTCCTGGGTGTCGCCGCGGCGATGCTCGGCCAGTGGATTGCGAGCCTGCTGTGAGCGACACCTACCTGAAACTGACCGCCTTCTTCGGCGAGCGCCAGCGCAAGGGCTCCCGCTTCCTGGCCGAGGCGATGCTCGACCTCTATGCCGAGCGCCAGGTGGCCGACAGTGTGATGCTGCGCGGCATCGCCAGCTTCGGCCCGCGGCACATCATCCGCAGCGACGAGTCGCTGACGCTGTCCGAGGACCCGCCGATCGCGATCGCCGCCATCGACACCGCCGAGACAATCGGCGGGCTGATCGACGACGTCGTCGCCATCACCCCCCGCGGCCTGATCACCTTGGAACGGGCCCGGCGCTACGGCGGCGAACTGCCCCAGGGCGACGACGGGGTCAAACTCACCATCTACGTCGGCCGCCGGCGCCGCATCAACGGCGCGGCCGCCTTCTATGCGGTGTGCGACCTGCTGCACCGTCATCAGTTCGCGGGTGCGACGGTGTACCTCGGCGTGGACGGCACCGCCGACGGTCGACGACGCCGCGCGCGCTTCTTCAGCGGCAATACCGACGTCCCGATCATGATCGTCGCGATCGGCAATGCCGAGCAGGCGCGACGCGCGTTGCCTGAACTCGAAGCGTTGATGGACGAGCCGCTGGTGACGGTCGAACGCATCCAGGTGTGCAAGCGCGACGGCCGACTGTTGGCCCGGCCGCCGGCGCTGCCCGCCGTCGATGCCCACGGCCGCGAACTGCGTCAGAAGCTGACGATCCACACCGACGCCGCCACCCACTATGACGGGGCGCCCGTTCACCGCGCGCTGGTGCGCCGGCTGTGGGAATCGCAGACCGTCGGCGGCGCCACCGTGCTACGCGGCATCTGGGGCTTCCACGGAGACCATAAGCCGCACGGCGACAAGCTGATTCAATACGGTCGCCAGGTGCCGGTGACAACGATCGTCGTCGACACCTCCGAGGTCATCGCGCAGTGTTTCGACATGATCGACGAGGTGACCGGCCGCCACGGTCTGGTCACCTCGGAGATGGTGCCCGCGCTGCTGATACTCGACGGCGACGTACGCCGGGGTGCGACCGATCTGGCCGACTACCAGTACTGATCAGCTGTCGGCGAGGACCGTCAGCAGGATCACCGAGTCGTCGACGGCGTGCAGGCCGTGCCGTTCCCGAGGAACGACCAGCAGGTCGCCTTCGGAGCCCTCCCAGGTCTCGTCCGCGGTGGTCAGCCGGACATTGCCGCGCAGCACCTGCAGCGTCGTCTCCCCTGGGCTGTGATGCTCGCTCAGATCGCGGCCGCCGGCCAGGGCGATCAACGTCTGGCGCAGCTGGTGATCGTGGCCGCCGTGCACGGTGTGTGCGGCGCGCCCGCTGTTCGACGTGCGGGCCGCGGCCAGGTGCTCGTCGGCGAGCCGGGACAGTGAAACCGAGTCCATGACATCCTCCAGTTCTCAAACAGTAAGCAGCAGAACGCCACCCGTAAGTAGCGCCACTACCTTGACAACTTCGACCACTACGTACACGTAGTGCGCGTTCGACCGTCCGCCCTCCGCCTGGCTCGCGTCGGCCAGCACGGCATCGGAGCGCCGGGTCAGGGCCGGGCGGACAAGCAGCACCTGGATCAACAGCGCGGCGATGGCCACCAACGCCGCGACGATGACACCGGTAGCGGGCGTGCCGATCACCAGGGCGACGACGATCACCGCGGCCAGTACGGCTTCGCACGCGTTGAGCGCACGGAAGACGAGCCGGCCGATACCCAGGCCGAGCGGGATGGTGACCCCGGGAGCGCGAAACTTCAGCGGCGCCTCCAGGAACGAGATGGCCAGAACCATGCCCAGCCACACGAATACCGCCGCCACCGCGACCGCAGTCCAGTGCTGCACAGCCCCTCCTACTGCCAATCCCCGGCCAGCTCGGCCACCCAGGCCCCGGCGAGCGCCGGGTCTCGCGGAGGCGAGGCGACCAGGACGAGCTCGTCGACGCCCAACTCTGCCAGACGGCTCGCCTCCGATGGGTCCGGTTGGCGCAGCGCGACGGCAACCCGCAATTGCGCCGGGTCGCGCCCTGCGTCCGCGCAGAGTCGACGCAATGTCCCCACCCTCGCCGCGACGTCGTCGACATCGAGCAGGTTGAAGCCGTACCAGCCGTCACCCCATTGCGCGACCCGGCGCAATGCCGCATCACTGTTGCCACCGCACAGGATCGGGATCGCCCGCGCACGCGGTTTGGGGTTGACCCGGATCGCCTCGAAATCGATGAATTCTCCTGCGTACGAGGCGATATCGTTGCCCCAGATGGTCCGCATCGCAGCCACGTACTCGGCGGTGCGGGCGGATCGTCGCTCGAACGGAATACCCAGAGCATCGAATTCCTCACGGGACCAACCGATTCCGATGCCCAGCGAGAGTCGGCCACCACTGAGCTTGTCCAGGCTTGCGGCCTGCTTGGCCACGATCACCGGATTGTGCTCGGGCAGCAACAGTACGCCGGTTGCAAGGCCGATCGTCGTCGTCGCGGCCGCGGCGAACGACAAGCCGATCATCGGGTCGATCCAGTCCGCGTCGGCCGGCACGGCGATCTTGCCGTCGTCGGCATACGGGTAGCGCGACGCGGAGTCGTCGACCATCACGACATGCTCCCCGGCCCACAACGTCGCGAAGCCGCTCTGTTCGGCGGCAACGGCGACCGCTTGGATCACCGCGGGTTCAGCGCCGGTGCCGATACCCAGAGCGTGCAACCCGAGTCGCATACTGCGCATCATCGCACGCGCCATGATGGTCGCTATGGACGATGACCAGGCAGCGACGCTGCAGCGGTGGGAGGACGCCGGTGCGCACTGGGCCGTGATCGACCGTCACGCCGATTCGGTGACCGTCGGTCTGTATCGCTGTGACGGTGGCGAGGAGGTCGACAGATTCACCTCAGCCGACCCGGCACTACTGGACTTCGTGCGCGATCGCGACGCCAGCTTCTAAAGCTGGATGAAGCCGCCGTTCCACCAGACGCCCCAGGCCGGCAGGTCGGCATTCCAGACCACCGGAAGCCAGGGCGCCCACGGGGGCGGCGGCGGTGCGGGTGGCGCCCAGACGGGCACCACGTTGTCGTAGTCGGCACGGTGGCCAGGCGGGGGCAGATAGCCCTGTCCCGGCGGGAGGGGATTACCCGGCCCGCCGGGAACCCACGGCGGCCCGGGCGGCGGGTGCGGATCGGCCTGAGCCACACCCGCCCCGGCAGCCAACGCCACAGCGGAGACAACGGCCGCGACCGCCAGCTTGGAAGTCATTGTGAGCGTCATAGCGAGAATGTCTGTACCCGGTCGACCGGGTCCGGTAAACACATCAACATGCGCACCATGGCTCGGGGCGCGGTGGTCGGACTTGCCGCCGCCGCGTTGACCGGCTGCGGCGGAACCAGCTACACCACACCCACGCTGACCACCACAAACATCTCCGCCACGACCACGACCACGGCGGCGATCACTCCGACCGCGCAACCGCAGACAGTCAAGTGGGTGGACCTCAAGGCCGGCGAGTGCCTGGCCGACCCGCCACCGGCCGATCCGGCGGTGGTGATGGTCAGCGTCGTCGACTGTGGGGGTCCCCATCTGGCCGAGACCTATCTGCGCGCGCCGATCCCGGTGAATGCGGCCCTGGCCGACATCGCCACCGGTGCGTGCGCGACCGGATTCCAGCACTACACCGGCGCTGAGCAGGCGGCGGGCCAATACACCACCACCTACCTCATCGACTCTGACCAGGACCGGACATCCGACAACCCGTACCCGAGCACAGTGATCTGCCTGCTGCAGAGCGCCGACGGGAAGCCGCTGACCGGCACGGCGCACCGCTGATGAGACCCCGCTACCGACACGAGTCGATTCCAGCCGGTAGGGTTGGGATGTTGTCGAATGAATACAACGGTCAAAGCGCGGCCAACCTGAATACAAGGATCTGATGGCCATGCGCGCACCCTATGACCCACGGGGATTGAACCCCGCCGGCTTTGCCGGCGCCAACAAGCGACCAATCTCGCTGCTCCTGATCGAGGACGATCGCGGCGACGCCATCCTGGTCGAAGAGCTGATCGACGACGCAGGCGCTGACATCACGGTGCAGTGGGCTCCGTCCATCGCCGTTGCTGAAGAAACGCTGGCCGGCGGCCGGCCGGATTGCGTCCTGTTGGATCTCAATCTTCCCGACGCGAACGGCATCTCCGCCGTCGACCGCGTCACCAAACTCGACGCCACGCTGCCGATCGTGGTGCTGACCGGTCTCAACGACGAACACTTCGGGATGTCGGCGATGACGTCCGGCGCACAGGACTACCTCGTCAAGGGCCACGTCGAACCCGAGACGCTGCACCGTTCCCTGCTCTACGCGATCGAACGCAAGCGGGCGGAGCTGACCGCGGTCGACCTGCACACCACGCAGGTGCGCGCCCAGGAAAACGCCCGACTGGAGCGCGCACTGCTGCCCCTGCCGCTGCTCAACGAGGACCCCGGTGTCGAGATCGTCACGCAGTACCGGCCCAGCCGGGAAAACGCGCTGCTCGGCGGTGACTTCTACGACATGGTTCAGACCCCGGACGGCACCGTGCACGTCATGGTCGGCGACGTGGCCGGCCACGGCCCCGACGAGGCCGCGCTCGGCGCCGCGTTACGAATTGCCTGGCGCGCCTTTACTTTTGCCGGCCTGCGCGGCAACGAGAGGATGCGCCGCCTCGAACAGATCCTGCGGGCAGAGCGGGCCGGCTCGGGCATCTTCGCGACGGTGCTCAGCGTGGCGCTCTGGCCCGACGGACGGGGCTTCACCGCTGTGCGCGCCGGCCACCCGGGAATGCTCCTGCACGGACCGGGCACCGTCGACTGGCTCGAACCGCCCGCCGGACCCGCACTGGGCCTGGGCGCCCAGCAATGGCCGCAGAACGAGTTGGAGCTCCCTGAAGGCCACGCGCTGGTGCTGCTCACCGACGGTCTTTTCGAGGGATATTCGGGCATCGGCAACCAGCGACTGGGCGAGGAAGGCCTGTTGGAGCTGGCCCGGTCACTCGCGACATTGCCCGGAGCCGATTTCGTGAAGTCCCTCATCGAAGCGGCCGAAGCATGTGCCCAGTCGCACGGCGGGATCAGCGACGACATCGCGGTACTGCGTGTGGAGCGCACTCGCTGATGAAAGAAGTGGAGGGCACCCGGCTGTCCGGTATGACGGTGCGGGGTTGGCTCAGCCTGGTGCTCGTGGTGGTGGGCCTCGTGGTGCTCGGCGGCGCGCTTGTCGCGGCCGTACTGCTCAACCGGACCGACGAGACGAGCCGGCAGCTGATCGACAACATCCAGCCCGCCCGGGTTGGCGCCTACCGGCTCCAGGCCGCACTACGTGACCAGGAGACCGCGGTTCGCGGCTACGTCATCGGAGCCGACGAACAGTTCCTTGCGCCGTACTACGACGGCCAGAAAACGGAACAGGCTGCCGCGCAGGCCATTCGAGAGCAACTCTCCGGCAGGCCGGAACTGATCGGTGATCTGGATGCGATCGAACAAGCCGCGGCGGCGTGGCGCAGCGGGTACGCCGAGCCGCTGATCGCCAGCGTGACGCCGGGACTGCCGAGCGTGGTGAACAGGGCGAACGCCGAAGCCGGCAAGTCGAAATTCGATTCTCTGAGAGCCCTTTTCGATACCCAGAACCAGCATCTGGCGACCGCGCGCACCGATGCTGTCGATCAGCTCCGCACGGCCCAGGCCTGGCGCGACCGGGCCCTGGGTGTGGTGATCGCCGCCTTCCTCATCACGGGGCTCGTGATCACGATCCTGATTCGCAATGCGGTCACCCGGCCGCTGGAGGCGCTGGCCGCGGCCTGCAGGCGGATCACCGACGGCAGCTTCGGTCAGCACATCGTTCCCCAGGGGCCCAAGGACATTCGCTCGATCGCCGCCGACGTCGAGGACATGCGCCAACGCATCGTCGACGAACTCGACGCATCCAGTGCGGCACGCGCAGAGCTGGACGAACAAGCAGCCGAGTTGCTGCGCTCCAACGCCGAGCTCGAACAATTCGCCTACGTCGCCTCCCACGATCTGCAGGAGCCGCTGCGCAAGGTGGCCTCGTTCTGCCAGCTGCTGGAGAAGCGCTACGGCGACCAGTTCGACGAACGCGGGCAGCAGTACCTCGACTTCGCCGTCGACGGCGCCAAGCGCATGCAGATCCTGATCAACGACCTGTTGACGTTCTCCCGAGTCGGCCGGCTCAACGCCACTTTGGTGGAGGTCAATCTCGATGCCGTGCTGGACGAGGCGATCGCCAACGTGGCCACCTCGATCGCGGAGACCGGCGCCGAGATCACCCGGTCCGGACCGCTGCCGAAGGTGTTGGGCGATCCGACGCTGCTGATCATGCTGTGGCAGAACCTCGTCAGCAACGCCGTCAAGTTCCGCCGTGAGGGCCAGGCTCCCCGAATCAACATCACCTCTGAGCCCGGTTCGGACGACCACGAGGGGCAATGGATGTTCACCTTCGCCGACAACGGAATCGGCATCGCCGACGAGTTCGTCGACAAGGTGTTCGTGATCTTCCAACGTCTTCACGGCCGGGATGCCTACGCAGGCACCGGAATCGGCCTGGCATTGGTCAAGAAGATCGTCGAGCACCACGGTGGGACCATCTGGATCGATACGTCCTACGACGACGGAACCCGATTCCGGTTCACGCTGCCCGCCATCACCGCACCCGAGCACCAGCCCCAATTGGAAGGAACCGCTTCATGACCGAGAACGGTCGCGCGATCGACGTCCTGCTCATCGAGGACGATCCCGGGGACGAGCTGATCACCCGAGAGGCCTTCGAGCACAACAAGCTCAAGAACACGCTGCATGTCGTGCATGACGGCGAGGAGGGTCTGGACTATCTCTACCGGCGCGGACCGTTCGCCGACGCACCGCGACCTGACCTCATCCTGCTCGACCTGAACCTGCCGAAGTACGACGGCCGTCAGCTCCTCGAGAAGATCAAGTCCGACGACGACCTGCGCAGCATCCCGGTCGTGGTGCTCACCACCTCGTCCGCCGAAGAGGACATCCTGCGCAGCTACAAGCTGCACGCCAATGCCTACGTCACCAAGCCGGTCGACCTCGACCAGTTCATGAGTGCGGTCCGCCAGATCGACGAATTCTTCGTCCAGGTGGTCCGGTTGCCGGGCGGCCAGCCCCGCTAGCCGCGGTCAGCAAACCGACTACCCCTTCGGGGGTAGCGATACATCCCGGCGGGGTCTGATCGAATCGACTCCACGGTGCTTGCATGGTGATCGAACTCACCGTCAAGCCAGGAGCACGATCGCCATGGGTTTTTTCAAGGACGCCGACGAACTCGACGAGTACATCGGCGGGGTGTTCCGCGAAGCGGGTGATCATCCCGAATCGGGGCCGAAGCTCAAAGCGGCCAACATCGTCATGCGGGTCATCTACACCGATCCCGACTTCGAGATGACCATGGTCTTTCACGATGACTACCAAGTCATTTCCGGCCCCAACGACGTCAAGCCCGACATCACCCTGCTGATGCGCGGCGATACCGCAGACCAATTCTGGCGCGGCGACTACAACCTGGCAGTCGGCTTGGCGAAGGGTCAGGTCAAGGCCAAAGGTCCGGTCAACAAAATCCTCAAGCTCGTCCCACTCACCAAGCCGTTGTTCCCGATGTACCGCGAGAGGATCGCCAAGAAGGACGACGCGAGTGCCTGAGACGATGCGGGCCGCGGTCTTGCGCGCGCCACACCGCGTCGAAGTCATGGAGGTACCGAGACCGGTGATCGCCAACCCGACGGACATTCTCGTGCGGGTCGAGCGAACCGCGATCTGCGGCACGGACCTTCACCCCTACGAGGGCCGGCTCGAAGCCGAGCCGGACATCATCCTGGGTCACGAGTTTCTGGGCGCCGTCGAAGCTGCCGGCGATGCCGTCACTCAGATGAGCACCGGTGACCGCGTGGTCAGTTCGTGTGTCGTCAGTTGCGGCGCGTGTTATCAGTGCCGTCGCCACCAGCCCGGAAATTGCGCTGGGTCAAGAATTTTCGGTCTCGGTCTGGCATTGGGTGACCTTGACGGTGGCCAGGCCGAATATGTCGTGATCCCGAACGCCGACCTGACCGCGCGCATCATCCCCGACGGCGCCGCGAGCGATGACGACATCCTCTTTGCAGGCGACATCATGACGACCGGCTACGAGGCCGTCGCGCGCGCAATGCGCCCCGGCGACACTGTCGCGATTGTCGGTGCCGGACCTGTGGGACTCTGCGCCGCGATGGCCGCAACCGTTCTGGGGGCGGCTCAGGTCGTCGTCGTGGACAAGATCGACACACGACTCAAAGAGGCTGAAAGCCTTGGCGCGCTGGCGATCAACGCATCGGAGGATGATCCGGCCGATGCGGTGCTCGACCTGACCGGCTGGCGCGGGGCCGACGTCGTCGTCGACGCGGTCGGTCACGAATCGGCTCTCGTGTCCGCGATCTCGCTGGTCCGCGCGGGCGGCGCGCTGTCCATCCCAGGGGTCTACACCGAGGAATCCGTGTCGATTCCGTTCGGTGAGCTCTACCTCAAGGGCGTGACGCTGCACATGGGCGTCGCCCACATCACCGAGTACATCGACGAGGTGCTCGCACTGTCGGCTGCCGGGAAGTTGGACCCCGGCAGGATCGTGTCCCACCGGATGGGCCTTTCGGAGGCCGCCGACGCCTATCGCCTCTTCGAAGCCCGCGAGGCCACCAAAATCGTGCTCGACCCTTGGGTCTGAGCTAGCCCAGAGAGGATCACCATGACCACCTTCGAAGATTCCGAGCTGTCCTTCGACGACGACAGTGATGTCGACCTGGCCCCGACCAATGACGTCGCCGCCACCCGATCGTTCGATGCGTTGAATGTTTCCAGCGACGCGTTCTGGGATCTCGACCTACCCGAGCGTGACCCACTCTTCGCCGAGTTGCGGCACAACCGACCGGTCAGCTGGCAGCCGCCGATCGAGACCGCGGTCTCGCCCGACCCCGACGACCCCGGTTTCTGGGCCGTGGTGCGGCACAAGGACATCACCGAAGTGAGCCAGAACTCTGAGGTGTTCGTATCCCGCTACGGAGTCATGTTCGACACGCTGCCAGCGGTATTCCTCGAGATGGCAATGTCCTTTCTCGCCATGGACAACCCCCAGCACCAGAAGGTGCGCCGGCTGGTGAGTTCGGCGTTCACGGCGCGCCAGATTCAACGGATCGAGCACGACATCGCCTCGCGCGCACAGCGAATCGTTGCTGCTGCGGCGGCGAAAGCCGCCGACGGTGCGGCGATCGATTTTGTCGAGGACATCTCCAAGCATCTACCCGTCGAGATGTTCGGCGATATGTTCGGCGTCCCCGCTGATCTGCGACAGCGGTTCTCACATGCCGCCGACGAGACCCAGGCGTGGGCCGACCCCGATCTTCTTGCCGGCCGCGATCCCGCTGAGGTTCAGGTCGAGGCCGCACTGGTGATCCACGACCTCACCGAGGAATTGATCGCGCAACGGCGCGCCCACCCGACCGAAGATCTGCTGACAAGCCTGGTCCAGGCCGAGATCGACGGCGAGCGTCTCAGTGACTTCGAGATCGGTGCGACGATGGTTCTCTTCGCCGTCGCGGCAACCGACACCACCCGTCACACCGCAAGTTTCGGCGCAAAGGCGCTCGACGACCATCCTGACCAACGGGCGTGGCTGTGGGCTGACTTCGAAGGGCGCATCGGCACGGCAGTGGAAGAATTCCTGCGTTGGGGCTCAGTCGTGCAGACCTTCCGGCGGACCTGCGTCACCGAGTACGAACTGGGCGGACAGAAGATCTTGCCCGGCGACAAGGTCGTGATGATGTACTCCTCGGGCAATCGCGATGACACGGTTTTCGACACGCCGAACGAACTCAACCTGGCCCGAGAACGCAATCCGCACATCGCATTCGGCGGGGGCGGTATTCACTTCTGCCTTGGCAGTCAACTGGCCCGAACAATGCTGAGGTCTCTGTTCCGTGAACTACATTCCCAAATGCCTGATTTCAGCACCGGAACGCCGACGTTGGTGCGGACCAACTTCATTCGCGGTGTGGTGAGCATGCCGATCGATCCCGGTCGGAGCCTTCGCTCACGCACCGTCTGACTGGTAGAGCATCGACACTGCCTCCACCCGGTTGGCGGCACGCAACTTTCGCAAGATGTGCTTCACGTGTTGTTTGACGGTGCCTTCGGAGATGACCAGCTGGGTGGCGATCGCCGCATTGCTCCGTCCCTCGGCCATGAGCTCGAGGATCTGCACCTCACGGGCGGTCAGGACATCGCGCACCGAACGAAGTGCCCGTCGCGTGACCCGGGTGGCCAGCGCGATGTGCGGACCCTCGGCGACGTCCGGCGCCGGCTCGTCCAGCGCGAACTCGCCGGCGGCGTCGGCCCGGTCCCGGCTGTCGTTCGCGGTGTTTCTCAGGACCGAGCTCACCGCCTGCAGTCCTTCGGCCAGGTGCGCCCTACTGAGCGCCACCTGCAGCCCCTTGGCATAGGCGGCCAGCGATTCGCAGTCGGTCCCACCGGTCTGGCGGCCCTGCAGATAACAATCGGCGTGCAACAGGCCGACGACACGATTTCCGGAAACGATCGGAGCCGCGACGTAGGACTGCGATCGCGAGGCGTCCGCGATCGGCCGGTGGACCCGCGCATCACTCTGAACGTCGGTCACGATCATCGCCTCGCGCCGCCGGGCGATCTCAGTCTCATAGAGACCCGGGAAGAGCGGTTGGGGACTGCGCTGGCCGACCTGATTGATTTCGTCGGCCCAACGGGGATCGTCGGCAATGTAAACCGCCTGCGAAATCCACAGGCCGTCAACGATCCGCGAGAGTATCGCGCGGTCGAATCCGAGGTATCGAGTCAGTTGAGGCGCCAGACGCACCAGATCTGCCACCCTCGACGGCGCAGATTCCAGCCGACCCAGTGCCTCACCGAGTTGGCGGGGTACGGCCGTCGCCCGGGCCAATGCGTCATCAGCGAGAGTGAGCCTGCGCAACATCTCCAACACGGCGCCCGCGTGGGGTCGCTCGTCGAGCAGATCGGCAAGCGCTGACCAGGCGCCGTCGAGTACCGCGCGCGCATCGGCGGGACGCGGCTTCCATTGCGGGTCGTCCGCGTCGGCAATCGCACGCAAGCCGTCGAGGACTGCGCGCAGACGCTCCTCGTCGGCGGTCCGCGCCGCGGCCGAAGACCGCCCAGCACTGTGACCCATCGCACGAGAATACACACGACCAGCAGGCCGAATATCGGTATTCCACCAGGCCAGGACGGGCTGGGGAGGCGGAACACCCATGTTCAGGAGCGCCGCGCCGGCTGACCTACCGCCCCCCGGTCAAATCCCTCCAAAGCAAGAGCAATCGACCCCCGTCGTGGTGACGCGGCGGGCGGAGCAGCCGACCACACTGTGCTGCAGCGGACGGCGAGTGGCCTCCGCGCAGGAGGAACGAACAGCCGTGAACTTCATCGACGTCATCGCCATCCTCGATGACTCGGTCGGCGGGCCCGACGCGGACGTAGCGTCCCATGGACCTTTTTGGCGCGGTATCACCCGCGACAGATTCATCACGATGAAGATCGGTGGTCGCCCTCTCGTCATCCCCGGCGACGGCGACAACTCCAACTTGGTGAAATCACTGAGGGGCCAACCGCCGTTCGGCTCCGATCTGCCCCAGCCGCCCGCTGGCGCTCTGATACCAGCGATGCCCGCGTATCTTCCCCTGATCCCGGAGGATGCGATCGCGCGGATCGTGGGGTGGATCGACGACGGCTGCCCGGAACAGTGAGGCCCGTTCTCCCCCCAACGCGGTAGCGATAAAACCCCCTAGTGGGGGCGAATGCGGGGGCGCCCGTGACGAGACTGAGTCACAGATGCCGTCCGCACCGGACTACCGCACTCGATGCAGCTCAAGCACGACAGCAGGAGGAAGCCGTGACCACCACCCAGCAGGCAGATACCGCGATCCTCCCCGAGGAGATAGCACGGCGGATCGTGCTTCCCGAGGGCCACGCCGACCTCGCCGCGCTGCACGAGGCGTACAAGTGGATGCGCCACAACATGCCGGTCGGCAAAGCCGTTGTGGAGGGGTATGACCCGCTGTGGCTGGTCAGCAAGTACGCGGACATCCAGGAAGTCGAGGGCCAGCCGGAGATCTTCAGCGCCGGCGGTGGCGCCAAGCCAGGTTCACACAATCCCATCCTGACGAACCAGGCCGGCGACGAGTTCACCAAGCAACTCCTCGGCGGCAGCCTGCGCCTGATGGACGCCCTGCCCTTCCTCGACCCGCCGGAGCACACGACGGTCAAGAACATCGCGTTCGACTGGTTCAAGCCCATCCAGCTCAAGAAGTGGGAGGACCAGATCCGCGCACTGGCCAACGAGTCCATCGACAAGCTCAAAGGCGTCTCCGCGGGTGACAAACAAATCGATCTCGTCGACGACTGGGCGCTTGGCTTCCCGCTTCATGTCGTGATGACGCTGTTCGGGGTGCCGGCCGAGGACGAACCGCGGATGATGGCGCTGACCCAGGAGTTCTTCGGCACCGCCGACCCCGAGCACCAGCGCGACGACGTCGAACCGCTCAGCCCAGAAGCGATGGCACAGCAATTCGCAAACACCGTCCAGGACTTCTATGGCTACTTCGACACCCTGATCGAAGATCGCCGGGCCAATCCCCGCGACGACCTTGCGACACTCATCTCGGTGGCCACCACCCCCGACGGGGACTACTGGCCGACCGCCTACGCCTACGGCTGGTTCATGGCGATCTGCACCGCCGGACACGACACCACCTCGGCGACGTTGGCGGGCACGTTGCAACAGCTTGCGCTGCATCCTGATGTGCTGGCCAGGATCAGGGCCGACATGACCTTGGTACCCAACCTGATTCAGGAGGGCTTGCGGTACGTCGCGCCGGTCAAGCACTTCATGCGCCGCGCCGACGCCGACTATGAACTGAACGGTCAGCTCATCAAGGCCGGCGACCGGGTGATGCCGCTGTTCCAGTCCGCATGCCGCGACGAGGATCTGTTCACCAACCCCGACGACTTCAATATCGATCGGAAACCCAACAACCACATGGCATTCGGCTTCGGCGGACACACCTGCGTGGGCCAGCATCTGGCCAAGCTGGAACTTCGGGTGATGTTCGAGCAGCTCCTGCCCCGCCTCGACGCGATCGAGGTGCTCGGCCCCGGCAGTGTGACGCACACGAACTTCGTCGGCGGCCTCAAGCACCTGCCCGCGCGGGTGACCGTAGTGTGAGCGGGCGTTGCATACCGCGCTGACGATGTCGAACGCCAGCGTTCACGAGTTCACCGCGGACCTGACCGTCCTGCACCGCTACGTTGCGGCGAACGATGTCGTCGTGTTGACCCTCGCCGCTCCGGATGGCAGGGAGCTCCCACGGTGGCAGCCCGGGGCCCATATCGATCTCGTTCTCGGGGATGGCCTGATCCGCCAGTACTCACTGTGCGGCGACCCGCTGGATTCGGCCCTCTGGCGCGTCGGTGTGTTGCTGGAACCCCACAGCCGCGGAGGCTCGCGCTACGTGCACGACAACCTCCACGAGGGCTCCGTCGTGCGGGTGCGCGGCCCTCGAAATCACTTCCCGCTCGCCGACGCCCGCCGCTACCGCTTCATCGCCGGCGGCATCGGCATCACACCGATACTGGCAATGCTCGAGACTTCCCATCGCGTCGGGAAAGACTGGACGCTGCTGTACGGCGGGCGAAGCAGAGATTCCATGGCATTCGCCGCTGATCTCCTCGAGCGCTATCCCGATCGAGTGACGATATGGCCACAAGACGAATGTGGTCTTCTCGATCTCGACTCGCTACTCGGGGATCCCGAAGACGGTACGGCGGTCTATTGCTGCGGGCCCGAAGCGTTACTCACCGCCGTCGAGCAGCGCTGTGCACCCTGGCCGGGCGGCAGCCTCCACGTGGAACGCTTCGCCGCCAGAGCGGCGGCCACAACCGACCATGCGGCGGCGTTCGACCAGTTCGAGGTGGTATGCCAGCGTTCGGGCATAACCCTGGAAGTGACCCCCGATCAGTCAATCTTGGAACTCATTGAGGAAGCCGGAATTCCGATCACGACGAGCTGCTACGAAGGGGTGTGCGGTACCTGCGAGGCGCGGGTGCTCGACGGAGTGCCGGATCATCGCGACTCGGTACTGAACGACGAGCAGAAGGAATCCGGTGAGGTCATGCTCGTGTGCGTATCGCGGTCACGCAGCCAACGCCTGGTGCTTGACCTGTGACCAACTGGCCGACGAACTGCTGGTACGTCGCCGCGACCTCTGACGAGGTGGCCGATTCGCCAGTCGCTCGCCGGCTGCTCGGCGAGGACGTCATGCTGTGGCGTCGCGCCGATGGACGTCCTGTTGCGTTCGAAAACCGTTGTGCACATAGGGCTTTCCCTCTGTCGCACGGAACAGTCAATGGCGACCGTCTGGTATGCGGATACCACGGCTGTACCTACGATCCGGACGGAATCTGCGTTGCCGTTCCGGCGCAGAGCCGCGTCCCGGCGGGAATGCGCCTTCGAACGTTTCCGGTGGTCGAGATGGCGCCATTCGTCTGGGCCTGGCTGGGCCCACCGCGATCGGCCGCCGGCAGCATGCCTCCGACGCTCCCGTGGGTAGCAGAACCGGAGTGGGAGGCGTTCACATCCACCTGGACCGTCGACGCCAACTACCTGATGGTGCATGAGCACTACCTCGACTTCAGCTACGCCCCGATCGTCCATGCCGGCGACATACCGGATCGGATCCAGGCAATGCCCCCGGCCGGTGACGTCGAGGTCACCGAAACCACGGTGTCCTACGCGCGGGATCTCCCGCCTGCGCCGCTCACCGATTGGGAAGCCGAAACAACGGGACTGCCGCGCACTGTTCGCTATCGACGTCGCGAGATGGGGACGTTCGCGTCGCCAGCCCTGCATCATCAGCGCTGGGATATCCACGCTCCGAGCGGAAGCATCCTGTCCACCAGCAGGATTCACGGAATCACTCCCGCCGCTGCCACGACGACGAATGTATTCATGATCGGCGCCCGTAATTATCGCCTGGGTGAACCCGCCGTCGCGGATCGACTGCACAGGTTCCTGGAAGGTGTTGCAGGGCGAGACAACTCAGTGCTGGAAGTGGCATCGAACCACTCGGGTTACGACAGATGGCAAGCCGGGGTAGAGTTTCAGGCCGACGTACCGGTCATGCGGGCGCGCAGCATCGTCGCCACCATGATCGCCAATGAGCGCGGTTTACCGATCCGCCGATGATCGGCCGTCCGCGGGGCCTGCACTCCTAACTCTTTGGGGGTAGAAAATAGCCCCCATTGAGGAGCAGCAACCACAGCAACGCTCACGATAGCGTTCCGCCATGCCGTCGGTCGTCATCGTTGAACCCAGGCTGCCGACAATTTCGGTGGCGATCCGGGACGGATTTTGCGCAGATATTGACGTTGCCAGCAAAAGCGGCCGGGCTGCCTTGATGCCCCTTTCGGGGGCCTCGTCGTGACAATGACGACCACCCTTGCCAAGCCGGTGCGAGCGTTCGGCGGCTTCATCGGCATGTCGTTGGACACGTTGGTGCAGATGTTCCGCCCGCCGTTCGCATGGCGTGAGTACCTGTTGCAAACCTGGTTCGTCGCCAGGGTTTCGGTGCTCCCTGCGCTGATGCTGACGCTGCCCTATTCGGTGCTGCTCGTGTTCACCTTCAATATCTTGCTGGGCGAGTTCGGCGCGGCCGACTTCTCGGGTACCGGCGCGGCGATCGGGACAGTGAACCAGATCGGCCCGATCGTCACGGTGTTGGTGGTCTCCGGTGCAGGCGCGACTGCCATGTGCGCCGACCTAGGCGCCCGCACCATCCGCGAAGAACTCGACGCACTACGGGTCATGGGTATCAATCCCATTCAGGCACTGGTGGTTCCGCGAGTGCTCGCCGCCACGACGGTGGCGTTGGCACTGTCTGCGACGGTGATTCTGACCGGACTGGCAGGAGCTTACATCTTTTGTGTCTATATCCAGCATGTCTCGCCCGGCGCGTTCGCCGCCGGGATGACGCTGCTGACCGGTATGGGTGACGTGGTGGTATCCCTGACAAAGGCCACGCTATTCGGATTGGCCGCAGGCCTGATCGCCTGTTACAAGGGCATCTCCGTCGGTGGCGGCCCGGCCGGCGTCGGCAACGCCGTCAACGAAACGGTGGTCTTCACATTCATGGTGCTGTTCGCGATCAATGTGATCGTCACAGCCGTCGGCATCCAGTTCACCGTCTCGTGAGGGCCGACACGTGAGCGTCAGCACGCCGAGCAGACTGCACCCCAAGCTGCTTGGCAGTATGCGGGGCGTCGCCGAGGGCTGGAACCGGATCGGAGCTCAGACCCGGTTCTACGTCACGACGCTGGCGGCGATCCCCGACGCGGTGACCCGCTACCACAAGGAACTCCTTCGGCTCATCGCGCAGATGGGGCTGGGCGCGGGGGCACTGGCCGTGGTCGGCGGGACCGTCGCGATCGTGGGTTTCTTGACGATGACCACCGGAGCGCTGGTCGCCGTACAGGGCTACAACCAATTGGCGTCGGTCGGGTTCGAGGCGTTGACGGGCTTCGCTTCGGCTTTCTTCAATGTCCGGCTCATCGTTCCCGGAACGGTGTCCGTGGCGCTGTCGGCCACCATCGGCGCCGGGGCCACCGCGCAGCTCGGCGCGATGCGCATCAACGAGGAGATCGACGCGCTGGAAGTCATCGGCATCCGGGCCGTCACCTATCTGGCCGCGACCAGAGTGCTGGCCGGCGTCATCGTGGTGATCCCCCTGTACTGCATCGCAGTCATGATGGCGTTTCTGGCCGCCCGGACCGGCACTGTCGCGATCTATGGCCAGGGTTCCGGCGTCTACGACCACTACTTCAATACCTTCCTCAACCCGACCGACGTGATCTGGTCGTTCATGCAGTCGGTCGCCATGACCGTCGTGATCATGCTGGTGCACACCTATTACGGATTCACCGCAAAAGGCGGTCCGGCAGGCGTCGGTGAAGCGGTGGGACGCGCGGTACGCACCTCGATGGTGGTCGCGGCGGTCGAAATCGTGATGATCTCGCTGGCCGTATACGGCCAGTCCGGCAACTTCAACCTCGCCGGGTAGCACGTGGAAGCCCGAACTGGTGAGAACCGTCTTCGTGACGGCTGGTGGACGGTCGTCCTTCTGCTGGCGATCGCGCTGTTCTTCTTCGTGACCACGACGGCGTTCGCCGGCACGTTCCGGTCCTACGTCCCGGTCACCCTCACCTCGGACCGCTCCGGACTGGTGATGGAATCCGGCGCGAAGGTCAAGATGCGAGGGGTGCAGGTCGGCCGCGTCGGTGACATCAGCGGTGGGCAGGGCCCGGCGAGTCTGCGCCTGGAAATCGACCCCGATCAGGTTCGCTACATCCCCGCGAACGTCGGCGCCCAGATCAGCTCCACCAGCGCGTTCGGCGCAAAGTTCGTCGATCTGGTTTATCCCCCGGACCCCAGCCCGCAGCGGCTCGCCGCGGGCGCGGTCTTGAAGTCGGCCAACGTCACCACCGAGGTCAACACGGTATTCGAGAACGTGGTCAGCCTTCTGGACATGGTCGACCCGGCAAAACTCAACGCAGTGCTGACCGCTGTGGCCGACGGGGTCCGCGGCCAAGGTCCCCGGATGGGAGAGGCCACCACCGATCTCAATCAGGTGTTGAAGGCACTCAATGATCGCAGCGACACCATCCGCGATGACTGGCGTTCGTTCAAGGAGTTCAACGACACCTATGCCGCGGCCGCACCGGACATCGTCGCGATCCTCAACGCCGGGAGCACCGTCAGCAAGACGATCGCCGACCGGTCGTCGGCTCTGGATGCGTTGTTACTGAACACAATCGGATTCTCCCAGTCCGGCAGAGATCTGCTCGAGACGAGCGGCGACAAGCTTGTCGACGCCGTGAACGTCCTGGAACCGACGACCGCCCTGCTGATGAAGTACAACCCGGTCTATACCTGCTGGCTGCAGGGCGCGACCTGGACGCTCGATCACGGCGCGTACGACGCCTGGGGTGGCAAAGACGGGAAGTCGGCGGTCTTCGATGTCGCCCTGCTCCTCGGCAACGACCCCTACCAGTACCCGGACAACCTGCCGATCGTGGCAGCCAAGGGCGGCCCGGGCGGCAAACCCAGCTGCGGTTCGCTGCCCGATGCCACCAAGAACTTCCCCGTCCGCCAGCTGGTCACCAACACCGGCTGGGGCACCGGCCTTGACCTGCGCCCCAACCCCGGCCTCGGGCACCCGTGCTGGGCCGACTGGTTCCCGGTCACCCGCGCGAACCCGAAGCCGCCCAGCATCCGCCAGTGCCTGCCCGGCCCGGCTCCCGGGCCGGTCGTGCCGCCAGGAATGCCGCCGTTCGGGGCGTCCTGGTACGGACCGGACGGGGTCCCCCTGTGGCCGGGCGTGCCGCCGGCACCTGCCCCCCGCCTCTTATACACTTCTCCGCGCCCACGAGACAAGAGGCACCTCGTATGCCCTCCTCTGCTTGAAAATTAAACTACCCCGCAACCTCTCCGCTCCCTTCACCCTCGCGTCGCCGTCCACCATTCCCCTACCT
>NZ_JACBJQ010000073.1 GCF_013404075.1 Mycolicibacterium vinylchloridicum
GCCCCCGCCCCCGCCGCCAGCGCCGGTGATTCCCCCTCCGGACGCCTACACCGGCATCGCCCCGGACGCGCAGATCATCTCCATCCGGCAATCCTCGCAGGCGTTCAGCCCGGAAAACTCGTTCGGTAACGAGGATCCGGAGACCCGACGTAAGGCCGGGGACATCGAGTCGATGGCGCGGGCCATCGTTCACGCGGCCAACATGGGCGCGAAGGTCATCAACATCTCTGAGGTGTCCTGCATGAGCGCACTCGACGTGGTCGATCAGAAGGCGCTCGGCGCAGCGATCCGCTACGCAGCCGTCGACAAGGATGCGGTGATCGTCGCGGCCGCGGGCAACACCAGCAACAAGGATTGCAAGCAAAACCCGATCTATAACCCGTTGAGCCCGAACGATCCTCGCGACTGGGCTGGCGTGACTACGGTGGTCACCCCCGCCTGGTTTTCCGACTATGTGCTGACCGTGGGGGCGGTGGATGCTGACGGTAATCCGCTGACCGACCTGAGCATGGCTGGCCCGTGGGTGTCGATCGCCGCACCAGGGACCAACATCGAAAGTCTGTCGGCCCGCGACGACGGCCTGATGAACGCTGTCGAGGGCAAGGAAGGTAACGACACTAAGCTGATTAACCCTGGGGGAACATCGTTTTCGGCTGCGATCGTGTCTGGGGTGGCCGCCCTGGTGCGCCAGAAGTACCCGACGCTAACCTCCCACCAGATCATCAACCGGCTCATCCGCACCGCGCGCCCACCGGCCCGTGGGGTGGACAACCAGATCGGGTACGGCATCGTCGATCCGGTTGCCGCGCTGACCTACAACCTGCCCGACGGAGATCCGCGCCGGCCTGAGCGCATTGCTGATCCGCTGGTGTTGCCGCCGCCTCATCCGGGACGGGACATGTCCCCGGTATGGATCGCGCTCGGCACGATCGGCGCCGTGGCGCTGCTGGCGGTCGCCGCGGTCGGTGTGGCGGCCATCGTCCGCAACAGGAGGATGCAGTGAAATCGACCTTCCCGATCGGACTGCGGCTCACCTGGTGGCGGGTGATCGTCGCGTTCGCGGCGACCGTGGCGCTGCTGGCCGCCGGCACACACCTGTGGCACGGGCCGGTCGCCCTGGCCGTGCCGATCACAATCGCGGTACTGCTTGACGCGGCCCTGCTGATCACCTGGCGTCAGGCGGCTCTGGCGGCGCTGGCGGGGGGGCGGGTGCTGCGGCGGACCGCGGCCGCCACCGTCGAGGCGCCGGTGTGCCCGTACCGGCTGCGCTGGACCACCGATGAATTGGCGATCCGCGGCGATGACTTCGAGGCGTTGGCGGTGGTCGCCGTGGACGGCCCCTCGCACACTCCCTCGGTACTTGATCAGCACCGGGTGCAGTCCGGGGTCCTGCTTCCTGTCGATGTGGTGGCGAGGGCGGTGCAGCAGTTCGATGTGCAGCTGGCCGGGATCGACATCCACAGCGTCGGTCGTCGCCGGGCCGCACCGGATCATCACCATTACGCGGCCACCTACTCGGGGATCATTGCCGACTACGGAGCGGTCGGGCAGCGCAGTACCTGGTGTGTGTTGCGGATGCGCAGCCGCGACAATGCCGGAGCTATCGCCGCCCGCGACTCGGTGGCAGCGACGCTGGCCGCTTGCGCGCGGCGGCTGGCCGTCGAGCTCGGCGCACACGGGTGCCCGTCGCGGCTGGTGGATCCCGCCGAGCTGGCCGAGCTGGACGCGGCGATCGCGGGCCCGCTGGCCGGTGGCGCCCAGGCGCAGTGGTCGGCTCTCGTGCACCCCGCCGGTGCGGTGACCAACTACTGGGTGTCACCGCAGGACATCACCTCGGCGACGTTGGATCGGCTATGGGCACCGGATACCGACGCCACTATGACCAGCATTCAGCTGCGACCCCGGCCGGGCGGGTCGGTGTCGGTGGGCATGCTGGTGCGCTACGCCACGGCGGGCCCGCTCAAAGAGCCCCCGCTGCGGGGGCTCAACCCGCTGTCGGGGCAACAGGAGCAGGCGCTGCGTGCCACCCTGCTGGAGCCTGCACTGCCAGCGCTGCAACTGCCGCACCGCGAGCTGGGGGTCAGGGAGAACCTGCGCGCACCAATGGCCGCCACCGGGATTCTGATCGGCACGACCGCCAAGCACCATCCGATGCTGGTTCCCCTAGGCGATGCGCGCCCGGGTCGGCGGGCCTCGGTGACCGTCGCCGGGGAACTGGCGCTGCTGTTTCAGATCGCCCGGCGCGCAGCCGCCACCGGTTACCGGGTGGCTGTCGTGTCGAGCCGCCCGGAACGCTGGCGCAGCGCGCTCGCTCCCGGCCTGCGAGTAGTCCGCGCGGTGCCTGACGAGCTGCCCGATGGCGGCCGAGGCATGGTGGTCGTCTATGACCACACCGGAACGACAGGCAACCACCCCACCGCCGCCGTCACCGTGCGCGCCGTGAACCCGGGAACGGCCAGTGTCGCCGATGTACACCTGGAGCAGGACTCCAACAACACCGCGGTCATCCGCACGGCCGAATTCCGGTACCGGTTACACATCGACGTGAAGTCCGAACGCAACGACATCGCCGCCGCATCCCGGCGCGTGGCGTGATCGGGCGAGCTGACACCACAACACATTTCGAGAGGGATTACCGGCGATGACCACCACGCAAGCCAGCGACCCCGCCCGCGCCGCGATGACCCGGGGCCTACTCGCCTCAGGCATCAACGTCGATGGCGTCATGGCCGGCCACAACCCAACCGTGGCCGCCGACATGTTCAAAAAGGCCACCCAACTTGACCCAGGCATCTGCGATGCTTGGCTGGCCCGCATCGTCGCCGGCGATGACAACCTGGAAGTCGTGCAGGCCGCCTGGGATGCCCGCGAATCCTATGGCTGGGAAATCCAACGTCTTAGCCTGCGCGGCACTGCCTTTCGGCCCATGGTCTCCGATGGAGTGTTCCTCAAGCTGGAGATCACCTCCCGCGATGCCTTGCGCGCCGCTCTGGCGGTCGCGCTGATCCGGGAGAAGCGCTACGCCCAAGCTCACGCGCTGCTGTCGGAAGCCGACCCCGCCGACCCGTTCGACGCCGACTCCCACCTCTACGCGCGCGGCCTACTGCACTTCCAGACCAAACGCTGGCCCGATGTGCTGGCCACCTTCTCCACCGACCGGGTGTGGCGGCTACCGATCTACGGTGCGGCGGCCTCGGCAATGGCCGCGACCGCGCTGGCCTCACTCGGTGTCTTCGAAGACGCCTTCCGTCGCGCGCAGAAAGCCGTCGACAGCGACCTGCTGCCGGCCGCGGCGACTATTGCCCTCTACACCCAAGCCATGTGCCTGCGTCACCTCGACAAGGCCGACGACGCCAATCAGCTTCTGCGGCGTGCCTATTCGCGTGACGCACAGTTCGCACCGGCCCGCGAAGCGCTCGACGACCAGACCATCCGCCTGCTGCTCACCAGCCCCGAGGCCATCGAATCACGCACCAACCCGTGGGACCCCGACAGCGCACCCTCCAAGGAAGCCGCTGAGGCGGCCAAGCACTCAGCCGTCGCCAGCAAGCTGCTCGCCGAGGGGGACGCCGAACTGAACGCCATGCTCGGCATGGAGGCCGCCAAACGCGAAGTGAAGCGGATCCGCTCCACCACCAAGGTCAACCAACTGCGCACCAAAGCCGGGCTGCCGGTGCCGGTCAGCTCCCGGCACACTCTGTTGCTCGGCCCGCCGGGAACCGGCAAGACGACCGTCGCGCGCTCACTCACCAAGCAGCTCTGCGGGCTCGGCGTGCTGCGCCGACCGACCGTGGTGGAGACGCGCCGCTCCAAGCTGCTCGGCCGGCACATGGGCGATGCCGAGAAGAACACTGAGGCCACCGTGGAAGGCGCGATGGGCGGGGCGTTGTTCATCGACGAGATGCACAACCTCTACGAGACCGGCTATTCCGGCGGTGACGCCTACGGCACGGCCATTTTGGAGACCCTGCTGCCGTACCTGGAGAACGACCGCGCCGAGCTGGTGGTGTTCGGGGCGGGCTATCCGAATGCGATGGACCGAATGCTCACCGCCAATCAAGGTCTGCGCCGCCGCTTTCCGACCGTGATCCGGTTCGAGTCCTACACCCCCGATGAACTGTGGCAGCTCACCGAGCTGATGGCCGCCGAGTACAAAGACGTTCTGGCCGAGGGGGTGGAAGCGACGCTACGGCCCGTGTTCGAACGGTTTTACGTGCAGGAGAACAGATCTCCCGACGGTGATGTCATCCGCGGAACCGACTGGCTCGGCAACGCCGGCTTCGTCCGCAACATCATCGAAAAGGCGCGCGATCACCGCAACAACCGTCTGGACACCGAGGACCTCGACGCGCTCCTGGCGCAAGACGACCTGTTAACCGAGGCGCAGCTGCTGCCTTTCCAACAGCTCATCGCCGAAGACGTCGCCGAAGGTGTGGCGGCGGCGGTCTCGGATGCCGAATCGGACAGGAACCCACTGCCATGACGGCAGCGCGGACCCAAGCGGGCACGGCACGGCTGTGAAGCCGGGCGGGTCTGGCTAGTGGCGCGTGGCAAGACGCCGTGGGCGGCGACAAGTGTGCCGACCATCCGGCGACAGTGGTGTGAGGCGATGGATCAGACGGTGCGCGCTCGCGTCGCACAGATGCAGGAAGCCAGCGCTCAACTCGCCGCAGCAGATGCGCCCCGCGGCTCGGCGCGGCGAGTACGCCAAGCGATCGATCGCGTGAGCGCGGCAGTGTCGGAGATGGGTGACGACGCTGCAGCACTTCATGAGGCCGCGATGTATTGGGTCTCTCGCGACATGGTCGGGGTGGTTCACGATGCCGCGGCAGGCCTGCCGGAATGGACGCCGGCCGCAGCGGTACCCGCGTCCACCGGTCTGCTGTGTTGGGCCCGCCCCATCGGCGACGTTCCGTATGGGCCGGGAGCCGAAAGTGGGGGTGGGCATTCGGTGCCCTGGGACGCGGTCTTTTGGCGCACCCGCTCAGACGGGCTGATGCAGCTCGTTCCCGCGAGCCGTCTGGCGCACGATTCCGGGTTGGAAACTCCACTCGAGATGTGGTCACCGGTGTATCCGGCCCATTCAATCCTGTTGAATCCCAACCATCCACGCACGCAGGAAGTCGAGGGGGACCCGGCCGCTCAGCCGTTCGTCAGCATTGTCGGGGCGGCGTGGCTACTGATGAGCCAGGCCAACGTGTCCACGCTTCGCTCGATCGACTCCGGGGCGGCCCCCGGCACTGAGGACAAGTCCGCCGATCGCGACACCGACCGGAGTGCCGGTGAACTCGGCCCGGTATCTGACCCCCGTCGCCCACAGCCGCCGTCGACGGTAACTCTGGTCGAGTTGCGTCCCCGCACAGCGTCCGGAGACAAGGCGAGCCGAGGCAGTCGTTCACGCACTGATGCGCGAACGCACCGATGGCCAGTCGCGCCGTTTTGGCGCCAGCAGGCCTGCGGCCCGGGCCGGTCGCAGCGCAAACCTGTCTACGTCGTCGAGCATGAACGGGGGCCCCGTGACGCCCCGTTACTGCCTAAAGATCGTGTTCACGTCCTGAGGCGGTAGCGCCTGTCGACTGACGGCAAGGGCGGCACGCCCGCGGTCTAGCTGTTACAGGTCGAAGAGAGCCAGCTGAACTGGCTTACGTCGTCCCAGCGTCGTCTTCGCGCGTGTCTCTTTATGCGCGATTGCCTCGATCGCGGCGCTGAGGTAGCGATTTTCGGTGGGAACTTGACCGGGCTCGTAACTGTCGCGGATTGCATGATGAAGCGGCGCCGGCAGCATTTTGGTGTGGGGTTCGCAGAGGAACGTCTCGGCGGGGATGTCGGTGCCGCAGTTGGCGGCACCGCACGTGTGCTGTTCGGCTGCTGCAACTGCCCGTGCGGGCTATTCATGACTGCCTCCGCGCGGCCGTCATGGCAGTGGGTTTGGCAATCGTGGCGTCGGCGTCCTCGAAGTACCGTCTGGCGTAGTCCCGCTCGAGCGGTGTGCTCTTTGGCTCCAGGAGGACCTCGGCTGCACTGTCTCGGGCCGAGAGGGCATACTGCCGGCGTGGTGCTCGTCGTCAGCCCGCACGGCGGTGCGTAGGTCGGTGCGGGCACACGCGAGGGCGGGGTTTGTCGACAGGGCTGCAGCGTGCACGATCGCCCGGTGGTGGGCGCGGCTCTCGGTCATGACCGGTCCCGTCCTGGGACGGGCTGCGGGGCCTCCTGCGGCGGCATCGGCCGTGTCGGGCGTGCCGTCGTCCCGGCCGGATCACCGGCTGCGGGACCGGAGGCGGGCTTGGCCGGCGAAGGCAGTCCTGACTGACGAGCGGCCGGAAGTGCCTGTGCGGGTGCGGGTTCAGCGCCCCGTTCGCGGCCCCTGCTGCCGTTGGGTGACTGTACGGGGGTCGACGACTGTCGGTGGCCACCTCTGATCTTGGAGGCTGCACCGACCGCGATCGCAGCGGGGATGGCGACTTCGGGGGCCAGCACTGCCGCGCCGGCCTCTGCGGCACCGGCAGCTCCGGACGCGCTCGCTGCCGCGCCGGCACCGGCCCGTGAGGCCGATGTCGCGGCGGCCGAGCTACCGGGCTGGCCCACGGCGGTGGTGGGAGTCGAGGTTGGTGCTCCTGGTGTGCGCCCGGCGGACCCGACGTGTGTTCTCCCGGCCGGCGGACGGCCGGGCACCGCGGACTGGGTGAATGTCGTATTGGATGTGGCGTCGTCTTCGGCTCCGGATGAGCGCGAAAACCGTTGGCGTGCCTTGTCTGCCAGGTCGCGGCCCTGCGTTAGTTTGGCTTGTCCGCGTTGGTACCCGCTGTTGCCGAGGTGGATTGCTTGCCGGACGGTTTCAACGAGGTCCTGGCGGGTGCGGTCATGCAGGACCTCCTTCTTGAGCCACCAAAAGATGCCGGTCGCCACCGCGGACCACAGGGCGACGAGGACGAGCATGGCGACGGGGCTGGTCATGCCGACCTGGGAGGCCAGGCCTCCGGGGGCGACGGTTTTGAGGATGAGCAGGGCGGCCACGCAGGTGTAGAGCACGTAGACGAACACCAGGAAAGCGTGTTTGAAGAACTGTTCGAGGCGACGGCGTGCACCGCGGCGAGGTGCGCCGTGGATCATGGCCGGGCCCACAGCGAAGATGGCCATGACCGCGTTGAGCAGGGCTGCACCGCACACCATGATGTAGCTGTAGGTGACGTAGGTGACGAACACTGCGAAAAATAGTCCCAGCACGCCGAATCCGATGCCGAGGGCAAAGACACTGCCGTCGATGCTTTGGGCGTAGTGCAATGCTTGGGGCGCGCCGCAGGAGGCCATGGCGTGGGCGGGGGCGTCGCGCACGCCGCTCATGATCGCTTTCGACCAGCCGTTGCCGCAGCTGCCGATGGAGTCGACGGTGGTGCCGAAGTTCCAGATCTGCAGCGGGGCGCGCAGCAAGGCGTCCGCCAAGACACTGGTCAGGTGATTGAGCTGGCCCGTGCTGCCACCCCCGGCGATGGGGCCGTTGTTGGTGGCCGCTTGGGCGACACTGAATCCGAGGGTGCGGGCCTGATTGATCAGGCCGTCGTTGCCGGTGAGTTCCCCCAGCGGGTCGCGGGTGAGCCACAGGCCGAGCATGCCGATGGCGAAGGCGGACAGGATGATCGCGGCTCCGTGGCCGCGGCGCCCGTGCCAGAGGATGTGGAAGGCGCCGACGCCGATGCCCAGGGCCAGGCAGATGGGGAAGAAGTGCAGCTCGACGAGCAGCTGCCGCAGCGCCTCCAGGATCGGTTTGAACCAGATGGCCAGCCAGGACATCCAGGTGCTCGACATGGCGAATTTGAGCAGCCACAGCACCGCGGCAATGAGGAAGATGTAGCAGGACGCTTGGGCCTGGACCCAGCTGGCGACGGTTTCGTGGGTGAGACCGGTGGTCAGCGCGTGAGTGCCCCACTTCACCCATGAGCCGGGGTCGACCACGCTGACGTCGGGGCCACCTTCGGTGAGGGCTTCCATGGTGTCGACAGTGGACAGGAAGTACGCGCCGATCGGCACGCCGTAGCTGTCAGTGATACCTGTCCAGTTCAGGGCGGCGGCCATGGTGGCGGCGGTGGCCCGGGGCGCGGTGATCAGCGCCCATAAGGCCAGGGCGTGGGTGGCTAGGGCCAAGATCAGGACGCGGCGCAGTCGTGGGTGGATGGCCAGTTCGTAGCCCAACCTCTCGGCGGCGACGTCGCGCAGCAGCGGTCGCATGGGCAGTGCGGCGATGGTCATCACGCGGCCCCTTGATCGGGTGTGGTGTCAAAGGCGCGGTGCAGAGCCTCGTCGGGTTCACGTGCCACCTGGATTGCGCCGAGCCGGCGGAATTCATCGATGAAGAAGGCGCGCCCTTCGAGGTCACCGCGCCCCTGCCCGCTAGTGCGGCCGGTGCCGTCGAAGTCTTCGTCGAAGGCAGTGGGATCACGCATTTGGTCGGTGGCTGCCTTGGCGAGGAAGAAATCATGGAACTCGGGGTATTCATCCAGCGGCAGGCCGACACTGGCCGCGACGGCGCGGGCAATGCCCTCTTTCTCGAAAGGCACGATGACCTGCTGGGTGATGAATTCGTCGCCCATCAGCGCCAGATCCTTGATCGGGTTCTGGGTAATGATCAGCATCCCGGTGTAGTGCTTGCGGGCACGGCGGCTGATCAGGTGCGCGTCGCGGGCTCCGGTTCGCGAGTTGAGTAGCGGCCCGGCTTCTTCCAGGACCAGGAGCCCAAAGCGCTTGGTGTTGTTGAAGAAACTGACGCGCGCGAGGCGCACCAGCATGCCGTAGATGGCGATGGAGGCGCGTTGGCGGTCACTGAGGGCGGCGTACAGGTGGGGTTTGGCCATTTCTTCGGCGTCGGGCAGGTCGAGGCTGCCGGTCTGCCAGATCGTGACGTCGAGTGCGGCGAGATCCGGGATGGGCAGGGTGTCGTCGAAGATGGCGCGGGTGAACTCGTAGGTGGCCCACGAGTCGAGGGCCAGCAGGACGGGCCGCAGATCGTCGGCGAGCTGTGCCACCTGGGGCGGCCGGGTGTCGGCTTCCCCGGCGGGAGCTTGGATGTCGCGGATGTAGCGCATGAGCGCGGCGGTGCTGGTGATTCCCAGGGCACGGCGTGCGGCGGGAGTTAGCAGGGTGCGCAGGCGTCCGACGGCGACGCTGCGCACGTCGAGTCCGAGCATGGGGATCATGTAGTCCAGCCAGTACGACCCGGCGATTCGTTCGGGGAAGATCCGCAGGGCGTCACAGCCGAAGTCGCCGCCGGCCATGTCGATGACCGCCTTGTTGGGGACGTCGGCCAAAGCCGTTGCCCACTCGCCGTATTCGTCGGGTTCGACGATGAAGGCTTGTGCGCCGCACTGCAGTTCGGCTTTAACGATGCGCTTGGCGGTGTAGGACTTGCCGTAGCCGGGGGCACCGGCGCAGATCAGGCACGGGTTGTGGTTGCGCCGCGCTGTACCGGGCAGGTCCAGAAGCACCGCGCTGTTGTTGGCGTTGCTCTTGTTGAAGCCGAGCAGCATCCCGGTGGCGTTGCCCAGCTGCGAGGAGATCAGCGGAACGAATCGCGACCACTTGCTGGCGGTGGTGGCATGGCTGAACTGGTCGGCCCCGCTTTTGTGCTGCGGGACCCCGGGACTGAACACTGACCACAGGCGGGTGTGGACGCCGCGGTAGTGACGGATGACGATCTGACCGGACTGGGTCATTTCTTCGCGCAACCGCTTGATGCTGTGGTCGAGAGTGCGAGCGTCGGGTGCGCCGACGTGGACGAAAAACCCTGCTGAGAGCGGTTGTTCGTCGATGTTGGCTGACAGCAGCCGGTTGTATTCGGCGATTTTGCGTTCGGTGGCGTGCAGCTCGGTGTAGCCGTTGCGCACGTCGCCGCGGTGATCGTACTGGTCATCGACGTTGCCGCGGGCCCGGTCGTTGCGCCGGAACTCCAGTTCGCGAGGGCGGGCGGTGAGGTTGATGGCGAAGTCGAAGACAGCCCCGGTGTCCAGATCGTCGAGAGCAGAGAGAAATTCGGAGCCGGGGAACACGATTCCGCCTTCGGGGGCGTCGACCACCGGCAACACGGCCTGGTAGCTGTCGGCGACAGGCAGTGCACCGTATGCGGTCGAGACACGCACGTATTTCTTCCAGGATGGCAGGGCGTTGAAGATGCTGGGCCGGCGCGGGCGGTTGTGCTGATCGCCTTCGTCGAACGCCGCGGCGGGCAGCTGGTCGGCGTTGATACCGGCGCTGGCGGCGTGGCGCCGCCGTGGCAGGGGTTCTGTGTAGGTGCCCAGCCAGGTGTTGTGCTGCCAGAACCACGCCGACATGGCTGGGGTCACCGGCACCGGCGCGAACTCCGGGGGAAGGGAGTTGGCGATGTCGAAGGCTAGCTCGGCGTAGGCGCGCAGCGAAGAGTCGGATTCCTTGTCGCGGCCGGCAAACCAGTCTTTGACCTTGGTGGCCTGCCCCACGACGTTATGGCCGGCGCGGCCGGCGTCGACGGGCGCCATCAACCAGTACAGCCGAGTCCTGGGGGCCTGTTCGGCGAGCTGCTCGGCGACCTGGGCGCAGCTGGCCACCCAGTCGTTGCGATCGCGGTAGCCATGCACCATGGCGCGCAGCAGCTGACGTTGGTCCTGGGCAACGCCGAGTCCGTAAAGCCAACTGTCGGCGGGTAGTTCGCGTCCGAGGAGCATGTGCAGGTCCGCGACGCCGGTCTTTCGCCGCACGGATTGCAGGTGATAGGGCAGCCCGGAGAGCAGAAACCCGGCGTAGACCGAACCGTCGACGCCGAACCACAGATTGTCGACGAGCTGGGGGCGAGCCAGGATGGCGCTGTCGGTGCTGGTGTGCACAGCGGGACGCACCGCTGCCCGCAGCGCCTTGAGGCGAAAGGCGAGGCTGGGCCGGGTGCGGGGGACGAGGGCGCCGAGCCCGGTGAGAGCGGCGGTGACCATCGCCCCGACGATCAGGATCGCCAGCGCGTGCCCTGAGGACAGGTTGAGCACGGCGAGCAGGATGGTGGTGACCGCTCCCACGACGGCGGGAACGGCCACCCAGATCCGCAGCGGCTTGTCGAACAGGACGTTGGTGTACACGGGGGTGTCGTGCACCCCGGTGAACAGTTGGGCGGTGTCGGTCATGGTCAGCCGAACTGTCCGGAGGTGACGCCGGTGTGCCGGTCGACGGTCTGCTTGGTGGAGACGTAGATGGCGTAGGCGCTGCCGATGACGACGGCGCAGATGATGCCGGCGGCCACCCAGCCGATCGCTGAGCCGATGCGGCCACCACCGAAGGCGGCCAGGCCCCGCGCGCCGCCGGCGATGAGGAACAGGATGGCCAGGATGGCCACGCCCATGGTGTAGAGGCCTTGGCTGCCTTGGACGAGGTCGGCAATAGCCAGGATGCGGGTGTCGGCGGTGGCCTCGGTGATTGCGGTCATGATGGATTCCTTTCCTGCGGTGGGTTATCGGGCGGGTTGGCCGGGGCTGGGTGCCACGGGCGTCAGTTGTGCGTCCCCGTTGAGCAGGGGACCGGGATCAATGCGGGTGACCGTCCAGCTGCCCGAGCGCAACGTCAGGGTCAGCGGGTATTGCTCCGTCTGCGGCGCGTATCGGTTGGTCAGCTCGTTGACGGTGGCCAGCACCTGGACGGTGGTGCCGTCGGGGGGCTGGGCGCCGGCGTCGACCATGCGGGTGGCCACAAGTGCGGTCATCAGTGCCCGCTGACTGGTGTTGACGACGCTGATGCCCGAGTCGGTGCTCACGTAGCGTTCCAGCCCACCGACCGGGGTCAGGTAGCTGTTGAGGAAGCCGGTCACGGTGTCGGAGACGGGATTTCCGGTGGGGCGGTTGCGTCCCTTGTCGTCGGGTGCACCGACGGGCAGGGAGGCCGAGTAGTTCAGCGGCAGGGTGGCACCGCTGCCGGTGTCGTTGATGGTGGCCAGTAGTCCAGAGGCGCGCAGACCGTAGCTGCTGATGAGCACGTTGATTTGGCGCAGTGTGGTTTCGGGGGTGGCGCTGGTGTAGGCGCGTTGGTTGACCCGCACGACGACTTGCCATTGTTCGACGCCGTCGTAGGCGGCGGTCCGCACGATCTTGGCGATGGTCGTGGAGTCGACGACGACCGGTGGGGTGGTGGGTAGGGAGCGCAGGTCGTCGGGTGCCCAGCAGGTGTTCAGCGCTGAGCGTTGCGCTTCGGTGACGGTGAGCAGCAGACGGACGCAGTTGACCGCGTATCCGCCGATGTAGTCGGTGCGGTTGACCGCCGCGCGGGCCGGGCCGTCGATGTCGATCGGTTCGTCGGTGAGCCAGCCCCAGATGGTGTTGATTGCGACCATGGTGCATGCGGCAAAAGCGATGACAGCGAGGACGTTTCGGACTGCTGAGCCGCCGCTGTCGAGGCGGCGGCGCCAGGTGTTGGTCAGCAGCGCGGGTGTGGACGAGGACATGGTGTGGTGGGCCTTTCTCACAGCGGGGGGTGGCCGTGGATCGTGATCGAGGAGATCGCGACGGTGTTGTCGACCGGATCGGAGCCGGTTTCGGGGGTGCCGAAGTTGGGGTCTTGACTCGGCGCGGTGCTGGGATCGCCGCCGAGTGGGGCGCCGAGGATGCCGGGCAGGATGCCGCCGCCGTTGGACGGGTCCGCCCCCGGCGTGGGGGAGCCCGCGACGGGGCTGTCTGCCGGGGGGCGCGAGGTCTGCAGGATCACCATTTGGATTTGGGAGGCCAGCACGCCTTGGTCGGGCCCGTTGGACGGCATCGCCTGCGGAACGGGACCGTGGGCGTTCTTGGTGTCCTGGGTGACCACGGTGCGGTCGGCGCCGTTGATGAGAATCCATTGCACTCGGGTGACGACGCGGTGTTGCATCCACTGGTCGGCGCCGCTGGTGTCGGTGCCGACCCATCCGGGGGTGAGTTCGACGGCGGTGACCTTCATAGGCTTGCCGAGATCGAGGGTCATGACTTGGCCGTCGGAGTCGCGCATGCACACCCACGCTCGGGTGGGATCGTCGCTGGCCACGTTCTGCGCTGACCCGGAGCCCGCCTGCGGGCAGGGTGAGGACGCCTGGAACGGAATCGGCACGTCTTGAGACGGATCGTTGATCGGTGCCGCCGCTGGTGGTGGTGGAGCGGGCACGGCGCTGACGGACGATGCCGGTGCGGCCGAGGGAGTCGGCTCGGTTGAGCTTGATTGCATGCCGACCATGGCGGCTGCCACGCCAATCGTGACCACGCCGACGGCGCCGAGGAAGCCGATCACCACCGGCTTGCTGAATCGCGGTGGTGTCGCGGGCGTTTCGTCGTCGTCGCCTCGTTCCTCGCCGCCGAAGGGGGTTAGGTCGGCGGTCGGGTGCCCATCGGCGTCGATGGGTCCGTAATCACCGCCGTACTCGGGATCTTCGTCGTAGCCGCCGCCGGGGTAGGCCGCGTCGGGGCTGTAGCCGTCACCGTGCGCGTAGTCCATCTCCGGTTCATCGGGGTCGTAATGCTCATCTTCTGGGGTCGCGTGGTCGCCACGGTCGCTGGTCGACCACGCAGGCTCACCCGGTTCGCCGAACTCGCCGCGGTCGGGCTCAGAGTTAGCCCAGGGCGCTACCGCGGTACGGGGTTCCGCCGGCATCTCGGAGTCCGGCTCACGGCCGGCTTCTGGGTGTTCATCGACCTCGAACGGCTCGAAAGCCTCCTCGTCGGCGGGCACCGGTGCGTATTCGGCTTCATCGATGTGGGCCAGGAAGTGCTCGGTGCTGCTGTAGCGGCCCGCGGGGCTGGTCGTCACGACACCACCTCCGCGCAGCCGGGCCGCACCGCGCACAGCGCAGCAGAGCTGCGCGTGTAGCAAACATGACGGTGTGTGGGCCACCAACCGGTGAACATCGGGGTCGTCATCGTGGTGGGCGCGGCGGTTCGCCTCGCCGAATTGCTGATCATGGGGACTCCTTTGCGGTACTGATTCTGAGCGTAAGGGCGTCAAATACTCATTCTCTAGGTCCATAGCTAAAAGGTTTCGGTGATTGTTAGCGTCAGCGTTGTGAGTGCGATACCGACCGATGGACCCGAGCGCCTACTGTTTTTTCTCACGCAGCGTTTGGCGCAGCTGCGCTGGTCCCGTGAAGAGCTGGCCGCCCAGGGTGGCCCGTCACCGTCCACGGTGTACAAGACATTGGCAGGGGGCCGGCGACCGACCGAGCGCACCTTGGCGCGCCTGGAGTTGGCGCTGGGTTGGCAGGCCGGGTCGGCGCACCGCGTCTTAGAGGGGGACGCCCCGTCGATCTCGATAACGCAGGAGGTAGCGACGGTTGCGTCGCGGATCGACCGGGAGCTGGCGCGGGGTGAATCACTGGGCGTGACGCGGACCGCGAAGGAGTTGCGCGAGTTTCTTTTGGGCGTCGCTCAAGGGCTGGAGCGCTTCTATGCTGGAGCGGAGCACACCGGTGCGGAGGTCTTCGATGTCAGCGCCGGCTGATCGGTTCGACGAGATCCGCCGCAAGTGGATCGCGCTGCATCAGCACACGTTCATATTTCAAAAGCGCCGTGCCGAAATTCTGGCACGACAAATGCGCATCCGCGCCGGAAAATTAACCAGTGCCCGTGAAGATCCTGCCGACGATGACGTAATTCACCACCTCCTGGCGCGGCCCATAAAGACGCCGTATGCGGCGCTGGATTTTGCCATTGTTGCGGTCGCCGCGGTGCTGGCGCCGATCGGCTGGCCCGCGGGTCGCGCCATCTACAAGGGTTGTGTTCAGCTAATCCCAGACACGCTGCGGTCCTACCCGGTCGCGGCGTTCATGTGGGCATCGGTGGTCACCGGACTGCCCTTGGTCTTGCTGTACGCCCCCGACACCACGCTCGCCCAGACGGTGCTGCTGCCGTGGGTACTCGGCCAGTTGCCGGCCACCGCCCTGGCCGCCGGCATCTACGGAATTCTCGAGGGCTGGCTCGCGGTCGACGGGTCACGCGACTGGTGGCCGATGCGGCCACCGGCGCCGACGGAAATGGTCGATTTTGGCCTGCAAGCCAGGGACTTGACGATGCCCGGAATCTTCGGCACCCAGCCGACGCCACCGGTAGGTGAACGCTCCCCGATCATCCGCGAACCCAAGAGGAAGAAGAACCGATGACCTACAAGCCTCCACCCACCCCGTTCTGTGGCTTCGTGCGCGACCCCGACACTGGTCGGCGAAAGGTGGCCGACTCCGGGCCGATGGTGTTGGTGTCGGCGCCTACCGGCACCGGCAAGACGCGCAGCGTGCTAGCGCCTGCCGCGGTGCTCTGGGGTGGGCCGGTGGTCGTGTTGAGTTCTAAAGACGATCTGTTTCAGCTTGTCGCACAACGCCGCTACGGTCCACACGCGCTGGTTGACTTGCGGCCCGACTACGACGCCACCTACCCCGGAATCACGGTAACGTCGTTCGACCCCATCAAGCTGATTACGTCACCGGATCGCGCCGTGACCACGTGCAACACCATGATGCAAATGTCCGCGGTTGGCATGGGCTCAAGTGCCGATTCGGTCACCGACGCGGGCGTCTGGGAAGCCAATACCGAACCTACCTTGTCGGCCATGCTTTACGCCGCAGCACTGATAGGTGAGGGCATCGACTGGGTCCTGCTGGCTGTAGACAACATGGCGTGGGACGACGAGAAGCTGCCCACTGCGCCCGGATGGCAGGCGGCAGCGCATGCCGTCCAACATATTCCACTGTTCTACAACGCCATACGCCGAACACTAGACATGGATCCTAAGCAACGCGACAGCATCGCGTTGACCATGCGTAAGGCGGTCAGTCCGTGGATGCGACTGTCCCTGCGAGGAATCCAGGCTGATCCGTTTGACCCGGAGTTCCTCGACGATCCCTCAGCGACGCTGTCTGTGTTGGTTTCCGCAGAAGGCTCGATCGCCGGGGCTGCGGTCACTCTCCTAGAGGACTTGATCAAGGTCTGGAAGGGAAAGACAGCTCGCGGTGAAATGCATCACCGCCTGCTGATCGTCATCGACGAGGCTACGAACGTCGCACCGATGCCCGCACTGATACGCCACGTTGGTGAGGCCCGCGGGTTCGGGGTGAATTTCGTTCTGGCGCTGCAGGCCTCAAGCCAGTTCGACGTGGTCTACGGAAGCGCTTACGCCAAAGCGCTGCGCGACATCTTCCCCGCGGCGCTGATCTTGTTCGGCGCACCGGAGATGGACATCTTGCGTAGGGCCGAAGAATGGACTCCACTGACTACCCGTAGGCAAGAGACATTCGATCAAGCGACCGGCTCGAAGACGTTGTCGTCGAACACCGACAGCACCCTGAACTACCGCCGCCTACTGCCAGCAAATAGGAACAGAGCGCGGCTGGTCATCACAGGCACCGCCGGTGTCGAAACCGAACTCGTGGACTGGTCAGAATTCGTTGCACTGTACGACGCTGAGGTCAGCCGGCTCACCACCACCGGCAAGCGTGCTGGGGGAAATGGTGATTCGGCCCGCAAATCGTTGTGGGCCCGCGCGACGGAACGCCATCAGCGCGCGATCGAGTCGAGCAGGAACGCCCAGTGACAGCGGCAAGGTGGTCACCCTTGCCGAGCTCTACTGCCACGGACCCCGACCGAGTGGTATCGGAAACGACGCTGCAGGCGCGTGTCCTCAACGCGCTAGCCCGGCAGTCCAGCCCGTCGACAACCACTGAGCTTCGGGCTGCCCTTGACCGGACCGGCTGCCAGCCCGTCGTCATCGAGCGCGTGTACGCCGCGCTCGTGGCACTGGAACGCAAAGGGCTGGTGCATCGAGGCACCAACGCCATGGGCACCCGGCCGGTGTGGGAGCTGGGCTCACCACCGCCAGCCATCGACACAGCGAGGTCACACACCATGCACTGCACCGTTCGCAGCCCCGCACCGCCACACGCGGCTGCCGCCCTGACCGCGCCCTCCCTTGAGGACCGCATCGCACGGATCGAGACTCCCGCGCAAGCACGCGACTTGGCCGAGGTCATTCTCGACCCATGGGAGGCCGGCGCCTGGCAGCGGTGGAAGCCGGTGGCGAGCGCACCACTGGCGGGCTGGCTCCACACCGCACGCCGAGCCGATGTGAGTAGCCGGGTGGACTGGATTATCAGGGCCCTTGCGCACCGGGAGCGATGGGCGCGCGCCGCCCGCGACATCACGCAGGACGAGCAGTTGCAGGAGAGTCTGCGCTCGGTATCCCGGCTGGACGATCGCCAGTTCGCCGATGTCGGCTGGATGCTGGTGTTGGCCGTGTTCCCGTGGTCGTCGTGCACCGGCGCAACCGTTCCCACGCCCACGGCCGGTGAGTGGTGAAGCCCCGGCGTGGCCCGTGGCTCAGTGGGCTCCTCGTCGCACTGGCTGTCCTGGTCTGGATGGTCGGTCAGGTGATCGGCGGGATGTTCGCCATGACCGCCGACATGCTCTCGTCGTTCCCTTCCGGACCTGGGCCCGGCGCCGGATCAGCGACGTCTCAGTTCGGACCTTAGACGAAAAGGCTCACCGCGACATGATTGAAATCCGCACGGCCACTGCGGATGTCACTGCCGCGCAGCGGCTGCTCGACGCCGGCACCAGTGCCGGTAGTCACGACTTCTGGCGGTCCTATGCGGTTTCTCCGCTGGCCGCGGTTCTGCTGTCAACAGCGCACGCCAACGCCGGGTTCGCCGACCTGGCCACTGTCCGCGACGTGCTGGCCAGCCCTGCATCGGAGCCAGACGGTCCATCACATCCGGGCTGGGTGTCCGTTGCGCAGCGGTGCCCCGACCCGCTGCTGAGCAGCGCACTGCACAGAGCCACTGACTTGAAGCCACGACAGCGTGATTCGGTCTGCCTCAGCGCCCTGGCCGCGCCCGCACGCTCATGACTTTCCGGCGCACCACCGCCCCCTTGCGCCACCCAGACGACACGGTGAGGACAATATGGCCCGCAAACCCAAAGACGCTGAACAGCCGGATTTGTTCAGCCTCTTCGACGAGGAGGGCGGCGGTGACCAGTCCCGACATCGCGCAGATCGTGGCGCAGGTCTACACCGAGCACCTGACGCTGCCGCCGGAGTGGACACCGGCGCAACGGCAGGGCTTCCTGGACAAGACCGCGGCGACGCTGAGCCGGCAGATCGCGGAGCTGGCGGCCGAGCTGGGGGAGCAGGCCGTGGAGGAGTGGACGAGCGAGCACGGTCAGCATCCGGACTACCTGACCAAAGTCGGGCTGCTGAACACCGCGGCGGCCTCGGCGAAGGAAATCGTGCTGAACAACCAGCTCTACGAGCTGATCCCGCCGCCGCCGGAACCGCAGAGTCGGGACCTGCAGCCACCCAGCGAGCCGGCGCTGCCATGGACGCAGCGCTGGACACGCACACAGCACCGCAGCGAACCGGACGAGGCGATCGAGGACCTGGTGGCCGCGCTATGGCCGGCCCCGCAGTTCTCGGCGGTGTTCCGGATCAAGGCGGGCTATCTGCTGGCGGCACGGGCCGAGGACCAACTGGCGCTGCCCCGCCAGGCCAGCGACCCGCTAGCGGCCGAACTGGCGGAGATGGTGTACCAGGACCTGCGCGACGACGGGCTGCCCGCCCGCTAGCAGCAGCTCAGGGCTCGCTGTTCGATGAGCCCGACCAGCCGACCGACCCGCGCGTCATCGATCCCGGCGGCGCCGAGATGCCACCGCCGACCCCGGCGGCTACGCCCGCACCGGCCGGCGTGGGGGAGCCGACACCGGCGACCGACCTGGCTAGCGTCGCCGACTTCCCGGCGAGCACCGAGGTCCTGGTGCCCTCTGGTTCCAAGGCGCGGGCGCGGGCCAACATCGCCGCGATCGAGCTCGTTCAACGCCTGCAGGCCGCCGACCGCCCTGCCACGGCGAGCGAGCAGCGGGTATTGGCCGCATGGTCGGGCTGGGGGGCGGTGCCCGAGGTATTCGACCCCCGCACCGACGCCTACACCGGGGAACGGGAGCGGCTGCGTGAGCTACTGACCCGCGAACAGTACCGCCGAGCCGAGGCCTCCATCCTCAACGCGCACTACACCGACCCGGCCATCGTCGCGGCAGTCTGGGACGCGCTACGGCGGGCCGGATTCAGCGGAGGCCGCGTCCTGGAACCGGGCTGCGGCAGCGGCCATTTCATCGGCCACGCCCCGACCGATGCGGTGATGGTCGGCGTCGAGAACGATCCGATCACCGCGGCCATCGCCGCCGCGCTCTACCCATCGGCTCAAATCCGGCACGAGGGCTTCGAAACCACCCGCGTCCCAGAGAACAGCTTCGCGGCCACAGTGGGAAATGTGCCGTTCGGCCGGTTCGTCGTGCACGATCCCGCACACAACGCCGCCCGACACAGCATCCACAACCACTTCATCAACAAGGCCCTCGCGTTGACCGCGCCCGGCGGTTACGTGGCGGTGTTGACCAGCCGCTACACCCTGGACGCCACCTCCGATACCGCGCGGCGCGACATCGCCGAGCGCGGGGAGCTGATCGGTGCGCTGCGGCTGCCGTCGCAGGCGTTCAGCCGGGTCGCCGGTACCGAGGTGGTCACCGATCTGCTGGTACTGCGCCGGCGCACCGAACCGATCGACCTGCGCACCAACCGCCCGCTGTGGCTGGACACCGCCCGCATCACCCTCGACGGTCTGGAGCCTGACACCGCCGCGCCGATCTCGATCAACGCCTACTTCCACGAAAACCCGCACCACGTCCTGGGGACGATGACCGTCGGGCATGGCTTGCACGGCAGCCCCAACCTGGCTGTGGAGGGCAGCACCGGCACCGAGCTGGCCGCCCAACTTTCCGACCGACTCGGCGCGGTCATTGATGCGGCACTGATGCGCGGCGCCGGGCTCACCGCCACGGCCGCCGACTTGACCGTGGTCTCGGCCCAGCACTTCGATCCGGGTTTGATCACCCCCGCCGATCAGGGCGAGCACACGGCCCTGTTCACGCTGCGCTACAACGCCGAGAACCGCCGCATCGAATACTGGTCGGGCCACAGCTGGGATGTGCACGACACCCCCAAGACTCTGGTGGCCGAGACACGTGAGTTGATCGCCTTACGTGATGCCGCCAACAGTCTCATCGTCTCCCAGCGCGACGGGCGGCCCGCCGCCGAGCGCGATCAGCTGCGCGGGCACCTGAACCACCTCTACGACGGCTACGTGCGCCGCCACGGCCCGATCAACCGGTTTACCTGGGTCCGGCCCAAGGAGGTCACCCAAGAGCGTCACGACGCCAAGGTCGCGGCCTCGGAGGCGAAGTGGCGCACCAAGGAGGGCGAGCCCGGACAGCCGTACCGCGGCCCGGTCCCGGCCGAGCTGCTCGACAAGTGGGACACCGACGCCTGGACCGCGCCCGCCCCGTACAAGAAGCGCCGCCACCTCGACGGCGGCATGCGCCACGATCCAGGCTGGGCGGTCGTGTCATCGCTGGAAATCTTCGACGAGGCCACCGGCCAGGCCCGCAAAGCCGAAATCTTCTCCACCGATCTGGTGTCCAAACGCGCCGAGCTGCTCAGTGCGTCGGGCCCGGAAGAGGCCTTGGCGATGAGCCTGGACCGGGCCCGCCGCGTCGACCTGGACCTGATCGCCGGCCTGCTCGACGTCGACACCACCACCGCGCGCGAACTGCTGGCCGGGCTGGTCTACCCCGACCTCGACGACCCCGACGAGCTGGTGCCGGCCACCACCGCCCTGTCGGGCAACGTACGCCAGAAACTCGACGCCGCGATCACCGCCGCGCAGAACAACCCGATCTATCGGGATTACGTGGCCGCGCTGCGCGAGGTAGTGCCCCCGGATCGGAGTGCCGAAGAGATCCGCGTGCGCCCGGGCGCACCGTGGATTCGGGCCGAGATCGTGGCCCAGTTCGCCCAAGAGACCTTCGGCCTGTCCTCGGTGACCGCCGAGCACATCGGCGGACGCTGGGTGGTTGACGTCCCGGCCCACAAGCGCTTCGGCCGCCTGATGACCGAAACGTGGGGCCTACCCCGCAAAGGCTCTGATGCGGTGAGTCTGCTTGACGCCCTGTGCAACTCGCGCAGCGTGATCATCAACGATGACAACGGCATGCTCGACGTGGAGGCCACTTTCGCCGCGCAAGCCAAGGCCACCAAGATCAGCGAAGAGTTCAGCCGCTGGGTGTTCGCCACCGAGGCGCGACGCGAACCCCTTGTGGCCGAATACAACCGACGATTCAACTCGCTACGCGCGCCGCGCTACGACGGGTCACGCCTGTCCCTGCCCGGCCTCTCGGATAACTTCGTACCACACTTCTATCAACGCAACGCTGTCGCTCGGATCATTTCAGAGCCCACGGTGTTGCTGGATCATGTTGTGGGCGCGGGCAAGTCGGGCACCATGTTCATGGGCGCGATGGAACTCAAGCGCCTGGGTTTGGTGCGCCAGCCCTGGATCGTGGTGCCGAACTCGATCATCGACCAGGTGGGCCGGGAAGCCAAGCAGTGGTATCCCGCGGCCAACGTGCTGCTCGGTTCGTCAGCCACCACCGCCGAGGGTCGCCGGCGGCTCATCGCACAGTCGGCGGCCAGCGACTGGGACATGGTGATCATTCCCGAATCGGCGTTCACCGCGATCGGCGTCTCGGATCGATTGCGCGCCGACTACATCGACGACCAGCTCGACACGTTGCGCACACAGCTCGAGGACGCGGCCAGCGATCGCTCCAAGAAGGCGATCGAACGCGCGCTCAAATCGGCCAAGGAACGGCTGGAGCGACTGACCGCCCAAGACGCCAAGGACACTGGTCTGAGCTTCGAAACTAGCGGCGCTGATTACCTTTTCGTTGACGAGGCCCACTACTACAAGAACTTGCAGCGGGTCTGCAACATTACCGAGCTCAACTGCACCAACTCTTCCGAGCGGGCCGAAGACCTGGCGTTGAAACTGCGGGTGCTGCGCGAGCGCCGCCGCGAGGAGGCCAAGGCCGCCAGCATCCCCGCCCACCGGGTCGTGGAACGGGTGGCGACCTTCGCCACCGGAACACCGATCGCGAACTCACTGGGCGAGTTGTGGGTGATGCAGACCTATCTGCGGCCCGATCTGCTGGAGGCCGCCGGTGTGGCCGACCTGGGCGACTGGGGGGCGGCGTTCACCGCCACCCATACGACGGTGGAGGTCAACGCGACCGGAACCAAGCTGCGCCCGGTGACGCGGGTCGGCAAGTTCACCAATCTCCCTGAGCTGCTGGCGTTGTCGTCGGTGTACTCCGATGTCGTCACCCGCGACCAGGTGCCCGTCGAGCTGGTCAAGTCCAGGGGCGTGGTGTACGACGTCGTCGTGTGATTCTTCGATGTGATGGTTCAGGCGGTCAGTGCCGCGGGGGTGGCCTCCTGTTCGGTCGGTGAGCTCTGATCGGCTCGGGATTTGCTG
>NZ_JACBJQ010000074.1 GCF_013404075.1 Mycolicibacterium vinylchloridicum
ATTCCTTTGCTCGAGTGACTTTCGCGGGTCTCTCGAAGAATCACGCGATGACCTTCATTCATCCGGCTACGACACGCCGGTACCGCTGATCAGGTCCGACTCGTACACCACTCTGCTGGACGCAACCTGGTCGCCCGACGACGAAGTAGTCGCTTCGCGCGTAGCTCCCATCGCCTCCGTAGAGGAAACTCAGGGTCACATCGGCTTCGAGCAGGCCCTGCTCCTCATCGCCGAGGACGGGTCCGAAGATGGCGATCGCCGGCGGATCTTGACCTGCAAGGAAGGCTCTTGCGCTCCTGCGCGCATGGTTCCACCACCACTGCCACGGATCGCTCGTGGACGGCACAGATCCCGGTTGTCCGGTGTATGCATGGGGCGTGTGCGGTGTCGGCGCAGGTGACGGTGTTGTGGGCAGCACGCAGAGGTCACCGCCTGACCCTGCGGGGCCGTTTCGGAGCTGTTCGTCCCACCACATGTGTTCAGTATTGAGCAGCGGTCCGACAGCTAGCGACGCCTCTACAGTTCGAATCGGCATCTGTCGGTTCCCACCCCAATGGATTGCCGCGCTCGCCGGCAGATGCTCGTATTTGGGCGGTGCAACCCCCTTCGCTGAGCCGTTAACGTTGCTGGAACGGGGCGTAGTCGTGCGCGCTTAAGAAGTCAGTGAAGGAGGTCGCGGTGGCACAACTGGACATCGATACCGCTGCTGTCACCCAGACGGCTGCTGCAGTCGCGTCGGCGCCGGCGGGGGCTTCGCCGACGGGAATCACCGTGACGCCGCCGGCCTCAGACCCGGTGTCCGCAGCGGTTACCGAAACGCTGCAGGCCCGCTGCGCGGCCATCAGCGGGTACAGCACGGTCGCCCAGGCGATCAGCCAAGCGCGAGGATCAATGCTGGCCAGCAGCGCGAACACCTACGACGAGCAGGAACAGCTCAACGCCGCCAGCCTGGGCTCGACCGGCGGGGGCTCCGGGGCGGCCACCGCACCGCCGAGTGTGGTGCCGAGCATCCCGACACCGACCATTCCGGCCGTCACAGCCCCGCAACTGGGGCCACCCCCGACCAACGGCAAAGACATCGCCACCCTGCTTCACGCAGGGCCAGGACCCGCCGGTCTCTTCAGTGCAGCACAACAAATGCGCACCCACGCCGGTCAGTTGCAGGATGCCGCCCGCCGGCTCCACAGCGGTAGCACCTCGATCTCCGCCGACTGGCAGTCCAGCGCCGCAGATCAAGCCTCCCAACGGATTACCGAACTCAGTCAGTGGTATGAGCGCCACGGCGAACACGCCACCGCGACCGCCACCGCGCTGGAAACCCACGCCGAGAGCTTCGCTCGAGCGCGAGCCAACACCCCCACGCCCGAACAGTTCGAAGACACCGAGAATCGCCTCAAACGTGCCGCACAGGCCAACGCCAACCCGGCCAACATGGGCCGCTATGCACCGGTAGTGTCGGCGCTGCAGACCGAACTCGGTGGCTTACACTCCAAGGCGACCGCGCAGTACACCGACTACGCCCGCAGCGCCGGCAATCCCTCGCTCGTAGGCGCACCGCTGGAGCCCCCACCCCGCCCTGCCGCCGGCGGCGTCCAGGCGCTCGACGTGCCACTGTCACCAGCGCCCAACGATCCCCAGAAATACTGGCTCGACCTGAGCAAGATGGTCGTCCAAGACCCCAAAACGCTTGGGCCGTACGGGTATCACGAACTGGTCCCCCACTCCGGCGTCTGGTACCCGGACGTCCCCTCCGGCCCGGCCAAATCGCCGGTCGACCTCAAAGACATCGTTCAGCTCCCGCCCGGAGCCCTGGGCCCCTCGCGCTACCAGGAACTCATCCCTGGCTCTGGCACCTGGGTACCGGAACCGCACGCCTTCTACGCCCCCGGTGTGCCCGATAAGCCCCCGGAGTTCCCGATTGATGTTCGCCGCTTGATTCAGGTCCCCGAGGGTCAGTTGGCCCCGTTCGACTCGAAACAGATCGCGCCCGGGCTGTGGTATCAGCTGCCCCCGCACCCCCGGTGACCGGTTACGCGAACGCGGCGACGAACACCCGTAGCCGTTCGACCTCTTTATCCAAGCTTTCGAAAACCGTTGCGATGGATGGCGATTGCAATGCGGTGCGGAGCTGCTTGGTGGCTCCGGTCAGTCGTCGGTGTGCTTGGCCCAGTTCGGCGACGCAGATTTCGGTACTGACTGCACTGACGACGACGGTGTCAGCGGCGGTCAACTCGAAGTGCATGACCTTTCGTGCCGCATCCGGTGGGGGCCATAGCCGCGATGCGCACACCCGGTCAATGTGGATCAGGCTGCGCATCTGCGCCTCCACCGCGGCGGCGAGCAGGTAGAGCTGCGTCGGCATGGCGCCGATCGCCGGACGCTGCGCACTTGGGGCTTGGCCCAGGTCGCCGTAGGTTCGCACGGTCTCGGCGACGTCGTGCAATTCGTTAATTACCCCAACGACCTTATCGGGGTCGCACGCAATGGTCATGAGTCAGCTGCTCCAGTGGTGTCCTAGGCCAACGGTTCTCGGAGTTTAACGAGAAGTTGGATAGCCTCGCCGCGCTCACCTTCGTCGAGCCAGGGCATGATCCGCACGATCGCCTCTTCGGCTTCGCGCGCCGATTTAGCCACCTCGGTCATCAACGCTTCGCGCGCATCCGGGCTGATGGATCGCTGGTGCGCCGCCAGTGTCGACCGCAAGGCGACAAGCTGACGCGCCAGGGCGAAGCGATCGCCTGGATCGGGGACTGTTGGTGGGTCGTCGCGGGGTGGCTTCGGTACTGCCGGCGTGGCCACGCCGCCGGCAAGAACCGCATCGATGCTGCCCGCTTCCCATTGCAGGGCGTCCTCGATGCCCCGGGCTTTCCGCGGGTTCAGACGACCAGGAGTCCGGCGACGGGTCTCGATATTGCGTACTAGCTCGACCGAGACCTGCCCGGCAGTGGCCACATCGCTTTGCGTCAGGCCCAGCTCCCTGCGCCGGGCCCGGACCGCCACCGCCAGCTCATCCCAGGACATGATGTGGAACATTTTGCCTCACGAACCGGGAAATCACGGCTATCCAGGCGCGATCAGGCGGGAAATCCCGACTTATTTGCCCGCTTCCAGCACAAAGCCGTGATGCCGGCGAGCGGGTCTGAGCTGCTTGAAAGCCTTCCAAGGGCCGTCCAGGCAACCCTGCGAAACCAAGAAATCCCGGTCATAGGGATACAAAAGCGGGAAAACGCTGCTACTGTCCCGGTTGTAACCGGGAAATCCCGGTTACGGACGAGGAGGGTGACCCGGATATGAGCAGTCAAACCGCCACCGATCACACAGCTTCCGGGGCCCGTTCGGTGGATCGCGGCAGCCGCATGCCGGTGCGCCTCTATCACACCAGCGAGCCCACCCCCTGCCAGACAGTCGACCCCAATCGGACCCGCAACGGCCAGGAGCTGTGGTTTTCCCAGTTCAAGGACCGCGTATTGGCTGTCCGGGACTGCCAGGGCTGCCCCTTCATCGGGCGGTGCGGCTACAACGCCGTCGCCGCGCGGGAGGAGTACGGAGTGTGGGGCGGTGTCTCACTGCCTGGCGACAAGAGCGACCCCGAGCTTCTCGGTGCGGCCTATGAGTACCTGCTGGCGCAGTTCGAGCGCCGCCGCAGCGTTGAGCTGCCCGGCCTGCCGGCCCCGGCGATGCCATCCTCGGCAGTGCGGCGCCGCCGTGCCAGCGCCGACGTCCACAGCAGCGCAGCCTGACCAGACGAGGTCCAAGAGACATGCTTGTCGACGACGCGATCTTTCCCGCCGGCTGGGCAAGCCTACGCACCGAGCGGCGCAGCAGGTGGCGGCTGAGATCGCCGCGCGGGCGGCGCGCAAGCGGGTGGCGGCCGAGGAGGCCGAGCGTCAGGCCCGCGCCGAGCTCGTCGAGCGCGTGCGTGGGCGCCGGAACCCCCGGGTGTAAAGACGGCTGCCGCGCGTGCTCCGCATGCTTGCCACTGAGGCGAATTCGGTTATACAAGAGGGGAATTCACCCGGAAATGGTGATCAGCCCGACCACGTCTGAGCGGTCAGGCGTCAGGTGGCGGTGGGGCGATATACCGCTCGCCGGTGGCATTGGGATCGAACTGTGGATCGGTGGGAACCAGGTAGGTCACGAACAGATCGTGCATGTGGTCGGTGAGTTGCCTGCGCGTTTCGCGCAGCACGGCGGTGATGAGTTCTTCGAGTTCGACGTTGGTGTAGGTGCTCAGCGCTTCGGGGGCGATGTCGAGATCAAGCAGGTTGCCCCAGCTGTCAAAGCGGGCGCGTACGTCATCGTGCAGGGACGGGATGTTGATCCCTTCCACAGCGTCGAGGAAGGCCTTGTTGCGGGCGCGCATGTGCGCCAGCGCGGCCTCGGCCTGGGCGACGTACTGATCGTCGGTCAGCGTCATGCCTGCTGATCCCCTCTCTCAGAACGTGTTTCGCGCCTCTCAGGGCGGGCTTCGCGCGCTTCAACTCTGCCTTTGACTGGTTCGGAGTTTGGTGGGGTTGTCAGGCGCAGCCGCTTTTCTTCGTAGAGCCGCTTGTCGTCCTCACCTCCACCGCCGCGCCCGGGCGCACCCATCATTGGCGGCATCATGCCGCCAATCGGTGCGCCGCCCATCCCGGTACCGGTACCGGTACCGGTACTGCTGAGCGTCGGGGCTCCAGTTCCCACTGTCGGTGCCGGGGCCGCAGCCGGTGCAGCTGCCGCCGACGCCGGGGCCGCGGCCAGTGCCCCGTCACCGCCGGAGGCAGGTTCGGTATCCCCGGGCTCGGAACCGCCACCACCGCCACCGTCGCCGAGGTCCCCGAGGTCCCCGAGGCCGTTTCCCTCTCCCGAGGACGGGTCGGAGCCACCTGGCTGTCCGCCGGCGAGCCCCTGCAGTGCTGATGCGCCGCCTTGGGCCAGCCCGCTGACGAGCTGGGTACCGGTCTGCTGAACTTTGTCCGCGGCCCCGCTCAGAGCCCCGAGCAGGCCGCCAGCCGCACCGGCCACCACACCGAAGACTGTGGGCAGCAGGGTTTGCATGAGATCCCCGCCGCCGGTGGGGTCGCCCAGGGCATCAGCGGCCGGGGCCGCGCCAGCGTCACCAGTGCCTGGCTGGGAGCCGTCCTCGGTGCCCGGCGCTACACCGGGCTCACCCTGCCCCGACGCCCCCTGTGTTGTAGTGGTTGCGGCGCCCGGTTGCAGAGGCTCGGCTTGCACTTGCCCGCCGGCGGTGTAGGTGCTGTAGGTGTTGACCGCTTGCTGATGTGCCGCAGCAAGATCGGTCTGCAGTTTCGCCACAACTGCGGCGTAGCGGCCACCATTGTTGGCGTTGGCGGCCGACGCAGAGCGCAGCCGTTGCTCCAGCTCGGTGAAATGCTGCGGGGTGGGGATGTTGGCGCGGGCTTGCCGAAAATTGTTGGCCTGCACCGTCGCATCCCGAGATAGCGCGCGCGACTGATCGGCGTGGCGGGTGTAGGTCGATTCCAGCGTGGCCAAGTGCGTGCTGGCCTGGTCGGCGGCCGCGGAGTCCCAATTCTGCTCACTGGTCCACCGCGCCGAGCGCACCGACTGCGCGGCAGAGTCAAGCTGGTCAGCGTGCGCGTTAAGTGCCTGTGCGGCTGACTCCAAGGCCTCGGTACCGGGGCCGCCATGCATGAGCGCGGCGATCTCCCTGCCAGAGGTTGGCTGCACCCCCGGCGTCGGGACGCGCGGAGCCACCAGCAGCGGAGGGGCGATTGATGGCCCATCGCTGGTCGGCACAGAGGCGGCGCGTCCCCGCGATCCGGCGGCCAGCGAGGCGGCGTTGACCCGTTCCTGGTCCTCGTAGGTGGTGGCGTTTCTGTTCATCCGGGCCGCCGCTTGCGCGGTCTTGTGATTAAGCGTCGCGGTGGCGTTGAGCAGCTCGCTGATCGAGGTGGACAGTGCCAATGCAACCTTCACCGACGTCGCGTCCGCCGCGCACGGCGTAACTACCGGCGGGGGCGCCGCCGCCGGGGAGCTGGCCCCGGACAGGCCAGCCCCGGCGCCGCGCACACCGTCGGGGTCGATGAACAGATTTGCGCTACTGGCCATCAAACGAACCTGATCTACGTTCTCAGCGTCTGCTGGTTCTCGTGCTCTTGATCGGCGTAGGTCTGCAGATCACGGCGGATGTGGTTGGCCACGGCCTGGGCGTTGGCGGCCAGGCGCCGGCCGAGGTCATGACGGGCAGCCAAGGTGGCGGCATAGGCCTCGCCGACTGTCGACGAGCCGATCTTGCCGAAGGCATGCCGGGCGGCCTCGATTGTGTCCGGGTCGGCGGCCATGCGCATGCCGGCGGCCTCGCTCTCGGTATCCCACCAGGAGGCGTGGTCCTCCCAAGCGTCGAAGTCCACCGTCAACCGGTTGGCCATGGCGCAGTCCTTTCACTCAATGGGTCGTTTGCCCAGCGTAACTCCGGTGCGCGGTGGTTAGCGCGGCCTCAAAAATCCAAATATCGAGCCCGGTACGCCGCGATCTCGGACTCACTGGGATAGGTGTCGTCCGGGGGCATGTCGGCGCCGAGCTCGTTCATTCGTTGCCGCTGCGCGAAGCGGGCCCGCATCAGCGCCAGCCGGTGCAGGTGGATCAGCCGCTCGGACAGGGTGTCGGCCGACCAGGCGGCATTGACCTCGGGCTCGAGCTGCACCCGCACTACGCCACCACTGGCGTCCAGCTCCACCAGCAGCGCCCCGGTGCGTGACGTCTCGACGTAGGTTCGTTCCTGCGTCTCGGCTTCTGACTGCATCCTGCGGGGCTCCCCTATGCCGTGGGGTTACCGGTCGGCGGTACCGAGGTAACCGAAGCTGATGCCGGGGTGCCGGTCGGTGGTGCCGGCACACTCGCCTGCGCCCCGCCACCAGCAGCCGGCGGTCCGGTCCAGCCTAAAAAGTCCGACGAGCTGGGCAGCGCCGAGACAGGTTTGAGCTGGCCATCAAGCCAAATCTTGCCATTGCCCAAGTACATCACCGCAGGCTTGGCGTCGAACTGGGCGTAATCGCCGGGGCGCAGGCTGTTGCGGTCGACCGGATTCATCACCGGCGAGCCCGCTGGGGGGATCTGATCCCCATACGCCGCGCTGACCGACTTGCCCTCCAGCACGGCTTTCATCGCGTCTGCGCGATGCGGATCGGCCGCGGTCACCGAGGTCCCATCGGGTAGCGAGACGGTGCGCTGCGGATCAGCCGCCGGCGCCGCAGCCGGGGCCGCGGCCGCCGGGGTGTTGTTGGCCACCGGCTGTGCGGTGTTCGGATCCGCGGGGGCCTTGGCGTCGTCCTTGCCCTTGTCGTCGGTGAAGGAGTCTTCGGGCTTGTCCGCTTTCCGGTCACCCTTGGTATCGGAGAACTCATCGTCCGCGTTGGCCGGGTCCTGGCCGTTCTTGTCGGAGAACTGCGAGGCCAGCCCCGGCAGCGCCGACCCCAGCCCGCCCAAAGCCGGCCCCAGGGAATCCAGTGGAGACCCGCCACCACCGCCTAGGCCGCCGAGCATGCCGGGCAGCGCCGAGCCCAGTCCGGCCAGGGAGGTCAGCGGGTCCATTCCGCCCATTCCGCCCATACCCATCGGGCCCATGCCGGCCAGCGGATCGGTTAGAGGGTCAGTGCCTGCCCCAGCATCCGCCGCGGGCGGACTCGCCCCGGCATCGGCCGGCGGGGCTGCATCACCGCCACCGCCACCGCCCGAGGAGTCGCCGCCAGATCCGCCCTCGCCACCGGCCGAACCCTTATCTCCCTCACCAGACTTGGGACCATTGGTGCGGTACTCCTGGCCCAGGGCATCCATGATGGCCGCCTGGGTCTTGGCGTCGACCTGCGCATCGCTGAGCACCTTTTGGATCTCGCCGAACTTCTGGTCCATGTACTTCTGGAACGCCATGACCGAGGCCGGGTCGCCCATCTCAGGTGCGATCTGCTTGGACTTGGCCTGGATGTCGGCCAGGATCGCGTTGACCTTGTCGCGGGCCTGCTGATTGGACTCGAAGATCTGCTTGAGCAGAGCGGCGAGCTTGCCATCAGTGAGCGCGGCTCCGTCGACATGCTTGTTGTACTGATCGCCGGCATTGGCCGCACCATCGTTCAATCCGCCCGCGTTGTCGGCCGGCGGGGCCGGGGCCGGCGCGGGCGCAGCTGGCGGGCCGGCGGGTCCGTAGAGCGCAGTGTTGGTGCGCTGCAACGGCGTTTGCGTCGGCGGGTGGTTGTCATCGGCGAATACGTGGCCCACTGCGGTCACCACTTTGACTGCGTTCTCGACCGCAGGTTCGAGCAGGTCCACCACGATGTTGGGAAGACTCGGGAGCCCAAAAGTCACGAGCGGACGTCCTCTCTGTTGACCACGTCGTTGCTGTTTACGACGCTAAGCCTGCATAACCCTCGATAGCTACGGGCATAGGAACTAATTCGGGGCGTTCGCGCACCACCTCAGTGGCGGTGTGACGGAGCCGGGCAATGACATCGTGGTGGCCGACGCCGACCTCTTCTGCGATGGCGCGCAGCGGCATCTGCGGGCGTACCTCGAACAGTCGCCACAGCGCCTGGCTCAGGGTGTTCTCGGAGTGGTTGGTCAACCGGCCCCGGCAGTGAATCTCGCGGGCCAGAGCCACCCACCGCTGGCCTCGGTCCTGAAGAGTTTGCTCCCTCACATCGTTTGGGCGTCGCGGCTGTGATGCGGCTACCTGCGGTCGAGAAGGATTGAACCGCCACAAGATTTGCACCGCGTGGGTACTGCCCAAGATCCCCGCGGGCGGCACACACGCCACGGCGAACGCCAGGGCGGTCGGCAGCGGCGCTGTCGCCGGCAGGATCGCGTGCAAGGCGTTGCCGCCGATGCTCACCAGCGCTCCGACGCCCAGCATCGCCCAAAAGAACTGCCTGTTCTTGCGCTGATCCGGGTACGCGGCTGTGGCCAGGATGCCCATCGTCGCCAAAACGATTGCGCCATCGACGATTCCGGGCCACAGATACGGAAGCCAGCCCGCCCAGCTGCCGGTACGGCGCGCGAGATCGCTCAGCGCGGCAAACGACAGAATGAAGCTGGAGACCGCGATCGCCGCGGTGATGGCCACTGCGACTGCCCTGCTCGCCCGGACGAGCGGAGGAACCTCGCCGTGAGCGCTGTGATCGGCCTCCGGCGGTTCAAGCCACGCCATTTCGTCGCCCAGCACGGGGTTGAGGCCAGGGTGTTCCCCGTCGATGAACGTCGCCAGGTTGTCCACTGCAGTCATGCATCGCCGCTTTCAGGAAGGTGCGCCCAGTAACGGAAGTCGTATCGGATGAGTGAGCCGAGGCCGCCGATGTCGCTAGTGGCGTCGCCGGACGGGGTGTGACTGATGTCCATCCAACATCGCCGGGCGGCGCAATAGCGACGCGCCAAGAATTCTGGTGGCTGCTTTGTCGGCCGGCGCGCGTTGTGTTCGGCTGCCAAGGTTGAGTTCTAGGGGCGGCGCGTCACCACGGCAGACCGTGACATCCTGTTAGCGCTGCAGCTGGAGGCACTGTTGCCAAATATCTGGGTGTGACCAGGCGTGTCTGGTCGGTTAAACCGACCACTCCATGACAAACTCGGCTGCAACACGAGAACCAGGAGGCACATCTACCCCGTTGCGACATACCCTGCGTGGCGACGTCAGGCAGGAGCGCGTGGTCCCTGAAAGACGAAATCCCCGCCTTAGCGGGGATTTCGCAGATCCGAACCGAAGCGCCAACTTCGGTTCACAAGCGACCACTACAACCGAATTCTCCGAGACCGATTTTGGGGCCAGCAACTCGCCCGTATAGGCAAAGTAGCTGGCTCCAGGATAAGGGACACCCTTGTGAGCCGCAATAGCGCAGTGCAACCTGCGCCCGTAGAAGGCTGCCGTCACCCCAAAAGTACTGCCCGCCAGGCTACTCGGGCGGGGCGACTATGACAGCGGCAGCCCACGACGAGGCGCCCAAACCGTCGACCGCGCCGTCACCTGAACTGGTGTGGAAACGCCTCGCACCTCTGGTCGCCGCCCCCGGACGATCACGGATGAGGCTGTGCAGCAGCGTAACTGGGAAGTTCAGCGACACCTCCAAGCGCACCGACCGGCTCCCGACACGCCCGGCCGCGGTGTACCTCTACAGCCACCGCCGCACCCAGATGCTCTGGCTCGACTTCGACGCAAAGCGCCATGGACGCGCTGCCGTGGATGCTGACATGGCCGCCGCAACCTCATGGTTGACCCAATGTGGTGGCGAGGTCATCGCAGACCGTTCCACCAGTGGCGGCGGGCACCTGCTGTGTCCGCTCGCCATTGGGACCTCAGCGTCACATGACGAAATTGTGCCTCTGGTCCGCCTGCTAGCCGCCCGGTTGCCCACCCTCGACATCACGCCCAACACGAACCCCGAGACCGGGTGCATGACCCCACCAGGAAGTCCCTGCCGCGAAGGTGGCTACCGGCGGCTCGTCGGCACCCTCGATGACGCCGTCGCAATCATGACCACGCGGTCAGAGCCAGACCTGCTCCCCCGACTCTGCATGCTGCTCGGCGTTTTCAAGGCCCGCGTTCAGGCTCCGCGCACGGCCTCCCCTAACCAAGCCGGCGACCGCAGCCCCTATCTCTATGGCAGCGGTGATACCCAGACCATCGCGGCCCCCTACCTCCGAGGCGACCCACTGCCGCCCGACGTCGATGCCTACGCCACCCATGCAGCCATCGCCGCCACACGGCCGACCTGGCAGTCCAATCACGAAGCCCGTATGTCGGTCGTCACACAGGCCATAGCCCGCGGCCACAGCCTGGCCAGCTTGCGGGCCATGATCGCCCCCGGAGGGCCGTGGGAACAGGGACTTGGAACTGCCTACCGGCGGTATCAGCATCGGTCCGAGGACGCCCTGGCCCGAGACGTCAACAAAGCCACCAGTTGGCTCATCGACAATGTCCTAAAATCCTCTCCCCCGCGGCACAAGAGTAAGTACTCACCGGGGGGGCACAAGGGGTACCGGGGGCCCGAGCCTTTGCGGGCGTGGCTAGCAAACGCCCTCGCCTGGGCGGATGGAGAATTCGCTGGACGGCGGTACCGCTGGACCGTGCACTGCGTGCTGCAAGCGGTAGCGTTCTATGCCCTGGTGGCTGGTGAGCAGCGTTCAGGTACGTGGTTGATCGGCGTCGGGGGGCGGACGTTATCGCTGTCTGCGGGGCTGCTGAGCGAGGACTGCATTTGGCGGGTGCTGGCGGACTTGAGGGAACGACCGGGATCGCCGCTCATTCTGGTCCGACAACACGTCGGAACCGAACCGGACGTTTACGCGCTGACCAGTCAGAACCTAGTCTCTAGGACACAGAATAGAGCTGAACGGGTCAGAGTTGAACCGGTGCACGATGCCTGGATCGTGTTAGGCCACCATCTTCGCCGGATCTACGAACTGGTCGTTTACCACGGTCTGACCGCGCGAGCGGACTTGTACGCCGCGGCGGCACTTCCCCGCGCCACCGCCGACAGCATGATCGCTGAGCTCCAGATCGCGGGCCTGATCACGACGCCAGGCAGAGGGATCGTGGGGCCCGGAAGTGCGTCACTTGATGAGATCGCGGTCCGGCACCAACTACACCAGACACGTGACGAACGGCTCGCAAAGCACCGGGAGGAAAGGGCTGCCTGGCGGAGCTGGCTCGACGAGCGCGAGCGCCAGCACGCCGTGGGTCAGCACGCGGAACCCTTGGGCATGACGTCGGAAACGCCGAACGTGGCGGTGGACGACGTTGAGCATTCGGCCTGGCTGGAAGCGGTGATGGCCACTGGCCCACCAGATCACGAGGCTGGAAGCGATGAGCTTGGCGCGATCGAGCTCATCGCCGAACTGCTCGGCGGGCGAATCCTGGCCGCGTAGCCGTGAGGCTTAGGATGCTCGCGCTTGCGGCACCAAGTCGTGCCGATCGGCTTCCTGGCAATAGGCGTGTGCCTGGGCGATGAGCTCGTTGATCGCTGGCGCGATCAGCTCGGCGATCGACGTGCCGGTTTCGTCTGCGAACTGCCTCAAAGCCTTATGGTCAGCCTCGCTGACCCGACGTGCCACCATCTTTTCCTTTGCACGGACCTCCCGACTGCGCCAGTCGGGGCGGCGCCTGCGCGCAGGGGTGACCTGTGCCGTGTTTTCCGCCATACGTCTGCTCCCTCGCCTGCCATCGTGTCGCCGCTGATCCGCACTGAAAGGCGTCTCCATATGTCGGATAAACCGACATTGACACTGTAGCGGCAGCCGGATCTGCAAGCAGGGAGCCAGGGCGGCGTGTCCGGCGCCGATCTGGTGCTGGATAATCCAGCAAAATCGCATTTCAGAGACTTATCACCTGTCGGTGGTAGCGGTATAGTGAAGGCCCGCAAGACGCATCGGGCCAGGTGAAGGGGGAGCTGCGTGAGCTCGTCACCTCCACCTCAGCCGGGACGGCCGACCGTCTCATTGGCGCAAGCGGCGAAACTGCTCGGAAAAGACTGGCGGACCGTTAAACGGCTGGTCGAAAACGGCGACCTCGATGGCGGCGCAACGCTCGAGGGCAAACGGCCGACGTACTACGTCTACGCCGATCAACTGCTATCCGCCGCTGCTCTGCCGGCGTCTCAGGATGCGAGCAGTCTGCTGGACACCATCGCAGGGCTCCACCAAGAGCTCGAGCAGTCCCGTGCCGCAGAAGCGCACGCCCGCGAGAGTGAAGCACGGGCACGGGCCGCCGCCGCCGCGACAGAAGAAACCAACCGCCTTCTGCAGGCAAACCAGGCAATCCTGCTCGGCGCCGTACAGGAGTTCCAGCACGCGAGCGACGCCGCGGCCGCTCTCGTCGATGACTACCGTGCGCTGACCGACCGACACTGGTCGATGGCCGGGCAATATCGAGACGCGGCGACGGGTTTCGCGAAAGCTGCCGATAACTACCAAGACATCCTGGGGCGACTTCTCACTCCCGACGACGCCAGCTCCCTGACCCAGCCCAACGATTAGGTTGGGGGCCCGCCGGCTCCCCCAGGTTTGGCGGTCAGGGGCCGATCTCGCCGCCCGGACGCCGCCCAAGTCGGCGGTAGACGATGAGCGTGACGTGCAAAAACCGCCCAGCTGGCCCGTGGGGGCGCGAAACCGCGGAGATGCGTGTGGGCCACGCGGCGAAGGCGTCGGATCAGCCCAGGAGCACGGTGGGCGCCTCTGAGTCGATGCGCGCCAGAGGCGCATCGACCGTTCTTGCCAAAAGTCCAGGTCGCACTATCCGTGAGACGTGCTGGGCGTCCCGGCGCGGAAGCCAGATACACCGCCCAATACTGAGGTCGGTTGTCGATCTGCATTAAGGCAGAGCCACATGCTCATGTACGAGTCGGAGCCACCATGTTGCCCGCCAGTGTGCAACAGGTGGCACCTGCTGTTCACCACGACGGTGATGTATTCACTCGCTAACACGCTGTGGGCAGAGCTATGGATTGCGTCCTGCGATGGATCACCTTGCGAATAATGGTCCACGCTCGTGGACGGGTTTGGCCCGCTGCGCGTCGCATCGCGGTGTCTGAGGTTCTGTGACGTACTCGTGCAAGGCCAGCACTCGCAGCGGGCACCTCAATTGGCTGGCACCCTCGCCCATCTGCACGATGTAGCGCCGCCAGTACCGTCTGTCGGCATGCGACAGACTGTGTGGATCAGAAAGCATGGTATTCATCGGAGGATAGTGCATTGACTTCCACGTACGCTCACCCCGTGGCACACGCGGCACGCACGGTAGTGGTTAGAGCCGGTATCACAGTGGCTATCTCCATCGCTTCGGCCACTGTGCACCGCAGCCGGAATCACGCGTGCTACTTGGCGGTATGCGATGCATCGCGTCGGGCCGACACTCAGGTGGCTTACGTGGCGCGTGCGCAGGCTCCTTATCTGGCTATATGCGTGGCGGTATGTATGGGCTCTTGGCGGGTACTGAATCGGGCGGCATGTCAGGCAGTGACTCTGGCGCTCTGCCGTGCGTGATAGCGGGTTGTTGATCACACCTGAACAGCAGTGATCATGCAGGTCTTGGACCATGTTGCAGGCCACGGTGACTTCGAGGGCGCGCCATACATCCCGTGTCGACGGTGGCTCGGAATGGGTGACGGCGGGGCTTATCGCGTGGGGCATTGGGGCGGAACACGTGCAGTTGGCAGTGCTCGGGTGGCGGTCGCAACCGCCACGTAGACAACCATGACGCTCGTTGTGGATGGCGGAGTGTGGACCACCGCTGTGGGCAGCGTTACGGCTGCTCCGGGCGTCCATGTGGTGTATCACGGTTTGGTCACTAGTGCGTGGACGGCGTGGCGTCGACCTGCGTGTCGTACCTGGGTCGCTAGACTCTGGTGACCATGAACCGCAATATGCCCGCAGCCCTCGCGCCGGACGGTGCGTTGCGTGGGCTGCCATCCGTAATTGAACAGGCCAGAGGGCTTTCATGACCGAAAGCGTAACCGCCTGGGCCGCGCCGGTGCCGACGATCGATTGGGCGCGTCTAGGTCACGTATATGCGGTCGCCAACGGTAAGGGCGGCGTTGGAAAGACCACAACGACGGCGAATATCGGGGCCCTGGTGGCCTCCGATGGGGCCCCGACTCTGATCATTGACCTCAACGGGCAAGGGAACATCGCCCATCTTTTAGGGTTCGCCAACAGCGAGCTTGACGACCATGGGCGCGGCCTTTTCGGCGCCATCACCGGCGGCGCGCCGCTCAGACCTGTCCGGGGAGTGCGAGACAACCTTGACGTCATTCCGGGTGGGCCGTTCGTACGGCGCATTAGTGCCGCTGTGGCCGGCGACCTGATGTCCCAGGAGTCAGCGCCGTCCGTTCTCCTGTCACTCGCGGACAGCCTCCAGCGAATTGCACACAACTACCAACTCATCATCATCGACACCCCGCCGGAAAATCCGCTGCTGCTGGAGCTGGCGCTGTGCGCGGCCCGATTCATCGTGGTGCCGATGAAGACGGAGCTTATGTCGCAATTCGGCCTCCGTGAATTGGCCGGCGAGATCCGCAAAATGCGGGAATTCAACGAGTACCTCATGTTGCTCGGAGTGTTCGCATTCGCGTCGGGCACATCCGCGACGAAGGTCAGGAAGGAGATGACCGATCAGATCGCGCGAGACCTTGGTGCAGACAACGACGTGATGATGTCAGCGTTCATCCGTCACTCCGAAGCGGTCGCCAACGATATGACCAAGTATGGTCGCGTCGCCCACGAACTGGAACAAGAGATCGCCAACAACCCCAAGTATTGGGAGTTGCGTAGCGGCACCGCCAAGAGCACTGCTGTTGTCAGCAGTACGTCCAAACCTGTAGCCCGCGATTTCGCCAAACTCGCGAAAGAAATCCTCACCCGGGCCAGCGCACGACGCGCCGAAATGATCGAGCAAGGAGTATGGCCGTGAGCGGCAAACTGAAGCACCAGGACATCCCCGCCGAAGATCTGTCGGACCTCGGCAGCCCGGCTCCCCGTGGCTCCGGACTCAGTGGCCTCCTCACAACCACTCCTGCTCCGGCCCCGGATCAGCCCCTAGCGGAGACCCGAGTCGGTGATCCGGCAGAGGCCCCCCGGCCGCCGGTCTCCCCACGGTCGGTTCGATCGCCGCGCCAGTCGAGCACCCGGTCTCGCACGCGGCCGACGACCGCGGTCTACGTCAGCCAGGGCGTCAAACAACGCTTCGAGGACTATCGGCACAAAGCGAAGAAGACCAACCTGCAGGTCGTCCTCGAAGCGATCACCGCGAAGCATGCAGACCTGACCGACATCATCAAGAGATCGGAGGTCAGCACCGCACCTGTCGGCGGTTCACTGTTTCCCGCCGACCCCTCGGCGGTGCGGTACCTAGGCGGGGGCAGCGTCCAGATCGGATTCAGCCCGACTCCCGAGCAGGAAAATGTTCTCGATAGCCTCGGGCGCGAGCTCGGATTCACCACACGCAGTACCTGGATTGCACCGGTCCTCAACGCCTTCCTTCCTGGAAAGAAAGACACCTAAGGGCCACCGCCCATTCTCAGAGCGATTCAGCCCCTACGGCCCTGGCCAAACGTCGCGGGGGCCTCGGCTAGGTCCGGGTTGCCGTCGCGGGCGGTACCAGGAGCAGGGAGTGTTGGCGACTCGCTGACTACACTCAGCACGTGGTGGCCTTGAGATGCACGAGAACAGGTTGGGTCGAGCCTGGGCCTCCGCTGGCCTGCCCACAAGGCCATACCCTTCGCGGTCCGTACCGAGTCTTGGTGGGTACCCAGCAGTGCGCCACGTGCTCAGCCCAAGGCCTCGGAGCGCATAGGTCCTTCACCTGCCGGACTTGTTCGGCAACGGTGTACGAGCCGCCGCCGGGACCAAACTGCACATTTGTTGCCCTCGACGGCAGAGCTGCCCCCGCGGCCCGGCAACAACCCGGCGGGGGAGTGGGTGGGTCTGCTCAGAACCCCACGCAGGCCAGCACGTAGACGCTCGACACTTCCCCGACGGCAGCGACACCGCGGTGGCTCAGTCCGCGATCTTGGCCAAGATGGCGTTGGCGATCTGTCCCGGGCGGTCAGCGATGTCGTACGAGCACATCAGCCCGTCGACCACTGCGTTGGACTTGGCCGCCATGAAGCGCGCACACGCCCATCTTTTGCTGTCGTCAGGTCGACGCACCATGGTGGTCACTGCGCCAGTCTGAACCACATCGCCAATCGTCCAGTTCGGGGGCGTCAATCCGTCGCTGCGGGTCTCAGTCACCTGCCGACCAGTGCAGGCTCTCCACTGGTCGGCGATGCGTTGAGTGGCGGTAGTGGCGGCGACAGGATCGGGGAAGAGCACAATCATCTGCGCGACAGCGTGAGCCCCTTTGGGGCCGGGGTCCTTATAGGTCTGTCCGTAGGCGTCGGTGGCGTGCAGGCCCGCATAGGTGTCAGTCTGTCCCCAGAGCATGGTGCTGAGGCATTCCGGCGGAGTGTAGTGGTCGCCTGCCTCGAGCTCGCTGAGCTTTGTGTCAACGGCGCCGGTCTCCAGAGCGGGTGAGCCGATCAGAGTTTGCATGGTCGGCAAATCGATGAGCAGCTGCGGCAACGCTGCGGCCGTGACCAGGGGAGTGGGGGTGCGGGTTGGTTCGGCTGGTTTGGAGACAGGTTCCTTGAGGTTCGCGGTTCCGGGAACTGTTGTCGCGCAGCCGGTCACAGTGAGCGCGGCCAAGCAGACAACGGCGGCGGCCGCGGGTGCGATGGGACGCCGGGGTGGGGATGTGGTCATGGCAGATACCTTTGATAGCAGCTGTCAGCGGTTGAGTTGAGCAGTCCGGAGCGGAATGCCGCGATCCGGGTGAAGCCGGCGGGCACGGTGTCGTTGTTGACGTCGCTGGCGACGAGTCCGTTGGTGAGGAGCCCAGCGACCGCTTCGTCGAGGTCACCGGCGGTTAGTTGGAGTTGCTTTCCGGATGCGACGTCGATGCGCTTGGCCATGGCGCGTTGGGCGAAACCGGTCAGGCATGCCGTTCGCAGGGCGGTGGTCGCCGAGTCAAGGGGAAGACCTCGTTCGCGCTGCACGCCCAGCAGGTATCGAGAAATGACCACGGACAACGCGGTGTTATCGCCCTGGAGGAGCACGTGATTGGACTCGTCGGACGGTGTCCCCATCTTCTGGAGCACATCGAGGTTGACGACGACGGTGTTGGCCGACGGGCAGTACCAGGCAGGCGTGTTAGCAGCTGGGTGTGACGGGCAGCTGACGCGAGACGCGTCGACGGCCAGGGTGGGCGGCTGGTTGGGGGAGAAGATCTTGCCGAGGATCTCCACCAAGGTGTTCAGCGTCTCCTCGGTAATGGCGACTTGCCCGGTCTGCAATGTCCCGCTCGATTCGGCTTGCAGAACGAGCGGTAGATCGCCGCGACGGCGGGTGATCTCGTCCATCGAGATCGTGGCACATGCGCCTGGGCCGGCGCTGAAACCCTTCTGGACGGCGCTGACCCGATCTAGTGCTGTGCCGTGTCCGTCCTCGAGGAGTTTCCTCCGCCGCGGTGTGATGACCGGATCGCGGATGGTGATCGCGCCAGCCAAGACGTGATTGAGGCCGACGCCGGTGCTCAGCGTGAACCGCGGCGAGCGGCCTTCGGCCACCCAGCGCAGGTAGCTGCCGGCGAAGCAGTCGGCTTGCTGTTCGGCAACCAGTGTGGGGGTGTCACGCTCGACGAGGTCGGCCATCTCCTGGATGGCGTGGCCGTATTCGTGGGCGAACAACCCCGCGACCGCGGTCTGGCCGAAGTACTTCTCGGTGACCGGCACCATGACCCCGCGATCCCAGGCGATCAGGTCATCGCGTGGGCAGAAGAACGCGTTGACCTCGTCATAGGTAGTCTCGCCGCACAGCACCGGGCTGGCGGGATTGGTGGAGTCGTAGGACACCAGGGTGTCGACCGGAGCGAAGGTGCCCTGCAGGCTGTGCGGATATGCCTGGTGCCAGTAGTCGGTGATGTCGTCAATGCTCACAGCGGCCAACCGGTCGACCTGTCCGTTGTCAGTTCCCCGGACCGACCCTGACGGCGCCGGTGCGTTATCGCGCATGCCGCTGGCCCCGTCCTCGGCGACCAGGCCCGCGACCCGGAACGGCTGATCCGGCCCGGAAAGCAGGGTTCCCGGGACGGTGGCCGCACAGCTTGAGGCGGTCAGGGTCGCCACCAGTGCCGCCGCCGCACACAGACCGCTGCGCCTGCGCGGCCGTACGGAGCTTGCTGGAGTGCTCACAATGCGTTGAACCCCTCGTTCGGCAGTGTTGCTGGCGGCCTGGCCATTGTGGCACCTCGGCGCGGTTGGGTGCGCGCTGTTGTCGACAGTGCGGCGTTGCAGCCGATCGGGCGTCATGCCGGAACTTGACTGGTGATCGTCTGGATAGCTTGGGATGCTTGGCCTTTGGGGTTGCGTCCACATACCAAGACATCAATGGCGATGTTGCTGGTGGTGGACGCATGGCCCCGCTCACAGCCCCAGTCGGCTCCGGATACGTCTTGCGACATGATCATCATGGTTCGCTCGGGGTTGGAATCAGCAGTACCGAACCGCCAGGTTTGTGTGGCCGTCGGATTGTCCGGAGGTGTGTAGGTGATGGCGCGGGTGGCGCACTCGCGCCATTCGCGGGCGATGCGGCTCTCGAAGCGGCGCCTCGCTCCTTCATCAGCGAACCCGATCACGGCTTGGGTGAGGGTGTGGTCAGGGTGAGCGCCCGAATCACTGGCTGTGCCGACCGCCACGCCGGTGTAGGCGTCGTCGGTGTAGGAGGCAGCCTCGCCCGGGCCCCAGGGGCTGGCGCAATGCGGGTCGCTGGTGTCCTTGGCGGTGTTGAGGAAACCGGCCGCCGGTCCGCGGACCTGCATCGCTCTGCTCGAACCGGTGATAGCGGCAGCCTGTTCGGCTGACAGCAGCGAGGCCGCCAGATCCGCCGACGAGAACGGTCCCACCGTCGATGCGGAACCATTGGGGGTCCCCGACCCATCGGTGAAGGCCGCCACACCCCCCCACACAGCGGCCTGAGCAGCCGGCGTACCTGCCGCGACAGCCAACATCACAGCGGCGCTGGCAAACGCCCCGATGGACACCCGCCGCCGAGGTGCATCACGCACCGCCCCGGCCCCAACGGACCGAAGGTGCTTTAGTTTCAAGTGAAGCAGCATGGTCGAAGGCTAACCCCAACCGGCGCTCCAGTGCAATAGCGTGAGTTAAAGCATCATGCCCGTTTGGGCTCGCCGCATCGACGGACCCGTCACGGCAAAGGGAGCATTATCAACGCTGTGATGTGCAAAACGGCTGTGTATCGTGAGGGTGCTGGCAGCGCGGCGGCAGGAATTCACCACACGAGTTGGCCCGGCTGAGCTCCACGCAGTCGCCAGCATGCAATACTTGTTTCTGGTGCACAGCGTGGATATAGCCGCGGCGGTGCCGCAGGTTTGGATGATAGGAGTGCGTCTCGTGGATCACACGCCGACGTTGATCGTGCGAGTCGGTGCACAGACCCGCGTGGTGAACCCTGCCGATGGGCCGATCGTGCTGGGCCGCGACAGCGGGGCCGCGATCCACATCCCTGACGAGGGCATCTCGCGTCGACATGTTCGCCTCGAACCTCATCGCGGTGGCTGGTTGGCGGTCGACACCAGCACCAACGGGATCTACGTCAGCGGGCGCAGGCGCAGCTCCGTGCCAATTGCCGATGGTCTGCGGTTGCACCTGGGTCACGCCACTGAGGGCATTGTCGTGGTCTTCGAACACGCCCGCGATGGGCACACCGAGCTGGCCCCGGTGACCGCCGGGCCCGTCAGGGTCGCCGACCCTGCAGCTCAAGTCCCCGTCGCTTCTGCCGGGACCGATGAAGACGAGCTCGACGAGGACCTTTCCGGTGACATCGACCCTGCCATCGCACATGTGGGCGCGGCCATCGCCGCGCGCCGAGCTGAACTTGACCTCACCCAACGCGGCCTGGCGCGCGACGGGATCGTGGCCGGAGCCACCCTGATTGCGTTGGAAAAGGGTCGCCGCTGGCCGCGTAACGCGACGTTGGGCAAGCTGGAAGGGGCCTTGGGTTGGCGGCCCGGCACGCTCAATGAGCTGCGTGACGAGGCTGCCGCGGCGACGTCGGACGCGGTGCCGGCCGCCACCCTCGCCGACGTCATTGACCTTGCCTTGGCGACCCTGTCGGCCCGCATCGGCGACCTTCCTGAGCCCTCCAACCCGGACTACACGCCCCGCGTCACCTCGATTCTGACCGAGTTGCACAAGCTCGAGATCACCACCGCCGGCGCCGCGCGAAACGCCAGAGGCTCGGCAGCCTTAGCCGTAGCGTTGGGCGCCGTTCGGGCCCGCTACAACGACCTCATGCTGGCTTCCGCACAGGCACCCAACGCTACAGTCGGACAACGGCTTTACGCCGCGCGGCGTGCGCTCGGGTTGAGCGCGGAGGAGGCGGCCAACGCTGCTGGCATCGCCACCATCGAGCTGCTGGCGGCTGAGGCCGGTGAGCACCTCGATGCGCGCCCCACCGCCGCCCTCGAAGCGCTGCTCGACCAGCTCGCGCCCGTCGTCCCCACCGCCTGAGGCCCGAAGGGTCGAGACGGCACGAGCGAAGGGCTGCTACCGAGAGCGCCCAGGCCCACCGTGCAGCCCGCTGCACGGGCCCGGTGTCGGCACTCCGCAGCGAGATCAGGCCATCAGGGCGGTGTGTCCACCCACACCGGCGGGTCCACACCGACATTGACCTTCTTCCCAGTGATGCCGATAGTGATCCAGTAGTCCTTCCACATGCCGGTACCGTCGGCCCTTTGGGCATCGGCCGACCACTGCATTTCACCATCGGTCAATGTCACGATCATCGTGGCCGGATCGAGACTGTACGCGGCACCGTCGACTGACCGGAGCCTCGTCAATTTCACGGTGTCCATCTTGATTCCTGCCGAGCTGCGGCCTGGCTTATCAGGCTTCTTGCACGATCCGGTTGGGCAGCAGCCAGGTGGGTAGGGCCCGCCCTGGAAGCAGTACCGCGAACGAGCCTCAAGGACGTCGAGGACCGCCTGTCGGCCAGTGTCATTCAGACTGATGCTCGGAACTATCGGTGCTGGCGAAGTGCCCCCCAGGCTTTCCAGCAGCACCGGCTTGACCTCAGCGGACACGTCGACGAATCTGTTGGCCGAATCGACCGGGGGCGAACCAGGAAACAGCGTGAGCATGGGCCCGCCGAAGCTCGGCAGCCCGCCGATGCCAACCGCCTTCAAACCCTCATTCGGCTCACTCCCGGGGGCCCCCAACGGGACCTGGACGGTGGTGGCATCCAGTTTCCACTTGCCGTCAGAGTTTCGTACTGTCACATCGGCCTGGGACTTTTGGGCGCCGAATGTTGCTGCTAAATGCAGCCTTTCGGTCCTGGGGACCTCGGTGCCCACCGGGTCCAGGTTGGTGACCGAGATGTCGGTGAGCGGCAGCGAAGCAAGCCCGGCTTTCAACACTGCATCGGTCAGTAAGTGAGTGTCAGCCGGCGGCGAGGCACTCAGCGATAGCGCGGTGGCTGCGTCCCCGGCCGCTAAGGCCTGCAAGTACCGCTCGCCGGCGTCCCGCGCCGCCTGATGTGCAGCGGCGATGCGTTGGGTCTTGTTGTGGGCGGTCACCGCCTGCACCCCGATGACGGAAGCTACCGCCGCGAGCACCGCGACGACAGCGGCGATCACCAGCAGGCGTCGACGCCGACGCCCGGCAGGCCGGACTGCTAACGGAGCAGCCCAGCTGTGCGCGAAGTCGGGCGGTGACACCGCCGGTGGCGTTGTGGGCTGCCATGGCTGGCCGGCGACGTCGGGTGCGGCCGTGACGGGCCAGGCCCCGGTGCTGTCTGCTATACACATCTCCGGTCC
>NZ_JACBJQ010000075.1 GCF_013404075.1 Mycolicibacterium vinylchloridicum
TCGCGTAGCGCAACCCCATCGCGGCCACACTCTCGGCCACCCGCCGCGGCTCGTCGCGATCGAGCTCGGCGGGCTTACCGGTGTCGATCTGGCAGAAATCACAACGTCGGGTGCACTGCTCGCCACCGATGAGGAATGTCGCCTCCCGGTCTTCCCAGCACTCGAAGATGTTGGGACAGCCCGCCTCCTCGCACACGGTATGCAAACCCTCACGCTTGACCAGGCTCTTGAGTGCGGTGTACTCGGGGCCCATGCGCGCCCGGGTCTTGATCCACGGCGGCTTGCGCTCGATCGGGGTCTCCGCATTGCGGACCTCCAGGCGCAGCAGCTTGCGGCCGGCCGGTTCAACGCTCACGTTGTCGATGTTACGGGCAGGCGGCCGTCGAGTGCGTCACACACCGTTTCGGCGACCCGGGCCCGGACGTCTCCGACGCCCACACGTCTGCCTACTTCCGCCGTCAGTGACGTCACCCCGGCGTCGGAGATTCCGCACGGCACGATCGCCGAATACGCGCCCAGGTCGCAGTCGCAGTTCAGCGCGAACCCGTGCAATGTCGTCCCGCGAGCCACCCGGATGCCGACCGCGGCGATCTTGCGGACCGGGCGAGCGCCCTCGGCAGGCAGCCACACCCCGGAGCGGCCGTCCACCCGGCCGGCATCCAGACCGTAATCGGCGCACACGCGTATCAGTGATTCCTCAAGGCGCCGAACATAATTCACCACATCCAGCGGTTCGGCCAGGCCGATCACCGGATAGCCCACCAACTGCCCGGGGCCATGCCAGGTGATCTTGCCGCCGCGGTCGGTGTCGATGACGGGTGTACCGTCCAGCGGCCGTTCGTGGGCCTCGGTGCGCTTACCCGCGGTGTAGACGGCGGGATGCTCCAGCAACAGCAGGGTGTCGGGTCCACCCGCGACCCGGGCGTCGGCCACCTCGCGCTGCATGTCCCAGGCAGCCAGGTAGTCGACCGTGCCCAGCTGACGCACCAGCACGCCCGCTGAGCTGGATCGGATGGAGTCGCGCACCCAGTCGACGGTACTACCCCTGCGTGGACGCGGTGGCGTAGGCCAGCGCCTCGCCGATGGTGTTGTGGTGGAAGACGAACCCGGCCCGCTCCAGCGCCGCGGGGATCGCCCGCTGTCCGTCGAGCAGTCCCTCCTCGGCGAACTCGCCGAGCAGCGTGCGCAACGCGAATCCGGGCACCAGCAGCGGCGTCGGCCGGTTCAACGCCCGGCCCAGCGCCGCGGTGAACTCCGAATTGGTGACCGGCGCCGGTCCGGTGAAGTTCACCGGTCCGGACAGTGCGTCATTGTTGATCGCGAACAACAGCCCGCGGATCTCGTCCTCCAGGCTGATCCACGGCATGTACTGTCGCCCGCTGCCCAGCCGGGCGCCAAGGCCGAGTGAGAACAACGGGCGCAGCCGCGCCAGGACACCACCGCCGGGGGAGAGCACCAACCCCGACCGGGCCAGCACCACCCGGGCTCCGGCGTCCTCGGCCGCCAGCGCCGCGGACTCCCAGTCGATACAGAGCCGGGCCAGGAAACCTCCTCCGGCAGGGGCGGTTTCGTCGACGACCCGGCCGCGGGTGTCACCGTAATAGCCGACGGCGCTGGCGTTGATCAACACCGGCACACCGGCGTCAGCGACGGCCGCCGAGATCACCTCGGTGGGGCCGATACGGCTGTCGCGCAGGCTCTGCTTGAACGCGCCCGACCACCGCTTCTCGCCGACGTTCACCCCGCAGAGGTTGATCACCGCGTCGACGCCTTCGAGGCCGGCGGGATCGAACTCGCCGCTGCCGGGATTCCAGTGCAGCTCGTCGCTGTTGGCCGGTGCCCGGCGCACGATCCGCAGCACCCGATGATCGGCCGCGCGCAGCGCCGACACCAGCGCCGAACCAATCAGGCCGGATGAACCGGCTATCGCAACGACGAGCCCCTCGACTGGCTGGCCCATTGGCGTCACAGGCCCAGGTCGGCCTCGAATGCCCCTTCTTCGAGCCGCCGCTTGATAGTGGTCAGGAACCTGCCGGCATCAGCACCGTCGATCAGCCGGTGATCGTAGGTGAGCGGCAGGTAGCAGACGGAGCGAACGCCGATCGATTCGTTGCCGAGCTCGTCGACGATCACGCGGGGACGCTTCACGATCGCGCCGGTACCCAGCATCGCCGCCTGAGGCGGAACCAGGATCGGGGTGTCGAACAACGCGCCCTGGCTGCCGATGTTGGTGATGGTGAACGTGCCGCCGGAGAGCTCGTCGGGCTTGAGGTTGCCGCTGCGGGCCCGGTCGGCGATGTCGTGGATGGCGCGGGCCAGCCCGCCGAGCGACAGGTCGCCGGCATTGTGCACCACCGGCGAGAGCAGACCCTGCTCGGTATCCACCGCGAAGCCGAGGTTCTCGGCGTCGTAGTAGGTGATCTCCTTGGTGTCCTCGTTGTAACTGGCATTGATGTTCGGGTGCGCCTTGAGGGCATCGATGACCGCGCGCGCGATGAACGGCAGGTAGGTCAGGTTGACGCCTTCGCGCTCGGAGAAGCTGCTCTTCGCCTTGGCCCGCAGCGCCACGATCTTGGTCATGTCGACTTCGTGGGTCTGCGTCAACTGCGCGGTGGTCTGCAGTGATTCGCGGGTCTTCTTGGCGGTGATCTGCCGGATCCGGTTGGCCTTCTGCGTCGTACCGCGCAGGTGGGCCAACGGTGACGGGCCCGACGCGGCCGCCGGCGCGGGTGCGGCCGGTGCGGCTGCGGCGGGTGCAGCCGGTGCGGCCGGCGCTTTCTTGGCTTCGGCCGCGGCCAGCACATCCTGCTTGCGGATGCGTCCGCCGACGCCGGTGCCCTTGACGGTCGCGAGATCAATCCCGTTCTCGACGGCCAACTTTCGCACCAGCGGGGTGACATACGGGCTGCCGTCGGGCTCGGCGCCCTCGTCGGCGGCGGCCGGGGCAGGCGCCGGCTTGGGTTCCGGCTTGGGTGCCGGCGCCGGTTCGGCCTTGGGCTCTGGCTTCGGCTCGGGTTTGGGCTCTGGCTTCGGCTCCGGTTTGGGTTCGGGTTTGGGCTCCGGCGCGGCTTGCGGCGCGGCCCCGGCATCGCCGATCTTGGCCAGCTCGCCACCGACCGGGACAGTGACGTCCTCCTCGGCGGTGATGCTGATCAAGGTCCCGGCGACTGGCGACGGGATCTCGGTGTCGACCTTGTCGGTGGACACCTCGACCAGCGGCTCGTCCACACCGATGGAATCGCCGACCTTCTTCAGCCACCGCGTCACGGTGCCCTCGGTGACGGACTCACCGAGCTCGGGCATCACGACCGACGTTGCGGATCCCGACGACTGCGCGGCCGGCTGGGCGGCGGGCTCGGGCTCGGGCTGCGACTGCGGTTCGGGCTCGGCCTCTTCGGCGGCCGGCTCCGGTTGTGCGGCCGGCTCCTCGGCGGGCTTCTCCTCGGCGGCGGGCGCAGATGCTGCGGCCTCGCCGGCTTCCCCGATGACCGCGAGCTCGCCGCCGACCTCGACGGTGTCGTCCTCCTGGGCAACGATCTTGGTCAGCACACCCGACGCCGGTGAGGGAATCTCTGTGTCGACTTTGTCGGTCGACACCTCGAGCAGAGGTTCGTCGACTTCGACGGTATCGCCCTCTTGCTTGAGCCACCGGGTGACGGTCCCCTCGGTGACGCTCTCACCGAGTGCCGGCATCTGGACGGAGACGGCCATTGTGTTGACTCCCTCGAACGGTCAGTCGTGCGGGTCGGACTTCTGGCATACCACAGCGTCGTGTACCCATCCTGTCATTGCCGGGCCGCCTACACGCACTCAGGGCGACGTGTGATTTCTCTGGCACCATCGATGGAAAGAACCACTGAGAGGAGTGCGTCGGAGTTGGGACTGTTCGACAGGTTCCGTGCCGGGCGCGGTGGCGAATCAGATGTTGGCGCCGACCGTAGACATCTGCGGGACTGGGCCGCGCAGCGCACCGGGGTGGAGGCATTCGTCGAGCCCCAGACCAGTGTCACTGAAATGACCGTCGTGCTGGTGGCCGCCGACGGCGAGTGGACCCGCCGCCCGGCCGGTGGTGCCGCCGGCGCCCGCCGGCTCGGCGAGCAGCTCGGCATCCCCGTCTACGACGTGCAGAAGGTCGGGTATCCGCAGCGGATGCGCGACTACGACGCCCGCAAACGGATCGAACGGCGCCGGTCTTGACACCCGCCCGTCCGAGCGGGCAGGGTCACATTTTGGTCGGTACCAACGGTATGAGCTACCGATCGTCACAGTTACCCGGGCGGCCTCGGAGGTCCCGATGACCATGCGTTATGTCGACACCAGCGACGGAGCCCGCCTTGCGGTCTACGAGGAGGGCAACCCCGACGGCCCGACCGTCGTCCTCGTCCACGGCTGGCCCGACTCGCATGTGCTCTGGGACGCCGTGGTGCCCCTGCTCGCCGACACCTTCCGCATCATCCGCTACGACAACCGCAGCGCAGGAGCCTCCTCGGGGCCCACGTCGTACCAGGCCTACACGATGGCCCACCTCGCCGACGACTTCGGCGCGGTCATCGCCGAACTGAGCCCCGGCCAACCCGTACACGTGCTGGCCCACGACTGGGGATCGTCCAGCATCTGGGAGTACGTGACCCGCCCCGGCGCCGGCGACCGGGTGGCGTCCTTCACCTCCGTGTCCGGGCCGAACACGCACCATTTCAGCCGCTATGTCCGGGACGGCCTCAAGCGGCCGTACCGGCCGAAGTTGTTCTCCCGCGCGCTCTCTGCGGGTGCGCACCTGAGTTATATGGCGGCGTTCTCGGTGCCGGTGCTGGCCCCGGCAACCGTGCGCGCCGCCGCCACGTTGTTACTGGGAACGATCAGCCGCGGGATTCCCGTCCAGCAGCGGCACCACGGGCAGACATTCAGCAACGATGCGGCCAACGGTCTGAAGATCTATCGTGCCAACTTCTTTCGCACACTGCTTCATGCCCCGAAGCCGCGCGAGGTCGACGTTCCCGTGCAGTTGATCGTCAACCTCGACGACCCGTACGTGCGGCCGTACGTCTACGACGACACCCCGCGCTGGGTGCCACGGTTGTGGCGCCGCGACATTCGTGCCAAGCACTGGTCGCCGTTCACGCATCCGCAGGTGCTGGCAGCCGCGGTCACCGAACTCGCCGAGTATCTCGACGGCAAACCGGCCAGCCGCGCGCTGTTGCGCGCCGAGGTCGGCAGGCCGCGAAAGTGCTTCGGCGACATGCTTGTATCGGTCACCGGTGCGGGCAGTGGCATCGGCCGGGAGACGGCGCTGGCATTCGCTCGCGAAGGTGCCGAAGTCGTGGTCAGTGACGTCGACGAGGCAGGCGTCAAGGAGACCGCCGCACGGATCACCGGCCACGGTGGGATCGCCCATTCCTACGTGCTCGATGTGTCCGACGCCGACGCCGTCGAACGGTTCGCCGACGAGGTGTCCGCGACGCACGGGGTTCCCGACATCGTCGTCAACAACGCCGGCATCGGAGCGGCCGGGGCGTTCCTGGACACTCCCGCAGAGCAATTCGACCGCGTATTGGACGTCAACCTCGGCGGTGTGGTGAACGGCTGCCGGGCCTTCGCCCGCCGCCTGGTCGAGCGCGGCACCGGCGGTCACATCGTCAACGTCTCCTCGATGGCGGCGTACGCTCCGCTGCAGTCGATGAACGCCTACTGCACTTCGAAGGCGGCGGTGTACATGTTCTCCGACTGCCTGCGCGCCGAATTGGATTCCGCCGGAATCGGATTGACGACCATCTGCCCTGGCGTGGTCAACACCAACATCGTCTCCACCACCGCGTTTCACGCCCCCGAGAGCAAGCGCACGGCCGTCGCTCCCCGGCGGGCGCAACTGGAGAAGATGTTCGACCTGCGCGGGTACGGACCGGACAAAGTGGCCGCCGCCATCGTGTCCTCGGTCAAGAAGAACAAGCCCATCCGCCCGGTCACGCCCGAGGCGTACCTGCTCTACGGCACGTCCAGGATCGCCCCGCAGGCGCTGCGCAGCACCGCCCGCGGCAAGGTGCTCTGAGTTTCGACTACCGGGTAGCCGGTAGTCCGATCTGGTGGCTTGCCGTGATGCCCGTCGCGGAGCCTGCTGCCACTGTCGGAACATGACCGCGATCGCCCGAACCCACCGGCTTCGCCCACCGTTCGACCGCCAATCCGCACTGGCCAGAGTGCAAGCCTCCGAGGACGCCTGGAACACCCGCGATCCCTGGATGGTCTCGCTCGGCTATTCGATCGACGCGGTGTGGCGGCACCGGGACATGTTCATCACCGGGCGCGACGAGATCGTTGAATTCCTCATCGCCAAGTGGCGGCGCGAACACTATTACGCGTTGCGTAAGGAGCTGTGGGCGTTCGAGGGCAACCGCCTCGCCGTGCGCTTCCAGTACGAGTGGCACGACGAGTCCGGCCAGTGGTGGCGCAGCTACGGCAACGAGCTGTGGGAGTTCGACGAGCAGAACCTGAACCGGCGCCGCGAGGGGTCGATCAACGACGTGCGCATCACCGACGCGCAGCGGCGCATCTTCGGTCCGCGCAGTCCGCAGGAGCGTGGCGTCGGCTTGCCGCTGCACTAGCCGTTGGCGGCGATATCCTCCAGCACCCCGAACATCGTCCGCGTCGGCACCCCGGTGCCGCCCTTGGGCGTGTAACCCCACGGGCCCGATGTGTTGTAGGCCGGCCCGGCGATGTCGATGTGCACCCACTCGACGCCGTCGGCGACGAACTCGCGCAGGTACACCCCGGCGACGAGCATGCCGGCGAACCGCTGCGCGCTGATATTGGCCAGATCGGCCACCGAGGACTTGAGGTCGTCTTTCAATTCGTCGGGCAGCGGCATCGCCCAGCCGTTCTCACCCTCGGCCTGCGAGATCCGGGAGACCCGGTCGCGGAAGTCGTCGCTGCCCATCACGCCCGGGATGCGGGCACCCAGCGCGACGGTCTGCGCGCCGGTGAGCGTCGAGGTCTCGATCAGGTAGTCCGGGTTGTCCTCACACGCCCGGACGATCGCGTCGGCCAGGATCAGCCGGCCCTCGGCGTCGGTGTTGAGCACCTCGACGGTGATCCCGCCGTACTGGGTCAGCACGTCACCGGGGCGCTGCGCGGTCGCCGACGGCATGTTCTCGGCCATCGGCACCGTGGCGATCACATCGATCGGCAGGCCCTGCTTGGCGGCCAGTACGACCGTGGCGATCACCGCAGCGGCGCCACCCATATCGGAGGTCATGTGGTGCATCGAGGCGGCCGGCTTGATCGAGATGCCGCCGGTGTCGAACGTGATGCCCTTACCCACCAACGCGACGGTCTTAGCCTTCTTGCCCTTGCCGCCTCGGTAGGCCAACCGCACCAGCCGCGGCGGGCGCGCGGAACCCTTGCCCACCCCGACGATGCCGCCGTAGCCGGCCTTGGCCAGCGCCTTGTCGTCGAGGACTTCGACCTCGAGGCCTGCCGCTTCACCCAAAGCCTTGGCGCGCTTGGCGAATTCGCCCGGATACAGGTGACTCGGCGGGGTGTTGACGAAATCGCGCGCGGTGGCCACCGCGGTCGCGATCGCGGTGGCCCGGGCCGCGTCCTTCTTGGCGCCGGAGGCGGTGCTCAGCGCGACGATCTTGCCAAGCGCCGCATCCTTCGGCGCGGTCTTGGCGCTGCGGAACTCGGTGAACCGGTAGCTGCCCAGGATCAGGCCCTCGATCGCGGCCTCCAGGTGCAACTCGGTCAGCGTGGTGATGACGGTCCCCACACCGGACAGCGACCGGGCCGCCACCCCGGCGGCACGCCGGATCACGTCGGCCGGCCACTCGTCGCGGTCGGCGCCCAGGCCCACCGCCAGTACGCTGCCGACCGGAATCGATGGCACGTGCAGGCGGGTGACCTGCTCGGCGCCGGCCTTGGCGCCCAGGGCCCGCAGGCCGACCTGGATCTCGCCGATGGCCTCGGCGTCGAGGAACGGGGAGCCGACCACTGTCGGCGAGCCGTCGCTGCCTTCCCCGCCCGGGCCGGTGACGACCGGAACGATCAACACGGCCCCCATCGCCCGCTTGGGCAACGAGGTCGCGACGGTGACGGTGGGGGCTGCGTAGCCGGCTTCGGTGCTCACGAGGATTCACCCTAATCGCGGGGGATTAGTGTTGTTGGCCGTGACCGACACATCCGATCTGTTGCTTGGGCCGCTCGACCGTCAGCACCGCGAGCTCGGTGCCAGCTTCGCCTCCTTCGGGGGCTGGTCAATGCCGGTGTCGTACGCCGGCACGGTCGGCGAGCACACCGCCACCCGCGAGGCCGTCGGGCTGTTCGACGTCAGCCACCTGGGCAAGGCCCTGGTGGTCGGTCCCGGCGCCGCGGAGTTCGTCAACTCCGCCTTCACCAACGACCTGCGCCGGGTCGGTCCCGGCAAGGCGCAGTACACCCTGTGCTGCACACCGGACGGCGGGGTGATCGACGACCTCATCGCCTACTACGTCAGCGACGACGAGATCTTCCTGGTGCCCAATGCGGCCAACACCGCCGCAGTGGTCGATGCGCTGCAAGCCGCAGCGCCGCAAGGCATTTCGATCACCAACGAGCATCGCTCGTACGCGGTGCTTGCCGTCCAGGGCCCACGCTCGGCAGACGTGCTCGCCGCGCTGGGCCTGCCCACCGACATGGACTACATGGGTTACGCCGACGCCGCCTACTCCGGTGTGCCGGTGCGGGTCTGCCGCACGGGCTACACCGGCGAGCACGGTTACGAGCTGCTGCCACCCTGGGACTCCGCGCCGGTGGTGTTCGACGCCCTGGTCGCCGAGGTGCAGGGCGCGGGTGGGCAACTCGCCGGGTTGGGTGCGCGCGACACGCTGCGCACCGAAATGGGTTACCCGCTGCACGGCCACGAGCTGTCGCTGGACATTTCGCCGCTGCAGGCCCGCTGCGGCTGGGCGATCGGCTGGAAGAAGGACGCGTTCTGGGGGCGTGAGGCCCTGCTCGCCGAGAAAGAGGCCGGCCCGCGCCGGCTGCTGCGCGGCCTTCGCGCGACCGGCCGCGGCGTGCTGCGCTCCGACCTGACGGTGCTCAGCGGCGACCACCCGGTGGGCGTCACGACATCGGGCACGTTCTCGCCGACGCTGAAAGTCGGTATCGCCCTTGCCCTCATCGACGCCGACGCCGGAATCGAGGACGGCGCGTTGGTCAACGTCGACGTCCGCGGCCGCCCGCTGGAGTGCGAGGTGGTCAAGCCGCCCTTCGTCGAGGTCAAAACTCGGTAGCGGCTGGGTCTACAATTTCCGTATGTCCAACGGCCTCCTCGAGTTCACGGTTGAGCACAACGCGAACCCGGCGAGCGACGAGGTACGGGGCCAGATTCTGGCCGATCCGGGCTTCGGCAGGTTCCACACCGACCACATGGTCTCGGTGCTCTACACCGACGAACTGGGGTGGCACGACGCCCGCGTGGTGCCCTACGGCCCCATCGAGCTCGACCCGTCGGCGATCGTCCTGCACTACGCACAGGAGATCTTCGAGGGCCTCAAGGCCTACCGGTGGGCGGACGGATCGATCGTGTCGTTCCGTCCCGAGGCCAACGCGGGACGGCTGCGCGCCTCGGCGCGGCGGCTGGCCATCCCGGAACTGCCCGAGGAGTTGTTCGTCGAGTCGCTGCGGCAGCTGATCGCCGTCGACGGCCAGTGGGTGCCGCCCGCCGGGGGTGAGGCGTCGTTGTACCTGCGGCCGTTCGTGATCGCCACCGAGCCCGGCCTGGGTGTGCGACCGGCCTCCGAATACCGCTACCTGGTGATCGGCTCACCGGCCGGCGCCTACTTCAAGGGCGGGATCAAACCGGTCAGTGTGTGGCTGTCCACCGAGTATGTGCGGGCCAGCCCCGGCGGCACCGGTGCCGCGAAGTTCGGCGGCAACTACGCCGCATCGCTGCTGGCGCAGGCCGAGGCGGCCGAGCACGGGTGCGATCAGGTGGTGTGGCTCGACGCCATCGAACGCCGCTACATCGAGGAGATGGGCGGGATGAACCTGTTCTTCGTCTTCGGCAGCGGCGGGTCGGCGCGGCTGGTGACGCCGGAGCTGTCCGGCTCGCTGCTGCCTGGCATCACCCGCGACTCGCTTCTGCAACTGGCCAGCGACGCCGGCTTCGCCGTAGAGGAGCGCAAGATCGACGTCGAGGAATGGCGCAAGGGAGCCGCCGCGGGGGAGATCACCGAGGTGTTCGCCTGCGGCACCGCCGCCGTCATCACCCCGGTCTCACACGTCAAGTACGGCGACGGCGAATTCACCATCGCCGACGGGCAGCCCGGCGAGGTGACGATGGCGTTGCGCGACACGCTCACCGGCATCCAGCGCGGCACGTTCGCCGACACGCACGGCTGGATGGCCCGGCTCAGCTAGCCGGACCGCACGGTGTTGCGGCCGGATCCCTTCGCCTCGTAGAGCGCCTCGTCGGCACGCGCCACCCAGGATCTCAGGTCGTCGTCGGGGTGCGCCTCGGCGACGCCGATGCTCACGGTCACCACACCCGTATCGATGAACGGGGTGTCGGCGATGGTGGCGCGGATCTCCTCGGCCATCTTCAGACCGTCTTGTAATGCGCAGTCGCGCAACAGGATCACGAATTCCTCACCGCCCCAGCGGGCCACCATGTCGGTGTCGCGGCAGACGGCCACCAGGCGTCGGCCGATCTCGACGAGGACGCGGTCGCCGGCCTGATGACCCCGGGTGTCGTTGACGGTCTTGAACTTGTCGACGTCGAGCATCAACAGCGATAGGGAGTGGCCGTCCTCGTGGGCAGTGCTCAGGTCGGCGGAGATCAGCTCCTCGCCGTGGCGGCGGTTCCACACCCCGGTCACCGGATCGGTGACGGCCAATCGCCTCAATTCGGATTCGAACTTCTTGCGTTCGGTGATATCCCGGGTGACGCCGAGGATCTCCAGGACCCGCCCGTCCTCGTCGAGATGGGGGATGACCTGCATTTCGGCCGCCACCCTCGAGCCGTCCCTGTGAAAGAACTCGTGTTCCAACCGAAACGGCGGGAGTTCGGCGCCGTCCCGGGCCGCGGCGAGCGCCCTGCGGAAGTACTTCCGAATGCTCTCGGCCGAATCCGGGGGATAGAACTCATCGAGAGACTGGCGCATGGTCTCCTCGGCGGTGACTCCGCGCAGTCGCTCGATCGCGGGGCTGACATAGGTCACCTTGCCGTCGACCGCCGTCGTCCACACCACATCCCAGGCGTTCTCGACGAGCAGGCGGTAGCGCTTTTCGGATTGATGGAGTTCGGCTTCCACCCTGTGCAACTGAGTCACATTGCGGGTGGCGCCCTCCAGGACCACCGAACCGTCTTCGCGCTGGCGTGACCGAATGAACGTCTGGCCATGCACCGGGTTTCCGTTCCGGTGCTGCCAAATCAAATCGACGGTCGCCTCGGTGCCCGGCGTCAGCTCCAGCGCGGCGGCCAGTCGGGCGCTGTGGGACTCGTCGACCACGCCGAGCACACCCGAAGCGTCGCTCAGCGCCTCGTCGGCCGTCCAGCCGAGCAGGGTCTCCACTGCGTCGTTGACGTACTCGAAGGCCAGATCCGGCTTCACTCGCAGGACGTAGAAGAGCGTCTCGCTGCGGTTGGCCAACTGCTCAAACCACTGAGCATCGGGCGTCCCCTCCGATTTGCCCATTGACACCCCCGCTCATGCCCGAATCTAATTCGCCACGCGACGTCGCGCCGCGATACGGGCATATCCACGCCTCAGGCGCGGGCTACCAAACCGATGATCGTCAGCGTCGTCGTCAACTCGATCACCGCACCGAGGACATCGCCGGTGATGCCGCCGAACCGGCGCACACAGTGGGCCACCAGAATCATGGCCACTACCAGCGCAATCAGGACGACCACCGGTCCCTGCCAGATCCGCGGCGTCGCCACGCTCGCCAGCCCTGCGACCAGCGCGCCCCACGCCACCGCGATCCCGAGCGGTTGACTGCTGGCAACCTGTTCACCCAGCACGCTGCCGCCGGCCGCGGGCACCCCGCGCCGGCACGCCAGCACCGCGCCGACCCGGCCGGTGGCCAGCGCCGTCACCACCGCAAGCAGTCCGGTCCAGCCCGGCGGTGCGCTGGCGAACGCCAGCGCCTGGGCGGCCACGGCCACGACGACGGCCGCGACGCCGAACGGCCCCGCGGTGCCGTCCCGCATCACCTGCAGCGCGCGCTCCGGCGGTCCATAACAGCCCAGTCCGTCGACCGTGTCGGCCAGCCCGTCGATGTGCAGGCCCCGGGTGGCCAACAGCAGTGCGGCGACGGCCAGCACCCCGGCCAGTGGGTTGTGCACGCCGAAGGCCCATCCGCCGGCGCAGAGCACCGCGGCGGCGAGCGCGCCGAGTGCCGCGCCCACCAGCGGCAGCGCCGTCATCGTCGAGCGGCCGACCGGCGCCCCCCGCAGCGGGACGGGCAACACCGTACCGAATGCGAAAGCCGTTGCCAGCGAACGAAACACGGTCAGTCCGATGTGCGCTCGGAGACGCCTGCGCCTTCGAAGGTGGCCATCGACGCCAGTGTTGCGACGGCCGCCCGCAGCACCGGCAGCGCCACCGCGGCACCGGTACCTTCGCCGAGCCGCAGGCCCAGGTCGATGATCGGTACCAGGTCCAGATGCGCGAGCGCCAGCGTGTGCGCGGGCTCGGTCGACCGGTGCCCGGCCTGCCACCAGGCCCGGGCCCCTGGCGCCAGGCGGTCGGCGACCAGTGCGGCCGCCGTCACCACCACGCCGTCGAGCAACACCGGCGTCCGCCGCACCGCGGCCTGCGCGCAGAAACCGGCCATCGCGGCCAGATCCGCCCCGCCGCAGGTGCGCAGCAGCCCGACCGGATCTGGGCGAAACTGCCTGGCCCGGAACATCGCATCGCGCACCGCCGCGGTCTTGCGGGTCCACGCCGCGTCGTCGATCCCGGTGCCACGGCCCACCACGGCCACCGGCTCGGTGTCGGTGAGCGTGGCGATCAGCGCCGTCGCCGCCGTGGTGTTCCCGATGCCCATGTCACCCGCGATCAGCAGATCGGCGCCGGCGTCCACCTCGTCGTCGGCGAGGCGGCGGCCGGCGTCCAGTGCGGCGAGAACTTCCTCTGCGCTCAGCGCGTCCTCGAGCGCGATGTTGCCGCTGGAGCGGCGGACCTTGTGCGCGCCGATCGCCTCGGTCAGCGGCTGCTCGCAGTCCACCGCGATGTCGACGACCCGCACGGTGGCGTCCGCGACGCCGGCCAGCACGTTGATCGCCGCGCCGCCGGCGTCGATATTGGCCACCATCTGCGCGGTGACCTCCGGTGGGTAGGCCGAGACACCGGTGTGGGCAACGCCGTGGTCACCAGCGAACACCACTACCCGCGCGTGTTCGAATTGCTTTGGCGGACAGAGTCCTTGGCAGCCCGACACCCACACCGAGAGCTCCTCGAGCCGGCCCAGTGCGCCGGCCGGCTTGGTCAGAATGTCCTGGCGCCGCTTGGCGGCCGCGGCGGCACGAGAGTCTGGCGGTGTGACCGCGGGGAAATCCATCAGTTCAACGCCTTCGTCGGTTTGACCCAGACCGGGAGCCCCGCAACCACCAGGACCACCTGCTCACAGCACTGGGCGAGTCGTTGGTTGAGTGTGCCGAGCTCGTCTGTGAAGCGCCTGGCAGACGCGGTCGCCGCCACCACGGTCAAGCCGACCTCCGGGCTGACGAATGTCAATGGCGCGGTGAACCCGTCGACCGCACTTACCAACTCGTCGACGTCGGTGGCCACCGAACCGCCTGCCCAGCCACGGCGATCCAGGGCGGCGGTCAGCCAGCCGCCCAGATCGTCGACCAGGGTCGCGGTGTGTGGTTCGTCGCGCAGAAGCCCGGCCACATCGGCGGTTTCGACCGTGCTCCACGTAGCGGGCCTGCGGTCGCGATGGGCGGCAACCCGCAGCGCCCAGGCGGAATCGGTATCGGCAGGTGCGCCGGTCGCGACGTAGCGGACCGAGGAATCGCCGGCCATGATCTCCTCAGCCCAACGTGACTTGCCCGACCTGACTCCGCCGAGCACCAGCGTGCGCACCGCGTCTGGTCGGCTCAGACGACCTTGGCGCCGCGCTCGACCTGCGGTCGCGGGGCGCGCATGCGGCGCATCTGAGAAGCCCGGCCCGCGGCGTACATCCCGAGCTTGAACGAGCCTTCGGTGTTGTCGGGGAACTTGGCGTCGACAGCCTTGTTGACCTTGCGGCCCAACAAGATTCCGTCGACCGCCATGAGCAGCATGAGCACCAGCATCGCCGGGGAGATGAACAACTGCACCTGCGGGACGGCCAGCATTACGAAGATCAAACCCAGTGCGGCGGGCATGAAAAGTCCGAGCACGTTGCGGCGTGAGTCGACGATGTCGCGCGCGTAGCGGCGCACCGGCCCCTGGTCGCGGGGCAGCAGGTAGGCCTCTTCACCCGACATCATCCGCTCGCGCCGGTCGTTCATCGCGGTGCGGCGCTTGGCCTTCTCCTCGCGGCGCTCCTCCTTGGTCAGCGTCGCGCGCATCTCCTTGCGGCGCTTGCGGGCCTCGGCCGATGTCATCGGCGCCGGAGCAACCGGCCCGCGGCGCTTGGCGGAGTCGCTGCGCTTCGGGGTGGGCTTGCCCTTGGGTGCGGTGACACCCGCCGAAGCGACGGATTCGTCGACCTCGACCGGTTCGGCCTTGGCGGCGCGCTCGTCGTTCTTTCGGCCCAGCAGCTTCACGCCTGCCAGGTTACCCTGCACGAATGCGGGTGCTGATCGCGCCGGACTGCTACGGCGACGGCCTGACCGCCGTCGAAGCCGCCGAGTCCATCGCCGCCGGTTGGCGCCAAGCCCGGCCGTCCGACGAAATCGTCCTCGCGCCGCAGTCCGACGGCGGTCCCGGCTTCGTCGGCGTGCTGGCGGGCCGGCTCGGAGAGGTCCGTCACAACACGGTGTCCGGGCCCTTGACCGATGTCGTCGACGCCGAATGGGTGTACGACGGCGCGACGGCCACCGCTTATATCGAGTGCGCCCAGGCCTGCGGCCTGGCGCTGCTGGGCGGTCCGCCCTCGATCGACACCGCGATCGGCGCGCACAGCCGCGGAGTGGGCCAGCTGGTCCAGGTCGCGCTGGACGCCGGCGCGCACCGGATCGTCGTGGGTCTGGGCGGCAGTGCCTGCACCGACGGCGGGCTCGGGCTCGTCGAGGCGCTGGGCGGGCTCGCCCTGGCCAAGCAGAAGCTCGCCGCCGTCGACCTGATCGCCGCCACCGACGTCGAACATCCGCTGCTGGGTCCGATGGGTGCGGCGCGGATCTTCGGGCCGCAGAAGGGCGCCGATCCGGCGACGGTGGAGATCCTCGAGCAAAAGATGGTGGCGTGGGCTGCCGAACTCGACGCGCTGGCCGGTGTCGCGGTCAGCCCGCTGCCCGGCGCGGGCGCGGCCGGCGGATTGGGTGCGGCGCTGCTGGCACTGGGCGGCCGGCGGGAGTCCGGGGCGGCGGTGATCGCCGAGTTCACCGGCCTGGCCGGCGATATTGCCGCCGCCGACGTGATCGTCACCGGGGAGGGCCGCTTCGACGACCAGTCGCTGCACGGCAAGGTGGTCAGCGCGTTGGCCGGCGGCGCCCGGGCCCGCGGAATACCGGTGCTGGTACTGGCCGGGCAGGTCACCCTGGAGCCCGCCGCGCTGGACGCGGCGGGGATCGGCGCTGCCCACTCCATCGCCGACTACGCAGGGTCGGTGCAGGTCGCCATCGACGACGCCGCCAACCAGCTGACGGGTCTGGCCCGCCGAACCGCGGCCGACCTGGGCGGTCAACTCGGGAATAGCGGCGGAACAAGGTACCGTTGACGAGGTGGGATCAATCCCCACGGGACCCACACAGACATCTGCTTTTGAGGGAGACGCAATGACTGTTTCCGATCAGTCGACCGACGCCACGACCGAAACGCACGGCGCGGTCCTGACCGAGGCCGCGGCCGCGAAGGCCAAGTCGCTGTTGGACCAGGAGGGCCGCGACGACCTGGCGCTGCGGATCGCCGTTCAGCCGGGTGGCTGCGCCGGCCTGCGCTACAACCTGTTCTTCGACGACCGCACCCTCGACGGTGACCTGGTCAGCGAGTTCGGCGGCGTCAATCTGACCGTCGACCGGATGAGCGCTCCCTATATCCAGGGCGCGACCATCGACTTCGTCGACACCATCGAGAAGCAGGGCTTCACCATCGACAACCCCAACGCCACCGGCTCCTGCGCCTGCGGCGACTCGTTCAACTGAAACGAAGCCTTACCGCTCGACCTGTCAACGGCCGTCCAGTCAGTACTGGGCGGCCGTTCGCAATAGATACGAGCAGACCAGCAGCTGATTGCCCTGGCGCAGCAACTGCGCCACGCCCTGCTCCTCGCCGCGGGTGCCGCGTGAGCCCGACGATGCGACCTTCATGGTGAACAACACCTGGGCCTGGTAGTTCGACCAGGGCACGATCGAATCGATCGAGGTCACCTCGGCCCCGGAGAATTGCCTGCGGAACGCATCGCTGGCCAGCTTCGCCAGCGCGAGATCGGACTTGCGGTCCTTCACCCCGTCGTACATGCCGCAGAGGTTGTTGCGGGCGATGGCCTCGGAATCGCCCTTGGACAGCGCGGTCAGGTAGTTCGTGATCGCCGCTTTGGCCGATGCCTCGGTGAACCCGCCGGCCGTCGTCGTGCTGGGCTGTCCGCTGCGGATGATCAGGACTCCCGCCACCACGGCGCCCACCAGCACGAGTGCGACCAGACCCAGCCACAGGCCCAGGCGCCGGCGCGGCTTCGGGTAGGCCACCGGGGGCGGCAGGGCTCCTGGGTACACGCCCGGATACGGTCCCGGCGCGGGCATGCCGGGCGGGCCGAACGGCTCGTCCGGGTAGGGCTCGGAATACCGGGGTGGCTGGTGCGGCGGAATAGGGCCGGCCATCGATCAAGTCTCCCTGGGGTCTGTGCAGGCCGGAACTTGAAGCACCCGCCGCAACGGGGCCGACCCCGGGCCATATAGTCGGCTCTTGTACGCAGGCTAGCGCACGACAGCGGGGCTAGTCCCATTAGCAAATGAAGGGCGGACACAACGTGGCGATCGCGGTGACCGGATCCATTGCCACCGACCACCTGATGCGCTTTCCCGGGCGGTTCTCCGAACAACTCCTGGCAGAGCACCTGCAGAAGGTCTCGTTGAGCTTCCTGGTCGACGACCTTGTGGTTCACCGCGGCGGAGTTGCCGGCAACATGGCCTACGCGATGGGACTGCTCGGCGGAAACCCGACGCTGGTCGGTGCCGTCGGCTCAGATTTCGACTCCTACCGGCAGTGGCTGGAAGCTCACGGTGTGGACACCTCGAACGTCCTGGTGTCGAAGACCGCCTACACCGCCCGATTCGTCTGCACCACCGACGAGGACATGGCCCAGATCGCGTCGTTCTACCCGGGTGCGATGTCGGAAGCCCGCGATATCAAGCTCGCCGACCTCGTCGAGCGCAGCGGAGCACCGGAATTGGTGATCATCGGCGCCAACGATCCCGAAGCGATGTTCCTGCACACCGAGGAGTGCCGTGCGCTGGGACTGGCGTTCGCCGCCGATCCCAGCCAGCAACTGGCCCGCCTGAACGGTGAGGAGATCCGCCGGCTCATCGACGGCGCCAGCTACCTGTTCACCAACGACTACGAGTGGGATCTGCTGTTGCAGAAGTCCGGCTGGTCGGAAGCCGAAGTGATGAGCCAGATTCAGCTGCGCGTCACCACGCTCGGCCCCAACGGCGTCGACCTCGTCGGTCGCGACGGCACGTTCATCCATGTCGACGTGGTTCCCGAGACGCAGAAGGAAGACCCGACCGGCATCGGCGACGCCTTCCGCGCCGGGTTCCTCACCGGCCGTGGTGCCGGCCTGAGCCTGGAACGCGCCGCGCAGCTCGCCTCACTCGTCGCAACCCTGGTGCTGGAAGCGCCGGGGCCGCAGGAGTGGACCTGGGACAAGGCAGCCGGCATCAAGCGGATCAAGGAGGCGTACGGCCCCGAGGCCGCCGACGACATTGCCGCTGCGCTGAGCTAGAGCTGCACGGGGTAGTGCGGCTCGCTGATCGTGGGCACGATGCTTCCCTCGACGAAGATGGCGTGCCACAGCATGAAGATCAGCACCGTCCACAGCCGGCGGCTGTGATCGCCGTCGCCGGCGCGGTGCGCATCGAGCATGGCCCGCACGGCTGTGACGTCGACGAGGTGACCGGCCTGCGAGGCGTCGATCATGCCGTATGCCCAGTCCATCAGCTCGCCCGCGCGAAGCCAGTGCCGGATCGGTACCGGGAAGCCGAGTTTGGCCCGGTTGAGCACGTGCGCGGGCACGATCGGCTCCAGCGCGCGGCGCAGCGCGTACTTGGTGGTGGTACGGGTGATCTTTGCCTCGTACGGCAGCCGGGAGGCCACCGCGAACACTTCGGGGTCCAGGAACGGCACCCGCAGTTCCAGCGAGTTGGCCATCGTCATCTTGTCGGCCTTGACCAGGATGTCGCCGCGCAGCCAGGTGAACAGGTCGATGTGCTGCATCCGGGCTACGGGATCCCAGCCGGCTGACTCGGCGTAGATCGGGGCGGTGACGTCGGTATGGGTCCAGGCCGGATCGAATGCCGGCAGCACGGCGCGCAACTGCTCGTCGGAGAAGCTGCGGGCGTTGCCGTAGTAGCGCTCCTCGAGGGTCAGCGAGCCACGATGAAGCAGGCTCTTGCCGCGCATACCCTCCGGCAACGGCCGCGACGCGCGGCCCAGTGACTTGCGGACCGGGCGTGGGAGATAGTCGAAAGGCTTGAGCGACAACGGTTCCCGGTAGATCGTGTACCCGCCGAAGAGTTCGTCGGCGCCCTCCCCGGAGAGCACCACCTTGACGTGCTTGCGGGCCTCCCTGGCGATGAAGAACAACGGGACCAGGGCCGGGTCGGCCACGGGTTCGTCGAGATACCAGACGATTTCGGGTAGCGCGGCCACGAACTCGGACTGGCTGACGACCTTGGCCACGTGCCGGGCGCCGATCGCCTCGGCCGAGGCAACCGCGACGTCGACCTCGGAGAAGCCCTCCCGCTCGAACCCGGTGGTGAAGGTGATCAGCCGCGGGTTGTGCCGGATGGCCAGTGCCGCGATCGCCGTCGAATCGATACCGCCGGACAGGAACGCGCCGACGGTCACGTCGGCGCGCATGTGTTTGGCTACCGAGTCCTCCAGGACCGCGGTGATCTCGTCGTAGCGAGCCTGCTCGCCGCTCGACGTGAACGGGGCGGCGCTGAAGCGGGGGACGAAGTAACGGCTGACCTTCGGCTGCTCGCCGGGGCGGATCACCGCATAGCAGCCCGACTCGAGCCGGCGGATACCGTGATGCAGGGTCTCGGGCTCGGGCACGTACTGCAGCACCGTGTAGTGCTGCACAGCGCGGCGGTCGATGGCCAGATTGATGCCGACATCGACAGCCAGGCCCAGCAGGCACTTCTTCTCGCTGCCGACGGCGGTACCGCCGGGCCCGGTGGCCATGAACAGCGGTTTGATGCCGAACGGGTCGCGGGCGCAGAACAATTCCTGGTTCTTGGTGTCCCACAGTGCGAACGCGAACATGCCGCGCAGCCGGCTCAGTGCCGCGGTACCCCAGTGGTGGTAGGCGGCGACGATCGCCTCACCGTCGCCGTCGGTGGCAAAAGCCGCGCCGAACTGCTCGGTGAGCTCGGCCCTCAACTCCAGGTAGTTGTAGATCTCGCCGTTGAACACCAGCACGTAGCGGTCGGGCTCATCGGGCGGCCCCCAGCGCAACGGCTGGTGCGAGTGCGCGATATCGATGATCGAAAGCCGGTTGAACCCCAGCACGACCCGGTCATCCGACCACGTGCCCGGCTCGTCGGGACCCCGGTGCCGCATCAGATGCGACGCGCCCGCCACCGCCTCGACGAGCGGCGGACTTACCGCAGTTGCGGGGTCTGTAACCAGGGCCAGCAGTCCGCACACCGGCCCTAGTATGCCGCAACTCCCCGATGTGCCGGGCTGGGTGTTCGGGCGTGGTCTACGCTGCGTAGTATTCGATTCGCGGAAAGTTCCCGCGACGAGAAAAATGTGGTGTGGGTGGGCCAGAACAGTCCCGATGCAGGAGGCGCCAACGTGAAGACCCGCGGTTCCCGATTCCGGGTACTGGCGTTAGCTGTCACCTTCGGTGCGCTGGCGCTCGCTCTCAGCGGGTGCAGCTACCAGGAAGTGTTCGGCCTGGGCTGGCCCAAGGGCATCACCCCTGAGGCCCAGACCAACCGCGATCTGTGGGTGTGGTCGGTGATCGCCGCGCTCATCGTCGGTGTGATCGTGTGGGCCCTCACCTTCTGGGCGATGGCCTTCCACCGCAAGAAGAAGGGCGCCCCGGTCGACGAGGAGCTGCCCCGTCAGTTCGGCTACAACATGCCGCTGGAACTCGTGCTCACCATCGTTCCGTTCCTGATCATCTCCGTGCTCTTCTATTTCACCGTCGTGGTGCAGGAGAAGATGATGCACCGGGATCCCAATCCCGAGGTCGTCATCGACGTCACCGCATTCCAGTGGAACTGGAAGTTCGGCTACCAGAAGGTCGACTTCAAGGACGGCACCTTCAACTACGACGGTGCAGATCCGGCGCGCAAAGAGGCGATGGTCTCCAAGCCCGAGGGCGTCGACGCCCACGGTGAGGAGAAGGTCGGCGCGGTGCGCGGCCTGAACCCGCAGGACCGCACGTACCTGAACTTCGACAAGGTCGAGACGCTGGGCACCAGCAACGAGATCCCGGTTCTGGTGGTGCCGGCCGGCAAGCGCATCGAGTTCCAGATCGCCTCGGCCGACGTCATCCACTCGTTCTGGGTCCCGGAGTTCCTGTTCAAGCGTGACGTCTTCCCGAACCCGGAAGCCAACCACACCGAGAACAAATTCCAGATCTCCGAGATCGAACTGCCGGACGGCCAGACCAGCGGCGCATTCGTCGGGCGCTGCGCCGAGATGTGCGGCACCTACCACTCGATGATGAACTTCGAGGTCCGGGTCGTCTCGGCCAACGACTTCAAGGCCTACCTGCAGCAGCGCATCGCCGGCAAGACCAATGCCGAGGCACTGGAGTCGATCAACCAGCCACCGATGGCCACCACGACCCACCCGTTCGACACGCGTCGGGGCGAGCAAGTGATCCCGCAGGCGAGTAAGTAGGGGATGAGCAGATGCATATTGAAGCCAGACTCTTCGAAATCCTGACCGCCTTTTTCGTCCTCGCCGCGGTTGTCTACGGTGCGCTGACGGCCGTCTTCCAGTACGGCGGCATCGAGTGGGCCGGTACCACCGCACTCGTGCTCACCGCCGGCCTCTCGTTGATCACGGGCACCTTCTTCCGGTTTGTGGCTCGTCGCCTCGACACCCGTCCCGAGGACTACGAGGACGCTGAAATCAGTGACGGCGCAGGGGAGTTGGGCTTCTACGCGCCGCACAGCTGGTGGCCCATCCTGATCGCGCTGTCGTTCTCGACCGCCGCCGTCGGTGCGGCGCTGTGGCTGCCGTGGCTCATTGCGGCCGGTGTGGTCTTCGTGATCGCGGCGGTATGCGGCCTGGTGTTCGAGTACTACATCGGCCCCGAGAAGCACTGATCGCTGGCACGAAGGTCACAATCGCGACATCACTTGGCGCCAACGGTGTGCTGCGATGCAGGTGGCTCGCCCGGTTGGGTAGTGTCTTGCCAGGGCAACGGGAGCCGTCGGCACGCTGCGAGCCAGTCCTCGGCCCGCGTGCCGCGGTGATGTAGTCGAAAGAGGACAGGCGAGCATGAGCGGGCCGAATCCGCCGGATGAGGAGTCGGGCGAGGTGGGTGAGACACCCACCGGCACAGGTTTTCAGGCCTACTCCGCACCGGAATCCGAGCAGTACACGGCAGGCCCCTTCGTCGCGCCCGATCCTGGGCTCTACGACTACGACAGCTATGACGCGGGTACTGAATACATCGACGAGCCGCGGCCGCCGAAATGGCCGTGGGTAGTCGGGGTTACCGCGATCGTGGCCGCCATCGCGCTGGTGGTGTCGGTGTCGCTGCTGGTGACCAGTACCGACACCGACAATCTGGCCACCCCGGCGACCACCACCACGGTCAAGCCGCCACCCGTGCAGGACGAGATCACCACTACCGTCCCGCCGCCTCCGCCACCCCCGCCGGTGACGACCGAGGAGCCCCCGCACGCACCGCCGCCCACCGAGCCCCGCCCCTCA
>NZ_JACBJQ010000076.1 GCF_013404075.1 Mycolicibacterium vinylchloridicum
GTAGCGCCACGATCACCATCAACGGCACCACCCAAACCTTCCCGCCACACATTCCCCCACATCAACGCCACATTCTCGACTCACTCGGGATCAAAACGGGGTACTAAGCCAAATGTCCTAAGTCGGGTGACCCTGCTGACCGCTGAGGACGTGCACTATGGGCATCAGCAGGCGCTGCCCCCGGAGATGCGAACCAACGGCGCGCGGGCGTCGGACTGGCTGCGCGAGTCTGAGGAACGGCGCCGGACTCAAACCCAGTAACAACGTTCGGACAATGTTCACGTATTGACTGACGTTGTATCTGTCTGCCAGGATTCGGGCATGCATGCAGCCGATCCGTCCTTTGATGTGAACAGTGCACACGCGGCGATCGCCGCGGCGGAAACGCTGCTCAGGGTGGGCCGGCCCGGCCTGGGCCGTGACCGGCCCGCTGATTACTGGGACGTGCAGGCGGTCCGTCCTCTGGCCGCGCTGCTGTTCGCGGCGTCGCCGCTCGGCAATGGGCAGGGAATTGCATGGGTGCGGGCGGCACTGGATAACGTCGACCCCGAGGACGTACGCAATCCGGGCTGGGCGCAGGCCGCACTGCGGTGTGCGGTGTCAGCACCGGTGCTGGGCCGCTCGGTGGTGCGCGCGCTGACCTTCGACGCCCGGCAGCGGGATTCGGTCGTCGCGGCGATTCGCGCGGCGATCAGCCCCGACGAACTGCAGGGGGAGCAGCGCTGTGGCTAGTCCTGCGGCGACTGAGGCTCCGACGTTCACCCCCACGCCCACCACCTACTGCGGCTTCGACCGCCGGATAGTCGGCAAGCGCCAGCAGTTGTACGTGCCACGCAGTGCCCCAATGGTGTTGGTGTCTGCGCCCTCGGACACCGGTAAGTCGCGGCGCATCCTGGCGCCGGCGGCGGTGCTGTGGGGCGGGCCGGCGGTGGTGGTGTCGTCCAAGGACGATCTGATGCAGAACGTGATGCAGCGGCGGTGGGGTCCGCGGGCACTGCTCGATCTGCGGCCGCTCAGTTCTCCCGTGTATCCCGAGGGCATCGTGGCCAATGTCTATGACCCGACGGTGACCATCGACAGCCCCTACGAGGCGTTGACGGTGGCCGAGACGATCATGCAGATGGCCACCGTTGGCCTGGGGACCGGGGCCGATCAGGTTTCCGACGGTGGGGTGTGGGAGTCCCAGGCGGCCGGTCCGCTGGCGGCGTTCCTGTTCGCGGCCAGCCCGCAGGGCAACAGCAAGGGCATGGACTGGGTTCTGACCGGGGTGGACAACATTGACCCGAAGAACACCAGTGAACCGGGCTGGGCGCAGGCGGCCGCGATCTGCCATCAATACCCCACACTGTCGATGGGCATGATGCGGATCATGGAAATGGATCCCCGGCAACGGGATTCGGTAGCCATCACCATGCGCAAGGCAATCACGCCGTGGCTGCGGACCTCGCTGGTGCAGCGCCCGGGCGCGCAGCCGTTCACCCCCGATTTCCTCGATGATCCCCAGGCGACGCTGTATGTGCTGGCCCCGGCCGACGGCACGGTAGCCGGCTCGGCGGTGACGCTGCTGGATTCGCTGGTGCGGCGGTGGCGGGAGAAGACCTCGGCGCGCGAGCCGATGCACCGGCTGCTGATGATCGTCGACGAGCTGCCCAACACCGCCCCGATTCCTTCGCTGCGCAGGATCGTCGGGGAGGGCCGCGGCCTGGGGATCAACTTCATGGCTGCGGTGCAGGCGTCGTCGTCGCTGGACACCGTGTACGGGCCGACCTATGCCGCCGAGTTGCGCGACATCTTTGGGGCCGCGGTGATCATGTTCGGCGCCCGCGAGGAGGAGTTGTTGACTGCCGCCGAGAACTGGTCGGGTCTGACCAACCGGCGCAGCCAGGGGTTCGGGCAGGCCGATGCCCACAAGAATCTCAGCAGCGACTTGGGGGCGACGCTGCGCTGGCAGGAGTTGCTGCCCCCGGATCGTGAGCATGCCCGCCTGCTGGTGCGCGGTGGCGTGGGAACGTGCGTGGAGATCCCGGATTGGTCGGAGTTTCTGCATCGCTACGACACGGCGATCAGGGAAATCCTGTCGCGCACTGGCAGCCGGGAAAGAGCTGGCGCCAAGCAGTATTCGCGTGCTGCGGGATTGCTTCGCCGGTTGTGGTCGGACACCCGCAACGACGCAGAGCTGTGATCGTCGTTCAGCACCATCAGGGGTCCAACACCGACCGCCCCTGCTCAGCGGGGCGCTTCAGCCGGCGTGGGTGGCGCCGATGGTGCTCGATGGCGTCAGGGATTCCACGACAACGTTTTTCACACCGACACCCACGGCTGCCAGGGTCCAGATGATACCCAGCACATTGACAGCCAGAGCAGCGGTGAGCAGCCGCGAGGATCGCGGCAGTGAACGGACTGATCCGGCGCCGGGCGGAGTGCGGTCGATGGGGTCGGCCACCGGAGCGGTGTCGAACACTGATGGTGCGGTCAGGTCGTCGGGTAGCAGTGTGGCGGGCAGTTCCACCGACGGCGCTGGTGGGGTCAGCGGCCACCACTCGGTGGAGCCGTCGATGGCCAGCCAGCCGTTGAGGATGCCGTAGATAGCCGCGGTCAGGGCGGCGGCTGGAAGCTGCGCCATCAGCCAGGGCGCCAGGATCGCGCTGTTGAGCCCCTGGCCGGGGTCATAAAGCAGAGTTGTCACCGCGCCGAGCACCGCAGCGACGAACAACAGCGCGGGGATGGGGTAGGAGCGCAGCCGGTCGGGGATCAACGTCTCTATGCGCTGGTAGATGACCCGACCAGCAGGCCAGCCCAGTGGCGCCGCGAGCGCGGCCAGGATGACGATGGCCAGCTCAACCTTGGTCTCCACGGTCTTCGCGCCCCGGCTCAGCAACGGGTGGGTGGCGTGGTCGTCGTAGGGGTTGGGACGGGCGCCGGCGATCTCGCGGTGACGCCGACGGATGCGCCGGTTGAGCAGTTCGGCCCGGCGTATCTGCATCGTGAAGATTCCGGCGTGCTCGGCGATCCACTCGCGGCGCAACTCGTCGTATCGGTCCACACTGGGCTTGAACAACATTTGTTTACGTGTTGTCTTTCTATGTCTCGTCTGTCACCATGAAAAGCATGTTGGACAGCGTAGCTCTGGGACTGGCAAATGTCTCCCCCTTGACGGGTGCAGTGCTCGCTGTTGGCGCGTTTCTGTTCCTAAACAGCGCAATTCGCGCCTTGATGGGCAGGATTCGGCGGCGCCACGGCCGCTTGGGCGTCTCGGGCCTGGGCTGCGGGGGTGCCCGCACAAGTCAGTCACTCGTGAACACTTCGACACCGGACGGGTTCACCTCGGTCGGGGGTTCGGCGCTGTGGCCGTCGACGCTGGTGGGGCCGGCGACGGTCCCCGGCGGCACCTCGGTTCGCCCACGGGTCTGGCTGGCGGGTCGCGGGCAGCGCCGCCGGATCAGCTCCCGCGGTGCGGCCACCCTGCATCACCGCGTCAACCCTCACGGAGGCCAGTCATGACGTTGACCAATGAACAGTGGACTGAGCAGTTGCAGGCCTGCGAAGACCCCGCCAGTCTCTACCCGGATGCACCCGTGTTCGACCTGCCCGAGGGCGCTCAGACCGACTACGAGGTCGCCGACGAGGACCAGTACGACGATGAGTACGGCGACGAGGACGACGGTCAGTACGACGAATACGGCGGTGACGGTGAGCCTTTCGATGATTACGCCGATCCCGAGGAGGACGGAGATCATCCGGGTGCACCCCGCGACCTGGTAGAGGTTCCGCTTGACAGCGAGGAACCCGGCGAACCGCAGCGTCCCCGCCGGTTCGACGGCAAGATCGCGATGGGTTTCGCCGCTGCCGGTTTGGTGGCGGTCCTGGTGGCGATTGTCGGCGCGGTGGCCGTCTACAGCTCGGATGAACCGGCCCGGCCCACGGCCGCCTCGGTCACCGAACCGGGTGCGGCGCCGCCGCCGCATACCGCGGCACCGAAGCCGGTGGCCGCGGAGTCGGCTGATCGTCCGCTGCCCTACACCGCCGATGCGGCGGGATCGTGTGCGGCGGGCTCGACGGCGGCGCAGACGATGGCCGGGGCCGATCCGCACAGCGCGTTCGTGTGCGTGCGCGGGGGGGCCGACGGTCAGGTGATTGAGATCGATCTGTCGAAGACCTACATGATCACCGCGATCTCCCTGACCCCCGGCTGGGTCGGTAAAGACGCCAGCGGGGTGTCGCAGTGGGGGCAGTACCGGGTGGTGACCACTGTGCAGTACCTGTTCAACGACACCGACAGGACCCTGGTGACCCAGGAGACCAAGAACGTCCACGGTGAGGCGGTGCAGCCGATCAAGCGGGTGCTGGCCTCCAAGATCACGATTTTGATCCGGCAGACCTCGCGGCCACCGGCCCAGCCCGAGCCCGGTGCGACTCCCACGCCGACGACGGGTGGGTTCAATCTCCCGGCGCCCCCGCTGACGCTGGCGCCGCTTCCGGGTTCCCCGTTGGGCGGTCACCAGGAGTCCGATCCGGTCGATGCCGCTTTCGCGATCAAGAGCTTGAAGATCATCGGCCACGAGCCGCTGTGAATCGAAGGGACGACCCGGAAATGCAGATGAGCAGGACGTGGCAGCGGCGAGTGCAGCGCGGCAAGCGGGCGGCGACTGCTGCGGGCAAGCCGCTGGTGCTGGGCTTGGCGGCGCTGGCGGGCCTGAATCTGGTGTGGCAGTTTCTGTTTGGGTCACCACCGGATCTCGTGACTCCGTCACGGGAAGTGGTGAACAAGTCGGCGGTTGTCAGCGCCTTCGCGCAGGACTACGTGTCGGTGTGGCTGACGGCCAGCCAGTCCGATGTGGCCAGCCTGAACCAGTTCGTCACAGTCGACAACGCCAGCCTGCAGCTTCCCTCCACCCCGGCGGTGGTCATCAACACTCCCACGGTCGTGGCGGTCACCTACGCGGGCCTGGCGGGCAAGGACGCGGACGCCGAGGTGTTCTCCGTGGTCGTCGGCGTCACGCAACGGCCCTACGAGTCGGCCAGCCCGCAGCGGGCGCTGTACCGGGTGCCGGTGCTGTGGTCCCGGTACGGCCCGCGGGCCGCGTCGCTGCCTGCCCGGATCAGCGGGCCCGGCGCCGGCGCGGACCTTCCGCTGAGCTATCCGACCACATTGAGCGAATCCGATCCGGCATACTCGGTGGCCTCGGGGTTCCTCACCGCCTATCTGACCGGCGACGGGCAGGTGGAGCGCTACGTGACCGCTGAGTCGAAGCTCCTCGGCGTTCCAGAGGCCTATCAGAGCATCACGGTGTCGGGGATCACCGCCGTCTCACCGCCTCCCACGACACCGGCCGACGGGCAGACCGTCCGCGTGCTGGCCACCGTGACAGCAATCAACTCTCAGTACGCCCCAACGGAATTGAGCTATCCGCTGACGCTGACCGGGGTGGGTGGCCGCTGGCTGGTGGCGGCGATCGACTTCGCTCCGGCGGTCTCCACCGACGACGCGCTGGTTCCGGCCACGGTGGACACCGACTGGCGCAGCGCCCAGACCCCGAACTGAGACATCCACACAACTGGAAGGAACACATCATGACTGAGACGGCACTGGCAGCAGGTGACCTCATCACCGCCATCCCCTCGCTGTGGCAATCCCTGCAGATTCCGTTGGCGATCATCGCCATCTGTGTCGGGGGCGTGGCGGGAGCGTTCTCCCTGGTCCGTGGATTCGGCGCGGCGGCCGGCAAGGTGCTCGGCGGAATCGCCATCGCGGCCATCATCCTCGGCGGTGTCGGCCTGGCCGTGAGCTTGAAAGGCACCGTCGACAAGCACGGCGGCGGAATCACTTCCGGCCAGTTCGGCTGACGAAAACGCCCTCTGACCGCAGGAAATCCTCGAGGAGTCCCAGGTGTCCGACGACGCAGACCGGCCACGCCGAGCGCGGGTCTATGCCGATGTCCGCGACTTTCCCATCTATCTGTCGCACATCGACGACAACACCCGGCTGTGGTTCGCGCCGTGGCGCATCTGGGATGGGGCGACGTTTCTGCTCGGCGCCGCAGCCACGGTGTGGGCCACCCGCCACTGGCTGGACTCCGGGCACGCGGTCACGATCTTCCTGTTCGGCGCGGCCCTCACCGCCGGGGCCACCTTCCTGGCCCGGCAGATGCCGGTGTCGCGGCCCAGCCCGCTCTACCGCATCCTGTGGATGTTGGAGGGACTGGTGCACACCCGGCGCACCGCTGATGTCGAGGGTCGCCGCGATGCGTGGCTGTCCCCACCGGATGAGGTGATCGACAACCTGATCTTCACCCCCGGTGGCGTGTATGCCGAGTTCCTGGTGGATGGCCAGCCGGGCGGCATGATGTCCTACGACCGCAAGGACGCCGTTGCGCGAGGGCATCGACCCCTGGTGCGGCAACTGCCGTCGGGCATGCTGCTGTGGGGCGCCAATGTGCGCATCAATCCGCGACAATTGTTGCGCCGCATGCTCTCTGGCTACGACAGTCATCGTGCCTGGATTCAGGAAGTCCGCGACTGGGAGCAGTTCGTCCAGATCGAACCGTTCTACGAGCAGGTATTCGGACTGCGTATCCCGGTCGATGCCGGGATGGAGGGCCGCAGCGGGGTCGGTGGTCTGGCCAAGGTGGCGACGGTGGTCGCCGGGCGTGACCCAGACGATCCGCAGTCACTGGCCGGCTACCGAGACATGGTCGACAAGCTGCTGACGAAAATCCCGCGTCAGTTCAACGCCCGACCTGCCACGCCACGCCAGATTCACTGGTGGTATCGACGTCGCTGGTCGTTGGGCGCGGTGTCTGAGCCTTTCCCGCATGAACCGGGCGGTCCGGATCGGTTGACGCGCACGGACTTTGAGAAGTTGATGCCCGCCGAGTTCGACTGCGGCGACCAGCTCGCCCGGCGCCAGCATCGGTCCTGGTGGCGGCGCATCGTGCCGTCACTGGCCGCGGTGGTGGTCATCCGGCGCCAGCAGCAACCCGTGAGCTATCAGAGCATGCTCGCAGTGGCCCAGCTTCCTCGCGCGGGCCTGGTGTACCCGCGTGCGGAGTATCTGCTGTCGCTCTACGACGTCGATGTCGACAGCGACGTCGAGGTCGACTGGTTTCAGCACATCACCACCCGCTCGGCTGAACGGGCGCTCAACCGGATCGACCGCGCCCAGCGCAATCTCGATGACCAGGCCTTCCAGCGAGGGTCGGTGCGGGCCAGCAACACCGACCTGGCCGAGCGGTACGCCGCCGGCGAGGAGTACAACGCGAAACTGCGAGCCAGCAAGCTGGAGCGTGAGGTCTGCGCCTCCACGGTCGTCGCCGTGGGCGCCAACAATCGGGCCGCTCTCGATCATGCCGCCCAACAGATGCAGACGCACTTCGCCGAGGAACTCGACACCACCTTGAGCCGCTGGGGCGGCGGTGCCCAGATCGGGCTGTGGCAGACCGGGCTACCCGGCAGTGAGGAACGCAGCCCCCGCAGTCAGTTCGACCAGCCCACCACCACCACGGAGTGGGCGCGGTTCTCTCCGCTGGTGTCCAACGAGTTGGGCAACGAGACCGGAATCCTGTTCGCCCGCAATATGGCCACCCGTCGGCCGAGTCCGGTCCTGCTGGACCCGGAGGGAGCGGCGCAGCGCCGCGGTGCGCCTGGGGTGCTGTTCTTCGGCCCGCCCGGTGGTGGAAAGTCGCAGGGCGCCAAGCGGGTCGTCACCGAGTTGATCGCCCGCAACAGCCAGTGCTCGATCGTTGACCCCGGCACCAATCGGGAGTGGGAGCCCGCTCTGGCGCATCTGGGGGATCGGGTGGTCTACATCAACCCGACCCGCGGTGATGTGTCGATGGACGGTCTGCGAATCTTCCGTCGCGAGATCGCCGTCGAGCGGACGCTGGATCACCTGCTGCCGATGATGGGTGTTGAACCTGACGCCGAGATCGCCCGCCAGTTCAGGTTTCTGCTGCGCCCCGACCAGCGGGTGGCCGAAAGCATGGGCGCCCTCGTGCGCTACCTCAACAGTCTGCGGGGCGCAGAGGCTCGGGAGTACACCGAGCTCACCGCCAAGCTCGACATGTGGGCCAACATCGACTACCTGCGGGCGATGTTCGATGAGTCCCTTCCCGTGCCGCCGATCGCCGAAAAGGATGCCGTGGTGTGGCTGACCTCCGAGCTGGAGCTGCCGACCACCGCCCAGACCGAGGACCTGCATCAGTACCGGCGCCAAAGTGCGCGTGCCAGAGCTGGTTTCGCGATCTACGGAATGATCGCCGCCATCACCCGAGAGGCCTACACCGGGCCGAACCGGCGCCCGGGAGGGTTCGGCTGGTTCGTTGCCGAGGAGGCCCGCACCTACTTCTCCTCCCCGGTCGGGCAGGAGGACGCGGTGCGGCTGATCACTCAAGGCCGCAAAGAACGCTACGGGCTGATCGCGATTTCACAGCATGTGGAGCACTTCGCTGGCATCCCCACCAAAGACCTGCCGACGCGGATCATCACCCCGTTCAAACCCATCGAACGCGACCAGGCCCGCGCGGAGTTCAAGGCCATCGGCATCGACCCCGAGGAATATCCCGAGGTGCTCGATCTGCGCACGGTCGAGGGCCACGGGTATGCGTACATGATCGATGAGTTCGGCCGGGCCGGGCTGGTGGACATGCTGCCCCCGGTGCAGCAGGAGCGGGTGGCCGCGTTCGACACCAGAGGTCTGTATGCCCCTGCCGGAGACAACCTGCCATGCTGAGCGCGTACTGCGCCTGGCGCTACACCCGTCCCGGTCTGCGCCGGGCGTGGCTGATGGTGCAGATGCTGTGGACCGGGGCGCTGACTGCCCTGGTGACCGCCCCGCAGGCCAGTGCGGCCGGGTTCGCCAACGCCGTGGGATGGACCGGGATCACCGACACCACCGGCCAGCCCATCGGCTCCTACTTCATCGGCACCGTCTCCATGCTCGATGCGGTCAAGGAGCAGGGCAGCGACATGAGCATGCTGGACCCCTCGTCGTGGGTGCCGGGGCTGGCCGACCGTGTGCAGATCGCACTGACCTACAGCCAACTAGCGACGTTGCTCGGTTTGTGCTGCGGCTTTCTGGTCGTGGTGTGTGCACTGGGTATCTGGTTCATCAAGTTCGCGTTGGGGTCGGTGTGGCTGGGTTGGTTGGGGGCACTCGCCGCGCCAATCGCCGCCTCTCTGGCACATTTCGTGCAGACCTACAACATCTTCCCGCTGGCCGTTGTGCTCTGCCTAGCTGTCGGCGGAATCCTTTGCTACTGGAGGGGTTTCGCCACCGGCGCTGCGGTGATGGTCAGCGCCTATCTGGTGCTGCTGTTGATCTGGGTGTTTCTGCGCGACCCGATTGATGAGCTGGTGGGCGAGCACGGCCTGCTGGCAGTCGCACGGTCGTTGGGGTTCCAGATTTCACTCGGTGTCGGCAACAACGGGTCGCTGGGCGGCGGCAACGTTGATTCCCAGACCACGGTGTTGTCGCAGTGGATGGCCACCGTGTTGGTGCGCCATCCCATTCAGATCGCCAACTTCGGTGAGGTCATCGACAACTACAGCGGATGCGCCGAGGCGTGGAACGCGGCACTGAATCGCGGCAGCGGGGTCACTGGGCCGGCGGCGGCGGTTGCAGGATCGGCCAGCGGGCCGGTGCAGGCGATGGAGCAGTGCGGTCGCATGGAGGCTGTGGCGCACGCCCGCCAGCTCAGCGGCGAAACGGTCGGGCTGATGTTCTTCATGAACTGCATCGTGCTGGTGTTGTTGCTGCTGTTGTGCTACATGGGTTGTGAGGTCATCCGCATCGGGTTTTTGACCTTCTGGCACATCTTGGTGCTGATCCCGGCGTCGGCGGTGGCGGTGGCGCCGGGCCCGCAGCGGCAGTACGCCAAACGCACCGCGGTCAAACTACTGGTCCACGGCGTGGAGATGTTGTTCGCCACGGCGGCTTTCGGGGTCGTCCTGGTGGTCATGTCTCATGTCACCGGAAACTCGTTGCCGGGCATGAACATCGAGCATCCGATCATGAAGATGATCGTGATGCTGCTGATCACCGCCGCCGCGGTGTTCGGATTTCGGGCACTGCTGCGGGGATTCGGCGATCAGGGGCTTCCCGGACCGATGACGATCGCCAAACGCACCATGCAGCTCGGGATGGGGCCGGTCGGGCAGGCGGCGGCGATGCGGGCCACTTCCCGTGATCTACGCCGGATGAGCCGCGACGACACTCACTGGCCCAGTTCCCAACAGAGCAGCGATGCGGGAAGCCGCGGACCGCAGGGCGGTCCGGGTCGACGGCCACACCCACCGGCACCGTCGGGTGGTGCGGGATCACGCGGCCCGGCGGCTCGGCCAGGCAGCGGCGCGGGGCGCAGTGCTCCCGCACCGGCATCGACTCCGACCAGCAGTTCCGGCCCGGCGGCCGCGACCAGCACGGCCAGCGGTGCCGGTGCCGCCGGGGCACGGGTGGCGTCCACGGCCCCGGCCGCCAGCGCTGGGGCCGGCGCAGCAGCGGGCGGCGGTGCGGCCACGGCGGCGGGGACAGCCGGGGCTTCGGTCGCGGCGGGGCCGGCCGCCCCGGTCGTCGCTGGGGCTCTCGTGGCCTCCAAAGCGGTGGCCAGTCAACGGAAACGGGACGACAGCGCATCCGGACGCCGGTCAACGCCGCCACCACCGTCCTCATCCTCGGCGTCGGGCGGGGGATCGGGCTCCGGCCCTGCCCCGTCGAGCTCGGGACGGTCGGCCGGCAGCGCGCCCACATCGGGGCGTGACACCTCACGCAATCGAGCCTCGCAGGCTCGGGGCAGCTCGGATGAGCCGCCCCCGTCTGCCGGGCGCCGCGGGAAGCCACCGCAAGGCTAGACAGAGGAGACCAATGTGACGACGCACACCGCGCAACTCATCGGCGGCGACTGCCGCACTGCGCTGCCTCGGACGCGACGCCGCGGTCAGGCCGCAGCCACCGACGACGCCAACCTCCTCGCAGATCGCCTCTACTGGGCAATGTCGCGGCTGGTCAATCACGGATGGGTGGTCGAGCAGTTCGGCCCAGAAGGATGCTCTGTCCGCGACGGCGCGGGCCGGCTCCATTCGGTGCGCGCCGACACGCACGGCGGCGGGGAACCCCTCCTGCAGGTCCAGGTCGGCCGGCTGCTGGCCGAGCTGGACCACCTGAAGCCCGACGACCGCGCCGCCGTCGTGCGTCGGGTCGGGGCGAGGCTGCGGCTGCACATGTCTGCTGGCAGAGCGCATCCCGACGATGCGCAGCAGCCCTGGCATCTGCCGTCGGTGGTGGGTGAGCAGCCCTGTGCCGAGGTGCGGCGGGCGTACTGGGCGGCGATGACCTTGACCGACGACTACGGCTGGCAGATCACCAACGTCCACGCCGACGGCTTCGAGGCCGTCACACCGGGCACCACCAGTCCGACGCCGTTTCGCCGACGGCGGCGGGGCACGGGGACTACCGCGGACACACTGGCCCATCTGCTGACCGCGACCAGCGGGCACGTCGCCGAATTGGCTGCTCTGGTCTCGGCGCATCAGGCGACGACGCGCGCGACCCGCCTGCCGATCGGGGGACCGCGATGACGACCCTGGCCCCTCACCGACGGAGCGGCCTCGCTGGGGCCGACACGACCGGGCCGGAAGACCACGCGGCGGCGTTTCGCCAGATCACCCACGCGCTCGACGCTGAGGAGACGTTCGGTGACACGGGGCGTGGCCACCAGCGCACCGAGCGGCAGCGGTGGGCGGCCGCCGTGCACTTCGCGGTGCGTCTGGCCGGTCGCAGCGAGGAATTGCTGACCCTGCGTGATCGCTGCCGCGGTCACGGCCCCGGATGCTCCTGCGGGATACTCGATCCTGGCGGCATCGGCAGTGTGCTCTGCGATTACGCGCAAGCCCCCCAGGACCCGGTGGCTCAGCCGGGTCATGCGATGGGGTTGACGCTGCGGCGGCCGTGGGCGTCGATGCTGATGGTGCCCACCGAGGCCGGCGGCAAGAACGTCGAGAACCGCACCGACACTACGACCTACCGAGGCCCGGTCCTGATCTACGCCGGTGCTCGCCTCGATCGTGCCGGGGTCGAGTTGGGCGGGCGACAGGGCCTGCACTGCATGGACTTCCACACCGCCCAACAGGGCTGGCTGGGTGCCGCAGTGCTCGTTGACGTTCACCGCGCCCGTGGGTGCTGTGCACCGTGGGGCAACACCCGCAAGACCCAGCAGCTATATCACTGGGTGTTCGAATCACCCGTTCGGTTGGCCCGCCGACCGTGGCGCGATGGCGCACGCGGTTTCGTTGGCCTGCAACCGGTTTCCTGGTCAGCACTGATCAATCCGAAGGTGTATCGCGGCGCGCGAGAAGGGCAGGTGTGATGGACGACGACAACGACTATGGCGCCGGCCGCGGCGGCCCGCTGCGCACCGAAGCCGACCGCCTGCTGCAGGCGAAATACCACCAGAAGGAACGCGAGCGACGCAAGCGCAACGCGTTAAGCCAGCTCGTGGACGTACTCGATGACGTTGCCCCGCAACGCCGCCCGCGCCCGCACCACTTGGCCGATGTCGCCAGCTTCTACGGCGTGCACCCGCGCGCCGTGCTGACCGTGCTGCGCCGCCACCGGGAGGAGTTTGAATCCGACGGTTGGCGCGAAAGCGATCCGCACCGCCACGTCGGCGACTACTGGCCTGACCAGGCGGTGGTGCGGGCGGGGCTGCTGCTGGAGCGGTCCGCAGTGGCTGACCAACTGCGTCATCTGCTGGGGGAGGGGACACTGCCGCTGGTGTACTCCCTCAGCGATGCGCGGATCAACGAGTGCCAGCGGTTGTACCGCACAGCCTTGGGGGTTGTGGGCGATGTTCACGATCTGAGCCCCGATGAGCTGTGGCATAGCCTGCAGCAGACCGACCGCTACGAATTAATGGCGCTGGTGGTGGCGCTTGCTGCGCTCATCGACTACGACAAACCTAGCCCGGGCGGGTGGCTTCGGGGGCTCAGCACCCCCACCGGCAAGCGCAAGGACGGCAGCATTCGGCGTGGTCTGGCTCTGCTGATTCCGGTGCGGCAGAACATCGACGAGCGGCGCCAGCCCCGACCCGGGTCCGCACTGAACTGCGCGTCCACCGCCGATAGTGCCGTCGCCCAATGAGAGCAGACACCGCAGTGGTCTCCCCACTGGCCGAGCGGACAGCGGGCGCTCAGGAGGCCGCCGCCCGCATCGCCGCGATGCTGCCCCAGCACACCCACTACGTGCAGTTGCAGTCCGGGGGCTTGGAGGTGCTGCTGCACAAACCGCCCAGCCATGCCGAAACCATCAACGACACCAGCCAGGACGTCGTGACATTTTGGAGGGTGCTGCGCGACCGTCCCCATGAGCTGCACCGTGTGTGCGCGCTGACCCCGCTCAGCCGCATAGAGTTCGACACCGCCCGCGGTAGCGGTTCCCACCTCGGCGCCGATGATCTGGAGGCGGCCCGGCGGGTGTGGGTGGTGCTGACCCAAAGCGCCGACGGGCCTGCACGGATGCGCCCACAATGGCGAGGAACGCGACGTCGCCGGCAGCACACTGAACCAGGCACTGACATCGAGCAGATGGAGTCGCTGGCGCAGCGCCTCAAGGAGATCACGTTGGAATGCCTGCCTGCGGTCAAGGTCGTCGAAGCTCACGGCGGCCATCGCGGCGTGTGTTTCTACGCCGATCTGAGGGCGAACCTGTTGGGAGCCCAAGGTGCCGACCCTGGTGCGGCCTTTCGCCCCGGACCCGACGTACTGCTATCGGCGTTGACCAAAACCAAAGCGGCAGCGGTGGTCCGAGTGGACCACACCGACGTCGAGATGACGGCACCGCCCGGTTGGGCACAGGCCACACTGACTGTGCAGGCCGGTCCTGCGGTGCTGCTGTGGTCGAACCGGCCACTACCGGTGCAACAGCCCCTGTTCGACGTCGATGCCGCCACGGCTGGGGCGCAGACATCGTGACGCGGGCCGAGACCTATCAACTGCGGGCTCAGTTGCTGGAGCTGCTGCGGGAGGCCGACCGGCCGATCAGCAGCGCGACGCTGGCCAGAATGCTGCCGTGGCACACCGAGCGTTTGGACCTCGGCTGCGAGCTGGTCTGTCTGCCCCCACGCCGCACCCGCAATCTGGAAGTGGTGGAGTGCCACGGCAACTGGCACGTCGTGCGCCGCCCACGCTCCTCCCAGGACTCGGGAGCCGGCATCTACCGCCATCTGAGAAGCCTTGCCCGCGAAGGCATGGTGCGGGCCATCAGCTTGGGGCCCCGCCGGGTGGAATGGGAGTACATCCCACCTCGGTAGGTCGGCAGGCGTGATCTGCGCGCCTTTCACCCGAAGACGAACACCGCCGACAGACAGGGTGGGCTCACCGCGAGTTCAAGATTTCGATCACTCGGCGTGGCTGCGGCTGAGGGAACGCTGGGCGTCGCCGCTCATGTTCTGCAGTCGGTCGTGGACACCGTGGGCGCTGCGGTGGTTCTGGAGGAGGCGTTCGTATTCGGCCAGGGCCTCGGTGATTTCGGGGGTGCGCTGCTGGGGGTCGAGGTCGCTGGCTTGGGTGAGTGCGGCCTGCAGGTCGGGGGACTGCGAGGGGGCGCTGTGGTTGCGGATGGTGGAGTCGACGCTGAGGGTGCGCGACCAGGGCAGGTCTTTGTTGAGCAGTCGCAGCAGCGGCGCCGACGGTGCGGTCGTCCACTGGCGGGTGTCGGTGTCGATGAGCACCAGGCGGGCGTCTGTACTCACCGCGCTCTCGGCGAGGTCAGCGATCTGGGCGGGAGTCAACCGCTGGGCGTGATCGACCACGACGGTGGTCCCCGGTGCTGTGGTGGCGGGGTCGAGGCGAAGCGTTGCGGCGTCGACCATCTCGGCGTGCAGTGCTGAAGTGTCGGGGTCGTTGAGGACGTCGGCGGGAGCTGACCAGATGATGCGGCGATCGCTGGCCCGTGCGGCGCTGGCCAACACCGCCATCTGCGGGATGAGTTGGGCGCGGTCGCTGGCGGTTACGGGGGTGATGGCGAAGGGGTTGGCCGCCACGGACGCCAGCGTGGACGCCGGGTTGGGTGACAGCTTGGCCAGCGCCTGGGGGTCGAGGTGCAGCGGAGGCTGGAAGGTGTTGTGGCCGGCGGCGGCGAGCACTCGCAGTTCGGTGGTGATCTGGGGGAGCTGTTCGATGATGTGATCGGCGGTGCGCATCTGGGCCTCGGCGAAGGCGCGTGCCGCGGCCGATTCGGCGGTCAGAAGTTGGTCGAGCAGGCGGCGTAGGTCGGCACGGCGGGCGCTGAGGAGTCTGGTGTCCTCGGTGCGGCATTGGGCCAGCAGCGCGTCCACGTCGGCGTGGGTGACGATGTGCTCTGGGCCACCGGCGGCGGTTTCGCGGCGCTCGGTGGCTTCCCGCAGTGCCGGGTACCAGCGTTGGGCGGGTGTCTGTTTGGGCAGCACCATTTCTTTGAGCCAGTTGAGGTACTGGGCGGCTGAGGCGACATCGAGTGGGTCACTGTCGGCGTCGGCACGTAGCGTGTCGTAGTCCTGTTGGGCGGCTTCGATCAACGCCAGGCTGTTGTTGTAGGTCTCGTCGTCGTCGTGCCAGCGGTCGATGACGGATTCGATCTCGGCCAGGTATGGGCGGTCGGCGTCGGCGCGGGCACGCATCGCGGCGATCCGGGGGCCAGCGGCCTCGACGGCGGGGCCTGCGGTGGTGGACTGCACCTGGGTGGCGAGGGTCTCGTAGTCGGACAGGGCCGCCTCGTACCGCTCCCGCAGGGCACGCACGTCGGCCTGGGCGGCGGCTAGGGCGGCGGCCGGGGCGGGTCGCGTGGTGGACAGGGAATCGAAGTCGATGTTGGCCTCGGCGGCGACGTATTGGTCATCAGGCGGGGCCAGCCACAGGGCCTCGTCGGGGTCGGCGGGCAGATCGTCGTGGAAGCCCAGTGCGGCGGCGAGCACATCGGAGTCGGCCAGCGCGTCGGTGAGAACGAGTGGATCGGGCACTGGATGGGGGCGCTGGGGGTCGGGGTGCAGGTGTTGGAGTTCTTCGTATTCCTCGTCGGTCAGCGGCGGGTGCTCGGGCGTTGGGATGTCGTGGTCGTAAGGGGTGTCGGTGGTGAACAGGTCGATGGAGTAGGTGAGCAGGCGGGCGTACTCGTCGGGGCGAAGGTGGTGTTTGAGTGAGGCGTCAGCGTCGGCCAGGTGCTCGGCGGCGACCTGCAGCAGCTCCAGCGGTTGCCATCGCTGGGGGTCTGCGTTGGCGATGGCAGACACCAGCGCGGGGAATGCCGGGTCGGCGGCGATGGTCTCGGCCAGGGCGCTGCCGAAGACGGTGTGCAGGTCGGTCAGCCAGTCTGGGCGTAGCCCGTTGTGGGCGGTCTCGACGATGGCCGGCGATAGCGTTCCGCACAGTCGCCACCACAGGGCGGCGGCGGGAAGTTCGTCGGGCAGTGGGCGTTCCTCGGCCGCGGTGAGGACGAGCTGTTGGACGTCGACTCCGGTGCGGGATGCCTCGGCGAGGTGGGTGGCCAACTGTGGCCAGAACGGGTCTTTGCGGATGTGCGGGTTGATGGAGTCGACCAGGTTGTTGTAGCGGCGGTGGCCGATCTGGGCGCCGACGATGGCGGCGGCCCGCTTCTCCAGGCGGTGTTGGGCGGCGCGCAGACGGGCGGGGTACTGCTCGGTTCCGGCGATGCGGGTGTCGGCGTCATCGACGTCGGTGGCGGCCCGGTAGACGGCCAAGTCGGCCGCTAGCGTGGCGTCGGAGCCGACGATGGGTCGCGCCCATCGTGGTGCGGTTGCCGTTGTCCATGCCGCGACTTCGGCCCGCACGGCGGTGTCGAGTTCGCGGATCAGGTCGGCGCGGCGGCTCAGATACGGACCCCAGTGCGGGTCCTCACGCAGCCGTGAGGGGATCGCCGGCAGCCACGGCAGCGGGCCGGTGCCGCCGGAATGAGAGCCCGACGGATCGAGTCGCCAGTCGATCACCGCGGCGGGATCGGCGGCGTCTTCGAAGTCCCCTGCTCGCACGACAGCGGTGAGCCGCTTGAGCGGGTTGTAGCCGTTGGCGGCGATCAGCGACAGGTGCTGGCGCAGCACCGGCCACGCGGTCGCCGTGGTCAGGCCGGGCAGAATCTCCTCGGCGCGACGGTCGAGCGCGGCGTGCTCAGCCGGGGTGAGGAGTTGTTCTGCCGCGGCCCCGACGGCGTGGTTGTACATGTGCGCAGCGGCCGACATTCGGCGGCGCGGGTCGGCGGTTTCGCGCTCCAGTGAGGTGGCCGACACTTGGGCGGCGTCGCGGGCCAGGGCTCGCGCCAGCACGTCGACGGCGGTGTCGGGGTGGGTCGCCTTCGGGGTCAGGATGCGGTGCGGGTCGTTTTCCGCAGTGGAAAAGTAGATGTGGTTCTCGCGCACACCGCGGGTCAGTGCGGTGTAGATCTGCTGACGGCTGAGCCGGTCGGAGCCCACGGTGTGGCAGCGGTGGCGGGCGGTGGCGCCTTGGGCGCTGTCGATGGTGGCGGCGTATCCGAGGGTGACGTGGGCTCGCACGTAGTCGCCGGGAAGATGGCGGTGAACCCCCGATTCCAGGTGGGTCACGGTCAGTGATCCGTCGGGTCCGACGGCGGTGACTTCCCACCGATAGCCGTTGCGGACGAAGTCGTTGGGACCGACGGTGAGCATCCGCGCGTTCTTCTTGGTGAACACGATGTCGCCCACGCTGGCGCGTGAGCCACCGGCCAATTCGGCTTCCCGGGTGGGTGCCTGATCGCCCAGTGAGGTCAGCCGGTGCAGCCGGGCACGCTCGTTGAGTTCGGTCACCAGGTCGTGTGTGGGCGCCAACAACAGGGAGTGCTGGCCCTGTTCGTTGTCCTCGCGCCAGGCGTCGAACGCCATGTCGACGGCCATCGCGTCGGTGCCGACATGGACTCGCTGCTGGTCGATGTAGAAGGCGATGCCCGAAGGGTCGCCCTCGCGCAGCGCCAGCCCGGCCTGGGCTTCGGCGGGTGAGGCGAACCGCATCACCTGCGACAAAGTGATGGCTCCGCTGCTGTGGGCGAGGTCGCGCAGCACGCCGCCGGCGCTGATTGACGCCAACTGTTTGTCGTCTCCGATCAGACGCACCGAGGCGCCGCGGGCCAGTGCTGCTGAGATCACCGAGTCGAGCGCGAGGGTGCCGGCCTTGCCCGCTTCGTCGATGATCAGCAGGGTGTTGTGGTCGATGCGGTCGAACCATTGGCGGGCAGGATCGCTCGGATCGGCGTGCGGGTTGTTGTGCAGCCAGTTGAACTTGTCCACGGTGTCGGCGACGTCGATGTCGATTTCGTCGCGCAGGATTTGGGCCGCACTTGCGCTGGGGGACAGCCCGATCACGGTGCCACCGGTGCCCTCCCATGCCCGCGCCAACGCCGACATCGCGGTGGTCTTTCCCGAGCCTGCCGGGGCCAGCGCGAGCATGACTCGCTGACCGCGGCTGGCCATCTGACGCACCAGTTCGGCTTGGCCGGCGTTGAGTTCGCGGCGGTGCGCCGCCTCGGACAGCAGCGCCATCTCGACCTCGATGGGATCGACTCGTCGGCCGTCGGTGAGGGTGGCGGCGGCCAGGATGCGCTTCTCGGCGGCCAGGATTTCGGCGCTGGTGTAGGTCTGGCTGCCCGCCAGTCGGTAGACGCTGGTGCCGTCCTTGCGGCGCAGCAGTGCCGGTTCACCGAGGTCGGTGTCGGGGCTGCTGGCGTGCCGGATACTCAACGGTTCCGACAGTGCGATGTCGGCGATCTGCTCGGCCAATCCGTCGGTGTTGGCGTGCCCGGTGGACCGAGTGACGCGCAGTGCTTCGGCCAGGACGTGGGTGCGTTGCCAGGTCGAACGTGACTGGGAGACGGTGGCGATGACGCGCTGCGCCTGGGTGGTGAGCCACTCGGAGGTGATGGTCGCAGCGCTGCGGGCGCGGCCGCCGAGGCAGCGCCCGAGCATCGCATTCAGTGCCCGCTCGTCACCGAGAAGCCCGATCGCTTGGGCTCGCCATTCCTGTCGCTGTTCGGCCAGGGAACGGGGTTCGTGCTTGGCGGCGCGGGTGGAAAGGTTGGCCTGTTGGAACAGTGCGATCGACTCGGGTGTGGTCGGTTCGCGGCCGTGCTCGGCTTGGAACTTCTTGGCCAACACGGCGTATTCGGCGTCGATGGCGGCCCGCCGGGAGGACCATAGTTCGAGCAGCTCGGGGTTGACGCCGACGACTTCACGGACCTCGCGCTTACCGTCGGGGGTATGTCCACGTGAGGCGAACCGCATCCCCAGCTCGGCGCCGAGGTAGGCCTCAAGGCGGGTGTTGTACAGCTCGGAGGCGGCGACGGTGGAGGCGTAGAGGGGACGACCGTCAAGTGCATACCAGCGCCAGATTCCGTCGGTGCCTTGTGCGCGAACCTTGTTCGACACCGCGACGTGGGTGTGTAGTCCGGGGTCGGAGGCGCGGGTGTCACGGTGCAGGAAGTGGGCGGCGATGAATCCGTCTGTGTCAACCTGGGCGACACCTTGGGCGCCGATGCGGGTGTAGGCCGCGTGGTCCTGCAGGTAGTTCTGGGCGTCCTCGACCGCGCGGGTGTGGCACTTCTCGATGATCTCGGCGATGTGCAGCGGGGCCAGCGCGTAGAGCGCGGAGACGCTTTTCACTGGCGTGTAGGTCATGTCGTAGCCCGCCACTGAGGTGGTGAGCTGGCGGGTGCCGCGGGCGATGTATCCGGTCAGTTCGCGTTCGTCGGCCGGGGGTCGGCCGTGTTCTTCTTCGAACATCTCGCCCGCGATGCGGGTGCGCATCGCGGCCCGCTGTTCCTCATCAATGGGGGCGTTCCAGTGCTTCCCTTGGCTGAGGTTGTGGTCGCGGAACGCAACGGCAAGCCGTTGCTGCAGCGCGGTTTCCCCGGCGTTGACATGAAAGGGACGGCCGAGTTTGACCGCGGCCAGCGCACCGTTGCGGGTCGCGCCTTGGGTCATCAAGTGCCGAGCCAGCGGGGTCGCGTTGGGATGGACTCCGAGACCGAAAAGGTTTTTCATCTGATCCTCGGTGACCTCGGACCCGGCCTCGACGTTCCACAGTTGCGCGCCTTGGTCTGTGTAGGCGCGGTGCTCCATCCCGGCGGCCAATCCGGCAAGGCCGCGTCCTGCCCACCGTCCGGGTGTCTCCCCTTTCGAGGAGTAGTAGTCCCCGAGGGAATCAGGTCCTGTGTGGGTGCGGTCATGGGCGGCGACCTGCCGCACCAGATACAGGTATCCGGTGCCGGCAGTGAGCTTGTGAATGCCCATCACAGCTCGGACGTTAAGCAGCGATGATGACGATCCCAAGCCTCGGACACCCCTGGGCGCTGAGACCTCGTTACCGTTCCGTGACCTGAGTGCAAGAGGTGTGTGGGACAAACGTGGGCTGGCAGATGGAGGTGCTGGTGGGAAGGGGTGTGGGGCGGAAGGTGGGCTGTAGTGAGAGGTGATGGGGTAAGGGGGAGTTGGAGGCGTGATTACGTCAGCAGGGCTGGTTAGAGTCCGCAAACATGGGCAAAGCAACGACGAAATCAGGGAATCTGCAACGGGCTTTGGAGGCGCGGCGTCGCGCGAATGCTGAGAGGGAGGCGCGGGAGCGCGCGATCGTGCAATCGCTCAAGGAGTTCCTCGACGAGCTGGACAAGCTGGAGCACGCCGAGCAGTCCGCAGCTAAAGATGAGGCGGCGGCGCGGGCCAGGGCCGAGGAACAGATCGCCCGGATCGAACGTGAGTTGAACGAACGGCTGGAGCGGATCCGGCAGAGCGCGCAGGAGAAGGCGACGACGATTCGGCGGACGGCCGGCGCGGCAGCACAGGTGATGCGCACCAACGGCGAAACAATCGCCAGCATCGCCGCACAGAGTGGTCAGACGCAGACGCAGGTGCGAGAACTGTTGCGCCTGGCCGACACTGAGCAGCACGACGCCGGCGAGCAGACACCGCAGGACGCGCACGCCGAGAATTCGGCGACGGTCCCCAATGGGGGCGCCGATACCCCGGCGTCGCTCAGCGAAGCGGCGCAGATGAGTGAGGGGGTCGCGGCGGTGGATGATCCGGCGACCGAGGCGCTGAGCGCCTGACGGGCAGTCGCGTGAGTACCCCCAGTCGGCGGCGACAGGGCCGCGACTTGGTGGTCGACCCGGTACGTCATGGCAGTGAGATCGCACGGTTCTTCGCACACGTGGTGCGTGGTCCGGGGCGACAGGACTGCTGGCTATGGACGGGCGCCATCGGATCAGATGGGTACGGGCGCAACCGAGCGGAGTTGCATCCGGTTCGACTTAAAGCAACTTCCTGCTAACTGTGAAGTAGCAACAACTTTGGCCGTACCACTGTCTATTATCCACGACTACTACAAGACTGAAGCGCGGAAACAGGTG
>NZ_JACBJQ010000077.1 GCF_013404075.1 Mycolicibacterium vinylchloridicum
GTTCTACAATCACCAACGCCGGCACAGCTCCGCCGACGGGTTATCGCCCGTCAACTACGAGATCAGGGAATCCAAGACCAAGCCGCAAGCGGCATAAGGAACCCTCCACGATCTCGGGGGAACCCCATCCTTTCTGTGGTGAGGATAGAGGGTTTGATCTGTTGCCGGGCCACCTGGGTGCGGCGGCCCGGCCAGAGTTGCTGGGATGGAGGGCTATTCGACGGGCGCGATGGCGGCGATGATGGCTTCGGCGTCGGCGAGGTAGTACTCGGCGTATTCGCGTTCGCTGGGCTGGCTGGTCGGCTCAAGGAGGACGGTGATGGCGTTGTCGCGGGCTGAGAGGGCGTACTGGCGGCGACGGTGGGTGTCGTCGGCGTTGACGGCGCTGTGGATGTCGGCGCGGGCCCTGGCCAGGCTGTGTGTGGTGCTCAGGGCGACGGCTTCGGCGGCGAGGATGGCGGTCATGGTTGTTGTCCGTTTCAGAAGTTGTTGAGTGCGCCGGTTAGCGCTGGGGTGCGGGGGAATCGGGTGAGGGTGGGACGTCAACCCCGAAGAGTCCGGTGGTGGTGCCGGCGGATGTGTGGCCCGCGAGCGACAGCGAGCTGATGGGGCCGCACATGTCCTCCGCCGCCGGCACCAGCGCCGGGCGTGGGTTGACGTCTCGGGCCCCCGGCCGATTACGCTGCGACCCCTGCTAACGGTTTAAAGGTGAGGGGCTGCGGACGGTGGCCGCCGGGAGGCGGCCAGGTGCGCCGCAGGCGCGATCTCTGACTGCAGCCGGTCTGGGGATCGCCAGCCATGGGATCGCCGGGCTGCAGTGAGGCGCTGAGGGCACCGCGCGGAGCGGGCCGCGGCGGTCATACTGGGCTGATGGAATCCGAACTGGTGCGCGCGCTCGTCGAGGGTGGCGGGACCGCGGCGACGCGGTGTCTGGCGTGGTTGGTCGACGGCGCCCCGGCTGGGGCCGGGGCGTGTGTCGACGTGGTGTGGCCGGCCGCGCCAGTGGAGTTGTGATCGCTCAGGTGAGAATGTCCAGCGCGGCGCGCAGGCTCGCGAAGCGGCCGTAGCGGCGGCTGGCGTCGGCGCTGGTCTTTTCACCCAGCCAGATCCCGATGATGTGGGCCTGGCCGTCGTCGTCGGTCACCCAGACAGGGCCGCCGGAATCTCCGGGGACGCTGGCGGGCATGTCGGTGGTCATGAACTGATCGTCGCCGTAGCTGTACGCGACGGTGCCGCAGTGCCGGCCGCTGGAGACACCGAGATGGCAGACGGTCTGGCCAACCTCGATGAGCGGGGTTGGTCCGCCGGCCGCGAAGGTAACGACGTTGGCTGCGGGCCGGGTAGTCACCCGCGGCCCGAAGTCGATCAGGCCGTAGTCGGGTCCGCCTGAACGTGGTGGTGCGACCACGGTGTTGACGAATCGTCCGGTGGCGCCCGAACTTTCCTGAACGACGCGACCTGATTCATCGGTTTGACAGTGCCCTGCGGTAATCGCGTACGCGTGGCCGTTGGTGCCGGTGTAGACGTATCCGGTGGTGCAAAAGGATGCTGAGCCGTCGTCGGTCACGTAGTCGATGCGGTCGCCGGGACTGATCGTTATTGGCATGGCCGCCGCGGCGGGGGCCTGGACGAGCAATGAAGCGGCAACCGCGATGGCGGTGGTGACAACCGTGGTCGGTTTCATGGTGACCAGTTCCTTCTCGCCGGAGATACGTGCGGTGACCTGGTGGTCAGGCCGAGCGAAGATGCCGTTCGGCGCTGCGTTGTTCAGTGCTTCTATCCAGGCGGCGGCCAGAACTGCCGAATGGCCTTGGTGCTGGATGCGGCCGGCAGCGGCGGCACCAGCCCGTTGGTCGAGCGTGCCGGCGGACAGAAGGGCGCGGCGCAGGATCATCGGGCACCGCCGGTGGACAGCTTGGCGGCGGCTTCACCGCGGCGCCACAAGTCGGCGAGTTCTTCGCGGATGAGACCAAATTGGTCGGTGAGCTCGGCACGGTCGATGTCGGTTTCGGCGAGCTGCTGCATGCGTTGACCGAGTACGCCGAAGGCACGCCGGTACGCGTCGTCGAGGACCTGGCGGGCCAGGCTGCTGGCCAGCGCGGCACTGATGTTCTGGGTGTAGGCGTCGACGAGGTACAGCGCGAGCTGCTTGAGCCGTGTATCGGTGGGCGGCTCGTCGGGGCACAGGGCGTGGCGGGCGGAATGGCGTTTGCCGGCGGCCAGGACGCTGACCGGGTCGGGCTTTTCCTCGTCGTCGACCAGGCGGCGGATCAACTCGTAGGCCCAGCGGGCGACGGGCTTGGCGATCGCGGTGTCGGGCACGAGATCCAGCAGCGGCCGCGCATCGTCGGCCGACAGGTAGAGCAGTGCGCCGATGAACTGGTGTTCGGGCTGCCATTGCTGCACAACGCTTTCGGCGAGGAACGCATCGGCTTGCTCGGGCGTCTCGGCCAGTGAGTCGGCGGCGGGGACCAGGTGCAGGGTGTGGCGAAGGGCGGCGGTCATGACGCGGCAGCTCCCGTCAAGTTGTTGGTGGTTGGGGCGACGGTCACCGTCGCAGTGATGGTGGCGGTGCCCACGCACCTCGGTGGGCCGCCGCCGGCGTCGAGCCGGACAAGGGTGATGACGGCCGGATTCGTTGCGCTGCAGAGCTGGTCGCTGGTGCGGTGGTCGCCGTGCAGGTAGAGATCAGCCTGGATCGCGTAGTCGAGCAGTGCGCGGCCGGCCTGAGCGGGATCGGCGTGGGAGGTTGTGCTCACGCCCTCGTCGGTGGCGATCGTGAGCTGATACATGGCGGCTTCCGGGATGTCTGGTTGGTTCAGGCGGCGGTCAGGCTTTTGAGGGCCTTGAGCCGGTCGGGCCGGAATCCGGCGAAGTGCTCGTTGGGCCCGGCGTACACCACGGGTGCCTGCAGGTATCCCAGAGACATGACGTAATCGCGCGCCTCATTGTCGGCCGACAAGTCGATCTTCTCGTACGGAATGCCCTCTTTATCGAGGATTCTGAATACGGCATTGCACTGCACGCAGGCGGGTTTTGTGTAAACGGTGATGGCGTTCATATCCGTCTCCTTATCGGTGCTGGTCATAGGTCAATTCTATATTCTGTTTTAACGGTCAGCAACGCCTCTGCAAAATATCATTGGGCAATTTTCGCGTGTTTTGTACCGGTTTTTACCGATGTCGTGCTATCGAGTTTCGCCCCGGCTAGAGGCTTCTTTGTGCTCTTCCTTCAGGAAGGCGGTATCGATCGTTTGGTGTCATTCTGCTGACCATTATTTTGGCGCTTCTCGACGCATTGTCAGTGACCGGATATAAACCGCAGTGCATAGGTCCGGGCGAAAAATTTCCTTTCCGCGTTAGTCGGGCTCTACGAACAGCAGCGGGAAACTTTTCGAGCCGTTCACGGCGGTCACGTGGCCTTGCGCGTAGGTTCTTTCCGGTCAATGATGGAATGTGCGAGAAGCTCACGTCGCTACCATTTCTCCGTCCGCCGGCGGTGTTGCGCGCGGGGTGATTCGGGAGTGGTGGTGGGGCCAGGTCTGGGCCCCACCACCCGGTGCGCTCAGCTCTCCTGGGTCGCCTCGACGTAGACGGCATCGGCGGAGCGCTGGCCGACGATGACCTTTTCAATTTCACTGGGCTGGTAGCCGCTGCCGATGAGGAACTGCAGGTAGGCATCCGAGCCCACGGTGGACGCGATGTAGGACGCGGTGCCGGTGATGCCGGTGCGGGCGTTGCGCCAGGCGTTCTTATCGGTGCGGGCCTCCAGTGCGCCCAGGACCACGGCCAGGCTGATCACCTGGGCGCGTGCGTCGATGTTGGTGGAGAACTCGTTGACCAGCGCGCGCACCGCACGCTCGTCCTTGACGCCGAGCAGCTCGGCGGTGAGGCTCGACCCGTGGTTCTGGCTGAGGATGTAGGGATCGCGGGTTAGGCAGTGCGCCACGAACGTGGCGGCTCCCTTGGGGGCGGTCTTGCGGGCCAACAGCTTGACCACGTAGTCGCGCCGCACGCTCTCCGCGGCATCGCCGAGGCGGTTGAGCACCAGCACCTTCCGTCGTTCGCGGCGTTCGACTTCCTGCTGTGCGGCTTCGCGCTCAGCGATGGCCTCGGGGGAGTCGTCACCGCCCACGGTCGCCGGTGCGCCCTGGCGCGAGGCAACACCCTGCAGTGACCGGGACAGAGTGAGACCGGCTCCCACGTAGTCCACGCAATACCATTCCGGGACGATCACGGTCTTCTCGGCGACGGTCGAGTAGTGGCGCAACCCTTCGGCAGCCTCGGCGTCCTCGTCGTACTCGGTGTCGGGGTCAAGTTCGCTGTCGGCGACTGGTTCCCCGGTCGTGGCGTCGACGTAGGCGTAGTCCTCGGTCAGGTACACCGCCCAGTGTTCGGGCTTCTTCTCCAAATCGGCGGGCAATTCGCCGTCGTCACTGGTGCGCAGGTAGGCCAGCGAGACTGCGGCCAGGTCCGACCAGCGGGGTCGATCCGGCAGGATTGTGTAGCCGCGTTCGGTGTACTCCTTCTCTGCCGTCGCGATGAGCGCATTGACTTCGCGCTCTGAGCGCAGGGTCGAGACTGTGTGCTCGAAGTTGTTGCCGCCGTAGTGAGCCGCGCGCAGAAGTCGCTCAACGGCATCGTCGTCATCTTCGAATTCGGCCAGCACTTCGGCCTGGGTGAAGTCGAGTTGACCGCCATCGAGTGCGTCGAGGGCTGCCGTCGATTTCGACACCGCGCCAGCGGCTTTGACGTCTTCGCGGCGCATGGACAGCTTCTTGGCGACCTTCGTGGCCGACATACCGGTGTCGAGCATCTGCTGGATGGCGCGGGCGCGCTGGGAGTTTTTCAGCCCGTGCCGTTGGTCGTTGGCGACCATCTGCTGCACGATCCGCTCAACGGTGGCGGTGTCGTCGTTCGTGGCCCCGGCGGGCAGCACGTAGACCGGCACGCTGGTCAGCCCGACCTCGCGGGCTCCAAGGGTGCGGCACTGGCCTTCGCGGACGTAGGTGCATCCTTCGGCGTCGCGTACGGCCAGGATGGGGACGATGACGCCCAACTCGCGCAGGCTGGCCAGGAAGTCCTTGTCCAGCTCGACGTGATCGCGGACGTTGTCTTCGAACTCCAGGACCTGCGGATCGATGTACTCGACGGACCCGGCGACCTGCTCGGTGGTGTTGTCGGTGGTGGTTGACATGGTTGGTGACCTTCCTCGCTAACGCGGGCACCCCGGGTCGGGCCGCCCGTTCTTTTGCCGTCTGGCGAAAACGAATTGGTGGCCAGTCGCGCAGGTGAGCGGGAAGGTCTCGGGCGCAGAAGTTTTCCCGTGAGCGCAGCGAACACGCGTGGGAAAAGTTCTGCGAGCCCGCAGGGCCCGGAGCGCAGCGGAGGCCGATGGCCTTCCGCGGCCAAGCCACGGACACAAAATGAGTGGGCCAGAAGGCAAAACAATGGCGTTGTCAGTCACGCCGCAGGCGTGTCCACCGCCCTGTAGGTTCTCAAGTTTGACTGCACTTTCTCAAGTTCGTCTGCACCATTGCTGCACTTGCGCAACGAACTTGAGACACGTCGGATCAGATTCGCGGCGGTAGAGCCGGTGCCACGTCGCGTCAGCCCGGAGCGTGCTCGCGAGCGAAGCCGCGGACGCAGGCGACGACGTCGCTTCCGGCCTCACACGGCAACATGTGTGTCGCTTCCGGCCACAAGCGATGCCCCCACGACGGCGCGACGCGACGCATCCGGTCGATCCCCTTCGCAGGGTCGTGAATAGTGTTTCCTGCCAACAGAACCTGCACGGGAAGATCGACCGAGTGAAGCAGGGACTCAGGCATGTATCGGGGAAACGGCGTGCCGAAAGAAGCGAATGCGGAGCCGGCAGCCATCACCAGCTCCATCACGCTATCGAGGAGGCTGCCCGGTGCTGGGTGGCCGAGGATCTCGGCCACGGTGCGCTGCTTGCGCTCAGCACCTGGAAGTAACAGCAAGGCTCCCGTGCGCCAGAACCCCGCAGACAATCGAGCGACTGTGTTGACTGGCTCGATGAGCGTCACCGATGTGAAACGCCCTGGTTCTGCCGGAGGCTCGGGCTATTGGATTTCGACCAGGGGTTGGTCGCTCCGTTGGGCATCGTAGAACGTGGCTTCGAACTCGGCGGGCGGGACGTCGTTGAGGTAGCCGTGTAAGCGGTTGGTGTTGTGCCAGTAGACCCAACTGAGGGTGGCCAGCTCGACGTCCTCGACGGTCTTCCACGGCCCGCTGCGGGCGGGACCGTAGATCAGCTCGGCCTTGTAGTAGCCGTTCACCGTCTCCGCCAAGGCGTTATCGAAGCTGTCCCCGATCGAACCTATAGAGGGGACCGCGCCAATCTCGGCGAGCCGTTCGCCGTAGCGGATGGAGGTGAACTGGGACCCAGCATCGGAGTGACATCTCACGCCCGCCAACAGGTTTCCGCGCGACCAGCGTGCCATCTCCAACGCGTCGAGGACCATCGAGGTCCGCATATGGCTGGCCACCCGCCAGCCCACGATCATCCGGGAGTAGGCATCGACGATGAAACACGCGTACGCGACGCCGGCCCAGGTCGGCACGAATGTCAGATCCGTCACCCAAAGCTGGTTCGGCGCGGTCGCGGTGAACTTGCGCTTCACCAGATCGGGGTGCCGCGCAGCGCTGGCATCTGGCTTCGTGGTCTTGACCCGTTTACCGCGTCGCGCCCCGCAGATACCGGCAGCCCGCATCAGCCGGCCCACCTGATCACGGCCCACGTCATGGCCTGCCCGACCGGCGGCTTTCCACAGCTTGCGGGCCCCGTAGACGCGGTAGTTGTCCTCCCAGAGAGCCACCAGGACCGGACCCAGTTCGGCGTCACGTTGCGCGCGTGCCGACGGGGCGCGGGACTTGGCGTCGTGGTAAATGCTCGGGGCCCATCACCACGCCTGCTGATCGCAGGACGGTGATGATGGGCTCGACCCCGAACTCCTCGCGCTGGGCGTCGATGAAGGCGACTATCTCTTGTGTTGGCGGTCGAGCTCCGCCCCGAAAAGACTCGCCGCACGTTTCAGTATTTCGTTGGCGCGCTTAAGTTCTTGGTTCTCCTGCTCAAGCTCTTTGATCCGCGACGACTCCGCGCTGGACACTCCCGGAGCGTATCCGTCGTCGATATCGGCTTGACGCACCCAGGACCGCACCGACTCCACCCCGTACCCAAGCTGACGCGCCACCCGCGACACCGTGCCCTGCTCGGTACCCAACTCGGCACGCAGGGCCCGGACCATCCGCACCGCAGCGGCCTTCTCCTTCGGGCTGTAACGACGCGCCGTGGGCTTCCCGGCAGACTGTTCCTTCGGCATACCTGCATCCTCGTTTCCAAGGTCAGGAGCCTCCGGGATTTCCAGTGCGATTCAACTACCTAAGCTTCACCCTCTGGGGCGGGCCAAACTTGCGCTTGGAGAAGGAGGCCACCGTGGCAAAAGCTACCCAATACAAGATCATCTCTGGCGTTGGCCGAGTCCGAGTAGAATTCGATGGGCTCCTAATGAATCAGAACGACATGGCTTTCGCCTCGATCACGGAGGTTGACGCCCGCGATAACCCAGTTTTCGGATCGACTGTCATGAGGGTGAATAACGTCACCCCCCTTCAGAACAGGGTGATCGTCAGATGCTACATCGGTTGGTCCGTCATCCCTTTCCCCGTAGAGCGCGCGTGAGTATCTTGGTGCCCTGAGGTGGGAGTGCCGTGAGTTACTGCTCACAGCAACGGCTTTCAGCGAGGCTCGCGATCACGCCTATCTTCCCCACCTGGTGTAGGCTCAAAAATGAGGCCACATCCACGCTTTCCTCGGCCGCAACTTTTTGCGGGTCGCCCAACCTGTTTTGCGCACGTATCCGCTTCTCGTCATTCGTAGGCGGTCCGGCTGTCTTTGAACCACCCCGGGTTTGATGCACACCTTCTTTCGAGGGAAGGTTGTTTGCATCATGGCGAAGAAGTACGACGACGAGTTCAAGGCCCGCGCGGTCCGGTTGGTGACTGACCATGCTGAGGAGTACGACACCCGCACGGCCTGCATCACCGCGGTCGCCAAGCGGTTGGGGGTGTCTTACGAATCGCTGCGCCGATGGGTCAACCAGGCCGAGGTCGACACCGGGGTCCGTGACGGGGTGCCTACCGACACCACGCGCGAGTTACGTGAACTCAGGCGCAAGAACCGCGAACTTGAGGAAACCATCGAAATCCTCAAGGCCGCAACACGTTTCTTCGTGCGGGAGAGCGACCCGCGACACCACTGATCTGTGCGTTCATCGCCGAGCATCGCGCTCGGTTCGGGGTCGCTCCGATCTGCCGCGTGCTCACCGAGCACGGTGTGCCGATCGCCCCGAGAACGTTCTACGCCTGGCTGACCCGACCTCCGTCAGCGCGCGCCCTGTGGGACACCGTCATCACCGAGGTGCTGGCCGGCTTCTACGAGCCCGACGAGCACGGCCAGCGCAAGCCGGAGTCACTGTACGGGGCCACCAAAATGTGGGCTCACCTGCAACGTCAGGGTATCGCGGTGGCCCGCTGCACCGTGGAACGGTTGATGCGCGTCAATGGGTGGCGTGGAGTCACTCGCCGCAAGAAGGTCCGCACCACGATCGCTGATCCGGCCGCGGAGCGGGCCGCTGATCTGGTCAAGCGCCAGTTCCAGGTGCCCGCCCCCAACGTGCTGCTGGTCGCTGACTTCACCTACGTCCGGTTATCCAACGGGGCGTTTGTCTACACCGCGTTCGCCATCGACGCCTACGCGGGCCGGATCGTGGGATGGACCTGCTCAGCCAGTAAGCAGGACCGTTTTGTGCGCCAGGCGATCCGCCATGCCGCGCAACTCCGCGTTAGTGAGGGTAATCCGTTGTTGGGCACCACTATTCATCACAGCGATGCGGGCCCAATACACGTCCGTGCGCTTCGGTGAAACCCTGGCCCTGTCCGGACTGGTCGCCTCGATCGGCACGGTCGGGGATGCCTTCGACAATGCCCTGGCGGAGACGACCATCGGGCTGTACAAGACCGAAGCCGTCCGCGACGACTCACCGTTTCGGCGGGGGCCGCTGCACCGCCTGACCGACGTTGAACTGCTGACCGCCGAGTGGGCGCACTGGTACAACACCGACCGGCTCATGCACCGCCTGGGCCGCATCCCACCCATCGAATACGAGGCCGTCCACTACGCTACAAACGCGGCCCACTCAGAGGCTGCACACCAGTAACCGGTGTGCATCAAACCCGGGGTGGTTCAGTGGGAGGTAACGATGCAGCCACCCGTCTTTCGGGAACGTCTTAGCGACTTTCGGCCGACCAATCAGTGGCATGGATTAGCTGCGATTAGGTCGCCGCTATAGAGGAAGTCGCACAACGTGTTCCAGTTTGACAAGCAACGCCGAATCGATGCTGTTGGCGCATGGGTACGCGCGTACTCGGCAAAGGCGGTTTACAACGCGCCAACTTCGTCAGGGCGTTGGGCCTTAAATCAACAACTCGTTCAGGAACGCCGGCAACCAGGGTGACGATTGCGTCGAAATCCTGGCTGCAGGCCTTCATCGTGTGGAGTGACGGTTTGCGAATGGCTCGATCGGCGAGGAACTCCAAAAGCCATGCGGGGTACCCTGATTCCCCGTCGGCACGGCCGGAGGGCGGCGTCACGAAGTAATGGTCGCAAAAGCTCATGGATAACAGTGGTTATCCATGAAACTCGTGTGTCGTCTACACGCCGAGCGGGGAAGCGGCCCCGGCGTTCCGGAACTTACCCTGTGATGTGGATGGTGATCTGCGCGCAGTCGATCACCGGTGGAAACCCAACCACGATACCCAGCAGCCTGCGCCTCGCCCAGGCCAACACATCGCAGGCGAAGTCGGGATCTTAACCGAGGAGCGGGCGGCCCGGCACCGGTTCGTGAGTGGGACAGGGGCGGCGGCGGTCGAGTGAGCCGAAGTGCTGGCGCGGTTGGTGCCGTAGCCGCTAGAGGGCCGATCCGCCGACCTCCCGCACCGGCTGCGCCTGGAGCACCGCGAGGGTCGGGGCAGGGTTCCGCACCAGCTCCGCGAGCGACCGGAACCGATCGTGCACGTGTGAGGCGCTGCCGTGAATGCTGCGGACCGCATCTAGTAGCTTCCAACGCGCTCGGAAGCCCACCGCTGGCAGGTGTTCCTTTTCCATCGCTTCCCAGTACCGATCTTGGGCCGCCCACAGGGCCTCATCACACTCGTGGTCCGCATCGGCGATCGCAGCGATGTCCGGGGTCCGCCGCATCAGCAGGTCCATGCGGCGGAGCCCGTCGCTGCAAGGCCGCCGGGCTTCCACCCGGTCGAGGTCTGCCATGTAGGAGGTGAAGGCATCTCGTGACGCCGGCGACTCCTCCGTGTCCAGGCTGAGCGGGACGGCGAGCGTCTGCAGGTGCGTGATCACCGACGGCACCACTGCAAGCGAGATCGACCCAGGATGCTCGTGCACGTTGACGTAACGCACCACCGGGAACCCCGCGTCGTAGAGGTTGCTGAGCCACACATTTCCCATGAAGTCGCTGAGCTCCTGGCCCAGCGGGGACACCTCCGCGGGTGGGCACGCAATGCGGACCCGGTGCAGATAGAACTGACTATCCGCGTCCGACTGGTCGCGCATGCGGCGGAACATGTTTTCGATCGCCGACTCAAAGGTGCCCAGGTGCGTCGCACTCGCTGACGACGACTCGTCGATCGGCGGCCAGTCCGCGCGGGTGCTGGTGTGATACCAGACCAGGCGCTCGATCTCGGCGGGATTCGTCGCGACGTCGGACGGGTCAGTGAGCGCTGGATATTCCTCTTGCGCCGAGACGTCGTGTCCTAAAGAGCAGGTACGCGATTCGCCGTTGGCACGGTCCTCGAACGTCATGACCACGCGGTCGCGGCACGCTGGACACTCGAACCAGCATGCTTCGTAGGAGAAGTCGACCGGCCGCTCGATCCCTCCGCCGTGGTTGCCGCTCATCGGGGAGGCTGTATGAACAGCGCCCGCGCGTGGCCGTCCGGATGATCGAATCGGTCCCATCCGAGTGACGCCCAGAACTCGTCTGCCTCCTCGCTGTAGGCGAACAACCTGCGCCCGCGGTGCCGTTTCGTCAAATCCTGCACCACCCGGGTGCCGATCCCGCGGCGAGCCGCGGTGGTGGCCACCTCGATCAACTGGATCTCAAGGCGCTCGTCTTCACCGAGATCAGGCACACCTGTGTACTCCGGGTTGATGCCACCGGGGTCATCGAGTTCCACCCGAGCCACCTCGGCGCCGTCCTCGAGTACCTGCACGAACCACGGCTCGTCTACGTAGTAATAGCGGACATCGTCCCACCACTGGTCGTTCTCGTAACCTACCGACCAGTCGAAGGGCGGAACCCACGAGTACTTGTCCGCCGGCCCGCGGCGGTGGTCGAAGAACTCCAGGCTCACGCCGCGGAGCCTACAACCACGCTCCGACACTCGGGCCTGGTGACGCTAGTCCCCCGGTGGGGGAGCAGCCAATACCATTGGGGCCCGCCATTCCCCAAAGGAACCAATGATCGGGAGCCGGCGAGGTCGCGGAGATGACCTGAATCCGCCAGTTGTACTGAGAAGCCCGCGACACTCCCGAACCCCGCCAGGTCTATTGCGTGCCTGCAGTTGTTATGTCGCTCAACGACATTGCTGACAGGTCGATGCCGCTTCCGACGGATGAGCGCAGCGATGGCGTCGAAGTCCTGGCGGCAGGCCTTCATCGTGGGTGCCGACGGTTTGCGGTGGAGCAAGACTGCCAGAAGCATCTCAGCTTGGTCGGGTTCGAGCTCGGACCACGGGACCATCACTGGAGATAGGACCTTTCATAGATGACTTCCATTGGGCGCGTTGTGGTTCGGCGCAGGATCGTCACGTGCACGCGCGGGATTTCCCCGGTCTGGATCGCCGTGTTGATGAAGCTTTTGGCGTTAGTGGTGCAGACAGATTCGGCGCCGGGGGCCGGGTAGCACACGTCGATTGCATCGGCCGGGGTGAACCGGCCACCGAGCCGATCTTGACCTTTGGCCCATTCGACACGGAGTTTCCACCAACGGTCGAGGGCGCTTTCGTGGGCCTCCTCTTGTTCGACATCGAGGCCGTACACCTCGACGTCGAAGTAGTCGTTGTCAGCGAGCTCGCGAAAGATCCTGGGGCCCTGCAGATGCCAGGTGAGAGTGCCCTCGATGACCACATTCTCCTTGAGGCTGGTGCACATCTCGCGGATGGCTTCAGCGAGGCGCACCGACTCCACATGCACGAGTGCGGACAATTCGCGGGGCGCGAGCCCACGCCCGTCTGCCAATGGCGCCATGGTCAGCAGGTGGTCGTAGATGCCATCAGCCATGGCCTGCCTGATGATGTGGTCCTTAATGATGTCGGCATCGATGATGCGGTACTCATCGAGGTTGGCGATCCGGGCCCGCAATAGTGCAGTCTTGCCGGCACCGGGTGGCCCCGCGGTGACGATGGCGGTGCGACCCCCGAGACGGGGATTGGCCTGGCTCAGATACCAGTCGATGGTGTCTTTCTGGAACCTGGCCCGGCCGAGGTCGCCGCGCGGGTACAGGCGTGCGGTGCTTTGGGCGGAGTCACGATGCAGAGGCGTTCCGGGAGCCGACAGTGCGGTGAGTTGGGCGGCGACCTGCGCACGCAGATCACGGGAGGGGTGCATCGCGTTGGCGGTCGGCCAACTGTTGGAATTCGTCGTCGCTGAGTTGACCGCGGTAGAAGGCCATCTCGATGGCGTCCCAATCGCCGGTCATGTACGCATCCGTGGCGACACCACCGATGCGGACCACATCCCCGACGGTGTACCGCCAGTTCATCAGCGTGTCCATCATCTGCTCGGTGGTGATCATTCCGGCGGTACGCTGGTCAATGATCTCGGAGGGCTTGGGTTTCAGCTGGCTAGGGTCGTCGTTGACGCGCCGCAGGATCCGCTGGATCGTAGCCTGGGACTGATTACCGACCAGGTCACTGATCTGGCGTTGACTGAGGCCCTGGACGGTCGCTGCTTCATAGATTTCACGCTCAAGTTCGCGCTCGGCGACCCGCCGACGGGCCGCGATCACGGCCAAGCGCTGCTCGGCCTGATGCGCCATGGTCTGGCTGACGGATTCAGTCGACATCCTTACACCTCCTGATTCATTATGAATCAAGAGGTGTAGGGCGTCAACGGCGGCAGGTGAAGTTGCCGCAGAAGCGTCCGGATAGTCCGTTTGCAGGAGGCCTCGTCGACGGAGAGCCCGTACAGCCACCCAATTGCTAGCCGCGCGCGGTTCGGTCAGGACCAACATGTCCAGGCGCCGTGGTCACGCACGTCGGCGAAGGGTCGCTCCGTGGGGTCTGCTCGTAGGTCACCAAGAGGCAGGAGCAGGTGCCTCGCTGCTAGTTGGCCCGTGGTCAGATGTTGAAGTTCGCGCACGGTCGTCGTCACCGCAGCGGCAACTGTATGAGCTGGGCGTTTCAACATGTCGGTCCATGTCAAGTTGGCGTAGAAGAGCGCCGAGAAGGCTGCTGCCGCCGAGTCTCGGATTGGCCAAAGCGGTGCAACGACTACCTTCGCACCCGCGTGCAAGAGGGCATCAGGCAACCGATGCGGCGGATGCGGTGCGTCGCTTCGATAGGCGACCGGGCACACCGTCAAGACGACGACCGGAGGGATCAACACCGTGGCCGCCAGCATGCCCACCGTCATCCAGTTTCCCGGGGCCAGCTCCACCGCGGGCTGACCATCGCGTTCGCCTCCGTGGGTTGCGATGTGTAATTCCTTGGGGGGTCTGACGTGTTGGGTAAGACGCTGCAAGACGTCGAGTTCACGCCGGGCACGCATCGATGAGTCGGGCGAGGATGGCTTGGTGGGGTGCGGCTGTAGCGCTGGCAGTTTTGGTGGCGGTGCAAACAGGGCTGTCGTCGACCGGGCCGTCGACGTTGGTGTCCGGGGCGGCTCTGCCGACGGTGACTGCGGGCGTTGATGTTCTCGCTGGAGTGCCGGTGGTGCCGGTCCGTGTGCGTCATGGGGATTATCGCCGTGCGGCGTTCGGGGAGGCGTGGACGGATGACACCGATGCGCCTGGTGGGCACAACCAGTGCGATACGAGGAATGACATCCTCGATCGCGATTTGATCGACAAGACGTATGTGGCGATCAGTCGCTGTCCGCGTGCGGTGGCCACAGGTGTGCTGCATGATCCCTACACGAGTACAATCGTAAACTTCCAGCGCGGCAACAAGACTGGTGCAGCCGTGCAGATCGAGCACATCGTGCCGCTGGCCTACTCGTGGGACCAGGGTGCGTGGGCATGGCCGGAACCGTTGCGTGTCCGGTTCGCCAATGATCCGGCCAATCTCCTGGCAGTGCAGGGACAGGCGAACCAGGACAAAGGCGATAATGAGCCGGCGGCGTGGATGCCGCCCAATGCCGCGTTTCATTGTCAGTACGCGATGCAGTTCCTCGCGGTGATGCGGGGCTACGGGTTGGCTATTGATGAACCGTCGGTGCCGGTCTTGCGTGATGCGGCGGCAACATCTCCGAGTGGCCGGTGAGCAAGGGCTTGTTGGTAAGTGGCGAGTTTGTGTCGAAGCGGAACAAAACCCGGGGAAGCTTCAGTCTCCTAGTTCTCGCCCACCATGCGTGCAACGTGTCGAAAATGTGGCGCGATCGGGATGGCGTAACGGCGGCATCGTGAACAGGTGCCCGCTCCGGCGGACGCCTCTCTCGGTGATGTCGTGCTCGTGCGGCAATGAGGTCATCGGACATCGATCCGGCTCAGTAGTCGCACGAGCTCTATGCGTTCGTCGGCGGACAGGTTGGCGAGTAAGTGTTCGCTGGATGTCCGAACGGCCCGGTCGGCGCGGTCGAACAGTCCTCGCCCCTTGGGGGTGAGTCGGATGGGCAGGCTTCGGCCCGTTGATACGTTGTCGGGTCTGGAGAGGGCGCCGAGGTCTTGTAGTTCTCGGACGACGGTGTTGATCGCTTGGGGGGAGATCGCCATGCGTCGGGCTAGTTCGGCGGTGGACGCTGCGGGCTGCTCATTGAGGTGGGTGAGGCACGCGTACTCGGGCATGCCGATGCCGAGGCGTTTGAGTTCCGCGGCAACGGGCGGGCGGAGCACCGTGGCGGCGTGATAGAGCAGAAACCCAATCGATCGTCTGCCATCCTCGGTCATATCAATCATCTTGCCATGGTGGTCGATATAGGACTGTTCAACAGGGGGTCTCGACAAGTAATCGTGAGTCAAGTAACTTGATACATAACAACCTGCTTGATGGTTGTTCGCGGTGTCCGCCACCTTGGGTTGGGGCCGGATGCCTTGGCCACGATGGCGATTTCTCGCTGGAACGGAAGTGCTGTGCATGTCTGAACGGTGTCGTATCGATTTCTGGTTCGATCCACTGTGTCCGTGGAGTTGGCTGACGTCGCGGTGGATCGAAGAGGCGCGGCTGGTTCGTGAATTCGATCTGCAGTATCACGTGATGAGCTTGGTGGTCCTCAACGAGGGCGACCTTCCGCACCAGCTCGATGATCCCGAGATGATGAGGAAGGTGTATGCGCCGGTCCGGGTCGTCGCTGCGGCAGAAAAGGTCCGCGGTCCTGAGATCATGGGACCGCTGTACACGGCCATCGGCAAGCGAATTCATCACGCCGGCAACAGGGGCTTCCAGGATGTTGTGGCCCGGGATTTCGACGTCCTGATCGCCGACGCGCTGGCTGAGGTCGGACTCCAGGCGGAGCTGGCTGACGCCGCCGCCGACCCATCCTTCGACGAAGCGCTGCGCCGCAGCAACGACGAAGGAATGGGTGTTCCGGGCGCCGGTATCGGCACACCGACCATCCACATCGACGATCAGGCGTTCTTCGGCCCGGTGGTCGGACGCCTCGTTCGCGGCGAGGAAGCGGGCCGATTGTGGGACGCCGCAGTCACTTTCGCGGCCTTCCCCGAATTCTGGGAGATCAAGCGAGACCGTGGCGATCTTGAGCCGGAATTCTCCTGACAACACGTCACAAGCACCGCAGAAATTGGAGATAACATGAGCGACAACAACATCAAGGTCGACTTCTGGTTCGACCCGTTCTGTCCCTGGGCGTGGATCACGTCCCGTTGGCTGACCGAGGTGCAGCAGTACCGCGACGTCACCGTTGACTTCCACTTCGCGGCGCTGGCAATCATCGACGAGGACGATCCGCCCAAATTCCTGAAGATCCCGGAGATCAGTTCCAAGGTCTGGTTGGCGCTGCGCGTCGTTGCCGAAACGGACCGGTCATACAGTTCCGCGGACCTGACGAAGCTGTATGCCGCTCTCGGCGGCAAGATCCACGGTGGCAAGAACCTCAGCATCATGGACATCCTGAACAAGGACATCGCCGGGTTCGTGGTCGACTCCGTCGCCGAAGCCGGTTTGCCGAGCAGCATCCTCGACACACCCGACTCACCCGAACTCGATGCCGCCATCCGGGCCAGCATCGATCGTGGACTGCGCGCGCCGGGCGCCATCGCAGGCGTGCCCACCTTGCACATCAACGGCGTGCCGTTCTTCGGACCGGTCCTCTCGGCCATCCCACGCGGCCATGCCGCGGTGCGGTTGTGGGACGCCGTGGCAACGGTCGCGGCACACCCTGACTTCTGGGAGCTCAAACGTCAGCAGCCAGACGACCTGGCCCCCATCACCAGCTAACGAGAAGCGAGAAACGCACTGATGACCATCACCCCAGCACGGCGCGACCGCACCGGAGCTCTAAGCCCCGGGGAGGTGGCCCGCGCGGCGGTGACGGCAGCGCTGTGCAGCGCAATCGCCGTCACGACCGTTGCGCTGCCGTTCGCGTTCGGGCTGACGATTCTCGGTGTCGTGCCCATGGCGCTTCTCGCCCGTCGTGAGCGGATGCGGGTCGTGGTGGCCACGGTGGTCGCCGCCAGCATCCTCACATTTCTCGGGGTCGGACTCGGCGGCCCGTGTGTGATCGCTGTCTGCGCGTATATGGGCGTCCTGATCGGCCGGTTGCAGCGGCGCGGCGAAGGCATTCTGACCACACTCACTGCCTTCGCCGTGTCGCTCGCCGCCAGCACTGTGTTCGCAGTGGCACTTACCGGTCTGCTGACCGCACTGGCTGACCTGCGCCACCTCGTCCTCGACGCGATCACCGTCTATACCGGGGGTCTCGCATCGGTGATGTCAGCAATTCCAGGTCTTGGCACCGCTGGAGCCGCCATCGCGCCGTTCACCGAGACGTTGATCGAGAATTGGCAGATCGTCGTGATCACCGCGTCGATGCTCGGCACCAGCGCAATGGCTGCCATCGGGTGGTGGACGCTCAAACGTCTTCCAGACCACGAAACGGCAACCGTTCGGCTCGAACCCGACAACGCAGACGAGGGCGCCGGTCCGATCGCCCCGACTCCCCTTGTCATGCATGCGGTTCGGTACCGATACCCCGGCGCCGACCACGATGCGTTGGGGCCGCTGACCGCGACGATAGACCGTGGCGAGCGGGTGGCGGTCACCGGGGCCAACGGCTCGGGGAAGACCACCCTGCTGCGACTTCTTGCCGGGCAGAAGCCGACCGGTGGCACCATTGGACGGGCCGGCGCCGTCGGACTGGGTCGGTGTGGCGGTACCGCCATCGTCATGCAGCACCCCGAGAGCCAAGTACTCGGAACACGGGTGGCCGATGATGTGATCTGGGGCCTTCCCGCCGACGTCGACGTCGATATCGACGACATCCTCGATCAGGTGGGGATGGCGGGCTTCGGCGATCGTGATACGACCGCTCTGTCGGGCGGCGAACTCCAACGACTCGCCATCGGCGCAGCACTCGCCCGCCGACCACAACTGCTCGTCGCCGACGAGATCACCAGCATGGTGGACCAACCTGGTCGCGAAGAACTTCTTCGTACCCTCCGCGAGGTCACCGAACGATATGACACGGCACTGGTGCACATCACGCACTATGACACCGAGGCGTCGGCAGCAGACCGAACGATCACCCTTCCCGGGGCACGCCCCCGCGGTGAACATCCGCAGGAATTCTCGACACTGCCGAACACCCCGGTGACCGATGCCGCACCCGGTGACCCTTCGACCCGCTCGGTCGTCCTCGAATTGCGATCGGTCGGATACGAATACGGGCTCGGCACGCCGTGGCAGTCCTCGGCACTGCGGGACATCACCTTCAGTGTCCACCAGGGCGACGGGCTGCTCATCCACGGTCTCAACGGCTCCGGCAAATCGACACTCGCGTGGATCATGGCGGGCCTGACCGAGCCCACATCTGGACAGTGCCTGCTCGCCGGGGCACCGGTGGCCGACCAAGTGGGCAAGGTTGCACTGTCCTTCCAGGCGGCGCGTCTGCAGGCGATGGGGAATACCGTTGCCACCGAGATCGCGGAGACCGCGGGTCTCGACTTCGATGACCAGACGCGGATCGGTGAAGCGGTCGGGTCGGTCGGGCTCGACGCATCGCTGCTGCATCGCCCGATCCGGCACCTCAGCGGCGGTCAGATCCGCCGGGTCGTTCTGGCCGGCCTGCTCGCCCGTCGGCCGCGGGTATTGATCCTCGATGAGCCTTTGGCTGGACTGGACTCGACGAGCACACACGAACTTCTTCGACTGTTGACTCGACTGCGGCACGACGGCCTGACGATCGTCGTCATCTCACATGACTTCTCGGGATTGGAAGCCCTGTGCACGCGCGCACTACATCTACGCCACGGCGACCTGACGACACCGATGGTCAACAATCAGGAGGGCCAACCGCGATGACCGAAACTGCGGAGGTTCGCCGACGTCGGCATCGACGCGCCCTCATCCTGCTTCGCCCGGTGCCGGGCACGTCGCCGATACACCGACTCTGGGCCGGCACGAAACTGGTCACCGTCGCGATCGTCGCCGTCCTGCTGACCTTGTACCCGGGATGGCCCTCGTTGATTCTCGTCGCTGCGCTGGCTCTGGTCAGCGCACGCATCGCCGGCGTTCCCCGAGGCGCTTTACCATCAATCCCACTGTGGCTCAGCATATTCCTCTTAGCAGGCGCCCTTATCAGTGCGGCCAACGCAGGTGCACCGTACATTGCGCTCGGGTCCATCAGCCTCGGCCTTGGCGGACTGCTCAGCTTCCTGCAGATCATCACCCTCGCTGCCGTCATGGCCAGTGTCTGTGCGCTCGTATCGTGGACCGCCCACGTCTCTGAGGTCGCACCCGCCGTCAACACCCTGGCGCGCCCACTACGAATATTGCGCCTGCCGGTCACAGAATGGACCACCACACTCTCACTCGCGCTACGCGCATTCCCGCTACTGCTCAACGAATTCCGCACACTGGCAGCCGCACGCCGACTCCGCCCCCCACGCCCGCACCGGAACTGGCTGCAACGCCGAACCGACACCAGCAATGTGCTACTCGAAATCCTCGCCACCGCACTGAGCGCCGCCGCACGCCGCGCCGACGAAATGGGCGACGCCATCACCGCACGCGGTGGCACCGGGCAGATCACCGCCACCCGCACGCGCCCCCACACCCGCGACGCCGTCGCGATCCTCACAGTTCTCGCGATCGCGGCGCTGGCGATCGTTCTGCAAAGCTAGCCGAGGTTCGAGTCCCACACCGCATCTATGTGTCAAGATACTTGATGTGTCGAGTTACGGTGATCAACCTCTGGGATTCCTGCTATATCAACTGCTGTCAGCACTGCGGCCGCACGTCAATGCGAAACTGCGGCCGTTCGGGATCGGTTTGGCCGAGTTCGTCTGCATGCGCAACCTGTCCATGTCACCGGATCAGTCCAACGCCGAACTAGCCAGACGGGCAAACGTAACTCCGCAGGCGATGAACTTGGTGTTGAAGGCACTTGAGGATGCGGGGTTGATCATGCGACCGGAAACCGTGTCGGTTGGCCGCTCGCAACCGGCTCGGCTGACGAGAAGAGGCGCCGCGCTACTCAAACGAGCGGAGTCGGCGGTTCTGGCCGCCGACGAAAGCGTACTGGATGCACTTACCCCGGCCAAACGCGATGACCTCAAAAGACTGCTGCACGAGGCAAGTTCGCAATGTCACAACCCCGAATCTGACGGCTGATCTCCCATGCGGGCGGGGGCGGCATCGCGATCATCAAGCTACTCGATATATATCAGGATACTTGATATATATCGGTAGGTCGGCGGCGGTGCCACTGTGTTCACCCGCCCCGAATCGTCACACCATCACCTGCGCGACAACAGAGGAGATCCGATGGCAGTCATAGGCATAACCGGTGCGGCCGGCGCCCTGGGCCGACGGGCGACCGAACACGTTCTGCGCTCGCACCCGCCCTCCGAGGTCGTGCTGCTAAGCCGCTCACCGAATGTGTTGCGCCGGCACCGCGATGCGGGTGTGACGGTGAGACACGCGGACTTCGACCGGCCCGACGGCCTCTCATCGGGGTTCGCCGGAATCGACGTGCTGCTGCTCATCTCCACCGACGCCGTGAGCCGGCGCCGGGTCCAGCACCTTACGGCAATCCGCGCAGCTACGGCCGCCGGCGTCAAACGCATCGCTTACACCTCACTGCCGAACGCCGACGGCGAGTTTCCCGCCAGGCTGCGCACGATGGCCGCCGATCATGCTTCGACCGAGAGCGCTCTGCGGGCCGAGGGCCCGGCGTGCACCATCCTGCGCAACGCCCTCTATATGGAGGGCTACGCCGACACTTGGCTGCTGATCGAGTGCGTCGACCAGGGCGGAGATCGATTCCATCGCCTGCTCGTACGCGATCTCTTCGGAGGTGGGTTCGCGATAGGACCTGGCCTCCTCCCACAGATCAGCCAGCAGGGCAACGTCGCCATCATCACCAGACCAGCCAGCTAGACGGTATGAGGAGGCTGGGGCCTCACTGCATGTGAACGTGGGTTGCCGACAGGAATCTGGTCCTGGCCGGTAGAGCCACAGATGTAGGAGGCCCCAGTGAAACGTCATCGTACGAGTGTTGGGTTGGATGTGCACGCACGATCAATCGTGGCGTGCGCATTGGATGGGGACACCGGGGAGGTGTTCGAACGGCGGTTGACCCCGGATTATCGGGAGGTCCTGGAGTGGTTGCGGTCGCTGCCGGGCCGGGTCGCGGTGAGCTATGAGGCCGGTCCGACAGGGTTTGGGTTGGCCCGGTTCCTGATCGCTGCGGGGATGATGTGTCTGGTGGCCGCGCCGTCGAAGCTGGTCAAGTCCAGGGGCGTGGTGTACGACGTCGTCGTGTGATTCTTCGATGTGATGGTTCAGGCGGTCAGTGCCGCGGGGGTGGCCTCCTGTTCGGTCGGTGAGCTCTGATCGGCTCGGGATTTGCTG
>NZ_JACBJQ010000078.1 GCF_013404075.1 Mycolicibacterium vinylchloridicum
AAAGTTACGGCGGCCATAGCGGCAGGGAAACGCCCGGTCCCATCCCGAACCCGGAAGCTAAGCCTGCCAGCGCCGATGATACTACCCAACACGGGTGGAAAAGTAGGACACCGCCGAACACAATTTAGTGAAACGCCCCCCGAGAAATCGGGGGGCGTTTCCTTTTCTCGAGTGCGAATTCCATTGGCTCAATTCAAATATCTCCAATTGTGAGCGTCTGAGGACTACCCGTATCCTTTACGGGTGGTCGATGACAGGCAAGGTAATTCCAGCGGGCGTCCGCCGCGTCGTCCCGCGGGAGCCGGCGCCGCGGGCCGCGATCGTCGGGGCTCGGGTGCCCCGCGTCGTTCGGGTCCCGGCCGAGCCCGCAGCGCCCAGCCTCAGCACGCCTCAGACGGTGATGGGAGCATGCAGCACCCGGCCGGGCCGGTTATCCCTGCCTCCATCGAGGCCAAGCAGCTATCGCCTGAAATACGAGGCGAGCTCACGACTTTGGACAAATCGACCGCCGACACCGTGGCGCGGCATCTGGTCGCTGCCGGCGAGCTCCTGGACGAGGATCCACAGGCTGCTCTCGAACATGCCCAAGCCGCCCGCGCCCGATCCGGGCGTATCGCCGCGGTCCGCGAGGCGGTCGGTATCGCCGCCTATCAGTGTGGTGATTGGGCCCAGGCGCTGTCGGAGTTCCGTGCGGCCCGCCGGATGGGCAGCAAGTCCCAGCTGCTTCCCCTGATTGCCGACTGCGAACGCGGGGTGGGCCGGCCCGAACGCGCGATCGAGCTGGCCCGCAGCCCCGAAGCCGCGGAACTCACCGGTGACGATGCTGACGAACTACGCATTGTGGCCGCCGGCGCCCGGGCCGATCTCGGTCAGCTCGAACAGGCCCTGGCCGTGCTGTCCAGCCCACAGCCCGACCCGTCCCGCACCGGCTCGACCGCGGCGCGACTGTTCTACGCCTACGCCGAGACGCTCTTGGCGCTGAACCGCGGCGACGAGGCGTTGCAGTGGTTCATCAATGCCGCCGCCGCTGACCTCGACGGTGTCACCGACGCCGAAGACCGGGTCGGCGAGTTGGCCTGACGTGACAACCCTTGCGCAGCAGCATGATTGCCTGCTGCTCGACCTCGACGGCACGGTATTCCGCGGCCACGCGCCCACCGAGGGCGCCATTGAGGCCCTCGATGCGGCGCACACCCGCAAGCTGTTCGTCACCAACAACGCCTCCCGCGCTGCCGGCGATGTGGCTGCCCACCTACGCGAGCTCGGCTTCACCGCGCACGCCGACGACGTGGTGACCAGCGCCCAGAGCGCGGCCCACCTGCTCGCTGACCACCTTAAGCCGGGCTCGAAGGTGCTGATCGTCGGCACCGACGCACTGGCCGGTGAAATCGAGGCGGTGGGCCTGCGGCCGGTACGGCAGTTCGACGACGAGCCGGTCGCCGTCGTGCAAGGACATTCGACCACGACCGCCTGGCCCGATCTGGCCGAGGCCGCCCTCGCGATCCGCGCCGGCGCACTGTGGGTGGCCGCCAATGTGGACCGCACCCTGCCCACCGAGCGTGGGCTGCTGCCCGGAAACGGCTCGATGGTCGCGGCGCTGCGAACCGCCACCGACGCCGAACCCCGGGTGGCCGGTAAGCCCGCACCAACGTTGATGCGAGATGCGTTGGCGCGTGGTTCATTTAACGCGCCACTGGTGGTCGGCGATCGTCTCGACACCGACATCGAGGGCGCCAACGCCGCGGACCTGCCGAGCCTCATGGTGCTGTGCGGGGTCAGCACCGCCGCCGAGGCGGTCCACGCCGCCCCGGCTCAGCGGCCCACCTATATCGGTGCCGACCTTCGGGACCTGCACACCGACGCCGAGGCTCTCGCGATCGTCGAGCAACCCGCCTGGCGCGTCGAGATCGGCGACGGCGCCGTCACCGTCATGGCCGCCGGCGGTGACGCCGGGCCGGACGGACTGTCCGTGGTCCGGGCAGCGGCGCGGGCGGTCTGGAATGCGGCGCAGGATGGCCGTCGGGTGGTTGTGCGGGCAGGCGACGACACCGCACGCGCCGCGCTGCAGCGCTGGTCCCTGCTGTCGGGCACTGATCGGCTAGCGTGAATGGCGTTATGAGTACCGACCCCGAACAGATCCGCACCGAAATCGACGCTGTGCTAGCACAGCTACCCAGCGTCGACCCGGACAGCGCCGAGGCCACCGGTGTCGATATCGACGCGGTCGGACGGCAGCTCGAGGAAGCGCACCAGATCCTGGTCAATGCGCTGGAATCGGTGGAGAAGGGCTGAGTTCGACCGATGACGCGGCGTGCCCGGGTTGACGCCGAGCTGGTCCGTCGAGGACTGGCACGGTCGCGGCAGCAGGCCGCCGAACTCATCGGTGCGGGCCGGGTCAGCATCGACGGGATGCGGGCGGTCAAGCCCGCGACGGCAGTCGCGGTGACCGCGAATCTCACGGTCGAGGCCAGCGACGAGCGCACCTGGGTGTCACGCGGCGCGCACAAGCTCATCGGTGCCCTCGATGCCTTCGCCATCGACGTGGCGGCGCGGCGTTGCTTGGACGCCGGCGCCTCGACCGGTGGTTTCACCGAGGTGCTGCTCGATCGTGGCGCATCCGAAGTGGTTGCCGTCGACGTCGGCTATGGACAGCTGGCCTGGTCGTTGCGCTCCGACGAGCGGGTGACCGTCATCGAGCGCACCAATGTGCGTGACCTGACCGCAGATACCATCGGCGGTCCCGTGGGGTTGGTGGTGGCCGACCTGTCGTTCATCTCGCTGGCCACGGTGCTGCCCGCACTGACCGCGAGCGCGTCGGACGACGCCGATATCGTTCCCATGGTGAAGCCACAGTTCGAGGTGGGGCGAGAGCAGGTCGGTGCCGGCGGTGTGGTCTCCGATCCGGACCTGCGCGCCGCCGCGGTGCTGGCTGTCGCCGCGCGCGCCGGTGAACTGGGCTGGCAGACCGTCGGCGCGACCGCCAGCCCGCTGCCCGGCCCGTCGGGCAATGTCGAATACTTCCTGTGGCTGCGTGCCGACACCGACCGAGGGCTACCCGGAGACCAATTGGACGCCGCGGTGCGCCGCGCCGTCGCGGAAGGACCGCAATGAATTCTGAGCGGGTGATCCTGCTCGTCGTGCACACTGGCCGCGACGAGGCCACCGAGACCGCTCGCCGGGTGGAAAAAGTACTGGGCGACAACGGGATCGGGTTGCGCGTGCTCTCCGCCGAGGCCGTCGACCGCAGCGCCCAGCACCTGGAGCAGGCCGAGGTGGCCGGTCTGGGGGCCGCCACCGAAATCGTGGACGCCGACGCCAATGCCGCAGTCGGCTGCGAACTGGTCCTGGTGCTCGGCGGGGATGGCACATTCCTGCGCGCCGCCGAACTGGCACGCAACGCCGAGATCCCGGTGTTGGGAATCAACCTCGGGCGCATCGGGTTTCTCGCCGAGGCCGAAGCCGAGGTCATCGACACCGTCCTCGAGCACGTCGTCGCCCGCGACTATCGCGTCGAGCAACGGATGACGCTGGACATCACGGTGCGCGCCAACGACACGGTCATCTCCCACGGTTGGGCCCTCAACGAGGCCAGCTTGGAGAAGGGGGCCCGGCTCGGGGTCATCGGCGTCGTCCTGGAGATCGACGGCCGCCCGGTATCGGCCTTCGGCTGCGACGGGGTGCTGGTCTCCAGTCCGACCGGCTCCACGGCCTACGCATTCTCGGCAGGAGGCCCCGTCGTGTGGCCCGATCTCGAGGCAATCATCGTGGTGCCCAACAACGCTCACGCGCTGTTCGCCCGCCCCATGGTCACCAGCCCGACCGCGTTGATCGCTATCGAGATCGAGGACGACAGTCACGAGGCGCTGGTGTTCTGCGACGGCCGCCGGGAGATGCGGGTCCCGGCCGGCGGGCGCCTCGAAGTCACCAAGTGCACGACACCGCTGAAGTGGGTGCGGCTGGACAGTGCGCCGTTCACCGATCGGCTGGTCCGCAAGTTCCGACTGCCGGTCACCGGCTGGCGGGGGCAGTGATTCGTCGATGCTGGCAGAGATACGGATCGAAGCACTGGGTGCCATCAGCGCCGCGACCGCGGAGTTCGACCGCGGCCTGACAGTGCTGACCGGCGAGACTGGCACCGGCAAGACCATGGTGGTGACCGGGCTTCATCTGTTGGGCGGGGCCCGCGCCGACGCCACCCGGGTGCGGTCCGGCGCCGAGAAGGCAGTGGTCGAAGGCCGGTTCGCCACTGCCGAACTCGATGACGCGACCGCCGCAGCGACCGATGAGATCCTCGATTCGTCCGGCGCCGAGCGGGACGACGACGGGAGCATCATCGCCCTGCGCACCGTCAGCCGGGACGGTCCGTCGCGGGCCTACCTCGGTGGGCGCAGCGTGCCGGCCAAATCGCTGACGATGTTCACCACCGGGCTGCTGACCTTGCACGGCCAGAACGACCAGTTGCGGTTGATGCGTCCCGAGGAGCAGCGCGGCGCCCTGGACCGGTTCGCCGGTGTCGACGCCAAACTCGAGCGCTACAAGAAGCTTCGCGACCAGTGGCAGGTGGCCAGGCGCGATCTGGTGGACCGGACCAACCGGGCCCGCGAGCTGGCCCAGGAGGCCGACCGGCTGAAGTTCGCATTGACCGAGATCGACGGTGTCGACCCGGCCCCGGGCGAGGACGAATCGCTGGTGGCCGACATCCGCCGGCTCTCCGAACTGGACGCGCTGCGCGAAGCGGTGGCGGGTGCCCGCGCCAACCTGTCGGCCGACGAGCTCGCCGCCGACGAACCCCGTTCGGCCACAGACACTTTGGGTCGCGCAGCGGCACTGCTGCAGTCCACCGACGATCCCGCGCTCGGTGCGCTGTCCCGCCAGCTCAGCGACGCGCTGACCGTCGTCGGCGATGTCGCCCGCGAACTCGGCGACTTCCTGGGTGACCTGCCCGAGGATGCCAGCGCACTGGAGACCAAGCTCGCCCGGCAGGCCGAGCTGCGCAGCCTGACCCGCAAGTACGCCGCGGACGTCGACGGTGTGTTGGCGTGGGCCAAGGAATCTCGTGAGCGTCTGGCGCAGCTCGACGTGTCTGAGGATGCACTGGCCGGGCTGGCCCGCCGAGCCGACGAGTTGGCCGGACAGGTGGCCACGGCGGCTCTCGAACTGACCAAGCTGCGGACCAAGGCGGCCAAGGGCCTGGCCAAGGCGATCACCGCCGAGCTGACGGGGCTGGCCATGACCAACGCCGACTTCACGGTGACGGTGTCGCTGATGCCGGCCCGCGAGGACGACAGCGCGCCACTGCGGTTGCCGTCGGGTGAGACCGTGCATGCCGGCGGTGAAGGCATCGACCTGGTCGAGTTCGGCTTCACCGCGCATCGCGGCACCGACGTGCTGCCGTTGAACAAGAGCGCGTCCGGCGGTGAGCTGTCCCGTGTCATGCTCGCGCTCGAAGTGGTACTGGCAGCCTCGGCCGAGGGCACCACAATGGTGTTCGACGAGGTCGACGCCGGGGTGGGTGGCCGGGCCGCGGTCCAGATCGGGCGCCGGCTGGCGCGGCTGGCCCGCAGTCATCAGGTCATCGTCGTCACCCACCTGCCGCAGGTCGCCGCCTACGCCGACAGCCACCTGGTGGTCGACAGCGCGGGCAACGGCACCAGCGAGGTACGCCGCCTGGACACCGACCAGCGGGTGGCCGAGCTGGCCCGCATGCTGGCCGGGCTTGGGGAATCCGACACCGGCCGCGCGCATGCCCGCGAGCTGTTGGAAGCCGCTCAGGCCGACAAGGTCAATTGAGGCCGATGACGGCCGCGTAGCCGTCGTGATCGCCGGTGGTGATCGTCCGCCCGGACAATGTGTTGCCCAGGTCGACCAAACCCAGATCGGTTGCCCCGCTGCCGACCAGCCCGTCGCGCACCGCGTCGCGGGCCTTGTCGAACGACACGTAGATGTGGGTGGGGGCCAGGTTCGACAGGCCGGGCTGCTCGCGGCTGAACGACGCCGTCCACACGAAGCCGGTGTCGGTGGCGTCCGGCGACGGGCCGAAGAGCCGGCCGTGGTCGTTGACGCGCAGCCAGTGCGCGTTGGAGAACGCCTCCTGCGACCCGATGGGTTGCTGGCCGTAGGCGACGCCGTTGATCAGGCCCTGATACCCGGTGGAATGCAGCTGCTGAGCGGGGAAGCCGGCCGCGGTCAATGCGGCGTTGACCTTCTGGGCCGACTCGGTCGCGGTGGTCGACGTCGAGTCGACGATGACGATGTTGATCGGCTGGTAGAGCGTCTTGAAGGGATAGGCGGGGCTGGGCCAGTCCGCGAGCTTGCCGCTGCGTTCGAGCATCCATTTGCCGATGCCGCCGTACGGAGTCGCGGCCGTGTCGGCGGGAGTGGGATGCGTCTCGGGGGCGCCCGTCAGGTGGTAGTGCAGGTCGTCGAACCACCTCGCGACGCCGGCGATGACGTCGTGTGGCGGCCGCACGCCAGGTCGCGACGCGGGGCCGGCCATGCCGGTGCCGGGTTCGCGGCGGGCCGCCGCCAGCGCCGCGACCGTCACCGACGGATCAGGTCCGGGCTCGAAAGGTGTTGGGGGAGTTGGCCGCATCGTGCCCAGGCGACTCGTCATCGCGACGCGGGCCGGTCTGTCGAGCGGCTTACGCACCGACGCCGGGCGCGGCTGAGAGGCCGCCGGAGAGGAATCGGCAGCCCGTGGCGACGAGCCGGTGGCGGACGAGTCCGCGTGCGCGATTCCGGCGCTGCTGACCAGCGCCGCACCCACGCCGAGCGCGACCAGCAGCCCGCCCCTCCATGCCATCAGGCGACGGTACCCGCCCACGCGCCAAGAGGTAATGCAAGTAATAACTTGCATTACACTGACGGGGTGCCGAAGCGAATCGACGAGGACGAACTGTTCAGGGCGGCGGTCACGGTTTTCGCGGAGTCGGGATACCGGGCGACCACGACCCAGGAGATCGCCAAGCGTGCGGGCGTCAACGAGGTCACGTTGTTCCGCCGCTACGGCGACAAGGCGTCATTGATCAATGCGGCACTCACCCGGGTCTTGGCTGACACGTCCTTCGCCCGAGTGGAAACCACCGATGACGTCCGGGCGGACCTCATCACGCTGGTTCGGGCCTACGCCCAAACGGTGCAGACGTACGGCGGCGCGGTCATGACACTGCTCACCGAAGCGTCGCGACATCCTGAACTACGGGAGGCCATGGCGGCGCTGATGCCCAACCTGCTCAACGCGGCTCGGCTCGTCGAGGCACACCAGGACAGCGGACATCTGGCCGAGGGCGACCCGATGCAGAAGGTGGTGATGCTCATCGCGCCGCAGTTGGTGTCGAGTCTCTGGGCACGCGCGGGTGCAGCGGTGCCGGGACCGGAATTCGACCCTGACGCCGTTGTCGCCGCGTTTCTGAACGGCCACCGCGCCGGCTGAGGACGGGCCCTCGCCTCGCAATCAAACCGTGTTACTGCTGTGACAAAATGTGACTTGTGTGGCTGGTGTTACGGCGCGCCTCCACTGATATCCGGCCGAACGCCGACAGAATCGCCGCATGAAGATGTCAGCGCTCCTCTCGCGTAACACCGGTGCACGACCAGGCGTCACGGGTACGGCCCGCGTCGACCGCGACATCGACCGCCTGCTGCGCCGCATCGGCGCGGGTGACATCGTGGTGCTCGACATCCTCGATCTGGACCGGATGACTGCCGACGCGCTGGTGGACGCCGGCGTCGCAGGCGTCGTCAACGCCTCCCCGTCGATTTCGGGTCGCTATCCGAACCTCGGCCCGGAGGTGTTGGTGGCCAACAACATCACGCTGATCGACAGCGCCGGCGCCGAAGTCTTCAAGAAGATCAAGGACGGCGCGAAGATCCGTCTGCACAACGGTGGCGTGTACGCGGGTGATCGTCGGCTGGTCCACGGCGTGGAGCGCAGCGACGAAGAGATCGCCGACCTCATGCAGGACGCCAAGACCGGGCTGGTCGCGCACCTGGAGGCGTTCGCAGGCAACACCATCGAGTTCATCCGTAGCGAAAGCCCGCTGCTGATCGACGGCATCGGCATCCCGGACATCGACGTCGACGTCTACCGCCGCCACGTCGTGGTGGTGTCCGACGGCGAGGGTGCCGAGGAAGACCTCAAGGCGCTCAAGCCGTTCATCAAGGAGTACCAACCGGTGCTCGTCGGTGTGGAGGGCGGCGCGGACGTTCTGCAGAAGTGCGGTTATCGGCCGCAGCTCATCGTCGGCAACCCAGATCAGATGAGCGCCGACGTGCTCAAGAGCGGTGCGCAGGTGGTATTGCCCGCCGACTCCGACGGACACGCCAACGGCCTTGAGCGCATTCAGGACTTGGGTATCGGGGCGATGACGTTCCCGGCCGCCGGTTCGGCTGCCGACCTGGCGCTGCTGCTCGTCGACCACCACGGTGCCGCCCTGATCGTCACCGCGGGCCACTCGGCCAGCATCGAAGAGTTCTTCGACCGCTCTCGCCAGCAGAGCAACCCGTCGACATTCCTCACTCGCCTCAAGGTGGGTGAGAAGCTGGTCGACGCGAAAGCCGTTGCCACGTTGTACCGCAACCACATCTCCGGTGGCGCCATCGCCATGCTGATCCTGGCGGTGCTGCTGGCGATCATCGCCGCGCTCTGGGTGTCGCGGGCCGACACCTTCGTCATCGACTGGATCGTGACTTACTGGAACCGCTTCTCGCTGTGGGTGCAGAGCTGGGTGACCTAGGCGTCGGGCAGAAAGGCTCATCGCTGTGATTTCGTTACGCCACCATGCCATTTCGCTGGCTGCGGTGTTTCTTGCACTGGCCGTCGGGGTTTTCTTCGGTTCCGGTGTGCTGTCAGACACGCTGCTGTCCGGGCTGCGTGCCGAGAAGCAGGATCTGAACAAGCAGATCACCACGCTTACCGACCAGCGCAACGCGGTGAACGAAAAGATTGCTGCCGCTGATGATTTCGACACCCAGATGGCCGGCCGGATGGTGCACGATGCGCTGGCCGGAAAGTCGGTGGTTTTCATCCGTACGCCCGACGCCGACGACGACGACGTGTCGGCGATGAGCCGGATCGTCGGTCAGGCCGGGGGGACCGTCACCGGGACGATCGCGCTGACCCAGCAGTTCGTCGACGCCAACTCCGCGGAGAAGCTGCGCTCGGTGGTCAACTCCTCGATCGTGCCGGCCGGAGCGCAGCTGAGCACCACGATGGTCGACCAGGGATCTCAGGCCGGTGACCTGCTCGGCATCACGCTGCTGATCAACCGCAAGCCCGAGATCAAACCCGCCGACGACGGACAGCGTGACACCGTTCTGGCCGCGCTGCGTGAGACCGGCTTTGTGACCTACCAGGGTGATCACATCGGCGCGGCCAACACCGCGGTCGTCGTCACCGGGGGAGCGCTGGGCGACGACGCCGGCAATCAGGGGTCCACGGTGGCTCGCTTTGCCGCGGCGATGGCCCCGCACGGGGCCGGGACCGTGCTGGCCGGCCGTGATGGATCCGCAACCGGCACCGCAGCCGTCGCCGTGGCCCGTGCCGACGCCGGCATGGCCGCCGATGTCACCACCGTCGACGACATCAGTGTCGAGTCGGGGCGGATCACCGCCACCCTTGCCCTGCAGAGCCTGATCAACGGCGCACCGGCGGGGAAGTTCGGCATCGGACCCGGCGCAACGTCGATCACCCTCCCGCAGTAGTCCTGCGCAGTAACCCAGAGGTAATGCAGCCCACTGGCGTGTTAGCGCCACCTTGTCGGCGTCGGTGTTAGGGTGAGATTCCGTGGGTAGGCAGGCCCCAGCTAGTTCACAGCGATCCCCTGCCCGTCGTCACGGAGGTTGTCCTTGCCACCATTGCGCAAGCATCCGCAGACCGCTACCAAGCATCTCTTCGTCAGCGGTGGAGTCGTTTCGTCCCTTGGCAAGGGCCTGACGGCAAGCAGTCTCGGTCAGTTGCTGACCGCGCGCGGGCTGCAGGTGACGATGCAGAAGCTGGACCCCTACCTCAACGTCGACCCGGGAACGATGAACCCGTTCCAGCACGGCGAGGTGTTCGTCACCGAGGACGGCGCGGAGACCGATCTCGACGTCGGCCATTACGAGCGCTTCCTGGACCGCAACCTGTCCGGTTCGGCGAATGTGACCACCGGTCAGGTGTATTCGGCGGTGATCGCCAAGGAGCGCCGCGGTGAATATCTCGGCGACACCGTCCAGGTGATCCCACACATCACCGACGAGATCAAGCGCCGCATCCTGGCCATGGCCGAACCCGACGCGTCGGGCAGTCGCCCGGATGTGGTGATCACCGAGATCGGCGGCACGGTCGGTGACATCGAGTCGCTGCCGTTCCTGGAGGCTGCCCGGCAGGTCCGCCACGAGGTCGGCCGGGAGAACTGCTTCTTCCTGCATGTGTCCCTGGTGCCCTACCTTGCGCCGTCGGGCGAGCTGAAGACCAAACCCACACAGCACTCGGTGGCGGCGCTGCGCAGCATCGGTATCAGCCCCGACGCGTTGATCCTGCGCTGCGACCGCGACGTGCCCGAGCCGTTGAAGAACAAGATCGCGCTGATGTGCGACGTCGACATCGACGGCGTGATCTCCACACCGGACGCACCGTCGATCTACGACATTCCCAAGGTGCTGCACCGCGAGGAACTCGACGCCTACGTGGTGCGCCGGCTCAATCTGCCGTTCCGCGACGTGGACTGGACACAGTGGAACGACCTGCTGAAGCGGGTGCACGAGCCCAAGGAGACCGTGCGAATCGCGTTGGTGGGCAAGTACGTCGACCTCTCCGACGCCTACCTGTCGGTGGCCGAGGCGCTGCGCGCCGGTGGGTTCGCCCACCGCGCCAAGGTCGAGATGCGCTGGGTGGCCTCCGACGACTGCGAGACCGACAGCGGTGCGGCCACCGCGCTCGGTGATGTGCATGGTGTGTTGATCCCCGGCGGGTTCGGCATCCGCGGTATCGAGGGCAAGATCGGCGCGATCCGCCATGCCCGCCAGCGGGGACTGCCGGTCCTCGGCTTGTGCCTGGGCCTGCAGTGCATCGTGATCGAGGCGGCCCGATCGGTGGGCTTGACCGAAGCCAACTCGGCCGAATTCGATGAGGGCACACCGGATCCGGTCATCTCGACGATGGCCGATCAGCGTGACGCGGTCGCAGGAGAAGCCGACCTTGGCGGCACCATGCGGCTGGGCGCCTACCCGGCGACGCTGGAAGCGGGATCGATCGTGGCCGAGGCCTATGAATCCACGCACGTTTCCGAGCGGCACCGGCATCGCTACGAGGTCAACAACACCTACCGCGACAAGATCGCCGAGAGCGGACTGCGGTTCTCGGGGACCTCACCGGACGGGCACCTGGTCGAGTTCGTCGAGTATCCGCGTGAGGTGCATCCGTTCCTGGTCGGTACGCAGGCTCACCCGGAGCTGAAGAGTCGGCCGACCCGTCCGCATCCACTGTTCGTCTCGTTCATCGGTGCGGCGATCGACTACAAGGCCGCCGAGCGGTTGCCGGTCGAGATCCCTGAACAGCACTCCAACGGCAAGGAACACGCGGCGCAGCAGGCCGAGCAGGTTCCAGAGCACTCATCTCGTGGCTGAACACGATTTCGAGACCGTATCCTCTGAAACCGCTTATCGCGGAAACATTCTCGCCCTCCGGGTCGACCAGGTCCGGATGCCGGGCGGCCACGTCGCCAAGCGTGAGGTCGTCGAACACTACGGCGCGGTCGCGGTCGCCGCGGTCGACGAGCACGGCCGGGTGGCGCTGGTCTACCAGTACCGGCACCCGATCGGTCGCCGGCTGTGGGAGCTGCCTGCCGGCCTGCTGGACGAACCGGGGGAAGACCCGGCGACGGCGGCGGCTCGCGAACTACGGGAAGAAACCGGATTGACCGCCGATCGGTGGGATGTGCTCGTCGATCTGATCTCCTCACCGGGCTTCAGCGACGAGGCATTGCGGGTGTATCTGGCCCGGGTGCTGACCGATGTCGGACGCCCCGACGGTCACGACGAAGAAGCCGATATGACCGTGCACTGGGTGCACATCACCGACGCGGTGCAGCAGGTGCTGGCCGGGGAGATCGTGAATTCCACTGCGGTGGCGGGCATTCTGGCCGCACACGCGGTGATCGTGGACGGCAAGCCGACCCGGCCCGTCGACACGCCGTTCCCCGATCGCCCGACGGCGTTTGCCGCGGGGAAGGCCCGCACATGACGACAGTGCGGGCAGCCGCGCTGGACGCGCAGCTGCAGGGCTACCTCGACCACCTCACCATCGAGCGCGGGGTGGCGGCCAACACCATCAGCTCCTACCGGCGCGATCTGCGCCGCTACCTCGAGCACCTGAGCCTGCGCGGCATCGACGATCTGGCCGACGTCACCGAGAACGATGTCAGCGATTTCCTGGTGGCGCTGCGCCGCGGTGATCCTGACGCCGGCACTGTGCCGCTGTCGGCGGTCTCGGCCGCGCGGGCCCTGATCGCGGTCCGCGGGTTTCATCGTTTCGCCGCGGCCGAAGGGATCATCGGCGTCGACGTCGCACGCGCGGTCAAGCCGCCCACCCCGAGCCGTCGGCTGCCCAAGAGCCTGTCCCTCGACGAGGTGCTGGCCCTGCTCGACGGCGCGGGCGGCGACAGCCCGTCCGATGGGCCGTTGACGTTGCGCAACCGGGCGATGCTGGAGCTGCTGTATTCGACGGGCGCCCGGATCTCCGAGGCAGTCGGGCTCGACGTCGACGACGTCGACACCGAGGCCCGATCGGTGCTGCTGCGCGGTAAGGGCGGCAAGCAGCGTCTGGTACCCGTCGGCCGTCCGGCGATCGCCGCCCTGGACGCCTACCTGGTGCGGGGGCGTCCAGATCTGGCGCGCCGGGGGCGCGGCACGCCGGCTATTTTCTTGAATTCACGCGGCGGGCGGCTGTCGCGCCAGAGCGCCTGGCAGGTATTGCAGGACGCCGCCGAGCGCGCCGGGATCTCGGCGGCGGTGTCGCCACATACGCTGCGGCACTCCTTCGCCACCCACCTCCTCGACGGCGGCGCCGACGTCCGCGTGGTGCAGGAGCTGCTCGGACATGCGTCGGTCACCACCACGCAGATCTACACCCTGGTCACTGTGCACGCGCTGCGGGAGGTCTGGGCCGGCGCACATCCGCGCGCATGATGTCGCGGGTCTGCCATTCGCAGCGGCGACACACCGTTAGACTTTCGCGGATGTTCGCCACGCCGCCGAATCGCCTGATGACGGGGGGCACGGCGTGACCGACGAGGCAGCAGACGATGCCGCTATCGGTCTCACCGGCCGCCCGCCCCGACACATTCCCGAACCACAGCCGCTGACCTCGCATGGGCCGGCCAAGGTCATCTCGATGTGTAACCAGAAGGGCGGCGTCGGAAAGACCACTTCCACGATCAACCTGGGTGCGGCGCTGGCCGAGTACGGCCGCCGCGTGCTGCTGGTGGACCTCGACCCGCAGGGCGCACTGTCCGCAGGGTTGGGCGTGCCGCACTACGAGCTGGCCCACACGGTGCACAACCTGATGATCGAGCCCCGGGTCAGCATCGACGAGGTGCTGATCAACACCCGGGTCAAGAACCTGGACCTGGTGCCCAGCAATATCGACTTGTCGGCGGCCGAGATCCAGCTGGTCAACGAGGTCGGCCGCGAGCAGACCCTGGCGCGCGCGCTGCACCCCGTGCTCGATCGCTACGACTACGTCCTGATCGATTGCCAACCGTCGCTGGGCCTGCTGACGGTCAATGCGCTGGCCTGCTCCGACGGGGTGGTCATCCCCACCGAGTGCGAGTATTTCTCGCTGCGCGGACTGGCGTTGCTCACCGACACCGTCGACAAGGTGCGTGAGCGGCTCAACCCGCGGCTGGCGATCAGCGGGATCCTGATCACCCGCTACGACAACCGCACGGTCAACGCGCGCGAGGTGATGGCCCGGGTCCTGGAACGCTTCGGCGATCTGGTGTTCGACACCGTCATCACCCGCACCGTGCGCTTCCCCGAGACCAGTGTCGCCGGCGAGCCCATCACTACCTGGGCACCGAAATCTGCTGGCGCACAGGCATACCGATCGCTGGCCCGCGAGGTCATCGACCGCTTCGGCAAGTGACCGAACCGCCGGTGCCCGAAAAGGGCTTCCGTGTCAGGCTGACCAACTTCGAGGGTCCGTTCGACCTTCTGCTGCAGCTGATCTTCGCCCACCGCATGGATGTGACCGAGGTCGCGTTGCATCAGGTGACCGACGAATTCATCGCCTACACCCGCCAGATCGGCCCCGAGCTCGAGCTCGACGAGACCACCACCTTTCTGGTGATTGCCGCCACGTTGTTGGACCTCAAAGCCGCGCGGCTGCTGCCGGCCGGCCAGGTGCAAGACGAGGAGGATCTTGCGCTGCTCGAGGTACGCGATCTGCTCTTCGCGAGGCTGCTGCAATACCGCGCGTTCAAGCATGTCGCCGAGATGTTCGCCGAGCTGGAAGCCGCCGCGTTGCGGAGTTACCCACGCGCCGTCGCCCTCGAAGACCGGTTCTCCGACCTGCTTCCCGAGGTCATGCTGGGTGTCGACGCCGCGAGCTTCGCCGAGATCGCCGCGGCCGCCTTCACCCCGCGGCCCGTCCCGACCGTCCGCACAGACCATCTGCACACGCAGCAGGTATCGGTGCCAGAGCAGGCCGAGCGGCTGCTGGAGTTCCTGTCGGCGCGCGGGGTGGGGCAGTGGGCATCGTTCAAGGAGCTGATCGCCGACTGCGACGAACCCATTCAGATCGTCGGGCGCTTCCTGGCACTGCTCGAACTGTATCGGGCCCGGACGGTAGCATTTGAGCAGTTTGAACCGCTTGGTGTGCTCCAGGTTTCGTGGACCGGGGACCGGCAGGTAGACGATGAGCTGGTCAGATCCGAGTGGGAAGAAGAGTAGAACCAACCATGACCGACGAAGCGGGCGAAGTACCCGACTTGGACTCCGATATCGACGTAGCCCACGCCGACCTGGACGATGACGAACTGGGCCGCGTACTGGAGGCATTGCTGCTGGTGGTTGACACCCCGGTCAGCGCCGAAACGTTGGCCTCGGTGACCGAGCAGCCGGTGTATCGCATCACCGCGAAACTGGAAGTGATGGCCTCGGAGTTGGCGGCCCGCGACAGCGGTATCGACCTGCGTGAAGCCGGGGGCGGCTGGCGGATGTACACCCGGGCCCGGCTGGCGCCGTATGTGGAGCGGTTGCTGCTGGACGGCTCGCGTTCCAAGCTGACCCGCGCGGCGCTGGAGACGCTGGCGGTGGTGGCCTACCGGCAGCCGGTTACGCGGGCGCGCGTCAGCGCGGTGCGCGGCGTCAACGTCGACGCGGTGATCCGGACGTTGGTGGCGCGTGGGCTGATCACCGAGGCCGGTGCCGACGAGGACACCGGCGCAACCACATTCGCCACCACCGAGCTCTTTCTCGAGCGGCTCGGCCTGTCGTCGCTGACCGACCTGCCCGATATCGCACCGTTGCTTCCCGACGTCGACGTGATCGACGAGATGAGTGAAAACCTGGACGACGAACCACGTTTCGCCAAGCTTTCCGGTGGGGGCACCGCGGTCGAAGAGAAGATCGCCTTCGATGTGGACACCGATGCCTGAGCCAGAAGGGGTGCGGCTGCAGAAGGTCCTGTCCCAGGCCGGAATCGCGTCGCGGCGGGTGGCCGAGCGGATGATCCTGGACGGACGGGTGGAGGTCGACGGGCAGATCGTCACCGAGATGGGTACCCGGGTGGATCCGGCCACTGCCGAGATCCGGGTTGACGGGTCGCGGATCGTCGTGGACGACACGATGATATATCTGGCGATCAACAAGCCGATCGGTGTGCATTCGACGATGTCGGACGACCGGGGCCGGCCGTGTGTCGGCGATCTGGTGGAGCATCGGGTGCGCGGCAACAAGAACTTGTTTCACGTCGGACGGTTGGACGCCGACACCGAGGGCCTGCTGCTGCTGACCAACGACGGCGAGTTGGCGCACCGGCTGATGCATCCCTCGTTCGAAGTGCCCAAGACGTATCTGGCTACGGTAACCGGTTCAGTGCCACGGGGTTTAGGCAAGACATTGCGGGCCGGCATCGAGCTGGACGACGGTCCGGCGGCGGTCGATGACTTCGCGGTGATCGATGCGGTGCCGGGCAAGACGTTGTTGCGGGTGACGCTGCACGAGGGTCGCAAGCGGATTGTGCGCAGGCTGCTGGCCGCGGCGGGCTTCCCAGTGGAAGGGCTGGTGCGGGTCAGTATCGGCGAGGTGGCCCTTGGCGAGCAGCGGCCGGGCAGCATCCGGGTGTTGACCCGCAAGGAAGTTGGGGATTTGTACAAGGCGGTAGGTCTGTGAGTCGGGTAGTGGTGGCGGTCGACGGTCCGGCCGGAACCGGAAAATCCTCGGTGTCAAGGGGATTGGCGCGTGCGCTGAACGCCCACTACCTGGACACCGGTGCTATGTACCGGATCGTGACGCTGTCGATGCTGCGCGCTGACATCGACATCACCGACCCCGCATCGATCGCGGCGGTAGCCGATGTGCCGTTGTCGGTGGGCTATGACCCGAACGTCGACCGCGCGTACCTTGGCGGCGAAGACGTGTCGGACGAGATCCGTGGCGACGAGGTCACCAAGGCGGTGTCGGCGGTGTCGGCGGTACCGGAGGTCCGTGCCCGGTTGGTGGCGATGCAGCGCGAATTGGCCTCGGGGTCAGACAATGTCGTCGTCGAGGGTCGCGACATCGGTACCGTCGTATTGCCCGACGCCGATGTGAAGATCTTCCTGACCGCGTCGGCGGAGACGCGGGCGCGCCGGCGCAACGATCAGAATGTCGCAGCCGGCCTGCCTGACGAATACGAGGCGGTGCTGGCCGATGTGCGGCGCCGCGACCACCTGGATTCCACACGTGCGGTGTCGCCGCTGCGCCCGGCCGAGGACGCGGTGATCGTCGACACCAGCGACATGACCGAGGCCGAGGTCGTGGCCCAGCTGCTGGAGCTGGTCGAACAGCGAAGCGGAGCAGTGCGATGAGCGACGACGGCACCTGGTCCGACGAGAGCGAATGGGAACTCACCGACGAGGGCTTCGAAGCCGAGGACGGTGAAGCGTTCGCGCCACCACCGGTTGTCGCCATCGTTGGCCGGCCCAACGTCGGCAAGTCGACGCTGGTGAACCGGATCCTGGGCCGGCGTGAGGCCGTCGTGCAGGATCTGCCGGGCGTGACCCGCGACCGGGTGTCCTACGACGCCGCCTGGACGGGGCGGCGTTTCGTCGTACAGGACACCGGCGGGTGGGAGCCCGACGCCAAGGGCCTGCAGCAGTTGGTGGCCGATCAGGCTTCGGTGGCGATGCAGACTGCGGACGCGGTGATCCTGGTGGTCGACGCGACGGTCGGCGCGACCGCCGGTGACGAGGCGGCCGCGCGCATCCTGCGCCGGTCGGGCAAGCCAGTGTTCTTGGCGGCCAACAAGGTTGACAACGAGAAGGGCGAATCCGACGCGGCGGCGCTGTGGTCGCTCGGACTGGGGGAGCCGCATCCGATCAGTGCGATGCACGGACGCGGGGTCGCCGATCTGCTGGACAATCTGGTCGCCGCTTTGCCCACCGCGTCCGAGGTCACCGCGGGACCCGGCGGACCGCGACGCGTTGCGCTGGTTGGCAAGCCGAACGTCGGTAAGAGTTCGCTGCTGAACCGGCTGGTGGGCGCCGAGCGTTCGGTGGTGCACGATGTCGCGGGCACCACGGTCGACCCGGTGGACTCGTTGATCGAATTGGGCGGCAAGACATGGCGATTCGTCGATACGGCGGGGTTGCGCAGACGGGTCGGGCAGGCCAGCGGGCACGAGTTCTACGCCTCGGTGCGCACGCACAGCGCGATCGACGCCGCCGAGGTGGTGGTCGTGTTGATCGACGCATCGCAGCCGCTGACCGAGCAGGACCAGCGCGTGCTGTCGATGGTGATCGAGGCGGGCCGGGCCCTGGTGCTGGCGTTCAACAAGTGGGATCTGGTCGACGAAGACCGGCGCTACCTGCTGGATCGGGAAATCGACCGGGAGCTCGCGCAGCTCCAGTGGGCGCCGCGGGTGAATATCTCGGCCAAGAGCGGCCGGGCGGTGCAGAAGCTGGTGCCGGCGATGGAGACGGCGCTGGCGTCCTGGGATGCCCGGATCTCGACGGGTCAGCTCAATACGTGGATCAAGGAAATCGTCGCGGCCACGCCGCCGCCGGTGCGCGGGGGCAAGCAGCCCAGAATCCTGTTCGCCACCCAGGCCACCTCGCGGCCGCCGACGTTTGTGCTCTTTACCAGTGGTTTTCTGGAGGCCGGGTATCGGCGGTTCCTGGAGCGCCGGCTGCGTGAGACGTTCGGTTTCGAGGGCAGTCCGATCCGGATCAACGTCCGGGTGCGTGAGAAGCGCAAGCTCAAGCCGCGCTAATCGGCGGGTTTGCCGCGATTTCACGGGTTGTGCGCAGTAGATTGCCAGCATGGAGTTTGCTGCGTATTCGCTTCCCACCCGCCGTCTGGTCTACGGGATCGCCGGCTTGATGATCGCCGCGGCGCCCGCGGTGGCCGTGTTCAGCGGCGCGTTCGGTGGTGCTGCGCCCCGGGTGCTGGCCTGCCAGGAGACCGACACCGAGGACAGCTTCTCGATGAACTGCGCACCGGCGGTCATCCCGGATACCAGCGACGTGCTGACCGAGGCCGAGGTGGCCGAGCCGGGCTGGAACGGCGGCGGCGACCACAGCGGGGGCCCCGGTGGAGCTCCCGGCAGCGGCGGCCATCACTAGGCCTTGAGCCAGCGCTTTCCGTAGGAGTCGAGGTGCACGACGTCCTCGACGGGCTTCCGGGTGGTCGGGCCGTAGCGCCCCTTCGGCCAGCCGAGCGGAACCACGCAGATCGGGGTCACCGACAGTGGTAGCCCGAGGATCTTGCGTGCGGAGGTGACGCTCCACAGCGGCATGGTGATCAGGGATGCCCCAAGGCCCATCGCGCGGGCGGCGAGCAGCAGGTTCTGCACGCTGGGGTAGATGGATCCGAAGTACGACGTTTCCCCGACGAACGGTGTCGGGACGTAGGGCACCCGGGTGCCGCCGCGCAGACACGGGATGACCAGGACCGGGATCTCGCTGAAGTGCTCGACCTGCCATTCCACGGCCTTGAGGATCTTCAGCATCGTCTGGTCGCCGGCGGACTGGCGTCGACCGAGCGCTCCGTAGATCGACCAGGGCTGCCGATAGCGCTTGGCGAGTTGGTCTTTGACGCGCTGGTCCTTGACGACGATGAACTCCCAGTTCTGGCCGTTGGATCCGGTCGGGGCTCGCAGCGCGAGTTCGATGCATTTGACGACGATGGCGTCGTCGACCGGGTCGGGCTTTACGCGGCGAACGGCCCGCTGCGTCATCATCGCGTCCAGCAGGGGCATGCTCAGGTTGGCCAGCGCCTCGTCGGTACTCGGTATGTCGCTCATAGGGTCTGAGGTTATTGGCCCGATGCCCGGCGTGGTGGTGTGTGGTGGATCACGTTGTGTTCCTTGGCGTTTGGTCGGCATCGCGGCCCGGTTCGGCGGTACCAGGAAGTGCGGATAGGGTGCCTTGATGTCCGTCTCCCACATGATCGTGATCGCCTTGGCCGGCATGGGGGCGGGCGCTATCAATGCGCTGGTCGGTTCGGGCACGCTGATCACGTTCCCCACGCTGGTGGCGCTGGGGTTTCCGCCGGTGACGGCCACGATGTCGAACGCGATCGGCCTGGTGGCCGGCGGGGTGTCGGGCACCTGGGGGTATCGCAAGGAACTCGGCGGACAATGGGACCGGCTGCGCTGGCAGATCCCGGCCTCGGTGATCGGTGCGGCCATCGGAGCGTTCTTGCTGCTGCATCTGCCCGAGAAGGTGTTCACCCAGATCGTGCCGGTGCTCCTGGTGGGCGCGCTGGTGCTCGTCGTGATCGGGCCGCGGATTCAGGCGTACGCGCGATCGCGTGCCGAGGCGGCCGGACGGTCTGCCGAGCACGTGTCACCCAAGCGGATGGCCGCGCTGGTGGCGGGCACGTTCGCGGTGGGGATCTACGGCGGGTACTTCACCGCGGCACAGGGGATCCTGCTGATCGGCGTGATGGGCGCGCTGCTGCCCGAGGACATGCAGCGGATGAACGCGGCCAAGAACCTGCTGTCGTTGCTGGTCAACATCGTCGCGGCGGTGGGCTACACAGTGGTGGCATTCGACCGGGTGAGCTGGGAGGCCGCCGGCCTGATCGCAGCCGGATCGCTGGTCGGCGGCTGGCTGGGCGCGCACTACGGGCGGCGGCTGTCGCCGAACGTGCTGCGGGCAGTGATCGTGGTGGTCGGGCTCATCGGGCTGTATCGGCTGTTGACGGTGTGACAGGTGTGGCCGATTCGGGGCCGCGCCAGGGCCTGCGGTAGGCTTTCGACGCTGCTGCCGACGTCAGTCGGGAGCAACGGGCTGTGGCGCAGCTTGGTAGCGCACTTGACTGGGGGTCAAGTGGTCGCAGGTTCAAATCCTGTCAGCCCGACGCTTGTGATGTCTCAGGACATCGGAATAGCTGTGAACCTGCATTAGGTTCACAGCTTTTTCCGTTTGGGGCCTTTGGGCGCTCCGGTGGGTTGGTAGTCCCTGGTGGGGTCGAGGGTGAAGTCGCGTAGG
>NZ_JACBJQ010000079.1 GCF_013404075.1 Mycolicibacterium vinylchloridicum
CAGCTCGTCGACGCCCTGCGCCGACACGCTCACCCCGACACCGGCGCCGACACCAAATCTGTCGGTGCCGCCGCCTAGAGTTCATCGTGGATCGTCACCCAAATTCCACGCGACTCGGGACATGCTCGCCCAAGCGGTGGGACGTCTACCTTTCATCCCACCTGCGATCGCTACCACATGACCCGCGTGGCACTAATGCCACTTGGTTACGTTGAACCAGCCATGGATTCGGTCGGTGGGCGCCGTCGGCTGTTCCGCGCGCTACTAATGTACATAGTAGCGTCGCAACAAGCTGCGCCCCGCTGAGCGTTCCTACATGTCAAGACCTAAGCCCCGCATAGATTGGGCTGAACGGCACATGGCGTGGCCCGTAAACCGAGGCCACTGGGATGACGCCCCTCTCCCAATCTACGTCGTGGTGTTGTTGCAGATCCTCAATTAAGCATTGAACACGCAGGAACCAAAATTCAGTCGGCGACAGCCTGGCCGACCTTCGTCATTCCCCTTCAGCGAAATCGTATTTCGCCGGAATGTTCTCGCCAGTACGCGGTACGCCGTACACAATCGCAATCTCGTCGTGAGTGTTGAACAAGAACGCCGCTGGGTCCTGAGCCTGCTGCTTGCCATTGACGAACACACGCAGGACCTTGCCATCGCCCGCGCGTAGTGCGCCAATGTTGTCAGCTGTGAGGCTCACCTGCCACTCCGAGAAGAGCTCGCCGATGCTGAACTGGCGCTTGACCGGGGACTCGATGTGGATCACACCGCTGTCGTCGTGCGTGTGCAGGGGACTGATCCTTCCGCGACGTTGATCAACACCTATGTTGGCCGGCACTGCGACCGGCTGTCCATCGACTAAAACATCGAGGTGTGCGTGGATGTGCTCCTGAGCTCCTTCCTGCGTAAGCATTGGCAAGCCGGCGGCGGCTACGGCGGCGACGGTATCGCCGGGAGCCGGCCAAGGCGGTGAACTGTCCACCCCGACTGCAGTCACCGCGGGTGGATGGTCCAGGCTGGCAGCATCGGTATTGACCTTGCGGCCCCCGGCATGGCGGGTGATCGAAACGATCACCACAACCAGAAGCGCTGCCAACACGACTGCCGATATCGCAATCCAGATCAGACTGCCACCCCGACCGGAGGATCGAACGGCGGCCACGGCCTTACGTCCATCACGCGCAGACTTCTCCGCGACTCGTGTCTTCTCTGACCCCACGGGCATTCTCCATCTCATCTCCGTACTAAGAGCGATAGTAGCGGCAGCATTAGCGCCGACCAGGCTCTTGACGAACGCATTGGGTGACGGGTTGGCGAAGCAACGGTCGCCGCACGCAGGGAACCGGCGGCCGCCTCTGTAGGCTTTGGCCACCCTTTCTCGCCGCGGACACCCGACGTTCCGCCTGGAACTGCCGTCACCCAGTCCCTACTTCGCCGCTTCAAAGCAGCAACGTCTACCGAAAGGAAGTCCGACGAACTTTCCGCCGGCGGAGTGTAATGGCTTTCATTTGGCCCAGACTTCTGGCCTAGCCGGATGGGTGGCGCAATTGGAGCCATTTCCAAGACAGAGTGAGCCCGCGATTGGGGCGTTTATGAGCGGACTCAAAGTATCTCAGGCACCGGTTACAGACGTTGGCCGGTAGCACGCAGAGTTGCTTGGAGTTTCCGCTATCTGGCCTCGCCGGTCTCGTCGCCTACAAATTGGGCGTCAACTTGCTGCTCGGCCCAGCTCGTTGGCTTCGGCCGTGGAGCGCCCGAGCGCAGGCCGCCGGCGGCATTGAAACGGAAGAATGCCAGAAGCGCGACAACTATGAGGATCTATAGGAGAACCATTCCAACCGCCATTCCTGCATACCCCCAACCACTCAAATCATGTCCGTACCAATACATCACGACGATTCTCCTTACTCGACTAGCCAAGGCGGCCCAAGGAAGCCGGCACGCCGGCACCCGATCCAGAGTTCGGGTCACGGATCATCCCTAGAACACACCCACCGCTCCAACAGCATGGGCGGCGAAGAAGCCACCGCGCTACCGCTGGGGAGCCGAAATAACTCACGCTCATGCCCATCCTGCCGCCAAAGAAGATACTTCTCCCACGGTGCACCCGCCGGTTATTCCAAGACGTATGAATTATGTAAAGATTGGCTCAAGATCACCGAAGCAAGGAGCCTCCCGTGGTGGATCTAACGCCGACCGCAAGCTTGGCATCAGTCTTGTCTCGGTGGGGGGTCGCATGCTACGCCCGTTTGTCGAGCGAGAATGGGCTCAATGCATCAAACACAGGCTCAGTGGGAGTCAACTAGCGGGCGCAGCTCGTGCGCCCGCACTCAATGCGCAGCTCGCGTTCAACCTCGCAGAGGCCTAGACGAACGACACGCTCCGACTCAGAGCTACGCTAGTACGTAGTAATCCAGTATTAAGGAGTGGTGGAAAAGCTGAGGGCACCCGCGTCGGCGGCATTGACAGTGACGTTAGTCGGCAACCATGCGTGTTGGATGGAAGCGTTCGTCGACCACTTTCGTCGCGACGAGGTTGAAATCACTTTGGTCCACGATGGCGCTCAGGCGGTCAGTGCCATTGAGAAGAACCAACCTGGACTCGTCATTTTCGACACCGACCACCTCGACGCTCCCCTCCTGGAGGTATGCCGACGCGCCCGTGCTGTCTCCGACGGTCACATCACCATTTATTGCAGCAGTGGCGGCGAATCGGTGGTTATCGCCGGCTTCGCCGCGGGCGCCGATGATGTCCTCATTGGGCATCACAGCAGCCGTGAATTGGCCGCTCGGATACGCGCAGTCGCGCGGAGACGCAAGCGCCCCGCGCCGCATACTAACCGCCGTGGAGAGATGCCGTGGCGGTACATTTGTGGGTCACTCACCATCGACGTGACACGGCGGGAGGTCCGCCTCGCAGGTATTGAGGTGCATCTAACGAGAACTCAATTCGCGATTCTTGTCGAATTGGTCAGGCACGGTGGAGCGGTGACCACACGCGAGGATTTAGCAGAGGCGGTGTGGGGTCCCAAGGACAGAGCGAACCTTGAATCGATCACCATGCATGTCGGACAGTTGCGACGAAAACTAGGCGAGGATGCCGATCGGCCCGCATTTATCCACAGCGTCCGCGGCGTCGGCTATCGCCTCGGACCGTCGGTGAGATCGGTCGAATCAGCGCTTTAATCCGATTGTTCTGCGACACTTATTCGTCGGCATCTACCTTGCGACGGCAGCGGCATGCATACTCGGTCACCAGGTCGACCGACCTCAGTCAATAGGCCCGGCGGTCCGGCAATCGCGGCGAACCAGGACCCGTCCCAAGGCGCAACTCGCCACTAAAATTCCGACGAGAGAACGTCGCGAACAGTTTATAGCCTGGGCAGTCAGGCATTCACCGCAGACCCCATCAGCGCGAGAACGGCGAGGGCCAGGAGACCAGGAGCTGGCCGGATACCCGATCAGCACATCTTGGTAGCCCACAACATGCAGCCTCGCGAGGTGCGCGATCCACGTAAACAAGCGCATCCATCGTGGCAACGGCGGCGGAGTCCCAGCCAGCGATATGTCGCCACGCTGCCGACCGTCAGCCCACGTGTGTTACGCGATTTCTGCGCCACCATGAACATGATGGGCTTGATATGGCGAATCGGACACCCAGTGGGGTTCGATCTTGGACCACTTGCAACGTACTAGTTAACTTAGTACTAAGCTGCACGTAATCTATCTCGACAGGAGCGGGTGATGATAGGACCTGGCCGCGGAGGGCGCGGAGGTTCCTGGACTCGGCCGGCCTGGGCGAACCCGCGCTACGCACGCGGACGCAACCGGTACTTAACCAAGCGTGAGCGCGGCGAGCGTTACATCTTGGCCACCTTAAAAATCAGGGGCAACAAGTGAATTCGGTGTACATCGACATCGGGCTGGCCCGCTATTCGGACTGGGCGTTCACCTCGTCGGTCGTCGTCCTGGTCTTGGCGCTGCTGCTGCTCGCCGTCGACCTCGCCTACAGCCGTGGTCGCAAGGTGGAGGCGCGCGAGCTGGTGTCCGCCGGTGTCGCCGCCGACAGCGACCGCCCCGGCGTCGTCGTCGAAAACCAGAAACGCGCAGTCGATGAACGCATCGGCAAGGCCGGCCTGTCGCTGGTCTACGTCGGCATCGCGCTGCTGTTCGTCTGCATCGTGCTGCGCGGGCTGGCGACAGCCCGCGTGCCGTGGGGCAACATGTACGAGTTCATCAACCTGACGTGCTTCTGCGGTCTGATCGCGGCCTCGATCGTGCTGCGCAAGCCGCAGTACCGCGCGCTGTGGGTTTTCGTACTCGTTCCTGTGCTCATTCTGCTGACGGTCTCGGGCCGCTGGCTCTACACCAACGCCGCGCCGGTGATGCCCGCGCTGCAGTCCTACTGGCTGCCCATCCACGTCTCGGTGGTCAGCCTCGGCTCGGGTGTCTTCCTGGTCGCCGGTGTGGCCAGCATCCTGTTCCTGCTGAAGATGTCGCCGCTGGCCGACCCGGCCCGCGAAGGCCGGCTGGCGCAAATCGTGCAGCGGCTGCCCGACGCACAGACCCTCGACCGAATCGCTTACCGCACCACGATTTTCGCGTTCCCGATCTTCGGCTTCGGCGTCATCTTCGGGGCCATCTGGGCCGAGGAGGCCTGGGGTCGCTACTGGGGTTGGGACCCCAAGGAGACGGTGTCGTTCATCGCGTGGGTGGTCTACGCCGCGTACCTCCATGCACGGTCGACGGCGGGCTGGCGGGACAAGAAAGCGGCCTGGATCAACGTCGTCGGCTTCGTCGCGATGGTCTTCAACCTGTTCTTCATCAACCTGGTGACCGCCGGCCTGCACTCGTACGCCGGAGTTCTGTAGTGCAGATGGCGCCACAACGTTGTCCACCTCCGCCCTGCGTCAGCACGTTAAGGCCTTAAGTCCCGTGATCTTCCGGATTCGTTCGTCTCATCTGTTGCACACTTTCGCCGAGCTGCGCTCGCCTACCCTCAGCCTCGTTTGACGGACCCTCGGTGATCCCTAACCAGCATGCGCAGGACTCCCTCAAGCACGTCAGAACCTGCCTTCATACACACGTGGCGCCATGGTTGTGGCCGACATAGGACTGACGCCGCGTTGCCTGATCGCCTTCAGCGCCGCAAATTCTTGATTAACCGAGTGACGTACGGCGTCATCTCGCTCGTTCGCACCGGCCAAACCATCACTGACGAACCAGGATAGGGACACTCAGCGGTCGGCGTTGTACTGACTACCGGAATAGTCCGGCAGTTTCATCCCCACGTCGGCGTAGCCATTCAGGATGTGTCCCAGAGCGGTCGGACTACTGAGTTAGTCCGTACCGGTGTCCAGCTGTCTGCTGCAATCCGCTACTGGGCCGGCGGGCCGCCGGGGCTTTGGTTGGGAATATCGGTGATGGGAAGGTTGGGTGCCGGTTTCGGTGATGGAGTACCTGGCAGGGACGGGATCCGGCTGGCGGGGATGTCGACGATGTCGTTGATGGGCGGGCCGTTGTCGCGGCCTCCATAGCTACTACCGGGCGTGCGCGGGCCAAGTAGGTGAGTCACGGTCACCATGTGGTACCCGTTGGCGATCAGCACCGGCAGGAACTGATAGACCACGTCGACGGTGCTGGAGTAGGTGTCGTGCAGCAGAACCACAGAGCCGGGTTTGATCTGAGTTTTCAACATGTAGACCGTGGCTGCGGTGTTTGCATCGTTGATCCAGTCGAAAGGGATTACGTCCCAGAGAATCTCTGCCAGACCTTGCTGGGCGGCTGATGCGCGGACCGAGTCTGAGGACAACCCGCCCGCCGGGCGGTAGATCTGTGGCGGGCGTCCGGTGGCCGCGGCGATCGCCTGAGTTCCCTTACTGAGTTGAGAGGCTATGTCCCCCAGAGGAATGGTGCTCATGTTTGGGTGTTCCCAGGTGTGATTGCCAATTTCCATGCCGGCATCGGCGATCCGTCGGGCGGCGGCTGGATCGGCGGCGACCTTGTTGCCAATCAAGAAGAATGTTGCTTTGGCGCTGTACGACTGAAGGACATGTAGCAGGCGGTCGGTGAAGGGCGTGGGGCCGTCGTCAAAGGTAAGGGCGACGCACTTAACCTGATTACAGTCGACGTGATCAGGGTCGTCGGCCTGGCGCTGGCGCGCGGCGAGCACCATCGTCGCGCTGACACCGATCACCACCGCCAGCATGGCAGCTATCGGCCAACGCAGCCGCGCACCGCGCAGAACGATGGGCACGACACCTCCAGCCGGTATTCGCATCTTCACACCGTGAGAGCGGCGACTGACCGTCACGGCCTTCACGAGGTCATGATGCTATCGCCTCGGCCTGTGAGATGGCTTCAAAGGTCCAGCTACATACGTATCTCCTGCGGAGAAAGCGCTCACTCCCGCGGACAGGAGGTTTAGTCGTAGTGTGAAAGCCAGCCACTCACACCTGCCGAGCGGGTCAGAGTGCCACGTTGAGATGGAAGGATGTCAAATGTCGATCGCTATCTCTACCGCGCTGGAGTCCTCGTTCTCCGATGCGGTCGCTCGCACGCGCGCAGCGCTGGCCAGCCAGGGCTTCGGGGTCCTTGCCGAGATCGACATGAGGGCGACGCTGAAGACGAAACTCGGCGAGGACATGGAGGACTACCTGATTCTCGGCGCGTGCAATCCGCCGCTGGCCCATCGTGCGGTCGATATCGATCGCCAGATCGGGCTGCTATTGCCGTGCAACGTCGTTGTGCGCACTGACCCAGCCGAGGAGGGCCGGGTGCTTGTGGAAGCGATGGATCCGCAACTTCTGGTCCAAGTGACCGATGAGAAGCGGTTGCAGGAGGTCGCCGATGAGGTTGCCACCAAGCTGCGTGCTGCAATCGATTCGGTGAGCGCTGCCTCGATCGAGCTGGCGTAGCGCTCGCCTGCACTCGATCAAGGGGTGGGCTGCCGAGGCGGCGACGGCAGCTTGAGTCTTTTGAGCATCAGGGCGTTGACCGCGACGATCAGACTGGACCCCGACATCGACAGCGCGGCGATCTCGGGACGGAGCACCAAACCGAAGGCGGGTTCGAATACCCCTGCAGCGATCGGCAACGCGATCACGTTGTAACCCACCGCCCAGCCAAGGTTCTGGCGCATCTTACGCACGGTGCCTCGCCCGATCCGCAACGCGATAGGGATGTCAAGCGGATCTGATCGCATCAGGACCACGTCCGCCGTCTCGATCGCAACATCGGTGCCTGCACCGATCGCCACCCCGAGGTCGGCCTGAGCCAGAGCCGGTGCGTCGTTGACCCCGTCGCCGACCATGGCTGTCTTGACGCCTTGCTGCTGGAGTTCATCGATCTTGGCGGCCTTCTCCCCCGGCAACACTTCGGCGATGACGGTGTCGATGCCCAACTGGCCCGCGATCCTGGCCGCGGTGGCTTCGTTGTCACCGCTGAGCATCACCACCCGCGCACCCAAGTCGTGCAGCTCTCGGACAGCGTCGGCCGAGGTTTCGCGGGCCGCGTCTGCCAGCGCGATGACGGCGACGCCGCGGCCGTCTACGGCCACCAGGACTGCGGTGCGCCCGCTGGAGGCGAATTCGTCACGGCGACGCATCAACGCTGGGGAGAACTCGACTTTCTCCTCGACCATGAGCTTGCGGTTTCCGATCGCTACCTGGCGGCCGGCGACGGTGGCGGTGGCGCCGTGACCGGGAATGTTGCGGAAATCAGTCAGCCCTGCGGGACTGATTGTCTGCTCGCGGGCGTAACGCACGATGGCCTCGGCCAGAGGGTGTTCGGACTGGGTCTCTACCGCTGACACCAGCGCCAGCAGCTCGGTGCGGTCCATCCCTTCGGCGACAAAATCGGTGACCTCCGGCTCGCCCTTGGTGAGCGTTCCGGTCTTGTCCATCACGACGGTGTCGATGCGCGCCGAGGTCTCTAGAGCGGTGGCATTTTTGAACAGCACCCCGCGTTTGGCGCCCAGTCCGGTTCCGACCATGATCGCCGTCGGGGTGGCCAGCCCCAGAGCGTCCGGACAGGTGATGACCACGACGGTGATAGCGAACAACAGCGCAGTTTGGATCCCCGCACCCACGGCCCACCACACGACGAAAGTGACCGTGCCGCCGATGAGCGCCACTAACACCAGCCAAAATGCGGCTTTGTCGGCGAGTCGCTGACCGGGCGCTTTCGAGTTCTGCGCCTCCTGAACCATCGCGACGATTTGGGCCAGCGCAGTATCGGAGCCAACTTTTGTCGCGCGTACCCGTAGCGTGCCGGTCGTGTTGATCGAAGCCCCAATCACGCTGTCTCCAACAGCTTTCGAAACCGGCAGACTCTCGCCGGTGACCATCGACTCGTCAATCTCGGAGCTGCCCTCCTCGACGACGCCGTCGACGGGGATCTTGGCGCCGGGCCGGATCAACAGCAGATCACCGCTGACAACCTCGGCGGTGGGGACTTCGACCAACTCGTCGCCGCGGACCACCACAGCCAGCGGCGGGGCCAGCTCAAGCAGAGTGCGGATCGCCTCATTGGCCCCGCCTCGCGCACGCATCTCGAACCAATGGCCCAGCAGCACAAAGGTTGTCAAGACTGCAGCAGCTTCGTAGAACACCTCGCCGCCACCGGTCAAGGTGATAGCGACGCTGTAGAGCCAGCCTGCACCCACCGCAACAGCGACCAGGACCATCATGTCCAGCGTCCGCGCCCGCAATGCGCGCCACGCCCCGTCGAAGAAGATCCAGGCCGAATAGAACACAACCGGCAAGCTCAACAACAGCGTGAAGACATCGTCGCGAAGCCCAAACGGGGCCGGCACGCCGAATCCGAACATGTCGCGTCCCATCGGCGACCACAGCATGATCGGTATCGACAACACCAACGCGACCAGAAAGCGGTTGCGCATGTCCCGGACCATGGCGTCCATCGACATGCCGCCATGGCCTCCATGGCCCATGACCTCTTCCGGAGGATGCCCAGTGTCCCCGTGGCCGTGCTGGTGAGCGCCTTCATCGGCGTGGGTCGCCGGGGCTGAATCCGACATCGGCTCGCAGAGATGGTTTGGCACCGAGCGCCCTGCGCAGTGGTACCCGCATTCTTGGATCCATTTTGCGAGCTCAGCCACTGACGTCACGGTCGAGTCGAAGGTCACCGTCGCGGTCTGGTTGAGGGCGTTGGCGTGCACGGCTGACACCCCCGGGCGGCGCATGAGTGCTGATTCCACCACCGATCCCGAGGTGGCCCACTGCAACCCATGGACATCGAGCACCGTTGTGGTGGTCATCGGATCCTCTCCTCTAAACCGCGTCGGCTCGGGCCGGTGGCTGCCAAAGCATGGGCTGCGGACTGCGACGCTAGCCGTCGTCGTGGCCCACACCGAGGTTCAATCTGCCTGATACCGGTATGGCGGAGGTATGCCTTCGATAAAGATTTGACGAAGGAGGTGATACGCGGTTTGTCAGAGCCAGGAGCTCGCCTCTCCGGCTGTCTAGGTGGCCGTGCCAACTGACATGCGGGAGACGGGTGGCTGTAGCCGTCCGGCGCGGTCAAGCCAATACAGGGCCGTAGCTGCTGCTGCGCCGACGGCGATCAGCACAACCCACGTAAGCGCGGGCGTTGCCATCGCGGCGGCGGTCTGCATGAGTGTTCCGGTGGCAAGGTTGCCCGCAAGAATGCCCACTCCGACGATGGTGTTGTAGAACCCGTAGTGCGTGCCGACGAGTCGGCCACCGGCGAGCGATACGACGGTATCCATCTCGAACGGAAACACAGCAGCTGAACCGATCGCCAATATTGCGGCACCCACTAAGAGTGCGCCGACCGCTGCGATACGACCCGCTCGGTTAGCGTCGGGCAGTGCCGCCAAGGGCAGGAATGCAACAGTGAGGATTGCCACGCCGACCACGAGCGAACGTCCCGGGCCCCACCGTTGGGCGAACCATCGCGTGATCTTGAGTTGGCCGATAACTGCAACCAAACCGGAGATGACGAATACGCCCGCGACTAGGGCGGATTCAGACTCCGGAGCAAGGTGCTTCGCCTGAAGCGGGATCGCCAGGTAAACCTGGAAGGACAATACATACGAGCCAACCATCGCCCCCGCAAACAACATGAAGGAGCGGTTGCCCAACACTGTTCGCCAGTCGCCAAGTATCGAGGCACCTTCTGTCGTTGGAGTCGAATTGCGCTGCGGCAGTGCGAACAATTGCGCGACCGTCAGCACCGCAAAGATGGCCGCTGCAACTGCCGCACCGACCCTGAAATCGACTGCCATTAACGCCAAGCCGACTAGCGGACCGGCGAGGATACCGCCCTGGTAGAAAACGTTGAACAGCGCGAAGGCTTCGACGCGTCGATCGACGGCGTCGGCCGCGAGATATGCGCGTACCGCCGGGTTGAACAAAGCCCCTGCGAAACCTGTTGTTGCCGAGGCTATTAACAGTGCAGGAAGCGAATCAGCAAAGACCAACAGTCCGAAACCAGCAGTGCGCAAGAGACAGCCGCCGACAATGAGCTGCTTGTAGCCTATTCGGTCCGCCAAGGTGCCACCGACGATGAACATGCCCTGCTGAGAGAAGTTGCGTACTCCAAGCACCAAGCCGATCGCCCATGCGGCAAGCCCGAGAGGTCCGGCCAAATATCCGGCAAGGTAGGGCATCAGCAGATAGAAGCCGAGGTTGATGCCGAACTGGTTGATCATCAGCAGCCGGCTTGGCCATCCGAAGCTGCGGAACTCGGTGACGAAACCCCTCATCGCAACGCCCCAATCGGGTCGATCACCGTGGTACAGCGAGTCCATGACGACACCACCTGGTGTGCGGGGTCCTCGATAACCGCCGGCCGAGTCGGAGGCATGACACCGAGCACGCCGTGCTCTCGGCAGAATTCATCGTTGTAGACGGTGTCGAAGTACCGCTGCGGGCCGTCGGGAAAAATTGCGGCCACCGTCGCGCCAGCGGGATATTTCTCGGCCGCCCATCCGGCGACGAGCGCGACGGCGCCGACACTCCATCCGCCGCTGGCAAAATGCGTGGCGGCGAGCGTGCGACATGCCCATACCGCCTCGCCCGGCGCTACCCAATGGACCTCGTCAAAGGCCTTGTAGTCGACATTGCCCGGGTAAATGCTGGAACCAAGCCCGCGCATCAGTCGCGTGGTGGCTGGCTGGCCGAAGATCGTGGAGCCCACCGTGTCGACGCCGATCAACTTCATAGTCGGGTTCGATTCCCTCAAAACCCTTGCCACACCAGCTGAGTGACCTCCGGTACCAACAGAGCACACCAGCACGTCGATGTGACCGAGCTGCGCGCGCAATTCCAGGGCGAGGCCACGATACGCGTCGACGTTGTCGGGATTATTGTACTGATCGGGATACCAGGCATTCTCCTCGGCGGCGAGAATCTGTTTGACCCGGTCGCGTCGGGCTTGCTGCCACCCGCCTTCGGGATGCGGTTCGGTCACGAGGTCGACCTCAGCGCCGTAAGCCGCAAGCATTCGCCGGATAATCGGCTCCATTCCCGGATCAGCAACGAGCGAGACGGGATGTCCGTAGACAGTGCCTGCGAATGCCAGACCTAGTCCCAGCGTGCCACTTGTCGATTCGACTATTCGGCCGCCTGGTCGCAGGGAGCCCCCGGCACGTGCTCGTTCGACCATATACATGGCCGGGCGGTCCTTCATCCCGCCAGGATTGAACCCTTCGAGTTTGGCCCAGAAGCCGCACCCGGCCGAGGTGAATGGTGCAGAGATGCGCAGCACCGGGGTGTCGCCGACCATGGTGCTCGGCCGTTCACAACGGGCGAGACCTCTGTCCCGGGGCGAACGGGAGTCGAGACTATGAATGGATTGGACATGTTTCATCGGGATTCATCGCTTTGCGTAATGCCGCGACGGGTCGCCACGCGGCAGCTGAACACGGGCAGCAATCACCGACCGCACCACCACAAGGCGGCAGGGTCTGGCGCTACCGGATCAGCGCCGCGAGATGCAATGCCGAGTGAGCAACACCCGGCCTGACGAAATCGGTGATCTCGACCGCGGCGGGCCGCGAACAACCGTCCGCCGTGAGTGGCGCCAGATCAGCAAGACCATCGCGACAATCGCGACCAGCCCCCAAGCGACCAAGGCCGTGGATGGGCGCGGCAGAATCGCCTCAGCGACAGTGTCGGGCGCCAATGACGTCGAGGCGTCGCTGCTATGCGGATGGTCGAGAAGTACCGAGGTGTCGGCGATCAGCGCGGAAGACAGTGCGTGGTGTGCGTGGTGCCCGTGCGCCGCGGCTATGTCGTTCAACGGCGGGGGCGCCATCTCCGTAGCTACTACGACGACCCAAAAAGACAGCGCTAGCGCAATAATGGCGCGGCTTCGCGTCCAGAAGATGGTGTTGGTGTAGCTCACGATGCGCCCGAGTCTAACAGCGGCTAGGCGTTCCGAGTCCCTCAGCAACGACTTGACGCTATCTCGTTATCCCGTTGCGAGAGGTCTGTAGCCAGCGGCGCGTTACGGCGCACCATCCACGCACGACAATCGATCTATTGCACTACAAGGTGATCAATCCGGATTCAACATATCCGGGACGTGATGGGACCCAAATCCGCGCCGCGCCGGGCATCCGACACCGTCGCAGCGCAGCAACCGTCGATATCTGGCATTTACTATGTACGTACATAGGCAGGTTAGCGAATGTCCACCACTACCATGGAGACGATGCCATGCCCGTCGTCCTTCGGCGGTTCGGTCTAGTTGCCGCCGGACTAACGGTGCTAATAGTCGTGGTCGCCTCCGCTTCGCGGCCCATTGACTGCCCTGGGGCTGATTGCAGGTCTGGAGCGCAAGCGGCCTTACCCTCGATCGATAGCTCACCCGTTGCGTCGATGCCTGTCATGCTCGCCATGTCACCTGGTCCCGACGCGCGCGACATCGATCCACTTGCCGCCGTCACCGTCTCCGCTACCAGCGGAACACTGGAGATGGTCACGATGGTCAATGACACCGGCAGCGTGATCGAGGGCGTAATGACGCCGGACAATACGCTGTGGAAACCCACCGTCCCTCTGGGTTTCGGCCGCACATATAGCGTGACTGCCACAGGCCGAGGCACCGACGGCATGAGCCGGGGCTTGGAATCGTCGTTCACCACCCTGGTGCCCGGTAACCAGGCGGCAGTCCGATTGACCACCACCGGCAACACGGGGCTGATCCACGGCGGCGTCTACGGAGTCGGCACCGTCATTGTTGCTCGGTTCGATGAGGCCATCGCTGATCGCAGCGCCGCAGAACGGGTCCTGAAAGTTTCCACTGACCCACCCGCAATCGGTGGCTGGAATTGGGTTGATGATCAGACGGCGCACTGGCGTCCCCAGCACTACTACACCCCCGGGACCGAGGTGACGGTGGAGGCCAACATCTACGGGGTCGAGCTTGGACAGGATCTCTACGGACAAGCAGATAGCAGCGTTAGCTTCCGCATTGGTGACGCCCATGTCTCAATCGCGGACGACCGCACCAAACAAGTGAGCGTGTATGAGAACGGAAAACTCTTACGCACCATGCCCACATCGATGGGCATGGGTGGCAGCGAAACGGTCAATGGACGCACGATCAGCTTCTGGACCCAACCAGGGGTCTATACCGTCCTGGACAAGGCTAACCCCGTGATCATGGACTCCTCGACCTACGGCCTACCGATCAACTCCCGACTCGGCTACCGCGAAACGATCTACTACGCAACACGCATCAGCACCGACGGCATCTATCTACACCAGCTGGAAGACACCGTCTGGGCCCAGGGCAACACGAACGTGTCACACGGATGCTTGAACCTCAACGCCGAAAATGCCCGCTGGTTCTACGATTTCTCGCTACCGGGAGACGTCGTCGAAGTCCGCAACACCGGTGGCGCCCCACTCGAGCTGTGGCAGAACGGAGATTGGGGCGTGCCCTGGCCGCAATGGCTGGCAGGCAGCGCACTGACGTGAATCAAGGGGCTGGAAGATGACGGACCGCAACAGCGCTGATCGCCATGCACGGCGGCGCCGATTCTTCGTGGTCGCCGCTCTAGTCGCGGCGGGTGCCCTGATCGTCGCGATCGCCATCACCACCGATGTGCTTCGCCTGGGCAAACCTGGCGAGACTTCCGCCTCACCCGAGCAATTGGCTGCCGGTCGTTGTCAATCCGAAGTGCTGAAGCGGCTGGTGTCGGCGTCGACTGCCCATCTTTCGGACATACGGACCGAGACAGCAGATCTCGACGTTGACGGCAAAGATCAGTTTCCCTTGACCCTGGAAGAGCCGCTCAAAGGGGTCGATCAATCCCGTATCACCGTGTTGAACGTTTCCGGTGTGGTGAATGCACCCACAGAGGTCGGCACCACGCTTCAGGACCACTTCGACTGCCGGGCATACTTCGTCGACGCGTCGCTGGTGCACACACTCGTGCTCTTCGAGCACGAACACTAGCAGGACTGACCGGAGCTTACGGCGTCAGTCGACGTGGCTGTGCTGATGTCCGTCGACCTCGGCCCGTCTGGGAGAGCCTGCTTGGTGATGATCCCCTTCGGTGGTGAGGCCCATGTCGATCACGGTCCCAGACTCGACGGGCACTGGCGAGGGAGCGGGAACAACGGCGCGATCGGGCGGTGCGAGAGGTTCGGCGGGGTGGTGATGACCCTCCGTATTCGTGGCGTGCGCCTGAAGCTGCTCAGCATCGGCTTCCGTCGCATCACCGTGGTGATGGTGATGACCTTGAAGGCTAGACGCGAGGCCAACCGTGACCGCCCCCGCCATCACAGCGTTGGCACCCAACAGCACAAAGGCTCGTCCGAAGCCCGAGACCTCCTGTGCCCGGTAGTGACGAAACAAGGCCCAGCCTGCGCCCATGACTACGTAGCACTGCAGTAGAAGGACGCTGATGCCGGCCGCTTCCACGGCTTCGGGCTCGCCCGCGTTGGGACCAACTGGTGCGCCCGCAGTTCTGGACATCACCCACAACGCGGCCGCCCCGGCATTACCCGCAATTCCGACAGCAAGGATCAACCGCATCGGGCGTGACCAGGTGAGGTATCCCCAAATCAGTTGGAACACAGCCATCGACGCGAAGAAAACCCCCGATGGCAACCAGTCTGTCCAGTGCATCGGAGCCACGGCGAAGTGGAGGATCGCCGCACCGATGGACGCGACTGCCGCGCACCGGGCAGCAAGTCGACTATCGGTCTTAGATGTCTGCTGGGATACCACACTTCGACACTGACAGTTGACGGCAATCCGAACGAGCAGCGATGTATAACGTTCGGATGCCAAATCGGACACTGCAATCGTTGTCGAGCGGATTCTGAGCGTGTTCGTTCCGCGCGGCAGGGGCGCTCGCGCGTGTGGTTACGGTTTCAAGCGATCTCGAACTTCATGACATTGCATTCGAACACATTCAGTGTGTACCGCGCCCAGACGCAGTAGCCCGTGCCAGGTCGGCTGTCGACATGCCTTGCCGGAAGGACCGACGGAGCTGCTGAGATTGAATTCTGTCCCCGCCAGTAGCTGACGAGTGACAACTTCATTGAGACCGACATTCCAGTGCTGGGAAGCCATCTCGGCGACCGGTGAAGCGTCAGCAAACACACGCCACGCGCAATATCGGGAACGTTCAGCAGGCACCGAGGTTCACTGGCGGAGTTCTTCTTCTCGGGGTGTAACCGGTGGGATCGGCTGATGTCCTGCCGACCGAATGCACAAGTCATGGTGAATCTTGTTGAGGGACTGAACATTCCGTCGGTCGTGAAGCTGTTGATGATCCGGCGCGCCCGCGAGTGTGTGCGGTCAGAAATCGCTCGCGGCGGTTTTGCTTGCACAGGTTGACTTCTACCGCTATAAATGCCGCGTGAGTAAAACAATACGGCGATATTGGTAGGGGCGGTCCGATGGTCGCGGGGGCGCCCCCACTCGAGGGGGATATGAGTATCGGCCGGCTTGCTGATGCCCTGCGATCGCTCGACGGCGACGGCAGAAGGGTGGTCACCGTCGCTCACGACGAGGCCTACCGATACATCGGCGGATTTCTGTCGTCGGCGCACCTGCTCCTCGGGCTTCTTGCAGTGAACCCCTCGGCAGTCACCGCCCCGGTCTCCGACGATTTCCGGGCGCCCGAGACCATTCGATGCCAGCTCGAGCTGTACCTAGGGCCGGCGCGCTTCCCGGCCCGGCCCATTCATCTGGCCTACACCCCACACGCGCGCGGAATTTTGATCCGCGCGGCCGCCTTGGCGTCTCACGACGGCCCAGCCGGCGTGACGACGCCGGAGCATCTGTGGTCGGCGCTAAAAGCAGCCACCGGCTCGCTTGCTGCGCGCTGTCTCGCCGCAGTGCACCTGCTCGGGTAGACACGTGCAAGGACCGTCGAAACTATGGGATACCAAGCGCGCGGCGGCCGGCGACGATGCAGGGACGCATAATCGGCTCTGGCACTGGCCCTCCCGCAACGGTCCGGTGCTGGACGGCGTGCGCTGAGTCAGGGCCGCCGCGCAAGGATGCATCGGGCCATTTGTCCAGCCCGTCTCGGTTTCGATGTGTGAAAGGCTCGTCCAGCGAGGTAGCTGCGCTTCGTTGACGTCGACATATCCGATCCCCGGGTTCGCTTGTGCTCGTTGATGATTGGGTGACTGTCGGCGCGCTGCACGCCCGATCGTGAAATTTGCAGACGGTAGCCAGTGTGGAATGATGCTTGCGGATCGAGTTCAGGGCCCGCCGATGGCGCCGACCAAGAAGCAATCGAAGCACCCCGTCTCCAAGCTTTCGGGCGGTGGTGCGCGCCTCAGGCTTAACTGAGAGGGTGAGTTGCCCAGCTGTGGGCCGATCGATGAATCGAGGCCGCCTGCCACAATAATCGGTCGCGCTGGAGACTTAGGAGAAGCTGGGAAACGTGACGTCAGCACATCCACGTGGCGGCCGTCGGCGAGCAGCGATCATCCAGGCTGCCTTGGAGGTGTTCGCCTCCCGCGGCTGCGCCGATGCGACGTTTCAGAGCATCGCCCAGACAGCAGGGGTCTCGGTTGGTGCCATACAGCATCATTTCGGCTCTAAAGAACGGCTGGTCGAAGCCGTGGATTCCTATGTGCTGCAGATGATCGCTGCGGTTATGTCCCAACCCGAGCCCGGCGGACCGGCTGAGGTTGGTCAGCGTGTCCGGGTGCTCTTCGATGCCCATCTACCCGTGCTGGATTACATAGCCCGCCAGTTAGTCGACGACGGCCCTGTCGGTCGCGCCGTCTTCGATGCGATGGCCGCCGCCGGTGTTCAACGCTGGGAGCACCTCGCCGAAAGCGGGGCCACACCCCAAGGGCTCGACACCGAGTGGGCCGGCCTCAATCCGCTCGTCCTGGTCTTAGGCGCCATCATTCTCCGCCGCCACCTCGACCGACGCTGGCCGGAGGGATTCGCCACCGACAGCCAGCTGAGCCGGTGGGAACGGGCGATGAACATGCTCATCAGCCACGGCCAGCTCAAGCACTAAGCACCCAACAAAAGAACGGTATGGGTTTCGTATCGCCTCATGACCAGTACGACGGAAAAGCGCATGTCTTCCTGTTATGTTTCGCTGTGACGACGCTGCTGCTTTGTGGGCCGAATACAGCCGGCGCCAAAACGCGCACCACCACGCACGACTGCCCCACGTACGAGCGGACAGACAAAGGCGGAGAACGTTGGTGAGTGATGCCGAACTCGCGAAACTGTCGGAAGCCGCCGACGTGTGCGGGATTCCGGCGGACGTCCTCAAAATGATGGCCGCTGACGGGTTACTTCCCCAGACCGTGCGCGGCAAGGCAGGGCACGTCTACTTTCCCCGCAATGCGATTCCCACCTGGACCGAATGCGTCGACCTACTGCGAGACCAGCGCGATCGACACCTACGTAGAGCGGCGTCGGCGCTGCGCCGGCTGGAAACCGAGTTGGAAGCGGTTCGCAACGACATCACCGAGGCCCGGGAATATCCGCATCAGACCCTTGGCATCGATCTGATGAGCTTCGGTCACTGGCCCTATGACCGCATGGCGTCATCTCTGCGCGGGCAACCACTCATTACCGGCGTCCTGGAGCAGTTCACCACCGAGCGGATGGCCGTCACTCGCTACCACGACGCTTACCTCGACGCCTTGACTTCACAGGGCCGCCAGGCTCGCGACGACTGACCCCCGCCAAGTCGTCAACCCTGACGGCAACTCAGTGCGCAGCAGGGATCAACGTGCCGTCAGCACCGGTCGCGTATCCGGTCGGCGGCGAAAGTGGAAGCGGCACAACCACTCCCCCGTGCGCGGCAGCGTACGTGGCCGCCTCCTCGGCCTCCTCGTCGGTGAAGACCCGTACCCCGGCAGGCTGGCCAGGAACCCGCACCAAGAGCGTGAAGTCCGCGACTCGCGCATCACCGGCTCGCTTGCGCGGGTGCCTGACGGGCAAGCCGCCAACGTCGTCACTCATCGGGCCATTGTCCCCGCGGTGACAGACAACCCGAAGGGGTGTGCGGCGCGCGACACCGGCCCCACAGAAAGCCGCGCCAGACGCAAGCGCATATCCTGCGCTGACAAATACACCGAATACCGGTGTACGATCTACATCATGAGTAAGCGCGTGAGTCTGATCCTGGGCGATTCGGAAGAGGCCGCGATCGGCCCCTACCTCGACCCGGAGTCACCGGCCTTCGAGGTGCTGCGTCATTGGGCCAGTCAGCACGACGTTGCCGATGACATCAAGTCGGAGGCGGCGGCACTGCGCGCACTGCTGCAAGCCGGAGCCGAGGCCCTCAAGGATCTCGTTCTGGACGTCGGCTATGCCCAGCTGGCCACGGAGTTCAACGCCGAACCTTCCAGCACCGAACGACGGTCTGCGCGTGAGCGCTACGCGCGCCGGACCGAGGGGCGTGAATGAGTCGCGCGCTGCGCAGTCAGGTGTACCGGGTAAATCTCGGGCACGGCGCCAAACCGTGGGTGATCCTCAGCAACAACTCGCGCAACAGGAATCTGGATACTGTTCTGGCAGCCCGTATTACAACCACCAGTAAGCATGCGCACGTGCCCACCGTCGTGCCGTTGACCGCCACGGACCCCTTGGTGGGCTTCGTCCTGGTCGACGACATCGTGCAGTTGTTCCACGACGAGCTGACCGAATCGCTGGGCACCTTGTCGCCACCGACCATGACGGAGATCAGCAGGGCGCTTCGGATCGCCTTGCCCTGAGGACAAGTGATGAGACATGGTGAGAGGCAACAACTACAGCGCAGCACGGTGAAAACTCCGCCCTCGCGCGTCCAGCACCACACCGCACCCCGCATCGTCGCAGGACCGCCGCCCGCGGTGCCCGTCATGCGGGCCCGGCTACGTCGTTCATCGTGGCGTGCAGCGATGCTTCACCCTGTAAGGAGAGCCCCGTCGCCGCATCGGATCGACCGCACAGGAGACAACCCGCTCACTGAAGAATCGTCGTCGACGAATCCGGCGGCAGACGAACGGAACTGATAGCACTGTCGCGCAACCCCTTCCAGCTGGTGTGGCGTAGCCAATGCCCAGGCACGTATTCCCGGTAGGCCACCTCACCCACGTAGTGCGGGGCTACCCAGCGCACACCCGCAGCTTCCACCGGCACTGTCAGCGGTGAGCGTGGCCGGACGATCGGATCGAGCAGGCTGAAAAGATGACGGCGCATCGACGCGCTGAACCCGGTGCCTACCTGGCCCACCGCGACGAGTCGACCGTCGTCATCATGGCCGGCGACCAGCAAGGAGCCGATAGCGCTGCGCCCGCCCGGGCCTCCAGCACACCAGAAGCCGGCGATGACGAGTTCTGCGGTCAGCCGCACGGGGACTTTCGTCCATAACCCCGACCGTCCGGAGACATACGGCGAATCAACAGGTTTCACGACGATGCCCTCCAGTCCGTGAGTGGCGGCGACCGCCAACATCTCGACCGGAGAAACGCCGACGAATGCTTTGGGAACGGTGAGGACGCGAGACTGTTCCGTCGCCGCGACGCTGTCGAGCACCTGGCGGCGCTCGATCCACGGGCTGTCAGTCAGCCTCTGCCGCTCCAGCTCGACGATATCGAAGGCCATGAGGCGCACCGGAACGTCGCGCAGGAGCGCCAAGGACGGCCGGCGCTGCTGGGGCCAACGCTGCTGCAAGCGGGTGAACGACGGCCGGCCCTGGGCATCCAGTGCGACGATCTCGCCATCCAGGATGAGCGACCGCCGGCCGACCGCATCCGCCACGCTGGCCAGCTCGGGGAACGTCCGGGTGATGTTCTCTTGGGCGTTGATAGGTGTTGCAGCTAGTTGCAAGCGACACGGCGCAGATGTGCTTGGAAGTGGTTCTCCGGGGGTGTTGAGTCTGTCGTAATCGTCGTGCGATCGTTGATGGAGCGCGTATGCGTGCATTTCTCGTTCGGATGCCATCTGGTGACCGCTACTGGACTGTGGTGGATGACCAGTACGAGGTGTGGTTCCCCCGAAATCGTGGAGGGTTTCCTATGCCGCTTCGGGCTTGGTCTTGGATTCCCTGATCTCGTAGTTGACGGGCGATAGCCCGTCGGCGGCACTGTGGCGGCGTTGGTGATTGTAGAAG
>NZ_JACBJQ010000008.1 GCF_013404075.1 Mycolicibacterium vinylchloridicum
GTTCGGGACGCGACCCGGCTCCATCGGTGGCGGGGCGTTCGGGTCGACCGGCGGTGGCGGTGGGGCGTTCGGGTCGACCGGCGGTGGTGGCGGGACCTCGGTGGCCGGCGGAGCGGCGGCCGTCGTGGGTGTCGGGGTCGCGGGATCAGCGAGAGCCGACGTCGACGGCAACGCGATCGTGACGGCGCTGGCGGCGGTCATTGCGGTCACCGCAAACGCCGTCCACCGGCCCAGGCGTCGCGAAATCGGGTCCGATTGCGTCATGCGGTTGAACCTACCGTGTTACAGCCGTGACGCAAGTGTGGCCTGCTCAGGATGTGGCTTGAAGGTCAGGTTCCCAGCGAACTCACAGCGGAGCGGGCCGCCGCATGCAAGGCGACCTCCTGCGCCTTGATCGTGAACCACACCGCGTCCCCGGCGGCCAGCCGCAGCCCGGCCGCCGACTCCGCGGTGATGTCGGCGGCCAGTCCGGGCGCACCGTCGGATTGCTCGACGGCGCGCACCCACACTCGCGCGCCGTCGGCGTCCAGCTCCGCGACGCGGACCTCGACGCTGTTGCGCGGGCTGCCGTGCGGCAGGTCGCGGTACACCGCGACTGCCGCAGGCGAGAACACCGCGACCAGATCGCCGCCCGCGATCCCCTCGCTGTCCTGCCTGCCGTGCCACAGCATGCCGTCGGCGGCCCGCAGGCTGTCCGGCCCGGCCCGAGCCCCGCGCACCACGTTCACGCCCGCGACGCGGGCGCCGAACATGCTGCGCGGCGCGGCCAGCACGTCGCTGACCGGCCCGATCTCCGCCACGCCGCCGTCCTCGAGCACCATCACCCGGTCGGCCAGCGTCAACACGTCGAGCAGGTCATGGGTGACCAGCACCGTCGAGCGGCCCCCGGCAGCAGACACCCGCCGCAGCAACGCCCGTACCGAGGCGGCCACCGCTACGTCGAGGCCGGCCAGCGGCTCGTCGAGCAGCAACACCTCCGGCTCGGCGGCCAGCGCCCGCGCGATCGCCACGCGCTGCGCCTGCCCACCCGACAGCTGGCCGGGCTTGCGCCCGGCCAGGTCGGCCAGGCCAACCTCGGCCAACCAGCCCGCGGCGCCGGCCCGCGCCGCGGCGCGGCCCGCCCCGCGACTGCGCGGGGCGAACTCGACGTTGGCCTGCACGCTCAGGTGCGGGAACAGCAGCGGGTCCTGCATCAGCAGGCCGACCCGGCGGTCGTGGGTGGCCACCTGCCGGCCCGCCGCGGTGTCGGTCAGGGCGCGCCCGCCGAGACGTACCAGGCCGGTGTCGGGTGCCAGCAGCCCAGCGACGACGTGCAGCGTGGTGGACTTTCCGGCGCCGTTGGGACCGAGGATCGCCAGCACTTCCCCGGCGGCGACCTCGAACGCCACCTCGAAGCCGCGCTCGGCCACCGCGGCGGAGAACTCAAGCTCAGCCATCGGGATTCCATCCCGACAACCGCCGCACGCCGAGCCCGAGCACGACGATCGCGGCGACCACGACCAGCAGGATCGACAGCGCCACGGCGGCGTCGGGGTCGCTCTCGCGCTGCAGGTAGATCTCCAGTGGCAGCGTTCTGGTGACGCCCTGCCGCGAACCCGCGAAGGTCAGCGTCGCCCCGAACTCCCCCAGCGACCGCGCGAAGGCCAGCACCGATCCCGACACCAGGCCGGGCGCCAGCAGCGGCAGTGTCACCCGCCACCACACGGTTGCCGGCCTGGCCCCCAGCGTCGCCGCCACGATCTCGTAATCGGCCCCTGCGGTGCGGGCCGCACCTTCCAGGGCGATCACCAGGAACGGCAGCGAGACGAACGTCTGCGCCAGCACCACCGCGGCCGTGGTGAACGCGATGCTGATCCCGGCGGCCTCCAGGTAGCTCCCGAGCAGGCCCAGCCGGCCGAATGCGTACAGCAAGGCGATCCCGCCGACGACCGGCGGTAACACCAGCGGCAACAGGATCAGCGGCCGCAGCGCCCGCACGATCCGCCCATCGGTGCGGGCCAGGACCAGCGCCATCGGCACGCCGAGGATCAGGCAGAGGGCCGTGCTGGCGGCGGCGGTGCGCAGACTCAGCAGCAGCGCGGCCTGCGATGCATCACTGGAGATCAGCGACCAGAAGTTGGTCCAGTCGACCTTGATGGCCATCGCCACCAACGGCAGCACCACGAACGCCGCGCCGAGCACGGCCGGCAGGTAGACCCAGCGCGGCAGCGGCGGCTGCGTACGGTGTGCCGCGCTGCGCTTCACCCGTCACACCCTAGGGCGAAGCGACACGCCGTGTCCGTATCGTGTCGCCGCGGCATTGGCCGAATTAGCTACCGTCCAGTAACATTTCTGACCAATCGACACCACCGCGCTCGAAGGCGTGCACGAGGAGGTCAAAGACGATGGACGTGCTGGTCACTGGCGCTGACACCGAACTAGGTCGCACAATCGCGGAGGGTTTCCGCGACGCCGGCCACAAGGTTGTCATCAGCGGCGCCCGCCGCGACGACCTCGAGGTGGCCGCCAAGGAACTCGATGTCGACGCCATCGTGTGCGACACCACCGACCCGGAGGCACTCGCCGAGGCGCGCACCCTCTTCCCGCACCATCTGGACACCATCGTCCACGTCCCCGCCCCGGCCTGGGTCGGCGGAGATCCCCGCACCTACACGCTGGCCGACACCGCCAGGGCGTGGCGCACCGCGCTCGACGCGACGGTCCTCTCGGCGGTGCTGCTGGTGCAGAACATCGGTGACCACCTGCGCTCCGGCGGCTCTATCGTGACCGTCGTGCCGGACAACCCGCGCGACGGCGGCGCCGACGCCGCGGTCAAGGCTGCGGTGTCGAATTGGACTGCGGGACAAGCGGATTACTTTGGAACCCGCGGTATCACCGTCAACACGGTGGCCTGCGGCCGCAGCGCGGAGCCGTCCTATGACGGGTTGTCGACCACCCCGCCGTCGGTGGCCGCCGAGATCGCCCGGCTGTCGCTGTTCCTGACCACGCCGGCCGCCCGGCACATCACCGGCCAGACCGTGCACGTCGGCCGGGGTGCGCTGGCCAACTTCGGCTGACCAGGCATTCACCTGACGTTCGCCGGCGGGGGCTAACGTCGCTTCCGTGACGATCCGCCTCGCCGTTCAGATCCCCGCCTTCTCCTACGGCACCGGCCTGTCCGTCGACGGCTACCGCCCGGCCCGGTAGCCACCGCGGGTGGTAGATATCACCTGATCTGCCCGGGTACCGGCGCGAAGTCTGTTGCCGGGGCGACTACCGTAGTACCTGTCCTGTGCATGTTTTGAGGAGCAGAAATGACCCACCCCGGTGCAACTCCATCGGATAAGCACAAGGTCGTCATCATCGGTTCGGGGTTCGGCGGCCTGAATGCCGCGCAGAAGCTCAAGCGAGCCGACGTCGACATCAAGCTGATCGCCAAGACCACCCACCATCTGTTCCAGCCGCTGCTGTACCAGGTGGCGACGGGCATCATCTCCGAGGGCGAGATCGCCCCGCCCACCCGCGTGATCCTGCGCAAGCAGGAGAACTGCCAGGTGCTGCTGGGTGAGGTCACCAATATCGACCTCGAGCACAAGACGGTCGACTCGATCCTGCTGGGCCACACCTACCGGACTCCGTACGACACCCTGATCGTCGCTGCCGGTGCCGGGCAGTCGTACTTCGGCAACGACCAGTTCGCCGAGTGGGCACCCGGCATGAAGACCATCGACGACGCGCTCGAGCTGCGCGGCCGGATCCTCGGCGCCTTCGAGCAGGCCGAGCGGTCCAGCGACCCGGTGCGCCGCGAGAAGCTGCTGACCTTCGTCGTGGTCGGCGCGGGCCCGACCGGTGTCGAGATGGCCGGGCAGATCGCCGAGCTCGCCGACCACACCCTGCGGGGCGCATTCCGTCACATCGACTCCACCCGGGCGCGGGTGATCCTGCTGGACGCCGCTCCCGCGGTGCTGCCGCCGATGGGCGAGAAGCTCGGCAAGAAGGCCCAGGACCGGCTCGAGAAACTCGGCGTCGAGATCCAGCTCGGCGCGATGGTCACCGACGTCGACCGCAACGGGATCAGCGTCAAGCGCGGCGACGGCACCACCGACCGGATCGAATGCGCCACCAAGGTGTGGTCGGCCGGTGTGTCGGCCAGCCCGCTGGGCAAGATCATCGCCGACCAGTCCGAGGCCGAGATCGACCGGGCCGGTCGGGTCAAGGTCGGACCTGACCTGTCGGTCCCGGGCCACCCGAATGTGTTCGTGGTCGGCGACATGGCGTTCGTCGACGGCGTTCCCGGTATGGCGCAGGGCGCCATCCAGGGTGCCAAGTACGTGGCGAACCTGGTCAAGTCGGAGCTCAAGGGCGCCGATCCGGCCGCCCGCGCGCCCTTCTCCTACTTCGACAAGGGATCGATGGCGACCGTGTCGCGGTTCAGCGCGGTGGCCAAGATCGGCAAGATCGAGTTCGCCGGATTCTTCGCGTGGCTGGCGTGGCTGTTCCTGCACCTGGTCTACCTCGTCGGGTTCAAGACCAAGATCGCGACGATGCTGTCCTGGACCACGACTTTCCTGGGCCGCGGCCGCAGCCAGCTGACGATCACCGAGCAGCAGGCCTACGCGCGCACCAGGATTGAGCAACTCGAGGAAATTGCCGCGACTGTCGAGGACGAGAAAGCCGCCAGCTGACTCCGGCGCTATGCAACTGGCAATTGGCCGTGAGCGGGCGTGAAATCACCGTGTTCACCCACTCGCTGCCCTAGCATGATCGGCGACGACAGTCTCAATACGAGGGGGCCCGATGACATTCGATCGTTCCGTGCGACGCGCAGCTGCGGCAGCGCTGGGCGCAGGTGCGGTGTTGCTCAGTGTGGCGGGACCCGCTGCTGCCGACCCGCCGCCCAACTGCACCACCGCGGACATGACCGGGATCATGTCCGGCGTGTCGGCGGCGATGTCGAGCTATCTGTTCACCCATCCGGACGTCAACGCGTTCTTCACCGGCCTGCAGGGCCTGCCCAAGGCTCAGGTGCAGACCCAGACGCAGCAGTATCTGGACGCCAACCCGGATGTCCGCGCCGACCTGGATGGCATCCGCCAGCCGTCGACCGATTTCCGTGCGCGCTGCGGCCTGATCCAGCGTCCGCTCGCTCCGGGCGTCGTCTAACCGCCACCCGGCGTGGCCCGGCGCCGTTGGCGCGGCGCCCCCTAAGGTTGTCGGCGTGGTCGTGAAGCCCGACGAGATCGTCTACCGCGTGCTGCAACGGCTGCCGACGCGCATGCTGTCGCTGCGCACGATCGTCATCGTCGCGGCCTTGTCCGTGGTGATCCTGGTGCTGACGCTGGGCACCTGGGTGTGGGTCGGCGTCACCCATGACCAGTACAGCCAGCTGGACCGGCGTCTCGATTCAGTCAGCAGCCTCGGTGATGTCAGCTCGCTGCTGACCACCGCCGGGCCCGGCGGGGTCGGGACGCCCACGCCCGACGGCAATCTGGTGCGCACGATCCGGGTCGGGGCGATGGCGATGTCGGTGCCCCCCGAGGTGGTGCTGCCCGCCCTGGGCGACGGTTATGCCAACACCACGATCGACGGCGTCGAGTACCGGGTGCGCACGTTCTCGGTCGGCGGGGCCACGATCGCGCTGGGCGCGCCGCTGGCCGAGACCCAGCGCCGGATTGCCGAACTGCACCTGCGGGTGCTGCTGATCTGCGCCGGCGTGATCGCGGGAACCGTGCTGGTCGGGTGGCTGATCTCGCTGATCATGATCAACCCGTTCCGGCTGCTGGCTCAGCAGGCCCGCGCGATCAATGCCCAGTCCAACCCCGACGAGGTACAGGTCCGCGGCGTCAAGGAGGCGGTGGAGATCGCCGAGGCCGTCGAAGGCATGCTGGCCCGCATCGGCGACGAACAGGCCCGCACCAAGGCCGCCCTCGAGTCGGCCCGCGACTTCGCCGCCGTCGCCTCGCACGAGCTCCGCACCCCGTTGACCGCCATGCGCACCAACCTCGAAGTGCTGTCCACCCTGGATCTCGCGCCCGAACAGCGCACCGAGGTGATCGGTGACGTCATCCGCACGCAGAGCCGCATCGAGGCCACGCTGACCGCGCTGGAGCGACTGGCCCAGGGCGAGCTGACGACCGCCGACGACTTCGTGCCGTTCGACGTCGCCGAGCTGCTCGACCGGGCCGCACACGACGCCGAACGCATCTACCGCGACCTCAAGGTCTCGCTGGTGCCCTCGCCCGCGGTGCTGATGGTCGGCCTGCCGGTCGGGCTGCGGCTGGTGATCGACAATGCGATCGCCAACGCGGTCAAGCACGGTGCCGCCACCGAGGTTCAGCTGTCGGTGACCAGTTCCGCCGACGGGGTCCAGATCACCGTCGACGACAACGGCAGCGGGGTGCCCGAAGAGGAGCGTGCCGCAGTGTTCGAACGCTTCTCCCGCGGCTCCACCGCGTCACGATCCGGGTCGGGCCTTGGCCTGGCGCTGGTCGCTCAGCAGGCCGAATTGCACGGCGGCACAGCCTCGTTGTGCGCCAGCCCGCTCGGCGGTGCCCGGCTGGTGCTCAACCTTGCCGGTCCGCACGACTAGAGCCGGGCGCCCTGCCAGGTCGAGATGCTGCCGCCGGCGGCCAGCGCCAGCGTGAGGCCCGCGGCGTCCTCGGCGGGCTCGGGGTAACGCAGCTCGCTGACGCAGGCCAGCGGAGTGCCCAGTGCATCGTCGGCCACCGAACCCGGTCCCAGCTCCATCCGGTGCCGCAGCAGCGGTGTGCCGGCGATGTCGGCGTGCATGGCGCCACTCCAAAACCCCTCGCGCTCACCGGTTCTGCCGATCTGTACCCGCTCCCGGATCCGCAGCCTGCTGCCGGCGGTCGCCCATACCGTCAGCTCGGTCAGGTGGCAGGCGTCGCCGGCAACGACGGTTGGCTCGGGATCGATGTCGAGCTCGCCGGCGGCCTCGACGTGCCAGCACGCCCGCGATCGTGTGGTCGCCGGGCCGGGCAGCGCGACGGTGGCGGCCGCACTCCGAAGCCGCAGTCGCGCACCCGGTTCCACGATCAACCGGATCGCGATGGTGTCGCCGCCCAGTGGTGTGGCGGCCGCCGACACCAGGTGCACGGTATCGGGCTCGGTGTGCCGCGCCGCCAGACCGCCCCGGCACTCGATGCGCGGCAGCCGCCCGGGCTGGGCCACCACGAGGACGTCGGAGTGCATCGGTCAGGCGGGCTGGTTGACGCGCAGCTGTTCGCGCACCCAGGACAGCACCGGGAATGCGGCCGGATCCTCGGTCAGCGAGATCAGCACAGTCGGCCGGCCCTCGCGCACCTTGGCGGCGTCGCGTCGCATCACGTCCAGGTCGGCACCGACGAGCGGCGCCAGGTCGGTCTTGTTGACCACCAGCAGGTCCGAGAACGTCACGCCGGGGCCGCCCTTGCGTGGCACCTTGTCGCCGCCGGCCACGTCGATGACGAAGATCTGCACGTCGACCAGGCCGGAGGAGAACGTCGCGGTCAGGTTGTCCCCGCCGGACTCCACCAGGATGAGATCCAGATCGTCGTGGCCGGCGACGAGGTCGTCGATCGCGTCGAGGTTTGCGGTGATGTCGTCGCGGATCGCGGTGTGCGGGCAGCCGCCGGTCTGCACGGCCGCGATCCGGTCGTCGGGCAGAACCGCATGCCTGCGCAGGAAGTCGGCGTCTTCGGTGGTGTAGATGTCGTTGGTCAGCACCGCCAGCGACAGCTCGTCGCGCAATTGGCGGCACAGCGCGGCCACCAGTGCGGTCTTGCCCGAACCGACCGGGCCGCCGATCCCGATCCGCAGCGGCTCCCCCGGCTGGCGGGTGCGCTTGGGCCGGTCCTGATGCGCGTGCGGTTGACCGTCAATGAAATGTGGAGGCATACAAGTACTTTCAGGAGACGAACAGGGGACGTTCTCGCTGCACGTGGCGCTGGGCCAACTCATCGAGCAGTGGGTCGGATAGGTCGGCGAGCCCCGCGGCGGCACGCTGCGCGGTCTGTTCGCACAGCTGCGCCAGCTCGAACGTGAGCGCCGCGACGTCGGCGGGATCCAGCGCCAGCAGCCGCTGCGCGGCGGTCGCGGTGCCGGTCATCGTCGTGTAGACGATCGACAGCGTGGTCTGCTCGGGTGTCAGCCCGCCGGCCACGCCGACCCGGCCGGCGGTCACGGCCAGGTGCGGGCGGGGGCCGAGGGAGTCCCAGGCCCATTCCTGTTCCGTGTCCGGCCAGACGCGGCGGGCCAACCGCAGCAGCCCGCGGCCCTGCGCGCGGGAGGCGAGCCGCGCCGCCGGTGCCGGTGTGCGGGCATCGGTCTCGGCATCGGCGGCGGCCACCGTCAGATCGCCGCGGTGCACGGCCGCCGCGACGGATGCGGTCACCAGGCCGCTGGTCCGGATCCGGCGGCGCAGATAGGCCTCCAGCGTGGCGAGGTCGGTGACCAGGCGACTCGTGACCGCTTCCTCCACGCCGCCGGAGTGCACGTGTCCCCCGGTCGGCAACCGCGAGTCGGCCAGGATCAGCAGGGTGGACAGTGTCGCCATCAGAACAGGAAGTAGCGCTGAGCCATCGGCAGTTCGGTGGCGGGTTGTTCGGCCCAGACCTCCCCGTCGATGCGCACGGTGAAGGTATCGGCGTCGACCTCGATGCGGGGCTGGGCGTCGTTGAGCGGCATCTGCGCCTTGCCGATGGCGCGTACGTTGCCCACCGGTACCAGGCGGCGGTTGACCGCGATCCGGTCAGCCAGCCCGTCCTCGATGGCCTGCGGGGCGACGAAGTGCAGCGACGTGGCCGCCGCGGCGGCGGGTGCGGCCCCGAACATCGGGCGCGGCAGCACCGGCTGCGGGGTCGGGATCGACGCATTGGCGTCGCCCATCGCGGCCCAGGCGATCATGCCGCCCTTGACCACCGCGTGTGGACGCACCCCGAAGAACGCCGGCTCCCACAGCACCAGGTCGGCCAGCTTGCCCACCTCCACCGAACCGATCTCGTGGTCCAGGCCGTGCGCGACGGCCGGGCAGATCGTGTACTTGGCGATGTAGCGCCGCACCCGGTTGTTGTCGGAGCCATTGTTGCCCGCCGTGTCCCCTTCCAGCGCACCACGGCGGCGCTTCATCACGTGGGCGGTCTGCCAGGTACGCATCACCACCTCGCCGATGCGGCCCATGGCCTGCGCGTCGCTGCCGATCATCGAGATCGCCCCGATGTCGTGCAGCAGGTCCTCGGCGGCAATCGTCGACGGCCGGATCCGGCTCTCGGCGAACGCCAGATCCTCAGGGACGCTGGGGTTCAGGTGATGGCAGACCATCAGCATGTCGAGATGCTCGTCGAGGGTGTTGACGGTGTGCGGCCGGGTCGGGTTGGTCGAACTGGGCAGCACATTGGACTCGGCGGCGACCGTGATGATGTCCGGCGCGTGCCCGCCGCCTGCGCCTTCGGTGTGATACGCGTGGATGTTGCGGCCCTTGATCGCCGCGAGGGTGTTCTCGACGAAGCCCATCTCGTTGAGGGTGTCGGTGTGGATATTGACCTGCACCCCGGCGGCCTCGGACACCGTCAGGCAGGCGTCGATCGCCGCCGGCGTGGTCCCCCAGTCCTCGTGCAGCTTGAAACCTGCTGCGCCGGAACGCAACTGCTCCCACATCGCGTCGTGGCTGACGGTGTTGCCCTTCCCGAGCAGTGCGATGTTCAGCGGCCAGTGGTCGAGTGACTCCAGCATTCGGGCCAGATGCCAGGCGCCCGGCGTCACCGTGGTGGCCTTCGAACCTTCGGCGGGCCCGGTGCCGCCGGCGACGATGGTGGTGATGCCCCCACCGATGGCCTCTTCCATGATCTGCGGGCAGATCAGGTGGACGTGACAGTCGATGGCTCCGGCGGTGACGATGCGCCCGTTGCCGGCGATGATCTCCGTCGACGGGCCGACCACCAAGTCGGGGTGCACGCCCGACATGATGTCGGGGTTGCCCGCCTTTCCGATGCCGACGATACGCCCGTCGCGAATGCCGATGTCGGCCTTGATGATTCCCCAGTAGTCGATGATCACCGCGCCGGTGATCACGGTGTCGGGTGCACCGTCGGCACGGGTGGCCCGCCCTTGGCCCATCGACTCGCGCAGCACCTTGCCGCCGCCGAACACCGCCTCGTCACCGGCCAGGCCGGGGCCGCCGCTGCGATCCTCGGTGATCTCGATGATCAGGTCGGTGTCGGCCAGCCGGATCCGGTCGCCGGTGGTGGGGCCGAACAGTGCGGCGTAGCGGGCCCTGGACAGCTCGGTCATCTCAGTTGTCCAACTTTCCTGGCGGGTTCAGGCTCAGCCCGTGCACCTCACGCAAGCCACCGAGCGGTACCAGTCGAACCCGCTGCGCCACGCCGGGTTCGAAGCGCACCGCGGTGCCCGCGGGAATGTCGAACCGGTGCCCGGCCGCGGCTGTCCGGTCGAAGGACAGCGCCGCATTGGCCTGCGGCAGGTGTACGTGGCTGCCGACCTGGACGGGCCGGTCGCCGGTGTTCACGATCTCCAGTTCGATGCGCGGGACGCCCGGGTTGATCTCGATGTCGCCGGCGCCGAGGAAGACCTCTCCGGGAATCACGTTGTCCTCCAAAGGCTCACGGGATGGGGTGGTGGACGGTGACCAATTTGGTGCCGTCCGGGAAGGTGGCTTCGACCTGCACGTCGTGCAGCATCTCGGGCACGCCCTCCATCACGTCGTCGCGGGACAGCACCTCTCGTCCGCTGACCATCAGCTCGGCCACCGTGCGGCCGTCGCGCGCGCCCTCCAGGACGTGGTCGGTGACGATCGCCACCGTTTCGGGATAGTTGAGCTTCAGCCCGCGGGCCTGCCTTCGGCGGGCGAGGTCGGCGGCATAGGACAGCAGCAACCGGTCGGTTTCATGCGGTGTCAGTTGCATAGAGCGCGATCCTGCCATGGCGGGACGCGATCAGCAGGGCGGCGAGCGCCCTCAGGCCGGCGGCGGCTCCGGCTCGAGGTTCTGCAGGCGCACCTGGCCGCGCGCGACCAGCCGGTCCTTGTCGTCGCGAATGGTCACCAGCCACAGCTGCTGACGGCGGCCGCGGTGCACCGGTTCGGTGACCCCGTACACGGTGCCGCCGGAGATCGCCCGCAGGAAGTCGGTGTTGTTGTTGACGCCGACGACGTTGCCGCCGCCGTTGGCGGCCAGCCACACGAATGCCGATGTGCTGGCCATCGATTCGATCATCGAGCAGTACACGCCGCCGTGGACGATCCCCATCGGCTGCAGCAGCTTGGGCTGGACGTCCAGCTGTGCCTTGGCCCCGTCCGGGGTCAGTTCGGTGAACACCAGCCCGAGCTCGTTGTCGAACGGGGCGGAGAAAGCGATCGGTGACTGCTCTGGTTGCACGCATCTGTGTCTACACCAAGCAGGTCGGCGAAATGAGGGACGGGCCCCGCGGATGAAACGCGGGGCCCGTCCTCGGAATGGACCGGGGTGTCTCTGCAGCCCTCAGGACATCCGGCGCGGTCCGTTCGTCTGTGTTGCTACCACAATAGGCAAGGCTTACCTAACTTACAAGACCTACCCTGTTCGACGCAGCGCCCGAACCGGGAGCCCGAAGCCGCTGAGAGCGTCGAGCACCGCCTGGCCGCGCCGCATGCAGGTCACCTCGCCACTGCCGGTCAGCATCGGGACCTGGGTGGCGGTGATGACCACCGCCGAGCCGACCATCTGCCACATCGCCGCCAGCGACAGCGAGTTCCGACTGAGGTCGTGCAGGCATTCGAAAATCGGTTCCAGGGAGCGGTGGCAACGATGTGCCGTCCACGTCGCCAGCGCGGCCTCGTTGGGCAGCCGGACGACATCGGTCATCGCCGGATCGTCGGGCAGCACCCGCAGCGTCGGGTCCACGACCGCGGCCCAGTCGATCGTCCCCTCCGAGTCGACGTGCATCCACAGATTGCCCGGCCCGGTGTCCCAGACCCGGCCCTCGAGCACGAACAGGGTCACGACCCGGCCCAGAACGGCATGCGTGAACGTCGCCGCCAACTGCTGCGCCACGGCGCGGCGGTCGCCCAGCTCGCTGACCGAGGCCTCGAACATGGCGGCCAGCCGGCCCGTCGTCGTCACCGAATCCAGGGCCCACCAACGCCGCCGGGACACATCGGCCATGACCGCCACGCCATGCACCCGCGGTGACTCCGGGCTCAGCGCGCGCAAGCGGCCACTGGATTCGTGCAAGGGCAGAATCCGGCGGATGGTCATTCCTTCGATCAACGGGTCAACCACGGCTGTGGTCACGGCACCTCCTCGTTACAGTTAGGTGAGCCTAACCATAAGAGGCGGACCAAGGTTAGCATTGCCTAATGTGAATGCTGTCACAGTTGGTTCCCAGATTCGGCCGGTTGTCCTGCGGTTACCTCGCACCGGGACATCACCGGGAACTCCGCGGGCGCCGACCGGAGTTGATCGGGAAGGTTTAGGTACGACGCCCGGTAGTAACCGGGAGTACTCTTGTTTCACTGCTACGGAATGAACGGATATGGCCAAGTTGACTCGTCTCGGCGAACTTGAACGCGCGGTGATGGACCACTTGTGGGCCGCTGGTGAACCGTTGACGGTTCGTCAGGTCCACGAGGCGCTCTGTACCGAACGGGACCTGGCCTACACCACGGTGATGACGGTCCTGCAACGCCTCGCCCGCAAGAACCTGGTCTCCCAGATCCGCGACGACCGCGCACATCAGTACGCACCCGTGCACGGCCGCGACGAACTGGTCGCCGGTTTGATGGTGGACGCCCTGGATCAGGCGTCCGACTCCGGCAGCCGACAGGCGGCGCTGGTGCATTTCGTCGAGCGGGTGGGGGTCGACGAGGCGGACGCCTTGCGCCGCGCACTCGCGGAATTAGAATCCAGGAACCGTTCAACCTGGCCCGCTGGCGGCGCGCCCAGCGTCTGAGGGACACTGTCAGCGTGTCCGCGCTGGCCTTCACCTTCCTCGCCTTGATGCTGGTTGGTCCTGTGCCTGCACTGCTGGCGCGGGCCAGCTGGCCGATGCGTGCGCCGCGGGCCGCAATCGTGCTCTGGCAGTCGATCGCCGTGGCGGCCGTCCTGTCCGCTTTCAGTGCGGGCCTTGCGATTGCAAGCCGGCTGTTCGTCCCCGGCCCCGATGGACGGCCCACCGCGACGATCACCAGCGAGATCAAGGCTCTGGGCTGGCCGTTATGGCTGGCTTACGTCCTGGTATTCGCCATCACCCTGTTCATCGGTGCTCGCTTGTTGGTGGCGGTCGTGCAGGTCGCGGTGGCCACCCGCCGCCGCCGGGCGCACCACCGAATGGTGGTGGATCTGCTCGGCGACTGCCGGCACGGCATGAGTGGGCTGCGGGTACTCGACGTCGCCGAGCCGCTGGCCTACTGCCTGCCGGGTGTGCGCAGCCGCGTCGTGCTCAGCGAGGGCACGCTGGCGGCACTGAGTCACACCGAAGTGGCGGCGATCCTCAGCCACGAGCGCGCCCACCTGCGCGCCCGCCATGACCTGGTGCTCGAGGCGTTCATCGCCGTGCACACCGCCTTCCCCCGGTTCGTCCGAAGTGGCAGTGCACTGCACGCGGTGCAGCTGCTCGTCGAGATGCTCGCCGACGATGCGGCCGTGCGGACTGCCGGGCCCACTCCCCTGGCGCGCGCGCTGGTGGCGTGTGCCGCCGGGCGAACCCCCTCCGGTGCGCTGGCCGCCGGCGGCCCCACGACGGTGATCCGGGTGCGCCGGCTGTGCGGTCGGCCCAACAGTGTGTGGCTGTCGCTGGCGGCCTACACCGCCGCCGCCGCGGTGTTGGTGGTGCCCACCGTCGCCGTCGCGATGCCCTGGCTGACCGAGCTGCATCGGCTGTTCTTGTCCTGAGTCGCTGGACCTATGAAAGTTCCAGCACTACAACAAAATTCACACAACTGAAAGGCGCGATATGAGCTCACCGCAGACGGACGGCACTGCACAGATCGGTGTTACCGGATTGGCGGTGATGGGCTCCAACATCGCGCGGAACTTCGCCCACCACGGGTATACCGTCGCGCTGCACAACCGATCGGTCGCCAAGACCGACGCCCTGCTTGCCGAGCATGGCTCCGAAGGCAACTTCGTGCGCACCGAGACGATGGCCGAGTTCGCCGCCGCGCTGGAGCGGCCGCGGCGCGCGCTGATCATGGTGAAGGCCGGTGATCCCACCGACGCCGTCATCAACGAGCTCTGCGACGTGTTCGAACCGGGCGACATCATCATCGACGGCGGCAACGCGCTCTACACCGACACCATCCGTCGCGAGAAGGCCGTCCGTGAGCGCGGCCTGCACTTCGTCGGCGCCGGCATCTCCGGTGGAGAGGAAGGCGCGCTCAAGGGCCCGTCGATCATGCCGGGCGGCCCCGCCGAGTCCTACAAATCCCTGGGCCCGCTGCTCGAGGAGATCTCCGCGCACGTCGACGGCGTCCCCTGCTGCACCCACATCGGCCCGGACGGCGCCGGTCACTTCGTGAAGATGGTGCACAACGGCATCGAATACTCCGACATGCAGCTCATCGGCGAGGCCTACCAGCTGCTGCGCGACGGGCTCGGCAAGACCGCACCCGAGATCGCCGAGATCTTCGCGGAGTGGAACTCCGGCGATCTGGACAGCTACCTGATCGAGATCACCGCCGAGGTGCTGCGCCAGACCGACGCCAAGACCGGCAAGCCGCTGGTCGACGTCATCGTCGACGAGGCCGAGCAGAAGGGCACCGGCCGCTGGACGGTCAAGTCGGCGCTGGACCTCGGGGTGCCGGTGACCGGTATCGCCGAGGCGGTCTTCGCCCGCGCACTGTCTGGCTCGGTCCCCCAGCGCAAGGCCACCACCGGCCTGGCGTCCGGCGACCTGGGTGAACGGCCCACGGACGCAGCGCAATTCATCGACGACGTCAGCAAGGCGCTCTACGCGTCCAAGATCATCGCCTACGCGCAGGGTTTCAACCAGATCCAGGCCGGCAGCGCCGAGTACAACTGGGGTATCACTCTCGGTGACATGGCGACCATCTGGCGCGGCGGCTGCATCATCCGGGCCAAGTTCCTCAACCGGATCAAGGAGGCCTACGACGAGAACGCCGAGCTGGCCACGCTGATCGCCGCGCCGTACTTCCGCGACGCGGTCGAAGCGGGCATCGACAGCTGGCGCCGGGTCGTGGTGAAGGCCACCGAGCTGGGCATTCCGGTCCCCGGCTTCGCCTCGGCCCTGTCGTACTACGACGCGCTGCGCACCGAGCGGCTGCCCGCGGCACTGACCCAGGGTCTGCGGGACTTCTTCGGCGCGCACACCTACGGCCGGACCGACGCCGACCCGGCCGCCCGGTTCCACACCCTGTGGAGCGGTGACCGCACCGAGGTCGAGGCCTAACCGCACTAGGCTGGTCGTGTGCGCTTTCTCGACGGCCAGCAACCCCCGTACGACCTGACCTACGACGACGTCTTCGTCGTGCCCAACCGATCCGATGTCGCGTCCCGGTTCGATGTCGACCTGTCGACCTCCGACGGCACCGGCACGACGATCCCGGTCGTCGTGGCCAACATGACCGCGGTGGCCGGCCGGCGGATGGCCGAGACGGTTGCCCGCCGCGGCGGGATCGTCGTGCTGCCGCAGGACCTGCCGATCGACGCGGTCAAGCAGACCGTCGACTTCGTCAAGAGCCGTGACCTGGTGGCCGACACCCCGGTGGTGCTGGCACCTGACGACTCGGTCTCCGACGCCGTCGCGCTGATCCACAAGCGGGCGCACGGCGTGGCCGTGGTGGTGTTCGAGGGCCGGCCCATCGGGCTGGTCACCGAAGCCGCCACCGCAGGCGTCGACCGGTTCGCCCGGGTGCGCGACATCGCGGTCACCGACTTCATCACCGCGCCGGTACACACCGAACCCCGCCAGGTGTTCGAGATGCTCGAGCACGCCCCGATCGACGTGGCCGTGCTCACCGAGGCAGACGGCACCCTGGCCGGTGTGCTGAGCCGCCTCGGCGCGGTGCGCGCCGGCATCTACACCCCCGCCGTCGACTCCGCCGGCCGGCTGCGCATCGCCGCTGCGGTCGGCATCAACGGCGACGTCGCCGCCAAGGCGCAAGCGCTCGCCGAAGCCGGCGTCGACGTCCTGGTGGTCGACACCGCCCACGGCCACCAGGTCAAGATGCTCGACGCCATCAAGGCGGTGTCGTCACTGGATCTGGGGGTCCCGCTGGCGGCGGGCAACGTCGTCTCCGCCGAAGGTGCGCGCGACCTGATCGGGGCGGGAGCCTCGATCGTCAAGGTCGGGGTCGGCCCCGGGGCGATGTGCACTACCAGAATGATGACCGGCGTCGGCCGCCCCCAGTTCTCCGCGGTACTCGAATGCTCTTCGGCAGCAAGGGAACTCGGCGGTCACGTGTGGGCCGACGGCGGCGTGCGTCACCCCCGCGACGTCGCGCTGGCGTTGGCCGCCGGTGCCGCCAACGTGATGATCGGGTCGTGGTTCGCCGGCACCTACGAATCGCCCGGGGACCTGATGCTCGACCGGGACGGCCGGCCGTACAAGGAGAGCTACGGCATGGCCTCCAAGCGGGCGGTGGCCGCCCGCACCAGTGCCGACAGCGCGTTCGACCGGGCCCGCAAGGCGTTGTTCGAGGAGGGCATCTCGACATCGCGGATGGCGCTGGATCCCGACCGCGGCGGCGTCGAGGACCTGCTCGACCACATCACCTCCGGGGTTCGCAGCACCTGCACGTATGTGGGTGCGGCCACCATCGCCGAACTGCACGAGCAGGTCGTGCTCGGCGTGCAGTCCGCGGCCGGATTCGCTGAAGGGCACCCCCTGCCGACCGGCTGGTGAGCCGGATCGCGACGAGCGAGCCGCTAACATGGGGGTCTGTTCTGCCCCCAACGAGGAAGGGATCCCGTGCCGCAGGCACCCGTCGAGGCCACCGCGGATCGGGCTGCCTCCGATGTGCGACCGGCAGACGATTCCCCTGGAGACGAATCAGGGGCAGAACCTTCCACTAGTCAGCCGGGCATACGGCCCGGCGAGGAGAAGGTGCGAGCGCGGTGAGCGTCGTTTTCACCGTATTGAGCCTGCTGGCGATCGTCGTCCTGACGTTTGGGACGGCCCTGTTCGTGGCGGCCGAGTTCTCGCTGACGGCCCTGGAGCGCAGCACCGTCGACGCCAACGCGCGCACCGGCGACCGCAAGGACCACAACGTCGCGCGCGCCCACCGCACGCTCTCGTTCCAGCTGTCCGGCGCACAGCTCGGCATCTCGATCACGACCCTGGCCACCGGCTATCTCGCCGAGCCCGTGCTGGCGCGGCTGTTCGACCCGGTGCTGGAGTTCCTGCACATCCCGGACAGGGCCGCGACCGGGATCGCGCTGGCGCTGGCCATCCTGATCGCCACCTCGCTGTCGATGGTGTTCGGCGAGCTGGTGCCCAAGAACCTCGCGGTGGCACGCCCGGTGCCGACCGCACGGGCCACGGCGGGCTTCCAGCTGATGTTCTCCACCGTGATGACCCCGCTCATCAAGGCCACCAACGGCACCGCGAACTGGATCCTGCGCCGGATGGGCATCGAACCGGCCGAGGAACTGCGCTCGGCGCGCTCGCCGGAGGAACTCGGTGCGCTGGTCCGCAGTTCTGCCGAGCACGGCTCACTCGACGAAGCCACCGCGGCGCTGGTCAACCGCTCGCTGCAGTTCGGGTCGCGGATCGCTGAGGAGTTCATGACACCGCGCACCGAGATCGAAGCGCTCGAGTCCGACGACACGGTCAGCGATCTGGTGACGGCGTCGGCCAACACCGGCTTCTCCCGCTTCCCCATCGTCAACGGCGACCTCGACGAGACCATCGGCATCGTGCACGTCAAGCAGGTGTTCAGCGTGCCCGCCCCGCAGCGCTCGACCACCAAGCTGGTGTCGTTGGCGATCCCGGTGCCGACCGTGCCGGCCAGCCTGGACGGCGACGCGTTGATGTCCCAGCTGCGCGCCCACGGCTTGCAGACCGCGCTGGTGGTCGACGAATACGGCGGCACCGCGGGCATGGTCACCGTAGAGGACCTGATCGAGGAGATCGTCGGCGACGTCCGCGACGAACACGACGACTCCACCCCCGACTTCCAGAAGTCCGGCCTGGGCTGGCGGGTGTCGGGCCTGCTGCGCATCGACGAAGTGGCCGAGGCGACGGGTTTCCGCGCGCCCGAAGGCGAATACGAGACCATCGGCGGCCTGGTGCTGGAAAAGCTGGGCCACATCCCCGAGCCGGGTGAATCCGTGGAACTGTCGGCCTTCGACCCAGACGGTCCCTTCGACGATCCGGTCAACTGGCGTGCCACCGTCGTCGCGATGGACGGCAGGCGGATAGACCAGCTGGTGCTGACGCAGATCGTCCGGCCCGCTGACGGCGAGGGGGCGCGCTGATGGGTGCCGACTTCCTGGGTGTGCTGCTGACGATCGGGCTGCTGGCCGCCAATGCGTTCTTCGTCGGCTCGGAATTCGCGCTGATCTCGGCGCGCCGCGACCGGCTGGAAACCCTTGCCGAACAAGGCAAACGGAGCGCGGTCACGGTGCTACGAGCGGGCGAGCAGCTCTCACTCATGCTGGCCGGTGCCCAGCTGGGCATCACAGTGTGCTCGATCCTGCTCGGTCGGGTCGGCGAGCCGGCCGTGGCCCACCTGCTGGAGAAACCCTTCGATCTGGTCGGGGTGCCCGACGCGGTGCTGCACACGGTGTCGTTCGTGGTGGCGCTGGCCGTAGTGGTGACCCTGCACGTGCTGCTCGGTGAGATGGTGCCCAAGAACATCGCCATCGCCGGCCCGGAGAAGACCGCCATGCTGGTGATCCCGGTCTACCTGGTGTACGTCCGGTTCGCCCGGCCGTTCATCGCGTTCTACAACTGGGCGGCCAACACCACGCTGCGTGCGTTCGGGATCGAAGCCAAGGACGAACTCGACGTCACCGTGTCCACGGTGGAACTGGCCGAGATGATCGCCGAATCCCGCTCCGAAGGCCTGCTGGATCCCGAAGAACACATGCGCTTGACCCGCGCGCTGCAGATCCGCAACCGGGTCGTCAACGATGTCGCGGTCCCGCTCAGCGAAATCCACGCGATCCCGGTCGCCCGGCCCGGTTGTGGGCCCACGGTCAGCGCCGTCGAGCAGGCGCTGCGTGAGACGGGCTACTCCCGGTTTCCTGTCGACGGCGGCGACGGCACCCTGATCGGCTACCTGCACATCAAGGACGTGCTCAGCCAGATCGACGGTCCGGATTCGGTGCTCGACCTGTCGGTGGTGCGCCACCTGCCCCGGGTGCCCGCCGACATGCCGCTGCCCGACGCCCTGTCACAGCTGCGCCGCGACAACAGCCACTTGGCGCTGGTGACCGACCCCGGTGAAACCGTCATCGCGATGGTTGCGCTCGAGGATCTGGTGGAGGACCTCATCGGCACTGTGCGCGACGGGATGCACCGTGCCTGACGTGCTGCCCGAAGCCGTATGGACAGGGCGGGCGGCAGCACACCGGGCCAGGGTCGAGGCTTTCACCGGCCCGCACGCCCATCGGGCCGGTCGTGGCGAAGCTCACCCGGTGTGGGATTTCCTGTTCACCTACTACAGCCTGCGCCCGCGCCAGCTGAAGGTGTGGCATCCCGGCTTCGGCACCACGCTGGCCGGGCCGGCCGCCACCGAGTACCTCGGTCGCGCCGGCTACGCGCCGAATCCGGACGGCGTCGCCGTCAGCGCCGAGTTCCTGCGCTCGCGGCTGCCCACGGTCGGCTTCGTCGCAGACCTGCTGGCTGCCACCCGGGACCGCGCGCCGCAGTTCGGCTGCTTCGGCATGCACGAATGGGCGATGGTCTATCGCACCGACGCCGTGCGCCACGGCCGGGTGCCGCTGCGGCTGGGCGCGGCAGGCACCGATGCCGTGGTCGAGTCGATGCCGTTGCGCTGCACGCACTTTGACGCGTACCGGTTCTTCACCGCGGCCGCCGCACCCCGCAACCGCGGCGTCCCGACGCGCTCTGACCAGCGTGACTGGGAGCAGCCGGGCTGCCTGCACGCCAATATGGATCTCTACAAGTGGTGCTACAAGCTCGGCCCGCTGCTCGACTCGCAGCTGCTGGTGGATTGCCTGGAACTGGCGGCGCAGGCCCGCGAACTCGATATGCGCGCCAGCCCCTACGACTTGACGCACCTGGGGTTTGAGCCGATCACCGTCGAGGAACCCGGCGGACGCGCGGAATATGCGCGGTGCCAGGGCGTTATCGCCGAGCGTGCGGCACCGTTGCGTGCAGCGTTGCTGGCGTGGTGTGAGCGGCTACTGCCCGGCACGGTGGCCAATGCCGCCTACGACACTGTGTCGGAGAGGGCCCTACCTGCGGGTAATATGAATTGATTTGTCGTGAGGGAGGACAGATGACCCAACGCGTGTCCGTCGGCAACCTGCGTGTGGCGCAGACGTTGTACGACTTCATCACCAACGAGGCGCTGCCCGGGACCGGGATCGACCCCGATAGTTTCTGGGCCGGCGTGGACAAGGTCGTCGCCGACCTCACCCCGCAGAACCAGGACCTGCTCGCCCGCCGCGACGAGTTGCAGGCCCAGATCGACAGGTGGCACCGGCAGCGGATCATCGGCGGTATCGACGCCGGCGAATACCAGCAGTTCCTCACCGACATCGGCTACCTGACGCCCGAGCCCGCGGACTTCACGATCACCACCTCCGGTGTGGATGACGAGATCACCACCACGGCCGGCCCGCAGCTGGTGGTCCCGATCCTCAACGCCCGCTTCGCGCTGAATGCCGCGAACGCCCGCTGGGGATCGCTGTACGACGCGCTCTACGGCACCGATGTCATCAGCTCCGAGGGCGGTGCCGAACCGGGCGGCAGCTACAACAAGATTCGTGGTGACAGGGTCATCGCCTACGCCCGGGACTTCCTCGACAAAGCGGTTCCGCTGGCGTCGGGGTCATGGGCCGACGCGACCGGCATCAGCGTCGCCGACGGCGCCCTCGAGATCGCCCTCGGCGACGAGTCCACCGTGCTGGCCAGCCCGGAGAAGTTCGTGGGCTACACCGGTGAACTCGGCGAACCCGCCTGGTCGGTGCTGCTGGTCAACAACGGCCTGCACATCGAGGTCCTGATCGACCCGGAGTCCCCCATCGGCAAGACCGATCGGGCCGGCGTCAAGGACGTGGTGCTGGAGTCGGCGATCACCACGATCATGGACTTCGAAGACTCGGTGGCCGCCGTCGACGCCGACGACAAGGTGCTCGGTTACCGCAACTGGCTGGGCCTGAACCGGGGCGATCTGTCCGAAGAAGTCAGCAAGGGCGGCAAGACCTTCACCCGGGTGCTCAACGACGACCGCACCTACAAGACGCCGGACGAAGGTGCACTCACGCTGCCCGGGCGCAGCCTGCTGTTCGTCCGCAACGTCGGTCACCTGATGACCAACGATGCGATCGTCGACGCTGACGGCAACGAGATCTACGAAGGTATCCAGGACGCCCTGTTCACCAGCCTGATCGCGACCCACGGCCTGAAGGCCGAGGACGGCAGCCCCCGGCAGAACAGCCGGACCGGCTCGATCTACATCGTCAAGCCGAAGATGCACGGCCCCGATGAGGTGGCCTTCACCTGCGAGCTGTTCAGCCGCGTCGAGGACGTGCTCGGCCTGCCGCAGAACACGATCAAGGTCGGCATCATGGACGAGGAGCGCCGTACGTCGGCGAACCTCAAGGCTTGCGTCAAGGCCGCCGCCGACCGGGTGGCGTTCATCAACACCGGCTTCCTGGACCGCACCGGCGACGAGATTCACACCTCGATGGAAGCCGGCCCGATGATCCGCAAGGGCGCCATGAAGACCCAGCCGTGGATCCTGGCCTACGAAGACCAGAACGTCGATGTCGGCCTGGCCACCGGGTTCTCCGGCCGGGCCCAGATCGGCAAGGGCATGTGGGCCATGACCGATCTGATGGCACAGATGGTCGAGCAGAAGATCGGTCAGCCCAAGGCCGGTGCCACCACCGCCTGGGTGCCGTCCCCGACGGCAGCGACCCTGCACGCCATGCACTACCACTATGTCGACGTCTACGAGGTGCACAAGGAGCTGGCCGGCCAGGGTTCCGGAGGGCAGGAGCGAAGCGACCGGGGAACGGCTAGGACCACCCTCGACGACTTGCTGACGATCCCGCTGGCTGCCGAGCTGGCCTGGTCGCCGGAGGAGATCCACGAAGAGGTCGACAACAACTGCCAGTCGATCCTCGGCTACGTGGTGCGCTGGATCGACGCCGGTGTCGGCTGCTCGAAGGTGCCCGACATCCACGATGTCGCGCTGATGGAAGACCGTGCCACACTGCGGATTTCCAGCCAGCTGCTGGCGAACTGGTTGCGCCACGGGGTCATCACCGACGACGACGTGCGCGAGAGCCTGCGCCGGATGGCCGCGGTGGTCGACGAGCAGAACGCGTCCGATCCTGATTTCAAGCCGATGGCGACGGACCCGGACAACAGCATCGCCTTCCAGGCTGCTCAGGAGCTGATCCTGGCCGGCGCCGCGCAGCCCAACGGCTACACCGAGCCGATCCTGCATCGGCGCCGCCGGGAGTACAAGGCCGCTACCAGCGCCTGAAACGTAAGCCTGCACCGCACGACCGTTAGACGAAAGAGGATCAGACACCGACATGGGCAGGCACAGCAGACCCGGTCCCGGGGAGTCTTTCGGCGATCGGGACGAGCCTGCCGGTGTCCCCGACAATCCCACCGCCCGAATCCCCCGGCCCGGTGACGATTTCGCGGCCGGCGAGTCCGGCGATGCGCCCGGCTACGAGCCGTCGCCGCTGACCGATACCGCTCGCCGCCGGGCTGCTGCCTTCGAAGGCGGGCATCGTAGCGAGACGGGCCGGCGCGGGGTGAGCATCGGTGTGATCGCCGCCCTGGTCACCGTTGTCGTGGTCGTCGGCGCGGTGATCCTGTGGCGGTTCTTCGGCGACGCGCTGTCACACCGGTCGACCGACGCCGCCCAGAAGTGCATGGCGGGTGCCGTCAACGTCGGGGTGGTCGCCGATCCGTCGATCGCCGACAACGTCACCAAGTTCGCCGAGAGCTTCAATTCCCAGGTCACCCCGATTGGTGACCGCTGCGTGAAAATGGTCGTGACAGCGGCTGATTCGGATCGCGTGGTCGACGGGTTCGTCTCGAATTGGCCCGGCGATCTCGGCGAGCGGCCGGCGTTGTGGATACCGGCCAGTTCCATCGCCGAGGCGCGGCTTCAGTCCGCGGCCGGCAAGGCGATGGTCAGCGACGCACGCTCGCTGGTCAGCTCGCCGGTGGTGCTCGCGGTGCGCCCGCAGCTCAAAGACGCCCTGGCCCAACAGAGTTGGTCGGCCCTGCCGGGGCTGCAGAACAACCCCACGGCGCTGGACACGCTGAACCTGCCCGGCTGGGGTTCGTTGCGCCTGGCGCTGCCCACCGCCGGCAATGCCGACGCCACCTACCTGGCGGCCGAGGCCGTCGCCTCGACCTCGGCACCGGCCGGCGCGCCGGCGACCTCCGGCCTGGGTGCGGTCAACGCCCTGCTGGCCGGGCAACCCAAGCTCTCCGACAACACCGCTGATGCCGCGTGGCAGGCGCTGCTCGGCGCCGGGGATCCTGGCAGTGCTCCCGTCCACGCTGTGGCGACCACCGAGCAGCAGCTGTTCAGTCGTGCGTCGGCGCCGGAGGCCAAGAACAGCGTCGCCGAATGGTTGCCGTCGGGTCCGGTCGCCACGGCCGACTACCCCACCGTGCTGCTGTCCGGGAACTGGCTGTCCAGCGAACAGGTCAGTGCCGCCAGTGAATTCGCCCGGTTCATGCGCAAACCCGAGCAGCTGAGCACGCTGGCGAAGGCCGGTTTCCGGGCCGAGGGCACCGCCTCGCCGGGCAACGACGTCGTCAGCTTCCCGCAGTTGGGCAGCCCGCTGTCCGTCGGCGACGAGTCGGTGCGCGCCACCCTGGCCGCCGCGGTGTCGTCGCCCGCCACCGGGTCGACCACCACGATCATGCTGAACCAGGCGATGAGCGCCGACGAGGGCGGCAAGTCGCGGCTGGCCAATGTGGTCACCGCCTTGACCAACCGGATCGGGGCTCTGCCGCCGAGCGCCGCCGTCGGGCTGTGGACGTTCAATGGGGTCGAGGGCAAGTCTGCGGTTCCCTTGGGGCCGGTGTCCGATCAGGCGGCCGCGTTGACCGGCACGCTGACCGGTTTGTCGCCGTCGGGCAGCGGCGCGGTGTCGTTCACCACATTGCGGCTGGCCTACGGTGACGCGCTGGCCAACTTCCGCGAGGGACAGTCCAATTCGCTGCTGGTGATCACCCAGGGGCCGCACACCGACCAGACGCTGGACGGCCCGGGGCTGGTGTCCTACGTCAAGTCTGCGGTCGACCCCGCCAAGCCGGTGGCGATCAACGTCATCGATCTCGGCGACGACTCCGACCGCGCGACGTGGGAGGCGGTCGCACAGGCTTCGGGTGGCACGTATCAGAACGTGGCGTCGTCGGATTCGCCGGACCTGGCCGGCGCGGTCACCGAGCTGTTGTCCTAATCGAGCTGCAATAACCGTAGTGCGCCGGCGGTGAACTCGTCGGGCACCTCGATCTGCGGGTAATGCCCGATCCCCGGCAGCTCGATCACCTCGGCGCCAGGCCGCAGCTCCCGCAGACCGGCCAGCACGTTGACGGTGGCGACGGGATCGCCGGTGGCCCACAGAAATCCCAGCGGCTTGTCCCAGTCGCGCACCGCACCATGCCAGCGTTGGGCGAACCGCACCCGCTCGTTGAGATAGGCGCACAACAGGTTGATGATGCGGTGGCCGTTGTCGCGCGCCATCAGCGCCCACTGGGCCGCCGCCTCGTCGGCGGACAGCGGGTGTTCGGCGCTGAACAGTGTGGCGAAGCCGCGCAGGAAGCCCTTCTTGTTGGTGAGCCTGGCGAGGAGGGGGCCGAACGGACCGCGCAGGATCTTCTGGCTGGGCCGCAGGCTGGCCCGCTCGATGATCACGCTGCCGTTGGTGAGCACGGCGCGCTGGATCTCGAACGGCAGCGCGCCGGAGACGTCGCGGGCCAGCAGTTCGGTGGTCACCGAGGTACCCATGTCATGCGCCAGCATCACCACCGGGCCGGGTGCGACGTCGGCGACCACCTGCGCGACGATATCGGCCTGCTCCAACAGGCTGTAGCGATGCGGGCGGGGTTTGTCGGACAATCCGAAGCCCAAGAAGTCCAGGGTCAGCCAGGCGCGGTCGCCGAGACGTCCGACGACACCGCGGAAGTCGTAGGAACTGGACGGAAAACCGTGCAGGAGAAGGACAGTCGGGCCGCTACCTGGTTGGGACCGGACGAAGACGTTGCCCGCGCTGGTGGACAGCATCCGTCCACCCTCTTGCCACTGACGAACGCCGGCAGGCAGCACGGGTGCGACGCTATCAGTCGTCGTGGTTGTCGACGTCGTCCCGCCGGCGTTTGCGTGACTGCACGAAGGCGATCACGCCACCAACGGCCAAGCCGGCGATTCCTGCGTACAGGATTGGTCGCGGAATGCCCGAACCAGCGGATTCCGCCGCCGCGGCGGCCACTGGACTCGTCGATAGAAACCACGTCGTGAGAGTCACCGGGCTCCTTCCGCTACGCCCACAAGCAGGCTCGAGTCTACGTTTGCGTAACACCCGGCTGCTTACCTGCGACAATGACGACATGTCGAAAAAATCTGCAGCGATTCTGCTGAGCGTGGCCGCACTGTCGGCAATCCCCGCGGCGATCGCGCCGGTGGCCCAAGCCGATATCTGCGGCGATGTCGGTGGCCGGCACGTGACCGTCGGCGGGTGCACCCCGGGTATCGCCGGCGACGCCATCGACGCGGCGGTTGCCGGCGACTGGGTGCGCTACGGCTTCCCGGAGAACTACGCGTACTCCCTGGTTCCCTCGTTCCCGGGAGAGGCGCCGTGCATTTCACCGACCGGGCTGCAGTACTACACACCCGGCGCGGAGCCCTGCTACGCCCCCTAGCGTCTGCCTGATCGTGGGCTAGGCGAACGCCTCCACCGGCGGGCACGAGCACACCAGATTGCGGTCGCCGTACGCGCCGTCGATGCGCCGCACGGGCACCCACACCTTCGGGCGGAACCTCTTGCCCAACGGGTAAGCGGCCTGTTCGCGGGTGTACGGGTGGGTCCACCCGTCGACCAGCAGGCACTCGGCGGTATGCGGCGCACCCCGCAGCGGATTGTCGTCGGCGGGCCACTCGCCGGAGCCGACCTTGTCGATCTCGGCGCGAATGGCGATCATCGCGTCACAGAACGCGTCCACCTCGGCCAGGCTCTCGCTTTCGGTCGGCTCCACCATCAGCGTTCCCGCAACCGGGAAGCTCATCGTCGGCGCGTGAAAACCGAAGTCCGCCAAGCGCTTCGCCACATCGTCGACGGTGACCCCGGTGGCCTTGGTGATCCCCCGCAGATCGAGGATGCACTCGTGGGCCACCATGCCGTTCTCGCCGGTGTAGAGCACCGGGTAGTACTCGTCGAGGCGTCGTGCGATGTAGTTGGCCGACGCGATCGCCGTCAGCGTCGCGTTGCGCAGGCCGTCGCCGCCCATCATCCGGATGTAGGCCCAGGTGATCGGCAGGATCGATGCCGACCCGTACGGCGCGGCCGACACCGGATGCCCCTTCGGTAGCTCCTCGGCCAGTGGGTGCCCCGGCAGGAACGCGGCCAGATGCGAACGCACCGCCACCGGTCCGACACCGGGACCGCCGCCACCGTGCGGGATGCAGAACGTCTTGTGCAGGTTCAGGTGGCTGACGTCGCCACCGAACTTGCCCGGCCGGGCCAGCCCGACCAGAGCGTTGAGGTTGGCGCCGTCGATGTAGACCTGCCCGCCGGCGTCGTGCACCGCCGCACAGACATCGGCGATCTCGTGCTCGTAGACCCCGTGGGTGGACGGGTAGGTGATCATGATCGCGGCCAGCCGCTCGGCGTGCTCGGCGACCTTGGCGCGCAGGTCGTCCACGTCGACGTCACCGTTCTCCCGGCAGGCCACCACGACCACCCGCATCCCGACCATGGCCGCGGACGCGGCATTGGTGCCGTGCGCGCTGGACGGGATCAGGCACACGTCGCGGCCGCTGTCACCGCGGCTCACGTGGTAGTCGCGGATGGCCAGCAGGCCCGCGTACTCGCCCTGCGATCCGGCGTTGGGCTGCAACGAGATTGCGTCGTATCCGGTCAGCCCGGTCAGCCAGTTCTCCAGATCGGCGATCAGCTTACGCAGCCCCGGGGTGTCGCCGGCCGGGGCGAACGGGTGCTGACGGCCGAACTCGGGCCAGGTGATCGACTCCATCTCGGCGGCCGCATTGAGCTTCATCGTGCACGAGCCCAGCGGAATCATGGTGCGGTCCAGCGCGATGTCCTTGTCGGCCAGCATGCGCAGATAGCGCATCATCTCGGTCTCGGTGCGGTAGCGGTGGAACGCCGGATGGGTGAGGAATACACTTGTCCGCGAATCGATCTCAGGGCCAGCGTAGCTCTCGGCTGGCGATGCGCCGAACGACTCCAGAACCAGTGCGACGTGCGCGGCCGTGGTGGCCTCGTCGCAGCTGATCGACACGTGGTCGGCGTCGACCCGCCAGATGTTGATGCCGCGGCCCTTGGCTTCGGCCTGCACCGCGGCCGCCCGGTTCGGGACGTGCACCAGCACGGTGTCGAAGAAGCTGTCGTGCACCACATCGATGCCCGCCGCACCCAGGCCGGCGGCCAGCGAACGGGCGTGACCATGCACCCGCCGGGCGATCCCGGTCAGTCCATCGGGGCCGTGATAGCTGGCGTACATCGCCGCGATCACCGCCAGAAGAACCTGGGCGGTGCAGATATTGGAGGTTGCCTTGTCCCGGCGGATGTGCTGTTCGCGAGTCTGCAGCGAAAGGCGGTAGGCCGGTGTGCCATCTGCATCCACTGACACTCCCACCAACCGGCCGGGCAGCTGGCGGGCGTGCTTGGAGTGCACCGCCAGATAGCCGGCGTGCGGTCCGCCGAATCCCATTGGTACACCGAATCTCTGGGCACTGCCGAAGGCCACGTCGGCACCGAACTCCCCCGGCGGCGAGATCAGCGTCATGGCCAGCAGGTCGGCGCCAACGGCCACCAGCGCACCCCGCTCGTGCGCCGTCTCCACCAGCTTCGACCAGTCGGTCACCCGGCCACTGGCACCGGGCAATTGGACGATGACACCGAAGAACTCACCGTCGGGCAGGCCGCCCCGCAGGTCGGCGGTGACGATCTCGATGCCCAGCGGCTCGGCGCGGGTCGCCAGGATGGCGGCGGTCTGGGGGAACAAGTCGTCGTCGACGGCCAGGCGGTTCGCCGACCCGCGTGTCGCGCGGTGCATCAGCGTCATCGCCTCGGCGGCGGCGGTGGCCTCGTCGAGCATCGAGGCGTTGGCCAGGTCCAGCCCGGTGAGGTCGGCGATCATGGTCTGGAAATTCAGCAGCGCCTCCAGCCGGCCCTGGCTGATCTCCGGCTGGTACGGCGTGTAGGCGGTGTACCAGGCCGGGTTCTCCAGGATGTTGCGCAGCAGCACCGGCGGGGTCAGCGTGTCGTAGTAGCCCTGCCCGATCATCGACACGGCGACGGTGTTGGTGTCGGCCAGTGCCCGTAACTCGGCCAGCGCCTCGTGCTCGCTGACCGCGGCGGGCAGCTGATCCAGGCCGGGCGCCAGTCCGTCGGCGGCCAGCGCGTCGAGGATGCCGGCCGGCAGCGCCTTGGCGGCCAGATCGTCGAGCGAGGTGACGCCGATGACGTCGAGCATGGTGGCCTTCGCCGCAGAATCCGGTCCGATATGACGATCGGCAAACGTGGGCTGGGTGTGGTTGGTCACGGGAATGGCTCCTGACTCGGGCGGACGCAGCCGTCAGCGGCGTCCTCTCCCTCTGTCGTCCACCCGGACCGGGCGCCTGAGAGATTCGGCGTTACGCCTTTCCCCATGGGCGGGTGATCTCGTTGAGAAAAATCCGAGTCACCGCTTTCCAGAGGCATCGTGGCCGCGCGCGGTCCTGGGGCCTGAGAGGTTGACGGAGAGGTGTTGCTCCTTCGGCGTCCGTGACTGGCTGCCACGAAGCTCTCCCGCGCGAGGGCGATACGCCGCTGAGTCTAGCCGATCTTGCGGTCGCGGCTCTTGCGCCGCGAGGCCAGCTCGTCTTCGGGCGAGGCGATCGATTCGCCGCCGTCGGCACGCTCGCCCGGGAAGTCGGCGATGGCGCCGGACAGTTCCCGCATCGCGCCGCTGACCGCGATGCCGAACACGCCCTGTCCGCCCTGCAGCAGGTCGACGACCTCTTCGGCGGAGGTGCACTCGTAGACCGTTGTGCCGTCAGAGAACAGCGTGATGTTGGCCAGATCCTGTACGCCCCGCTGGCGCAGATGATCGACGGCAACGCGGATGTTGTGCAACGAGATGCCGGTGTCTAGGAGCCGCTTCACGATCTTGAGGACCAGGATGTCCTTGAATGAATACAGCCGCTGGCTGCCGGAGCCGGCCGCTCCTCTGATCGACGGCACCACCAGCGAGGTGCGGGCCCAGTAGTCCAACTGCCGGTAGGTGATCCCAGCGATCTGGCAGGCGCTCGGGCCGCGGTAGCCGACGAGTTCGTCGGGCACCGAATCATCGGGGAACAGACCCGGCTGCACCGGCTCACCGACGGGCATAGCCGCCGCGGAGTCCGCTTCGAAGCGACCTTCGGAAGTGCCAGCAAGGTCCAGCTGTCCCTGACGTGGCTGCTCGCCCACGATGCGTCCTCTCGCCGTTCGAAACTATGGCCCGCTGACCGCTCCACCAACCGCGTTTGCCCATGTCGAGTCCATCGAGCATACGCTTCTCGACGGGCAGTCGTGCTCGTCGTCGTAAGGAAAGTATGGCTGCCCTTGCGCGCGCTCCCCGTCATCCGCCGCGCGTGTCGAACCGCTGCCGGCCAAGTGATACGCGTCCGTGATCTTGGCGTTCACCGGGCAGGTCGGGGGTACCCGGTCAGGTCGCCTTGAAATCGTCCGGCGACACGCTGTCGAGAAACTCCTTGAACTTCTCGACCTCGTCCTCCCGTACGGCGCCGGAGGGTTCTTCGTCGTTCTCGTCGGGAATCAGCAGGCCGGCCTCGGCCAGCACGGCTTCTTCCACGTAGATCGGCACACCCATCCGCAGCGCGATCGCCACCGAGTCCGACGGGCGCGCCGAGACCTTGATGTCGCGGTCGAAGATCAGGTCGGCGTAGAAGGTGCCTTCCCGCAAGTCCACGATGCGCACCTCTTTGAGTGAATGCCCAAGCGCGCCAATGAGATCTCGGATCAGGTCATGAGTGAGCGGACGTTGGTGCTCGACGCCCTGCTGCTCGAGTGCGATCGCGGTGGCTTCCGGCTGGCCGATCCAGATGGGCAGGTAGCGGTCTCCGTTGGATTCGCGCAGCAATAGAACCGGCTGGTTCTGGGGCTGCTCGACTCGAATGCCAACCACACGAACCTCACCCATCTGTGCCTGACCTCCGCGCTGGTTGTGCCGCTCTGAACGAGTCTAGTCCTCAGCGGTCGAGAACGTCTCGTACAGCGGACTTGATCAGCGATGTGTGCAATGTGATCGCCAGAGCCGCGACCTCGCGCGCCAAGTCGTCGGCGCGGTCGCGAGCACCGGTTTTCGACGCCTTGCCCACCGGGCCTGCGATCTGTGCGATGAGGTCGGATTGCCGGTCGGCCGCCGACCGGAACGCCCGTAGATGCCGCGGTTCGACGCCGTACTCCCCCAATGCCCGCGCGCACTGGGCGATGACCACCGAATGCTCGTCGAACAATCCACCGGGACCGGTGGTGATCACGCCTGCCTTGCACAACGCGACCACCAGTTCCTCGCCGACCCCGGACCGCTCCAGCAGATCCTCCCGGCTCAACCGGACCTGGGTGCGGGCGACATCACCCGCGTCGTCGGCGGCGAGCCCGTCCGACACCGTCACCAAACGTGGTACGGCGTAAGGCGATCCGACGTGCGGGAGTTCGCCGTCGGGCTGAGCGTCGAGCTGTGCCTTGATGACCTTCAGCGGCAGGTAGTGATCGCGCTGCGCGGTCAGGATGAACCGCAACCGCGCGCAGTCGTACGCGGTGAACCGCCGATACCCCGATGCACTGCGCTCCGGCGTGACGAGACCCTCGGCTTCCAAGAACCGGATCTTGGAGATCGTCACGTCCGGGAAGTCCGGTCGCAGCAGGTCCAGGACCGCTCCGATAGACATCCCGGCAAGCGCGGGACTATCGGGGGCGGTCACTAGCTTCCTGGACCGCCTTCGTCGTCGGACGGCTTCGGTCCGGTGAGGAACACCAGCCGGAACTTGCCGATCTGGACCTCGTCGCCGTTGGCCAGCGTGGCCGAGTCGACGGGTTCCCGGTTGACGTAGGTGCCGTTGAGGCTGCCGACATCGACGACCTGGAATTCGTTGCCGTCCAACCGGAACTCGGCATGCCGACGGCTGACGGTCACGTCATCGAGGAAGATGTCGGAGTCCGGATGGCGGCCGGCCGACGTCGTCGGCTGGTCGAGCAGGAACCGCGAGCCCGCATTCGGCCCACGCTTGACGACCAGCAGCGCCGAGCCGACCGGGAGGCCCTCGACCCCGGACACCGCGCTCTCGCCGCTGGTGGTAGCCGGGGCGTCCAGCTCGTTGAGGAAGTCGGCGCGGAAGACGGACGTCGTCTCCACGGTGACTTCTTCAGACGTCTCTTTCTGGTCCTTGTCCGTCACCCGCTGCTCCTCACTGGCTGCCGTGGCGATACTTGGCGGGGTGCCCGCACAAGGCGCCCGTCCGCCTCCACCATCACTTACGTCGACCGTACCGCGCGGTGGTCGTCGTTGTGCCCACCACCGCCGGATCGGTGGTTGGCAGGCACCCTAACAATGTCATTCGGTCACTGTGGCCGCATAGGCGTCCGCATCGAGCAACGCCGCCAACCCCTGGTCGAGGGTATCGCCGTCGACCTGCAACTCCAACAGCCACCCCTGGCCGTAGGGATCGGAGTTCACCAGCCCGGGGTTTGCTTCCAGATCGCCGTTGACCGCAATCACTTTGGCGCTGACGGGGGCGTAGAGATCCGAGACCGACTTCGTCGACTCGACTTCGCCGAACGACTCACCTGCGGTGACATCGCTGCCGACGTCGGGTAGCTGGACGTACACCACATCGCCCAGCGAGGACTGCGCGAAGTCGGTGATGCCGACGCGCACGGTGTCGCCGCCGGTGCGCCGCACCCACTCGTGCTCGGCGGTGTAGCGCAGGTCGGCTGGGATTTCGCTCACGGTGCTCCTCGGTGTGTGACGCTCATTTGACGGGCTGAGCGTATTGGCGGGGTTTCGGTTGCCGCAAGGTGGTGATCACCACCCGGTCGGACTGCGCGACGGTCATTTGCCCGCCCACCCGCTCGACGCTGTCGACGGCGCCGCCCGGGATGTTCATCGCCGCGGCCAGGGTGGGTGGATCCCCAATGGCCAGAACAGAATACGGCGGGCTCAACGTTTGCGTATCGATCTCCAGTGCGCCGGGGGCACCAACCACCCAGCTGTCCACCCCGATCCGCACTGCCCGTTGCCCGGAGCGGATCTCCATCGCCTCGGCCCCCGCGGCGCGCAGTTCGTTGATGACGTCGAGCATGGTTTCGGGTGCGACGCCGGGCCCCGGATCGTCGATCGTGATGCTCACCCCCGGCCCGCTGGCGCCGACGGTGCCGATCAGGATCGACAGCGCGGCCAGACGGGCCTGGGCGTTCTGGATGGCCGCCTGGTCGCTGCTGCCCGCGGTCTGCATCGCCGCGAGATTTCGCTGCAGCTCGGCCACCTCGGTGTTGAGCGCGGCTTCGCGCTGCTGCAACGAGCCCAGCAGGACCAGCAGATCGGCCGGGCGCGCGGTGTCCAGTGCGTCGCCGGTCTCGGTTTGTCGGACCTGGGTGGCGATACCGATGCCGAGCACCAGGCAGAGCAGAACGCCAAGGACACCGAACACCCGCTGGGTGCTGGCGCGCGGCCGCCGCACAGGTGGCGGTGCGGCGCCGGGCAGTTCGTGGCGCCCGTGTTCGGTCGCTGCGTCTTTCTCCGCGTCCGCCCCGGCCTCGTCGGTCATCTCAGGCCCCGAACAACTTGCGCCGCAGCGCCGCGGCATTGCCGAAGATACGGATACCGAGCACGACGATGATCGCCGTGGAGAGCTGGGTGCCCACGCCCAGCTGATCGCCGACGTAGACGATCAGCGCGGCGACGAGCACGTTGAAGACGAATGACACCACGAAGACCTTGGGGTCGAAGATCTTCTCCAGGTAGGCCCGCAAGCCGCCGAACACCGCGTCCAGCGCGGCGACGACGGCGATCGGCAGGTAGGGCTGGATGACCTCGGGGACACTGGGGTGCAACACCAGTCCCAGCACGATGCCGACGACGAGTGCGGCGATTCCGATCATGTGCCTCCCAATTCCCCGTGTCGCTCCGCTCTCCCCCTGGCCTTCGGCGGGGCGGTACCCCCAGTCCGCCGAGCCGACCCCCTTACGGCCCGATTTGCTTGGCAAATTTAATCTCTCGTATCGCGCCCGCGGGCAACGACAGGCCGTCGCCGTTGGCGACGCTGACCCCGACGCCGTACGACGCCTCCAACAGCCGAAGCCGCTGCAGGCCGCCGCTATGGTCGAAGGTATCCCGCATGCTGTTCGGCGGTCCCACTGCGAGGATCGTGTACGGGCTGCTGATCGGATGATTGTCGACCAGGATGGCGCCGCCAGCTTGCCGGATCGTCACGTTGGGTCCCATCCGCACACCGCCGACCGAGATCGCTTCGGCCCCACTGGCCCACAGCGAGTTCACCACGAGCTGCAGGTCCCGATCGAGGATGATCTGGCGGCTGCCGGGCACCCGTTGATCGGACACGTCGGACAGGCCCCGGCTCATCCCGGGGTCGGTGACCGTGATCGTCAGGCCGGGGCCGATGACCGCGGTGGTGGCGGCGGCGAGGCTCAGGGCATCGAGCCGGCTGAGCAGGTCGCGCCCGGTCGCGTCGTCGCGCAGCTGACGGCGTTGGATGTCGTCGGCCTGGCTGGCCAGCTCGTCGCGGCGGCGGGTCAGCCGGTCGGTGGTGCCTTCGGCCGACCGCACACTGGCGGCGAGCACCTGCTGGGCGGCGTTGACACCGGGGGCAGTCGATCGCGCCTGCGCCACGGCGGCGGCGAACACCACCGCGATCAGCAGGGCGGACAGTGCCTGCCAGGCGTAGGTCGAGACCGGCCGGCGGGTGCGCCCGGTGCGTTCGCGCTCGGTCGCGGCGGCCGCATACCCGGGATCGAGGTGCTCGGTCAGCAGGGATCGCAGCAGCGACGGCAGCGGGATGCGTGATGCCGCCTGCTGGTCACTACGGAGCCCGGCCAGCGGGTCGTAGCCGCCGAGCGCGCTGTCAGGCGCGGGCATCGCTGACGCCCACCTTCGGCAGCGTGGTCATCACCAGACGCACCTGCAGCAGGTAGAGCACCGCCGACCACAGGTACATGCCGACACCCCAGATCAGAAATCCCCAGCCGCAGGCCCCGACCACCCTGCTCCACAGCGCATCCCACTGCCCCAGCAACACCAGGGGGAAGCCGGACATCAACGCGAACGTCGCGGCCTTGCCGATGTAGGTCACCGGAAGCGCGGTCAAACCGCGGCTGCGCACGATCGGCAGGGTCGCCGCCAGCAGCAGGTCACGGCCGATCAGCGTGATCACCAGCCACCAGGGCACGACATGGGCGAAGCCGAGGCCGAGCGGAACAGCCAGCATGTAGATCCGGTCGACCAGCGGGTCCAGCAGCGCACCCAGCCGTGACGACTGATTGTCCACCAGCCGCGCGATCTTGCCGTCCGCCCAGTCGGAGAACCCGCTGAACATCAGGATCGCGACCGCGAGTGCGTAGGCATGGGTGACCAGCAGCAGGTACAGGAACACCGGCAGCAGGACCAGCCGGATCACCGACAGGCCGTTCGGGATCGTCAGCACCCGATCGTGGGGCGGCTGCGTCATGGACAAAACCTAACGGAAAACCCCGGGCAAGCTCAGCGCAGACAACGTGTCGTCGTTGAGCGGGTTGTCGTGGACCATGTAGGTCCACGTCGAGGTCGGCCGGGCCAGTTTCGACAGGTCCAGGCCCTGCTCTTCCTCCAGGATGTTGGCTGTCTCGAACGTCTGCTGGGCCGCTTCGATTGCGTCGGCGGCCAGATTCGCGAACGCGTCGACGGCCATCCGGTGGAATTCGTCGAGCGGGTTCTGCCTGCCCAGGGCCCGCAGGTGGATGCTCTCCCGGATATCGGCCAGATAGGCGAGGTGGTCGGCCCACCCGCGGTCGAGGTGGAAGAGCATGATCTGGCGGCAGATGATCTCCAGCTGTTCGTCGCTGGACTTCTCGGCCAGTTCTTCGTAGCGGTCCGGGGACAGGTCCTTCAGCTCGTTGCGGGCCGCGGCCGTGCTCAGCAGTGTGTTGCGGCGCTCGACGATGATCGCGCGCTGCTGGGCGATCAGCTGGTTGTAGCGCCAGGTGTTGGCGTGCACGTCGAGCAGCCGGCCCTCGGCGACGCGCTGGGCGTGGTCGAGCAGGGTGCCGGCCTTCGCGCTGATGATCTTCCCGGTGTCGTCGGCTTCGGTGGGCAGCTTGCCCTCGTCGAGGTGCGCGACGACGACGTCGTCCTCCCAGCTGGCGAAGAACACCGACGAGCCCGGGTCGCCCTGGCGTCCGGCACGGCCGCGCAGCTGGTTGTCCAGCCGCTCGGTGCGGTGCCGTCCGGTGCCGATGACGTGCAGGCCGCCGAGTTCGGCGACTTCTTTGCTCGCGGCGTGGTCGTTACTATCGGACCCGCCGAGCCGGATGTCCGTGCCCCGGCCGGCCATCTGGGTGGAGACGGTGACGGTGCCGAGCTTGCCGGCCTCGGCGATGACGGCGGCTTCCTCCTCGTCGTTCTTGGCGTTGAGCACGACGGCCGGGACGCCGCGGCGGATCAGCCGCTCGTGCAGTTCCTCGGATTCGGCGACGTCATGGGTGCCGACCAGGATCGGCTGGCCGGTGGCGTGCACCTCGATGATGTGCTCCATGATCGCCTCGGTCTTGGCCGCTGCGGTGATGTAGACCTGATCGGCGGCGTCTTCACGGATGTTGGGCGCGTTCGACGGGATCGGCGAGACACCGAGCTTGTAGAACTGGCGCAGTTGCTCGCCGGCGGCCAGCGCGGTACCGGTCATGCCGCACACCGTCGGGTAGCGGTTGATCAGCGCCTGCACGGTGATGGTGTCGAGGACCTCGCCGGTCTCGGTGGTCTCGATGCCTTCCTTGGCTTCGACCGCAGCCTGTAGGCCGTCGGGCCAGCGCTGTAGCGAGGCGATCCGGCCGCGGGAGGAGTTGATCAGCTGCACGGCGCCGTCGCGGACGATGTAGTGCACGTCGCGCTGCAGGAGCACGTGCGCGTGCAGGGCGACGTTCACCTCGGTCAGCGTGGTGGTGACGTGCTCTTCGGAGTACAGGTCGATGCCGCCGAGTGCGGCCTCGAGCTTCTTCGCGCCGTCCTCGGTGAGGTGCACGTTGCGGCTGTCGGAGTCGGTGTCGTAGTCGGTGCCTGCAGTCAATTCGCCTACCAGACGGACGATTTCGACCTTCGGGGTCTCGCGGTGCGTGGTGCCGGCCAGCACGAGCGGCACCAGCGCCTCGTCGACCAGAACGGAGTCGGCCTCGTCGATCAGTGCGACGTCGGGGTTGGGCGACACCAGGTCGGCCACATCGGTCACCAGCTGGTCGCGCAGCACGTCGAATCCGATCTCGTTGACCGAGGCGTACGTGACATCGCATTCGTAGGCGGCCCGGCGCTCCTGCGCCGTCGACTCGGCGGTGATCCACCCGACCGTCAGGCCCATCGCCTCGATCAGCGGTCCCATCCATTCGGCATCGCGGCGGGCCAGGTAGTCGTTGATCGTGACGACGTGGACGTTGCGCCCGGCCAGCGCGTAGCCGGCCGCGGCGATGGCACCCGAGAGGGTCTTGCCTTCACCGGTCGCCATCTCGACGACGTCGCCGGCGAGCATGCGCAAGGCGCCCAGCAGCTGGACGTCAAAGGGCCGGAGTCCGGTTGCCCGGTCGGCGGCTTCGCGGGCGATGGCCAGGAACTGCGGGATGTCGGCCGATGCGGCGAGGTCGCCGAGTTCCAGCAGCTTGGCGGCCTTGAGCAGTTGCTCGTCGTCGAGGCCCTGGGCTTTCTCGTCGAACTCGGCGGAGGCCGACACCTCGGCCATCGACTCGGCTTTGGTCTTCTCGGTGCTGGCACCCAGCATCCGCCAGAAGCCCCGGCTGAAGCGGCCGGGTCCGGGACTGCTGCTCTTGCGATCTTTCGCCACGTGACAACGGTACCGGCACCGCAGCGCACATTTCTGGGAGCCATCCACCGCGGATGCGCGCCTACGCCGACCTGCCGGGGTAGGTTCGCCGCAGATCGGAGGTGGGCTCATGAATTCGTCGACGTTCACACCGTCGTTGGACTGGAGCCATGAGCTCCTTCCGTCGCTGCGGTGGATCGTCGAAGTGTTCGCGGCCACCGCGCCGTGCCTGGTCCTCGTGTTGATCGCGCTGGCACGGTTCACCGAGTGGGGCCGTCAGTTCTGGCGGATCACCGGCGGGTATTTCACCGGCAGGCACAGCGTGGCGAACTGGGCGATGCTGGCGGCGATGCTGTTGTCCACCATCATCGCGGTGCGGATCAGCGTCCTGCTGAGTTACCAGTTCAACGACCAGTTCAACGCATTGCAGATCGCCTTCGCGAACCCGGACAGCAATTCCGGGCCGGACGGGTTCTGGTCGGCGATGGTCGTGTTCACCGTCTTGGCAACGTTGCATGTGGTGCGCTATCTGGCCGACCTCTACCTGACCCAACGGTTCATCATGCGCTGGCGGATCTGGTTGAGCTGCAACGTCATCGACGACTGGCTGGACGACGAGGCGTACTACCGAAGCCAATTCTCGCGCGACGCGGTCGACAATCCGGATCAGCGGATCCAACAGGATGTCGACATCTTCACCACCGGCGTCGGGAACCTGTCGAACTTCCCCGCCTACGGCTCCGGGCAGACGCTGCTGTTCGGTGCGGTGTCCTCGGTGCTCTCGGTGTTCTCCTTCGGCGCCATCCTGTGGCAGCTGTCCGGGCCGCTGCACCTATGGGATCTCACCATTCCGCGGGCGCTGTTCTGGATCGTGTTCCTCTACGTCCTCCTCGGCACCGTCGTCGCCTTTGCCATCGGCCGGCCGATGATCCGGCTCAGCTATCTCAACGAGTTGCGCAATGCCGCATTCCGCTACGCGATGGTCCGGCTGCGCGACGCCAGTGCGGCGATCGGCCTATACAAGGGCGAGCGCACCGAACGCCACGTGCTGACTGCTCGCCTGTCGTCGGTGCTCGAGAACTACCGGCGCTGGATGAACCGGATGGTCGTGTTCACCGGCTGGAACCTCTCGGTCAGCCAGGCCATCAATCCGCTCCCGTATATCGTTCAGGCACAACGGCTTTTCGCCGGTCAGATCTCCTTCGGCGGTGTCATGCAGTCGGCGACCGCCTTCCACGTGATTCACGACTCGTTGTCGTTCTTCCGGAACGCCTATGACTCGTTCGCCAGCTATCGCGGGACGACGATCCGGCTGAACGGGCTGGTGGAGGCGAATGCCAGGGCACGGGCGATGACCCCGGCGCCGGTCGTCGACTCCTCCGACGGGGCGGTCGTACTCGAGGATGTCGAGGTCCAAAGCCCCGGCGGCCGCCGGCTGGTGAACAACCTCGACATCCGACTCGAACCGGGCGATTCGCTGCTGATCACCGGCGCATCCGGCATCGGGAAAACGGTGCTGATGCAGAGCATCGCCGGATTGTGGCCGTTCCGCTCGGGTTCGGTCGCGCTGCCCGGCGGGCCGTCGGCGACGATGTTCGTCCCTCAGCTGCCGTATCTGCCGCTGGGCAGTCTGCGCGCTGCCGTCTCCTACCCCAGCGCCGAGGGAGCGGTGGGCGACCGGGAGATTCAAGAGGCACTCGTCAAGGTCGCCCTGTCGCAGCTCGTCCTGCACGTTGGTGAGGTCGACGAGTGGGCCAAGGTGCTCTCGATCGGAGAACAGCAGCGGCTGGCGTTCGCCCGGATTCTGCTCGCCCGGCCGAAAGCCGTCTTCCTGGACGAGTCGACGTCGGCGATGGACGAGGGCCTGGAGTCGATGCTCTACGACCTGTTGTTCCGGGAGCTGCCCGATGCGATCGTGGTCAGCGTCAGCCATCGCGCCACGATCGAGCGGTTCCACCGTCGGCACCTGGAGTTGCTGGGTGACGGTGACTGGCGGATCGAACGCCTGACCGCCTCGACATAGCTACCTCGGACGTCCTGTTCTCACGTGTTCGCGGTACCTTGCCGGGATGGAGATGTTCACCCCGTCGATGAACTGGGGCGCCGAACTGGTTCCGTCCTTGATCTGGATCGCCATAGCCTGGGCCATTTCGGCCGTGGCCACCATGGTGGTTCTGGCGGCGATCGTCCGGTTCACCGTGTGGGGTCGCCAGTTCTGGCGGATCACCAGCGGGTACTTCACCGGCCGCGAGAGCGTCAAGGTGTGGGTGTGGCTGGCAGGCCTGCTGCTCATCGTGATCGCCGGGGTGCGGCTGGACGTGCTGTTCAGCTTCCAGGGCAACGACATGTTCACCGCCATCCAGACGGTGGCGGCCGGGATCGGCGGCGGCGACGCGACGGTCAAGGAGTCCGGGGCGCACGGATTCTGGATGTCGATCCTGGTGTTCTCGGTCCTTGCCACTATCCACGTGGCGCGCGTCATGCTCGACCTGTTCCTCATGCAGCGCTTCATGCTCGCCTGGCGCGCGTGGCTGACCGATCGGCTGACCGGGGACTGGCTGGACGGGCAGGCCTATTACCGGTCCCGCTTCATCGACGCCACGATCGACAACCCGGACCAGCGCATCCAGTACGACATCGACATCTTCACCGCCGGGGTCGGGCCCTTGCCCAACACCCCGAACAACACCACGACGGCAACACTGCTCTTCGGCGCGGTGTCCTCACTCGCCTCGATGATTTCGTTCGCCAAGATTCTGTGGGACTTGTCGGGACCGCTGGACATCTTCGGCATCACCCTCCCCAAGGCGATGTTCATCATCGGGATCACTTACGTCGTCGCCGCGACGCTCGTGGTGTTCTGGATCGGCAAGCCGATCATCCGGCTCGCGTTCGACAACGAGAAGTACAACGCGGCGTTCCGCTACGCCCTGGTCCGCCTGCGGGACGCCTCCGAGGCGGTGGCCTTCTATCGCGGCGAGATCGCCGAGCGCACCGGCCTGCGGCAGCTGTTCGCGCCCGTGGTGACCAACTACAAGCGCTATGTGAACCGGATGATGGGCTTCTACGGCTGGAACCTGTCGATCAGCCAGATCATCGTCCCGCTGCCCTATCTGCTCCAGTTCCCCCGTTTCCTCGGTGGCGAGATCAAATTGGGCGAGATGACCCAGAGCGCATCGGCATTCGGCAGCATCCAGACCGGGCTGTCCTTCTTCCGCAACGCCTACGACTCGTTTGCCGGCTACCGCGCCGCGATCATCCGTCTGCACGGATTGGTCGTCGCCAACGATGAGGCCAGGGAGCTGCCCAAGCTGACCATGGAAGACTGCGCCGACGGCACCGTCCAACTGAAGGGGGTCGAGGTCCGCACACCGGATGGCCGGGTCCTGGTTTCCCCGATCGATCTCTACCTCGAGCCCGGTGACACGATGGTGGTCAAAGGCCAATCCGGTGTTGGTAAGACCACGCTGCTGCGCAGCCTCGCGCAACTGTGGCCGTATACATCGGGTGGGATGAAGTGCCCTGGTGAAGAGAACGCCACGATGTTCCTCTCCCAGATGCCCTATGTCCCACTGGGCGATCTGCGTGCCGTGGTGTCCTATCCCAATGAGGAAGGCACCGTTGACGACGCCCGGCTCCGCGAAGTTCTCGACCTCGTCGCCCTGCCCCATCTCATCGACCGGCTTGATGAGGTTCGGGACTGGGCCAAGGTGCTCTCGCCGGGTGAACAGCAGCGCATCGCCTTCGCCCGGATCCTGCTGACCAAGCCGAAGGCGGCGTTCCTCGACGAGTCCACTTCGGCACTGGACGAGGGGCTGGAGCTGTTGCTCTACCGGCTGGTCCGAACCCGGCTGCCGAACACCATCCTGGTCAGCGTCAGCCACCGCAGCACGGTCGAGCAGCACCACACCAAGCACCTGGAACTGCTCGGTGACGGCGAATGGCGGCTCGGCGAGCTGGACGGCAAGGAAACCATCAGGGTGTGACCGCCCCGGCGCTCAGCCCGTCGCGGTGATGGCGGCGTGCGTGCCGGCCCGCCGTCCGAAGAACGAGCCCTCACCCAGCTGGGTACCGCTGGCGTAACCCTTGCCGTCCTGGGCGATATTGGATGCGCAGGCGCCGGCCGCGTACAGGCCACCGATCACGCTGCCGTCGGCCCGCAGCACCTCGCCGTTGACGTCGGTGGCCAGCCCGCCGACGGTGAACCCGGAATACATCGCCTTGCCCAGCGTCAGGTCGAAGGCGCCCCACGGCCCCTTGTCTTGCGGCGCAAGGAATTCGGGCTGCTTGTGGAACTCCGGGTCTTCGCCCTTGGCGGCGTGCTCGTTGTAGTTGTTCAGCGTCTCGACGAGGTTGCCGGTCGGGATGCCCAGTGCGGCCTCCATCTCCTCGACGGTCTCCCAGCCGTCGATGAACGTGATCAGCGGGATCTCCGGGCGCTGCATGTGCGCCTCGTCCACGATGAGGTACGCCGCACTGTCGGGCTGGTCCATCACTAAACCTGACGTGCGCGAATGGTAGGAGTCCTCGGTGACGAACCGTTTGCCGAACTTGTTGACGATGATGCCGGTCAGCAGGATCGACGGCGGGTACACCGGTGCGGTGATGAAGACCTGGTCCATGTGCTTGGTGGCGCCGCCCACCGACTCGCCGAGCCGGATGCCCAGCCCGTCGTCGTAGGTGTTGCCGAGCACGAACGGCTTCTCGGCGAGCTTCGGGGTGAAGTGGGCGACCATATCCGGGTTCATCACGAATCCGCCGGCGGCGATGACCACCGACTTGGCCCGGATCGAGCCGGTCTCGTTGAAGCGCTTCCAACTCACGCCGACGACGGAGTCGTTGTCGACGACGAGATTCGTCGCACCGGTCTCGTAGCGGATCTGCACGTCCAGTTCCGCGGCCCGCTTGAGTAACAGGTCGATGACCATGGCCGCACCCTGGGTGTCACCGGGAACCGGGACCTTGTGCCCGCGCGGAGCCGGCACCGCCATGTTCTTGTACGGCCACACCTTCTCGTTGCCGGTGAACATCAAACCCTCGGTATTGGGTTGGATGACAGCCTTTTCCGGGTAGTAGCTGCGCTCGAAGGCGATCCCGAGCTCTTCGAGCCAGTTGAAGTGCTCGACGCTGCCTTCGCAGTAGGCCCGGATCTTGTCGAGCTCGGGTTCGCGGGACACCGCGACTAGGTAGGAGTACATCTCCTCGACGCTGTCGGTGTGCCCGGTCGCCTGCTGCACGGCGGTGCCGCCGCCGAGGTAGAAGTGCCCGCCGGCCATAGAGGTGGTGCCGCCGGCGACGGCCGCCCGCTCGAGCACCAGGACCCGCGCGCCGGCAGCGGCGGCGCTGACCGCCGCGCAGCCCCCGCCGATCCCGAAGCCGATCACGACGACGTCGACGTCATCGGACCATTCGGGCACCTCGGCGGCGTCGACGGTCGCGGGGATGTCCAGGCCACTCATTGCTGCTCCTGTTTCACATAGTCGTAGAACGCGCGGATCTCGTCGGGAACGTAGGCGATCTCGAGGTAGGGCACCCCTGCCGCGGGCGCGGCCAGGTAGGCGAATTGCATACCGCCCGGCATCAGCCCGCGTGCGACGACGGGTGCCGATCCTTCGGCGGCGGCCAATGCGGCCTCGAAGGCGTCGGGGTTCGGCGCCTCGACGCAGATGTGGTGCAGGCCGGGCCCGCCGTTGGCGAGGAACTCCGTGTAGATGCTCTCGCCGCGGGTCGGCGCGATGAGCTCCAGCTGGGTGTCGCCGGCGTAGCTCAGCGAGATGTCGGCGTGGTGGTCGGCGGGTGCGCCGCGATGCACGCAGGTGTCGGGCCCGAAGTGGATGTCGGGCATCCGAACCCATTTTTTGGCCCCGAGCAGCGCGGTCAACGTCGCTTCGGTGGCGTCCAGATCGTGGGTGACCCACGCAATCTGGACAGGTGTCTGATTAGTCATCGGTTCGAGGATATCCCCGCCCCGCCGGTGTGGCTAGAACGTGTTCTAGTTCTGTGCCGGGGCGGTCAGCAGGTCGATGGCCAACCGGATCTGCTCGTCGAACAACACGGCGGGATCGGTGAAGGTGTCGGCGCCGTACTGGCCGAAGATCTCGAGGCTGACAGCGCCGACGATCAGTGCCCACACCGCGGTGCACCGGATCACCAGCGCGTCGTCGCCGGGAAAGCCGAACTCGTCGCGCACCCGAAGCAGGTCCGCCGACATCGGTTGTGCGACATGGTGTTCGGTGAGTGCGATGTCTCCGGTGGCCACCCCGTTCGCCACCGCGTCGAACAGCATCCCGATCACCCGGGTGCCCGGCCCGGTGGTCAGCTCCGCGGGTGCGTGATAGCCCGGCACCGGGCTGCCGTACAGCAGCGCCCAGTCGGCCGGCTGATCGGTCGCCCACTGTCGCAGCGCGTGGGCAATCACCGTGACGTCGGCTCGCCATCCGCCGTCGGTGCCGGCCCTGGCCTGGCCGACGGCGTCGGCCAGGTCCGAGTACGCGTCGACCAGGAGCAGGGTCAGCAGCGCGTCGCGGCTGGCGACGTAGCGGTAGACCGCCGAGGACACCATGCCCAGCTCGCGGGCGATCGCACGCACCGAGAGTCCGGCCGCACCCACGGTGGCCAGCTGCCGACGGCCCAGCTCGACGATCCGCGCCTCAATGCGTTGCCGCGATTCCTCCCGTTTCCCCACGCGCCGAGTCTCGCACAGCCGAGATCACTGCTCTTGATTTTGGCGGAGACGGCTGTCGGTCTTAACAGAGAGCACCGCTCTCAACAGCTGACTGATGGGACGAATCGATGAACCAGCACTACGACCGCCCGAACGCGGCCGCCCGCGCCGTCAACACCGTGATCCGCCGGCTCGCCGAGGCGGGCATCAGCATCGCCGGCACCCGAGCGCTGCGGGTCCGCGGCCGCAAGTCCGGCGCGCTCCACAGCGTGGTCGTCAACGTATTGCGGGTCGACGGGGTCGACTACCTGGTCTCACCCCGCGGGAACACGCAGTGGGCGCGCAACGCCCGCGCGGCGGGCGCCGTGGAGCTGGGACCGCGCTGGCGACATGCTCCGGTCGCGCTGACCGAGGTCGCCGACGACGACAAGCCTGCGCTGCTCAAGCGCTACCTGGATCGGTGGTATTGGGAGGTCAAGGGGCACATCGCGGGTCTGACGCCGGAATCGAGTGCCGATCAGTTGCGCGCCGCCGCCCCGGTCATCCCGGTGTTCGCGCTGGGGAGCTAGTTGGCGTTCGCCTCTTGGGCCGCAGCCACATTGACCACGCCGATGTCCGCGTTGGCCTGCTGGCTGGTGGCCACCCAGGACACCGCCGCGGGGAACGTTCCCCAGGTGCTGTTGAACAGTCCGATGATGACGGCCTTGTTGTTGTCGAGCGGCATGTAGACCGGCCCGCCGGAATCACCCTTCTGGCTGACCACACCGTTCTCCATGGTGAACCAGCCATTGTTGACCCGCTCGATCGAGCCGCAGCTTTCCCCGGTGACGACGCCGAAATGGCAGACCGGCTGACCGGGGGCCATCGCGGGCGCGGCCTCGGCGACCAGCTGGCGACCGCCGGGCAGGATGTTGTTGATCGCCACGTCGGGGGCCAAGGTGATCGTCTCGTAGTCGGAGATCACCTGGTCGGTGCGCACGACGGCGCCGTCGGGCGTGTTGTCCTGCGATGTCGCGACCGTGCCGATGATCTGGCCGTCGCGGTTGGTGACCGGCCCGTCGGCACGGCAGTGGCCGGCCGAATAGGCGATCCGCGCAACGGGATCGACGTATCCGAGTGTGCAGACGTTACTGGCTTGGCGGATTTCCATCCCGGGGGAAACCACCACGCCGGGGGTAGCCTGAGCCACCGGCGCGAAAAGTGCGGACGCGGCCATGGCCGCCGCGGCGGCGAGGACACCATTGCGGGCAAATCGCGACACTGTACACCCCGATCGGTCGGCGACTCGTCAAGGACGCGCCGCGAAAGTATCTCGACTGTGTATCGGCGCCGATCTCAAATCGTTACCAACGAACTATGACGTACCCGGCGTGTCGTCGCAGCAATCCCGCCAAACGGGGTTAGGAGTCGAACCCCAGGCCGAGCCGGTCCAGGGTGCGCAGGAAGAGGTTGCGCTTCCCGGCGTGGTGATCGGCGCGGTTCAGCGACCATCGAGTGGCCTGAATACCGATGCTGGCCGCCGGTTCGGGTGGGAACGGCAACGGCTTACGGTTGACCATCTCCAACTCGGTCCGTTCGGTCGGGCGCCCGTCGAGCAGATCCAGGCAGACATCGGCGGCGAACCGAGCCGCGCCGACGCCGAGACCGGTGAAGCCGTTGACATAGGCGATCCGGCCGCGGCCCGCCAGACCCCAGTGCGCGCAGAACCGGGTGTTGGTGTCGATCGCACCGGCCCAGCGGTGGCTGAACCGGACGTCCTCGAGTTGGGGGAAGGTGATGAAGAAGTGCGCCGCGAGCCTGCGATAGGTCTCGGACCGGTCCTCGTACTTGGGGTTGACGTGACGGCCGAAGTAATAGACGGCGTCGTATCCGCCCCAGACGATCCGGTTGTCCGCCGAGAGGCGGTAGTAGTGGAACTGGTTGGCGCTGTCGCCGATCCCCTGCCGGGAGCGCCACCCGATGCTGTCCAGTTGCGCAGCTGTCAGCGGCTCGGTGGCCAGCACGTAGTCGTAGACCGGGATGGTGTGCAGCCGGTTGCGCTTGAGCAGGCTGGGAAAGACATTGGTGGCCAGCACAACCTGGTCGGCCTCGATCACGCCGGTGCGGGTGCTCACCTGAATACCGTTGCGGTCCCGCTCCACCGACAGCGCCGCGGTGTGCTCGAAGATCTGCACGCCGGCCTCGGCGCAGGCGCGGGCAAGCTCGAAGACCAGCCGTGCGGGATGAACGATCGCGCAGGTGTCGGCAGCGAACAGCCCGGCCAGATAGGTCGGCGAATCGACTTGCGCGCGCACTGCGGCCTGGTCGAGAAATTGTTCGTGGCCGTCGTCGGCGCCCTCGCGCAACCACTCGACCTGATGTGGTTCGGTAGCCACGGTCAGCATCCCGGTGCGCTCCCAATCCACCGCCATGCCGTGCTTGCCGATGTCGGCCTGCATGCCGTCGAGGTTGGCCAGCCCGAGCTTCTCCAACTGGTCGAATTCCAAGGGCCAGCGGGATTTTCCGTTCTCCGCACCGTGCGTGATGCTGGCCTCGACGAAGCCGCCGTTGCGTCCCGAGGCCGCCCATCCCACCCGCTCGGCTTCGATCAGCACGACGCGTGCACCCGGGTTGCGCTCGATGGCGTGCAGCGCGCTCCACAGGCCGGCGTAACCCCCTCCGACCACCAGCAGGTCACAGCTGCAGCCCGCGGTCAGCTTCGGGTAGTCGGGCCGGGGAATGTCCAGCCACATGGATCCGAACGCCGCGGACCCGAGTGCGCGGGAAATCAGGGCGGGGTCGACGGGGCGATCGAATACTGTCTGCACCTGAAGAATCGTGCCACGGCGTGGCTGCGCTACCTGGCGAATCGCGCCAGCAGGGGGCCGACGATGGCCAATACGAATACGTATGGCGTGGCAAGGGATCCGATCGCGGCGACCGATGTCCCGGCCAGGCCGATGATCACCAGGGAGAACTCGCCTCGGGCGATCAGCGCGGTGCCGGCGCGCAGCTGGCCGGGCCGGGCCACCCCGTCGCGGCGGGCCGCGTAGACGCCGGTCGCCACCTTGGTGACCGCCGTGACCGCGGCCAGCAGCACGGCAACCGGCAGCATCGGCACCAGGTCCTTGGGATCCACCGATAGCCCGATCGCCAGGAAGAACACCGCCGCGAACAGGTCACGCAGCGGGGTCAGCACCGCGCGGGCCCGTTCGGCGGTCTCCCCCGTCAGTGTCAGCCCGACCAGGAAAGCCCCCACCGCCGCCGAGGCGTGCAGGTGTTCGGCAGCGGCCGCCACGAGCAACGTCAGCCCGAGAATGCGCAACAACAGCTGCTCGTCGTCCGGGTGTGAGATGAGCCGTCCGACGTGATGACCCCAGCGGTACGACGCCGCGAACACCGCCACCAGCGCGATCATCGCGGCACCCATCCACAGCAGTGCCTCCCACCAGGTGCCACCCGCCGCCAGCACCGCCAGCAACGGCAGGTAGGCGGCCATCGCGAAATCCTCCAGCACCAGCACCGAGAGGACTGCCGGGGTTTCCCGGTTGCCCAGCCGGCCAAGGTCGTTGAGCAGCCGGGCGATCACCCCGGACGAGGAGATGAAGGTGATGCCTGCCATCGCCAGGATTCCGACGAAGTTCAGGTGCAGCAGCCAGCCGGCGATCGCACCCGGGGTGGCATTGAGGACCACGTCGACGGCGGCCGATGGCAGGTGCCGCCGCATGCTGGCCGCGAACTCGCCGATCGAGAACTCCAGGCCCAGGGTCAGCAACAGCAGCACGACGCCGATCGAGGCCCCGGTCGACACGAACGCACCAGCCGCGGGAACGGGCGCGATACCGCCGGTTCCCAACGACAGTCCGGCCAGCAGGTAGAGCGGGATCGGTGACAGCGCGTACTTGCGGGCCAGGGTGCCCAGGATTGTCAGCACCGTGAGGATGACGCCGAGCTCGAGCAGGAGCGCCACCGACACGGCCACGAGGGTCAGCCTTGGTCGACGATGCGCCGCACGCCTGCGATGCCGTCTTCAGTGCCGATGACCACCAGGACGTCGTCGGCGTGCAGCACCTCGCCAGGACCCGGCGAGGCCAGCACTTCCTCGTCGCGCACGATCGCCACGATGGACGCACCGGTGCGGGTTCGGGCCTTGGTGTCACCGAGCGGACGGTCGACAAACGGCGAGGTCGGCACGATCTCCACCTGGCCGGCGTCGAGGCCGGGCACCTCTTTGGTCAGGTCGGCGAAGCGTTCCACCAGCCGCGGGGCGCCCAGGATCTGGGCCAGCGCGTCGGCTTCCTCGTCGGTGAGGCGGAACACCGGGTGGGCCTGATCAGGATCGGCCGCGCTGTACATGACGAATTCGAAATCACCGCCGCGGCGGGCGATCACACCGAGGTGGTGGCCGTCGGCGTTGTCGAATTCGTAGCGCAGCCCCACTCCGGGCAGCAGGACTTCTTTGACCTCCATGGGCTCCATCCTCGCTGACGGCACCGCTGTTGACTATGCGTTGGCAACCGTAGTGGATTGCGGCGCGGCGGTGGGCGCCCAGCCGGGCGGGCCGAAAACGTAACCCAGCCGATCACGCCATCGAGTCGCTGCGCGTACATCGTGGGCGATCGCCACGTACTCGCGGGTCTGCAGCTTCCAGATGTTGAACGTGTTGACCGGCTTGGTCAGGCCGTAGTGAGGGCGGAACAACTCGGGTTGGAAGGTACCGAACAGGCGATCCCACAGGATGAAGATCCCGCCGTAGTTCTTGTCCAAGTATTCGGGATCCATCCCGTGGTGCACTCGGTGGTGTGACGGCGTGTTGAAGACGAATTCGTATGCCCGGGGCAGCTTGTCGATGTGTTCGGTGTGGACCCAGAACTGATAGATCAGGTTGATCGAGAAGCCGGTGAACACCATCCACGGCGGAACGCCCAACAGCGGCAACGGAATCCACATGATGATCTCGCCGCTGTTGTTCCACTTCTGGCGCAGCGCGGTCGCGAAGTTGAAGTAGCGGCTGGAGTGGTGTGCCTGATGGGTGGCCCAGATCAGCCGCACCCGGTGGGCGATGCGATGGTAGGCGTAGAACAGGATGTCCACTCCGACGATCGCGATCACCCACGTGTACCACTGCCTCGGCGACAGATGCCAAGGGGCGACGTAGGTGTACAGCGCGGCATAGCCGAGCAGGGCTAGGAACTTCCAGGCCCCCATCGTCGCGATCGACACCAGACCCATCGAGATCGAGTTCCAGGCGTCACGGGTGAGGTAGGCGCCCGACGCGGGCCGGTCCGACTCCCCGGTCAGACTTTCCAGCTTGCGGGCCGCGGTCCACTCGATGATCAGCAGAAGAAGGAAGAACGGAATCGCGAACAGCACCGGTTCGCGCATCTGGGGTGGGAGAACAGCCAGCCATTCTCCGATATGTTCCACGCCTGAGACCTCCTGCCCGGGAGTCTAACCCGCCTTGTTAGACACCGGTTCAAGAAGCCGGTCAGCGGAAGCTGAGCACCTCATTGCCCCAGGCCCGCCGGATCTGACGGTCGAGATCGTCGACGACGCGGTCGTCGCGGTCGATGACCAGGGTGGCGCGGTCGTCGCTGCGGTACGGAGCCCATTGCGGTTGACCGATCGGAACGTTCGGATCGCCGGTGGTGGCGAACGCCGTCCAGCGGGCACGCACGCGCTGCGACAACTCCTCGCCCGTCTTGAGTCCGCCGAGTTTGAAGGTGACGTCGCGAGGGCCGCCGACGAGATTGCCCCAGACGTAGGGCAACTCGGTGGCGTGCGCCGCCCCGAGTCGAATCGCCTTGAAAACCGGTGTCGCCCAATCGAATCGATACAGGTAGACCGGAGCCACGGCGCTGTGCCCTTCGGCGAACCACAGTGTGGGCATCCGGAAGCCCACGTCGCTGGCCACCCCGAGGCTGCGGGTGCGGGCCAGTCGCGCGGGGTAGGCCAGACTGACCTCTTCCGCGGTCGGAAGCTGCAGGCCGGGCTGGTCGTTGGCGATCTCGTCGAACATCGTGCGGACCGCTTTGGGCGCGATCGGCATCAGCGGTGAGCGCATGAACCGGAACAGCGCGGCCTCGTTCTTGTTGGTGCCGATCAGCAGCGGCACCGGATGGGTCTTTCCCGCGCGGGCCAGTGTCACGGGGTAGTCCGGAACCAGTTCGCCGTCGACGGTCGGTGCGAACGCCAGCAGGCCGGGGGTCGCGGTCGGGACGTGGTCGAACAGCTCCTGAGACGCATCGATCAGCGCTTGGACCGGTGCCCGGTGGGCCTGGGCGGCAGTCATGCCGAGGCGGTCGAGGAACTGGCGCGAGACGGCGGCGGAGCGCGCCTTGTCGTAGATCGAGGTGGCCGGCGCGCTCTGGGCGATGGCCCGGGAGAACAGCCCCGCGGCTGCCGGCACGGCCATCAGGGTGGTGGTGATGGCCGCGCCTGCGGATTCGCCGAACAGCGTCACCCGGTCCGGATCGCCGCCGAACCCGGCGATGTTGTCCTGCACCCAGCGCAGCGCGGCCAGCACATCGCGCAGGGCGATGTTGGTGTCGAAGCCGTCCGACGAGAAGTCGAGGAAGCCCAGCGCGCCGAGGCGGTAGTTGATCGTCACGACGACGACGTCGGAACCGCCGGCGAGCACAGTTCCGTCGTACAGTGGCTGGCTGCCGGAGCCGAAGATGTAGGCGCCGCCGTGCACCCAGACCATCACCGGTCGGGCGTCGCCGGGCTCGACATCCGACGGTGCCCACACGTTGAGGAACAGGCAGTCCTCGTCGGCGCGGGTGCCCAGGCCCATCGGGATCGGGCTGCGCGGCTGCGGGCTGACCGGTCCGAAGGCCGTCGCATCCATGACCTCGCTCGAGGGCGCTGGGGGCACCGGCGCACGCCAGCGCAGCTCGCCGACGGGTGCGGCGGCGTAGCGAATGCCCTTCCACGTCTTGACCCGGCCGTCGTCGGTGCCGCGGACCGGGCCGTAGCTGGTCTGGGCGACCGGCTGGCCGGGGACCTGCTGGATATTCGTGTCCGCTGTCATCCCATCCACGTTACCGACGGGTAATAGCGATTGCGGTATGACCGCGGACACAAATCCCTGCCCAGCTATCCTGACCAGGCTGATAGCCGATGGAGGTGGGGCGTGCGGAAGTGGGCGCTACTTCTGGCCGCCATCTGCGTCGAGGTCACGGGCACTTTGTCGCTGCGGGCATCCCAGGACCATCGGGCCTGGCTGGTCGTCGTGGTGGTCGGCTACGTCGCCTCGTTCTACTTCCTGGCGCTGGTACTGCGAGCCGGCATGCCGGTCGGGGTCGCCTACGGCGTCTGGGGTGCGGTGGGAACCGCGGCCACGGCGGCGCTGGCCGCGGTCATCTTCGGTGATCCGTTCACCATCCCGATCATCGCCGGTATCGGGTTGATCATCGTCGGGGTGCTGATGGTCGAGTTCGGATCGCGACGCCAGGAGACCCCGCCGTGATGTGGCTGACGCTGGCCGGGGCCATCCTCGTCGAGGTGTGCGCGACGCTGTCGTTGCGCGCCTCGGACGGCTTCCGCAAGAAGGTCTGGATCGCGCCGATGATGGTCGGCTATCTGATCTCGTTCACGCTGCTGTCGGTCACGCTGTCGCTGGGTATGCCGGTCGGTGTCGCCTACGGTGTGTGGTCGGCGGCGGGTGTCGCGTTGATCGCCGTGATCGCCCGGGCGCTGTTCTCCGAGCCGCTGACCCCGCTGATGGTGGCCGGCATCGGGCTCATCATCGCCGGTGTGCTCACGATCGAACTGTCCGGCTCTGTGGGCTGAGCGCTCGGGCCAGCAGCATCGCGGCCAGTCCGGCCACCACCACGCTGAGCAGTCCCACTCGCAGTGACAGCGCGTCAGCGATCGCGCCCACGACGATCGGCGAGCCCAGGAAGCCCACCCGCATCAGCCAGCTCAACACCGTCAACCCCGTGCCGGGGCGCAGACCCGGGAGTTCGTCCGCGGCGTGCATCGCGCCGGGGATCAGGGTGGCCGAGCCGAATCCGGCGACGGCGAACCCGGCGATGGTCCCCGGGACGCTCGGAAAGGCCAGCGCGGCCGCCATGCCTGCGGCGATGACCAGTCCGCCGGCCCGGGCCACGGCGCGCTGCCCCCACCGGTCGACCATCCGATCGCCGAGCACCCTGCCCACGAACTGGGCGCCGATCATCGCGACGTAGCCGAATGCGGCGATCGCGGCCGGGGCCGACAACGAAGTGTGCAGGTACAGCGTGGCCCACGAGCTGCCCGCGTCCTCGACCACGGCGCCGGCGATCGCGATCGCCACCAGCGCGCACAGCACGAGGTAGACGGTGCGGCCCGGTCGAGATGCCGCCGCGCCGCCGTGATGGGACGCGGGCGCGTCATGGTCGGGACCACGCAGCAGGAACCGGTACCCGATCAGGCAGACCGCGCTGAACACCGCGCCGGACACCGACAACTGCACGGCCCGCGGAACGCCGAGATAGATTGCGCCGGCGCCGATCAGGCCACCGAGGACCGCCCCCGACGACCAGACTGCGTGCAGCGAGTTGATGATGAATCGCCCGTAGGCGCGCTGTAGTCGCAGCCCGTGGACGTTCTGGGCGACGTCGGTGACCGCGTCGGCCGCCCCCGCGCAGAACAGCGCCGCGGCCAGCGTCACGCCACTGGGTGCGAGCCCGGCCGCGAGGGTGAAGACCGCGATCAGAACGCTGCCCGTGACCGCGACCACCGAGGAGCGGTAGCGCCGGATCAGCGTGGCCGAGGTGGGACCGGTCAGCAGCGCACCCGCCGAGAACGCCGCCACCGCCAGGCCGAAGGCCGTGTTGGACAACCCGAGGTCCGCCTTGATCTCGGGGTAGCGCGGCAGCAGGTTGGCGAAGAGTGCGCCGTTGGTCAGGAACAGCGCGGCGGTCGCGACCCGAGCCCGGCGGTGTCGCACGTCGAGTTCGGGGGTGCCCACGTGAGGCGAGGTTACGGGTAACCAAGCAAGATGGCAGCCATGACTGATGCGTCGCTGTCCGAACTCGCCCACCGGTTCGGCGTGGCATGCGAATATCACGACTGGACCGGACGGCTCGTGCCCGTCGGCGAGGCCACGCTGGTGGCGGTCCTGAACGGCCTCGGCATCGACGCCGGCACCGAAGAGGGCCGCGCAGCAGCACTTTCGGCGCAGGACGTCCGGTACTGGTCACGGTCACTGCCGCCGACCATCATTGGCCGCGCCGACAGCGAGACGTCGTTTTGGGTTCATGTCGACCACGGCGATCCCGCGCACGTGTGGGTTCGGCTCGAGGACGGCACGGTCCGCAGCGGGGTGCGGCAGACCGACAACTGGACGGCGCCGTTCGACCTGAACGGCCGGATGGTCGGCGAGGCGACGTTCGTGCTGCCGGCCGATCTGCCGCTCGGCTACCACCATGTCCATCTGCGCTCGGGCGATCAGGAAGCGAGCACGCCGCTGATCATCACCCCGGCCTGGCTCGGGCTGCCGGCCCGGCTGGGTGCGCGCCGCACCTGGGGGCTGGCCGTTCAGCTCTACAGCGTGCGCTCGAAGAACTCTTGGGGCGTGGGCGATCTCGGCGATCTCGCCGACCTCGCGGTGTGGGCCGGGGCACGTCACGGCGCCGGCTACGTGCTGGTGAACCCGCTGCACGCCGCAGCGCCCACCCAACCGATGGAGCCCTCCCCCTATCTGCCGACCTCTCGACGGTTCACCAATCCGCTGTACCTGCGGGTCGAGTCCGTCCCCGAATTCGCGTTCCTGCCCAAGCGCGGCCGGGTCTGGAAGCTACGTGCCGCGATCCAGGCGCGTGCCCGCAAGGTGGACACCATCGACCGCGACGCCTCGTGGACGGCCAAACGCGTTGCACTGAAAGCGATTTACCGGGTACCCCGGTCGGCAGGCCGCCAGCTCGCGTTCGAGGCCTTCAAGGAGCGGGAAGGCCGGGCACTCGACGACTTCGCGACCTGGTCGGCGCTGGCCGAGAAATACGGCGGCAACTGGCACGAGTGGCCCGACGCGCTGCGGCACCCGGCCAGTCCCAAGGTGCTCGAGTTCGCGCAGCGGCACAGCTCGGCCGTCGAGTTCCATCGCTGGCTGCAGTGGCAGCTCGACGATCAGCTCGCCGCCACGCAGTCGCAGGCGGTCCGCACCGGCATGGCGCTGGGGATCATGCACGACCTGGCCGTTGGCGTGCATCCCGACGGTGCCGATGCCTGGGCCTTGCAGGACGTGCTGGCGCTCGGTGTCACGGCGGGTGCGCCGCCCGACGAATTCAACCAGCTCGGCCAGAATTGGTCGCAACCGCCGTGGCGACCCGATCAACTGGAAGAGCTTGGCTACCAACCTTTTCGGGACCTGATCGCGGCTATCCTGCGGCACGCCGGCGGGGTGCGCATCGACCACATCATCGGGTTGTTCCGGCTGTGGTGGATTCCCTCGGGTGCGTCGCCGACCGCCGGCACCTACGTGCGCTACAACCACGACGCGATGATCGGGATCGTCGCGCTGGAGGCCTACCGGGCCGGCGCCGTCGTCGTCGGCGAGGATCTGGGCACCGTGGAGCCGTGGGTGCGCGACTACCTGCGGGCGCGAGGGATCTTGGGCACCTCGATCCTGTGGTTCGAGCGGGACAACGATGGTGACCGCGGACCGCTGCAGGCCGAGCGGTGGCGCGAGTTGTGCCTGTCCTCGGTGACCACCCACGATCTGCCGCCGACACCGGGGTATCTGGCCGGCGAGCACGTCCGGCTGCGCGACGAGCTGGGCCTGCTCACCCGGCCCGCGGAGGACGAGTTGGCCGACGATCGCGCCGAGCAGGCGGCGTGGCTGGCCGAACTGCGCCGGGTCGGTCTGCTCGGTGCAGATCCCGATGAGGAGCAGGTGATCCTGGGCCTGTACCGGTATCTGGCCCGTACCCCGTCGCGGCTGTTGGCGTTGGCGTTGCCCGATGCCGTGGGTGACCGCCGCACTCAGAACCAGCCCGGAACCACCAACGAGTACCCGAATTGGCGGGTCCCGCTGACCGGGCCGGACCGCTCGCCGATGCTGCTCGAAGATGTGCTGACCGACCGACGGGCGCAGACACTGGCCGCCGCGCTGCACGCGGCCACCGTGCCGCGCCCGGAGTAGCGATGCCGAAATACAGTGCGGGCGTGCTGTTGCACCGCGTCACCGATGGGGTCGCCGAGGTGCTGATCGGCCATCCCGGCGGACCGTTCTGGGCGCGCAAGGACGACGGCGCCTGGTCGATTCCCAAGGGCGAGTATGAGCCCGACGAGGATCCGTGGGCGGCCGCGCGACGTGAGTTCGCCGAGGAGCTGGGCTGCGCCGTGCCCGACGGACCCCGGATCGCGTTCGATCCGGTCAAGCAGCCGAGCGGCAAGGTGCTGACGGTCTTCGCCGTCGAAGCCGACTTCGACGTGACCGGCGCGCGCAGCAACACCTTCACGATGGAATGGCCGAAAGGGTCGGGCCGGATGCAGGAGTTTCCCGAGTTGGACCGGGTGGGCTGGTTCCCGGTCGCGCATGCCCGGCGCAAACTTCTCAAGGGGCACGTCGTGTTTCTGGACCTGCTGATGGCTCAGCTGGCGGGACCGGGCGAAGGCGAGTCGGACCCGGAGGGTTAGCCTCACGACGTGAAGGTCGCCGTCGTCGCTCCCATCGGAGCCGGGGTCACCGCGGACCCTCGGTGGATGGGTGAATTCGCCCGCCACCTCGAGATGTGCGGCTTCGAATCGATCGTCATGGCCGAGCACACCGTGCTGGTGACCCGCTACAGCAGCGTGTATCCGTACGATCCGTCCGGTCGGGTCGAGGTGGCCCCGGACTGCCCGGTGCCCGATCCGCTGGAGATGTTGGCGTTTATCGCCGGCCAGACCACGAACCTGGGCCTTGCCACCGGTGTGCTGGTGTTACCCAACCACCATCCGGTGATGCTGGCCAAGCGGGCCGCGACCATCGATGTCCTCTCCGGCGGGCGGCTGCGGCTCTGCGTCGGCGTGGGGTGGCTGCGCGAGGAGATCGAGGCGTGCGGTGCGGATTTCGACAGCCGGGGCAGGCGCGCCGACGAGCAGATCCACGTGCTGAGGGCGCTGTGGGCCGACAATCCCGACGGGGTCAGCCATCACGGCGAGTTCTACGATTTCGACGACGCGATGTGTTATCCGAAACCGGTTTCTGCACAGGGCATACCGATTCACATCGGTGGTCACAGCCGTTTCGCGGCACGCCGGGCGGGCCGGCTGGGTGACGGCTTTCAGCCGCTCGGGGTCGGCGGCAGCGAGCTGGCGACCCTGGTCGAAGTGATGCGGGTGGCCGCCGAAGAGGCGGGCCGCGACCCGGACACCCTCGAGTTGTCGCTTGGGCACCTGGTCACCAAGGTCGACGCCGACCGCGCCGGACGTCTGGCCGATGTGGGTGCTACTCGCCTGGTGCTGGGCATGCCGCCGGTCACCGATATCGACGAGGCCAAGGACCTGCTGTCGGCCTGCGCACAGCGACTGGGCCTGTCGCCGTGAGCCTTTCGGTGCCGGATCGCCTGGCGCTGTCGGATGTCGTGCACCGCTATGCCGGTGCCGTCGACGATCGGGATATCCAGTCCGTGCTCGGATTGTTCGCGAGCGATGGCGAATTGGTGCTGCCGGAACCTCCGGATGTGCTGATGCCGGTGCGCCACCACCGCGGGCCCGACGAGATCGCGGCCGCGCTGGCGGCGGCGAGCACCGTCGGCCGCACGCATCACGCCATCGACTCCGAGGTATACACCGCGGGCTCGAATCCTGATCTGGCACAGGGGCGTATCGCGGCGACCGCGCACCACTGGAGCCGGCGTGACGAAGGCATCGTCGACCTGGTGTGGTACTTGCGCTACGACGACGACTACGCGCGGACTGAATTCGGTTGGCGGATAACGCGCCGCGCCCTCACGATCGACGCGATCGAGACGCGCCCTGCCCGCCGGCTGCGGTAGCCGATTCCCACCGCGAGCAGACGCGAAAACCCCCTTTTTTGTGCCAATTTGGGGGGTTTCGCGTCTGCTCGCGGTCTTAATGGCCTGATCCGGCCATCAGTCAAAGATGGCCGCGTTGGGTGATGCACCCCAGGTGCCGCCATTCGTAGGTTTGCGGCATGACAGCGATCGAGTGCACCGAATCATCCGCCTGTGCCCGGACCAAGCCGGCACGGCTGAGCAACCAGATCGCCGGCGGCTTGGTACTCGCCGGGTTGAGCGCGAGTGCGCTCGCGGCGGCCCTGGGCACAGCCCCCCAGGCGAGCGCCAGCTGCGCATCCTTTTTCGGCGTCGGCAACAGCTCGGACTGCGTGAGTACCGCTACCAGCATCGCGATCGCACTGGGTCCCGGAGCGCGGGCCTACGCCTTGGGCAGCCTAGGAAGCGCGGTGGCGGTCGGAGCGCTGTCCTACGCGTCCACCGACGCCAACACCGTGTTGGGAACCGCGTCCGCACTCGGAAACGGAGCCGGTGCGTACGTCGCCAACGGCGCCCGCATGACCTCGGCTTTCGCCGTCGGCACCCACGCGGCGGCGGTAATCAATGGAGGTCTCCTGAATCAGGCTGTGGCGCTGGGCGATAACACCCTCGGGTACGTGAACACCTCGGGCTCAGGGGGACTGGTCGGCGGCAATCTCGCCGTGGTGATCGGCAACAGCCGACATCTGGCCCAGGCGACTGCGGATGGCAGCGGCAATGTCGCCGTCAGCATCTTCAGTCCGTCATCTGCTAAGGACTTCGGCAGCAATGTGGTTGCTTCCGGCACGTTCAACGTTGCTGCCAGCTTGTTGTCTCGCGACAGCCAGGTCTTCGCCGGCTACGGCGCCAAAGTTCTGGCCGGCACCCGTAACGCGGCGTTCAGCATTTTCGGCCAGGGTAACGACATCGCTGCCCAGGGACCCGGGACCATCCTGGTATCGGTGCTCGAGCACGCCGCGACCACCATCAGACAGGGTCCGGGCCTCACGATCAACGGCGTCAACCTCCTCGGCCGCCCGCCAGTCCAACAGAGCGGGACCACCTCGCCGGCGGCGACCACAAAGACCGGCGCGCGGGAGCGTCGCACGCCCGCTACGGGCAAACCTGCGACCACACACGGTGCGAAGAGTGGACGTCGGGCGACGCCGAGGTCGCGGTGAGCCCGGTGTCTAGCGCACGCCGGCAGCTGCCTCGGCAAGCGCGTCCGTCGCCGCCTTGCGGCGCATCTCGATGACGTCCCCGATCTGACGCGCCAGCCGGGCATTGTGCTGCACCACCGAATTCATGGCGTCGCGCGGGACCGACACGAGCGTGGTGTCGGTGAGCGCGACCACCCCGGTGATCATCCGCTGGCGGGTCAACGACGTCCCGCCGATGTAGTCCCCCACGCCCAACTGGCCCAGCGACAACTCCCGGCCGTCCTCGGCATAGACGACCATCTCCACTGATCCCGCGGTGATGAAGCACACCGAGTCCGGAACGGAGTTGACCGGCTGGATGATCTCGCCTTCGGCATAGAGCAGCTGACGGCTCGCCGCGGACATCGTGGCGACCGCTTCGGATCCCAGCCCCAGTGCCGCGGCGACCCGCTGCACCGCGGCGTCCACATAAGCCGCGGCGGCGTCGGGATCGGGGTTGGCTTCGTCGAGGTGCAGCCCGGCCCGCTGTGCGGCGTACCACGCGCGGTGCAGCAGCAGCGATTTGGTCCGCCCCTCATCGGCGGGTGAGGCGATCGGTACCGACACCTTGTACTTGGCCTCCCCCAGCGCCACCACCTTGGCCGGGGTATTGGCCAGCCGGGTCGGCAGGCCGGTGGCCACCGCCATCAGCGCCGCCGCCACCGCGCCCGGTGGATCGTCCGGTCCGAACGTCAACGTGGCTGCCGCCAGATAGGCCGCACCCTGAACCCGGCTCAGGTTGGTGAACGATCCGGTCGCCAGCATCGCGTTCGGCACGATCTGGATCCCGTTGCCGGTGTCGATGTGCGCCGCACGCCAGTTCACTTCGACCACGCGGCCTTTGGCGGGCGCGGTGTCCAGCCAGTCGCCGATCCGGAACGGCTGCTCGAACAACAGCAGCAGCCCCGCGATGACGGGGCCGACGGCGGTCTGTACCGCAAGACCGATCACGATCGACGTCACCCCGACCGCCGCGACCAGCCCGCCGATATTGGCACCCCACACCCAGGACAGCAGCAGGCCGACACCGAGAATGATCAGCACCAGCCGACCCAGATCGATGAAGATGCCCGGTAGGCGTTCGCGCCAGCTCCCCGACCGCGCTGCGCCGAACAACGCCGCGTTGGCCCCCGACAACAGCAGCAGCATGATCAAGAACCCGAAGACCGTCGCGGCGATCTTCGACCAGGTCGCGTCGATGTCAGCCTGTTCCAGCTGCGCGATCAGCAGGTACACCGCGCACGCCGGAAGCACCCAATTTCTCAGCAGGGCAACCGGTTTGGCATAGGAACTGCCCCGACGAGCCAACACCCCGTGCAGCTCGCTGAGCACCAACAGCGCCAGCGGCAAGCCGATGATGACGCCGAGTGCCGGCCAGAACCAGGGTTGTGAGGTCAGCCCGCTCATGCCGACTGCCGCGTTCCGACATCCAGCCGCCACACCGGCTCGTTACCGTCTGCGCCACTGAGGGTGCCCGCGTCGGAGAACGTATAGATGCCCACGACAGCCTCGTGCACCCGATCGCTGACGAACACCCCTGGCGTCTTGGTTGCCGCGTGCACCCGGTTGGCCAGATCCACGGCCTCGCCCCACAGCGCGTAGATCTTCGAGCGCTGCCCCACCAGACCGCTCGTCACCGGTCCACTGTCGATGCCGGCACGGATCGCCAGCCGCGCGTCATGCTGATCGTTGAAGCGATGCACGATATCGGTCAGCTCGTTGGCGAACGCAATCGTCCGACTGGCATGGTCGACCCGGGGCACCACCAGACCGCAGGTCGCCAGCAGCCCGTTGTCCTGCATGCTGCGCACCTGTTCGACGCCATGTCGCTCGGCGGCGTCGTCGAAGGATTCGGCCAGCGAGTTGAGCATTGCGACCGACTCGCCGGTCGGCATCGAGCGGGAGAACTCGTCGAACCCGAGCAACTGCGCGTAGATGACCGACACATCGCGGTAGTGCGTGCTGATGTTCTCCTCACCCTCGCGGTAGCGCCGCGCGACGGGCTCGGGCATCAAGCTGGCCAGCAGATCGTCGTTCTCGCGCCGCTGCTCGTCGATGAGTCGCTGTTTGGTCTGCAGGCTCGCGCTCATATCGTTGAAAGCCGAAGCCAGTTCCCCGATTTCGTCTTGCGCCGAGACCGGGACGCTCACCCCGAGCTCACCGCCGGCGACTCGGCGCACCGCAGCGGCCAGATTCTTGATCGGTCGGGTCAGAATCCTGCTGAACAGCAACGCCAGCAGCGAGACCACCACCACGATCGCCGCCGTCGACAAGGCGATGTTGCGGGCGAACGTGGTCACCGGGGCCAGCGCCTCGGACCGATCGATCTTGGCGACTATGACCCAGTCCAGGCCCGGTATCTGCAAGGGTGCGTAGGCGACCAGCGCCTCCGGGCCGATGTAGTCCCGCGCGGTCGTCACACCTGTCTCACCGGTGAGTGCCCGGTTGACCGCCAGCTTGTCGACCGGCTGCAGCAGCACACTGTCCTTGACGTCGACCTGACGTTGGGCGATGTCCTCCGGGGTCCCGTCGGCGACCACTTCTTCGACGTAGTGCTTGGGGTCGGTGAGCAGTTCCCGCGACACCGATCTCATCAGCTTGTCCGGCCCGGCGAGGTAGGTCTCACCGGACTGCCCGAGACCGTCGTCCACCCAGCCGCCTTGCCCGGTCATCACGTCGTTGATCGAGTCGAGTGACAACTGCAGGGCGAGCATCCCGCCGATGGATCCGTCCCGGCCGATCGGCGACAGCACCCACTGCGTCGGACGCCCGAACGACGGCGCGTACCGCTCGAAGTCACTGATGAACGTCTGATCCACCGACGTCGCCTGCAACGCCTTGCGGTAGGTGGTCGCCAGGACGGTGGTGCTGTATGGGCCGCTGTTCACGTTGGTCCCGAGATCGACGCCCTTGTACGCCGAATAGACGACATTGCCCTGGGTATCGAGGATCAACGCGTCCTCGAAGTTGAAGCGCTGTGTCAAGTCGGCGAAGAACGGCTGATAGCGGGCATTCACCGCCGACCAGGCACTGGGATCACCGGCCGAATTGACCTTGATCGCCGCGTCGGAATCCCCTTGCGCCGGAACGGTATAGAGGTCCTGCAGATACATTGCCGCATTGGTGGTCGGTTGGAACAACGAGGCGTCCACGGGTTGCCCGGTGCTCTGCGCCAGCGCGGGCCCGAACTCGGTCGCGTAGTACTTGGCCACCGCCTGTTCGGCGCCGGGCGGCAACGGCGTCGTCTGAAGTTCATTGAAGGCCTTACTGAATTCGTTGACCGCGGCGATCGATTGTGTCCCATGCGTGACGATCGAGGCCGCGTCGCTGATGTCGGCGTAGAACTCGGTGATCTCGCGTGCCCGCGACTCGCGCAGTTGGGTCAGCCGTTGAAACTCGGCATTACGCAGCGATGTGGTGCCGGAGACGTATCCGATGGCACCCGCGATCACGACCGAGACGATGCTGACGGCCAACAACATGATCAACAACTTCGACTGAAACCCCAGCGATCGCCGTCGAGAACCCCGCGACAGCGCACCCGATAGTCGGACCACGTATGACCCCCCTCGTGTTGCGGCATCGCCGCTGATCGAGCGGATGCTAACCCATCAGTCGGGGTCGGGGATGTCAGTTACTTCGACTGGAGTGCCTCCTGGCCGAATGTGCCCGTCGCCAGCGATCCTTCCGGCAGCACCAGATCCCCGCTTTCCAGCCGGGACCTCAGATAGGCGAACGTCTGCGCGGTCTGTGCGAACAGATGCTCACCCGCCACCAACGCCGGCCGCGACGGACCGCCGGCGGCGGCGAACTGCGGCAGCGGTTGCACCACCGTGTGGTAATCGACGTTGAAGAACAACGGGAACGAATAGCGCTCCTCTTTCACCTTGCGCACCCGGTGCGAGGTGGCGACGTATTCGCCATTGGTCCACAACTCGAGCAGGTCGCCGACGTTGACGACGAAGGTGCCCGGGATCGGCGGCACATCGATCCACTCGCCGGCACCGTTGAGGACTTCGAGCCCCGGTGCGGTCGGCTTGAGCAGGGTGAAGCACTCGTAGTCGGTATGCGCCCCGATACCCTGGGCGTCTTCGGCATCCGGGTTGTACGGGTAGTAGATCAGCCGCAGCTGGCTCGGCGTCTTGGTGGCATGCCTGGTGAACGTGTCGGGATCCTCCTGCAGCGCAACAGCGAAGGCCCACAACAGATCCCGCCCGACGCTGAGTGCCGCCTGGTAGTACGCGGTGACGGTCTCGGCGAAACCGGGGATGTCGGGCCACACATTGGGCCCGAGCATCGGGTTGCCGGCGAGGTGGTCGGGGTCGTCGACGGGCAGATCCAGTGCCGTGTCGAACGCCTCTTTGAAATCGGGCTTGTCGCCGTAGAAGCCCTCCTCGCCGACCGGCACATAGCCGCGGTGGCAACTGGACAGCCCGATGTAGGAGGCCATCTTCTGATCCATCGGCAGCGCGAAGAACTCCTTGGTCGCCGCCAGCAGCTTCTCGAACAGCTCGTCGCTGACCGCGGTACCGGAGATGTAGAAGAACCCCACCTCACGCGCTGCTGCACCGAGTTCGGCTGCCACCCGCTCCCGCTCGGCGATGTCGGCCGACCGCAGTCCACTGATATCGATGACCGGCACCGACTGGAATGCTCCGCTCACAATGTCACGCTTCCTTCGCTTTCCTTGATCTCCCAGGCGATGTCATCGTCGACACGTAGCCGTCCTGCTGCCAATTCGGGCTGTAGTACCGCGCCCACTCGGGTCGCATCGGCGGAAGTGGTTATCCGCCAGCCTGTCCCATCGATCTCGCCGATCGACACGTCGGCCGTGTCGCCGCTGCGCCAGGCCCAGCCGAACCGGTTCCCCACCCGCACGAGCACCGCCGACGCCAGCAACAGACCCCAGCAGGGTTCGGCGGTGCCCGGCTCACGCTTCCAATGCTCGGTGTAATCGGCATGCACCCCGACCTCGACGAGCGTGTCGCCGTCCCAGCTCATCTGCCCGGCGTCTGGAAGACCGGGTGGTTGCAGGTCCACCATCCGGTTCCACTCGAAGACGTCGAGGCGTTGATCGAGCCGGCCCGCGAATCCCTCGCCCGGGCCGCGCACGTCGACGAACAGCGAAAGGCCTTGTAACCAGACAACATTCGTCCCGATATCACGGGTTCCGTCGGCCTCGATCAGCAGGGTGCGCCGCCACAATCCGCTGCACTCGGCGATCGACGGTGTCACAGTGCGGCCTCCCACCGCTGCCGAAGCAGTGCCAGGCCCGCCTCGGTGGGCCGGCCCAATGCGCGAACCCGGGCGATGCCGCCGTCGGGATAGGCCTGCACCCGGATCGCCGTGATCGCGGCCGCGTCCACCACGAAGAGCTGCCGAGCATCGGCGAGCAGCTGGGTTCGGGGCACCACGATCTCGTCGAACGACAAAGCCCACCAGGGTCGCTGGGCGCTCGGCCGGTCGCGGGTCCCGTACACGCAGACTTCGCGCGAGGCGTTGAACACGAAGTACGACGTGTCGATCTCGATGCGATCCAGATCGGTCGGTGTGAGGAACGAGATCGTCACCGCGTCATGGGTGTCGGGCCCGATGTCGCGGCGGCGCCGGGCCTCCCAGCCCGACCCCATGTTGTGTGGCCGGTCGGCCGAGAGGATGGCGCGGGCATCGGAATAGAAGGTGTCGCTGCAATGCTCGATGCGCCCGCCCTGCTCGGCTCCCGACACCTCGACGGTCACCCCGGACCACAGTGCCGGGTCGGGCACCGGCTCGCCGTACGCCCGCAGCCTGGCCACTCCGCCGTCGGAGGCGATCACCAGTTTCAGGTGCGTGTAGCGGCGCGCGTCGGTGACGGCGATCGGGTTGTGCGCATCGGCTTTCAACGGCGTCGGCGCCGCCACCAGCCGCCAATCCACCGACGCATCACACGGGTTGTCAGCGGATGTCAGCGTGGCGCCGTACACCGTTGCGCCGGTGGGATGGTTGCCGGTGAAGAAGCGGGTGTCCACGTCGACGGTGCGCAGCCGGCCGGGCACGCCGAGCCGGATGATGGCCCAATCCCCCTGCGGCGCGTGGCGGCGTGTCTCCCAGCCGTCGACCACCTCACCCCGCAGGTCGAACGTGCCGGGTACGAAATTCGGTTCGGCCGGCTCGATGAGCCGCTCCTTGACGCCGAACGACTCGTCGCTCGCCGCGACGACGCTGCCGCCGACGGCGCGGCTGGCGAGGTCCAGTTCTTCGGTCATAGTCCCAGTGCCTTCGACAGCGGCCAATGCGACCGCGGGTTGTCCGGACCCGGCGCATATGCCCCGGCCTTACTCGTGGACACGCCAAGCCCGACCAGCATCTGCGCCAGGCCCACCGCCGCGGCCACCCCGTCGACCGCGGGCACACCGAGCGCGTCGGTGATCGCGCCGGTCACCCCGGCCATGCCCGCACAGCCCAGGCAGATGACATCGGCGCCGTCCTCGGTCACCGCAAGCTCGGCTTCGGCGACGATCGCCGTGATTGCACCCGCCGGATCCGCGTCGACTTCGGCCGTTCCCAACCCGCAGGCGCGAACCGATGCGCAATGGGCGGCCAGACCGGCCAGCAGCAACCGGTCCTCGATCGGCGCGATCGAGCGGGCCAGCGTGGTCACCACCGAGAACCGCCTGCCGATCAGATGCGCGACGTGGGCGGCGGATTCGGCAATGTCGAGCACGGGAATCTCGAGCATCTCCTGTAGCGCATCCTTGCCGTGTTCGCCGAAGCCGGCCAGCACCACCGCGTTGAAGTCGAAGGTCCCGGTTGCCTGCAGGCTCGCCACGGCGTCCATCACTCCGACGGCGGATAGATAGCTCTCTGCCGCCGAGTCGATCGCAGCCGCCCCGAAACTGGGCTCAGTGGTGACTATTTCGGTTCCCGGCGCGGCGGCGGCGCGGGCCGCGGCGTCGATCTCGGCGCTCATCGTCACCGAGGTGTTCGGGTTGAGCACCAGGATTTTCACGCTGCCTCCGGTATGCCGCCGACCCACGTCTGCCGCACCGTGCCGGTCAGTTCGGCGCCTTCGTACGGCGTGATCGGATGGCGGTGCCGCAGTTGAGCACCGCGCACCACCCACGATGCTTCGGGGTCGAAGACGCAGAAGTCGGCGCGCTTGCCGGGCGCGATCACCCCGCGGTCGGTCAATCCGGCCAGCACGGCCGGCGCTTGCGCCATCCACCGGCACACGTCGGGCAGATCGAATCCCGCCCGGGCAGCCTGGGTCCACAAGGCGGGAAGCGCGATCTGCAGGGAGCTGACCCCGCCGAACGCGCGGCCGAAGTCACCGCCGTCGAGGTCTTTGTGCTCACGCGCGCACGGTGAGTGGTCAGAGACCACCATGTCCAGGGTGCCGTCCGCCAAGGCCGCCCACAGCGACTTGCGGTTGTCCTCGCCGCGGATGGGCGGGCAGGCAGCGAACACCGTACCGCCGTCCGGGATGTCCTCGGCGGCGAAAGTCAGGTAGTGCGGGCACGTTTCGGCGGTCACCGGCAACCCGGCCTGTTTGGCCTCGGCGATGAGCGGCAGCACCGCGGCGCTGGAGACGTGCACGATGTGGGCTCGGGCGCCGGTATCGGCGACGGCGTCGAGCACGATCCGCACCGCGTCCAGTTCGGCGTTGTCGGGACGAGACCGCAGGAAGCCGGCGTAGTCGCGGCCCACCGGTGGCGGGCAGTCAGCCAGCACGCGCGCACTCTCCGCATGCACCAGCAGGACCGAATCCAGCTCGGCCACAACGGCCATCGCGGTCCGGAATTCGGCGATGTCGAGCGGCGGGAAGTTCGGGTTGCCCGACTCGGACAGGAAGCACTTGAACCCGAGCACACCCGCGGCCGCCAGTTCACCGAACGTGTCGAGATTGTCGGGCACGATCCCGCCCCAGAATCCGGTGTCGACGCGACACACCCCGGCGGCCGCGGCCCGCTTGAGGTCGAGCGCGGCCACCGTCGTCGTCACCGGGTCACTGTCCAGAGGCATATCGACGATGGTGGTGATACCACCGGTCAGCGCCGCCGCTGTGGCGGTGGCGAAGCCCTCCCAATCGGTGCCCGGATCGTTGACGTGCACGTGGGTGTCCACCAGGCCGGGCATCAGCACGACATCGGCTCCCAGCACCGTGTGTGCGGCGCCGGCCAGCTCGGCGCCGAAATCGTCGACGACCTGGATCATGCCGTCCGCCAACCCGATTGCGGCCGGTCGGACGACGCCGTCGAGAACTGCGCGCCGGGCGCGCAGGACGTGCTCGACGACCGGGCCGCTCACCGCGGCCGCACCGGACCGAACCGCTCCTCGAGCCGGTGGGTCAGTTCCGGCCAGACGTGGGGGTCGTGGCCGGGAACCAACTCGTACCCCGACTCGGCGGCGAGCCTCTTGAGCCGCCGGATCGGCTCCACGGTATCGGCCGGGTCGACACCGATGAAGCCGCCGATCGGCAGCTCGTGCTCGATGTTCTCGGTCAGATCGGCGGCGTCGAAGGCGAACACGAAACCTCCGCCGCCGACCGTCTGGTCCAGCTCGACGACGAAGCTCTGGTGGCCCGGCGTGTGCCCATACGTGGGTATCGCGGTGATTCCCGGTGCGATCTCGGCTTCACCGTCGGCCAGGACCCAGTCGATCCGCGGATCGTCGAAGTCCACCCGGACGATCGCATTCCGTTCTGGCTCAGGGTGATTCGACAGACCGTACTCCAGCTCGCGGCGCTGCGCATGCACCGGAACCTTGCCGGCGAACAGCTTGACGCCGCCGGCATGGTCGTGGTGGAGGTGCGACAGCGCCACGAGATGGATGTCGTCGACGTCGATACCGATGTCGTGCAACGACTCCTCGATCGGCTCACCCGGTCCCGGGAGCACCGGGATGTACTCGACGGTCGGGAAGAACCGCCGGTACAGCGCCGGATCACGGATCAGCGCCGTGTTGAACCCGGTGTCGAGCAGCACCCAGCCGCCGTCGGTCTGCAGCAGCACGCCCGGTACCGGTTCGCGCATCCGCAGCTCCGGTGGCGAGCCGTACACCGACACCGACTTGGGCAACTCCTCCCAACCGAGCGTGAGCAGGACGATCCGCCGAACCTTCCCGACTCCCAGAGCCACTGGCGTCAGCCCGCCGACAGGGCGGCCAGCCGCAGCGAGTTCGGGTCGGTCACCACGTGCGCCTGCTCCACGCCCTTGAGCCACGGCTGCGTCACCATGAAGTCGTTGACATCGGCGACATTCAGCCAGCAACCGGTCTTCACCGCTTCCTCCCCGGCCGTGCCGAAGTCGGCGTCCGAGCCGGTCGGCAGACCCTTGGCCAGGGCATCGGTGATCGGCGGTGCCGAGCACCCGAAGAAGTTCAGGCCACCGTCGGCGTCCCAGGAGATATGCCCCCAGGTGTAGGGCGAGGGCGCGTCCGGCCACCCGAGGTAGGTCATGATCTCCGGCGCGGCCTGCCCGTCACCGCCGACCCAGCCGTAGATCTCCGACGTGGGATAGGCCTGCACTTTGGCATTCAGGCCGGCCGCGGCCAGCTGCGTCTGAATCAGGTTGCTGATCAACTGATTGTCGGGGTTGGACGAGTCGTAGCCGATGGTGACGGCCTTCTGGTCGGCAGGCAGGCTTGCCGCGAGTCCGGTGAGCACCGACGGATCATGTGTCACCGACTGCTTGCCGAACTCGGCCGCCATCATGTTCGGCGGGTAGATCTGCTCAGCTTTCTGGCCGCGGCCGAAGTACGTCTGCTTGACCAGTTCGTCGACATTGATGGCCTGCATCACGGCATTACGGTTCTTGACGTCGGTCATCATGCCCTTCTTCGGGTTGATGTAGACGAAGTTCGACATCATGGTCGGCAGCGAATAGTTCGCGAACGACTTGTTGTCCAGGTAGGACTGAACCGCCGATGACGGCAGGTCATGCAGTATCGCCGCGAGTTGTCCGTTGTTGAACTGCAACTGCTGCGCCGAGACGTCGGTGATCACCGGCAACTCCACCTTCTCGAAGTAGGGCTTGGCGCCCCAGTAGTCCCCGAAGGCGGTCAGCTGGTACTTCGAGCCGACCTCGGCGGCCGTCAGCGTGTAGGGGCCGGTGCCCAGGTCGTGACTGGTGAGATAGGCCTGCGCGTGGTCGCTGCCCGCGTTCTTCTGCAGACCTTCGGGACTCATCATGCGCGGCCCGTACGGGCACGCCAGGTAGTCCAGGAACGCCGAGTTCGGTGCCTTCAACGTGACGGTGACATCGTAATCACCTTGGGTGGTGACGGATTCGACGTCGGAGACCATGTATGCGGGTCCCTGGTTCACCGCCGCCCGCCGGTCGAAGGAGGCCTTCACAGCCGCGGAGGTGAAGGGGGTGCCGTCGTGGAACTTCACCCCTTGGCGCAGTTTGAAATTGAAGACCTTGTTGTCCGGCGAGGCCGTCCACTCGGTGGCCAGAAGCGGCTCCAACTCGGGCTTGTCGGTGCCGCTCTTGTATTGCAGCAGACCCTCGTAGGTGTTGGTGGTCAGCAGCAGGCCCTGGCCGGCGTAGTAGATATCGGGGTCCGGCGGCTGACCGGGATCCTGCAGGAACGACAGCTTCAGCACCTTGTCGGTCGGGGCGGCGTTGGGTGTACTGCCGCCACCCGAATTCGAACCGCCACAGGCCGTCAGGGTCAGCGCTGCCGTCGCACCGATCGCGAGGAGCATGGTGAGTTTCTTCATCGGGTGGCTCCTTCGAGTACCGGGGTGGTCAGAGAGGCTTCGGAGCCGCTCCGGCGGGGACATTCGGCAAAGGCGTCGAGGATCTCTTCGGTGGTACGCATCGCACCGGTCTGCAGGTACTCCATCGCATCAAGCGCGGCGTCATGGCGATACACAGAGGAACCACCGACGCAATCGGTCGCCACCCGCACGTAGAAGTCCCGCTGGTGGGCATCGGCGAAGGTGTAGTGCACACACACGTCGGTCAGGCCGCCGATCAGGATCAGCGTGTCGGCCTTCAACCCGGACAACACGATTTCGAATTCGGTCCCGATGAAACCGGAGTAGCGCCGCTTGACGATATGGAACTCGTGGTTGGGGCCATCGAAGTCCGGCAACAACTCCGGATGCAGCGGGGTGCCGGGCCGCCCATCGATGCAGTGTGGTCCTTCGACGCCGTCGAGTTCACGACCGAAGTCAATGCCGCTGGCGCGGTGCACTTCCTGGAAGAACACGATCGGGATGGTCGCGGCGCGCGCGGCGGCGATCAATTGCCGCGCCCGGTCGATCCGGTCGGCATATCCGGCCATGTGCGGGATGCCCACCTCTTCGACCGGCATGTCGCCGGCCTCCTGCATGTCCACGACGACCAGAACGGGATTACCCACGATCAGTGGCTGTTTCGGCACCTACTCATCCTCCTGTTACTGCGATGCGGGGGTCTGCGGCGGCCTGCAGAAGATCCACGGCCGTATTGATGAAGACGTAGAGCGCGCCGAGCATCAGCGTCACTCCGGCGATCGCCGGGAAGTCGGCGACCGGGATGCTCTGCGCGATGTACTGACCGATGCCCGGCCAGCCGAAGACCTGCTCGACCACCAACACCCCGGAGAACATCAGCCCGACCTGCAGGCCGGTCATCGACAATGCCGATCCGACGCAGTTGCGCAGCACGTGTGCACCGACGATCCGGCTCTCCGACAAGCCTTTTGCGCGTGCGGTGCGCGCGTAGTCGCTGTCCATGTCGGCCAGCAGGCTCGAACGCAGCACCCGTCCGATGGCCACCGCCGGGCCCAGCGCGATCACCAAGGCCGGCAGGATCAGGTGGTGCAGCGCGTCGGTGACGACGTCGAGACGCCCGGCCAGCAGACCGTCGACGGTCAGCAACCCGGTGGGCCCGGTCGGCGGGTTGCTGATTCCGGTGCGGCCGTTGGCCGGTACCCAGCCCAGCTTCTGGTAGAACACGATCAGTCCGAGGATGCCGAGCAGGAACATCGGCGCCGACGCTCCGGTGAACAGGACCGCCCGCAGCGCAGCCGATCCCCGCCACTTCAGCGTGGTGCTGAAGGCCAATAGCACCGCGAGCACCAGTGCGATCCCGATGCCGTAGAGCGCCAGTTCCAGGGTGGCCGGAAAGAAGCTGCCGAGATCGGACGCCACGGGGTGGCGCGTGCGGTAGGACTGGCCCAGGTCGCCGTGCACCGCGGCGGTGAGGTAGTTCCAGAACTGGTTGATCAGCGGGTCGTTGAGTCCGAGCGCTTCCCTGCGTGCGGCGACAGCAGAGGCAGACGCTTGCGCCCCCATCTGGGCCTTGACCGGGTCCAGCGGCGAAATATGTTGCAGGACAAACATGACCGCGGTCAGCGCGACCAGGATCGCCACCATGGCCGCCAGTCGGGAGACGATGAATGTTCTCACCGGTAGCCTCCTAGCTTGTCTTCATCAAGTTGCGCAGGCTGTCGCCGGCGATGTTGCCGATCAGGGCCAGGACCAGAACTGCCAGGCCCGGCATCACCGGAATCCACCACTGCTGCAGGAAATAGCTCAGATTGCGAGCGGCGTCCGCGCCCAGTTCCGGGGCGGGTGCCGACTGGCCGAGGCCGAGGAACGACAGTGCGGCCAGGGTGAGGATCAGCGTCCCGATATCCAGGCTCGCGGCCACCAGTGAGTTGGGAACCGCCCCGGGCAGCAAGTGCCGCAACGCGACCCGGATCGGTCCCACGCCCGCCAGCCGGGCCGCCTCGACGTGTGGGCGCGCTGCCAGCCGGACGATCTCACCGCGAACCAGCCTGGCGTAGAACGGCCACCACACGATCGACACCGCGATCAGGGTGTGGATGAAGCCGGGACCGAGTGCCGCGACGACGGCGATGGCAAGAACCGGTGCGGGCAGCGACAGGAAGCCGTCGGTGATGCGCATCAGGACGGTGTCCACCCAGCCGCCGGTAGCGCCTGCGATCAACCCGACCACTCCGCCGATCAGCAACCCGACGGCGACCACCACCAGTGCGGCGAACCAGCTGGACCGCACACCGAACAGCACCCGGCTCAAGATGTCACGCCCGATGCTGTCGGTGCCGAGCAGGAAGCCGTCCTTGCCCGGCGCCTGCAGCGGCATGCCGACCGGAATCAGCGGATCGTGCGGGGCGAGCACCGGCACCGCGACCGCGATCAGCGTCACCAGCAGGATCAGCGACACGCCAAGCCAATTCACTACCGTCGCACGGTCTTTGGGTAGTGCCGCCATCCGCTTCTCTCGACTGCGCAGCAGCGCGGGGGCGGGTATCGCGATGGCCATCAGCGCGCCTTTCGTTCGATACAGGCGACCTGGTGCGGGCTGCCGGGGATGCCTTCGAGCCGCACGTCGAGTTCGGGGTCGTTGCAGGTGTCGATCGCGATCGGGCACCGGGGGTGGAAGGCGCATCCCGTCGGCGGGGACAGCGGGCTGGCGGGCTCGCCGGCCAGCACCCGGCAATCGCGGCCCAGATCGGGAATCGCATCGACCAGTGCCTGCGTGTACGGGTGCGTGGGGCGGCCGATGACGTCCTCGGCCGGACCGATTTCGACGATCCGGCCCAGGTACATCACCGCGATCCGGTCGGCCACCACCCGTGCCACCGACAGGTCGTGGGTCACGAACACCACCGACATGTCCAGCCTGCGGCGCAAATCGCCGATCAGGTTGAGCACCGAGGCAGCCAGCGAGACATCGAGTGCACTGGTCGGCTCGTCGCACAACAGCACCTGCGGCGGGATCACGGTGGCTCGCGCCAGCGATACCCGCTGCCGCTGCCCACCGGAGAGTTGACCGGCCCGCGACTTGACGATGTCTTGTGGCAGGCCGACCCGCTCGAGCACCGCGGCGACGGCCTCCTTGCGTTCGGCCCGCGACATCGAGGTACCGCGCAGCCGCTCGCCGATCAGCTCACCCACCGACAGCCACGGCGTCAGCGACGCGCCGGCATCCTGGAACACCATCTGCGGACGCTGGCCTCCGGCCAGCTCGACCTCACCGGTGGTGGGCTTCTCCAACCCTGCGATGATCCGCAGCAGGGTCGACTTGCCCGATCCGCTCTCCCCCACCAGGGCCACCGATTCGCCGTGCGCGACGGTCAGGGACACACCGCGCAACGCCTGCAGTTTGCTCTGCTTGGGGCCCGAACGGTCGAGCCAGCGGCGGCGCACCGCGAACGACTTGGTAACGGTGCGGACGTCGACCGCGGCGGGCTGCTCCAGGTCGATCTCGGCCCGGTCGGCGAAGGCCTCGGCCTCGGCGGCAACCACACCGCCCAACTCGGCCCGCATCTGCTCGGGCGCGATGATGCAGGCACTGACCCGATTGGCGGCGACGACCGCCGGATCCGGTGGTGTGGTGGAACATTCGGGGCGGGCCACGCCGCACCGGGGCACGAAGGCGCAGCCGGGCAGCGGGGCGGTCGGGCTGGGCACCTGGCCCGCCATCGCGGCCAGCGGTCGATCACGCGCGGTGTCGAGGGTCAGCCGTGATTGCAGCAGTCCGTGGGTGTAGGGGTGTGCCGGCGTGGCCAGAACGTCGGCGGTCGGCCCGATCTCGGCGATCCGGCCGGCGTAGAGCACTGCGATGCGGTCGGCGATCTGAGCGGCCACCCCGAGGTCGTGGGTGATCAGCACGATGCTGCAACCGATTTCGGAGCGCAGCCGCTGCAGCAGCGCCAGCACCTGGGCCTGCACGGTGACGTCGAGCGCGGTGGTCGGTTCGTCGGCGATGATCAGTTCGGGGTTGCCGGCCACCGCGATCGCGATCATCACGCGCTGACGCAAGCCACCGGACAGTTCGTGCGGGTAGGCCCGCAGCCGTCGCTGCGGGTCCGGAATGCCAACGGCGGTCAGCAGTTTGAGCGCCTCTTCGGTGCTGCCAGCGACCTCTTCGACCTGCTTGCCGATCCGCATCGTGGGGTTCAGCGAGGTCATCGGGTCCTGGAACACGGCGCCGAGATCGAGGCGCCGGACTTTACGCAGCTGCTTGGCTGCGCCGGTCAGCATGTCGGTTTCGCAGACCTGCACGCTGCCGCGGGTCTTCGCGGACCCGAGCAGGCCGAGCATGCTGAACCCCAGCACGCTCTTGCCGGACCCGGACTCGCCGACCAGGCCGACGATCTCGCCGGGCGCGATGGCCAGTGACACGCCGCGCAACGCGTGCACGTCCTTGCCGTTACGACGGAACGTGACGCACAGGTCATCCACTGCCGCGACCACGTCGCCCGGCGTCGTCGCCGGGGCGTCAGGTCGTAGCGCAACACTTGCGGCGCTCGCCATGCGGAGTCTCCCCGAGGGTTAGAAGGTCACGAGGATGAGCTCACCGGTGAGTCATCAGCCTGTCGATTGACAGTTTTACGGGCGTCGTGTCGCGGTGGGTGTCGCTGGCGTAACCAATCCATGGCGTCGCGTAACCGATAGGTATCCCGCGTTTCTGTCGTGTGACAGAAAATCCCCGGGTCTGTCTTTTCGCTGGTGATGTAGGTCAACATCGGAGCCATGGAACCAACGCGGGCGGGCCGTCCGCGCTTGACCGAACGGCGCAGGCCGGGCACGACCGCCCGGGAGGAGATCCTCGACGCCGCCGCGGAGCTGTTCACCACCCGCGGCTACGCCAGCACGTCCACCCGGGCGATTGCCGAGGCGGTGGGCATCCGGCAGGCCTCGCTGTACCACTATTTCAAGACCAAGGATGAGCTGCTCTCGGCGCTGCTGCACCAGACCGTTACGCCGACGCTGGTGTTCCTTGCCGAGCTGCGGCAGGCCGAGCCGTCTGCGGCGCAGAGCCTGCATGCCCTGGCCGCCTTCGACGGCGCCCAGCTGTTGACGTCGCGGTGGAACCTGGGCGCGCTGTATCTGTTGCCCGAGCTCCGGGAAGCCCGGCTGGCGACGTTCTGGACCGAGCGTGAGCGGCTGCGGCTGGCCTACCTGGATCTGAGCCGGGCGATCCTCGCGGTGACCGGGGTCGCCGACGATGCCGCCGACCTGCCGTTTCGGCTGGTCGAGTCGCTGGTGAACATGTGGTCACCACCTCCGCGGCCCGATCCTTCGACGCTGGCCGGCCACGTCGCCGATGCCTGTCTGCGGGTGCTCGGTGTCAACGACAGCGCGCTGACCGCTCTGCGCGCGTCCGGACCTGCGTGGGCAGGACATTTGTAGGATCAGGCCATGCCGCTGGCCGAAGGCGAGACATTCGCGGGTTACACGATCCTGCGCTTGCTCGGCGCGGGCGGCATGGGCGAGGTCTATCTCGCTCAGCATCCTCGACTGCCCCGCCGCGATGCGCTGAAGGTGTTGCCCGCCTCGGTGAGCGGTGACGACGAATACCGGGCCCGGTTCGAGCGTGAGGCCGATATCGCCGCGACGCTATGGCATCCGCACATCGTCGGTGTCCACGATCGCGGCGATTTCGAGGGGCAGCTGTGGATCGCGATGGACTATGTCGACGGCACCGACGCCGGCGATCTGCTCAGGCGCCATCCCGACGGTTTGCCGCAACGGGACGTGCTCAACATCGTCACCGCGGTCGCCGAGGCGCTGGACTACGCGCACCAACGGCATCTGCTGCACCGCGACGTCAAACCCGCCAACATCCTGGTGGCCAAGCAGGAGACCGGCGAGGAGCGAATCCTTCTGGCGGACTTCGGTATTGCCCGGTGGGCTGACGACCCCAGCGGATTGACGCAGACCAACATGACGGTCGGCACGGTGTCCTATGCCGCGCCGGAACAGCTGATGGGCCGCGACCTGGACGGCCGGGCCGACCAGTACGCGCTGGCCGCCACCGCCTATCACCTGCTGACCGGCAAGCCGCCGTTCCTGCACTCCAACCCTGCCGTGGTGATCAGCCAGCATCTGTCGGCGGCGCCCCCGAACCTCGCCGACCACCGCCCTGATCTCGCCGACCTCGACCCGGCACTGCAGAAGGCGTTGGCCAAGGACCCGGCCGACCGCTTCGAGAGGTGTGTCGACTTTGCGCGCGCGCTGTCGCACCACATCACCCTGCCGCTGTCCGGTGACGGCCGGACCGACGCCGATGCCACCCGGCTGACCCCGATCGACGACCCAGGACCCACGGCCCACAAGTCGTGGCTGCGCCCGGCGATCCTGGTTCCGGTGCTGCTCGTGCTGTTGATCGCGGTGGCCGCCGCGTTCATCGCCGGGCGCGATCGCGGCGAGACCGTCGCCACCCAGGACGTCCGGACCACCACGACGACGCCGACGCCCGTCGTGCCCCCGCCCCCGCCGGTCACCACCACGACGACCACGTCGACGACCACCAGCACCCCGACCGACACCGTCACGGTCCAGCCGACGCCCACCGCCGTCATCGGGTCGGACTGCACCGAGCCGGGCGCCTCCGGCACCACCGCGGACGGGGCCACCGCGTACTGCACGCAGCTGCAATACACGAACCGGTATCTGTGGTCGGTCCACCAGGATGTGATCCCGAACCCGGTGGTCACGTCCTCGCCGGTTTCTCCCCCGCCGATCGAGAACGAGTCCCCGGTACGGGTCTGCATGCAGGAAACCGGGCACACCCGGCTGCGGTGCGCCGAGGAAATCCTGCGCGGCAACGGCCCCTAGTTTTCTGCGGATGAAACATCCGGGTGGTGCCGTGACGATAGACGTCTCAAGGGGCTGGTGGGACCTGCTCGAAGGGCGCGCGCCCAGCGACCTGAGCTATGTTCGACCGGACACACAGACGGAGGTTGCAGTGAAGAGGCTCATCCTGGTGGCCGCCGGAGCGCTTGCCGCGGGTTCGGCAGCAGCCGCACTCGGCATGGGATCCAGCAACGCCGACCCGAACGCCGGCGGCACCCTCAACATCCTCGGCGAGCCCTACTACAAGGCCGTCGCCATCCTGCACGCCCAAGGCGTTTCCACGGTGTTCGGCGGCTCGGTCGGCAGCGAGGTGCCCCAGGCGAAGTGCATCGTGCAGAGCCAGAAGTACCTGGCCAGCGGCAAGATGCAGCTGATGCTGAACTGCACGAAGGCCGCCCAGCCAGAGGCTCCGCCGCCCAGCTCGGCAGGCAGCGCGCCACAGGCACCGATCCCGGCCGACGGTGGCAGCCGCCCGACGCCCGGAGCGCCCGGCACCGTGACGGTTACGCCGACTCAAGTCGGCTGAGCACCCCCTCGGCTAGACTTTTCGGCAGTCTGCCGGGAGGTTTTCGCCCATGCTGCGCCCACGCCGTTTCGAGCACGAGATCGATCCTGGCCGGGTACAGATCCAGGCCAGAAGAGTCGACTTCGACGTCTCCGAGGCACCGCTGCACTGGATTCCCGGCCATCCCGTCGCATCCAACGTGATCGGGTTGCTCAACGTCGTCCTCCCGGTGGCCGAGCGCTGGTTCGTCGCCACATACAACGAGGCGTTGCCGCTGGTCAAAGATCCCCGTCTGGCCGAGGACATGCGCGGCTTCATCGGCCAGGAGGCCACCCACGCCGACGTCCACGAACGCGTGCTCCAGGAGCTGATGGTCGCCCGCGGGGTCGACCCGGAGCCGATCCTGCGCCAGCTCGACTACGTCTTCGGTCAGGTTCTCTCGCCCAGCCCGTCGGACAATCCGCGCAAGCGGCTCAACCACCTGTGTGACCGGCTGTGGCTGATCGCGGCGATCGAGCACTACACCGCGGTGCTCGGCGACTTCGCGCTCAACAGCGCCTGGGATGATTACGGCGCCGATCCCACCCTGGTCGACGTGTTCCGCTGGCACGGTAGCGAAGAGGTCGAGCACCGCAACGTGGCCCACGAGGTCGCGGTCTACTTCCACGACAGCTACCCCGACCGAATCCGTTCCATGGGTATGGCGGCGACGCTGATCGCCGGCTTCTTCAACCGCGGCGCCTGGTACCTGTGCCGCACCGACCCCAGCCTGGATATGAGCTGGTGGCGGATGCAGCGGCTGCGGGCCGACGACTCCAAGCGGGGCCTGCTGCCCAAGTACCGCACGCTGTTCGGCTCCGCGACGCTGACCTACTTCCGGCCGAACTATTCGCCGGAGGACGTCGGCTCCACCGCGCAGGCGGTCGCCTATCTGGCCAGCTCACCAGCCGCCCGCGCCGCGCACCTGTGAAGCCGCTGGCCCGCTTGCGGGGGACCCCGCCCAGTGCCTCGGGACGGACCCGCCATGACATTCCGCTGCGCCTCACCGACGCGGCCATCTCCACCTTGTGGGCGGTCAGCGGTGCGATCCGCAGGCCCGCGACTCCGCAGGGCCGCGACCATACGCTCACGCTGCAGATCGTCGAACGCCATGTCGTCGCCCGCGATCAGAACGTCGTGGCGCTGACATTGGCCGCGCCCGATCAGCGGCCGCTCCCGCCGTGGCATCCGGGTGCGCACCTGGATATCCACCTGCCCAGCGGACGGATCCGGCAATACTCCCTGTGCGGCGACCCTGACCTGCGCAGCTACTACCGAATTGCTGTGCGGCGCATACCCGATGGCGGTGGTGGCTCGATCGAGGTGCACGACGGCCTCGGTGTCGGGGCACGCGTGACCAGCAGTGGACCCCGAAATGCGTTCCCGCTCACCGTTCCCGGCTACGGTTCGCCCACCCGGCGACTGCGGTTCATCGCCGGTGGAATCGGTATCACCCCGATTCTGCCGATGCTCGGCCTGGCCGAGCGCCTCGGTGTCGACTGGTCGATGATCTACGCCGGACGCAGCGAAGAATCCATCCCGTTCCTCGATGAGGTGCGCCGATTCGGTTCGCGGGTGCACATCCGCACCGACGATGTGCACGGAGTGCCCACTGCCGCAGAGCTTTTGGGTGACTGTCCGGACGGGGTGGGGGTGTACACCTGCGGTCCCGCGCCGATGCTGACCGCCATCCGGGCCGCGCTCGCCGAACGTGACGATATCGAGCTGCACTTCGAGCGGTTTGCCGCCGCGCCGGTGGTCGACGGCACGAACTTCAGCGTGACGGTGGCCTCCACGGGAGCCACCCTGGCCGTCAGGTCCGACGAGACGCTGCTGTCCGCACTGCGGCGCGAGCAAGTCGCCGCACCGTACTCGTGCCAGCAGGGATTCTGTGGTACCTGCCGAACCCGGGTCATCAATGGTGTTGTCCAGCACCGAGATACGCTGCTCACCGAGCCCGAGCAGGCCGCCGGGATGATGCTCACCTGTGTGTCACGCGCACCCAAGGGTGGCCATCTGGAGCTCGACCTGTAGTCAGTCGACCTTGGGCATCGGGATGCCCTCGCTGGTCGAGAACCGCGCATCCTCCTGGGTCGCGAGCCCCATCGACACCAGAGTCCGCGGGAACATCAGATCGGTCAGGTAGGCCAGCCCCACCGCCCAGCGGTTGACCGCCCGCGGTATCGCATACAGGTGATAGGCGCGGGTGACAGCCTTGGCCGGCAGGCCCGACAGCGGGATGTTGAGTGGATTGGCGACCGCCTTGCGCGGACCGAGATCGACGACCAGGCCCATGTTGCGGTGCCGGTAGTCCTTCGGCGTGCCGAAACCCAGACTGGCCGCGACATTACGCGCCAGCGCTTTGCCCTGACGCACCGAATGCTGGGCGGTCGGCGGGGTGATCGTGCCGGGCTCGGTCAGGTCCGGCACCGCGGCGGCATCGCCGGCGGCGAACACATCGGGGTGGCCCGGCACAGACAAGTTCGCGGCGACCTTCAGCCGTCCCTTCTCGGTCGGTAGGCCGAGGGTCTCGATCAGCGGAGCGGCCGTCACCCCTGTCACCCACGCCACTGTGCGGGTGTCCAGCCGTGAATCATCGCTCAGCACAACATGATCAGCGTGCAGCTCTTTCAGCGTCAGGCCGAGTCGCACGTCGATGCCGCGGGCGTCCAGAACCTTCATGGCGGCCTTGCCCAGCTTCTCGCCGACCTCGGGCATGACCTGTTTGGCCAGATCCAGCAGGACGAAGCGCACCGATTCCGGGTCGAAATCCATCTGCTTGGCCGCCGCGTCGGCCAGCGCACGCAGCTGCGCGACCAGTTCGGTTCCCGAATAGGACGCGCCCACCACCACGATGGTCCGCCGGCCGGCGGCCACCGCGGGATCCTCGTCTAGGCTGGCCAGTTCCAGCTGCCCGAGCACGTGGTCGCGCAGGTACAACGCCTCGGCGACGGACTTGAGGCCGCGGGCGTAGGTGGCCAGGCCGGGGATGTCGAACAACCGGGTCACCGAGCCCGGGGTGAGCACCAGCCGGTCCCAGGTCAGCTCGCGAGTGCGGTCCTCCGGATCGGTGTAGCTCAGCGTGTGCGCCGTCAGATCGACACGTTCCACATTGCCCCTGATCGCCCGCACCCCGGGCAACGTGCCTGCCAGGGGAATCGTCACGAACCGGGCGTCGACCACCCCGCCCGCCACGTCAGGCAACAGCGGCGTGTAGAGCATGTAGTCGATCGGCGAGATGATCGTGACCTTGACATCGCTGTGGTGCCGGCGAAGCTGCCGCTGCAGTCGTCGCGCGCACTCGAAACCGGTGAAACCGCTGCCCACTATCACCACAGACGTCATCAACGTCCATTTATACCCGAGGCGCCGGATTGCAAACGTACGCAAAGACTCTTGCGCCGTGCCGACGCGACAAAGCAGGATGGGTAGCTCTATGGCACGGTCACTGGGTCTCGCCCGCTTCGATCTCCTGCGGCCGCTGGACATGTTGTCCTCGGTGTGGGCGTCGTCGGCGGTCAGTTCCGGCGCCGCGGTGGCCTATCGGACCCTGTTCGTGACCGTGCGGCGACTGGTGGTCGGGCGCACCCTGAGCGTCCGGCTCGACAGCGGCGACGTCACGCTGACCGTCACCGAATTCGACTCCCGTCTGGACGTGCGCCGGCTTGCCGTCGGCCAGCTCAACGATGTGCGGCTGGCCGCCACCGATATCCATTGGGACGAAAGATATTTCGAGAGCGCCTCGGTGGTGCTGCACAATGTGCACCTGCGGCCGGGGGTGCCGCCGGTGTTGGTGGCCGCACCGGTCGAGGTGAGTATGGACATCTCGACGCACGCACTCGACGACGTGTTCTCCGATGCGCTGCCCCGGCTGTCGGGCCACGTGGACGACGACGGTGTTGCCCGGCTGCGCTGGGCCCGCCGCCCCGGGCTCGGCAGCATCGAGGTCGACGTACGACTCGACGGCTCGACGCTGTGGCTGCACCCGCGGGCGGTGCGAACCCGCAGGCGCCGTTGGTCGTTGCCGGACCGGACACCGTCCTACCCCGTGCGGCTACCGGAACTGGCCAGCGGCCTGACCCTGACGAGTCTGTCGTTCAGTCCCGGAGTCCTGCATCTGACCGGGAGCCTGCCCGAGTGGCGTGCCGAAGTACCGCGCGGGCGCATCGAGGACGTCCTGACCCAGCTCAGCGCCGTTGGACTACCGCTGAATCTGACCGGCACACCTCGCCCGGACTAATCCGGCTGCAGCGGCCCCACCGGCACGGTGGTGGTCGCGTGGACCAGCAGTTCGGCCAGTTCGGCAGGTCGGGACAGGAACGGTGAGTGGGACGCGTCGATGGTCAGCTGCTCGACACCGAGACGTTCGGTGACGGTATCGGCCAGCCAGCGCGGCATGGACTTGTCCTCGGTGCACCGGATGAAGCTGCGCGGGAGATCGGCGGCCCAGAAGTTCGGCACCGACACCGGGGTGTCGTTGACCGCGCCGAACTTCTCCGGCCCCAACCGCTCGAAGGCCCAGCGTGCGGTCGGCTCGTCGCAGTCGTGGTAGAAGTAGCGCCACGCACCCTGGAAATCGGCGAAGGTCATCGCGCCGGTCTCGTCGAAATGGAGGTAGCCCAACATCTCCCCGACGTCACCGTCGAACTCGCCGTCCTCAGTGTTGCGCATCGCCATCGCCTCGGGATACGAGCGGCCTTCCCTCGGCAGCGCGGCGGCCAGATAGACGATGTGGCTGACGTCGTCGACGGCGGCATCGGCGGCCACTGTCGCGTCGAATCCACCACCGGAATGACCGACCAGCACGTCACCGGGCTGGACGAGCTCCAGGATCGCGTCGCGGCGGCGCGGAATGGTCCACTCCTCCAACGGATCGTCGACGCGCGCGCCATGCCCGGGCAGGTCCACCGCGACGGACTCGTGGCCCAGCCGGTCGAGCTCGGCGATGGTGCGTTGCCAGCACCAGCTCGCGTGGAAACCACCGTGGACGAAGACGAACCGCACCTGTTGTCTCCCTCAGTCCCAGGCGGAGGCGACGGCCTCGGCGACATCGATGATTTTTGCCTGTTGCGATGCCGGGCTGTCGATCTCGTCGGCGACGTAGGCCGCGACGAAGCGGCGGATCTCGGCGTCGACGCCGGCCACGATGCGCAGGATCTCCCCGCGCACCGATTTCGACGTCACGTTGACGGCGATGTCGGAGGACCGCGGCTTGGCGACGTCGATGACCAACAGCAGCGGCTCGGCCGCCCGCGCGGTCGCTCGCAGGGCGATATCGCCGTCGACGGTGAACCGTTGTTTGTCCAGGCGCAGGTCGACGATCAGCTCGATCACCAGCGGAATCCGGACGTTGAACGTGATCGTGTCGCCCACACTGCGCCGGGCGGTCGGCTGCTGAATCTTCACCTTGGCGGTGACCTTGGCGAGGCCGGCCGGCCCCTGGGCCATCGGGCCCATCTCGAACTCGCCGCCGGCGATCTCGGCGAAGGCTGCCGCAACACGTTCCTCGGTCACCGCGACTTCGAAGAATCGGCGACCGAATTCTTCATAGGTGACGAAGCTGTGCGTGTGCATAGAGGTCTACGTTCTCACGCCGGAGGTCGACGGCGGGGCGCGGACTGGTAACGAATAGGTCGTGTCAGGCAGGTGGCCAGACCAAGTGCAGGGCCACTTCGTCGGCCGGTTCCCCCGCAGCGACAGCGAAGGCGTTGAGCGCGGTGACGACTGACGCCCGTTCCTTGGCGGTCATCGCCCGCAGCACCCGGGTGATCGCCCGGCGACGATGACGATTCATCTTGCGAACCAGCTGCCTTCCCTCCGTGGTCAGCGACAGCGAGATGTTGCGCCGGTCGGCAGCGGAATCCTGCCGGTGCAGGAATCCCGCCCTGATCAGCCGATCACAGATGCGGCTGGCGTTGGACGGACTGATATCCAGCGCCGCGGCGACCGAAGCGAGATTCAACGGGCCGTGCGTGTCGATCATCACCAGCACCCGCAGCTGCGGCACCGTGACGACCTCGGAGATCTCGGCTATCGAGGCGGCGGCTATGCCCACCAGTGCGCGGGAGGCCCGCAGCACGGCGTCGATGTCTGTTGCGGATGGCCCGTCGATTGACTGCTGCAAGCCATGCCTCCTTCGGTTCCATTGCGCCGGCCGCGATCAATCCTTCGTGCCGACTCCCTTCAGCACCGACACCGCGCCCTTCTCCTCGAACAATGCCAGATGAACGTCCGCCGGACTGTCGTGGCCGTGTTGTCGCAGGTTCCGCTCGTCGACCTTGCCGTCGCGGATCAGCACCCGTGCTGGTGGGTCCACCATGCGCCGCAACGCGGGGACGAACCGCAGCCGAACCACCAGTGCGTGCGCCACGATTAGAGTCAACAGCGCCACCGCGGTCACCCAGTCGAACGCCGTGAACTCCGCAATGGCCCGCCGCCCAGGAGTGCCCCGTTCACATCGCCTCCTTGATCCCCCGCCGGATCAGCCACACGTTGGCCGGCCAGGCGGTCGCGAAGCCGACGATCATGCCGATCTGCATCAGGAACCAGTAGACCGGACTGTTGGGGTGAAGCGGATGCGCTCCGAAGAAGACAAATGCCATCATCGCCATCCAACCGAACAGTCCGACTTCGAATGCGCTGAGCGACAGCACATCCGCCTTGGCCGCCTGAATCAGTCCCTTACGAAATCCCAAGCCGCGCATCGGAGCGATCGCGAAGTACTGGAAGAGGATTCCCAACGCCAGTGCGGCGGTGTAATCACCGACGTATTCGGGGAGCAATGCCCGCCCGAATAATTCGAGGGCCAGTGCGAACACCGCGAATTCGGCGATGATGTCCCCGAGAGTGCACCCTGCACCGCAGTGGCTCACGCCGATCGCAGTGGTGGCCCAATCCGGTTTGTCGGGCGGGCTGTCACGGCCGCGCTCCGCTAGCCACTTGCGGCTCTGCGGCCTGCCATAACGCCAGTACACGCACACTGCGACCGGGCCGAAGTAGAGGCCGGTCACCGGCCACACCGCCTCCATCACGCGCATCCGTTGCCGATAGCCGCGTACGTATATGTCGACGAGAATGATGAGCGTGCTGACGCCGGCCAGTGCGAGCGCACACCACGAGAGCACCACCAACCAGGCAGGCGCCACAGAAACCTCCTATTTCACGGCGCCAGCACGCGACACAGCCGTTCGGCCAGCGCGTTGCGCCAACGCAGGACCGTGCTGCGCGTCGGTTCGGCCGGCGGGTGATGCCGCCGGACCGCCGCCAGATCGGCGACGGCGAATCCAGCCGCCGTGACGACGTTTGCCGCCGCCGCACGGCGTCGGCTGTCGTTGCGACTGCGCACCGAAACTACGCCCATCGTCGCGCCATGAATCAGGTCGACGACGGCTTCGATCGTCAACACGCAGCGAGTGGGTCGCGCCGCGCACACTGCCGATTGAGCCAGTAGCCGAATGCCGAGAATCCGCATGGCGGTGCGCGTTCCGTTGCTCAGATCCCTGTCCCCTATGTGTCCGGCGACATCGTCGGGGGCCAGCAGCACCGCTGCGCCGAACCCGGCCCTAGTGAGCGCCAACCAGTTCACGCCGCTCATCCCTCGCGGTGCGGCACGAACTCTTGTGCCTTGGTCTTGGCCCCTTGCATCATGATGTGCCAGCGAGCGGGATCGCCCTTGGCCAGCGCGGTGAGGAGTTCTTTGCCCTGTTCATAGGTCGCGTGCGGCGGAATGGGCGGCATCTCGGGATCGCAACGCACGTCGAGCACGGTCGGCTTGTCGGCTGCCAGTGCGCGGTCCCAGGCTCGGCCGATGTCGTCCGGTTCGTCGACGGTGATCGCCTCCAGTCCCATACAACGGGCGATGTCGGCGTAAGAGACATCCGGAAGCGCTTGAGATTCCTCGAACTTCGGGAATCCGCCCATCGCTCGCAGTTCCCAGGTGACTTGGTTGAGATCGTTGTTGTGGAACACGCAGACGACCAGCCGGGGATCCGCCCATTGTCGGTGGTAGCGGGCAATCGTGAGCAATTCGGCCATGCCGTTCATCTGCATCGCGCCGTCGCCGACGAGTGCGATTGCCGGGCGGTCGGGGTGGGCGAATTTGGCGCCGATCGCATAGGGCACGCCAGGTCCCATCGTTGCCAACGTTCCCGACAGTGAGCCGCGCATCCGGTCACGGACCTTCAGGCAGCGCGCATACCAGTTCGTCGACGAGCCGGAATCGGCCGACAGCATCGCATCACCGGGCAACCGGGACGACAGCTCCCACACCACCCTCATCGGGTTGACCGGCTTGGCCGACAACATTGCCTGCTTTTCCATCGTTTCCCACCAGCGGGCGACGTTGTCGGCGATGTCGTCACGCCACTTCGTCGGATTCTTCGGTTGCAGCAGCGGGATGATGGCCCGCAGTGTGGCACCCGCATCCGCGACGATGTTGATCTCGGTTGGATAGCGCATACCTATCGACGTCCCGTCGACGTCGACTTGAATCGCTCGGGCCTGGCCGAACTTCGGCAGGAATTGCGTGTACGGAAAATTCGAGCCGACGATGAGCAGGGTGTCGCAGTCGCGCATCATCTCATAGCTGGGCCTGGTGCCGAGCAGACCGATCGAGCCCGTGACGTATGGCAGGTCGTCGGGCAAAACGTCCTTGCCCAACAAGGCTTTCGCCACACCGGCGCCGGTGAGTTCGGCTACCTTCCTCACCTCGTCGGCCGCTGTCCGGGCACCCTGGCCGATCAGGATCGCAACCTTCTCGCCCGCGTTGAGGATCTCCGCAGCGTGTCGGACTGCCTGCAGCGGCGGCTCCAAGACCGGGTAGTCGAAGCTCGGGTCACTGGACGGCACCTGTTTGAAGGCATGCTGTGGCGGGGTGAACTCCTCCTCTTGCAGATCCGACGGGATGATCAGCGCCGTCGGCGCGCGCCGGGTGAGGGCCGTCCGGATGGCCCGGTCCAGCGCATTGGGCAGTTGTTCGGCAACGTTGACCTCGACCAGATAGTCACTGGCCACATCCTTGTACAAGGACTGGAGGTCCACCTCCTGCTGATAGGAGCCGCCCATGGCGCTGCGCGCGGTCTGCCCGACGATCGCGACGACCGGCACGTGGTCGAGCTTGGCGTCGTACAGCCCGTTGAGCAGATGCACTGCACCAGGCCCGGAGGTCGCCATGCACACCGCGAGTTCGCCACTGAACTTCGCATATCCAACTGCTTCAAACGCGGCCATCTCCTCGTGGCGCGCCTGGATGAACTGGGGCTTGTTGTCGGCAGCCCCGAAGGCGCCGACAATACCGTTGATCCCGTCGCCGGGATATGCGAACACATGCCGAACTCCCCAGTCCCGCAAGCGGGCAAGTAGGTAGTCCGCAACCGTCTTTGCCATGTTTCCTCCTCGGTATCCGGGGCACCCGGTATCTGCGCCTCTGCACGGCGCTTACCCGGAGCGGCTGAACACAAACAGGTTTGACAGGAGTTTCCCAGTGACAATGCTTGCCTGGAATCAACTAACTGACGACCGCCGGAGAGCATTGCGGGAGGAGCTCGAACGCCGTGTCGACGGGGAGGTCCGATTTGATGGCGGCAGCCGGGGCGCCTACTCCACCGACGCCTCCAATTTCCGCCAGATTCCGATCGGTGTGGTTGTGCCACATACTCCGGAAGCGGCAGCCGAAGCCGTCGCGGTGTGCCGGCACCACGACTGTTCGGTGTTCTCCCGCGGAGGGGGCACTAGCCTGGCCGGTCAGTGCACCAATACCGGTGTGGTGATCGACTGGAGCAAGTTCTGCAATCGGGTCGTGTCGGTAGACGAGTCGGCCGGGACGGCGGTGGTCGAACCTGGCATCACGCTCGACGACCTCAACGATGCTCTGAACGACACCGGATGGATGGTCGGACCTCGGCCGTCGACCCACGTGAGTTGCACGATCGGCGGCATGATCGGCAATAACTCGTGCGGGGCGACGGCACAGGCCTACGGCAAGATGGTGGACTCTGTAAGGCGACTGGAAGTGCTGACCTACAACGGATTACGGATGTGGGTCGGTCCGACCTCCGAGGATCAGCTCGCCGAGATCGTTGCCGGCAACGACGAGCGTGCCGACCTCTACCGACGATTGTGTGCCCTGCGTGACGAATACGCCGACGAAATCCGTCGGCGCTACCCGGAGATTCCGCGCCGCGTCTCCGGTTACAACCTGGACAGCCTGCTGCCCGAAATGGGTTTCAATGTCGCGCAGCTGTTGGTGGGCAGTGAGAGCACGCTCGTCACGGTACTGCGCGCCGAGATAGGGCTTGTGCGCCAGCCGAAAGCGCACGTGCTGGCCGTCCTCGGCTTCTCCGACATCCAGACCGCGGGTACGGCGGTCACCAGGATCTTGCGGCACGAGCCGGCCGCCTTGGAAGGCTTCGACAGTCGACTGGTCTCACTCGAGCACGTCAAGCATCTCGCCGAGGGTGCACTCGACGAATTGCCTGACGGTGATGCCTGGTTGATCGTCCAGTTCAACGGCGACGATACCGAGCACGCCGACAAGCGCGCCCGGGCAATGCTTGACGACCTGAATGGCGATCACCAGGACGCGGTCGTGATCGACGACACCGATCAACAAGAACGGATGTGGAAGGCCAGGGAGGCCGGACTTGGCGCGACAGCGCACCAGCCCAACGGCAAGGACACCCATGCCGGATGGGAGGATGCCGCCGTTCCGCCAGAAGGATTGGGCGACTATCTTGCCGATTTCCAGCAGCTGCTGAAGCACTACGACTACGGAAGTGCCTCCCTGTACGGCCATTTCGGTCAAGGTTGCATACACACCAGGATCCCCTTCGATCTGACCACTGCCGAGGGCATCGCCAAATACCGCAACTTCGTCGAGGATGCCGCACACCTGGTCACCGGTTACGGCGGCTCGCTGTCCGGCGAACACGGAGACGGCCAGCAGCGCGGCGAACTGTTGCCGATCATGTTCGGCGAGCACATCATCAGGGCGTTCAGTGAATTGAAGGACATCTTCGACCCACAGAACAACATGAACCCCGGCAAGGTCGTGCATCCCCGGCGCCTGGATACCGATCTGCGCTGGGGCTCGGACTACCGCCCGATCGAGCCGGACACCCTGTTCTCCTATCCCGGCGATGATCACCGCTTTTCCCGGGCCGCCAACCGCTGTGTGGGGGTCGGCAAGTGCCGCGGTCACGAATCCGGCGTGATGTGCCCGAGCTACCGGGCCACCGGCGAGGAGGAGCACTCGACGCGGGGCCGGGCCCGGCTGCTGTTCGAGATGCTGCAGGGCGACGTCATCACCGACGGCTGGCGGTCGACGGAGGTTCGCGATGCGCTCGATCTGTGCCTGGCCTGCAAAGGGTGCCGCAGCGACTGCCCGGTCAACGTCGACATGGCCACCTACAAGGCCGAATTCATGCATCACCACTACAAGCGCAGGCTGCGCCCGCTGGCCCACTATTCGATGGGCTGGCTGCCGTTGCTGGCCCGCATCGCGGCCGTCGCGCCCCGCCCGATCAACGCCCTGGCTCACACGCCCGGCCTCACCACAGTCTTGCGCGCGGCGGGCGGCATCGACCACCATCGCGACGTCCCCCGCTTCGCCGCCCAACGGTTCACCGACTGGTTCGGCCGTCGTCCGATACACCCGGGTAGTCGGGGCAGGGTGATCCTCTGGCCGGACACCTTCACCAACAGTTTCGATCCGCACATCGGCAAGGCTGCAGTCGCGGTTCTGGAAGACGCCGGGTTCGAGGTGCATGTTCCACGCCAAACCGTCTGCTGCGGACTGACCTGGATCTCCACTGGTCAACTCGAGGTCGCCCAGCACATCCTGCGCCGAACGCTGACGATCCTGCAGCCTGCGCTCCGGCAAGCAACCCCGGTGGTCGTGCTCGAACCCAGCTGCGCGGCTGTTTTCCGCTCCGACCTGCCGGAACTTCTCCACGATGACGAGGACGCTCACCGGCTGGCTCAACAGACGCGCACCATCGGAGAGTTGCTCGCCGAACGCGCACCGGACTGGCGCCCACGACAGCGGGACGGCAAGGCGATCATGCAACCGCATTGCCATCAACATGCGATTCTCGGACTCGACAAAGATCACGAGTTCCTGGACCGGGCGGGCCTTTCCACCGAGGTCCTCGATGCCGGGTGTTGCGGTCTGGCCGGCAATTTCGGGTTCGAACGTGGCCACTACGACGTCTCGGTGACGTGCGCCGAGGACAAGCTGATGCCGGCGGTCCGCTCTGCGGACGCCGCGACGACGGTCATCGCCGACGGCTTCAGCTGCCGCACCCAGATCACCCATCTGGCACCCGACCGCTCCCCGCGCCACACTGCCGAAGTGCTGGCCGACAACCTCGGCTGGCGTGCGCAGGACGACAGCGGCCACCGCGTCGGTCCTCGGTTGGCCGGCGTCGGTGCTGCGATGGTTCTCGGCGCCACACTGGCGATGCTGCGTCACCGCGGCAAGGCGACCCCGTGACGGCGAACCCCACGATCGAGCGGGTGACGGTGTCGGCCTACCGATTTCCGACGCCGCACCCGGAATCCGACGGCACCTTGGAGTGGAACGCGACGACGGCAGTGGCCGCCCAGGTGCGTGCCGGAAGCGCCGAGGGCCTGGGCTGGACGTACAGCGGCACGGCTGCGGCGGCGGTAATCAAGGACAACCTCGCGTCGGCGCTGCAGGGTCGCAACGCGTTCGACATCGGCGGTGCATGGTCGGCGATGCACCGCACGTGCCGCAACCTCGGCACCAAAGGTCTTGTCATGCAGGCGATCAGCGCGGTCGACATCGCGCTGTGGGATCTCAAGGCGCGACTGCTCGAGGTCCCGATCGTCACATTGATGGGTCCCGTCCGCGAACGTGTGCCAATCTACGGGTCGGGCGGGTTCACCTCATCGACCGATGCTGAGATCGCCCAGGATATCGCCGGGTGGAAGGCGACCGGTTGCACATCCATGAAGATCAAGATCGGCAAGGGGCTCGGTACCGACCTCGAGTGGGACGTGCGCCGGGCAACGCTGCTACGTGAACTCGGTGGTCCCGACATCGAGTTGATGGTCGATGCCAATGGCGCGTATACCAGCGGGCAAGCCAAACGGGTCGGCAAGGAACTGGAGACGCTGGGAGTGCGCTGGTTCGAGGAGCCGGTCAGCAGCGACGACAAGAGCGGGCTGGCCGAAGTTCGGGCCGCGCTGACCGCTGATGTCGCGGCGGGCGAGTACATCAGCGACACATTTGACGTCGAAGCCATGGCTCCGGTGGTCAGCTGTCTTCAGCTCGATACCACCCGCTGTGGCGGGTACACGGGGTTCCTGCGCGGCTGCGCCATCGCCGCCGCGCATAATCTGGATGTGTCAGGGCACTGTGCGCCCTCCTTACATGCGCCGGTCGCAGCGGCAGTACCGCACCTGCGCCATGTCGAGTGGTTCAACGACCACGTGCGCCTCGAGCCGCTGCTGGTCGAGGGGGCACCGACCGTCAGTGGCGGGACCATGGAAGTTCCGACCCGACGCCCCGGTCACGGTATGGCGCTGGCGGCCGGGGCGGCCGACTTCCGGCTCTGACGTCAGAGCTCCGTTGTGTCCTGGATCGGGTGTTCTCCCACGGTGATCGGGGCGGACTCGCCGGTCGCGCGGGCGACCAAGCGCTCGTATATCCGGAGCGTCTCGTCAGCGATTCTGTCCCAGGTGTACCGAGCGCAGGCGCGGTCCCGGCCGGCAAGCCCGTGACCGCGCCGTAAGAACGCGTCATTCAGCATCGCCGAGGCGGCTTCGGCGATGGCGCGGGGATTGCGAGGGGGCACCAGGCGGCCGGTCACATCGTCGACGACGGTATCCCGCATCCCGCCCACGGCCGTGGCGACGACAGGAACCCCACACGCCATTGCCTCCAACGGGACGATGCCAAAGCCTTCGCACCACGGCGCACATATCACCACGTCGGCGGAGCGCAGCATGTCGGGCATGGCGTCGTGGGGAACCGCTCCGGTGAACACCACACGGTCGGCCACGCCCAGCTCGGAGGCAAGCACTGACAGCCGTCGGACCTCGGTATTGTCGCCGAGGTGCTGGGCTTCGGGTCCGCCGACGATCACCAGCTCTGCTCGGGGAATGCCCCGCAGAGCAATGATCATTGTGTCAAACCCCTTGTGCGCCAATGATGTGCCGACGGCGACAATGCGTGGACGAGCGCCACGCTCGGCGGTCGACCCCTGATTCGAGAACATCTCCACGTCGACACCGCATGGCACGACGGACACATGAGACCGCCGGCATCCCAGGCGCATCAGCTCCTGCAGCTCATCGGTGCACGTGGCGACAATCCACGAGGCATCTCGGGCGACGATTCTCTCCAGCTTGGTCCGTGTGTCGGCGTCGGCGTGCTGCCGGCCCAGCTGACGGTCTCTGGCGGCACCCAACTCGTGAAAGGTCTGTACCGTCGGAATGCCAGTACCACGGGTAGCTAATTCCGTTGCGACACCCGATGTCCAGTAGTGAGCGTGGGCGACGTCAGGCGCGTCGACCGTCCACTGAGCAGCGAGAGTATGGCTGAATTCCCCTAAATACTCTGGTAACTGGCTTTCAGCTATCGGCTCGGCCGGACCGGCGTCCACGTGTACCACGGTGTAGCCCTGCGGAGTGACGATGCGTTGTGGGCTTCTCGGATCGCTACGCCGCGTATACACCGTGACATCGTGGCCACGACCTGCCATGGCCGCGGACATCTCTGCGACATAGATGTTCTGACCGCCAGCAGCCAGTCCGGTGTCGTCCACCAGCGGACTGGCATTTACGGAGACCATCGCCGCTCTCATCCGTCTAGCCCTCCTTCCCATTACGTGGAACGAACTTGACGAACGGCAGATGACGGCCTGCGGCCCGGAAGTCATCCTCGGATCCGTCGACCGAAAGACCCATCACACGCGGTAGCAGATGCCTGGCCAGCATGCGGTGTCGTGCGGCGTATCTGGCAAAGACGTCGGCTCCTTCCTCCGTGGACAGCGGTACCGCGGTCACGGGTATGGTTCGCCTGCCGACCTGGATGCCGACCTCCGGGTTGTGCAGGACATTCCGGTACCAGGCCGCGGTGGGTCCCCAACCAGAGGCGACGACATAGCTGTCGTCCGCGTGATCGTGACTGACCACTTCGAGGATGGTCTGGCGCTGCACACCCGAGACACGTCCGATGTGGTTGAGAAGCATCAACCGATCACCGAAGATCCACCCGCAGCCAATCCGGTAGGCGTATATCGGTATTCGAAAGAGCAATCTGCTCAACCCAGTGGGTGGATCGACGTGTTTGATGATCTTCACCTGCGTCGTCCTTTCACTCGCACTGTCCGAATAGACGGCCGTCGACATCACATCCGGTAGTCGGGCAACTCGAAGTCATCGCGCAGACTGCCGGAGGCGACGAGATCGAAGATCGGACCGTAGTTCATCGCCCGCATCACCAGATGACGAATCCGGAGCCCGAATTCCGTCTTGGTCGCGAACACCGGAAGGAACTTTTCCGCGTCGGCTTGTTTGCCTTCGACGAAGTGGCGCATCCGGCTTTCATACGCAGGGAACGCTCGCCGATGGTCACCCCGCGCACTCGAGAGTTCGCCTGCCAGAACATAAGCAGCGGTCATGGCCAGCCCCGTGCCCTCACCCGCGAGCAGAGAAACGCAGGCGGCTGCATCGCCGATCAGGGCGACCCGGCCCACCGACCAGCGGTCCATCCGAATCTGGCTCACCACATCGAAATACAGGTCGTCAGCGTCGTCGAGTGCGGCAAGGATCTGTTTGCACTCCCAGCCCGCATCACCGAATTCTTCCCACAACAAGGCCTTTCGGGCCTCGAGCTCGCCTGGGTCGTTGCGCTGGTCGGACCGAAACACGAACAGGAACAGTGTGCGGTCGCCGCGCAGGGAAAATCGCGCCACCGACCGACCCGGTCGACTGTAGGTCACATACACCAGCTCATCGCGAGGCCGATAGCCCTCCACGACAGCAGCCGCGACCAAGCAGCCCAGGTACCGTTCGATATCAGGCCCCGTGTCGAAGGCCAGCCGGCGGACGTTCGAGTGCAGCCCGTCGGCTCCGACGACGAGGTCGACATCGCGAGCATCCGTGTGGGCGAAGTTCAGTCGGACCCCGTCCGGGTGCTGATCGATCGCCGTGATGCTATCGCCGAAAATCGTTTCGACCCGGTCCTCAATGGTGGCGTAGACGGTGGCCGCCAGGTCGCCACGCGCCACGCTGACCAGCTCGCCGCGCGCAGCTCGCCGAAATCCGTTCACCTTCATAGTGGCCAGCGTCCGGCCGTCAGATCCTACCGAGCGAAGCGACTCGAGCTGGTAACCCGCGCCCCGGATTTCCGGCTCCAGTCCCATGCGCTGCGCGACGCGGTATCCCACGCCCCAGAAATCGATCAGGTAACCACCGGCGCGAAAGTGGGGCGCCCGCTCGATCAGCATCGGCTCGTGGCCAGCGCGGTGGAGCCAGTACGCCAGCGTCGGCCCGGCAACGCCGGCCCCACTGATCGCAATCTTCATGCCGCTCATCCTGTTTGTCAGCCGAAACGCGCTTCGCGCCAGCTGGCCGGGCTGCGTACCGCGCCACGCCATGGCGCCCGTCCACAACCATAGCACTATGCAATAGTTGCAGCCAGCATTATTTGATGAGCACCCACCCCAACCGACGGGACGGGTGCAGGTAATCGTTGCCGGGCGACGGCTAGATTGGGGCATGAATGTGGCAAGCGACGTGCACGGCGACGGAGGACCGCGATGACGCCTCACAACGGGGCAGCCGAAGGAGACTCGTCAGATGAGATTATCGACGCTCTTTTGACCGCATCGCGGCTGCTGGTTGCGATCTCGGCTCGCTCGATCGCGCAGGTGGACGAGACGATCACCATCCCGCAGTTCCGCACGCTCGTGATCCTGTCGTCCCGTGGCACTGTCAACGTCGCCACCCTGGCCGGGCTGCTTGACGTGCAACCCTCCACTACCGGACGCATGGTCGAGCGACTGGTCGCCGCGGGGCTCATCAGCCGTCGGGCGCACCCCGACTCGCGGCGTGAACTCATGGTCGAGCTGACCCCACGCGGGCAGGAGGTCGTGCGGGCGGTGACCGCGCACCGCCGCGAAGAAATTGCCCGCGTGGTCGCGGCCATGCCGCAACGGGAGCGGCATGGACTCATCCGTACGCTCACTGCGTTCACCACCGCTGGCGGTGAACCCGCCACCCGGCTCGAAGTCGACGGGTATCTGATGTGAGTATCACTGCGGCCCAGTCAGTCCGGGCTCGGGATGCTGGGCACTATCACCCGCGCTGAGTTACCGCTGCCAACACCGCAGCTCCCCCGGCCACCGCCGCAATGGGTGCCATGTGCTCCCGCAGCCACCACTGCGGACTGCGGGCATGTGACCGGTCGTCGAAGGACCCATGTGCCCCATGGTCGGCATCGGGTTCGTCATCCATGGGTTGCCACAAATTCGGTGCATTGCGGGGTGCCGGCTCGTCGGTCTGCTGAGACTTGTACCCGGTTGCGGCGAGATAGCGGTCTAGCACTCGGGGCATGACGCGTTGACCCAGCAAGGTGGCCACCGTGCTGGCTCCCACCCAGAACTGTTTGCGGGCAGGATGTTTGGCGGCGAACAGCACCGCGCGTGCCGCGACTTCAGGCTGGTAGATCGGTGGGACCGGCTGCGGGTGTTTCGGCAGGCGCGACAGTACCCAGGTGAACTGCGGGGTATTGACCGCCGGCATCTGCACCACCGTCACATGGACGCCACTGTGGTCGTGCATCAGCTCGGTACGCAGCGACTCGGTGAAGCCGTTCACGGCGTGCTTGGCGCCGCAATAGGCCGACTGCAACGGGATAGCCCGTCCGCCCAGTGCCGATCCCACCTGCACGATGGTTCCGGTGTTTCGCGGGCGCATCTTCTTCAGCGCTGCCATCGTGCCGTAGACGAACCCCAGATAGCTCACCTCGGTGACATGCTTGAACTCGTCGGGTGTGATCTCGTGGAACGGGGCGAACACCGACGCGAACGCGACATTGACCCAGACGTCGATCGGACCCAACTGAGCCTCAATGGCATCTGCCGCCATTTCGACCTGCTGGTAATCCGATACATCAGTGGCGACGGCGAGCGCTCGGCCGCCGGCCTGCTCGACCTCGGCCGCGGTGGCGGCCAAGCCCTCGTGCCCGCGCGCCAGGAGACCCACGTTGGCCCCCTCGCGCGCGAAGATTCGGCTCACCGCGCGGCCGATTCCCGCGCTGGCGCCTGTCACGACGACGGTCTTACCGGTCATCGATCCTGCCATGACTCGTTCCTTTCCGTGGCTTCTGCAGTGGTTCGCGCCAAGGTGCTCGATGCCTCGAACATCAGCGCGTGGACGAAGGCCTGCGGGATGTTCCCGCGCAACTGGCGTTGGCGGATGTCGTACTCCTCGGAGAACAGCCCCGGCGTCCCGCAGCCGGAGCGGTTGCGTTCGAAATAGCGGTAAGCCTCGATCGGCTGGCCCTGCTGGTTGGCGGCCAGCGCCATCAGGAAGCCGCACAGCAGGAAGGCGCTGTCGCTGGTTCCGAGCCCCCGTCGAGGTGGGTAGCGGTAGACGTAATGGTCGCGACTCAGGTCGCGTTCGACGGCGCGGTACGTTGCGACCGAACGCGGATCGCGACCCGGCAGAGCGCCCCGCAGCGCGGGTAGGAGCAATGCCGCGTCGACCCGCTCATCGTCGGCCGCCCGCTGCCAGCGGCCCGTGGGATGCAAGCAACGTGACGACGTGTCGGCGACGATGTGGTCGGCGAGCGTGCTCAGCCGGCCCGCATCCCGGCCGATCCCGGCTGCGGCGACCGCCCGCAGACCCGCGGCGCACGACAATCGCGAATGCGTCCAGTGCCGTTCGTCGAGTTCCCAGATGCCCGCATCGGGTCGGTCGATGTTGGCGACGATCGCGTCGACCGCGGCGTCGATGGCGCGGCGACTGTCACTGGTGAGCATGTCGTGGCGTGCCGCAGCAGCGAACAGCAGCAACGACTCACCGAAGATGTCGAGTTGGAACTGGTCGCGGACATGGTTTCCGGCGAGGTCGTAGCCGCCCGGGTAACCGGGCAGCTCGAGTCGTCGTTGATCGGGCACGGGTTCGGCGGCGCCGGTGTAGGCGGGCCTAAGCTTTGGACCATCGGCCAGCAGCCGTTCCGACACGAAATGTACCGCCGTGCCGACTAATTCGTGGGGTCCATCGGCGGCCACCGCGATACCGGCATAACACTGGTCACGGATCCAGGCATACCGATAGTCGTAGTTGGCTCCTTCGTCGGCACGCTCCGGCAGGCTCATGGTGGCGGCCGCGACCATAGCTCCCGAGGAGGTGGTCAGCCCACGCATGACCGCGTAGCTGTGGGCGGCATCGCGTGGGGCGGCAGTCGGGCCAAGGCTGGGAATAGCTGCTGACCAAGACTTTTCGGTATCCGCCCACACTTGGGGAGCCACCACCGGCCGACCCGGGAGCTCGCAGTCGGCCAATTCGAGCACCAAATCCGAGCTCTCGCCTTCGCTGAGGACGACCGTGGCCTCCAACGAGCGCTCCGCGGCGTTGTCCCCGACCACGTGCGCGTCCGGCGCGCCCGACCATCGCATCCGCAATGATCCGACATTCGCCGACCAGCAGGCGGTGGCCTCGTCACGCCGGATACTGCGCATGTGCCGCCGGCCGAACTCGGCGGTCGGCTGCAGCCGTATCCGTAGGCGAGCGTCGCCCCGAATCGCCTCGATACGACGAAGGATAACGACGGTATCTGCCCGGCCGGGAAACGCCAACGCCTCCCGGCACTCGATGATGCCGGACACTGTGACCCATCGGGACCGCCAGATGAGCGAACCGGATTCGTAATAGCCTCCCCATACAAAGGGCTCTATCGGTGCGACCGTGTAGCTGCCGCCGCCGCCGATGAGCGACCCGAATACGGCATCGCTATCCCACCGGGGCGCACACATCCATACGTACTCGCCCCGGGGACCGATCAATGCGCCCCGTTCTCCGTCGGCGATGAAGGCGTAATCTCGCAACGTCCATGGCTCGGGCACTGTTGCCATGAGCTTCGGCTACCCGGCCCGCGGCGATGTATGCGGTTGCCACGTATCCTCATCGAGGCCTAACCGAACGCTTATATTAATTGCTCAACGGCAACTGTTGCCCAGCGATAGAGATCTGCAGCGTTCCACCCACCTGCCTGACTATGTGGACATCGTGAGGGACGCCGAACATCGGTTTACCCGTCATCCAATCGGCAAAGCCCGGGTAACAGCGGCACCTAGACGGTCCGCTACTTGGGCCGAGAGGAGATTGGCAATGGCACGTGATACCAGGGGGCCGGTACCGGGTGAGACGGCGGATATCAGACGGGTCAGCCTCACCTCAGCGCACTGGTCGGGAGCTCGACGCTGGCTGGCGGCACAAGCGGTGCTCGTGGGCGTCTCGGCAGTCGCCATATTGATCATCCTTGGCGCATCCCGAGATCAGGACTCCGTGATGGTCGCCCACGTGCGGGTGAGCTGGACGCTTGGGTGGTGTCTCGTCGGTGTCGCGGTGGCCACCGGGGCGGCCGCTTTGTGGCGGCGCCTGGCATTATTCGTGACCGCGTCGATCAGTGTGGCGGCGCTGACTCTCGTCGTCGTCTGTGCCGTCGCGGGTGCCCACCACAGCCACCCGTTCGGGTCGACCACGGCGGTGTTACTGGTGTGGGCGGCACTGTTCTGTTACAACCTGGCCGTGGCTATCTGGCTGGTGCCCGATCACATCGAAGGGCCTGCGTGGCTGACCCTGCGACGTTCCAGCGGACAATCGTCCACTCCTGGTTCGCGCCGTTCGACCTGAATGACCTCGGATCCTCACGGGACCTTCGTGCAACGCGAACATCACGGCGACGATCGAACCTGTGTATCGGGCTGATCGGCGGCCGCGTCAGGTTGGGCAGGCGTCCCGCCCGGCAGCCGGCTCAGACCGATGCAGGTATCGCTGTCCGAACCGTCACACGGGATTCCACGGATCTCGGGCAGCTGATCTGGCCCGCGCAGTTTCACTTGCGGAGACGGCGGGTCGATCGACGGCAGACAGCCATCGAAGTAGATCTGCGTGGTCTCAGCGGTCGGGCAGGGGTCCGCGATCGGTCCGGCTGACGGCGCCGCGATAGCTCCCACTGCTCCCGGTGTAGCCGTTGCGGCAAACAGGACAGAAATCGTGGCAATCCGACTTCTAGCGGAACTCATTGACAACACATCCTTTTCAGAATTGAAAATCTCCTGCATCTCTCGGCGGTTGCCCGCTGGTTACCGTAGCTAAACCGTCTCGCGTCCAATAGTTTTGGGATGGCCAGCCATGTCGCGACAGCCGTCATGCTCCACGCCGCTGGCGACGTCAAACGGGTCGTTGGCCGTTTCCGGTTGTGCTGGAGAACCTTTCGCGTGGCTGTCCGCTCAGGACCGGGGTGCACCGGCGAAATCCGCGGGGCCAATATCAGGGAGTTGCCGAATACCGAATTGTTCGTGCAGGACTCGCGCCGCGGCGTGCATGCCACACATCCCGTGCACACCGGGGCCGGGCGGCGTCGACGCCGAGCACAGATACACCGTGTCCAGGGGTGTGCGGTATGGATTCCACCTCGGCACCGGCCGGGCCAGCATGCGATACATCGACACCGTGCCCACGGCGATGTCACCGCCGACGTAGTTTGGATTGTGCCCGGCCATCGCCGCGGCCGGTATACAGCGCGAGCCGATCACCACGTCGCGGAATCCGGGGGCGAACCGCTCGATGTGCGCGGTCACCGCATCGGTCATGTCCAGGGTCGAGCTGTTCGGCACATGAGCGTAGGTCCACAGCGGCCGTGCGCCCCCCGGCCCGGATCGGGTCGGGTCCACCACCGTGGGCTGGCTCGCCAGGGTCATCGGAGTGCTGCTGTGCCGCCCGGCCGCTGTGTCGCGCTCGGCCTGCTTCATCTCCTCCCGGCTACCTCCGATGTGCAGGGTTCCTGCCTCGGCCAGCCGGCGATCGGTCCACGGCACCGGGCCCGACAGCGCAAAATCGACCTTGGCCACGCCGTTGCCCGGAGCGAATCTTGCCAGCGCAGCGCGGTAGCGCTCGGGTAGCTGAGTGCCGAACACCCGGCTCAACGTCCACGGTGAGGTGTCGAAGAGGTACGCACGCGCCCGCGGCAACTGGGCGGCGTCGGTGATCTGGCAATCGGTGACCACCTCCACCCCGCGGCCCGCCAGATCCATCAGCAACGCATTGGTGATCGACTGGCTGCCACCAACGGGAATCGGCCAGCCGTGGCTGTGCGCCAATGTGCCCAGGAGCAAAGCCGTTGCACCACCGGCCGGTGCGGGGATCACGACGTTCGCGTGGGCGGCGACACCGGTGAGCAGCGAGCCGGCCCGCGGCGCCCGGCTCAGCCAGTCCCATAGCGGGGTGCCCAGCTCCACCGCCCGGCCCGCCAGTGCGGCGGCACCGGCCACCCCCGGCACTCGCAGCAGACTGGCCGGCACGCTGCGAAAGTCACTGAGCCCGAGGTCGCGCACTGTCGCCCAGCCCTCGACAAGTGGGGCCATCACCCTGCGGTACGTCCGGCCTTCCCGCGCCCCGTCCTCGGCCAACTCGCCCACCGTGCGGTCGAGGTCCTGGTAGGCCACCGCCGCCCGGCCGTCTAGCAGCGGCTGGGCGAACGAGATCGGCGGGCGGAGCAACGCTACACCGCGCGCAGCGAGGTTGAACCGCTCGAAGAACGGCGAGGCGACCGCCATCGGATGCACCGCTGAGCACAGGTCATGCAGTAGCGGAACCCCGAGGTCCAGTTCCTCGGTGCGACAGCCGCCGCCTGGCGTCGGTTCGGATTCCAGCACCCGGACAGACAAGCCTGCCGCGGCGGCGATCACGGCGGCGGCAAGCCCGTTCGGGCCGGAGCCGACGATCACCACGTCCGAGGGAGCGTTCACCGTCGTCACGTACCACCGCTCGCCGGAGGTTAATCCTGTTTCAGTGCTTCGCGATGGCGTGCCAGGCCAGGTCGGCGATGGTCTCGCAGTAGCCGTCCTCGATCTGTTCCTTGGTGTACAGGGCGCGCACGTTGATCGGCGCCAGCACCATCTGCATTGCGGCGATCGTGTCGACGCCGGGGCGGATCTCGCCGCGTTCGGCGGCCCGGTCGAATACCGAGCGGATGCTGCTGAACCGCTTGAACCAGAACGCCATGCGAGTGTCGTTGGCGAACGCGGCCCGGTCATCGACCACCATTGCACGTAACAAGCTGCGGCCGACGTCGGTGTTGACCTGACCGGCCACCGCGAGGGCCAACGCCCGAAGATCGTCACGCAGCGAGCCGGTGTCCGGCGCCATCAAGACATCGTCGCTCCAGTACACCAGCGCGTCGAGGGCGAGCGCGCTCGCGTCCTCCCAATGGCGCCTGACCAGCGCCTCGTCAATTTTGTGGCGGGCACACATGGTCGGGATGTCGAACCGTTCGAGGCCCCACCGAGTCAGCTCGTCGTAGGTGGCTGACAACACTGTTCGGCGGACCTCGTCGGGGACATCGGTGTCTGCATGCTCCGATTCGGCTCCGATTGCTCACCCCTCCAAACCGCGCCCTGCTCCGCTCACCAGTCAACCACTGCGGCACGCGCACCACGGCGGAATCGTCCAGCGACGTGGTGTGCGTGCGCGAAGGCACTTTCTTCCAGGACACGCCCGAATGAACGTACGGCCGGCCACTGAGCGCTCTGGCAACCTTCTCGATCAATACAGTTCCCCGGTTGAGCGCGGGCACGGCCCGCTATCGTGCTGGTGACTTCGACTGCAGGAGAACACTTTGCCGCCGACCGGTGATCACATAGCGAACACATCGCCCCTTCGCCGGGTGATCACGGGGGCCTCGATCGGAAACGCGGTCGAATGGTACGACTTCGCGATCTACGGCTTTCTCGCCACGATCATCTCGGTCAAGTTCTTTCCGCCGGGCAATGACACCGCCGCCCTGTTGAACACCTTCGCGATCTTCGCCGCGGCATTTTTCATGCGCCCGCTGGGCGGCTTCTTCTTCGGACCGCTCGGCGACCGCATCGGCCGACAGCGGGTGCTGGCCATCGTGATCCTGCTGATGTCGGGTTCGACGCTGGCAATCGGCCTGCTGCCCACGTATGCCTCCGCGGGTGTGCTGTCGCCGCTACTGCTGTTGCTGCTGCGCTGTCTGCAGGGATTCTCCGCCGGCGGTGAATACGGTGGCGGGGCATGCTATCTCGCCGAGTTCTCGTCCGATCGCCGGCGCGGGCTCGTGGTGGCGTTCCTGGTGTGGTCGGCGGTGCTGGGTTTCCTGCTCGGGTCGGTCACCGTAACGCTGCTGACGGCCATCCTGCCCGACGGCGCGATGGAGACCTACGGCTGGCGGATTCCGTTCCTGATCGCCGGCCCGCTGGGGCTCGTCGGCCTCTACATCCGGCTGCGGCTGGAGGACACACCTGCCTTCGCCGAGCTCTCCGAGGCCGACGACGTCGCCGCGTCGCCGCTTCGTGAGGCCGTCACGAAGGCGTGGGTACCCATACTTCAGGTGATCGGGCTGATGATCATCCACAACGTCGGCTTCTATGTGGTGTTCACCTATCTGCCAACGTATTTCATCAAGACCCTGCACTTCTCCAAGACCGCCTCGTTCGTGTCGATCACCACGGCCAGTGTGGTGGCGCTGGTGCTCATCCTGCCGCTGGGGGCGCTTTCGGACCGGATTGGGCGGCGACCGCTGCTGATCGGCGGCGCCGTCGGCTTCGCGGTGCTGTCGTACCCGGCATTCCTACTGCTGAACTCCGGATCGTTGGCCACCGCGATCCTGGCGCACTGCCTACTCGCGGCCATCGAGGCGGTGTTCGTCTCGGTGTCGCTGGTGGCCGCGGCCGAGCTGTTCGCCACCCGGGTGCGCTACAGCGGCCTGTCGATCGGCTACAACGTGTCGGTCGCCGTGTTCGGTGGGACGACGCCGTACGTGGTCACCCTGCTGGCCGCTCGCACCGGCAACGACTACGCCGCAGGCATTTACGTCGTCATCGCCGCCGTGGTGTCGCTGCTCACGGTTCTGACGGTGCGCGAAACCGCCGCCAAACCGCTGCAGACGCTGGGGGTTAGAGCTCCAGCAGCACCGTGACCGGTCCGTCGTTGACGAGTTCGACCTGCATGTCGGCGCCGAACATCCCGGTCTCGACGTGTGCGCCCAACGTGCGCAGGGTCTCGGCGAACTCGGTGACCAGTGGCTCGGCGACAGCCCCGGGAGCGGCCGCATTCCAGGTCGGCCTGCGGCCCTTCATCGTGTTGGCGTACAGCGTGAACTGGCTGACCACCAGGACCGGTGCGTTGACGTCGGCCGCCGACCGTTCGTCGTCGAGAATTCGTAATTGCCAAAGCTTTTCACCCAACCGGCGCGCAACGTCCTCGGTGTCGGTATGGGTGACGCCGACCAGGGCCAGCAAGCCCTGGCTCGGTGGCCGGATTTCACCGACCACCTCGCCATCCACCGACACCGAGGCCGACGTGACCCGTTGCACCAGCACTCGCATGAGCGCCGATGCTAGCGGTCGGATCCGTTACTCGCTGACGCCCGCCGGCGAGTAACCGAGGATCGCCTTGGTCTCCAGGAAGTCCTCGAAACCTTCTTCGCCCCACTCTCGGCCGTTGCCGCTGGTCTTGTAGCCACCGAACGGGACCTTGATGTCGAAGGCGTGGTTGATCGCGACGGCACCGGCGCGGATCCGCCGGGCCAGGGCGCGCGCCTGGTCCAGGTCGGCTCCGGAGACGTACCCGTAGAGGCCGTAGTCGGTGTCGTTGCCGATCTCGACGGCCTGGTCCAGGTCGTCGTAGCCGAGGATGCACAACACGGGCCCGAAGATCTCCTCCCGGGCGATCGTCATGTCGTTGGTGACGTCGGCGAACACCGTCGGGCGCACGTAGTAGCCGGTGGACAGGCCGTCCGGGCGGCCGGGACCGCCGGCGACCACCGTCGCGCCCTCGTCGATGCCCTTCTGGATCAGCCCCTGGACCTTGTCGAACTGCGCTCGCGAGGCCACCGGTCCGATCGCCGAGTTGTCGGCCAGGTCGCCGACCTTGACGCCGTCGGCGGTCGCCCGGGCGACGGTGACGGCCTCGTCGATCCGATACTTGGGCACCAGCATCCGCGACGGCGCGTTGCAGCTCTGGCCGGAGTTCATCATCATCACCGCCACACCCGCGGCGACGCTCTGGCTGAAGGCCTCGTCGTCGAGCACGATGTTCGGGCTCTTGCCGCCGAGTTCCTGGGCTACCCGCTTGACCGTCGGTGCGGCGTTACGGGCGACCTCGATTCCGGCCCGCGTCGATCCGGTGAACGACACCATGTCGATCCCGGGATGGCTCGACAGCGCGGCGCCGACACCCGGTCCGTCGCCGAAGACCATGTTGTACACGCCGGCAGGAAGACCGGCGGCATCGATGATTTCGGTGAAGATCTGCCCGGAGAAGGGTGCCACCTCGGACGGCTTGAGCACCATCGTGCAGCCGGCTGAGAGTGCCGGGAACACCTTGCAGGCGATCTGGTTGATCGGCCAATTCCACGGTGTGATCAATCCACACACCCCGATCGGCTCCTTGACCACCAGGCTCTCGCCGCGCTGTTCGTCGAAGTTGTAGTTCTTCAGGACGTCGATGGCGGTCGACAGGTGACCGAGACCCATCATCACCTGCGGCCCGGCGGCCAGCGACGGCGGCGCGCCCATCTCCTCGTGGACCGCGTCGGCGAGGTCGCCGGCCCGCTTCTGGTATTCGCCCATGATGGCCTGCAGCGCATCGAGGCGGTCCTCGCGAGTGGACTGCGACCAGGTGTTGAACGCCGTGCGGGCGGCCTTGACGGCCTTGTCGACGTCGGCGTCCGAGCCGAGGGCGATCGTGCCGCCGACCTGTTCGAGCGTGGGGTTGTCGACGTCAAGGGTCTTCAGCTCGACCGGATCAACCCACTGGCCATCGATGTAGAACTTCAGATATTCACGCATAGACGCATCCTGTCACTGGTCGGGTTTTCACTGAGTGCCTTCGGCGTACCACGTCCGGAATCGGTCGTATTTCGGCATCTCCTCGGAGTTGGCCTTCGGGTCGATGCACACATGCACCACGCCGACTTTGCCACTCGCATACGCGCGCTTGATGGCGGGGCCGATCTCGTCTTCTTTCTCGACGTACTCCCCATGGCAACCGAATCCCTCGGCGATTTTGTCCATCCGGACGTCCTTGCTCCAGTGCACCCCTGGCTGCGGCGAGGGCTGGGAGAACGTGCGCTTGTAGACACCGACTTCGAGGCCCCACTGATGGTCCACGCCGACCACGCACACCAGCGGCAGGCTCTCCCGGGCCGCGGTCTCCAATTCGGCGATGTGGAACAGGAATGCCGAGTCACTGGTCACCAACATCACCGGACGCTTGCCACCTTCGGCGACCGAGGCGCCCACCGCGTACGGCAGGCCGGTCCCCAGGTGACCGAAGTTCTGATTCCAGATCACGTCACGAGGCTTGGTCTGCGAGTACGTCCAACCGAAGATCACGGTCGCGCCGCCGTCGCGGACCATGATGCCGTCGTCCGTGTGTTCGTCGAACGCCTTGGTCGCCTCGACCACGAACCGGGCCGGGTGAACCGGGGTGCGGCCACGCGGAGCCTCATCGGCCACCCGGGCGAGCTCGGCGGCATCGGCCTTGATCAGGTTGTCCAGGTTGGCCGACGGGGCACGCGGGGTGTCGCGGAGTGCATCGACCAGCTGCGGCACCACGCCGCGCAGATCGCCCACCAGCGCCACGTCGACGGGCCGGTTGACGCCGATGGCGGTCGGATCCTGTTCGACGTACACCCATTTGCGGTTCGCGTTGTTCGCGGCCCAATGCTGAGTCTTCCCGTAGTGCATGGGTTCACCGAGTTCGGTGCCCAGCGCGACACACAGGTCGGATTCCTCCACGGCCTCGTTGGCGGCCGGCGAGAACAGGTACGGGAACGTCCGGTCCTGCAGGCCGGGGATGAACGAGGTGCCACCGGAGGTCTGGATCACCGGGCAGGCCATCAGATCGGCCAGCTCCCTGACCTCCTGCTGGGTGCGCGAGGTGTGCACCCCGTGGCCGACGAGCAGCACCGGGCTCTTCGCCTCGCGGATCAGCTTGGCGGCCTCGGCCACCTCGCGCGCGCCGGCGCCCTGGTTGACCAGCCGGTAGGCACTCGGCGGCGGTGCGTCCGCAACATCGAGCTCGGAGAGGATCACGTGCGACGGGAACTCGACGTAAGCCGGGCCGGGGGTGCCCGACATCGCCTTGCGGATGGCCTCGTGGATGATCTCGTCGGTCTGGTCGGCGTACTCGATGGAGCTGCTGTACTTGACCGATGCCGCGAAAAGTGGTTCCTGCTGTACGAATTGGATGCGGCCGCGGCGCACCCGGCGCTCGGTGACGCGGGCCCGCTGACCGCCGAGAAAGATCACCGGCGAGTTCTCGACGAGTGCGCACTGGATCGCGCCGGCGATATTGGCCATCCCGGGGCCCAGCGTGCCGATGCACAGACCGGGCTTGCCGGTCATCCGGGAGGCCGCCTCGGCCATGAAGCCGGCGCTCAGCTCGTGGTGCGGTGCGACGACCGACCAGCCGCGGGCTTCGGCCTCGGTGAACATGTGCACGAAGTTCGGGTCCGGTATGCCGAACAGTGTGTTGACCCCCTCGGCCTCGAATAGGTCGAGAATGCGTTTGTAAACCGGTACACCCATGTGAAACTCCTTGATTGCTTTACAGATAACGTTGAGCGAGCTCTTTGCGATATGTCGCGGGCGAGCCGAACAGCGAACGGTTCAGTGCGGCCCGCTTGAGATAGACGTGGATGCCGCTCTCCCACGTGTAGCCGATGCCCCCGTGCAGTTGCATCGCCTTACCGACGACGTCGACGGCGGCCCCGCAGGCGTACGACTTCGCCATCGCCGCAGCCACACCGGCCTCAGGTCGGTCGTCGGCCACGGCTTGGACTGCGGCACTGACAAGTTGACGAGAGACCGCGATCGCCACATGCATGTCCGCACACGCGTGCTTGACCGCCTGGAAAGAACCGATGGGTCTGCCGAACTGCTCGCGTACCTTCACGTAGGCGACGGTCGCGGCGAGCATGGCCTGCGCCACGCCGAGGCTGTCACAGGCGATCGCGACGGCAGCACGGTCGTGCACGCGACGGATCTGCACCTGCGGATCCCCAGCAAAGCGGTGTGTTTCGACGACGGCGCCGGGCACCACAACGGCCAGGCGGCGCGTCTCGTCGAGGACGGGCTGGGGTCTGACGGTCGCTGCCGTCTCGACCACCGTGTCGCCGTCGAGCATCAGAATCCGTTCGGCGCCTTCGGCATCGGGCACGTAGTCCAAAGGTTCGAAGGCGACTGTCACCCGGATGGCGCCTGAAGCGATATCCGTCAGCAGCCGGTCCCGGGTGTCGCCGGGCTGCAGGGCATTCACCACACCGAGGGCCAGTACGGCGCTGCCCAGAAAGCTGGTCGCACTTGCCGCGCGGCCCATCTCCTCACAGATCACGGCCACCTCGGCGAACGTGGCCCCGGCACCGCCGAGATGCTCGGGCACCTCGAGACCAACCCACCCCGCGTCGACGAGCACCGGCCACCCGATGGTCCGCTCCTTGGCGAGCACGTCGCAGGCCACCGAGCGGAGCTCGGTATGGAATTCGGAATAGTCGGTCATCACACAACGCTCGGCTCTCGCGGCAGGCCAAGCCCTCGTTCGGCAATGATCGTGCGCTGGATCTCGCTGGCCCCGCCGGGGATCGTCCACTCCCATGAGCCGATGAAATCCAGCATCCACGACCCGGATTCCCAGCCGCTGGACGCCGGTTTGGTGAGCCGGGTGTGGGCGGCCATGCCGCCGATCTCGGTGCCGAAATCGGTCATCCGCTGCAGCAGTTCGCTGTAGAACAACTTGACCACCGAGGCGTCCGCCGGGCCGACCCCACCGGAATCGTGGCGAAGCACCAACTCCCGGCATAGCCCGCGCAGGCCGGCGATCTCGATCTCGAACTGCGCCAGCCGGTCGGCGACCAGCGCATCCTGAATCGGCCGGCAGGCAGCCACCAGCCAGCGAAAGCCCGCATTGCCCAGGCGCTCGGCCAGTTCCAGCATCGTCATTCCGCGCTCTGCGCCGAGGGTGGCCTGCGCGACCTGCCAGCCCTGGTTCTCCGCGCCGATCAGATTGGCGGCCGGGATTTCCACGCCGTCGAGGAAGATCTCGCAGAAATGCGAGTCGCCGATGGCGTTGCGGATCGGGCGCACCTCGACGCCCGGGGTGGTCATGTCCATCAGGAGGTACGAAATGCCCTGACGCTTCGGGGCGTCCGGGTCGGTGCGGGCCAGTAGTAGGCACCAATCCGCGTGCAATCCCCCACTGGCCCAGAGCTTCTGACCGTCGACGATGAACGTATCGCCGTCGCGGCGCGCCGTGGTGCGCAGACTGGCCAGGTCGGAACCGGCCTCGGGTTCTGAGAATCCCTGCACCCAGACCTCGCCGTCGAGAATCGCGGGGAGGTGACGCTGCCGCTGCTCGTCGGTGCCGGCGACCAACAAGGTGGACGCCGCGTGGTGGATGCCGACGAACGCCAGCACCAGCCGTGGCGCATCGTGGGCGGCCAGCTCGGAATACAGCACGATCTGCTCGTCCACCGGCATTCCGCCGCCCCACTCGGCCGGCCAGTGCGGCACCGCGAATCCGGCGGCATGCAGCTGCGCGAACCAGTCCTTCTGAAATGCGACGAATTCAGTTTCGCTGGCACCGGTTTGGGTCGCTCGCCAGTCGGTGGGTACGTGGACGTCACACCACTGGCGAACCCGCTCGCGAAACTCGTCCAGGTTCGTCATGACGCCGCCCGCAGCCGGTCCATCGTGTGAGCCACTGCCACACCGTCGTCGAACGACGGAGCGATCTGCCTGCCGGTCCGTACCGCCTCGACGACCTCGCCGAGGAACGACGACAGCGCAGGAGGCGGCGACCGCCGTGGCGCAGGCGGAAATTCGAACGTCTGTGGCTGCTCGCCGGGCCGATACACCACCATCGTCGTATCGGCGGTCAACTCAACGGAGCCGGCACTGCCGAGCAGCGTCGCGCGTGGTGCCAGCGGAACCGCTCCGGCGAAGCCGGTGTCGTGGGCGGCGGTGCAGCCGTTGGCCATCCGGAACCATGCCGAGTACGCGTCCTCGGCGGTGGCCTCCGGCGGCGACCCGTCGATGCGGGTCACCCCACCGCAGTCGGCCACCTCACTGTTGAACAACCATCGCGTGAAGTCGATGAGGTGGGAGCCATAGGCGCCGATCCAGCCGCCACCACGCTCGCGGTCGTTGATCCAGCCGTACGGGCGCCCCCGCAGTCCGTTTCCGTAGAACGTCCAGTTCACATGCGCCGGCGTACCGATCGTCCCGTCGTCGGCCAGCGCCTTGAGCCTGGCCCAGGCCTCGTTGAAGCGGAACTCGAAGTTCAGAAAGTGCAGTACCCCGGCGTCCCGCGCGCGGTCCCGCATCGCCTCGGCCTCGGCAGCGTTGCGGCCGAACGGTTTGTCACACAGCACCGGGTGCCCGTGATCGATCGCGGCGTTCACATGACCGACGTGCATGAACGGCGGCGAATGAACCGACACCAAGTCGATCTCGGACGCCAGGGCGGCCGTCACTGCCGCATCGTCACGCGGACTGATCACCTCGACATCGAGGCCGAGGCTCTCGTACACCGGTGCAGCGGCGTGCTTGCCGAATCCGGTGCCGATCACGACGACCCTCATCCGAACAGTCCTCTCAGCCCGGCCCCGCCGACTCTGCGGGTCAACAGATCGCGCGTAGCGGACAGGCCGAAAGGCAGGCGCCGCAGTGGCTGGCTGTAGCGCGAGAGCCACGACAGGGTCGTCTCGTTGCAGAATCCGACCGCGCCGTGGAGTTGGTGGCACACCCGGAACACGATCTCGGCCGCTTCGATCGCCGACATCCGCAGGGCGAGAGCATCTTCGAGTGCGTCCGCACTGCCGGTCCCGACGCTCCAGAGCGTGTACTTGGCGAGAATGTCCAATCCGCTGCGCTCGACCTCGGCGTCGGTGAGCTGGAACTGCACGCCCTGAAAGGCAGACAGCGTCTGGCCGAACTGCTTACGCAGGCGCACGTGTGCGACCGTCAACTCGATCGCGCGATCCAGCATGCCGAGCAGCGTCCAACACTGCAACGTCAGCACCAGCGCGACATCCCCCGTGCCGTTCTCGTCGATCGGCGACAGCTGCAGCTCGGTCACGAACGCCGGGCCATTCGCGCCATGGCCGGTCACGTGGGACCGCACACCATCCAGCGTTACGGCAGCCCAACGGGTTTCAAGTTCGCCGATGGCGGCCGAGGCTCTGATGTCCGAGACGACCACCAGGCCGTCCACGTCGAGGTCGGTGGGAGCGGCCAAGCGCTCGGCCACCGGGTAGGGCACTGCCCAGTAGCCCGCGCTCCGGCACAGCGCCGCGGCCGCTTCTAATCCGTCGGCATCGGTGCGCGGGTCGAGTTCCCATGCGCCCAGGCCCGCCAGGACCGGGCCGACCAGTGACTCCCTGCTGTCGGGTTTGGCTTCGGCCTGCTGTACCAGGCTGTCGCCCCCGGCGGCCTCAAGGGCCCGAAGGGCTTCGCGGCCGAACTCTTTCGCATCCTCGGAGATGTCCAGAATCACTTGGCACCTGCCAGCAGAGCGCGCGACAGCAGGATTCGTTGCATCTCGATGCTGCCAGACGAGACCGTCGAGGCCTGCGAGTATTTCCAGTGATCCTCGACCTCGTCGAGAAACCACTTCGCCCGCGGATCCTCGTGTGACACCGCGGCGGCGATGTCCATCAACACCTCGGCGCTGTCCTGATCGAGCTTGGTGACCGCGATCCGGTAGGCGGCGGCGTCGCCGGGGCGAACCTGCCCGGTGTTCTGGAGTTCCACGATCCGGTAGGCCATCAACCGCGCACGACGGCAGTGCGTCAACATCCGGACCCACCGGCCACGCAGTTCGGCAGGCACTTGGTCCCACCGGTCGCCGAGCACCGCAGGCGCCGCGGCAAGCAGCCGCTCACACCGCGCGTAGCGGGCGATCCCGACCCGCTCGAACGAGGTGACCTCAGCCACGATCGACCAGCCGTCGTCGACTGTGCCGAGCACGTCGGCCTCGGTGACCCGCACGTCGTCGAAAAACACCTCGTTGAGATGATGCGGGCCCAACATGGTGCGGATGGGTCGCACCTGGATCGCCGGATCGTCCATCGGGACAAGGAAGATCGTCAGGCCCTGTTGTTTCTTCTCGCCTTTTGTGGTCCGGGCGAGCAGGAAACACCACTGCGCCATGGTCGCGTAGGACGTCCAGATCTTCTGACCGTTCACCAACCAGCCGTCACCATCGCGGCGGGCGGTGGTGCGCAACGACGCCAGATCGCTTCCTGCCTCAGGTTCGGAGAAGCCCTGACACCAGATCACGTCGCCATTCGCGATGGACGGCAGATGCTTGCGCTTCTGGGATTCGGTGCCGTGCCGCATGATGATGGGCCCCACCCAGTTGACCCCCATGTACTGGGCGCCACGGGGCTCGTGGTGAGCCCACATCTCCTCGCGGACCACGGTCTGTTCCCACACCGAGACGCCGCGACCACCGAACTCCTCCGGCCAGGCCGGGCAGAGCAGCTCCCGTTCCGCCAGTGTGCGGCAGAACTGTTGCGCCACTTCCAGATCCGCGGGGTTGTCGGTGAACGCCCCGAGAAAGTCCTCGGGAATATGCTCGTTCACCAGCTCACGCAGCTGGGAGCGCAGCGCACTCGCCTCTGGTGCGAACTCGAAGTTCAGGTTCATGCGCTCTCCACCTCCGCCAGTCCCAACTCGGCAAGGACCGCAGCGGTATCGGCTCCGAGTTCGGGGGTGGGCCCGGCGATGCGGCCCGGGGTGCGAGAGAACCACGTCGGCACGCCCGGCAACCGCACCGGGCCGTGCGGGGTCGGCACCGTCTCGAAAAAGCCGACGGCATTGAGCTGTTCGTTGTCGAACAGTGCCTGCGGCGTGTTCAGCGGTGCGGCCGGGATCTCTAGCTCCACGAACAATGTCAGCCACTCCTCGGTGGTGCGTTCGGTCATGGTCTGGGCCACCAGCGAGTACACGGTGTCGATCTCGGCGGCACGAGCCGCCAGGGTCGCGTAGCGCTCGGTGTTCCAGGCCGGCTGGACGGCGTCGATGAAGCTCGCCCAATGCCGGTCGTTGTAGATCAGCGCCGAGATGTAGCCGTCCTTGGTCCGATACGGTTTGCGGTTGGGGGCCACGGTCCGGTGGTACATCGCCGGCCCGAGCGGCGGGTCGAACATCGCGCCGTTCGCGTGCTCGACGAGCATGAACGAGGCCATCGTCTCGAACATCGCGACCTCGACCTCCTGCCCCTCACCGGTGCGTTCGCGGTGAAAGAGCGCCATTGTCGTGGCGTACACCGCCGTCAGCCCGGCGACCTTGTCGGCGACGATCGTCGCGACATAGTTGGCCTCGCCGGTCAATTCGGCTTGCACGGCGGGCAGACCGCACTCAGCCTGGATGGTGTCGTCGTAGGCGGGGCGGTCGCGTTCGGGCCCGCGCCTGCCGTAGCCGTAGCAGTTGGTGTAGACGATCGACGGGTTGATGGCGGCGACGTCGTCGTAGCCGAATCCGAGTTTGTTGATCGCCTTGGCGCGCATCGAGTGGATGAACACGTCGGCGCCGGCGATCAGCGCGCGCAGCGCTGCCGTTCCTTCGTCGGATCGCAGATCGAGTACGACACTGCGCTTTCCGCGATTGACGTTGACGAACACACCGCTGAGGCCCGGGGCCGGTCCCACCGAGACATAGCGGGTGTCGTCGCCGGCGGGCGGCTCGACCTTGATGACGTCGGCGCCCATGTCCGCCATGATCTGCGTGCAGTACGGGCCCATCACCATCGCGGTGAGGTCGATGACGCGAACCCCCGCCAGGGGGCCGGTGCTGGTCATTGCGTGCCCTTTGCCATGGCGAAGCTGTGACCGATGTGTGCGCCGTGTCCGTCCGGCACGACCGGGAACACGAGCGGGTTACTGATGTCGCGGATCTCGTCGATGCGGGCGCCGACCGCGTCGACGGTCCACGCGGGCTGGTAGACACCGGCGGACTCCACCACGACGATCCGGGCCACCCGGCCCGCGATCGCGGTGAGGATCTCCCCTGTGATCGAACAAGATTCGTGGGCCAGCCAGCCGACGACCGGGGCGACCAGGTCGGCGCCCATGGGCGGGTACGCCGAGGTATCCAGCCCCTCCGCCATCCTGGTCACCGCCGCCGGGACGATGACGTTGCAGCGCACCCCGTGCTCTGCGCCCTCGAGCGCGACGACATTCGACAGCCCGGTGATCCCGGCCTTGGCGGCCGCGTAGTTCGCCACCGCGTGGTTGCCGTACACCCCGCCGATCGACGACGTCAACACCACCCGGCCGTAGCCGGCTTGGCACATCACCGGAAAGGCCGCCCGCACAACATGAAAAGCGCCGCGCAGATGGACGTCGAGCACCGCGTCGAAATCCTCGGCCGTCATCTCGGTCAGGGGTGCGCGCCGGACGATCCCGGCATTGTGGATCAGCACGTCGATGCGGCCGTAGTGCCGCGTCGCAGCCCCGATGATGGCCTGACCGCCGACCGCGGTGGCCACCGACTCGGTCGAGGCGACAGCGTCCCCACCCGCGGCGGTGATCTCGTCAACCACCTGCTGGGCCGGTCCGGCGTCGTCCCCCTCGCCGGTCAGCGCCCCGCCCGGATCGTTGACCACGACCTTGGCCCCGAGCCGCGCAAGCAGTAACGCGTACTCGCGTCCGAGCCCCCGGCCGGCTCCGGTGACGACGGCGACGCGATCGTCGAATCGTGCGTGCGCCATCTAGTTTCCGAGTTCCAGGCCGTCGAGATGGCCGGTGGCCCGCCACTGCGCGATGAGATCGTCGAATGCGTAGAAGCCGGGTGAGTAGAAGTCGCCGAGGAACGACCCGTTGCCTTCCGCGCCTCCGCGACCCTCGTTGTTGTAATAGCCTGGCGTGCAGGACAGTTCGAACGCCGAGTTGTCGATCGCGAGTTCGCGGACAGTCGCGACCCAGGCGTCTTGGCCGTCCTGGCTCGGTTCGACGGTCGTCGCACCGCGATTCTGCGCCTCGGCGATGATGTAGGCGATGTGGCGGGCCTGCTGCTCGAACATCGCGGTGGTGTTGGCCGACACGCCGCCCTGGATGAACCCCATGAAGAACTGGTTGGGGAAGCCGCGGCTGGTCATGCCGTGCAGCGTCTTGTAATCGTCGTGCCAATAGTCGAAGAGCGACAGCCCGTCACGGCCCACGATCTCCTCGATCGCGAACCGGCGGCTGAGCTCGGTGGAGATCTCGAAACCGCTGGCGAAGATCACGCAGTCGACCTCGTATTCGACACCGTCGGCGACGATGCCCTTCTCGGTCAGCCGTTCCACCCCCTTGGTCGCCGACACGTCCACCAGCGTCACGTTGGGACGGTTGAACGTGGCCAGATAGTGCTCGCTGGACGTCGGCCGCTTGCACATGAAGCGGTAGTAGGGCTTGAGCGCCTCGGCGGTGACCGGATCGGAGACGATCTCGGCGACGCGGCGACGCAGCCGTTCCATGATCTTGTAGTCCTCTTCCTCACGGAAGGCCATGATCTGCTCGATGCTCACCGACGCGGGATCCGGGCTGGCGGCGATGCGCGCGGTCAGGTTGCGTCCGAGCTCGGTCCAGAAGTCGCAGACCAGATCCGGTTCGCCGAACACCACGCCGACGAACGGCGACCAGTTGTGGAAGTTGCGTTTGCGCTCTTCCTGCCAACCCGGCTGCAGCGACGCGGCCCAGTCCGGATCGGTGGCCGGATTGGACCGCGCGTCCACCGACGACGGGGTGCGCTGAAAGACGAAGAGGTGCTGGGCATCCCGGCCCAGATGCGGAACCAGCTGAATACCGGTGGCGCCGGTGCCGACCAGGGCGACGCGCTTGTCGGCGAGCTTGTGCAGGCCGCCGTCGGCGTCACCGCCGGTGTAGTCGTAATCCCATCGCGCGGAATGGAACACGTGCCCGCCGGCAGCCTTGTAGTCTTTGATCCCGGGGATCCCGGGGAACTTCGGCCGGTTGTACGAACCCTGCGCCATCACGACGAATCTGGCGTGGATGTCGTCGCCCCGATCGGTGCTGATATTCCAGCGTTGCGTCTCGTCCGCCCAGCGCAGTTCGCGCACCTGAGTGGAGAACAACGCCCCGTCATACAGACCGAAGTGCTTGCCGATGTTGCGGCAGTGGCCCAGGATCTCGGCGCCGTCGGCGAACTTCTTCGACGGCATGAAACCCAGCTCTTCGAGCAGCGGGATGTAGCAGTAGGCGTCGTTGTCGCACTGGATCCCCGGGAACCGGTTCCAGTACCAGACCCCGCCGAAGTCACCGGCCATCTCGATGACCCGGATACCCTCGACACCGGCCTTCTTCAGGTACGCACCGGCCAGCAGCCCGGCGAAACCTCCGCCGAGCACCACGACGTCGACGTCCTCGGCGATCGGATCACGTGGCGTCACAGTGGTATACGGATCGACCTCGTAGGAATCCGCGTACTCCCCCTCGAGCTCCAGGTATTGCGCGGAACCCTCGGGTCGCAGCCGCTTCTCCCGCTCGACGCGGTACTTCTCCCGCAGCGCATCGATATCGATGTCCTGTGGGACATCGGTGGGCCCGCAGAGATTTTCCGGGGTCACCATACGTTCTCCTCACTTGTGATTTCGGCGCGATTTCGTTCGCTCAGCGACGGTTATCGCGCCGAAATCGCTAAATCGGTTGGGGTTCGCCGGCGCCCATGTACTTCGACAGCTGGTGATGCAGGTTCACGGTGCTGCGTTCGCGGTACGGATTGGGCTGGGTGCCGGGGAATCCCAGCGACTTCATCCCCTGCTGGACCGCCGCCATATTCGAGAAGTCCTGCGGCAGCACACTGCGCCACCGGGGATCGCCCACCGGGGTGTACTCCCAGTCGGCCTGCGGCTCGGCACCTTTGGGGTACAGCTCGAACACCGACACCTCGAAGATGCACTTGTCCGGGTTGTAGCCGGGATCGGGGCGTGCGCCGTAGCACAGCGCACTGGTCAACCCCTGCCCGATCTGGAAGTTCGGGAACAGCTGCCAGGCCGTTCCGCTCTGGCCGAGGATGTCGGCCGGGATCGTCGGCCACACCACACCGCGCGCCTCGTCGTCTCGGCGAGCCGCGGCGAGCCAGTGCTCGAGCACCTTGTCGGCCGGGGTGCCCTCGGGTAATTCGTCCACCAGGCGCAGGGCGGCGTTCACCAGCGTCTGCGTGGTGGTCGCGTTGGTCTCCTCCATGGTGTACACCTGCATCTCCGCGGTGGAGATCCGCGGGTCACCGGTGCCCAGCCGGATCTTGGACTTGGTCTCGGCCATGTCCTCGGGTGCGTCGTAGCCGATGTTGCTGTGCCGGCCCTGCGCCTTGGCCCAGCCTTTGAACTCACCGAACTTGTTGAATTCCGGATGGGTGGTGAAGACGTGGTAGGTCTCGTTGAACGCCTCCAGGGCGACCTTCCAATTGCAGTCGAAATGCACCCATTTGCGCCACTTCACCCGCATGTTCTCCAGCCCGAACGGGTCGAGGATCTTCGCCGCGGGAAAGAGGTAGTCGGCCAAGGGTTCGCAGTCGGGGTCCATGTTGATCCACAGCCAGCCGCCCCAGGTGTCGACGTTCACCGGGCGTAGCCGGGTGTTGGCCGGATTCAGCGCACCCTGCCAATCCGCCTCCTCGCGGATATGAGTACAGGCGCCGTCCAGCCCGTAGGACCAGCCGTGGAATCCGCAGACGAACGACTTACGGGCCCGGCCCACAGCCTGTTTCGCACCGGGCGGGGTGTCGACGAGCCGCCGGCCGCGGTGCATGCAGACGTTGTGGTGAGCCGCAAAGGTGTCCGCGCCCGTTCGTACGACGATGATCGAGTCGTCGAGGATGTCGTAGGTCAGATAGCTGCCGACCTCGGGCAGTTCCTCGACCCGGCCCACCTGCTGCCAGACCTTGCGCCACAACTTGTCGCGTTCGGCGCGCGCGTACTCCGGTGAGATGTAGGCCTCCACACCGATGGTCATCGGTTCTGCCAGTTCTTCGGTACTGTCCAGCTCGCCCATCACCAACTCCTCTCAGGGCCTTTTGATTTCGTTGCGGAAGTCATCGTCGGCGAGGAACAACGACGTGTTGTCCGCACCGACATGACTCCACCGCAGGTCCAAACCCCCGTCGACGAGCAGGGTTTGGCCGGTGATGTAGCTCGACAGGTCCGAGAGCAGGAACAGAATCGTGCCGGCCTGTTCTTCTGGACGTCCGCGGCGCCCCATGGCGATCGCGGTGCGGTCCCGCTCGGGATCAGCCTGCACATACGCACGTGACGCGGCGGTCTCGGTGACCCCCGGTGCGACGGCGTTGACCCGGATGTCGTCGAGCGCGAGTTCGAGCGCCATCGTTCTGGTTGCCGCGACGATCGCCGCCTTGGCGGTGCCGTAGGCGATATGGAACGGGGCGGTGTTCATCCCACTGATCGAGGAGACCGACACGATCGAGCCCGGGCCGCCCGCTGACCGGATCTCGGCGGCCACCGCCTGGCTCATGAAGAACATCGTTTCCAGGTTTGCCGTGAACAGCTCGCGCCAGTCGGCGCGGCTGACCCGGGTGGCCGGCATCCACGTCGAGGGCGCGGCGCCGCCGGCGATGTTGACCAGTCCGTACAGCGCTCCCTCGGTGCGGCGCACCGTATCCATGACGGTGGCGATCCCGGCATCGGTGGCGGCGTCGGCGGCGACCGGCACGATCGGCAGGCCACTGTCGACCAGTGGCCCCACCTGCTCGTCCAGGTTCTCCCGCGAGCGGCTGACGGCGACGACGGTGGCACCGGCCCGTGCCGCCATCTCGGTCACGGTCGTCCCGATGCCGCCGCCTCCGGCGCCCGACACCACCACGATGCGGCCGTCGAGCCTGAGGAGATCGCTCATAACCCCTTTTCGTTCTCAGCATTGTCCGGACAAATAGATGGACTCTGCTGGCTGGAGAACATGATTCCGCAGCAGTTATAGCACCGTCAAGGGTGCTGCCGAGATCAGTCGACTCTATTGTCTGGACTAAATTCCCTTGGTACGGTCACGCCGATGATCCAGAAGTCGCTATCGCAGCAGGATGGGCGCTTCACCCTCGCCCATCCCCCGGTGCTCGCCGAGGGGTGGAGTGTGGAACGGCGCACCTCGCCGAGTCGGTTGTTCGGCGCGAACGGTCTGCGCACCGGCCCCGACGGCCGGGTGTACATCGCCCAGGTGACCGGCAGCCAGATCAGCGCACTGGACATCGGTACCGGGTTGGTCGACACCATCAGCGCCAAGGGCGGCGACATCATCGCCCCCGACGATGTCGCGTTCGACGCCGCCGGCAACCTCTACGCCACCGAGGTGATGGACGGCCGGGTCAGCGTCCGCACCGCCGGCGGGGCCACTCGCGTACTGCGCGACGACCTGCCGTGCGCCAACGGCATCACCGTGTACCGGGACCGACTGTTCATCGGCGAGTGCCGTGAGGGCGGCCGATTGATGGAACTGGACACGGTCGGCGGTGGGCCGCCGCGCATTCTGCTGGAGAACGTGCCGTCGCCCAACGCCATGGAGGTCGGGCCCGACGGGCTGCTGTACTTCCCGGTGATGGGCGCCAACGAGATCTGGCGTATCGATCCCGAAGGCAGGGACCCGGTGGTCCCCGAAGTCGTAGCCACCGGTCTCGGTGTGCCCGACGCCGTGAAGTTCGACTCAGACGGCTATCTGGTCTCCACACAGGTGCACAGCGGTCAGGTGCTTCGGATCAATCCGCGCAACGGTGAGCAGACGGTCTTGGCGAACCTCACTCCAGGACTGGACAACTTGACGTTCGTCGGAGGGCGCCTGTTCGTCTCGAATTTCACCGGCGAGATCACCGAGATCCTCGACGGCCAGCAGACCCGAGCGGTGCTGCCGGGCGGATTGAACTGGCCGCTGGATCTGACGATCGGGCCCGACGGCGAGTTGTACGTCGCCGACGGCACCTACTTCTATCTGCTGCGCGCCGACGGCAGCCTGCACACACTCGGAATGCTGTTCAGCCCCGGCTATCCCGGCTTCGTGCGCGGACTGACCGCAGACGGACCCGGCGAATTCGTGGTGACGACCTCCGGGGGGCAGGTCGCGCGATTCCGGCCCGCCGAGGGTGAAAGTGATTTCCTGGCAGACGGATTGGACCAGCTCTACGGCGTCGCTGTCGGCCCGCGCGGCATCGTGGCCGTCGAGCAGGGTACCGGCCGGCTGCTGTCGGTGGCGAACGGCCGCACCGAGGTGCTGGCCACCGGCCTGGACACCCCGGTGGGGGTCGCCATCGGTGGCGACGGTAACCCGCTGGTCAGCGAGCGTGGCAGAGTGATCAGGGTGAACGGCACCGACAAGGAAACCGTGGTGGACGGATTGGGTTGTCCGCAGGGCATTCTGGTGACCGGTGATCTACTCTTCATCGTCGATGCGGACACCAAGTCGCTGATCGAGGTCGATCTGGCATGCGGAAGCCGCACCACCGTCGCCTCGGGTCTTCCGGTCGGCGCCCCGCCCTGCGTCACCCCCAAGCCGCTGCGCGGTATGCCGCCGTTCTCGGGCCCGCAGGGGCCGTTTGCCGGGATCGCCGCCGGCCCAGATGGCACCCTGTACGTCTCGGCGGATGCCGACGGCAGTGTGCTCGCCTTCAGCCGGATCGGGCTGAGATGACACACGCCGAGTCCGCCGACCATCGCTACATTCAGGTGGCCCGCACACTGCGCAAGGAAATCGTGGACGGGGTGTATCCCGTCGGGTCGCAACTTCCCACCGAACACGAACTGTGCCAGCGTTTTTCGGTGAGCCGATACACCGTCCGAGAGGCGCTCCGCCGGCTGCGGGAGGACAACCTGGTCTCGTCACGACCACGTGCGGGCACCATGGTGGTGCCGCGACCGTCGTCACACGCCTACGTCCAGGATGTCGTCTCCATCAACGATCTGCTGGCCTTTGCCACAGGTGCCCGCTTCGCCATCGAGTCGATCGCCATGGTCACGATCGACGATGAGCTGGCCCGGCGCACCGGGCTGATGGTTGGCGAAGAGTGGCTGGCGGTGCGCGGGTTTCGTCGCGCCGAGGCCGCCGACGCGCCCGTCTGCCGCACCGAGTACTACATCAACCGCGCGTTCGCCGCGGTCGGCCGGATGCTGCAGAACCACACCGGACCGATCTTTCCCCTGATCGAGGACCTGTTCGGGCTCAGCATCGTCGAGGTGCGCCAGGAGATCTCGGCCGTCCAGGTCGGAGCCGAGCTGGCGGACGGGCTCAAGGTCGAGCCGGGCAGCCCCGCGCTGGAGATGCAGCGCACCTATACGACGTCCGACGGCGAGATCGCTCAGGTGACGGTGAACACTCACCCCGGCGGCCGGTTCCGCCACTCGATGACGATGCGACGAGTGAAGGGTTAGCGGGCATGCGAACCGCAGCACGCAACTCCGCGTTGGCCGCACAGGCCTACGCCAGCGGGTTGTGGGTGCGCGACACGCTGGCCGATGTCTTGGCCGCGGCCGCACGGGATACCCCGACCAGAGAGATACTCGTCGACGGGCCGGTCCGCCTGGACTGCGCGACGGTGTACGACCGGGCCACCCGGATGGCCGCTGCCATGCGGGCCGCCATGCCGACCGGCAGTGTGGTGTCGTTCATGCTGCCGAACTGGCATGAGGCGGCGATCGTCTATCACGCGGCGACCGTGGCGGGCATGGTGGTCAACCCGATCCTGCCGTCGCTGCGCGACCACGAGCTGGCCTTCATCCTGGCCGACGCCGACGTCCGAATGATCGTCATCCCCGCCGAATTCGCCGGCCATGACTACGCCGCGATGCTGCAGCGGGTCACCGCGACGCTACCGTCGCCGCCGGTCGTTGTCGTGGTGCGCGGCGACGCGCAGGCCGGTCAGATCCGATTCGACGCGCTCGACGCCGAGGCGCCCGCCACAATCCCGTCGGTCGACCCGGACGCGGTCCGGATGATCATGTACACCTCGGGCACCACCGGCCGACCCAAAGGAGTTCTGCACAGCCAGAATTCGATCCATGCGCTGATCCGCCAGCTCGGGGAGCACTGGTGGGTCGACCGGGGGTCGGTGTACCTGGTGCCGTCCCCGATCGCGCACATCGGCGGTTCGATCTACGCCTTCGAATTCCCGATTCTGCTCGGCGCCGCCGCGGTGCTGATGGAGCGCTGGGATCCCGACGTGGCCGTCGGGATCATGGTCGGCGAGCGGTGTACGCACATGTCCGGGGCTACGCCGTTTCTGCAGCATCTGCTGGCCGCCGCCCAGCGTGCCGGCACCCGGTTGCCGGACCTGAGGGTGTTCATCTGCGGCGGCGCCTCGGTGCCACCCGCGCTGATCCGCAGTGCCGCAGCCTATTTCGAGAACGCCGCCGTCACCCGGGTGTACGGCTCGACCGAGGTGCCGGTCATCTCCGTCGGCGCACCCGGCGACATCGACCATGCCGCCGAAACCGATGGCCGGCCCGGTATCGCCGACGTCGTAATCGCTGAGGGTGAGATCCGTGCCCGCGGGCCGCAGATGCTCCTGGGCTACCTGCATCCCGAGGACGAGGATGCCGCTTTCGACGAGCAGGGCTACTTCCGCACCGGCGACCTCGGCCGCTGGGTCGACGACCACTACCTCGTCGTCACCGGCCGCGCCAAGGACATCGTGATCCGCAACGGCGAGAACATCGCCCCCAAGGAGATCGAGGACCTTCTGCTCGGCCACCCGGAGATCCGCGAGGTCGCGGTCGTCGGGGTGCCCGATCAGCGCACCGGGGAGCGTGCGTGCGCGGTGATCGTCACCGAGCACCAGCCGGGACTGGAGGTCGCCGAGCTCCGGAATTTCCTGCAGGCCGCCGGTGTCGCGAAGTTCAAATGGCCCGAACAGGTCGTCGTCTGGGATGCGCTGCCAAAGAACGACGCCGGCAAGGTTCTCAAACACCAGATTCGAGCGAGGTTGGTCGAGGCGGATGGGTGACATGCAAGTAGCGGTGGTGACCGGGGCGAGCAGCGGAATCGGATTCGCCTGCGCCACACAGCTCGCCGAGATGGGAATGGCGGTCGTCGGCACCGGCCGGGACACCGGGCGGCTGGCCGGGCTGGCCGATGCCATCGGCGATCCCGAGCGGATCGCCACCCTGGCGGTTGATCTCACCGACGACGACGCTCCGCAGCGGATCGTCGAGGCCGCCGTCTCCCGCTGGGGCCACATCGACTTCCTGATCAACAACGCCGGCGTCGGCAGCCCCAAACCCTTGCACGAGACCGACGACGAGACCCTGGATTACTTTCTCGGCGTCATGCTGCGCGCCCCATTCCGGTTGGCGCGCGATGTGATCGGCCACATGCCTGCAGGGTCGGCGATCATCAATATCACCTCGACGTTCGCGGTCGTCGGTGGCCTGCGTGGTGGCGCCTATTCGGCCGCCAAGGGCGGTCTGACCGCGCTGACGACGCACATCGCCTGCCAATACGGCGCGCACGGGATCCGCTGTAACGCGGTGGCTCCCGGCGTGACGGTGACCCCGATGGTCGAAAAGCGGCTCGAGGACCCGGGATTCAAGAAGATGCAGACCGAAATGACCCCGCATACCCGGCTCGGCCGAGTCGAGGACATCGCCGGCACCGTGGCGTTCCTGTGTTCGCCAGCAGGCAGTTTCATCAACGGGCAGACCATCGTCGTCGACGGCGGGTGGAGCACCACGAAATACCTGTCCGAGTTCGCGCTATCCGCGGAGTGGGTTGCGCGGTGAACCTGTTCGCCACCCTCGATCAAGCCGCCGCCCGCTTCGGCGACCGCGGGGCAGTCTTCCGTGGCGAGGAACAGCTGCACACCTGGAGCCAGCTTCGCGAGCGCGCCTTACGCCTGGCCGCCTCGCTTCGCCACACGTATGCACCGGGGCAGCGGATCGCGATCGCCAGCGAGAACCGGGCCGAGATCGTCGAACTGTTCTATGCGGTGTGGGCCGCCGAGTGCGTCGTCGTCCCGGTGAACTTCAAACTCCATTCCCGCGAGATGGTGCAGATTCTCGAAGACTGCGGTGCGGCAACGGTATTCGCGTCCCCGAAGATCGCCGCCGAGCTGACTTCGGTATCACCCGTCATGGTGGAGCTGATCGGCGGAGGGGACTACGAGCAGCTCTTCACCGCACCACCGGCGGCAGTTCCCGCCACGGATCCGTCGGCGCTGGCCTGGCTGTTCTACACCAGCGGCACGACCGGGCGTTCCAAGGGCGCGATGTTGTCGCATCGCACCCTCACCGCGATGACGGTGGCACACCTGGCCGATATCGACTCCCCCGACGAGAATTGCAGTCTGCTGCATGCCGCGCCGATGTCGCACGGGTCAGGGCTCTACATCGCGCCCTACGTTCTTCGTGGCGCCCGCCAGGTGGTGTCCGCGTCCGGCTCGTTCGACCCCGACGAATTCCTTGACCTGTGCGGACTGCATCCGGGATCGTCAGCGTTCTTGGCGCCCACCATGATTGCGCGCCTCGTCGCGACCGGTCGCCCGGCGCCGGCGGCGCTGCGCGCGATCGTCTACGGCGGCGGACCGATGTACGTCGACGGCCTCAAGAAGGCGATGGCCGCGTTCGGGCCGATCTTCGCCCAGATCTACGGCCAGGGCGAAGCGCCGATGACGATCACCGGATTGCGCCGTGCCGACCATGACTCCGACGACGACGCCGTCCTCGGCTCGGTGGGCTACCCCCGGTCCGGGGTCGAGGTGGCCGTGCTCGGCGAGGACGGTGCGCCCGCCGCGCTGGGGCAGATCGGCGAGATCGTGTGCCGAGGCGATGTGGTGATGGGCGGGTATTGGAACAACGCCGACGCCACCCGCGACGCGCTGAAGGACGGTTGGCTCTACACCGGAGACATGGGCTCGTTCGACCCATGCGGCTACCTGACCCTGCGCGATCGCTCCAAGGACGTGGTGATCAGCGGTGGAAGCAACATCTACCCACGGGAGGTCGAAGAGGCGCTGCTGGAACATCCGGGCGTGGTCGAGGCCTGCGTGGTCGGGGCACCGGATCCCGAGTGGGGCGAGGTCGTCGTGGCCTTCGTCGTCGGCAGCGCAGCCGATGGGGCGCTCGATGCGCACCTGCTGGACCGGATCGCCCGGTTCAAGCGCCCGAAACGCTACGTGTTCGTCGACGACCTGCCCAAGAACAGCTACGGCAAGGTCCTCAAACGTGAGTTGCGCGCCCGGCTCGGGTAACGACATTCTCCTCTGCATAGAATGCGGCTATGTCCCAGGATTACACGTTCCTCACCTACGAAGAGCTCGATGACGGCCGCATCGCGCGGATCATGCTCAACCGGCCCGAGGCACGCAACGCTCAGAACCGTGGCCTGCTCGTCGAGCTGAACGAGGCGTTCCTGCGGGCCGAAGCCGACGACACGGTCCGGGTGGTGATCCTGGGCGGCCACGGGCCGATGTTCTCCTCCGGCCACGACCTCGGGTCGGCGGTGTCGCGTGCCGAGTACACCCCCGGGCCCGATCAGCACCCCAGTTTCCAGGGTCTGGGCGCCAACCGGGAGGGCGCCGAGAAGCTGATGCTGCAGGAGTGGCATCACTTCTTCGCCAATACTCGCCGCTGGCGCGACCTGCGCAAGATCACCGTCGCGCAGGTACACGGCGACGTCTATGCGGCGGCACTGATGCTGATGTGGGCGTGCGACCTGATCGTGGCCGCCGAGGGCACTCGCTTCGCCGACGTGGTCGGCACCCGGTTGGGTATGTGCGGTGTCGAGTACTTCGCACACCCGTGGGAGTTCGGGCCACGCAAGACCAAGGAGCTGATGCTCACCGGTGACGCCATGGAAGTCGACGAGGCCTACCAGCTGGGCATGATCTCGAAGGTCTTCCCGCAGGACGAGCTCGCCGACAAGACGCTGGAGTTCGCCCGCCGGATCGCCCAGGTCCCGACCATGGCGGCGCTGCTGGCCAAGGAAGCGGTCAATCAGACGCAAGACAACATGGGCTTCTACAACGCGCTGAACGCCTGCTTCACCCTGCACCAGCTCAACCACTCGCACTGGGCGCAGGTGCACGAGGAAGGCTGGCCGGTCGGCCTCGAGTCGGATGGCCTGCCGAACTGGAAGACCGCCCCGCCGATCGTGCCTGCGGTCAAGGACCAGGTCCGCGCCGAGGGCTGATCCCGGCGCCTTTTTCTGCGGATGGTCGCGATCACGGCAAAGCACCGTTTTCGGCTCACCTGAATCGTTCAAGTCATTACATACTCGTCACGACCGTGCTCGGCCGATTTCGGGGTCCACGCGACGACTGCGCCTTCGTCGGCATAGTCAGGTTGCCGAAACACCCAGGTATAGGCTTTAATTCGGGTAATGCGCAAAGCCGCAAAATCGGATTTGCTTCTGATTTCTCATCGAAATTGTTGTGTGCGCCACACACTTTCACGAAACGTGTTGGAAAACACAGACTTTGGTATGCGCGCAAATTAGTTGTTAGTTTCGGCCGCATGTTTGCAATCGCGACGTTGATGACTCTGATCAGTCAGGTGTCAGGCACGCCGTACATCCCCGGTGGGGACAGTCCGGCGGGCACCGACTGCTCGGGGCTGGCCTCCTGGGTGTCCAATGCGGCCACCGGCAGGCCCGTATACGGCAGCCGGTTCCACACCGGCAATGAGGAAGCCGCCCTCCTCGCCCGCGGATTCCACTACGGAACCGCTCCCAACTCACTGGTGATCGGCTGGAACCGCTCGCACACCGCTGTCACACTCCCCGACGGCACCCCGGTCTCCAGCGGCGAGGGCGGCGGTGTGCGGGTCGGCGGCGGCGGCGCGTATCAGCCGCAGTTCACCCACCACATGTACCTGCCGATGCCCGCCGAGGAGATGGCCGATCCGCTGGCTCCGCCGCCACCGGACGCTCCCCCGCTGGATGCTCCGCCGCCCGATGCGCCGCCACCAGCAGATCAGTTGCCACCGCCGCCCCTCGCCGATGCCCAAATGGTGCCACCGCCAGGCGATCTCATTCCCCAGCCGGCCTAAATCCCCGTCAAGAGATCCAAAAGCCCTGCGTCGCTTACGCTTCCTCGTCGAGGATCAGCGCCTCTTCCGGGCAGGCGGCCACGCCGTCCCGGGTGCGTTGTTCGTCCCCGGGCGCGACCTCATGGTCTTCCAGAGTCGAATAACCCATGTCGTCGATCGGGAACAGCTCCGGCTCGACCGCATAGCACTGCGCGTGACCGACACATCTGGACCTTTCGAGGCGAACCCGCATCGACTCAGATTAGGTGCGATCGTTACGGATTGATCGTGTTTTCCCCGACCTGACGACCCCACACGTACTCGGTGAGCAACGGCTGGCCGAGTTCGAAGTGGTTGTACGGCGCAATCGACGCGCCGTCGTCGACCACCAGGTACGGCGCCGGCCAGAAGTTGCGGTCGATCGACTGCCAGCATCCCGGCGCTCCACCCGGGCCGCCCTGGCCGTTGGTCCGTGGCAGGTTGTCGGGATAGACGTAGGGATTCGGCGCGCCGAGAATCTCGGTCACCGTATCCAGTGAGTATCCGTTGCCGCCGAAGGCGGCCAATGCCGCCGGTGACGCCTGGGCGATATTGCGCAGCCCGCAGAAGAGTTCGGGGCTGTACTTGTCGAGCAGGCGGGTGCTGGTCACCAGATCCGCCATCGCGCGGACGAAGTAGGGTTCGCCCCGTTCGAAGATGTCGGCGCCGGTGTTGCCGAAACCGATGGAGGCCAGCAATGCGGCGTCGATGTCCTTCTGCTGGCCGTTCAGCGAGTGCGCGGTGACCGTGAGGTTGTCGAGCGCGCTCCAGAGGTCCGGGCTCGCCTTGGTGTAGACGTCGGCGAGATCGGACAGCCGCTGGATGTTGCGCCGGATCTGCGGCATCTGCGGGTTGACGTCGTCGAGCACCGCGTTGCCGTTGACCAGCGACTGACCGAACCTGGATCCCAGCCCGTTCAGCGCCTCGGCGGTGGCCGACAGCGTCACGTTGAGCTTTACCGGGTCCACCTTCTCCGCGATCGAGGTGACCGTTTCGAAGAGCGTGTTGAACTCTGTGGTGACCGTCGACGCGTTGATGACGTCGGAACCGGACAGCCGGGTTGCGGCCGGGTTCTTCGGCGACGTCAGGGCGACGTACTTGTTGCCGAACACCGTGCTGGCCTTGATATCGGCGTTCACGTTGGACGGCATGCTGGCCAGAAAGCGGGGATCGACCTCCAGCGTCACCTTCGCGATCGTCTTTCCGTCACGCTCGGCCGAGACGACCTTCGTGACGCGGCCGATGATCACGCCGTTGTAAGTGACCTTTGAGCCCGAATCCATCACCAGCCCGGCGCGACTCGACTCCATGGTCAGCGCCGTCCGCGGCGACAGGTCTCCGCGGAATTGCAGATAGATCAGAGCGCAGACCGCAGCGATGACGACGAGGAACACCACGCCGGCGGTTTTCAGCGGGGGATGGTCGCGCCAACTCACCGCAGCGACTCCTTACCCCGACCCCGAGCGAAAGGGAGCCCGTCACACTGACCCCTGGTCGGTGCGGCGGACCACAGGAATGTACCCGATTTTGTATCCCACGCGAACGGCATCGGCGCAATTCGCCGCACGGAATATCCGCGGAATATTCTTTCACACCCGTCAATAGTTCACCACGCGAATACGAGAATGGAAAGTGCTGGTGCACAGCCAGTTACGTGGACGTCGGCGAATATCGTCGTCGGCCGCCGCAAAGGCGCCGCGGGTCGCTTTATCGAATTTGCTGAACTCCAGACACCCCGCGCTGGGGCCGCACGCCGGGGGCCGGTCGATCTCGATCACGGGGTGGGGTCGGTCAAACCCACTCCGGCCGGAGGAGGAGTCGGGATAATCGAACTCGCCGCCCGGGGGTTGCCGTCGGCGGGAACCGGCTCAGCGAGGAGCGTGAGATCCATGTCCATCATCGAAGCGGACGCTGCCACCCAGTCACCGTTCGAACGCGAGGTCGCCGAGACACAGCAGTACTTCGACAGTCCACGGTTCGAGGGAATCACTCGGCTCTACACCGCGCGGCAGGTCGTCGAACAGCGCGGCACGATCCCGGTCGACCAGACCGTCGCGCGCGAGGCGTCCACCGCGTTCTACAAGCGCCTGCGTGAACTCTTCGCCGCCAAGAAGAGCATCACCACCTTCGGCCCGTATTCGCCGGGCCAGGCGGTGACCATGAAGCGGATGGGTATCGAGGGCATTTATCTCGGCGGCTGGGCCACCTCGGCGAAGGGCTCGACCACCGAGGACCCCGGCCCGGACCTCGCCAGCTATCCGTTGAGCCAGGTGCCCGATGAGGCCGCCGGACTGGTGCGCGCACTGCTGACCGCCGACCGCAACCAGCAGTATCTGCGCCTGCAGATGACCCCCGAACAGCGCGCGGCACAGCCGGCCGTCGACTACCGCCCGTTCATCATCGCCGATGCCGACACCGGACACGGCGGAGATCCGCACGTGCGCAACCTGATTCGGCGTTTTGTCGAGGCAGGAGTGGCCGGCTACCACATCGAGGACCAGCGCCCCGGCACCAAGAAGTGCGGCCATCAGGGCGGCAAGGTGCTGGTGCCGTCCGATGAACAGCTCAAGCGGCTCAACACCGCTCGCTTCCAGCTCGACATCATGAATGTGCCCGGCATCATCGTCGCCCGCACCGACGCCGAGGCGGCCAACCTCATCGACAGCCGCGCCGACGAGCGCGACCAGCCGTTCCTGCTCGGTGCGACCAACCTCAAGGTGCCCCCGTACAAGTCGTGCTTCTTGGCCATGGTCCGCGGGTTCTACGAGGCCGGGGTCACCGAACTCAACGGGCACCTGCTCTACGCGCTGCCCGAGGGCGAGTACGCGGTGGCCGATGCATGGTTGCGACGCCAGGGCATCGTCGACCTCATCGCCGCGCAGGCCGCCGCCTGGCGCGACGGCCAGGAGCATTCGCTGGACGCGCTGTTCGACAAGGTCGAGTCGAAGTTCGTCGACGCCTGGCAGGACGACGCCGGACTGGACACCTACGGCGGCGCGGTGGCCGAACTCCTCAAGTTCCGCGAGGGCGAGGGCGAGCCGCATGAGATGAGCGCCGCGGACTGGCTCGCCTTCGCCAAGACCGCATCGCTGTACGTCGCCCGGGAGAAGGCCCGCGAGCTGGGCGTGGACGCACCCTGGGATCCCGAGCGGGCCAAGACGCCCGAGGGCTACTACCAGGTGCGCGGCGGTATCCCGTATGCGATCGCGAAATCCCTTGCCGCAGCGCCGTTTGCGGATCTGCTCTGGATGGAGACCAAGACCGCTGACCTGGCCGACGCCCGCGAGTTCGCCGACGCCGTGCACGCGGTGTATCCGGACAAGATGCTGGCCTACAACCTGTCCCCCTCGTTCAACTGGGATACCACCGGGATGAGCGACGAGGAGATGCGGGCATTCCCCGAAGATCTGGCGAAGATGGGCTTCGTCTTCAATTTCATGACCTACGGCGGTCATCAGATCGACGGTGTCGCCGCCGAGGAGTTCGCCACCGCCCTTCGCCAGGACGGCATGCTCGCGCTGGCCCGCCTGCAGCGCAAGATGCGCCTGGTCGAATCGCCCTACCGCACACCGCAAACCCTGGTCGGCGGTCCGCGCAGCGATGCCGCGCTGGCCGCGTCGTCGGGCCGGACCGCCACCACGAAGTCGATGGGCAAGGGCTCCACCCAGCACCAGCACCTGGTGCAGACCGAGGTGCCCAAGAAGCTCCTCGAAGAGTGGCTGGCCCTGTGGAGCGAGCACTACCAGCTCGGCGAGAAGCTGCGGGTGAGTCTGCGACCACGGCGGGCCGGCGGCGAGGTGCTCGAACTGGGCATCTACGGCGCCCGGGACGACGGAGGCGAGGAGGAGCTGCTGGCCAACGTGCTCGTCGACCCGATCAAGGACCGGCACGGCCGCAGCATCCTGACGGTGCGCGACCAGAACACCTTCGCCGAGAAGCTACGCCAGAAGCGCCTGATGACGCTGATCCACCTGTGGATGGTGCACCGGTTCAAGGCCGACGCGGTCTATTACGTGACGCCGACCGAGGACAACATCTATCAGGCCGACAAGATGAAGGCGCACGGCATCTTCAGCAATGTGCACAAGGATGTCGGCGAGATCATCGTGGCCGACGTGAACCATGACCGGATCGCCGAGCTGCTCGAGCCCGACCAGGCGGCGCTCAAGCGGCTGATCGCCAAAGAGGACTGAATCCGGCTTACTTGCGCATGCCGCCGCTGACGGTGAGATCGTCGCCGGTGACGAACGACGACGCCGCACTGGCGAGATACAGCGCCGGGCCGACGATCTCACTGACATCGGCTATCCGGTTCTGCGAATTGAGGCTGGCCAGCCATTCCAGGGACCCGGGCTGGAATTCTTCGGCCCGTTCCAGGATGTCGGTCATGAATGAGCCGGGACTGAGGATGTTCGCGCGAATTTTCCAGGGAGACCAGACTTTTGACATCATGACGGTCAGGTGCCGCAGCGCGGCCTTCGACGCTCCGTATGCGACGGCCTCCGGGCTGCCTTCGTAGCCCTGGGTGCTGCCGATATTGATGATGCTGCCACCGCCGCCGTCACGCATGACCGGTGCGACACACTGGCTCATCCTCAGGACACCGTCGAGGTTGACGCTGAACACCTTGCGCCACAACTCCAGCGACACGTCGTCGAGGAACTGCATCCCCGGGTTGATGCCGGCATTGTTGACGAGCACGTCGATCCGGCCGAAGTGATCGACCACCCGCTCGACGCAGGCGGTGATCGCGTCCCAGTCCCCCATATGGCAGCCGATGCCGATGACGTCGCGGCCGGTGGCGGCCCGAATCTCGTCGGCCGCAACGCTGGAACGCTCCTGATCGCGCCCGGTCACCACGACCGACGCGCCCGCACGGGCGAATCCTTGCGCCATCGCCCGCCCGAGGCCGCGCGTCGAACCCGTCACGATGGCGACCCGTCCGGTCAGCGAGAACAGTTCGCGCGGATCCTGATTGTCCATACCCTGCACCATACTGGAAGTATTACGGTAAGTCCCTACGGCGAAACCGACATTTGGCAGGGGAAGGTCGAGAGAACCCCGACATTTCGTCGATCTCGGCGTGGATCTACTGCAGGTAGGCCACGATCGCGTTCGTCAGCCCGCGGCGGGCCGCGTCGAGGTCGCCGTAGCTGCCGAGCTGCTTCTCCGAGGCGATACCGCGCATGGCGCCGGGAATCAGCCAGGCCATCTCGCGGACGCGCTGCGGGTCCACATGCAGATCAGCGAACGCCTTTTGGCAGGTCTCCTGCCACCCCTGGCCCCACGAGAACAATTCGGCGGCGGTCTGCGGATACTGCCGCTCGAGGTCGGCATGCTCCCGCGGCAGCGCGGCACGCAGGTTTTCGATCGCGCGGGAGTCCCGATTGGTCAGGCCGTCGTAGAGCGTGTCGATGATGCCCGCCACGCGGTCACGCAGAGTCGCCGACGTGTCCGGCGGAGTGAAGATATTGGCCCGGCGCTGCGCGGTGTAGCGCAGCACGGCCGCCCAAAACCCGTCGGTATCACCGAATTGGTATTGCACGGTGCCCCAGGTCGCGCCGGCCTCCTTGGCGATGCGGTTGGCCGACACCGCGCCGGGCTGACCGGACGCCAGCGCGGTCAAAGCGGCTTCGAGCAGGCTCTCACGCGTAGCCGAACCTCGCTTGTTCGGCCGTCGTCGCGCACTGTCCGCTTCCGCCACACTGGAATGCTATCTCAGATTCATTGACACTTCTATGATCTGTTTCTAGACTCGCCAGCGTGGCAAAACCGTCCCTGTCGATGAAACCCACCGGCTGGTTCCAGGTGGCGTGGTCCGACGAGATCGCGGTGGGCGACGTCAGGAGAATGAAGTACTTCGGCACCGACATGGTCGCCTGGCGCGCGCAGTCCGGCGCTCTCACCGTGATGGACGCCTACTGCGAACATCTGGGCGCCCATCTCGGCTACGGCGGCCAGGTGGTCGGTGAGGTCATCCAGTGCCCATTCCACGGCTGGCAGTGGAACCACGAGGGTCGCAACGTCTGTATTCCGTACCAGGACAGGCCAAATCGCGGTCGTCGCATTCCGACCTACCCTGTGGTCGAGCGCAATTCGTCGGTGTACATCTGGCACGACATCGGAGGTCGGCCGCCGTTCTTCGAGGCGCCGGACATCTTCGCCGATTTCGGTGACGACAGCACCGCCGCGGACTACTACCCCCAGGCTCGCCTGTACCGCCCCGAGCTGGAGCTGCATCCGCAGTACGTGCTCGAGAACGGGGTCGACTTCGCGCATTTCAAATTCGTGCACCAGACCCCGATCGTGCCGCTGTTCACTCGCCACGACTTCGACGAACCGGTGTCCTACGTCGACTTCACCATCACCTTCGAAGGTGACGAGGGCCAGATCATCGACGACATCAACAGCGGCGTCGAGGCGATCAACGGCGGACTCGGCGTCGCCGTCACCAAAAGCTGGGGCATGATCGACAACCGGACCATCTCCGCGGTCACCCCGGTCGACGAGAACACCTCCGATGTCCGGTTCATGGTCTACATCGGCCGAAAGCCCGGCGACGACAGCCCCAAGGCCGAAGCCAAGGCGCGCGCCTTCGCCCAGGACGTGATCGACCAGTTTGCCGCCGATATCGAGATCTGGCAGCACCAGCGCTACACGCACCGGCCCGCGTTGGCCGCAGACGAATTCGACGGCTTCACGGCAATTCGCAAGTGGGCCAGCCAGTTCTATGAATCCGACCATCAAGGAGAACCTGCTCATGTCAGCCAATAGACCGATCCGGGTTTTCCAGGTGGCGACGGGAAACGTCGGCACCGAGATGATCAAGAGAATCCGCGAGCACCGCGGCCTGGAACTCGTCGGCCTGCACTGCTACACGCCCGAGAAGGTCGGTCGCGACGCCGGCGAGATCGCCGGGCTGGCCCCGATCGGTGTCACCGCAACGGGTTCCATCGACGAGATCATCGCCGCCAAACCGGATGTGCTGACCTTCCACGGGGTGTTCCCCGACGAAGACCTCTACGTCAAAGTGCTCGAGGCGGGCATCAACATCGTCACCACCGCCGACTGGATCACCGGCTGGCACCGCGACACCAATCACCCGCACCACTCCGGCAAAAAGGTGTCCCAACTTCTCCAAGAGGCTTGCGAGAGAGGCGGTTCCACGTTCTATGGCACCGGCATGAACCCGGGGGTCAACCAGATTCTCGGCGTGGTCTGCTCAGCCGATGTCGCCGAGATCGAGAACATCACCACCATCGAGTCCGTCGACGTGTCCTGCCACCATTCGCAGGAGACCTGGAAAGAGGTCGGCTACGGCCTGCCCGTCGACGATCCGTCATTGCCGGGCAAGCTCGAGAAGTACACCCGGGTTTTCGCCGACAGCGTGCTCATGATGGCCGACTGTTTCGACCTCGAACTCGACGAGGTCAAGTTCAGCTACGAGCTCGGTGCCTGCACCAAGGACGTCGACCTCGGATGGATACAGATGCCCAAGGGCTCGCTGGGCGGCAACTATCTCAAGTATCAGGGCATGGTCGACGGCGTGCCGCGAGTGGAGACTCACCTCGAGTGGCAGATGACGCCGCACACCGATCCGAGCTGGAACATCCGGGGCTGCTACATCACCCAGATCACCGGCGACCCGCACATCTACAACAAGCACATGATCTTCCCGAAGCCCGGCGTCGACCTGTCCGACGTGGCGTCGTTCGCCTCCATCGGGATGACCGTCACGGGCTTGCCGGCCCTCAACGCGATCCCCGCCGTAGTTGCCGCTCCGCCGGGTTTGATCACGAGTGCGGACCTTCCCCTGCGCGGATTTGCGGGGCGATTCAAAAAATGAGGACCCGCCGAACGGCAGTTCGCTGACGCGTCCGGAGCGAACTGAAGACACGACGGTATCGCTCCGGATTCGTTTTGGTGAACAAAAGATGAACACGCTGTTCAGCTAGCGAATCTACAGCGGATTCCGGCCGGCGTGCCGGGTCGGAACACGAGTTCGACAGCAACATCCGATGCGATAAACGAAGGGCGTCTGGACCGCTCCGGCATCGGACGGAAGATAGCGAACGGTGTTCAACTGCCGGAATAGTCCAGGTAGAGTGCCGTCCGTGGGCAGACACCGGTTAGCCAGGCCGCGGCGGCGCTGGTCGGTCGCGGTGGTAGCGCTCGCCGCACTCCCGGTGGCCGGCATTCTCACCGCGAGCGCCGGCGGGATACCCACCAACGCGGTCTCGGGCACCCTCGAATGCTGCGCCGAACTCGTCGCCGCCGGACCCCAGGACCCCACCACCGCACCGGCCGGTACGCACTACATCGCCTTGACCCAGGCCGAACTGGTGGCCAGCCGAAGCGCCGTGAACCGCACGCCCCTGCGCGCGCTGCCCGCGGGTGTCGGGATCGAACGGGGCTTGCAGATCAAGACGATCCTGGCCGAGCGCCTCATCAGCGCCTACTTCCCCGAGATCCACAGCATCGGCGGCGTCCGGCCGGACTACTTGAAGTGGCATCCCAATGGGCAGGCCATCGACGTGATGATCCCGAATTATCAGAGCCCCGAAGGTAAGGAGCTGGGCGACCGCATCGCGGCCTTCGCTCTGGCCAACGCCGACCGGTTGTCGCTGAATCACGTGATCTGGCGGCGCATCATGTACGACAAGAACGGGAAGCCCTTCCTGATGGGCAATCTCGGATCCGATGACGCCAACCACTACACTCACGTACACATCGCTACCGACGGTGGCGGCTATCCCACCGGTGGCGAGAGTTATTTTGGCTGATTCCAAGAACTTCTGGGCGTTCGCCCTTCTGCTGAGCGGTGCGCTGGCGGCTGCGCCGGTCGCGCAGGCCGACGAAGCATTCTGGGGTGGTTGGTACAAGATCACCTTCCACACCGACCAGAAGTCCGGCACCAGTGTTGCGGCCACGCAGCAGGAGACGCCGTACACCGCCTCCTACAAGATCACCACGAACTGTGCGTCCGACATCTGCACCGCTTCTGTGCTGGACGGGCCGACGCCCAAGGAGAACGCAACGCAGTCAACCACTTTCGTGTGGTCTGATTCGCAATGGTCGCGCTCGAACAGCTGGCGATGGGATTGCACACTGCCGGACGGCACGATCACCTACGATCCGGCGCACTCGGTGACGACCTACAAGCCGCAGTCCGACGGCTCGTTGTCGGGAACGTTCCAGACCACGATCGAGAGCGGTGCCTGTCAGGGCACGGTCATCATCCCGGTAACGGCGGTTCCCACCTCGTCCTGACCCTCTAGGGTGCCAAGCATGAATCGTCTCGATCGCTTCTTCGAGATCAGCGCCCGCGGGTCGACGATCGGTGCCGAGGTTCGCGGCGGCCTGGTCACGTTCATCGCCATGGCCTACATCATTGTGTTAAACCCGATCATCTTGTCAGGGGCCGCCGACGTGACCGGCAACAGGCTGGGGTTCGCGCAGGTTTCGGCGACCACCTCGTTGGCGGCCGGCGTGATGACGATCCTGTTCGGCATCTTCGCCCGGATGCCGTTCGCGTTCGCCGCCGGTCTCGGCATCAACTCGTTTCTCGCGACAACGGTGGTCGGCACGGTCAGCTGGCCCGAGGCGATGGGCCTGGTGGTGATCAACGGGCTCATCATCGTCGCTCTGGCCGTCACCGGGCTGCGCAGGCTGGTCTTCGATGCCGTACCCATCCAGCTCAAACTCGCGATCACCGCGGGCATCGGGTTGTTCATCATGTTCATCGGCCTGGTCGACGCCGGTTTCATCTCGTCGACCGGATTACCTTCTCCCCCGGTCGGATTGGGCGGCGGCGGGCACGGTTCGATCAGCGCGGTGCCCACCGTGGTGTTCGTGTTCACCCTCTTGGTCACCGCCGTCCTCGTGGTGCGCAAGGTTCGAGGCGGCATTCTGATCGGGCTGGTGGCGGGCACCGTCGTCGCGGTCATCATCGAGGCGATCTGGCATCTGGGATCCGCGACGCAGAAGCCGGGCGGCTGGACGTTGTCGGTGCCGGCGCTGTCGGGGTCGCCCTTCGCGTTTCCCGACCTGTCGCTGGTGGGCGCCTTCAGTTTCGACAGTTTCGGACGGATCGGCGTCCTGGCCGCCACGATGCTGGTGTTCACGTTGGTGTTCGCCAACTTCTTCGACGCGATGGGAACGTTCACCGGGCTGTCGCGCGAGGCCGGCCTGGCCGACGAGAGCGGGAACTTTGCGCGCTTGCGCTCGGCGCTCGTCGTGGAGGGTGCCGGCGCGGTGGTCGGCGGCGCAGGCTCCGCGTCGTCGAACACCGTGTTCATCGAGTCCGGCGCCGGTATCGAGGAAGGTGCCCGCACCGGGCTGGCCAACCTCGTCACCGGCGCGCTGTTCCTGGCCGCCATGTTCATCGGGCCGCTGGCCCAGATCGTGCCGACCGAAGTCGCCGCGGCCGCGCTGGTGATCGTCGGAACCATGATGTTCTCTGCGCTTCGGCACGTGGACGTCTCGGAATTCTCGGTCGCCCTGCCCGTCGTGCTGACTGTCGCCGTGATGCCGTTCAGCTACTCGATCGCCAACGGCATCGGCGTCGGCTTCATCACCTGGGTCGTGGTGCGATCGGCGGCGGGCAAGGCGCGCGAGATCAGTCCCCTGCTGTGGATCGTCGCGGCAGGGTTCGTGCTGTACTTCACCCGTGCCGGGATCGAGTCACTGCTCGGGGCGTGAGCAGGGGCTCGACGAGATTCCCCAGGTGCATGGCACGATGGCGCTGATGCTGCCTACCGACAACCACGTGCACTCACGATGGTCCTGGGACACTGCGGGTTCGTCCTCGATGGAGCTGGCGTGCGCTCGGGCTGTCGAATTGGGCATCCCGGGTTTGGCGTTCACCGAGCACGTCGACTTCACGGCCTGGCATTCCGGCGACGTCGGCAGTCGCTGCGGCCACACCGTCGGGCCGCGGCCGCATGTCCAGCCGTTCGATGTCGAGGGCTACTCGGCCGATCTTGCGCGATGCCGAGAATCGTTCCCGCAGCTGCACATTCTGTCCGGAATCGAGGCCGGCGAGCCGCATCTGTTCTCCAGCGGCGTGGCCGCCGTCCTCGCTTCCGGCGACTTCGACCGGGTGCTTGGCAGCCTTCACGCGATCGAGTGCGAGGGCGAGTTGCAATTCGTCGACCATGCGCTGTTCGCCCGGCTCGATGCCGGCGCGCTCATGTGCCGGTATTTCGAGGAATTGCTCGTGCTTGTGGAGAGCTCGGCTGTGTTCGGTGTGCTCGCGCACTGCGACTACCCCCGCCGATACTGGCCTGCGTCGTCGGGTGGATACCACGAGGACGAATTCGAGGAGCGCTACCGGGCGGTGTTTCGTGCTCTGGCCGCCTCGGGTCGGGCCTTGGAGATCAACACCCGAAGTCCGCTGGCATCAGTGGACTTGGTGAGTTGGTGGTGGCAGTCCGGCGGGGATGCGGTGTCCTTCGGCAGCGACGCGCACGCTCCCTATTCGGTGGGCAACCACTTCGCGGTTGCCGTCGACATTGTGGAGGCTGCCGGATTCCGGCCCGGCCGTGACCGTTTCGACTTCTGGCGTCGCTGACTCACGCGTCGTCGACGAGTGTGGTCTGGAACGCGACACGGTCGCCGCGGTACAGCGCACGCACCATCTCGATCGGCCTGCCGCGCGAATCCAGCGAGCGCCTGCGCAGATGCAGCATCGGCATCGCGGTCGTGGTCAGCAGCAGACCGGCCTCACGGGGAGTCGGCAGGATCGTCTCGATGAGCTCCTCGGCCGAGGCGAAGTGCACGCCCGTCGTCCGGATCGCGGCGTAGAGCGAGGTTTCCGGATCGAAGCTGTCGTAGAGTCCGCCGAACCGAGCGGTCGGCAGATAAGTGCTCTCGAGTCCGATGCGCTCGTTGTCGGCCAGCAAAACACGCTCCAGATGCATCACCGGTTCGCCCACTTGGACGTCGAGTCCGCCCGACAGATCCGGGGTGGCCTCGATATCCGCCCAGGTCACCAGGATGCGGCCCGGCTTTCGGCCCATCCGCTCGGCGCCCTCGGTGTACGACCGAAGCGAAAGCGGTTGTGTCAGTTTCGGTTTGGCCACCACCGTGCCGCGGCCACGGCGTTGGATGCGGCCCTCCAGCAACAACTCGTGCAATGCTTGCCGAACCGTGTCGCGAGCGACACCGAAGCGCACGGCCAAGTCCCGCTCGGCGGGTACCGGATCTCCCTCCGTCAGGCCGGCCAAGAGTTCGTCGAGTCCGTTGCGAACGAGGTGCACCTTGCTCATGCCGCGCCGCGCCGTCCGAGCACCCGCCGGGCGACGCGGAGTACGTCCTCGATGGTGGCCGCGGACGCGCCGGGGACTTTCGCGGCATCATCGTAGGACCGGAGCCGCAGCGCATCGGACCACCATGGGTGACAGATCATTTCGCCATCCACCGCCGCACCGCCCTGCGCCTGCAGGGACAGCACCGAAGTGGCCGACAGGGTTGCGAAGTAGCCGGGATCGGTCGCTGCCAGATAGCGCTTGGCCGCGACATGCGCTCCGGCAAGCCATCCCACGCGGGCACCGTATCGGGGTGTGAGCCAGTCTCGTGCGGCCGCATCGTGACAACGCCGGTTCGGCAAATCGCACAGCGGACTGTGCGCAAGGTCGTGCAGCGCGGCAGCAAGCACCAGCTCGTCGTCCGCGCCGTCGTCAACGGCTCGGGCGGCCGCCTGCAGCGCGTGGTCGAGGTCATCGACCGCGTCTTCGTCCCACACTCCGCGCAGGGAACCCAATAACGCGGCAGTCTCGGCCAACACGATCGATTCCTCGGTCTGAGTCACCGCCACAGATTACCTCGAATTGGTCTATACCAATCGTTAATGTTCTGTTCAGGCGGGCAGAACCGCACCGTAGGTCCACCGACGCTCGGGGTGTAGAACCTCGATACCCATGCGGGTGACGATTGTCGGTGGCGGCGTGCTCGGCACGGCGCATGCCTGGGAAGCCGTCGAGCGCGGACACAGCGTCCTCCATCTCGAACGGGAGATCGAGGCCCGCGGCGCCACGGTTCGCAACTTCGGACTGGTGTGGGTGTCCGGGCGAGCAGATCACGAACTCGGTGCCGCGCTCCGAGCCCGCGAGTTATGGGAGAAGATCGGTGAGCGTGTTGCCGGCGTCGGCTTTCGGCCCGTCGGATCGGTGACCGTGCTTCGCACCGACCGTGAGCTGGCCGTCGCAGACGAAGTCTCCCGGCGCCCGGACGCAGCCCGGCGCGGCTTCCGCGTGCTGGGCGCGAACGAGGTTCGCGCCCTCAATCCCGCTCTGCGCGGTACGTTCACCGCCGGACTTCACTGCTCACGCGATGCCGCGGTGGAGTCCCGTCACGCGCTGCCGGCCATCCGGGCCCACCTGGAGAGCACCGGTCGCTACACCTTCCTGGCCGGCACCGAAGCCCGCTCCGTCGACGGCGGCATCGTGCGCGACGATCGGGGTGGCAGGCACGAGAGCGATGTGGTGCTGCTGTGCCCGGGCGCGGCACATGGCGGGCTGACTCGGGAAGTCGCCGGCGACCTCCCGGTGCGACGTGTCCGGCTGCAGATGATGCAGACGGAGCCGCTGGGTGAACGCCTCACCACCGCCATCGCCGACGGCGACAGCTTCCGGTACTACCCCGGTTACGCCGGATCGGCGCTGAACGAACTGCGGGACAACGAACCTCAACACACAGTTGCCGATACGAACCAGATGCAGCTTCTGTGTGTCCAGCGCCTACACGGCGGGCTCACCATCGGCGACACCCACGAGTACACCGAACCGTTCGGGTTCGACGTCCACGAGCCACCGTACGAGTACCTGACCGACCTGGTCTCCGAACTCCTCGGCCGGCCGCTGCCCCCCGTTCGGCAGCGCTGGGCAGGCGTCTACAGCCAGTGCACCGACCCCGGCGAACTGGTGTGCCGACGGGCGATCGGGCACGACCTGTGGGTGATCACCGGACCCGGCGGTCGTGGAATGACACTGGCTCCGGCGATCGCGGAACACACCGCCGAACTCATCGGCATCTGAGCACAACGAAGGAATATGGTGGCGGACAACACTATTCAGCTGACGGTAATCGACATGGCCGGTACCACGGTGGCCGATGACGGTTTGGTGGTCGAGGCGTTCGAGGCAGCGGCAACCGCCGCGGGTCTGCCATCAAGCGGCGCCGAACGCGACCACGCCCGCCAGTTCGTGCTCGACACCATGGGGCAGTCGAAGATCTCCGTGTTCCGGTCCTTGTTTGTGCGCGAAGAGCTTGCGCAGCAAGCTAATCGGGCATTCGAGGCCGCCTATGAAGGGCTCATCCACGAGGGCAGGGCCCGCCCACTCCCCGGTGCTGCCGAGGCCCTCACCACGCTACGTGGCGCCGGGGTGAAGGTCGCGTTGACGACGGGTTTCAGCGCCACCACCCAGGAGAAACTCTTGGCCGCCCTGGGCTGGGAGTCGCTGGCCGATCTCGTGCTGGCACCTGGGCATGGTGTGCGAGGCAGGCCGTACCCGGACCTGATCCTGACCGCCCTGATGCGTCTGCAGGCCGACGGTGTTGGCAACGTCGCCGCACTCGGCGATACCAGCAGTGACATCGACAGCGCACACCGAGCGGGCTGCGCTATCGCGGCCGGAACGCTGACCGGGGCCCACAACCGCCAGCAGCTCCACGATGCGGGTGCGACACACATCGTGCCGACCGTCACCGAGTTCGCTGATCTTGTCCTGCAATTCCGCTGAAAACGAGAGGTGCTCATGAAGATTCGCAAGTGGGCGATGGCGGCCACCGTGGCTGTCGTCGCAATGTCGGTAGGAGCCTGTGGCGGCACCGGCACGTCGGGTTCCGGTGGGGGCACGACGTTGACTGTCTACAGCGCCGACGGCCTTGGGACCTGGTACAAGAGCCAGTTCGCCAAATTCACCAAGGACACCGGCATCAACGTCAACGTGGTCGAGGCCGGGTCCGGCGAGGTGGTGTCGCGTGTAGAGAAGGAGCAGGCCAACCCGCAGGCAGACTTGTTGGTGACGCTGCCGCCGTTCATTCAGAAGGCGGACAAGTCCGGCCTGCTGCAACCCAGCGGTGCTGACACCACAGGCATGTCGGCCGACCTGGTCGGCCCCGACGGCAAATACGTCGCGATCGTGAACAACGCGCTGAGTTTCATCGCCAACCCCGGTGCCAATCCGGCGCCGGCCAGCTGGGACGATCTGCTGAGGCCCGAATTCAAGGGCAAGCTGCAGTATTCGACACCGGGTCAGGCAGGTGACGGCACCGCGGTGCTGGTTCTCTTGCAGCACTTGATGGGAAAGCCGGGCGCACTGGAATATCTGGGCAAACTGCAGGCCAACAACGTCGGGCCGTCGTCATCCACCGGCAAGCTCCAGCCGAAGGTGAGCAACGGCGAGCTATTGGTCGCCAACGGCGATGTGCAGATGAATCTGGGTTCGATCAAGGACGACGGCTCGAAGTTCACCATCTTCTTCCCGGCGATGGCCGACCACACCCGAACCACAGTGGCGCTGCCCTATGTTGCGGGCGTCACCAAGGGTGCCCCGCACGCCGACGGCGCCAAGAAGCTGCTGACGTTCCTGCTCTCCGATGACACCCAAAAGACCGTCGCGCAAGATGCATTGGGCATCCCGGTGAAGGATGCGATCGTCAAGGCGTCGGCAGGCTCGTCGGACAACATGACGCCGACCGGTCTGCTCAACGGTGTGCAGATCTGGACGCCGGACTGGGACGCGGTGCTCGCCGACCTCGACGCCGACGTCGCCGCCTACCAGAAGGCCACCGGGAGCTGACATGACCGAGATCGACGTCGGCTCCTCCCCTACCATGCCGGCTGCGCAACCGACGTCGACCCTGTCAGAGGCCACCCCGGCGATCACATTTGACCGGGTCGGGGTGGCCTACGGGCGTGGTAAGAAGGCGACCAACGCGCTGGTCGACTTCAACCTCAAGGTTGCCGCCGGTGAGACGGTGGCGTTGCTGGGGCCCAGCGGTTCGGGCAAGTCGACCGCCCTGGGCGCGCTTGCCGGCTTTGTGCGGCCGACCTCGGGTAGCGTGCGCCTGGGCGGACGCGACGTCACCGATCTGCCGCCGGCCAAACGTGGCATCGGGGTGGTGGTGCAGTCCTACGCGCTGTTCCCGCACATGAGGGTGGCCGACAATGTGTCCTTCGGGCTGAAGTCACACCGGGTTCCACGCGGCGAGATCGGCCCGCGGGTCGCCGAGGCTCTCGACATGGTCGGAATGTCTGCATTCGGAAAGCGTTTGCCGCGTGAGCTTTCCGGTGGGCAGCAGCAGCGGGTAGCGATCGCGCGGGCGCTGGCCATCCGACCCAAGGTGCTGCTGCTCGATGAGCCGCTTGCGGCTCTCGACGCCCAGCTGCGCCAGTCGATGCTCACCGAATTGCAGCAACTCAAGGAAGCCCTACCCGAGACCGCGATGCTGTATGTGACGCACGACCAGGCCGAGGCACTGGCCTTGGCAGACCGGATCGTGGTGATGAACGACGCTCGGTTGATGGATGTCGACACCGCCGAGAACCTGTGGAAGCGGCCACCGACCAGTTTCACGGCGGCGTTCCTCGGCGGCGCCAACCTGATCCCGTGCACTGTCGGCCGGGTCATCGGAACCTCGGCGCTGGTCACCATCGCGCACAAGACGGTCAGCGCGGAGGCGCCACAGCCCAGCGTCGGTCGCTCCGAGTGGGCACCGGGTTCGCAAGCCTTGTTGTGCATTCGGCCGCACGCGCTGCAGATCGTCGGACTCGGGCACCCGGAAGCATTGCGCGCGAACATCAATGCCTCGGTATGGCGGGGGGCAACCACGAGGGTGGTGTTGTCGGTCAACGGATTGTCCGACCGGCTCATCGAGGTCGACGCTCCCGGCCACGCCGACTACCCGATCGGGACAGAAGTGGGGCTGCGCTTCCCGCAGCCGGCCGGAGTGCTCGTCGAGGCCGGCCGATGACAGCGCTCCTCGAGCGATCGGCATCGGCCGGCGACGCCGCCCCGCGAGAGCCGGCCGGCCGGATCCGCCCGCTGCTGTGGACGCTGCCGCCGCTGTGCATTGTGCTGATCGCGGCGGTCTATCCGCTGGCGCGGGTGTGCCTGGAGTCGGTGAAACTCCGGGACGGCGGAACGGGCCTGGGCACCTGGACCTCAGTCCTGGGGTCCCAGGCGTTCCGGTCGGCGCTGTGGCGCACCATCGCCATCGCCGTGACCTCGACCGCCGGTTGCCTGATCCTGGGCACCTTTCTGGCGATTGTGTTGGCGTTCGTGCCTTTTCCCGGCTCGTCGCTGATCGGTCGACTCATCGACACGATATTGGCGTTGCCTTCTTTCCTCATCACACTGGCGTTCACATTTCTCTACGGCAGTGCGGGCGCGATGAACGCGCTGATCGCGAACATCACCGGTACCAGTTCGCCGACGCTGAACTTCCTCTATACCCCGGCCGGAGTGATCGCCGCCGAGATCACCTTCTTCACACCGTTCGTCATCCGCCCGCTGCTGGCAGCCTTCGCGCTATTGCCCCGCCAACAGCTCGATGTGGCCGCGAGTCTGGGCGCCTCCCCCCTGCGCGTGCTGCGGGCGGTGATCATGCCCGAAGCCTGGCCGGCCTTGATGGCCGGCGGCAGCCTGGTCCTGCTGCTGACACTCAACGAGTTCGGCATCGTCCTGTTCACCGGCGCCAAAGGCGTGATCACTCTGCCGGTATTGATCTACACCCGCGGCATCGTGACATTCGACCTAGCCGGTGCGGCGGTGATCGCCACCGCGCAAATCGTCCTGTCCCTGGCACTGTATGTCGGTTACCGATTGATCTTCGCCCGGGTCATGGCCGGTCCAGGGCGAAAGGACTAGCCGATGTTGTTGTGGAGCAAGCACAGTCGGGCGGCAGTACTCTCCGTCTTTGCACTGGTGGTGCTGGTGGTCTTCGTCGCGCCGTTGGCTACGGTGGTGCTGGCGGGCTTGGCCGGATCGTGGAACGGTCCGCTGCCATCCGGTCTTGGTTTCACCCGGTTCGGCGCGGCGTTGTCCGGCGAGGATCTCGCCAGCCTGTCGGTTAGCGTGCAGACCGCCTTCCTGGCCGGCGGCTTCGCGTTGCTCCTGGGTACGTGGGCCGCGATCGCGGCACGCGGTGCACCCCGATGGCTGAGCCGGTTGACCGACGCCGTGTTTCATCTCCCGATCGCGGTGCCGTCGGTCGCCATCGGGCTGGGTTTGCTGATCGCATTCAACGACCGACCGCTTCTGCTCGGTGGCACTCGATGGATCGTCATCCTGGCTCACTTCGTGCTGGTGTTGGCGTTCGCGTTCAGCGCCGTGTCAGCGGCACTGGACCGACTGAACCCGGCATTCGGACAGGCCGCCGAATCGCTGGGCGCCGGGCCTGCACGGGTGCTCTTCCAGGTCACACTGCCGTTGTTGTTGCCTGCGTTGGGGGCGGCCGCAGGCTTGGCGGTGGCGCTGTCAATGGGTGAACTGGGAGCCACCGTGATGGTGTATCCAGCAACCTGGAAGACCTTACCGGTGACAATCTTCGGGCTCACCGATCGCGGTCAGGCGTTCCAGGCCGCGGCCAGTACCTCGGTGCTGCTCCTGGTGACACTGCTGGTGCTGATCATCCTCGGGCGGATCCGCGGTCGCGCCGCCCTGCGCTAGCTCGGTGATGACTTACCCTGTGTCGTCGGCGGTGAACAGCCACCGGCACGGAGGAGGCTCGGGACATGCAGATGCTCAAGCTGGCGACGGTGCTCGCGGCGATCACCGTCGCGAGCGCGCCCGGTATCGCCGGGGCGGCACCGACGAACGTGTGCACCGACCTCACGGGCGTCGACAACGGTCAGACGTGCCAGATTCAGCAGTCCGATCCCGCCTACCAGGTCAACATCAGCTTCCCCAGCGGCTACCCGGACCTGAAGCCGATCGCCGACTACGTCGGCCAGGCCCGAGACGGCTTCCTCAACGTGGCCAAGAGCTCCAACCCGATGAACATGCCTTACGAGTTGGACATCACCGCGACCAGCTACGACTCGACGAGCGCTGCGCGCGCAACCCAATCTGTCGTTCTGCAGAACTACGAGAACATCGGCGGCGCGCACCCGGTGACGTCATTCAAGGCGTTCAACTGGGATCAGACCGCCCGCAAGCCGATCACCTACGACACCCTGTGGCGGCCGGGCGCCGACCCGCTGAAGGTGGTCTTCCCGATCGCGGTCGCAGAACTGCAGAAGCAAACCGGCCAGCCGATCTTCGTCGACCCGACGCTGGGTATGGACCCGGCGAGCTACCAGGATTTCGCGATCACCGACGACGGGGTGATCTTCTTCTTCAGCCAGGGCCAACTGCTCCCCGAGGCAGCCGGCGCCACCCAGGTGACGGTTCCTCGTTCGGCGATCGACCCGCTGCTGGCCTGAGCGGGAACGCTCAGAAAACCGGCAGGTGCGCTGCGGCCAGCAGCGGCAGACGGCCGGCGCTCCTGCTGCGGCCGTCGTCCATGGCGGGCACGCGACTCGACCATCCGACACCGTAGGACGCATCGATCGGGGCCAGCGGTGTCGCGCCGCTGAGGCTGCTGCCGGCCCGCTCGAGCCAACGTGTGATCCGACCCTTCATGGCTGTCCTCCTCGATCGGTGTCCTTGTCACTGCTCCTGACTCTCGTTGATCAGCGGCCCGAGCATCATCGGGTGACCGGAGGATGTGTGAGATGAATCGGGTGTCCGCCGATCGGCGGACACGGAGACGATCCCCGATAGAGTCACTCAGCAAAGGGTCGTGCGGGTCGGTGACGTGATCGGGGGTCTGATGGTGTTTGTCAGGACGGGTGTGCGCGTCGGCGCCGCGGTGTTCGCGGCCGGTCTGTCGTTGTCGGCTCCGCACGCAGTAGGAATCGCGGTGGCGGATTCACCGGATACCGGGGCGGTCTCGGCCGGGCCGGTTTCGAAGAGCTCCGTCGCACGCTCGGCACGCAAGGCGAAACTGCCCCGTTCGTCGTCAGCGGCGCGACCTCCCGCGAGTCGGCCGCGGCTGGCGACAAGGTCGGCTCCCCCCGCTGCGAAGTCAGTGCCGCCGCAGACCACACGGTCCATGACCGCCGTGACGGTGACTCCGCCACACGGCGCAGCGGCGTGCGGGAGTTGTGGGGCGGTAACGGCTTTCCCAGGCGAGCACACGATCGTCGCCATGCTCCGGCGGGCGTTCAATTCTGCCGCCAACTTCTTGTCCCGGCTGCCCGCCAGTCCGGTCACCGACTTTCTCGAAGGCGGGCTGTTGTTGGTGCGCCGCACCTTCTTTCCATTCCTGACCCAGGGTCCGGAATGCGTGGCCGACAAGAGTTGCTTCGGCGCGAACCTGACCGCAGCCGACTTGTCGGGCAAGGACCTGACCGGGGTGAATTTCACCCGCGCCGCGTTGACCGGTGCCGACCTGTCGGGCGCGAACCTGACCGACGCGCTTCTGAGCTACGCCGACTTGGCCGGGGCGAACCTGCAGAACGCGACCCTCACCGGCGTCACGTGGCGCAGGACAACCTGCCCCGATGGCAATAAATCCAGCAGCGGATGCTCGGCCACCGCGGCAACGCCGTCGATCACGATCCACAACAGCTCGGGCCAGACGATCTGGGTGTACAACCTGACGACCTCCGACAACTACAGCATCCCGGCCGGCTTCCAGCCGGTGGCGGTGCAGGCCGGAGACACCACGACGGTCACTCTCGCGCTCGGGACCGCCCCGGCCGGGTCTCCGGAAAACCGGATCTACATCGTGCAGGGGACGTCCGGATTCACCCTGCCCGTGAGCTCACCGGGCGGCGTCGACGCGTTCAACCCGACCGCACCCTCGGCAGGCAACTCCTTCGCGAACTACAGCTTCCTCGAATACAACTACTACGCCGCCAACGGCGGCTACCAATACACCATCGACACGTCATACATCGATGAGTGGTCGCTGCCGATCCAGCTCCAGTTCCACCTCAACGGCGCGAGCTGGTCGGGCGCACAAGACGGAAAGACCTACGGGTTCAACGATTTCGATACCGTCGTCAGCCAATTGACGGCGGCAGGCGGGCCCTACGCGGATCTGGTGTGGAGCGGCACCACACCGTGGTCGCCGTATCCGCCGTCGACCGTGAGCCGGATCATCGGACCCGACAAGGTGTGGGCCCAACAGTCGACCGAGCCCGCAGACAACATCAACATGAACAACTCGGGCTGGGTGCCGGTGTCGTACCAGGACTTCGTCCAGTTCGGATCGTCGACGACCAGTTATCCCTACGCCTACAACGGAACCCAGTACTCGGCTTCAGGCAACTTCGCCTTCTGGACGGATTCGGTGACCGGTCCCGCGTCCACGCCGTACCCCATCGCCTTGCGTACCGCCGCGGTGCTCGACGGCTATCCCGCCGACGCGAACGGGGTCTACGGGTTCTTCACCTATCCCAATGACGAGACCGCCGGCCAGTTCACCAACATCCCCGACGCGGTGTCGCTGGACGTTTACGTCTTCGGCGCCTCGGATGGGGTCAGCGACAGCGTGATCAGCGGCGGCAAGTGGGTGTACTCCGGTACCTCGCCGCTGCAGGGCACTGACGCGACCGACACCTACATCCTCGACCACGCCTTCACGAAAGACGATGTACCGCTGGCCGATGCCCAGAACACCGACCACGACATCGTTGTGATCGACAAGGCAGCACTGGCCGGGGCGACAAGCTCGTCGGTCGACATCGTCGACAGCGTCCAATTCGCCGGCGATTCAGCTGCCAACTACACCAGCCAGTTCGTCTACGAACGCTCCACCGGATATCTGTACTACGACAGTGATCCGAGCCTGCCCGGCTACACCGCGGTACTCGCCAATCTTTCGGGTAGTTCCATCGATCCGTCCTCGGCGGTGTTCGTACTGTAGACGTCATGCCCCGACTCCCCCGCCGGATCGCGTCGGATCTGACCGCGAGGCTGCGCAGCCCCGAGACCGCGGCGGTGGTGGCGGGTCTGGAGAGCAAGCTCACCGAGCGGCGCCGCGACGTGAAGATGCAGACAGGGGCGTTTCGCGGGGTTCAGGTGGTCATCTATCACGGGTTCGTCGCCGACGACCTGGCCAAAGTCCGGGTGCGGGTGATGGAGACTCCGGAGCTACCCGGTGACAGCCGCATCCCGTACTGGGAGGTGGCGCAGAGCAACGTGCGACGACATGCGGCATTGTCGATCGTCGGCGCCGAGGTGGAATTGCGCATCGGCAGGCACACGGCCACCGAGGTGACCGACAGCCACGGTTTCGCCAACTTCTCGCTGCCGGTGCCGAAGCTTCGAGTTGGCTGGCATGAGGCCGAGGCGGTCGCCGCGGGAACCGGTGACGACGAGCCCGCCGTCGGCGCCGGATGGGTGGTCAAACCGGCGCTGACTGCGCCGTTTCTGGTGATCTCCGATATCGACGACACGATTCTGCTCACCGGCCTGACCGAGGGACTGACGATGGTGGCCAGAACGCTGCTGCGGGATGTGGAGCAGCGCAGCGCGATTCCCGGCATGTCGGCCCTGTATCGCGGATTGGCCCGCGGCGTTCCCGGCCGTACCGGCAAACCCCGCCCGGAGTCGGCGTTCTTCTATGTGTCGACGGGCAGCTGGGCGTTCTATCCGATGCTGGAACAGTTCATCGGGCTGCGCGGCTTCCCGGAGGGGCCGATGTTCCTCACCGATTGGGGCCCGACCGAGCGATATCTGAGGCGCAGCGGGGCCGAGCACAAACGTGCCGCCGTCCGGCGGCTGTTCGCCGCGTATCCCGGAATGCGTTTCGTGCTGATCGGCGACAGCGGGCAGCGCGATCCGCTGATCTACGAGGAGATGGCCCGGGAATTCCCTGGCCGGGTCCTGCTGGCCATGATCAGGCAGGTAGGCGCTGAGTCCGAGGAGCGGAACACACTGTTACGGGAGCACTCCGATGCACTTCGCGCCGAAGGCATTCCATTACATCTGGTGCCCGACGCGGCCCATGCCGCGGAACTGGCGCGTGATCTCGAGCTGTGCGACGAAGCGACGGTCGCGGAGGTGCGCGCCGAAATGCACAATTCCTGAGCTCAAACTTTGCTGAACTGTTAGTCTGCGCAGGCAGCAGTAAAGACCATCATTGCCAGGAGGCCGGGGTGCGGGCATCGAGCTACATCGGAGGCGCCGCGATCGCGCTCGGGATCGGTGCCGCGTTCCTCGTCGGACATGGCACCGCTTCGGCCGCGCCCGACTCGGCGCCGGGCACCGCGAAATCCACCGCCGGACCTGCGCGGGAGGCCCAATCAACCACGAAGCCGCGCAATCAGATTCACCGACACGTCGTCCCGTCCGCATCTACTCGTCGCGAGTTATCCAGGACTATAAAGAGTTTGACTTCCTCGGTGGCGGTGAACCTACCGCCGATGCCGGTGCGCAGTGGTATGTCGTTCACGGTGTCGCCCGATTTCATGAACGGCTTCGCCACCGACTACGTCGCCACGGGAGGCGATCCCGCCGACAATGCCCGGTTCTTTTTCGGCGATCTCGCGGTGAAGAGCCTCGACTCGCTGGCCGAGGAGGATGCGCCAGCGCAACGGGTCCGCCTGCTACTCGGCAACCTGGCCGCGTCGGGCTACTTCGGCGGAATCTGGCTGCGCGACAACCTCAGTGACACCGCCAGCACCCCGGCCACGATGCCATCGCTGCCCATCCCCGCCGACCTGTCCCCGGCCGCGATCGGCATCCGCCTGTTCGACGGCTTGTCGGCGGGGCTGGCAGGGGCGGCCGCCGTCGCACCGGACTGGCTCGTCTCGACAGTCGCGCACGCCTCGGTGCCCGTACTGCTGGCGCTCTACGGGTACAACCGCGGCTATCTTCAGGTGGTGCTGGCACATCCGCCCGCCGGCATTCCCTCGATGCAGGACACGCTGACGTGTGACGGTTTCCTGGACTGCAATTCGACTGCCTTCCCGCTGGAATTGGCCACCCGCTACGACGGAGCGCTGGGCGAACTCGACGATTCGACCAATCTCGGCTGGGTGGAGATGTCGATGTGGTCCACGATGCTGGAGGGCGCGACGGGCACGGGCCGGTTGGTGTGGGAAGGGCTGGCCCGCAGCGGCTTCTCTCCGGCGTCGTACACGGCACTCGTCGAGTTGAGTTCGGCCTACCTGATGATCAGCAAGGCAGCGGTGCTGAGTGCCATGACCGCGTACGCCGACGGCGACGCGGCCGTGGGCCGCAGCTCGCTACGGCTGCAAGCCGGACTGTGGATGTGGTCGGGCGCGTACTTCGCCGGTCTGGCCTCGGGTGCCGGCCGCGGCACGATGCCGACGATCACGGTCTAGATGTACTGCCTGGAGCAGCGAGTCAGAGGTCGCGCTGCAGGAGCACCGCTCCCGCATCGGCTGTGACGACCTGGACCGACGCGATCTGGTCGATCGGCATCGAGGTGCTGCCCCCCGGTGACGCCGGGGTGCCGGTGTGCGCGGTCCAGGTCGCCAGCTGGACGTGGCTTCCGTCGCGCCCGACCGCCACCATCGCCAGTTTTCCGTCGGCCCTGCCGGCGTCGTACTCGACATCCACGGGTCCCGCCGCGTACGTGCAGTTCATGTCGATACGGGTGCCCCACGGTCGGCGGCTGAGAGTGACTGTGGCAGAAAGCGATACAGGCTTCACGGGCGTCATCGCGAGCGCCGGAGCGTGCTCGTTCACCGGTGCCGGCACCATCGGGTTGGATTCGGTGCCGACGAATACCCCGGTCGCCACGACGGCGGCGGCCAACGTCCAGGTCATCGCGCGGGAGCGACGGCGGTGCGAATTCACGGTGGCCAGCATCTGATCGCGCAGGGGCGGCAGCGCCGCGTACGCATGGGTGCCGTACTCGTCGATCGTGTCGACATAGGCGCGGTCGATCTGTGACAGCAGCGCCGGGACACCGCTGAGTTCACCGACTGCCTCGGCACACTCCGGGCAGGAACGGAGGTGCGCCTCGAATTCGCGGCGCTGCGAACACGACAGGGAACCCAGCACGTACGCCGCATCCCAGAGTGCGTACTCGTGGGTGCCGCCGGGCGACGGCGAACCGTCGAACGTCGTCATCAGGTCACCTCGACGCCATTCCCTCGATCATCCGGGTGATCAACATCAGGACGAATCTGTCGAAGTCACCGCGAAAGCGCGCCGGGTCGGTCACGAACGGGCGCTGCATCGACATACCGAGAAGCACGATCTCCATCAGTCGCACCGACTCGTCGATCAGGTCGTCCGGCACTTCGGCTCCGGTGATCGATCTGAGCAAGCCGGCGAACTGCTGGCGTTGCCTGTCCCGAAAGTCGAGATAGGCGGCCCGAAGAAACTCGTTGTGGTTGGCCGCGGCGCCGAATTCGACGACAAAGGTGACGGTGTCGAGGTTGTCGATGAACAGGGTGTAGAGCAACCCGGCCGCGTCGGCCAACCCGTCGGGCACGGTCGCGGCCCGGGTCAGCTGAGTCTCCGCCTCGGCGAACAGTTTTGTGGCCACATCGTTGATGGCCGCGTCGAACAGCTTCTCTTTGGTCTCGAAGTGATAGTGCAGCAGCGTCTGGGACACCTTGGCCGTGTTCGCGATCAGCCGCATCGACGATTTCTCGTATCCGTGGGCGCGGAAGCACTCGACCGTGGCGGTCAGGATGCGTTGCCGCGCGTCGCCGGGCGTGACGTCGGGCAGCCCGAGGCGGTCGTCCGCCGAAACCGATGGTGTCAACGTCAACACTCCTTGCCCCACAATGGCTGTTCTCCCTGATCAATGAGTCAGTGTTCCCTACAGAGGCACGACTGACGGCAGGAATCGGTTCAGTTGCCTACGGGGACGACGCGCTCAGCTCACCGGCATGCAGTTTGAGCACCCTGCGGACCTTCGCCGTGCGGCGCAAAGTCCTGACCCAGGCCACCGCGAACGCGCTCAGCACAAACACTGACAATGCCACGAGCCACGGGTAGCCACCGTGCTGGTGCACCCACGTCACCAGGGCACTCTGGATGCGCCCGGCCGCCGAGATCACCGGATCATCGGGGGACGCGGCACCGTTGAAGATGCGGATCTCGTAGACACCGTAGTAGCCGACATACAGTCCGACGACGAGTACCAAAGCACCGCCAATCCTGTTCGTATACGGCAGAATTCGGCGCATCCGATACATCCCGACCGGGTTGGCGAATGCGGCGGCGATGGCCAGCACACCCACGATCAGCGACATTCCCGCCGCGTAGACGAGATAGGTCAGCAGGCCGTCGACGATCAGGCCGCTGCGGAAGCTGGCGGCGGTCACGGCAAGGAACGGCCCGATGGTGCAGGACAGCGACGCGATCGCGTAGCCGATTCCGTAGCCGAACATCGAGCCGCCGCGCACCGTGGGCGCCCAACGCCCACTCTGGACTGGATTGAGTCCAGGAAGGTGCCGACCGGCCAGGGACCAGATGCCCAGGCCGACAAGGACGATGCCGATCACCACGGTGACGTACGGAAGGTACTGCTGGACAGCAGAGGCAGCAGAGACGGTGAGCAACCCGAACGCGCCGAACACGGTCATGAAGCCCAACACCATCTCGATGGTGGCGACGAAGGCGCGGCGTACTGCTCCGAGCTCGCCGGTAGCGTCGCCCCGCACCACCAGAGTCATGTAGACAGGCAGCATCGCGAAGCCGCACGGATTGAGGACTGCCACCAATCCGGCGCCGAAGGCAAGTCCGATCAGACTCTGTTCCACGATGCTGGGCGTTCTACTTCATTCGGGTCACTCTGTCGGCCTCCGCATCGCATGCCCCTATCTCTTCGCGCCCGGAACCTCGTCTCGCTAGGACACGAGCCACAGCGCTGCCGGGTTCAAAGGGCTCGTGCAAAGGCCACGACCAGGACGAATCCACTATGGCCGGGTCCGCCCCAGTGCGTCGCGCTACTCAGTCTCGAGGTACCGGCTCACGCGAGCGAGCGCTTCGTCGAACGCCTCGACCTTTTCACCGCGCTTTTCGTTGGCCGGCTGGGCACTTCCGCGTGCCCCTTCGGCCTCCACCCGGGCCGCACCTTGGCGGCGCAGCAGGCTGAAGTTCTTCTCACGTGCTTGCCGCAGGCGGCTCTGTAGTTCCTTGAGCTGCTTTTGGTCCATGCGCGCCAGAACGTCGGGATCGCTCTCGGCGATCAACGAGTCTTCCTGCGGGGTCAGATTCACGTGGTGGTTGCTCACCATTGATTAGTAGCCTGCGCCCGCCCTCTGCGGCAAGGAATCGCCGGACGCCTCGACGAACCCTCACGCCGGGGGCCATGGGCCGACCTCCCGGCTACACAATTTGGCCCATGGGGCGCGGCGAGAACACATACTTCACCCGAAGTCCCGGGCTTCACCTGCGCCATACCTTTGCCGCATGAACACGACGACACGTCGCGGCCAGTGACTACTCACAACGAAGCGAAGGCGAGCCCCATGACACAAGCTCTCGAGGCCAATCTGGCCGCCGATGAATTCTGCGAAGACTGCGGCTACGAGCCGCAACTGAAGCGAACACTGAATGGGTTTCAGGTGTTCGCCATTTCGTTCGCTTCGCTTTCGGTGGCAGTCGGCATCTTCGCCACCTACGACGACGTCCTGCGGGATTCCGGCCCGGTCGGGATCTGGCTGTTCCCCATCGTCGCGATCGGCCAGATCCTGGTCGCGTTGGTCTACGCGCAGTTCGCGGCGCGCATACCGCTGAGCGGTTCGTCGTATGCGTGGGCGTCGAGACTGGCCAGCCCCAAGATCGGTTGGGCATTCGGCTGGCTCGCCGTGATCAGCGCGCTGGCCGGCCCGGTCACGATCGACAACGCGCTGGCGAGCCAATGCCTGATGCCACTACTCAACATGGAGCCGAACGAGACGACCGCGCGGATCATCACCGTGATCATCTTGGCAATCCAGGCAGTGCTGGCCATCGCGGCCACACGCATCGTCGGGTGGGTGAACTCGCTGTCGGTGGGCGTCGAGTTGGGCATCCTGCTGGTGATCGGCATCGCATTGACCGTGGCGATCCTGGTGACCGGCACCGGTACACCGGCCAACCTGTTTTCGCGGGGCATCACCGAGGGCGACCCCAACTTCTTCGTCATCGGCGGCGGCCTGATGGCCGCGTCGATCATGGGCCTGTCCACGCTCGTCGGATTCGAGACAGCGTCCAATATGGCCGAGGAGGCCAAGAATCCGACCCGGAGCGTGCCCCGCGCGATCATCGGATCGGTCACGGCGGCATCGGTGTTGGGCATGCTGTTCGTGATCGTGCTGACCATCTCGATCACCGACATGGCCAAGGTGTCCAAGACCGAGTCGCCGGTCGCCGAAATCATGAACGAACGGTTCGGGCCCGCGTTCGAGCGACCGTTGCTCGCTGCGATCACGCTTGCCTTCTTCGGTGCAGCTCTGGTCAGCATGGTCTCGGGCGCCCGCTACATCTACGCGATGTCGCGTGACGGGCGCTTCCCGGCCTACAAGGTGATGCGCCGGGTGAACCCGAAGACCCACACCCCGATCCCTGCCACGCTGCTGGTGCTCGTGGTCGGCGTGATCCTGATGGCTCTGATGCCGGGTGATGCGCTGCTGCAACTGATTCTGGCCGGCGCGATCGTCACGATCCTCCCCTACCTGATGACGATCATCCTGTACCTGGCGACACGTCACAAACTAGACCGCAAGCCGGGCGGCTTCGACCTCGGGCGCTGGGAGTGGCCCGTCGCGATCGGAGCCCTTGTCTGGGTGGTCATTTCACTCTTCGTCGTGATCGCATCGTCCACGACACCGGCCCCGATCGTGATCGCCTTCGGTCTGTCCGCGGCGGGCGTGCTGTACTTCGCCTATATGTGGAAGTTCGACCGCGAGGTGCTGGAGCACGAACCAGGCGATCCCAACATGTTCGACGAAGAAGTGGTGGAGCAGCCATGAGCGCGTTACTGACCGGTCGGGTGGTTTATCCCGGCGATGCCGGCTACGCCGACGCGAGCCGTGGCTGGAATCACCTTTTCACGCACAAGCCCGCGGCCGTCGTCTTCGCCCGGAACACCGATGATGTCGTCAACGCCATGACGTGGGCGCGGCAACGCGGAGTCCCGTTTCGGGCCCGAAGCGGCGGTCACGCGCTGGAGGGCTGGTCGGGTGTCGACGACGGAGTCGTGATCGATGTCAGTGGGTTGAAGTCGGTGGCGCTCGACGCGCAAGCGCGGACCGCCACCGTCGGCGCCGGACTCAAGCAGTTGGAGGCGGTCACCGCGCTGGGCGAAGCCGGCTTCGCGGCACCAACCGGGACCGAAGGGACTGTCGGGCTCACCGGCGCGACGCTGGGCGGTGGTTTTGGCCTGCTCACCCGTCTGTACGGCATGGCGTCGGACAATCTGCTCGCAGCCGAGGTCGTCCTCGCATCAGGCGAGGTGGTCGTCGCCGACGAGCGGAACCACCCGGATCTGTTGTGGGCGTTGCGCGGTGCGGGCAACGGCAACTTCGGCATCGTTACCTCGCTGACCTACCGGATTCATCCACTCACACAGGCGATCTTCGTCGTCGCGACGTGGACCGGACTCGAGGACCTCGAGGCGGTCTTCGAGCTGTGGCAGCACTCCGCCCCCTATGCCGACCATCGGCTCACCAGCCAGCTCGAGATCGAGCGGGACAGGTTTGCGATGCACGCTGTCCTTGCCTCCGGGTCGGAAGCCGAAGCATTGCAGCTTCTTTCACCAATGCTGTCCGTCGGCCATCCTGAGGTTGTGGTGCAAGACGGGACGTGGCCGCAGATCTACGCGGGCTTCCAGATCCCGATCGACCACGAGCCGGCGAACTGGAAGTTCACCTCGCAGTTCATGACCGAGCAGCTGCCACCTGAAGCGATACGTGCCATCGCCTCGTTCGTGGCGAAGGCACCGCCGGGGTGCAACTACTTCACCAACGCCCTTGCCGGGGCGGTGCTCACCAGCGAGCCAGCCGGCGGATCGGCCTATGCGCACCGAAAGGCGCTGTACTACGCCGAACCCGGCGCCGGCTGGGGTGTCCGGGGCGGGCAGCCCGCGTCGCACGAGGAGACGGCAACGTATCTGACGTGGGTCGCTGAGTTCACCGAAGCGATGCAGCCCTACGCCAACGGCGCCTATGTCAACGTGCCCAATGCCGGTGTGCCGGAATGGGAACGCGACTACTGGGGTGCCAACGTGGAACGGCTGCGCGAGATAAAGGCCGCCTACGACCCGGAGAATGTGTTGTCGTTCGAGCAGAGCATCAGGCCCCGTTGACGAGCTCCGCCAGGAATGCAGGCAGCCGCCCTGCGCCGAAGTCGTAGAACCGCGCCCACACCGGCTCGATCGAGATGCGAACCATCTGCGGATAGGTCGCCTGAACGTTGCGTTCGAACTCCGCGAGTTCGTCGCCGTCCATCGAGCTCCGCGCCGATGCGAGGTACTCCTCGGTGACGCCGTCGACGGTCTCCAGCGTGGCGAGGCCCCGTATCAAGAGCGCCTTGGCCTCCTCCGGGCTAGAGCCACCGTCGATGGTCAAGGCCACCTGCGGACGCGACGCCAGCGCGCGGGCTTTCGGGGACGTCGGCGCGGTGGAGACGACAATGCGCTCACCGGTCCAGTGGAACCCGACCGGGATCACCCGCGGAAAGCCGTCATGCCCGTTGTAAGCCAGCCGGGCCATCGCGCCGGACAGCAGTTCCGCAGCGCCCGGTTCGCCAAGCTCGCGAGCCAGTTCCTCCGCATTCATTCGGCCGCAGCCTGAAAGGGTCCGATATACGTGCCGGGGTGGGTCGCCCCGTCCTGCCGAGCGACCGGAACGCCGCCGGCGATCCACGGAGTCTCGAGCCGGCCTGGCGCATTGGGCAGGCTCACCGCGATCGTGCTGGGCACCCAGCCGGTTGGGTCCGCCAGGAAGGTCAGCCGGCTGGTCGCCAAGCCGCCGGGCCCGAGAGCGACCGGCTGAGGATCGCCGGCCTGCTGCGGGAGCTGATAGTCCGGACCCCACATGGGGTCGTCGGGACCGATCAGATCGACATCGGGATAGCCGAGCAATTCGCATGACCGGGTCGAGGTATTCGTGACGATCACGTCGAAGTGAATCTGCGTCGCGTCGCCAGGAGAAGCGGGCGCACTGGTGTTCAGGCTCACCGAATCGGTTGTACACGATGGCAATGCCGCTGCTGTCGGACTGGCGACTACTGGAGTGATCACAGCGGCGACCGCGGCCACAGAGAACTTGACTAACATTGTTTCGGCCTTTCCGCGTTCGAAGTCCTTCGACGCCGGCGAATGAACCTTAGCCCGTGCCCGGTCCGCAGGGTAAGGATCAGTCGCGCGCAATCCGGAAGAGTCGCATCTTGTTTGGATCGTTGCCCGGCACGTCAACGGGTGTCAGTCGAGTGTCTTCGCCGATCTCCTCGAAGTTCGGCCAGGCCTGGTCGACCAGGATCCAGGTGTCCCGCCCGCCACTGGAGACGTCGCGGTCCATGAAGTGGACGTCACTGCGTTTGACCTTCTGGTACTCGATGGCACTGCGCGAGTAGTAGCGCATCAGCGTGCTGATGTACCCGGGCGCCACGAGGACTTGGCCGGGTGTCTCGCCGTCGGCATGGCGGACGTGGGTCATCAGAAACGCGACGATCGGCCTCGGATCGACGTCCTTGATGGGTGCGCGGTAATAGGCGCTCAGCGAGGGCAACAGGCCGAGGCTGCCGATGCCGACGATCGCGGTGACCGTTCGCGGCGTGAGTTGTGTGCGACTCCAGCCCAGCCCGGCCGCGGCGACCATCAATGGCGTCGCATAGGGCAGATATCGGGCCAGCGTGATGTCGCCTGCCACCGGGACCAGCAGCAGACCGACTAGCACGGGACCATACGCCACGCACGCGAAAAACACGTCACGCTCGTCGCACCTCTGCGCGATCGCGGCGAGCAGCAATACACCGCCGCCTCCGAGCACACCCAAAGTCACCACGTACGACCATGATTGCCACCCCGCCACCTCGTAATAGCCGAATGTCATCCAGCGAAGCTGCGTGGCAGCGTAGCCCGGCAGCTCTGCGATGCGCACCGGAGCGAACCACGCGTTCCACGTGCTGAACCTGACGGCCGCGATCACCCAGGGTGCATAGGCAACCGCCACAACCGCATTCGCGACGAACCATGCCCTCCACGTTCGGCGCGGGACCGCCCGTCGACCACCACCGAACACGAAGTGCAACCAGAGCGCCGCGACCACGAGGGCCGCAAAGTAGTGCAACGACAGTGCTATCGCTGTCGCGATCGCGTAGAGAGCCAGTGGCGAACGCCCTTCTCCCCCCGACTCGATCCAGCGCCGGTACGCCAGGCAGAGGCCCAAAGTCGCTGCCGTCAGCAGTGCATACGCGCGAATTTCCTGGGCGTAGTGCACCTCATGAGGCGATACGACACACCACAGGACGACGGCGTAGCACACCCCCGTCGGCATCGCGCCGTCGACCAGACGGAACAGAAGGTACAGCGCGACCACACTCGCTAGCGCCGAGAGACTTCGCATAGCCGACAGCGAATCGCCCCACATCCAGATCCACGGCTTGAGCAACAAGTAGTAGAGCGGAGGATGGATATCGGTGACGCTGTTCCACATGAGTTGCCGCACTGAGGCTGTTGCGTTCTCCCACGACACAGACTCGTCGAGCCAGATGTTCTTGTCGCCGATCTTCCACACCCGAAGCGCGGCCGCCAGGGCGAGCAGCAGCCACAGCCCCACTCGGCCGCGATGCGGTACACGCGCCATCAGCGAGCTCGAATTGTCTTGCGGTAAGCCGTCGCGCTGCATCCGAACCATCGTCGGCACGATCGGCTCAGCACGCTCTGTTCGGCATAGCCCAGCTCTCGCGCGAGATGCGACAGGCTGATGTCGGTGTCGCGCAGGTAGTGCTCCGCAGTTTCGCGCCGCACGGTGTCGATGAGTTCGGCGAACGTGGTTTTCTCGGCGGACAGGCGGCGATGCAACGCCCGGGGATGCAGATCGAATTGGTCGGCGATCAACTCGATACTGGCCGTGCCGGTGGGCAGCAGTTGGCGGACCATCCGCCGCACCGATTGGGTCATGCCGGGCTCACGGGCAGTGATCCCGGTCAGGTACTGAACGACCGCGTGATGAGCCAGGGCGTCCTGATTCAGGGAACGCTCGAGAGCCGCTGTGCGGAAGGTGAAGCCCGCCAAGGGTTCGGTGAACCTCGGGCGGCAACCGAAGTACGTCAGATAGTCGGCGCGCGCGGTGAGCGGTTCGTGCGGGAGGTGCACCGACAGCGGTGTGTACTGACCGCCGAGCAGGAACCGCAAAATCTGCAACGACACCCCCAGCGATAACTCGGTGGTCTGCGGGTGCGGCGGCGGCCGCTCGATCAGGATCTCGAACGCATAGAACGTCTGTCCGGTTGCAGCGCCCGCCGTCAGGTGCGCCGAGATGGCCGGGCTGTAGGCCGCCAGGAAGGTTTCGACGATCGCGAACGCATCGCCTACGGTGGCCGCGGTACGTGCCGCCACCCCCAGCGGTCCGAGGATCTCGATGCCCTGCCGCAGCGCCAGCCGACGTCCGAAGTCCGGTGTCCGCGTCGCCGTCGCGGCAAGCTCAACGGCGACGATCAGGCTCCGGTAGGGCAGAAAGATCTCATGTTCGCCGATGTCCTGCGGCCGGATGCCGGCGGCACGCAGCAACCCGACCGGATCGCCGCCCAGCTCTTCGACCAGGCGCGAATAGCCCGACAAGGCCGTTCCACGCACTACCGACACGTCATCAAATGTCAAATATTCGTCCGCAACTGTCAAGACTTGGGCATTCTTCCTGACGCATTGTCTAGAACCATGAACTTTGACACCGTGATCCGCAACGGCCGCTGGTTCGATGGCAGCGGCGCCCCCTCCGCGATCCGCAACATCGGAATCCGCAACGGCCACGTCGCCGCGATCAGCGCGCAGCCGCTCGACGAGTCGGGTTGCCCCGAGGTGATCGACGCCGACGACAAGTGGGTGCTGCCCGGCCTGGTCGACATCCACACCCACTACGACATCGAGGTGCTCGGCGCCCCCTCCCTGTCGGAGTCGCTCCGCCACGGGGTGACGACAGTACTGGTCGGTTCGTGCTCACTGTCGACGGTCCACGTCGACGGCGACGACGCCGGTGATCTGTTCGGGAGGGTGGAAGCGATCCCCCGCGACAACGTCATCGACGCGATCGACCGGCACAAGACCTGGAGCACCTGCGAGCAGTACATCGCCGCGCTCGAAGCGCGGCCTTTGGGGCCCAATATCGCCGCGTTCATCGGCCATTCGGATATGCGCGCCGCCACCATGGGACTGGACCGCTCGACCCGCAAAGAGGTGCGGCCCACCACGGCCGAGCAGGCCCGAATGGAGCAGATGCTCACCGAGGCGCTTGACGCCGGATTCGTCGGAATGTCCTCGCAACAATTGCTATTCGACAAACTCGACGGCGAGATCTGCCGCTCGCGCACCCTGCCGTCGACGTATGCCAAGCCACGAGAACTGCGCCGGCTGAAGTCGATACTTCGCCGCAGCGAACGAGTTCTGCAGGCCGGCCCCGACATACAGAATCCGCTGGACGTCGCCTCCCAGGTGGCCCAGTCGCTCGGCATCTTCCGCAAGCGGCTCAAAACCAGCCTGCTCGCGGCGGCCGACGTGAAGGCGAACCCCCTGCTGATCGCGACGATGGGCCCGGGAGCGCGCCTGGTCAACATGCTCGGCGGCGACTTCCGCTGGCAGCATCTGCCGGTGCCGTTCGAGGTGTACGCCGACGGCATCGACCTGGTGATCTTCGAGGAGTTCGGCTCCGGAGCAGCCGCCATGCATCTGAAAGAGCAAGTGGCCCAGCGTAATGACATGTTGCGGGACGAGGAATACCGGCGGTGGTTCCGCAAGGACTACGACAACACGTTCGGGCTCCGGGTGTGGCATCGGGACTTCTTCGATGCCGAAATCGTCGAGTGCCCTGACGTATCGGTGATCGGACAGTCATTCGGCCAGGTCGGAATCGACCGCGGCGGGCTGCATCCCGTCGACGCGTTCCTCGATCTGGTCGTCGAACACGGGACGGCACTGCGGTGGCGCACCACCGTGTCCAATCACCGCCCGGAGGTACTCAAGAAGATGGCCCGTCAGCCGGGTATTCAGATGGGCTTCTCGGATGCCGGCGCGCACCTGCGCAACATGGCCTTCTATAACTTCGGGCTGCGATTGCTCCGGCACGTACACGACGCGCAGAAGGCCGGCACCCCGTTCATGACCACCGAGGAGGCGGTGCACCGGCTGACCGGCGAACTAGCTGACTGGTATCAGATCGATGCCGGCCATCTTCGCATCGGCGACCGAGCCGACTTGCTGATCGTCGACCCGCAACGCCTCGACGCGTCACTCGACAGCTATCACGAGGAGAAGGTCGACCAGTACGGTGGGCTGTCGCGGATGGTCAACCGCAACGCGGACACCGTCAGCGCCGTATTCGTCGCCGGCCGTGCGGTGTTCGTCGATGGTCAACCCACCGAAGTCGTTGGCACGCAGCGCACCGGGAGCTTCCTGCGGGCGAAGACGACGACTCCCGCGCCGAGCCGACGCGCCACACTTGGGGTGTGAGCGAGGTCCGTCAGCCCGCGGCGACACCGGTCGGGGGCTCATCCACCTCCGGCGGGACCGGAACGACAATGGTGACGGTCGTGTTGCCGCCATGACCGTCCCAGACGGAGATGGTGAAGCTGTCATGCGTGACGGCAAAGGGCGCGCCCAACGCTGCCGCACGGTGACGTTGGTCGGTCGTCGGGTTGTAGGTGAACGAGCCGTCGCTGTACACATCGACGGCGCCGCCGCCCGTGCTCATCGGGCTCGAGCTGTAGGTCAACGTGTCCAGATCGGGATCGCTGACGCCGGTGACGGATCCGGTGACCACTCCGATGACGTCGTCGACTTGCAGACCGGTTATCGCACCGCCGGTGGGATTGCCGTTGATCGGACTGACGGGCACGCTGATCGTGGCGGTGGCGATGCCACCGTAGCCGTCGCTGGCGCTGACCGTGAAGGTGTCGGTCGTTACGGTGTCAGGCGCATTGACAGCCGCTGCTGCATGCCGGATATCAGCGGTGGGCGTGTACGTGAACGAGCCGTCGGCGTTGACCGAGACCAAGCCCCCCAGTGAACTCGTGCTGGCCCCAACGAAATTCAGACTGTCATGGTTGGGGTCGGTGGCGTGGATCTGACCACTCAGTGATCCGTCGGCCGCGACCGTGCCGGCGGTGGACCCGACGACGGTCGGTGGCTGATTGGTCGCCACGACATCGACGCTCACAACCGTGGTGGTCGTGTCCGCTCCACTGATCCCGAAACGCCTTGCCAGAGTGTGAATTACGGACTGGAGGTTACCCAGCAGGCCGGGGAGCCGGTAGGCGCTACCGTTATCGGCGGTGACGGTGAAGTTCACCGTTCCACCCAGGTGGCTTGTGCTCGCGTCGGGAGTGACGACGAAGGTGCCGTCGGCGTTCACCTCAACCAGCCCGTTTCCGGGTTGGCTGACCGTGTATGTCAGCCTGCCACCGGAGCCGTGAAGGTCGCCGGTGATGACGCCGGTCAGGGGATCTTGGGACGTCTGAACCGGCGTGACGGTGGGAGGCTTGTTGAACAGGGTGTAGCCCACCTCGCGGCGGACCCAGCGCAGCACCGAGTTGAGGGACGTGTGTGGAGTGCTCCTCGGGCCTGTCATCGCGGGCGGGCGAATTGGATTGACTCGTGTGGTCGCCGCCGATGCTGTCGTATGACGGCCGGGCACCGCGGGTCCCGACTTGGTACCGGAAGTGTGGCCTTCTCTACCACTGTGCCCCGTATCTGCGTGAGCTACCGGCGACCCGCTGGCCAGAGCCGCGCCGATGCCGATCGTGATGACACCGGCCCCCAGCCAAACCGCCGGCTTTCCGACCTGCCGAGCCCGTTGCTGTCGAGCGCAGGGGCGTTCCGCGCTTTTTTCAATGGCCGATGAAATCATAGCGGCAGCGTAAGCGACCCGGAAGGATATTTCAATAGCCGTTTAAATGATATCGTCGACACATGCCCTCACGTGCAGCGATGGACAAGCGGCGCGGCCGACGCCAAGGCGAGCCGGTCTCGCGGGACGTGGTCCTACGCGCGGCGAAGCGGGAGTTCGCCAAGCAGGGATACGAGAAGACGACGTTGCGCGCGATCGCCGACGAGGCTCGCGTCGATCCGTCGATGGTGCTCTATCTGTTCGGCTCGAAGGCCGAGTTGTTTCGCGAATCCATGAAGCTGGTTCTCAACCCCGAGCTCTTCACGGCCCAATTGGCGGCAGGTCCCGACGGTGAGCTGGGGTGCCGCATTGTTCGGGCGTACCTCACCATCTGGGAACAGCCCGACACTGCGGCGAGCATGGTGTCGATGCTGCAATCCGCAACATCGAACAGCGACGCGCACGACGCGTTTCGGGAGTTTCTCCACAGCTACGTCATGACTGCGGTCAGCGATGCGCTGGGGGGTTCGGACGATGCACGATTGCGCGCAATGCTTGCGGCGACCAGCCTGGTCGGAACGGCGATGCTCCGCTACGTCATGCAGGTGCCGCCGCTTTCCACATTGGACGTCGACCAAGTGGTCACGCTCGTCGGCCCGTCGGTGCACCGATATCTCAGCGCCCCCGCTGAAGAGTTGGGCATGGAGGCACCGTCGCGCTGAGTTACGCGGCGCCCCTTCCGTTTTGCCCAAATCGGAGCACCAGATTTATTGCAAGCATACACTTGCATTCACGCTCGCGCAGCATTACGGTCGGTCACGTGACGTCCACACGAGTACCACCGGCGAAAGTCTCCCGAGTGATCGAACGGGTGCGCCATCGCCTGTTCCGGCTCAACCAGTGCGCGGTACCGCCGCCCGCCGCGATGATGGAACTGATCATGGGCGGCTGGGTTGCCCAGACCATCACCGCCGCAGCCGATCTGGGCATTGCCGACGCACTTGCCGCCGGTCCCGCTTCGAGCGAGCAGCTTGCCCGCCAGCTCAACGTTGATGCAGATGCGTTGCGGCGGATGCTTCGTGCCCTGATCGGAATCGGAGTCTTTCGGCAGCGTCGCGACGGGCGCTACGACCTCACCGCGCTCGCGGACACGTTGCGGACCGACTCCCCCGTCTCCATGGCCGGCCTGGCCCGATGGGTGGGCTCACCACAGCATCGCGAACACTGGAGCCACCTCAGCGACGCGGTGCGATCGGGAACGGCGACGGTTCCCCAACTGCGCGGAAAACCGGTGTTCGAATATCTGGCGGACGAACCAGAGCTCGCTGAAATCTTCAACGCTGCGATGACCGGTGTGTCCGACTTCGCGATCGCCCCTGTGGTAGGCGCCTACGACTTCCGCCGTTTCGGCACGATCGCCGACATCGGCGGAGGCCATGGCCGGCTGCTCGCCGCGATTCTCGAATCCGCGCCGCAGGCACAAGGACTGCTCTTCGACCTGCCCCACGTCGTCGCCAAAGCACCCGCCCTCCTTCGGAAGAACGGGGTTGAAAAGCGCACTCAGATCGTCGGCGGGTCGTTCTTCGATTCCGTGCCCGCAGGGGCTGACGCCTATGTGCTCAAGAACGTGATCCACGATTGGCCCGACGAGGACGCCGTGCGCATTCTGCGATCAGTCCGCGCAGCGACCCACCCGGGAGCGCGAATTTTGCTGATCGAGTTCGTGATCCCCGACCATGACAGGAATTTCCACGGGAAGTGGGTCGACCTCGAGATGCTCGTCGTAGCAGACGCGCGCGAGCGCACTGCCGCTGAGTACCGTCGCCTGCTCAATCAAGCCGACCTGCGGCTTGATCGAATCGTGGATACGGCCGGGCCGATCAGCATCATCGACGCAATCGCGAGCTAGCCGTGCCGGGTCAGCCCCGGTAGCAGTTGCACCCCCAGCTCGAGGTGCGTCTTGAGTCCCGGCGGTGCCGCGCACACCGCGGGGATCACGTTCACGGCGGACATGGCGGTCCACGTGTAGCCGGGGTGCGCGATATCGCCGTTCTCGTCGGGCTCGCCCTGCAGGGTGATCTCGGTGGCCGGGTCGCCCTTGATGACCACCCGATACTTGTTGGTGCCCCAGGCCCATCGAGGTTCGATGACGTCGTCACCCATGGTGTAGAGCGCATGGAACTGCACCAGTGGCCTGCCACTGCACCAGGCTGTCCACGTGTGATGTTGCGCGCCAACCGTTCCCGCCGGGATCACACCGCGGAGATCCGGGACATCGCTGTCGGGCGTTCCGGCGTAGGCGATGTCGGTCGTGGCGACCGCGATCTCAACCTCGGATGTCATATCGTCGATGGATTCGCCCAATCCCCGCGCGACCATCGCCATGGACTGCGCGAAGTACGGTAATGACGAGCCCAAAAGGCTTGGCTGGGAACATAATACCTCGGGCTCGAGGCCGAAGCCCATCAGCTGGATGTACTTGGAGGGATAGTCGCTGAAGTTGACGACCTCAGACACCTGGACCTGATCGACGCGGCTGACCAGCCGGGAGGTGATCAAGGGCAGCAGGTCGCCGGCGAAACCCGGATGAATCCCGCCCGCGTGATAGGACACACCACCCTCGGCACAAGCCTGCTCGATCCGCTCGGCATCGGCGGCCGTCACATCCGTCGGGTAATACACCCCTGCCGTGGCGACGACGTTCTTGCCCGATCGCAGCAGCCGGCACACGACGTCGGTGTCCGGCCAGATCGGGGTGTAGAACACGCAATCCGCGTCCATCGCGACGATCGCCTCGACGTCATCGGTCGCAACCACGCCCGAGGGGCCACCACCGGCGATGTCACCGGCGTCCCGACCCACCTTGTCCGGGTCGTAGACCAGCACGCCGACCAACTCATACGCCGGACTCTGCACGAAATGCCGCAGAGCGGCCTTGCCCACACTGCCGGTTGCCCACTGAATTACCCGGTACCGTCGTTCACCCACGCTTGTCCCCTACAGATAGACGAAGTAGAACCCCAGCAGAAGCACGAACAGTCCGAGCAGCCAACTCATCGTGGTCACCTTCAGCCATACCGGTGCGCGGCGAACCTCCATGAAATGCCAGATCACCAATTGCGCTTTTGCCGCGGCAATCACCAACACGACGACGGTCACCGTCGGGTTGAGCACATGTGTTGCGCCGCCGTTGCGCGCGGTCAGCCATGACACCGCGGTTACCAGCGTGAGCACCGCCCACACGACGGTCAGCGGATTACGGACAGCGGACGTCACGGGTCACCTCATCAGGTAGAGCAGCGCGAACAGGACAAGCCACAGAACGTCGACCATGTGCCAGTAGGTGGCGCCCGTCTCCACGAAGGAAATCCGGGGTGCCGCCGGTCCCCTGAGGTTCCGGATGACAAAGCTGAGGATGACAAGGCCGAGGAGAACGTGACACAGGTGCATGCCCGTCATCACGAAGTAGTACATGAAGAACAGGTTGGTGCCCGGCGTGGACCCCGCGATGATCTCGGGAACGTATTCGAACACCTTGAACAGCGGGAAGGTGGCGCCAACGCCCAGCGCAATCCAGAAGAGCCGCAGCGCTTCCGGGGTTCGGCCGGCCCGAGCTGCCGATGTACCGAGCGCAACGAACAGCGAACTGGTGAGCAGCACGATCGTGTTGATTGCGCCGATGTCCAGGTTCAGCTTCGCCTGCCCCTGCAGAAACATCGCGTGGTCCTGACCGCGGTAGTACATGTAGGCGACGAAGTAGACGCCGAAGATCAGCAGGTCACCGATGACGAAGAACCACATGCTGGACTCACCGGGAATGTGATTGCGCACCTTGCTGTCTGGATGCGGGGTTCCGATGCTCTCGGCGAGTTCGGTCATGCGGTGGCCTTCAGCCGCGGATTGGATATCGCCGGATCGCTTTCAAGCCAAGCGTTCTCGAGTTCGCCGTCGGGCTGGTTCTTGATAGCGCGATAGATGCAGACGTACACGATGAATTGCCACGAGACATAGAGGACCATCGCAAACCAGAAGGTCATCAGACCGTTCCACGCGAAGGGACCTGACTTGGAGATCCATACCGGCGCCGCCATGAGCTCGGTGACGTACTGCCATACGGTGTAGTAGCCCAGCCATTTCGGCAGGATGGTGTTCTGGTCGAGAATGATCGCCATCCCGAATGCCATCCACATGACGCAGAAGCACCCCAGTGACCCGATGTACGCCAGATAGCCGAAGTCATAGAGCATTTCCAGCGTCGATGCCGAGTACCCGGGCCGGAAGGCGCCGAGGCCGAAACAGAACATCGGGAAGAGCATGCCGACGATCGCACCGGTCATGGAGCCGACCATCATCGAGTACCGGAACACCGGACTGACCGACATGCGTTTGACCTGGCTCAGATACACGGCATTCGAGACCGGCGCCAGGCCGAACGACAGCGTGAGGATCGCGCAGGCGATGAGCAGATTGTGCGACTGCATGAACTCGACGATCTGAGGCGTGGAGGCGCTTGGCGATCGCGGTGGCATCATCCAGCTCAGCGGCACGAAGACGATGCCGAACAGGTTGAAGAAGAACGGGACGCTCCAAAACGCAATCCACTGATCGAGTTTCCGGTTCGTGCGGCGCGGTGCCGTCACGATCCCGTCGGTCACGCGAGAACTTCCCGTTCGGCGCCTTGACGATTGACGACACGAAGAAGAACCACGAATGTCACCGCGATGAAGGTGGCGAGCACGATCAGGCGCAGTGTGTACGACACTGCGCCGTTCCACGCGAGGGGGCCCGACTTGTACAGAACCGAGAACGCGCTGGGAATCAACAGGACAGCGATGGCAATGCTGAAATGCGCCATCCAGCGCGGAAAGATCGGGTCCGGTCGGGCATCGAGATAGATGCTCACTGCAAGACAGAGGTTCTGCACGATGATCGTGCCGACCGGTGCGATGAAGAAGAACCACGCCATGTCGTTCAGCAGACTGATCAGTTCGGGGTCACGGTCCGGCCGAAACGCCGCCACCCCCCAGCAATAGTCGGCGAGGATGAACGCCGTGGTGCCTATTCCCACACAGATGATGTAGGCGTAGGTGAAGACGCTGCTCGACGTGGCGATGCGAGAGATCTGCACAGCGGTGACGGCGAACAGGGGAACCAGTGACCCGGCGATCAGGTTGCACAAAATCACGACGCCGAGGATGCCGGTGTTGTTGTCCCTGAAGAAGGTCGCGACCTCCTCCGGGGTCAGCGTCGGCGACAGCGGCGGCGAGAAGATCGGGAACAACAGGTAGGCCAGCACCAGCAGAACCGCCGCGGGCGGTGTCGTCCACAACAGGATTCGTTGGCCTCGGGTGTTCATCGACACCGTCTAGGTCTAACACGTTCACTGTCAGATGACAACGAAATTCACAAAGAACACAGTTGGCGGGCGCACGGGGGAAGATTTTTCGCTGACGCTCTTCAGCGAATGCGAAGATTACGGCACAATGGGCGGGTGCAGGAAAGCCCCACCGGCCGCGAGGCCCAGCGACGGAGAACACGTGCCCGCGTCCTCGGCGCCGCCATCGAGGAGTTCCAGCGCGCCGGCGCCAATGGCGCGGACATCAACGCCATCGCCGAGGCGGCGGGCGTCTCGCGGAGCACGTTCTACTTTCACTTCCCGACCAAGGAACATGTGCTGATCGAACTGATTCGCGGCGAAGAGGATCGCCTGGCCGAGGAGCTCAGCCGGTTCCTCGACGCCCCCCACGACCTGTCGGCGGTGTTGTACGAGATCGTCAGGCTTGTGCTGGCACTCGAAGAGCGTTGGGGCTTGACCCTTTTCCGCGATACCACCAGCCTCTATTTCTCACCGACACTGCCGCAGGAAGAAAACTGGATACAGCACCCCAGCTTCGTACTGCTGGCTGCCGAGATCGAGCGGGCGCGACATCGCGGCGAACTCTACGACGATGTCGACGCCTACCACAGCGCGGCCTTCTTCCTCGTCGGCCTCTACGCCCTGCTGACCACGAACCGAGAATCGAATGCCGAACGCCGCGAGGTCTTAAGGAAATTCGTGCGGAGCAGCCTCCGGAGCATGCAACGGGTACCGATGCCGGCCGACGAGGTGACGTAGGCGAGAAAAGAACCAAGGCCTCCGCCGCAGGGAAGGCCTGACGCTCGTTCCCACATTGCAGGCGTAGAACGCGCGCGGCCGAAACTTGTCGTACCTCACTGTCATGATGTCGTTATGTCCTCGACTGCGGTGCTCAGTTCCAAGGAGCGTCTTGAGGGGTTGTTCGAGGAGTTGGCGGAGTTGGCCGGTCAGCGCAACGCGATCGATGGGCGCATCGTGGACATCGTGGCCGAGATCGATCGTGACGGGATCTGGGGCAATACCGGTGTCCGCTCGATTCCGGCGTTGGTGGCCTGGAAGCTGGGCACCTCCGCGGCGAATGCCAAAGCGATTTCGGCTGTCGCGCACCGGGTTGCGGAGTTCCCCCGCTGCGTGGCGGCCTTGCGGGAGGGTCAGCTGTCGGTGGATCAGGTCAGCGTCATCGCCGAACGCGCCGCCGAGGGTTCTGATGAGCACTACGCCCAGCTGGCGTCGGTGGCCTCGGTCAGCCAACTGCGCACCGCGGTTAAGTTGGAGCCGCGACCCACACCGAAATCAGGTCCGCCACCGGATCCGCCACGCTCGATCCACAAAACCCTGGGCGAGTGTAGGTTCTCGCGCTGAGTGGCGGACAGCGCCAGTCGTGCCTGCGGCGTTGTGAGCTTCTCACCGATTTGGCGTAGCCGGCATTCTCATGATGATGGCGGATCCTAGAACCACACGGTTTTCCACGAACTACGCCGGGACTGCCCCCAGTTTGGTTGACTCCTGACCTGTGAGGATTCGTCCTTGCTGGCAGGATCAACCTTGTGCCGACACCGTTTCCCGCCGAGTTCCGTGCCGACGTCATCGCCGTGGCCCGCAAGGGCGAGGCGCCGCTGCGCCAGATCGCGAAGGACTTCGGCATCTCGGAGGCCCAGGAACGCATCTGGTCGATCTTCGCCAAGAAACGAGGACTGAACCGCCGATCAGGGCCTCCCGTGCATGACGACCTCGTGCAACGTCAGTTCAGCGCCCACGCTCCCACCAGGTCTGGCTGGCCGACATCTCCGAGCACCGCACCGATGAAGGCAAGCTCTACCTCTGCGCCATCAAAGACGTCTACTCCAACCGGATTGTCGGCTACTCGATCGACTCCCGAATGAAGTCTTCGTTGGCCGTGGCGGCGCTGGAGCACGCAGTGGCGCTGCGCTCACCGGTTGCGACGATCGTCCATTCCGACAGAGGCAGCCAGTTCCGATCGCGAAAGTTGTCCACGCACTGTCACACAACGGATTACACGGATCAATGGGCCGCGTCGGAGCATGCGGGGACAACGCGGCGATGGAGTCATTCTTCGTCCTGCTGCAACGCAACGTCCTCGACCGACGACGCTGGGCAACCCGCGCCGAACTCCGACTGGCGATCGTCACGTGGATCGAGCGGACCTACCACCGCCGCCGGCGCCAACGCGCCCTCGGCAGACTCACCCCGATAGAGTTCGAACTGCTCCACACACCGGCCGCAACCGCGGCCTGAAATTCACACCCCGCGAGTCAACTGAACCCGGGGCAGTCCCTGATCTTGATTTCGGTGGACGATCACATCATCGAACCACCGAGCATGTTCAACAACCACTTGCCAGAGAAGTACAAGAACGAGGCTCCCGGGCTCGTGCACAATCCGGATGGCTCCCACACATGGCAGTTCCGCGACATCGTCATCCCGAACGTCGCGCTCAACGCAGTGGCCGGCAGACCGAAGGAAGAGTACGGACTCGAACCCCAGGGCCTGGACGAGATCCGCAAGGGCTGCTACGACGCCGGCGAGCGCGTCAAGGACATGAATGCCGGTGGGTCCTCGCGACCATGAACTTTCCGTCGTTCCCGGGTTTCGCCGCCCGCCTCTTCGCTACCGAGGACGCGGACTTCTCGCTCGCTTTGGTGCGGACCTACAACGACTGGCACATCGACGAATGGTGCGGTAGCCACCCCGGCCGGTTCATCCCGATGGCGATTCCGGCGATCTGGGACCCTGTCCTGTGTGCACAGGAGGTCCGGCGGGTGTCGGAGAAGGGCGTGCACTCGCTGACGTTTACCGAGAACCCGTCCACGCTCGGCTAACCTTCATTTCACGACCTGGAGTACTGGAAGCCGTTGTGGGACACACTTTGTGACACCGAGACGGTGATGAACGTGCACATCGGCTCGTCGGGCCGTCTGGCGATAACCGCACCGGACGCACCGATGGACGTGATGATCACGCTGCAACCGATGAGCATCGTGCAAGCCGCCGCGGACCTCTTGTGGTCGCGCCGATCAAGGCCTACCCCGCACTGAAGATCGCGCTGTCCGAGGGCGGCACCGGATGGATCCCCTATTTCCTGGACCGCGTAGACCGCACCTTCGAGATGCACGCCACATGGACGCACCAGGACTTCAACGGCAAGAAACCGTCGGAGGTTTTCCGCGAACACTTCATGACGTGTTTCATCTCCGATCCCATCGGCATCAAGAACCGTCACGAGATCGGGGTCGACAACATCTGTTGGGAAATGGACTACCCGCACAGCGACTCGATGTGGCCCAGGGCCCCCGAAGAACTATCCGCCGTGTTCGACAAGTACGACGTCCCCGATGACGAGATCAATAAGATCACCTACGAGAACGCCATGCGCCTATACCATTTCGAACCGTTCCAGCATATCCCCAAAGAACAGGCCACTGTCGGCGCCTTGCGCCAGGAGGCCCAGGGCCACGACGTGTCAGTGCGGGCGCTCAGCACCCGCGAGAAGACTGAGACCAGCTTCGCTGATTTCGCCTCAACGCCAAGGCAGTTTCGGGCGCGCGGGACTGAGCCGGCGACCATCGCCTCCACTCCTGGCCGTCTGTTCAGGACGGGCGGGGCGGGTCATCTCAGTTATGGCCGCGCTTCCAGTGTGCGGACTTAGTCGGCTCCTCGAGTTTGGTGAGGTTGTCCCGGTCTTCGTGGAATTTGAGGTGGCGGTCCCTCACCTGATGCCCGCCAGATGGTAGGTCTTCGGGTGAACGACCAAGTACACCTCGAAGAAGGAGTAAGGGACCGCCATGAAGACCGTACCTACT
>NZ_JACBJQ010000080.1 GCF_013404075.1 Mycolicibacterium vinylchloridicum
CGGCGCCGTCTTCCACAAAGGCAAGCTACTCGAACGCCCCGCCGACATCACACCGCCCGAGCCGGCCGAATCAACCGAAACGGAGGTCGCCTGAAACACCCCGATCCACAGGTATTGACAATTCCTCCGACTGCTGACCATCGAAGTCGAAGGTGCCGACTCAATCCATGAGCTAAGTGCTTTGGAAGAGGCGACCTAAGAAGGGCATTCGCCCGGAGTGTTCGCTATGACGGACCCGTCGCCGGAATCGCAACAGAGGTCTATTCCGGCGATCGATTGTTTATAGACCCAGCTGAGTTGCGGCGTTGTCATCCCACGCATGGTGGATGCGGACGTAGGTGCCGATGGTGGCCAGGGAGCGGTGCCGGGTTTGGTGGGCGATGGCGCGGTCGGAGGCTCCGCGTAGGTGGGCATGGGTGACGAATCCGGCACGCAGGCTGTGCGCGCTGTAGGGGCCGGGGTCGATGCCGGCTCGGGCAATGGCGTTCTGGACGAGGGTGTTGACGGATTCGGGGTGCAGCCGCCGGGACAGCACGCGGTTTCCTTTGGAAACCGGCCGGAACACGGGTCCGTCGGTGATGTCGGCGGCCGTGAGCCAGTTGCGCAGAGCGGTCACGGGGGAACGACCGGGGTGGGTGCCGTGGGGGACGACGACCAGTTCGGCGCGTTCTCCGGTCTGGTTGGTCTTGGAGCGGGGTAGCGCAAGTACGAGGCCGTTGGGGTGCTCGCTGACGTGAGCGAGGTCAAGCGCGGCTAGCTCGCTGCGGCGGAGAGCAGTGACGAACCCGACGAGTAGCAGGGCGCGGTCTCGCAAGCCGCCAAGATCGGGTCCGGAGGGTCGATTGGGAGCAGTCCAAGTGCGGGTGACGGGGCAGGCATCGAGGACGTCGAGCAGCAACGGTGGCATCAGCGGGGTGGCCTGCTCGGGCGGGGTGGTGTGGGTGCGGCGGATACCTTCCCAGACCGCGAGGACGCGGGCGTTGGCGGTGGGGTCGGGCAGGTCGTGCACGGTGTGGGCGAACTTGATGGCTGAGAGTCGCCGGCTCATGGTTCCCACCTTGGCGCCGCGCTCGGCCAGGGTGGTGAGGTAGCCGGTGATGGCAGCGGCCTCGGCGGGCAACGATGCGGTGTTGGCGGTGGTGCACCAGGTGGTGAACTCCGCCCAGTCGGAGCGGTAGCCACGCACGGTGTTGGCGGCACGGGCCGCGGTGACGTAGCGGGCTTCGGCGACGGTCAAGGAGTCGTCTGCGACGACGATGGACGGGTCGGTGAGCCCGTGCGGAAAGTCGACCGAGCCATCTATGTGCGTCACTGCAAAAGCCCACCGGGCCAATGGCTTTGATGAGTCTTGGCGATCTTGCGGAGGTTCTTGGCGGTCTGCTTGAGTTCAGTGGACGGGGGGACATCGTCATCGTGGCTGCCGGGGTTGAGCACCTTGGGGAACAGCTTCCAATGTCCTTGTTCGGTGTTGCCACCGACGACCAAGGGCAGTACCCGCGGAAGGAGGTCACCGAGGTTCTTGGACTTGACGTCGGCAACGGACATGACTGTTCCGGCGTGGGTTTGCCCGGTGGCGATGATCTGCTTGGCCAGGCGCTCGGCGGCTGACCGCAGCGTGTTGCAGGCCGAGCGGCGGCCTTTCGCGGTGGGGGAGTTGAGGCTTTCTTGGGCTTCGAGCATGAGCTGGCCGAAGGCGTCGGCGGTCTGGGTGGACTCCGGGCCGGCGATCATGTCAATCAGATCGAGTCGATAGGACAACCCGTTGCTGCTGCCGTGACTTGTGTACGCCCATTCGGCGAGTTTGCCGTCGAAGGTGGTGATGATGACCTGGATACCTGCATTGAGCAGTTCAGCCAAGGTGTCTTGAACGAAGGTGAGCCGGTGATCGGAGTCGCTGCCGGGGATGGGGTCATCCAGGACCACGACACGTGACCCCAGGAGTTCGGTGCGGGCCAGGAAGATTGACAGGCCCAGGGCGTTGAGTTGGGAGTCGCTGTAGACGCCGAGGGCTTCGCGGGTCACCGGCGTGCTGAGCATATCGATGCGCAGGTCGGCGACGAGGTTGACGAATAGGGTTCCGCCGGCTCGGCGTTTGATGCCACCGAATCCGACGAGTTCGTCGGGGCGGATGGTGGTCCACCATTTGGTGATGGTGTCGCTCATCTGGGTGAAGCGGGTGTCCAGGACGCCTCCGGCGGCGGTGCTCAGTGACTTTTCGGCAGTGTTGAGGCGCCGGATGGTCTGTTGTCGGGTGGCCTCGGTGATGATGTCGGCGACCACTTCGGCACGATGGTCCAGCAGGTCGGCGACCTCACGGAGACCGCTGAGGGCGGTGCGGTCGCGGGTGGCCGCGTCGACCGCCGCGCGCAGCGCCATGGCGGTCTCGGCGTAAGGGGTGCTGACCGTCGTGAGATGGGCCAGCGCGGCGGCGAGGCCCTCATATCCCGCCTTGAGGTCGTCGGCGACGGGGTGGCGTCCGGCGACGGCATCACCGGCATGTTCGACGGCGGCGCGTACCGCCGTGGCGGCGGTCGTGACGACGGTGACGGCCTCGCTGAGGTCGCCCGCTCCGGCGTGGGCGTCGGCGGCAAGGGTTGGGTCGAGACCGAGGTCGCGCAGACCGTCGGTGGCGCGGGTCAGTTGTTCCGCCGGCCAGCTGGCTGCGGCCGGTGCGGTTCGTGTCGCAGCCGCGACCAACTGGTCGAGATCTCGGCGGGCGTCGGCTAGGGCATCGGTGCTTGATCGTGCTGTGTCGGTGAGCGATTGGGTACGGCGTAGGTGCTCGCGCAACGCGGCTAGGCGATCGGGTGTCAAGGCGTCGTCGGTGCCGCAGACCGGGCAGTCGACGGGGTAGTTCAGGGTGGCGTACTCGTCTACGGCCAGAACGGCCTGGAACACCGGGGTGTGCTGGGCGATGTGCTGGTCGACGCCGGTCAGTGCGATGCGGTAGGGGTCGAGATCCGGTGGTGTGGGCGATCGATCCGGTGGCGGCTCGACAGTGAACGCCGAGAGCGGGAAGGCTTGTTCGCGTTGGTCTTCCAGTGCGGTGGAGAGGGTGGCGCGGAGTTCGTCGAGATCTACGATGCGAGCGGGCCCGTCGGGGTCGCTACAGCGGCCGAGGACCGCGTTGCCGGCGTCCAGAAGGGCACTGTCCACGGCGGTGGTGGCCGCTTCGGCAGTGATGGGCTTTTTGACCAGGGCGGTGAACGCGTCGCTCGTCGAGGCGGCTGGCGTTCCAGCGAGGGTTCCTACCTGGCGGAGTGCACTTCCTGGTTGCTCGGCCTCGACGCGACCGCGCGCGGCGCGCACGCGTTCGCGGAACCGGTCGAGGTCGGTAAGCGAGAGCAGGGCCTTGAAGTAGCCGACGCGTTGCTTGGGTTCGGTGGACAGGACGTGGCGCAAGGTGTGCTGCAGGAGCACCGGTGCGCGAACTGGCGGGTCGGCCAACGGGAAGCCTACCTGGTCGAGGTTGTCGGCCTCGACGCCGTCGATGAGCAAACGGCTGTCGCATTCGGTGCCTTGGCCGAAGTCGCAGAGCAGTTCGCGGCGGACCTCATGAGTGACGCCAGCGGCGTCTCGGATGACGGCCTGAACGTAGACGTCGGTGTCAGCAACCGGGAGATGGGCGTTTCGCAGGCTGTCGTGGTACTCGGCCTTGGACCCGCCGAGCATGTCGCGGCGGCTGCTGAGGCCGCTGATCAGGAACTCGATGGCCTCGGCGAGGCTGGTCTTGCCTTGACTGTTGCCGGCGTGGACGACCACCAGGGGTGCGTCGAGTTGCAGGGTGCGGGCCTCGGTGCCGAAGGCGCGGAAGCCACGGACCTCCAGCGATACCAGGCGCGGACCACTGGCGACGACGGGGGCGGGAGCGGGGACGGTCATGGCTGCCGCCAGGTCGCGATGACCGCATCGAGCGCCTCATCGAGGTCGGCGTCGGTGGTGGCCTCGGCGACCGACTCGGCCAGGGCGCGGGCGTCGCGGGGGCCAGCGGTGGTGCCGGTTAGCTGAGCCAGCAGGGCATCGAGGTTGGGCAGCAGGTCGCTCATCGGGATCGGAGCATACCTGCCATTACACGGGATTCCGTGCATTATCCCGGGTAATAGAGGCGGTCAAGCGGGGCCAGAGTCAGCGGTTCTTCCGCCGGCGGGCCGCGGCCAACGACGCGACCCCGTCATTGGCCTTGGCCTGGTCGATCCCGAGGATCTGATTGGCGATCTTGGCGATGACGTCATCGGTGACGTAGAACTTCGCGGCCTGACGGCCGATGCGCATCAGTCGTGCAGTGGTGTCGAGGTGATCGGAGATCAGCTCCCGCACGACGTCCTCGGGCAGGGTCATCTCGTACTCAGCCAGCCGTGCCAGGAGCAGCGCCGCGCGCTCATCCAGCCAGCTGGACCGCCGCACCTTGGTCATCTGACGACGGTAGCCCGTTCTGTTCTTACTGAGACGAGATATGAGACATCGCGACCTGCGACGTCGACCAGCCGAACCAGCGAGATTTCTTGCGTCTCGTTTCCCTACATCCGAGACAGCTTTCGGCGATAGCTAGGCTGGGCTCTGTGGCTCCCCTGCGTGCGTTCCCGGTCGTTTATGCGGCGACGGATGTCAGGCGTAGCGCTGATTTCTGGCAGCGACTGGGCTTCGAACGCTCCGTCGAGCTACCCTCCGACAGCGACCCCGGGTACATCGGCTTGCGCCGCGGTGCAAGTGAGATTGCCATCGTATCCTGGGACTGGTCGGCGCAACGCTACGGTTTAAAGCCGCCCGCGGGTCCGCGGTTCGAGATGTATGTCTATGTCGACGATCTGGACACATTGGTGACCGATCTGCGCAATGACGGAATCCCTGTCCTGGCCAACGTGGCCGACATGCCATGGGGTGAGCGTGTCGCGACCACCGTCGACCCGGATGGCAATCCGGTGACGCTGTGTCTAGCCCAGGACGGCTAACAATGCTCGATGTTGAGGACATGCGTCGGAGATGCGAAGCTCACGACCAGTGGATGCGGGAACACCCCGACTCCGTCGCCTTCAGCGAGGCGTGGGCCGACCGAAATCTTGACGAGTTGACAAAGCGTTGAGATCCTCACGCTGAGGCGAGATTTGGGTCACGGGTACCGGGAATCAACGTGCTTGTCATCTCCTCCAACTGTAGTCGTCGTCCGCGGTGGTGCCTTGTGATCAAAGCGCCGACAAGCTGCCGTACTTTTCTCCGGTCGACAGGTCAGTGATCAGGCTGCTCACACGGCTCCGTGATGCCGCCGAGGCCGGGTATTCCACCTTTACGGACCCATGTCGTCGATCGCAGCCTGATTCGCTTGGTAGATCCTCTGCGCGTAACCGTCAATGCCGAGAGTCGGGACCGTTTGCGCGGTGTAGTTCTGGAGGGCGATCCGAAGATGCGCGTGTCGCAGGGCCTGTTCTATCAATTCCGATCGGTTCAAGACCGTCCCTGCCACACCTCAATAATTCCACATCCAGAGCCAAAGTCGTCGAAATCGAACGGTGTGGCCTCGCCGCTGCGTTCACCGGCGATCAACGCCTGGCGCACCGCATCCAACCGGGCCTCACGAAGTCGACTGCGTAGCAACGTCTTCACCCCATCGTGCTCGCCGTAGACGTAGGCCCTCGCCAGTAGGTCGTTGAATGTCCTGGCCACACTGGGGTCGTCGTCATCGACGGGGATGGTGAGCAGAACACCGGCACCGGAACCGATGAGCAAGCCGTTGGCCACGAACACGGCGGTGCGCTTGTTGCCATCCTCGAAGGGCTGGGCCTCAGCCAGGTCCACGAAGAGGGCGAGCGCGTTCTCCTGGACCTCAGCGCTGCGCGTCGCACGGTCGAGCACCGCTTGCAGTCCGTCCTCGGACAGGGCGTCGGGGGTGTGACGACCGTAGGCCGTCGCCACCCCGATGGCCTGCTCCTGGGTCCGCAGCTGGCCTGGATGCAGGGCCCCGCTGCGGGTGATCGTGGCGTTGACGGCCCGCACGAAACCGGCGTCGAGCGGATCGCCGGCGGCGTGGTCGATGACGAACTGCGCCGAGTCCCGCAGATCCTCGAGAAGCGCAAGGTCGGCCCGCGACGCGGCTCGACCAAGCCTTCCAGAACGCAGAAATCTCTCGGTATCAAGCCGGCCGATGGACAGGCCGTCGAAAACCTTGCCCGCGGAATACACCACCTCCGCAAGATCTGAGAGGGTAAGCGCGTCCACGTCACCCTTCCCGGTCGCAGTCGGTGTGCTAATTCAAGCAAAAACCCAGGGGCGGGCGCTCTGGCGGACCTACACGCTGGCAGTCGCCGCACCCGGCGCGACGGCCACGATGCCTGCCGCATTCTCGGTGTCCTGGGCTTCCAGCTGCGCTGCGCTGGCCACGTCCCCGCTGGCAACGGCGCTGCCCGCTCGACTCAGGTCAGCCAGAAACGTGCCATCCTGGGCAGGCCACGTGCTGGTGACGGCGTTGATGGCCAGCGAAACCCCGTCAGGCTGTGCAGCCGCACCTGCCAAGCCGCCGACACCCTGGGCAGCCCCGGCCGCACCGCCTGCGGCGACCGCCGCAGCCTCGGCGCCGGTGGTCGCACCTGATGCGGGCAGGGCGATCGGATCGACCTTAATACGGTCCCCGGAGCCTCCCGAAGGTGGTACTGCGGCCATGATCATTGTCCTTTCTGGCCGTGGTTCATCCAGTAATCCGGTATGCGCTGCATCTCCGCACGGTATGCCGAGTCGTTGAGACGCGCGAGGTGCGCGGCTCGCTGCTGATGATCAGCATCAGCCCAGCGGCGTGTACGGGCGATCGCTTTCTCAACCCAGTCGGTCTGGCGTAGGTCTTCTCGGCCCGCGTAGCGCATCCACCTTTCGCCGAAAACATCGAGCAACTCTGGTGAACGAACGCTCAAAGCGGCAATAGCCGCCTCCACACTCTCGGTGAGCAGGTCCCGCCGAATCAGGGCACGTTCCCGAATCTTGGCCTCTGATTCGATGCCCAGCACGGTGCAAGCAAGATGTCGTTGGCCCATCCCTCTACGCTGTTGTTCTTCGTGCAGCTTCGAGGATTCCTCGAAATCGATGATTTCGGAACAGGATATCCACCAGGCGCGTAGTGCTTGATCCGGACCTCCGGATGCGCCTGGCTCCCAATCCCACGGCCCGCCCTCCACTACCTCGCGTAGCGCAAGAATTTCTGTCTCCGCCTGGCATGTAAACGGATAAGCCCACGGACTCATCGGAGTTCCGCCACCAGCGCCGCTGCCCTCGCGGGCACGTGCGTGGTGCAACCGACCGCTGGCGGCACCGGCACGGATTTCCCGCCAATCCGGCTCCAGCTCTCCAGAGCGCGCATCGGCCACAATCCGGGCGAATGCAGCCGTCGTTGTTTCACTCCAGCTCGGAGTACGACCCATACCAGGAATCAAAGACATTCCGGTGTCCTGGGCCTCCAGCCAGCTGCGCGCGCCGAACTTGCCGACCTTGCCCACTGAGGTGGACTTTGCAGAAGGCACCGTGCCGCCAAGGGCCCTTAAGCTGTCCGCGTCGAACGCGTCGTCAGACGGAATCATCGACATTGGCGCTCCAGAGTCGATAGGGTCGACGCCACCACCTGGCCGAACCCGGCCACTTTCGCGCAGTACACGATGTCGGCCAAGGACGGTGACGCCGGCTGCTGCCAATACCGAATCAGCTCAGCAATGAGCGCGGTCCGGTAGAACGCTATGTACAGCATGCGCGCAGTCAACGACTGTTTCGGATCGTCCTCCAGATCCAGCGGCCCACTCAGGTGCGGACTCGTCGCGTTTCCGTCGTGCCGTTGGGCCACCTCGTTGTTGTAAGCCGCCCAGTCGACGGGTGTGCCCTGGCCGAGCTTGTTGAGCAATGCCAGGTCGGCCGCCTCGGCAACCTGATAAGGCCCGTCTGCACCGCATACCGGACTACGGTCGCTCTTGGTGGCCGCTGGCTCTTGTATCGCCGCCTCCACCACCGCGCGGGTGATGACCGCAGCCACGGGAACCTCAGACGCTCCACCGATCACCGTTGAAATCTGTTGCGCCAGAACCGGATCAATAGTTGCTAAGCGGTGTTGATGCTCACCGTCGAGCACCGGCGCCGAACCAGGCGTATGCAGGATCGACCGCAACGTCACCGTCTCAAACTCCTGCCACCCCGACGGACGTGGACCCTCCGCAGTAGTCACCAACGCACTGCGGACCACTCCAGAAGCCCTGTCGGCCAACGCATCCGCATGCCCGGACAGCACATCAGCCGGCCGCCGCCACCCCATGTACTTATCCGCCCACCGCATCGGCAACGCCGGATCGCGGGGCGCGATCCGCGCTGTCGTCGGAATGTACACCGACGCAGGCACATACACCCCACCACCCGTGCTAGAAGCAATAACAAGCTGCGGCCCAAACTGTGTACGCACAACTGCCACAGCCCAATTCACAAACCCTGAGTCGATGGTGTTCCAGCTCGCATCCGTGCCACGAACCAACCCGTCAAGCACCTGCCGCGCCAGCATCAGATCCGCGCTCACATCCGGCTCAGGCAAGCTCGCCGCCGTCGCAGCACCAGAGCTACCCGCCATCACCGGAGCAGCACCGCCCTGCTGGCCCGACGGACCAGCCGCGGCCGGCGCGGACGCCGCCGACGCAGGAGCCGTTGGCCCCACACCCGTCGGACTCGCCGCCGCCCCGCCACCCGGCGGCACAAACGGAGCCAACGGACCGCCACCCGCACCACCAGCCGCAGGAGGATGCGCCATCATCGGCATACCGCCGCCACCACCAACCATCGGCGCAGCCCCTGCGCTGGCAGGCCCACCACCGGAAGCCACCACCGGAGGCTGCACCGGGCCCGCAGGCTGAGCAACCCCAGGCGCCGTCCCCGGATGCTGGGCCACAAACTTCTCCAACGGCGGCGACACCGCGCCCGAGGAACCGATACCCGACGCCAACCCAGAATTGAAACTCGATGCCGCACTGGTCAACGAACCACCACTCCCCAGCGAGTCTGCTGCCGCCGCTGGCGAAGTGAACGCATCCGACAATGACTTCCCGCCACTACCCAACGGATTGCTGAGCCCCCCGGCAGGCATCTGCGGAGGCCGCAATCCACCCATCGCTGAACCCGCCGAAGGCAACCCACCACCCGCAGAACCGCCGCTCGTACCACCCATCGGCAACCCCGTCCCGTTACCTACCGACGAAACGGGTAATGCGACCTGCTTCTGGTCCTGTGTCGATTGCCCGTTGGTAGCTGCTGCGTCGTCGTTCGTCAGTTCTTCCGCGAGGGGTTTTTCATCCGCATTGTCACCAGCGGCGAGGCCATCTGGTTCCTCTGTCGTGCCTTCCGCAAGTTGTTTTTCATCGTTGTTGGCCGACTCGTGGCTGGCCGGCTCAGCGGTGCTTGGGCTTTCGCCGACGGGTGCTTCCGGGATAGGGAGCACCGCGGGTGTGGCGGCAATATCCCCGAGGGCCGTGCTGTAGAGGGTGGCGGCTTCGGCGTTGAACGGGGCCATGGCCGACACCGCCGCAGACGTGCCGCCGCTGGATTGCGCGGTGTCCCACGCTTCTGCAGCGGCATCAGCGACGCGACTGAGGTCGGTCTTCAACCCGGACACGACCGCCCTGAATGAATCGGCCGCCGTCGCAGTAGATTTGAAGTAATCCGCACCGCCGTCGGCATGGTCGACCATCTTTCGCATCAACGCGATGCGGGCTTCGCCTCCCTGGCCTTCCAGCAGGCTTGCGCCGTTGGTCATCTCTTTATGGACCGTCCCGGCGTACCCCGACACCGACTCGGCCATAGCCCGCCTGTCGTCGGCAAGGGCCTGCAAGTCAGTCTCACTGATCGACGGCCAGTAGGGCAGCACCGTCAGTGACGACGCGCGTCCTGATGGCCGAGGCACGTCCCCTGGATTGTTAATGACCGCCGCCATCGAACCCCCTCGGAACTATTCTTCGTCCAGGCCGCAAACAGTCCAGACCTGGTCATAGGCCGCCTGCTCTTTAGCAAGGTCGTGTGTGGGCGGCTCAGCGAGACCACGGGTCCGAACCTCGCCGTAAGTGGCGATCCGCGCGTAGTAAACCGATACAACATCCGTAATAGCGACACGAACCGGGGTGCTGGCATTGGGATTGTCCGCCAGCGCATTCTCCAGAGCGGTCGCGGCTGGGAGGATATCCAAGGCCCGGCGATCAGTCCGTGGTTGCGTTGTGTTCACCACCGCATACCGGGTGCACAGGGCGACATCTTGAGCATGCACTTCTGCTGCTGACGGTGGTGCGCTGACGGTGTCAGCGGTCGATTTGCTCGTCACTGCTGCACCGGTCGTGTCGGCAACAGTGCTACTTCCTCCATCGCTGAAGACAACGCCGAGCGCCACACCGATACCCAGCGCGACCGCAGCGGTACCGGCCATGATGGCAGGGGTCAGCCACCGGCGTCGTGGCGGTGGGGGTTGCCACGCGGCACTTGGGTATTCAGGCTCTTGTGTTCCCATGTGGGCAGCGTAGGACGGACCACCGACAAAATCACGGCTGAATTGCGCTGGTGCACAGCATGATTACAACGTGAGTCGCATTGATTGATCTGCTCACTGATGAGTCATTCCGGTGTTGGCGATGCTGCGAGAGCGCCGCACCGCGTTTACTGGCTGATTCGTACTGCCTCATCTGATTACTGATGACGCATTTCTGCAGGTAGTCGGCAAAAACTGAGCGGCTACGGCGTGTCTTACCGGCGTTTATCAGATACGTACGGAACGGTAGTGGCATGGCTCAACCGCATAAGGGGGACCGGGCGCAGATCATGTGCCGGCCGGTCTTGCCCGTCTATGAGGAGATTCGCGCCCGCGCGGCTGCGCGGGGCATGTCGATGTCGCAGTACGCGGCCGATGTCCTAGCTCAGCATGTGGGCCGGGCGGACCTCGTGCGCGAGCTAGACGACCGCGAGGGGTTGCCGTTGGCGATGTGAACACCACGGCCCGGTGTACGCGGCCCGGGCAGATGGACAAATCCATAGCGGTGCGGATCACCCCTTGACATGACGAAGGCCCCCGGAGGGGCCTTGTCTTGCCGGGATTCGATCTGAGTTGGCGCTCAGGTCTGGGTCCGTACCCGTTTACCCCGAAGGGGCGATGTCTTGACCGACTCGTCTCACGGTAGCGCACTGCCTCTAACAGGTACAGGTGGCGCGCGAAACCGTGACCGAAATCGTGATCTTTTACCCGCCGTTGTGCCGCGGGCGAATGCCGGGCAGCCGTGGTGTGGCTGGATCGAGCGTGTTGGGTGCATGCCGAAGCGAACCCCCCGCCCGGGCTGGTTGGCCGTGTCGCTGTGCTGGGCCCACTTGTCGGCGCCGCACAGTCGGCATAGGTCGTCGTTGGCGGCGGGATGCCGGTGACCGTTCACAACGTGTCCCCGGCCGCGCCTGCGGTGGTGTGGAGGTCTCTGGCGCGGCCGCTGTCGCAGCCGGGCCGCGATCGGGTCAAGGTGTTCGATCCGGAGACCAAGGAGTACTGCAAGACCCGGCGCCTCTCTGACAAGCTGCCCACGCTGATGGCCGCGGTGTACCTGTACACCCACCGCCGGACCACGCTGCTGGCCCTGGACTTCGACAGCAAGCCCCACGGACAGGCTCAGGTCGACGCCGATTTCGCGCGCGCACTGGGCTGGCTGACCTCCTGCGGGGCCCGTGTCGTCACGGACCGGTCCACCAATGGCGGTCGCCACATCTTGGTGCCGCTGGCCATCGGCACCACCGCCAGCTTCGACGAGATTCAGTCGCTGATGCGCCAGCTCAAGGCGCGGCTGCCCAGCTTCGACCCCAAACCCATGCAGAACGCCAACGAGGGTTGCATCAGTGTGCCGGGCACCCCGTGCGCAGGCGGTGGCCACCGGATCCTCGACGGTGCACTCACCGACTCGGTGAACGCGCTCACCGAGCGCAGCGCCCCCACTCTGCTGCCCGAGCTCTACGCACTGCTGGGCACCCTGCCCGCCCCACCACAACAGGCCGCCCCTTTGCCCTCGGCCGCCACGAGAACGCATGCCGACCCGGATGAACGCTTGGCCGAGCACGCCTGTTGGAGCAAGCCTCTCCCCGCGGATGTCGCCGCGTTCGCCGCAGCCGGTGATACGACCCTGGCCCGCGCCCACAGCAGATGGCCTAGCCCGTCCGAGGCCCGCATGTCCGTCGTTCTCAACGCGGTACTGCGCGGCCACAGCCTCGCCGACATCCGCGCCCAGGCCGAACCTGGCCGGCCGTGGAGCGGCCTGGGCAACTCGTACCGCACGAAGCACGGCATCCGCGCTGACGCCCAACTTGCCCGCGATGTCCGCCGCGCCCTGGACTACACCGCGACACTCGCCGTAAAAGCGAATCCACCTGCACACAGGTACAAGAACTCACGGGGGGGGCAGGGGCTTAAGGGGCCGCACGCGCGCTGGCTAGCTCACGCCCTGGCCTGGGCCGACCGCGAGTTCTCCGGAAGCCCTTTTCGATGGACGGTGCGTGACGTGCTCCAGGCACTGGCGCTCAAAGCAGCAGTCGCTGGGGAGATTCGATCAGGCATCGCCATCGTCGGGGTAGGAGGCCGTGGGTTATCGCTGTCAGCTGGTTTGATGCCAGCCACCACGACCTTCGAGGTGTTGCGACGGATACGGGACATGGTGGGCGCTCCGATCTTGCTGGTACGCCCCCGCGTTGGACGCGACGCCGACTTCTACGCCTTGACCATGGAGACTCCGGACTCGATCACACCGATCCCGCTGGAACGGGTGAGCGTGTCGGATGTGCACCCAGCGTGGAGCATCCTCGGCCGCCACCATCGTGCGGTGTACGAACTCATAACCCAGACGGGGATGACTCGGCCGGCCGACGTGTACGCCGCCGCGCGTATCAGCGCACGCACCGGGCAGCTGTCGATCGCAGCGCTCGCGGCCGCCGGATTGATCACCCGAGAAGGCCGCACCGTGATGCCGGGACCGACGACGCTGGATGACATTGCGGCCGCGCATCGTCTCGATGAGGTCCAGGCCGACCGGATCGAACGTTACCGTCACGAACGCGCCGCCTGGCACGCATGGCTAGCCCACCAAGATGCTCTGAAGGCAATCACCTCAGCGGCCGCCGACCGTGTCTACGCGAGCCCGCACGGCCGCCTGGTGCTCGCCTACGAGGACGACTATCTGGCGCACGTGATGGCCCACGGCCCACCGCCGGCCGATGACGAGTACATCGCGATCACACTCGTGGCCGAACTGATGGGCGCACGGATAGTGACCGAGACCGCGCCCGCCGTGGTGTAGCGATAGCGAGCAGCACCAGCGTTCGTCGGTGGTCACGGTGGTTGTGGCGCGTGGCGCAACCACCGTCGAATCAGCCGCGGCCGCGTAATAGGTCGGGGTTGTCCAGGGCACGGGTGAAGATCTGGGCGACATCCTCGCCGTCGAGTTCGCGCATGAGTTCGGGGTGGCCGACGATGGCGGACAGAAGGTCGGCGACCCATTGGGACATCGGTATGCCGTCGCCGTACTGGCCGCTGTGGGCGGCCACGGCGTCGTAGACAACCCGATCGACGCGGGGTCCGAGTTGCGCCCTATCCCCTTTGTGGGTGCTGCGAATCGCCATAGCGTGAAGGCCCTTTCAGACGGGAAGGACGACCCGTCCACCACGTGATGGCCCGAGTCGGGTGTGTTGCTGATCGGCGGTCATCGTGCCGCACGGTCATGAACCGAACTGGCGTTGGTGCGCGTTATCCCGGCGGCTGAGTGAAGCGGGCTCGTACCTCAGCGGCGGCAGCGTCCTCGGTCAGTTCCCCGCGGTCCATCCGCGCCATCAACTCCCGAAGTGAATCGGACACCGCGAACCCGGCCAGCCCGGTCGCCGCCAACGCCAACGCGCTGGCCTGTTCCGGTGTGTAACTCACGGCCGTTTCACTGTTAGTCACGCCGCCCCACCTTCATGCCTACTGCGCCCCTGTTTTTGATTCGCTCGCTGTTCCAGCACTTCTGCTGTCAGCGTCAATCCCCGTTCACCCTACCGTCTCACCTACTTTGACCTGCATCGTTGCTTTCCAGCCTGGTTTGGTCCCACACACCTCTTGCACTTAGGTCACGGTTGGGTAACGGTCCGTTCGGGGGCTGGCGGAAAGCGGCCTTGGTTTCGTCGTGAGAAATCGGTGCGCTGGGCAGGTGAACGCGGGCATCCACAAGCTCACGGCTGGCTCCGGGTACTTGTACCTGGTGCGGCAGGTGGCTGCCCATGACCGCACTCATGGCCCGGAATCGTTGGGCGACTACTACTCCTCGAAGGGTGAGACCCCGGGCCGCTGGGGTGGGCGCGGGCTGGCCGGATTGTCGGCGGGTTCGGAGAACTGGACGCGCACCGACGCCGGGGACCGGCTGTGGTCGGTGGCCGAGGGCTCGGAGGTCACCGAGGATCAGATGAAGGCGCTGTTCGGGCTGGGCGTGCACCCGAACGCCTCAGCGTTGACCAAGCAGCTCATTGCTCAAGGGGCGCGCAAGAACTCGGCGCTGACCGCGACTTCGCTGGGGCGGCCGTTTCGGGTCAATGCCGGGGAAACCGAGTTGCAGCAGCGCCTGGCGCTGGCCTACCGGGACCATAACTTGTCCATCGGTGCGCACTGGAACGCCGCGATTGATGAGTCGGTGCGAGCGCAGATGCGCACCGACATCGCCACCGAGATGTTCGAAGAACAGCACCGCCGCGCCCCCTTGGATGAGCGGGAACTGACCGGGTTCATCGCCCGCGGCACCCGCGACCAAACCACCTCGGTCGCCGGCTACGACATGACCTTCACTCCGGTCAAAAGCGTGTCCGCGCTCTATGCGCTGTGCCCGGAGCCGATCGCCAAACAGATCGAGGAATGCCACAGCAAGGCCGTCCAGGACGCGTTGGATTTCCTGCAAGACCAGGCCGCCTACACCCGCATCGGCGCCCAAGGCATCGCCCAGGTCGACACCGAAGGGTTCATCACCGCGGAGTTTTTGCACCGCGACACCCGCGCCTCGGACCCCGGCCTGCACACCCACGTCGCGATCTCCAACAAGGTTCGAGCCCGCGGCACCGACGGCATCGCCCGCTGGTATGCCCTCGATGGCCGGCCGTTGTACGCCTCCACCGTGGCCGCCTCGGAGTTGTACAACTCGCGACTGGAGGCCTACCTGGGTCAGGTGTTGGGGATGCGGTTCGCCGCTCGCGGTGATGCCCGCGAAGGCAAACGCGAGGTCCGCGAAGTGGTCGGGGTGAGCCGCGAACTCAACGAACTGTGGTCCTCGCGCCGGGCGGCGATCGACGCCGAGTATGCGGTGTTGGCCAAGAAGTTTCAGGCCGCTCACGGCCGCGAGCCGACCACCCCGGAGTCGATCGCGATGTTCCAGCAGGCCACCTTGGCCACCCGCGACGCCAAGCACGAACCACGCTCACTGGCCGAACAACGCCAAGAATGGCGTACCCAAGCGGTCGGTCTGTTGGGCAGCGACGAGGCGGTCAACGCGATGATCGCCCGGTCCTTGGCCGGGCGCACCACGACACCGGCCGAGGTCACCGACAGTTGGATCAAAGCGCGCGCAGCCCAGGTGATCGCCACCGTCTCCGCGGCGCGGGCCACCTGGAACCGCACCCATGTGTTGGCCGAAGCGTTGCGCGTCGTGCGCGTCACCGGGCACGCCGGAATCGACGGCATCGCCGAACTCATCACCGACGCCGCCTTGGCCGAACCGTTGAGCATCCGCCACGCGTGCAGCCCCGATACCGACCTCGGTGAGCCCGCCCGGCTGCGCCGCCGCGACGGCTCCAGCGTGTACCGCCAAGTCGGATCGCAGACCTACACCAGCCACGAGATCCTGGCCGCCGAACGCTCCATCCTGGCCGCCGCCGAGCTGCGCGATGGGCGCACCGTGCCCGCCGCCGACGTCGAGATTGAACTACTGGCCCAGGCCGCGCATCGGCGTGAACTCAACGCCGGCCAAGCCCAACTGGTCCGCGAGATGGCCTGTCGCGGGCAGCGGGTCATGCTCGCGCTCGCCCCGGCCGGGTCGGGAAAAACCACCGCCATGGCCGCGCTCGCGCGGTCCTGGGAAGGTGCCGGGGGCACCGTCATCGGGTTGTCCCCGAGTGCGAGTGCGGCGCAGCTGCTGCGCGAGGAAATCGAAGTCGAAGTCGGTGACACTCTCGATAAGTTCAACTGGCTCACCGACAATCCCGACATTGCCCCCGGTGATCCGGCGCGGCAGTGGTACGACGCGATCGATGAAAACACGTTGATCATCGTGGACGAGGCCGGTAAGGCCGGCACGTTGGCGTTGGCCTCGATGATCGCGGTCGCGTTGGCCCGCGGCGCCAGCGTGCGCCTCGTCGGTGACGACAAGCAGCTGTCCTCGATCAGCGCCGGCGGTGTGCTGCGCGACCTGGCCCACCGCCACGGTGCGATCACGTTGTCCCAAGTGATGCGGTTCGCCTCAGCCGCCGAAGCCCAAGCCGGTCTGGCGTTGCGCGACGGTGACCCGTCGGGGATCGCGTTCTATCTCGATGAGCAGCGCGTGCACGTCGGCACTCAAGCCGCCGCATCCGATATGGCGTTCCAGGCATGGCAATCCGATATCGCCGCCGGCGAGCACTCGCTGCTGTTGGCGCCCACCCACGATCTGGTGTCCGAACTCAACGACCGCGCGCGACTGCACCGGCTCACCGAACTCGGAGCCCGCGCCCCCGGCATCGAAGCGGTGTTGATGGCCGGTGCGCGCGCCAGCGTCGGAGACCTCGTGTTCACCAAGGAGAATGACCGCACCTTGGCTCTCGGCGCGACTGATTTCGTGCGCAACGGCTACCGGTGGGAAGTCACCGAGGTCGACCCGGAAGGCTCGATCACCGTCAAGCATCTGGAGTCTGGGGCGCACCTGCGCCTGCCGGCCGAGTACGTCCGTGCCCACGTCACCCTGGGCTACGCCCGCACCATTGACGCCACCCAGGGAGCCACCGCCCGGTACCGGTGTCACACCGTGGGCTCTGACCAGTTGACCCGCCAGCAGGTGTACACCGCACTCACCCGAGGGGTGTACGGCAACCACATCTACTTCTCCACCGCCGAACACGACCCACACCGCGTGCTGTCCCCGAAGGCGACCCACCCCGACACCGCCGTGGACGTCTTGACCCGCGCGCTGGGCCGCGACGCCGCGCAAGTGTCGGCCACCAGCGCAGCCCGCGCCGCCACCGATCCAGCCGCCCGCCTGGCCGCTGCGACAGCCATGTACGCCCATGCGGTCGGTGCCGCGGCCGAGTCACGCCTGAGCCCAGCCCAGCACGCCGAGTTGGATTCCCACGCCGAAAAGCTGGTGCCCGGACTCACCTCGGCCACGGCCTGGCCGGTGCTGCGCCAGCACCTCGCGCTGATCGCCGCCGCCGGAATCCACCCGCTCAAACGGCTCGACAAAGTGGTCGCTGCCGGCGGATTCGACAACGCCGCCGACCCGGCCGCGGTCATCGATTGGCGCCTGGACCCCACCGGAGCGCACTCCGGTGGTGCCGGTCCGCTGTCCTGGCTGCCCGCCATCCCCGAACGCCTCGCCGCCGACCCGCACTGGAGTACCTACCTGGCGGCCCGCGCGCAACGGGTGGACGCCCTGGCCGAAGAGGTCCGCGCCACCAGCGCCCAATGGACCGCAGCGACCGCACCCCGGTGGGCCCGGCCCCTGGTCGACACCGATGCCGAGCTGGCCGCCGAGCTCGCGGTGTATCGCGCCGCGACCGCCGTCGATGACAACGACACCCGCATCGCCGGCCCCGAGCAATACCCCGCCCGCACCCGCGCCGCCCAACGCGGACTCGAACAACGCGCAGCCGAACTCATCGGCACCGACGCCACCACCAACCGCTACGACGACCTCATCGACTCCATCAACCCGCACATCCGCCGCGACCCCTACTGGCCACAGCTGGCCTCCCAACTGGCCTCGGCTTCGCGCACCGGAGTCAACATCACCCAGCTCGTACGCAAGTCCGCGGCCGACCGACCGCTGCCCGACGAACTACCCGCCGCCGCCCTGTGGTGGCGGCTATGCGGCACCATGTCCCCGGCCGCCCTGGAAACCGCCAACGGGGGTTTGCGCCCGGACTGGCTACCCGATCTGCACACCGTGTTCGGCACCGAACTGGCCGAAACGATCGCCGCCGACCCCGCACTCCCCGCGTTGGTCTCCGCGATCAGCAACGCCGATCCCGACCAGTGGACACCGTTGGATCTGCTGCACGTGGCCGCCGAACACCTCTATGACGCCGACGCCCACCTGACCCATCACCTACGCGCCGACGAGTACGCCCGCCTGCTCACCTACTCGATCGAGGTGTTCACCACCGACGACCCCTACGACCACGACATCCCCCTTCCCGAGCACGCACCGCTGACCCCGGAAGAACACGAAGAACTCGCCCACCTGCACCCCGACATCGAGAACACACCAGCCTGGCGCCAGCACTCTCACGAGGATGTGTTGGCTGACCCCAACAACCTCGCCGCCGCGCTCGGACTAGATGAATACGACCTCACCGAGCCCACCGAACCCGACGAACAACTGCCCCCACCCGAGTACGCCCACGACGTCCTTGACGCCGAATCGCACCTCGATTTCGACAGCCTGAGCACCCGCCGGCCCACCCCGGCCGCCGCGCTGGCCGCCCACCGCGCCGACGTCCACGCCCTGCGCGCCCGCTACGCCGCCGCCGAGCTACGTGAACTCGCTGCACAAGTGTCCGCCGGCAATGGCCCGCACGTGCGCGCCGCCACCGATGAACTGCGGCGCATGCGCGACGCCGCCGACGCCGATCGACCCTTCCTGGCCCGCGTCGAAACCGTGCTCGACCAGTGGCACGAGGCCGAGACCACCTACACCGAAGCCCTCGAACTCATCAACCACACCCGCACCGAACTCGATACATTGCGCGCCGACCCAGACGCCGACCCGCTCGATATCGCCTCGGCCACCCAGAACCGGAACTTCCTCACCAGCTACCAGCTACCCACCCGCAGCCCCGCCGAGCAGTTCCACCCGGCATTCCAAGAAGCCACCGCTGCCCGCGCCGCCGCAGCCGGCGGCAGCGAACACATCGTCACCCACGCCGACGCCGACGCCCTGCTGCGCCGGTGCCGCGCCGACGACGACACACTGCTCGCCCGCCACCGCGCCGACCGCGCGGCGCTACGCGAACAGTTGCACCGCACCGAACTCGCCGCCGCGCAGGCATTCGCCCACGCTCAGCGCAGCACCGCCGAACACATCACCGACCTACTGCCTCGCATCGACGCCGAACTGCGGGTGCTCGACGCCGCCGGCCAACACGCCTTCCAAGACCGGCTGCCCATCCCCGAGCACCCCGACATCGACACCCACCGCCTACACCGACTCACCGACATTCCGTTCGTGCTCACCGCCGCCCACGCCAGCGACCGCGCCGCACTGCTACCGATGATGAACCATCTCGCCCGCGCCGCCCACGCCGCGCAGCGCCCGCTGATCTGGGCCGCACCCGCCACCATCTGTGACAACCCCGACCTGTCCCCGATCAACCCCACCGTCATCGACGCCGCCACCATCGACCTCACCGACAGCGCGCCCGGCACCATCGTCATCATCGACCGCGCCGAACACCTCACCCCCGAGACCATCGCGGATCTCACCGAAAACGCCGCTACCGCCCACGCCCGGATCATCCTGCTCGACACCAACACCGCCACCTGGCCACCACCGGCAGCGCCACTGCTCAAACTGCTGCACACCGAACTCCGTTGGTCGCCAGTGCTCACCGCGTCCACCGGCCGCATCAACCACTACCAGGCCAGCCCAGACACCGACGCCGCCCTCACCCAAGCCGCCGGCCTACACCCCGACCAACACACCCCCGCCATCACCAACGCCCTGCAACGCCACCGAAAAGCCCAGCAGCGCAACACCACCGCCCACGAACTACACACCCGCATGTGGAACGCCGCTCATCGTGGCGACGGACTCAACCGAGACGTAGACCACAGCCGCGACCGCTAAACTAAACAGTTTCGCCAAGACGCCAGCCATAGCAACCAGCCCACCAGCCGCCCCACCGAACGTAACGAGCCCGAGATGTGTACTGAACCGTCCTGGTCTGGATGGAGACCTCGGTTATGCCACCTCTGTTGTTGAGGCGACGGTGTGACGGTACCGGTCCTCGTACTCCGAGGGCGAGAGATAGCCCAGGGCCGAGTGCAGGCGGGTGGT
>NZ_JACBJQ010000081.1 GCF_013404075.1 Mycolicibacterium vinylchloridicum
AGCACAACGGCTTACCGGTCACGATGATCGTGACCACCACCCTGCAAGACCTCCAGGCCGGTGCCGGCCACGCGGTGACCGGCGGTGGGACGTTGATCCCGATCTCGGATCTGATCCAGATGAACGCTCCCGCGAACAAGTATCTGGCGGTGTTCGACGGCATCACCGGGCAATCACTGTGGCTGGGCCGGTCCAAGCGGCTGGCGTCGGCTGATCAGCGGATCATGCTGCTGGCCAAATATCGGGGCTGCACCGCACCCGGGTGCACGGTCAACGGCTACAACAGCCAGGTCCACCACGCCACACAAGACTGGAAACACGGCGGCACCACCGACATCGACCACCTCACCCTGGCCTGCAAATGCGACAACCTCCTCGTCGAAAACCACGGCTGGGAAACCCACCAACTCGCAGGCGGCCAAACCCACTGGAGCCCACCACCCGACGTCCCCCTACGCGGCGGCACCAACGACTACCACCACCCAGAACGACTACTCCCCAAAGACGACGAAAAGGACTAATTCACCACCTGCAGGTGCCCGCCGATGATGGTGGCGGTCACCAGGCCGGCGTCGAGGGTGTCGAGCACTTCGACCGGCGAAGCGCCGAGTACGCACAGGTCCCCGGGCTGTCCCGGATCGACCGTCCTGGGTACGTCGGGACGTTCAGCATGCCCGGTGAACATCGTCAGAGCCGTTGTGGCCGAAACACATTCGCCCTCGTTCAGCACCGCGCCACTCGGACCGGCGCGGCGGGTGGCGGCGTGCATCGCGGCCCATGGGTCGGCGCCTCCAAACGGCAGGTCTGTCGAAAGAGCCACGCGCACACCGGCTTCGAGTAGCGACGCCAGCCGCCAGAGCGCGGCCTGATCCTCGGGGTCGACGTCGACGAGGTATTGGTCACCGCGTTCGGCGATGAAGTTGGGTTGGGTCACCACGAGTACGCCGATGTCGGCGAGTTCGGTGATGCTGTCGGCGGGCACCACGGCCGCATGCTCGATCCGGTCGCCGGGGTGCGTACCCGCTGCCCGCAATGCGGCAAGGGAGACGACCAGCTGGCTCGCGGTGACACAGTGCAGCGCGACGGCTCCACTGGTGCGGTGTGTCGCAGCAATCCACTCGGTCAGCTCATCGAGATCCAGCGAATCGTCATGCAGAATGCGCTTTCCCGGGGAAAGCCAGTGCACTCCCTGATGCAGTCCCCCGTGCCGGTGCTCCTCGGTCAGTGTGACGATGTCATCGGCGCCCAGATCTGGGGTGGCGTCGGTGACTCCAGTGACGCCGTAGCTCAGCAGTCGCCGGCTGATCGTTGCCAGACTGGTGTCGCGGCGGGCCACCGCATCCGACCAGCTGTCATAACTGCGCAACCTGCCATCGGGGTGATCGGGCAGGCCGACGGCGAAGAGACCCGCCGAGTTCAGGAACCACAGGACGCCGCTGCGATGCTGAATGCGTACCGGAACCGCGTCGAAGAGCTCATCGAGGGTGTACCGGTCGAGCGAACCCGCAGCCGATTCGTGGTAGCCGACCGCCCGGATCCAGCCGTCTTCTCCGACCGGCGCTCGGGCCAGCACCCGGGAGAGTTCGTCGCGGCTATGAACGGTCGCGGGGCCAACCTGAACGGAATCCAGTGCTGCCGCCGCGGCTCGAAGGTGCACATGGTGATCGTGCAGACCGGGAATCACGGTGCCGCCTGCGGCGTCGAAAACCGTTTCGGCCAGCCGCGGAGTCAGCGTTTCGGCGACCTCGTCGATATGGGAGCTCACCCGGATGTCGACGGTGCGGCCATTGAGCAGGCGGGCTCGCTGAATCAGCATGGTACCGAATTCCTCTGGGAAACAAGGGATTCTACGGCCGCGTTGTCCGCACCGAGCGCCGCGGCGGGCGCAGTTCGCGGCGGGGGCTTGGGCACTTCAGCGGGCGCCGGCGATTGCGACGCCGTCGTCGGCAGCGCCGCGTAGGTCGCCGCGACGGCCGACATGGCCACCTCCAGGGTCTCGCCTCCGCCGCGGCCCAGCGAATGCGTCACGGCCAGTGCCGATTCCAGCCCGGTGAGCGGATCGGCGATGGCGTCGCCGCAGAACACCGGTCCGCTCGGGCTCGTGCCAACCAGTCCGCCCGCCACCGCCGCGTCGTCACCGAAGGCGACTCGCTGCGACTCGGGACCGTGGCCGGTGACACGCAGCCAGACCCTGCCATCCGGGCCGGACAGTACCTCCGGAGTCAGGCCCCGGCGCGCAAGTACCCCCGCGCGCGAGCCTTCGATGACGATGTCGGCAGCGTTCACCAGTGCTCGCAGGCGTTCGTGGTCACGATCGAAATCCACAGCATAGGAGAGCTTTTCGTGGTTGATCCAGTCGTAGAAGAACGGGTCACCGGCTCTGGTGCCGTCGGGGCGGGCCGGGCTCTCCACCTTGACGACGGTGGCGCCTGCTGCGGCGAGGATCTGCCCGCACAGCGGGCCGGCCCACATCGACGACAGGTCGGCCACCAGCAGGCCTGCCGTCACGCGAGGTGCACTCCGGGGACCCGATCGGACCACGCGGGGCGGGGCGGCCACCGTCTCACCCAGCCTTGACGCGGGCAGATCCAACAGGACGGCGCGCTCGACGGCCTCGTCACAGCGGCGCTGGGCCGCCCACCGCTCGATCACCGGCCAAGGATCCTCTGGCACGGTGTCGGCTTCGACGAGGGCGGGCAGGGCGGCCATGTCGTCGGCTCGCGAGACGGTCAGCGCCCACCAACCGTCCCGCGCCGGCATCAGCCGGGTCGCACCGCCGGCGGAGATGCGGCCCCGCCGGTGGAGTCCGAGCAGCGCGGCCCGGCCCGTCACGATCCGGCCGGCGTCCACGGGTGTGCCCAGGAGTTCGGTGAGCTCGGCGCCGACCGTTTCGGCATGGCGCAGCACCGCCGACCGCGAGTGATCCGGCGGCCCGTCGGACATGCCGGTCAGCCAGGCCAAGGCGCCGGCGCCGGAGTTACTCACGCCCCCATTCTCGCCCAAACCGACATCTGACCGGAAAAGTTGGAGTGCCGACCTGCACAAAGTCGATCTCGGCGCCTAGAAATGCAGCGCGCGCAACCGCCAGTCCAAGACCTGACGGTCGTCGCCTCCGTCGGACACCGCGTAAACCAGTGAACGCAGGGTGAGCACCCCGCCGCGATCGCCGGGCAGCGCCTCGGCCGCCTCGATCTGCAGCTCGCTGTACAACGTGTCGCCCTCGTGCACCGGACCGGTGTGGTCGCAGGACTGCCAGCCCAGCACGGTCGCGAGGTTGGGCAGCACCCGACTCGCCTGGGCCAGTGCCAACCCGATGGTGTGCCCGCCGTAGACCAGGCGCTGCCCACCGACCCTCGAATCATGGTGAGTGGCAGCGATATTCAGACTCAGCCGGGCCAGCTCGGGTGCGGAGCTGACGACGTCTCCGGTGCTGCGTAGCACCGAGCCCGCCATATCCGGCACGAAGTGCGGGCCGGTTACGCGTTCACGGAACGCTGCCGCGTTCCAGTCGGCGGTCGGGTCAGGCGCCGGACCCAGGTCGGCGCCGATCAAGGACAGGTCGTCGGCGTGGCCGGTGTCGCCGACGTTGGGGCTCAGCGGCAGCATCGCGCAGCGGTAGAAGTCCAGCACCAGCCGGCCGACTTGGTCGACGGTGGTCATCCGCAGCGCAGCCAACCCCGTCGCTCCCCGACCCGGCTTGGCGGTGTTCTGGCGCAGCCCGACCACCTCGGTGCGCGTGGAGATGGTGTCGCCGATGACGGGGTAGCGGTGGAACGTCAGCCCGCGGTAGAACAGGTTGGCCTTGACCCGCTGGGTCACCAGCGTGCTCTGGCCGATCGCGACGTCGCACACCAGCGCCGGGTGTGCGAGGACAGCGTTACTGCCCACTACGGCGTTCGCGAGGCCGGCGTCCAGGGACAGCCGCATCCGGTCGCCCAGGATCGCCTGATGGGTGGCCGCGGCGCCCGAGGTCAACGTCATCGAGGGCGCCCAGTCGAAGACCTGGCCGACCGCCAGGTCGTCGAAGTAGGGAACGCCCGCCTCACCACCGATATGGCCGTACAAAGTCACAGTGCCCCATACTGGTGCTTCGGGCCCATCCGTGTCAATATGGCCGTACATTTCCCGATCTTGGAGCGACCTTGGTGAGCACTGCACTCAACGACGAAGAAACGATGCTGGTGGAGACGGTGCGGGCGTTCGTCGACCGCGATGTGAAACCCACGGTGCGCGAGGTCGAACACGCCAACACCTACCCCGAGGCGTGGATCGAGCAGATGAAGCGCATCGGCATCTATGGCCTGGCGATCAGCGAGCAGTACGGCGGCTCCCCCGTGTCGATGCCCTGCTACGTCGAGGTCACCCAGGAACTGGCACGGGGGTGGATGACCCTGGCCGGCGCGATGGGCGGGCACACCGTGGTGGCGAAGCTGCTGGAAACCTTCGGCACCGAGGAGCAGAAGCAGACCTACCTGCCGAGGATGGCCACCGGCCAGATCCGCGCCACGATGGCACTGACCGAGCCCGGCGGCGGCTCGGATCTGCAGAACATGATCACCGTCGCCCGACGCGACGGTGACGACCTGGTGATCAACGGCGCCAAGACGTGGATCACCAATGCCCGCCGATCGGGTCTCATCGCCTTGCTGTGCAAGACCGATCCGCAGGCCACTCCGCGGCACAAGGGCATCTCGGTGGTGCTGGTCGAGGCGGAGACGGCGGGGATGACGGTGTCGCGGGATCTGCCCAAGCTGGGCTACAAGGGCGTCGAGTCTTGCGAGATCGCGTTCGACAACTGCCGGCTGCCGGCCACCGCGATCCTGGGCGGCGAGCCGGGTCGCGGTTTCAGCCAGATGATGAAAGGCCTTGAGACCGGCCGCATTCAGGTGGCGTCCCGCGCACTGGGGGTGGCCACGGCGGCCCTGGAGGACGCGCTGGCGTATGCCCAGGACCGGGAGAGCTTCGGTCAGCCCATCTGGAAGCACCAGTCGATCGGCAACTATCTTGCCGATATGGCCACCAAGCTGACCGCCGCCCGCCAGCTGACCCGTTACGCCGCCGAACGCTACGACAGCGGCGAGCGCTGCGACATGGAGGCGGGCATGGCCAAGCTGTTCGCCTCCGAGATCGCCATGGAGATCGCGCTGAACGCGGTGCGCATCCACGGCGGATACGGCTACTCGACCGAGTACGACGTCGAACGCTACTTCCGCGACGCACCGCTGATGATCGTCGGCGAGGGCACCAACGAGATCCAGCGCAACGTGATCGCCGGTCAACTGGTCGCGCGGGGAGGCATCTGATGCCGACATCAGACTTGGGCGGCATCTGACCGCCCATGAAACCCGAGCCCGCGTATCAGGTTCTGCGGCAACGACTTCGCGACGAGATCGCCGCCGGCGCCTACCCCGAGGGTGTCCGGTTGCCGACGGAGTCCGAATTGGTCGCCGAGCACGGGCTGTCGCGGCAGACGGTGCGCCGGGCGTTCCAGGATCTGGTGGCCGAGGGTGTGGTCTACCGGGTGCCGGGGCGCGGGACATACGCCAATCGGGGTTATCTGCGGCAACTCGGCTCCATCGAGGACCTGATGAGCTTGTCCGAGGACACCACGATGGAAGTGCTGCAGGGCCTTTCGCGCCGGGTCGACGTCAGCGCAGCCAGTCGGCTGAGGCTGGATCATGACGTGGTGTACACGGTGGTGTTCCGACGGCTGCACGACCGGCGGGCAGGAGCGCAGCGACCCGGGGAGAGCGACCGGCGGGCAGGAGCGCAGCGACCCGGGGATTATTTCGGAGTTCCGTTCGTCGTCACCACCGTGCACCTGCCCGAGTCGATCGCGCGGCTGGTGTTCGACTCCGCGGAGTTGGCGGATGGCGCTGTCGGCACCAACACTGTCATCGGCGTGCTCGAGCCGCACTTGGACCATCCCATCGCCGAAGCGGCGCAGTCGATCACGGTGGCACCCGCCGACGAACTGGTCGCGAGTGCGCTCGGCTGCGCGCCCGGGCACCCGATGCTGCGGGTGGACCGGCTCTACTCCGACACCACCGGCACCCCGGTCGAACTGTCGGTCAGCCACTTCCTGCCCGAGCAGTACACCTACCGGGTCACGCTGCGCCGGTCTGGCTGATCTCGTCGACCAGACCCCAAGACAGCGCCGTGCTCGCATCGATGGTCCGGCCCGACAGCACCAAATAAGCTGTGCGCCAACGTCCGATGCGGCGGGTGATGCTCACCGTGCCACCGGCGCCGGGAATGAGGCCGAGCATCAGTTCGGGCAGCCCGAGCACGGCCTCGGCGTCGCAGCTGACCCACCCACAGAACGACGCCATCTCCAACCCGCTGCCGAGCACCCGGCCGTGAATCTCGGCACGGCAGGCACGGCCCAGCCGCCGGGTCAGCTCGTCGAGCGCGAGCGCGGGGCTGTGTCGGGTGCGCGCCACGTGCGCGGAAGCCGGGTCTGCGAAGGTGCCGAACTCGCCGAGGTCCCCGCCGCTGCAAAAGGATGGGCCGTTGCCGCCGAGGACCACCTCGGTGACGGTGTCGTCGAGCAACGCGACGGTCAGCGCCTCGAGCAACAGCGCCCGCGCGTCAGTACTGAACGCGTTGTGGCGCTTCGGCCTGTTGAACCGGATCCGCAACGTGGCACCGTCGCGGGATGCCACCACCGGATCGGCGATGTCAGGCAGCACGGCCGGTCCGCGTTCGGCCAGCCAGCGGGCGAACTCCGGACCGGACTGCAGAGTCGAGTAGGCCAACGACTCGGTGATGATCCCCGGCAGCGCGGGGCCCGTCACGTCCACGGCCCGCAGCACGTCGTCGCAGACCGCACTGGCATGCGGCCACCGCTCGCAGCGGTCGGCCAACAGAGCGACAGTCTCATCGACCGATTCCACCGCAACCCGCCGGCGATCTTCATGCTCGGCTTCGGTCAGCGCGAATGTCGCAGTGTCAAGCCAGAATTCACCATCCGGAGTCGACGCTTCCCCGACCGCTACGACGACGCCCGGCGGACCCGTCACCCCGATCGGCGGCGGGTCGGACAAGTCGACTAGCACCATCACCCGGTCGGCGCGGGCGAGTACTTGGCGATCAGCTCTTGCTTGTACAGCTTGCCGGTGTCGGTCCGGGGCAGGGTCGTCTCGAACGAGATGGTCCGCGGACACTTGTAGTGCGTCAACCGATCTCGTAGCCAGGCCAGCAGCTCCTCGGCGAATTCGTCGGTGGCGTCCGCGGGGTCGACGAGTTGCACCACGCCCTTGACGCTTTGGCCCATCTCCTCATCGGGAATGCCGAACACCGCGGCGTCCATCACCTTGGGGTGGGTGACCAGCATGTTCTCGGCTTCCTGCGGATAGATGTTCACCCCGCCGGAGATGATCATGTGATGCCGGCGGTCGGTGAGGTAGAGGTAGCCATCCTCGTCGACGTATCCGATGTCACCGACCGATTTCCAGCCATGGCTGTCGCGGGACTTCGCCGTCTTCTCAGGGTCATTGAGGTACTCGAAGTCGAATCCGCCCTCGAAGTAGATCTCGCCGGCCTGCCCGGGCGGCAACTCGTTGCCGTCCTCGTCGAGGATGTGCAGGCCACCCAACATCGGCTTGCCCACCGATCCGGGGTGTGTGAGCCAATCCTCGGCGGTGATCAACGTCGACCCGATCGCCTCGGAGGAGGCGTAGTACTCGTCGACGATCGGCCCCCACCAGTCGATCATCTGTTTCTTGATCTCGACCGGACACGGCGCCGCGGCGTGCATGATCCGCTGCAGACTCGATAGATCGTACGAATTACGCACGTCTTCAGGTAGTTTCAGCATCCTGGTGAACATGACCGGGACGAACTGCCCGTGGGTGACCCGGTGACGCTGGATCGCGTCGAGGCAGCCCTGCGCGTCGAACTTCTCCAGCACCACCGTCGTGATGCCGCCCGCCAATGTCTGCATCGACCAGACCGACGGCGCGGTGTGGTACAGCGGAGCGGGGCTGATGTACACAGCCTGCGGGTTCATCCAGAATTCGACCAGCGCCGACATCAAACCGGGAACCTCAGCGGGAGGCAGGTGCGGAAGCTCGCGCTTGATGCCCTTCGGTCGCCCGGTGGTCCCCGACGAATACTGCAGCAGATCACCGTCGATCTCGTCATCGATCGGGGTAACGGGCTGGCCCGCAACGCATTCGGGATAGCTCTGCCAACCATCGAGCTCACCGCCGGCGATGATGAGCAACCCGGGCATCTTCGGCAGCTCGGCGGACAGGCCGGCCAGGGTGTCGCGCAGCGCGTCCGATCCGACGACGGCTTTGGCCTCGCTGTTGTCGATGATGTAGGCGGCCTCCGCCGCGGTCAGGTGAGTGTTGATCGGCACGTAGTAAAGACCGCAGCGCCGCGCGGCCCACAGCACTGTGTGGAAATGCTCGTTGTTCTCGATGAGAACCGCGACGGCGTCGCCCTCGCGCAGCCCGGCCTCCCGGAACAGGTGTGCCAGCTGGTTGGCCCGGGCTTCCATCTCGCCGAACGTGACGGTTTTTCCGGAGGGATACAGGATGACTGCCGGCTTGTCGGGAGTGGCCTCGGCATGCTCGCGGATCTGCATGGGTGCACTGTACGACAACGCCAATTGACGGGTGTCAACCCGGTCCTCGCTGGCCGCAGTTGCCCACAATCTGGCCGGTAGAGGGAGCCACCTCCGTGGCCGCGTCAGTCGCTGCGCCGCGCCCAGGCCACCAGGTAGATCACGATGGCCGCAACCAGTGCGATGAGCACCCAGAAGACGAGCGCCTCGTCGATCCAGGATCCCGGCGGCGGGTCACCGGGTAGCACGTTGCGGATCGGGACCACCGCGAACAACATTGCGGCGAACCAGGTCGAGAATGGCGGCTGAAACTTCTTCTTGCCCAAGAGCATTTCGATCGCAGCGTAGAGCGCCAGTGCCGGCAGCGTCAGCAGCACCAGACAGATGCCGAAGATCAGCGCCAACGGGCCCCGCGAACGCGAGAAGGTGATCGTCGCGTTGTCGTCGGTACCACCAGAGTGGGTGGCCGGGCCTGACCGGTCACTGCGGATGTCCCAGCCGTACAGCGATCCGCCCACTTCCACCCGCGCAGGCACATAACGCCGATCCGCCCCGGAGCCGACGAACACATCGGTGCCGATGGTCTTGGTGGTGTAGGTGTCAAACGGCCACCGATCCGCTTCGCCGGTGGCCGCCAGCTGGGTCTTGATCACCTTGGGAATCTCGCCTTTGGGAAACGACAGTTCGCCGAGATCGGTGCATGGGCACACCACCACGACCATATCGGTGTTCAGCGTGCCGAATTCCGGGTCAAGCAAGCCCTTCTGAGGTATCACGACCACGTCGACGTCGACTCGATTGTCGAGCGGATGAATGGCGGTGAGTTCCACCAACACAACGGTCTCGTCGGCGGCGTCCAGATTGCTCGGCGCCAGGGTGTGGGCCGAGCTGTCGATCCAGAAGTAGCCGGCCACCGACCCGACGTAGATGGCGAGGATCATGGCGACCGTCGCGATCCGGCGCCACCACGATTGTGCTGGCGCATTCTTCACCGGCGCAGGCGCATCCGCCGTTGGAACCCCCACGCCCGAGATGCTAACCGGGCGGGGGTGGCTGTCAGGCCTTAACGGCCGTAGTCAGGAACTTTCGGCAAGACGCTGCTTGAGCGCCTCGAACTCGTCCTTCACGCCGGTCGGCAGCTTCTCGCCGACGAACTCGAACCACTCCTCGATCAGCGGCAGTTCGTCACGCCACTCCTGCACATTCACGGCCAGCGCCTCGTTGACGTCGGCCGGATCGGCGTCCAGACCTTCGAGATCGAGATCGCCTGCGCTCGGCACGATGCCGATCGGTGTGGTCGAGCCGTTGGCCTTGCCCTCGACCCGCTCGATGATCCACTTCATCACGCGGCTGTTCTCGCCGAAGCCGGGCCACAGGAAGCGGCCGTCGTCACCGCGACGGAACCAGTTGACGAAGAAGATCTTCGGCATCTTGGACTCGTCGGCGTTCTTGCCGAGGTTGATCCAGTGGGCGAAGTAGTCGCCGACGTTGTAGCCGAGGAACGGCAGCATCGCCATCGGGTCGCGACGCACGGTGCCGACCTTGCCCTCGGCGGCGGCGGTCTGCTCGGAACCCAGTGTGGCACCGATGAATACACCGTGCTGCCAGTCGCGGGCCTGCGTCACCAGCGGCACCGTCGTCTTGCGGCGGCCGCCGAACAGGATGGCCGAGATCGGCACGCCCTGCGGGTCATCCCACTCGGGCGCCAGTGTCGGGCACTGCGCCATCGGCGTGCAATAACGGGAGTTGGGGTGGGCGGCCTTCTCGCCGGACTCCGGCGTCCAATCGTTGCCCTTCCAATCGATCAGGTGCTGCGGGTCGCCCTCGAGGCCCTCCCACCAGACACCTCCTTCGTCGGTCAGCGCGACGTTGGTGAACACCGTATTGCCGGCGGCGACGGTCTTCATGGCGTTGGGGTTGGAGCTCCAGTTGGTGCCCGGTGCCACACCGAAGAAACCGAACTCCGGGTTGGTGGCGTACAGCCGGCCGTCCTTGCCGAAGCGCATCCAGGCGATGTCGTCACCGACGGTCTCGGCGCGCCAGCCCGGGACGGTCGGCTGCAGCATCGCGAGGTTGGTCTTGCCGCAGGCCGACGGGAACGCGGCGGCGATGTAGTACGCCTTGTTCTCGGGCGAGATCAGCTTGAGGATCAGCATGTGCTCGGCGAGCCAGCCCTCGTCGTGCGCCATCGCCGAGGCGATCCGCAGCGAGTAGCACTTCTTGCCCAGCAGCGCGTTGCCGCCGTAACCCGAGCCGAAGCTCCAGATCTCGCGGGTCTCGGGGAAGTGGGTGATGTACTTGGTGTCGTTGCACGGCCAGGGAACGTCTGCTTGGCCCGGCTCGAGGGGCGCACCGAGCGAATGCAGTGCCTTGACGAAGAATCCGTCCTCGCCGATCTTGTCCAGCGCGGCCTTGCCCATGCGAGTCATCGTCCGCATCGACACGACGACGTATTCGGAGTCGGTGATCTCGACGCCGAGCTTCGGGTCGTCGGCACCGAGCGGGCCCATGCAGAACGGCACCACGTACATCGTGCGTCCACGCATGCAACCGCGGTACAGGTCGGTCATCAGGCCGCGCATCTCGGCGGGGTCCATCCAGTTGTTGGTCGGGCCGGCGTCGATCGCCCGCTCCGAGCAGATGAACGTCCGCGACTCCACGCGCGCCACATCCGACGGCGCCGAGCGGGCCAGGTAGGAGCTCGGCTCCTCGGTGTCGCTCAGCGGAGTGAACGTGCCGGCAGCCACCAACTGGTCGCACAGGCGCTGGTATTCCTCAGCGGAACCGTCGGCGAAGACCACGCGGTCGGGCTGCGTGAGTTCGGCGACCTCCCGGACCCAAGCGAGCAGGCCCTGATGCTTGGTCGGTGCGGTATCCAGACCGGGGATGGTCGCTGAAGTCATCGCTATCTCCTGCTTACTTTTTATGGCCAGGACGCAGGCCGGATTCCGCGCCGAGACACGGTCCTCCCTGAAAAGTAGGTTAACGCGGGTGAGATACCCGCGGTTAATCGGGATTATGTCCGATCACTCACAGGAACGATTCAGAAGGCCATAATTCGGAGCTTTTCTTCGATTCAGTTCGTCGAGATCGGCACGCACCGATGCCAACGCGTTCTCGATCACCGGGACACGACGGTCCCGGATCGCCGCGGCCCGCGCCCGCTGCACCCCGTGCTCGCGGATTTCCCGGTCGATCCGGGCCACCGATTCCTCCGTATCGGCGCGCTCGACGGCGTCCCGCTCGGCGGTGGCTCGGCTCAGCGACGCCTCGGCGGCCAACACCCGAGTCGCCACCCATTCCTCCATCGCGGTGCGCAACCCGGTGGTGACCTCATCAACCCAGCGGTCCAGCACCGCGCGATCGTGCAGCAGTCCCCGGACACCGACGACCCACAGCGTCACCGCCAGCCCGACGATCGCGCCGCCGATGGCACCGCCGAGCGCCCACCGCGGAGCCAGGTCGGCGAACAGCCGGCTCAGCGTCAGCGCGACGCCGAGTCCGAAGCCCGCGCCCAGCAGCATCATCAACCGGTTCTCCGCGCCGCGTGACCGCAGCGGCGCGGTGCCCACCGCGACCACCGGGCACGGGTCGGCCGGCGCGTGGACAGGTAGGCCCAGCTGGTCGCCGATATCGGCCAGACGGCGGAAGGTGCCCTCCTGGACGTCGCCACTCACCACAGCGATCCGGTGATGCACCTCGTCGGTGAAGCCGCCGAGCCGGCGCCGGGTCATGCCCGCGACGTCCTCGTGCAGTTCGCAACGCACCGACGCACAGCGGGTGCGAGCGAAGGAGGACAACTGCACCCGCACCTGCTGCATCTGGCTGCGTATGGCAATTGAACGCTGCGACGTGGTCAGCCGAAACGCGCGCAGCTGGCCCGCACGTTGTTCCCGTAGCGCGGCCAGCCGGGCCTCCCGACCAGCGCCCTCGACGTCGTGATCCAGCCGAAGGCACATAGCAAGCAAGCGATTCTCCCACGCGCGCAAGCGATTTCGCTGATCCAGCGAGTCATCGGCGAGCATGGTGGTCACCGCTACGACGACGTCGTCAACGACGGGCGGCCCCAGATCCGGTGCAGCGGCGGCCCCCACCCAAACCACCTCGCCGTAACGGGCGGCCCGCTCGGTAAGCAGCGCACGATCGGCGTCGAGCACCTCACGCCAGGTGCGGTGCACGTCGATCTTGGACACCACCCCGATCACCGCATCGGTATCGGCGGCGACGGCGTCCAGCAGTGCACAGTCTGATTCGGTCAGCGGTGCGGTGGCCGACACCACGAACACCAACACGGCGGGCGCCTCGCCGGCGCGGAGCTCGTTTACTTCCAGAACGGTGACCTCGGGCAGCCGGTCACGAAGGGCGGACACCGCACTACTGGTGCCCGCCAGCCAAGGTCCGGCGACCAACACGGCGTCGCGCCGGGTGATCGAGTCGATCTCGGCCACCACGCTGTCGACGGCATCAGTCACAACAGTGGCTCCGCGATGCCGCCCGCACGTTCCCACAACCGCAGCGAACCGCGGGCGATGTCGACGCCGCAGGACCGATGCAGCCGGGATACCGGACCTCGGGAGTATCGCTGCCAGGTGATCGCGCGCTGGAGATGCGCTGTCTCGGTCACACCGTCATCCACTGCCATCCCGGCGTCGCGCACCACCTCGATGGCCGCGGCCATTCGGGTGTCGACCGACGCGTCGGGGGCCAGTCGCCGATAACGCACGGGTGCGGCTGCACGATCGATACCGGCGAGCAACCCGTCGACAGCGCTGGCGTGCCGCAACGCGGCGATCAGCCCTTCTCGGTCGGCGCCGGCGCGTAGCGCCAGCACGCCGTGGGCGATACCGAACAGGTCGAGCTCGACGAGCAGCCGTTCCCGGATCGCCAGCGGCAGCCGGTGTGCGGTGGTGGCGAACCGGTCGGTCGAGCCGAGGTCGGCCGGATCGGTGGTCAGCGCCCGCAATGCGCCGACCAACTCGTCGTCGACGACGGTGTGGTCCAACGCGGCGGCCGCAGCCAGTCCGGCCAGGGGATAGAACGGGACGCCGGCGAGTGCGCCGAGCCGCCCGCAGTGAGCGGTGGCGGCCGCGATGGGCCCCCGACCACCGAATCCGGCCAGATCCGCCTTGTTGATGACGGCGACGACCGGTCGGGACGAGCCGGCGATCGCGCGGCGGTCCTCGGGCTTCAGCGTCTCGGCCAACACGTAGACGGCGACGTCGGCGACCTCCGACGGATCGGCGATCACCACACCGGCCCCACGCAACACTCGGGTCACTGTGCGCCTTCCGCACCCGGCGCGACCGGTCACACTGACCCGTATCGGCAGCCCCACCACACCGACATGCTGGCAGCCGCTGACCTGTGGCGGTAGCCACTACCAGGCGAAGGCAACTGTTGGGTATCAATCTGTACCACGGTGCGGGTACGCGGGAGTTCATGAGCGACGATGGACGGATGCATGCGCAGCACCACGGTGGCTCAGCCACGCCCGACGCCGTGGCCGCGCATCCGTATCCCCGAATAACCAGCTTCCGCTCGCGCCGCTCGGCGCTGACCGAGGCCCAGCAAGAAGTGTGGGACCGGCTCTGGCCGCAGCTCGGTACCCAGGCTCGTAACGGGGAAAAACCCGCCGGACACCTCGACACGACCGCATGGTTCGGCCGTCGAGCTCCCGTCGTCCTGGAGATCGGCTGCGGCACCGGGACCTCGACCCTCGGGATGGCCATGGCCGAGCCCCACATCGACGTGGTGGCCGCCGAGGTCTACCGGCGCGGCCTTGCGCAGCTGCTCAGCGCCGTCGACCGGGAGGGCGTCACCAATATCCGGCTGATCCGCGGCGACGCCGTCGACGTGCTCGAGCACATGTTCTCCACCGGGGAGCTGACCGGCGCGCGGGTCTTCTTCCCCGACCCCTGGCCGAAGTCACGCCACCACAAGCGCCGGCTGCTACAGCCGAGCACCATCGCCCTCATCGCCGACCGGCTGCGCCCCGGCGGGGTCCTGCACGCCGCCACCGACCACGCCGGGTACGCCGAGCAGATCGCCGAAGCCGGCGACGCCGAACCGCTGCTGCAACGCGTGCAGCCGGGCGACCCGCTGCCGATGTCGGTGCAGCGCCCGACGACCAAATACGAGACGAAGGCCCGCCACGCAGGCAGTGCGGTCACAGAGCTCCTCTGGATGAGACGGCCATGAGTGTGATGGAAGACGCCGCGGCCGCCCCCGCGCCGCCCGACGGTGACGATTCGGTGGTGAACCCGTCGGTTCAACGGGTACTTCTGGTCTGGGATGCGCCCAACCTGGACATGGGGCTGGGTTCCATTCTCGGCGGCCGGCCAACGGCCGCACACCGGCCACGGTTCGACGCGCTGGGACGCTGGTTGTTGACCCGCACCGCCGAACTGTCGGCCGGCCACCCGGACATCTCGGTGGAACCGGAGGCAACCGTGTTCACCAACATCGCGCCCGGCAGCGCAGACGTCGTCCGCCCCTGGGTGGAGGCACTGCGCAACGTCGGCTTCGCGGTCTTCGCCAAACCGAAGGTGGACGACGACAGCGACGTCGACTCCGACATGCTCGCCCACATCGAACTGCGCCGCCGCGAGGGTCTGGCAGCCGTGCTGGTCGCGTCGGCCGACGGGCAGGCGTTCCGCACGCCGCTGGAGGACATTGCCCGGGCGGGCACCCCCGCCTACGTGCTCGGATTTCGCGAACATGCCAGCTGGGCACTAGCGTCGGATACCTTGGAGTTCGTCGACCTGGAGGACATCCCTGGTGTTTTCCGAGAGCCGCTGCCGCGAATCGGCCTAGATTCGCTACCAGAGCAGGGGGCGTGGCTGCAACCATTCCGGCCGCTGTCCTCACTACTGACATCGCGCGTGTAGGAGAACCCGATGCGCAGGTCGCCACAGATTTAGTTAGGAGATTACGTGTTCGCCTGGTGGGGTCGAACTGTGTATCGCTTCCGATACATCGTGATCGCAGTCATGGTCGGGCTGTGCCTCGGCGCCGGCGTCTTCGGGCTCAGCCTGGGCAAGCACGTCACGCAGAGCGGGTTCTACGACGACAACAGCCAGTCGGTGAAGGCCTCCGTGCTGGCCGACGAGGTCTACGGCCGCGACCGGTCCAGCCACATCGTCGCCATCTTCACCGCCCCCGAGGGCAAGACCGTCGACGACCCGGAATGGTCCAAGAAGATCGTCGACGAACTGAACAAGGTCGTCGACGACCATCCCGACCAGATGCTCCCGTGGGCCGGCTACCTGAAGGCGCCGACACTGCCCGCAGTTCAGAAGCTCGCGACCGACGATAAGACCCGCACCTTCGTCACGCTGCCACTCAAGGGCGATGACGACGACACCATCCTCAACAACTTCAAGATCGTGCAGCCCGACCTCCAGAAGCTGGACGACGGCAAGGTCGAACTGGCCGGCCTGCAGCCCGTCGCCAGCGAGCTGACCGGCACGATCGGCAAGGACCAGCAGCGCGCCGAAGTGTTGGCCCTACCGCTGGTCGCGGTCGTGCTGTTCTTCGTGTTCGGCGGTGTCGTGGCCGCGTGCCTCCCCGCGATGGTCGGCGGCCTGTCCATCCTGGGATCACTGGGCATCATGCGATTGATCTCGCTGTTCGCGCCCGTGCACTTCTTCGCTCAGCCGGTCGTCACCCTGATCGGCCTCGGTATCGCGATCGACTACGGCCTGTTCGTGGTGAGCCGGTTCCGTGAAGAGCTTGCCGAGGGCTACGACGTCGAGGCCGCGATCCGGCGCACCGTCATGACGGCGGGCCGGACGGTGACGTTCTCGGCCGTCCTGATCGTGGCCTCGCTGGCCGGCCTGCTGCTGTTCCCGCAGGGCTTCCTGACGTCGCTGACCTACGCGGGTATCGCCTCGGTGATGTTGGCCGCGATCCTGTCGATCACCGTGCTGCCCGCGGTGCTGAGCATCCTCGGCCCCAACGTCGACGCGCTCGGTGTGCGCACGCTGCTGCGGGTGCCGTTCTTCCGTAACTGGAAGCCGATGCGCGTGTACCTGGAGTGGCTGGCCAACAAGCTGCAGAAGACCCAGACTCGCGAGCAGGTCGAGAAGGGGTTCTGGGGCAAGCTCGTCAACATGGTCATGAAGCGGCCGATCATGTTCGCGCTGCCGATCGTGATCATCATGATCTTGCTGATCATCCCGCTGGGCAAATTGTCACTGGGCGGGTTCAGCGAAAAGTACTTGCCGCCAACGAATTCCGTGCGCCAGGCGCAAGAGGACTTCGACCGGACCTTCCCCGGATTCCGCACCGAGCAGATGACGCTGGTGATCCAGAACGCCTCACCGGCGCAGATCGAACAGATCACTGCGCAAGCGAATGCGATCTCCGGGTTCACCGGTCAGTGGACACCGCGCACCGCCACCGACGAGGGCACCAAAGACCCGAACGTCACCGTTATCCAGAACGGTCTCCAGGTCCGCAACGACGCGCCCCAGAAGATCAAGGACCTGCGAGCGATACCACCGCCGAAGGGCGTGACCATCTGGGTTGGCGGCACGCCAGCGCTGGAGCAGGACAGTATCCACAGCCTGCTCGACAAGGGCCCGCTGATGGTGCTGATCTTGATCAGCACCACGACGTTGTTGATGTTCCTGGCATTCGGCTCGCTGGTGCTGCCGATCAAGGCCGCCCTGATGAGTGCGTTGACGCTCGGTTCGACCATGGGTGTCTTGACCTGGATTTTCGTCGACGGGCACGGATCGGGTCTGCTGAACTTCACGCCGACACCACTGACCGCACCGGTGATCGGACTGATCATCGCGGTCATCTACGGCCTGTCCACCGACTACGAGGTATTCCTGGTCTCTCGCATGGTCGAGGCCAGGGAACGCGGGATGTCGACGGCGGAGGCCATCCGGATCGGTACCGCCACCACCGGACGCATCATCACCGCGGCGGCTCTGGTGCTCATCGTGGTGGCGGGCGCGTTCGCGTTCTCCGACCTGGTGATGATGAAGTACCTGGCGTTCGGCCTGATCACCGCGCTGGTCCTGGACGCGACGATCATCCGAATGTTCCTGGTACCCGCCGTCATGAAACTGCTTGGCGACGACTGCTGGTGGGCGCCGCGCTGGATGAAACGAGTGCAGGTCAAGCTCGGTCTCGGCGAGATCCATCTCCCCGACGAGCGCAAGCGTCCGGTGGTCCGCGACCCGGACCCCGCACTCGTCGGCGCCGGCGCACCGGTCTCGGCCGCCGAGACGCGCCGGCCGGTACACGACCCGACCCACCCCGGTGTCGAAGGCCGAGCCATGCCGCGCGTCGTGGGCCGGGCCGAATATCGCAACCCGCCGCAAGAAGCACCGTCAGCGGCCGGCACCGCGCGGATGGCGGACCCGACCGATGCGACCACCGAAGCGCCGACCACGCGATTCTCGGTGGCCAAGAACGTCGTCAAGAACGCGGTCAACACCGCGACGTCCGCCGCTCGCTCCACCCGTCCGCCGGCCCCGCCGGCGCCGGATCGGGAGATCGAGTCGTGGCTGGGCGAACTGCGCGGCAAACCGGGTCAACCGGAGCCGACTCCCCAACCGCCACCGTCGGCGGAACCCACCGAGACGATCCCTCCCCCGGACGACGCGACCACGGCGATCCCTGCGCAGCGCGAGGCCACGGGCGACGACGTGTCCCCCGCGGTCAGCGCCGAGGAGACGCGGGCGATCCCGGTGAGCCGGCCCGAGCAAGGTGACCCCGAGGTAGCCACCGAGAAACTGAACTCGCGCGGCAAGAAAGAGGGCGACGAGCAGCGTCGCCGTGGCACCGGTGGCGGTGTCAGCGCGGCGGATCTGCTGCGCCGCGAAGGCCGGCTGTAGATCCAGTCAGAACTGAGAGCGAAATTGTCGGCCAGATCTCGCTCTGCGTTCTGGATCAACGCACGTGCCGATCTTTCCTTCGATATTTGCTGTGCTGACCCCACGCCGTCGCTAATCGCCTGTTATACATGTTGCTAGCAGTTCTTCACATGTAACTTGCAGCAACTTCACAGGTGACTCTGGGGGGTCAGTCGTTGGCTAGTCGGCAGCGCTCGGGTCAGCGCAAACCACATCGCGTCGAGCCTTGCCAGTGGCTGGGTACTGGGGCGATCACGCTGGGTATCGGCGCGGCCCTGGCCGCCGGATCCGGTGTCGCACACGCCGACGGCGGCTCTGGTGCCGGCTCAGCCGGCCCGTCATCGCATTCGTCGGCGAGCGGATCGTCGGCTCGCACTAATGATCGTTCCGTCTCGGCGAAGCCACCGCGAAAGCGTGCTGCGGGTTCCGTCCTGGCCGGCTCGGTCAAGAACCCTGCCCCCGCTGGTACGGCCCGAAGTGCACGGCCTTCGCCGAGGATTCCGACCCCGGCGACCCCGAGCCCCGACGTGCTCGCGGCGGCCCTGGCGGCCGCCACCCGACGGGACGCCGACGGCACCGCGGCCACGACGGTGGCGACAGCGAACGCCGCCGCGGTGGTCAACGGAAGTGCAGAACTCGCCCTGTCCCTGATATACACGTCACGCTGCCGGCGAGACCCCTGGTCCAGTTGTCGGTGCGTTGCATCTCTGTATAATCAGTCTCATAGACCCTTCTCACTCTGCCGACTATGCTCCGTCTCACGATCTCC
>NZ_JACBJQ010000082.1 GCF_013404075.1 Mycolicibacterium vinylchloridicum
CCCCTGAGCAGGCCGCTGCCAAAAAGCAGCCGGCCAAAAAGGCTCCGGTCAAGAAAGCCGTGAAGAAGGCGCCGGCGCTTTCTTGGCCGGCGCCTTCTTCACGGCTTTCTTGACCGGAGCCTTTTTGGCCGGCTGCTTTTTGGCAGCGGCCTGCTCAGGGGGTGGCGGCCCCGGCGGCGTGGCGTCCTGGCCCTCGTCGGGCTGGTCCTGCGCTTCTGCCATCTGGTGCGCTCCTTTGCAATATCTGGTCGCGAACGCCGGCAATGGCACCCATCATGCCAGGCGGGGATCGGCCGTCCGGGCCTGCTCACGAGCGGCGTAGTCGCGACCAGATGATGCCGCTGCCGATCACCGCCACGGCGCCGACGACGAACGGCCAGACCGGCAGCGCCCGCTCGGGCGGGGCTGCCGAGGCCGAGGCCGAGGGACCGGGTGTGCCGTCGCCCGCCGCGGTCAGCGTGAACGACCAGGAGCCGGACACGACGTGGCCGTCGGCCGAGGTGACCCGGTAGTTCACGGTGTAGGTCCCGGCTGGGCCGAGTGGCCGCACCCCGACGCTGACCACGGCGCCCTGCACCTGCGGGGTGCCGTCGGACCAGAGATTCCCGTCGGGTCCCACGACGGTCATCGCGGCGAAGTCGTTGTGTAGCTGCTCGTTGAAGGTGGCACTGACCCGCGACGGCGCCGTGGCCAGTGACGAATCGGGCGCCGGGTCGGCGGCGATTCGCGTGGCGTGAGCCCAGGCAACCGCGGTTCCCGCGAGCGCCATGGTGGCGATCAGCAGCGCGGTGACGAGTAGGCGCCGCATTGTCGTCACGTCCGTCGGCGGGCCACCGCGACGCCGACGCCGATCGCGGCGACCAGCAGTGCACCGCCGGCCAGGGCGCGGGCGGTGTTGTCGGGGCCGGCCTTGGGTTCGGCGTGCTCACCGGACGTCGGTGCGGCGGTGACCGAAGGGGCCGTCGTCGGTGCCGGAGCGGCGGGCGCCGCGTGGCGTTCCTTGGCAGCCGGTGGGCCGGACGTCAGCGCCAACACCGGCGCGGGGAATTCGGGTTCCTCGCCGTTGGGCAGCGGCGGCTGGTCCCAGTGCACGACGGTGCCGTCGGCGTAGTTCTGGACAACCGGGAACGTCGCCGAATCGGCATCGGGCAGTTTGATCGAGATCGGGAACAGTTCGAACTGGCCAGCCCCGATTCCCGCGTTGGGTGTCGCGGTGAACGTGACCGATCGATAGGCGCCGTTCGAGGCGTCGCGGTCCAGGACAGCGGTCCAACCCGCCATCACGTCGGTGCTCGCCGACGCGACGTTGGGTAGCGATATGATGACTTGTGTTGTGGGAGAGCCCTTCTCAGACTCATTGGGCACCTGGAACGTCACCAGAGCATAGTCGCCGCGGGTGGCGTGATCGGCACTCACGTGGACATGAGCGCCTGCTGTCGCTGCGGTGAACCAGGAACCGAGAATGAGGGAGGTGGTGAGCGCGGCCGCCTTGAGGGCGTGCGCCGCCAGTCGGCGGTCGGTCATCAGAGCACGCCGAGGCGGGCCATCAGGTCGGCGTCGATACCGTCGAGCTGGCCGGCGATCGCGGCATGGGCGTCGCGCCGGCGCGGGCCCGGCATGTTCTCCGCGGCGGTGACAGCAGCCGAGAGTGCGGCCAGCCGTTCGGTCATCGCGGCGACGAACTGTTTGGTCTCGGCATCTTTGGGCTTCTTCTCGGCGACCACCCGCAGCGAGTTCTCCGCCCCTGCGATGCGCGCCGAAAGCTGGCCGCCGTGCCCCGAGAACTGACCGAGCTGGCTCAGCGGCACGCCCAGGCGATCGGCACGGCGCTCGTCGATGGCGCCGCGCGCCGCGATGGCGGCGCGGTAGGCGACGGGGACGACGACCGGGGCCAGCAGCCGGGACACCGTCAGCGCGCGCCGGATCCGGGTGGGGGACAGAAGTTTGCCCTCGCGGGCAGCCTTCAGTTGCGCTTCGGCAACCTTCACCGCAGCGCGGTCGGCGTCGCGCGCGACCTTCAACTGGGCCTTGATCGCCTTGTTCTCGGAGCGTTCGGCGGACTTGATGCGGCGCAGCTCGTTACGGGCCGAATGCTTGGCATCGGCCTTGGCGCGGGTCTTGATCGCCCGAGCCTCCGCGCGACGCGTCGCACGGCTTTTGCGCTTGGTGAACAGGCCCATTCCTGATGCCTCCCGAGTAGGTCGTCGGCGGTCGGCGAGGCACGCTCCCGACCGGGTCAGCTAACCCTATCGCCCAGCCCAAGGGGGACGATCACGACCTGGGGATATGCCACAATGATCTGCGAACCGTCCGATGCGGCGCCGGCTGCGCTGCTAACTCGAGGAACGTTGTGAACCGCTCGCCGATGAAGGCCACAGCGATTAGCTGGGTAATCACGTGCGGTTTGCTCTGCGGCGGTACCGGCATGCTCATGGCGGCACCGGCCGCTGCCGACCACGGCACGGTTGGTAACAGCCACGACGGACCGGGGTCCGACGGCGGTTCCGACAGCAACGATGCGCGTGATCGTGGCCGCCCCGGCGGGCATCGGCCGGGTGGACCGCGAAAGCCCCGCGGCACGGAGGTCGGCCCTGGCTCGACGCGGCCGGACAGCGGAGTCTTCGGTGGTCCACGCCGTCGTGGCGGGCTTCCGAGCGGTCACTGGCATCCCGGGCAGCCGGGGCACCACGACTGGCCCCATCACGGGTGGCCCGATGACGATTGGCCCGATGACGGTTGGCCGCACCATGGTTGGCCACTGCCACACTTCCCGCCGATCGTGCTTCCACCGCTTCCACCGCTTCCACCGCTTCCACCGCTTCCGCCGCTGCACTGGCCGCGGGCCGCGATCGGTGACGGCGTCGGGGTGGAAGGGGTCGCCCGCCCACCAAGCCTGAGCATCGGCCCAGCGCCGGAGGCTGTAGGTGGCGGCGGAGGCGGCGGTGGAATCGACTACCGGCCGCGGACGATTCCGCCGCCGAGCGAGCCTGCGCAGCCGGGGGAGGCACCGGTCGCCAGTGCCGAGAGCGGCACGGTCGGGCCGACGGGCTTTGAGCCACCGCCCATCACGATGCCCCCGTTGATCGGAGTGGCTCCGCCGGCGTTCCCCGCGCCGATGCGCCCGCTCGGCCCGGGTTCCGAACCCGGCCCGCGCACGGGTCCCGGCCGGGAATCCACGACCGGCCGCGAACGTCCGCCCGCCACGTCGTCAGGAGCGGGTACAGAAATGCCGGCGTCGACTAGGGTTGGCTATCCCAGATACCTCCAAGAGGCCAAGATGGGCGAGGTCGCGGCGCTGGCCCTCCCGGGTTTCGCCGGAATTCTCGCTCTCACCGCGCTCGGAGGCGTCGTCGGGTATCGCCAAGCACGAGCCGGCCACGTCGTGCGGACTGCAGGGACCACCCGGTTCATGCGGTGACGCGGTCCGCCGACCGCAGCCCAGTCGCCGACGGGGAAGGGGGATGAGATGTCGGCCAGCCGTCGGGTCACCACGGCAGTCAACGACGTCTTGGATCTGGCTCCCCGCCACGGTGAAATCTCCCTGACCCGGTTGGTCGCCGCCGTCAGCGAGGACCGCGACCGTCCGATCGAAGTCACCATGGCCGACCTGCCGGCCGGAGTCTGCGGTCAGTGGCGGCAGTATGCCGATCACGACGTCTTCCTGATTCAGCACGGGTTGCCGACCTGGGACCGCACCCTGGCCCACGAACTGGGCCACCTTGTGCTCGGGCACTACGGCATCCCGATCACCGAGGCCGCCCGCGATGTCGCGGAGCTGGCCAGCGACGACCTCATCGGGTACATGCTCAACCAACGCACCGGCTGCATGGGGCCCGGCGGGGAAGACGTCGAGCAGGAGGCCGAGGATTTCGCGGCGCTGCTGTTGTATCGGCTGGGCCGCTCGCCGTCGGACCGTTCCTCGATTGTGCAAGTTCGCCTCGGAGAGGCGTTTGGTTGATCGTTTGGTTGATCGCCGGTCTGCTGGGAATGGCCACCGGGCTGCGCATCGGGTGGGCGTTGGTCAACAAGCAGTCGGTGGTCAGCTCGGCGATGATCGTTGCGCTGGGCAGTCTGGCCTTGGTCGCCGCGCTGAACTGGCCGCCGTTGACACTGCTGATCGACAGCGCCCTGCACTGGTCGAACATCTCGATCGGGCTCAGCCAGGTGGCGCTCGTCTGGTGCGCGGCGGGCAGCTGCGTGATGATCACCAGCGTCGCGTCGACTCGTGGCCCTGCTGCCATTCGCCGGATCGCGGTGGTGCAGTATTCCGTCGCCGGGGTGATCAGTGTCGCCACCCTGGTGCTGTTCTTCTTGTCCGGTCAGCAGCCGGAGATGTCGCCCGAGGAGTACCTGCGGCGCAACCTCGGATCGGCGAACACCTCGCTGCCCTGGCTGCTGCCGTTGCTCTACGTGATGCTGGTCTTCACCTTGGTGTTGTGGGCGGGCATGCGCCACTCCAATCGGACCCGTCGCGGCCGGGCTTTGTTCGTCTTCACCCTCGGCATCGCGCTGCTGGTGGCCGCCACCGCGTTCTTCCTCATCCGGGCCGTCGGGACATCGCATCTCGTGGGTGTCGGCACCGCCGCGACGCTACTGGGTGCGGCGATGGCGATCGTCGCGGCCGGATCGCTGTTACCCGCGATCGAGGACTGGTTCGGCGGGCGACGTGAATTACGTCTTATCGAGCCACTGCTGACCGAATTGGAGCGGCGTCAACCCGATGTCGGGATCGGCGTGCGCCCCCGTGGCCCACTGGTCTTCCGAGTGGCAGAGCGGCTGTCGCTGATCTCCGACGCCTTGTACCTGGAAGCCACGATGGCTGAGCATTTGGCGGCCGGGGCGGCGGACGGCGCGGGCGTCGAGGTGCTTGCCGACGTAGACCGCACACGGGTCAGCCCGCACGCGCAGGCGATGGCGATCGCCAAGTGGATTCATGCCGGACGACGTACACCTCGGGTGGCGCGTCCGGCAGGGCAGGGGCAGTTCCCCGGAATGGGCTGTCTGGGTCAGCCCGAGACGTACTCGGACCGGGAATGGATCCTCGAGATCGCGCGGCAGTACCGCGAGCTGGAGCGCGAAGCCGCCGCGCGCTGACTGCGAATCCAACGTTGCCGAAACTCCTGTGGCAGGAGCGACGGGCTAATCGTCGAGGTGTTCCCGGCGGCGCAGCTCATCGACCTTGGAGACGATGTCCTGCTGGGCTTCGGGGGACAGGCCGACGGTCCGTGCGGCAATGCGGCGCACACCCTCGTCGCGCATGTTCGCCAACCAGGTCAGTTCCTTGTCGAGCTTCTCGTAGTACTCGTCGTCCGTGAAGTAGGACGGCTTGATCCGGAAGAAGTTGGCAAGCGCCGTCATCGTGGTGGACGACGGGTTGGTCCGGTTGCCTGAACGCAGCTGCGACAGGTACGGGGCGGACATGGTGATGCCTTCAGCCTTCAGCGCGGCGATCACTTCCGCAGAGGTATGAGGACCCCGGCCGGGCGGATACACCGTGTCGAACAGGCGATTCAGTCGGGCCGAGAACGTCGTGCTCATCTAGTTGACCTCCACATGCGAAAGAGCGGTCATTTCCGTTGGCTTATTTGCTGATCATCGTAGCGACACATCCGCTGACAACCAAGTGCAAACTACCCGATAATTGACGCGCGCGGACATTTTCGGCGTACCGGCAAACATTCGTCCGGGTATTTTCTCAGGTCAGCGCCTACTCCGAGCATGCGGTGAGGCAAAGAAACACAAGGTGAAAGGCATCTTGGCACAGCGGGCGTCTGATAATCGCCCACTCAAGAACCTGAGAGTACCCTGAGCAACCGAGGGTATCGAGCGCCTTCTCGGAAATCTACTTTGCTGTAAGCGCAGTTATGTCGAGCCGCCGGATGGCTTGGCTTCTCCCGCAGGGACCCGCGCCGGCTCATCCTTGGATGACTCGTCGGATGCCTGCGGAGCGCCGGTCCGAAGCACGGCCGGTCGAAGGCGGGTCGGCAGCGCGCGCAGTGCGGCGGCGGCCAGCAGCACGGTGGCAATCGAGACTCCGGCGATGACCATCCCGGGTGCCGTGGGAAACGCGCCATCGATCAGCATGGAGACGCCGAACACCAGGAAGAGGGCCGCAGCGGCCAGCTGGATCAACCGCTCCGGCAGATGCTTGCCTGCCAACGCACCAACTCCGATGGCCAGTGCATCCGCGGCGACCATGCCGATGGTGGACCCGATCCACACCCCGACCCAGTCGTTGTCGGCGGCCAGGGTGATGGTGGCAAGCATGGTCTTGTCGCCGAGTTCGGCGAGCAGAAAAGCGGAGGTCACGGCGAAGAAGGCCGGTGCGGTGGTGCGCTGGGCCCGGGTGGCCTCGTCGTCGGAGAGCTTGTCTCCCCGCAGCGTCCACAGTCCGAACGCGACGAAGGCCACGCCCGCGAGGATCCCGAGTAGATGGGTGGGCAGCGCGGCACCGAGATAGTGGCCGACGGCCACGGAGATCAGGTGCACTGCCGTCGTCGCGACCGTGATTCCAGTGAGCACGACCCACCAGCGATGGCGCAGCGCGAACGTCATGGCCATCAGCTGTGATTTGTCGCCCAACTCGGCGACGAAGATGACGGCGAAACTCAGGATCAATGCGGAGAGCACCCAGAACTCCTCGTTCGGGTGGCTGTCGTCAGGGGCGGTACAGATGCCTCCGGCCGGCAACCACTAACGGTTTTGCGGCCGAAGGTCTCGCCCACCGGCTTGGCCGGCCGGACAACCGGGCCCGGAGAATTACTGGGCCAGTATGTCGATTTGTCCGATTGGGGGCTACTCCCCTTCGCTGATGCCAACTGTACGGGCACCGCTGCGGTGCGCGCAACTCATGTCGGCGAAAACCCAACCGCAGCAATAAATTTGGGCACCATGCAAGAAAAGTTCGGGTACCCACAAACTGTGCTGGCTAGGCGGCGAGCAGCATCGCCAGGATTGCGGTGTCGGGGTGGCTGATCGGGTCCACGCCGACTCGGCTCACCATGCTGGTGATGGTTCCGTCGGATTCGGCTTCGACCCAGGCGGCGCGGTGTTCCAGGCCCAGATGCGGAAGACCGGGCAGTAGAACGCAACCCGATGCGGCTCCGGAGCATTCCGGAAGTGAGGGCGTGGTCTCCGAAGGCGGGTGCAGCATCAACAGCGCCGGTGGCTGACGCTCAGCGAAATGACCTGGGGGAACAGCGGATTCGCCTACCACCGTGCCTTCGGCGAGGACCAGGCCGACTGTGCCCGGCTGCGGCCTGTCGGGAAGTTCCTCTCGGACACCGAAAATGGTTGTGGTGGAAAGCAATCCAGGTAGTGATGCGACGCGGACCGCCACGATGAGCAGTTGTGCCCACTCCTTCGTCGAGTTCGGCCAGCGGCCCGAGACGACGAAGCCCTTCAGGGCGCCACGAGAGTGAAAGGGGGCGACTTCGACCGCACCCCCGGAACCAGTTTCCATCTCGCCTCCGCGACACGAGGTGTATCAGTGCGACTCGACAGTGGGTCGGTTCGATTCAGGATGCGGCACGCAGCGCATGGCACGCAAGACGACACGAGTGCCAATGGGGAATGGGTTCGGCCGTGGGCCGGTCGACGACGGGGTGAGACTCAGAACAAAACGATGACGGCGAGGATGCCGAGCAGGACCAGAGCGATGACGCCGGCGCGCAGTGCTGCCAGCATGTATGAGCGGTTACAGGTCGCCGAGGAGACTTGCCAATGCGACGGCTGAGACGCGGACCGCGCCCGGAATGATTGAGATGCCATCACACCGTCCTGACCTGCATGTTCAACTACCGCCCCCAGTGAAATCAATCACAGAGTCTTCTGTGAGCGCGATCATAACCCCTTCTGTACCCCGTGGAAAATCGGCTCAACCACGGCGTCTGATCCCTGGCACACGACTTTGGTTTGTCGACCGTGAAACGGGGTATCCAAGATCACAATTGACTTCGACCGTGTCGGCGTGTCGTTCGGCGCGTCGCGGCGCGCGTTCCGACGGTTAGCGAGGCAACCGATTTCGCTCGCTCGTCACGAACTTGTTGATCAGGCCGCCCCGAGCCGGTCCGGTTATCCACAGATACTGCCTGTCTTCATGGCGAGATGGTGCGCTCAATGCCCATTCACCGGCGCAGACGCCTGTGGATAAACCTGTGGAAACTGTGGATAGTCCAGTCATTGCTGCACGTCCCCGACCATCGAAGATGCACTGCGTGCCACAATCGGCATACTCGGGAGGCCCGTCGCGGCACTCCAGACCACGGTTCTGCTCGCTAGGCTGGTCCGCGTGATTCAGGTGTGCTCCCAGTGTGGGACGCGGTGGAACGTGCGCGACCGCCAGCGCAGCTGGTGCCCCCGTTGCAACGGCGCCCTGATGGCTCCGGTCAATCCACCCGATCCGCGCTGGAGCCCCGGTGCGACGAGCCACCCACCATCCAGGCCGCCTGCACCGCAGCGCGGTGCACCGCGACTGCCCTCGGGATTCCGCTGGATCGCCGTCAGGCCTGGCCCGCCGCCTCCGGCACGCCGCCGCCGTCGGCCCCTCGGACCGACGCCCCGCTACACCTACATTCCGCGTTGGGGACTTGCCGACCATGTCATGCCGGTGGCGACGGGCGACGACGGCGCTGTGAAAAAAGGGCCCGCGGCCGTCACCGTCCGCGCAGCCCTGCTGTCGGCGGTCACCATCTTCGGTCTGGCCGCGGCCATCCATATCGTTCGCTACGTGCTGTTGTTGATCAACCGCACCTCGCTGCTGCCGCCACTGGTCGCCGGCGCGGCGCTGTGGCTCGGCGTGTTGGTCAGTCTGGCAGCGATCGTGGCGGTGATCCTGACCGCCGTCGTCACCACGTCATGGTTGATCGCACGCCGCGCCGCGGTCTATCAACACCTCGGGCAGGACGACCCGCGGCCCGCGTGGGCGTTGTGGGCCGGCTGCCTGGTGCCGGTCGCCAACTTGGTGTGGGCACCGGTGTACCTCATCGAACTCGCCCACGCCGAACAGACACAGGCTCGCCTGCGCGGACCGATCGCGGCGTGGTGGATCGCGTGGATCTTGTCGACCGCCGTCTCGATCTTCAGCATCGCCACGAGCTTCACGACCAAACCGCAGGGGATCGCCGACAACACCGTGACGGCGATCGTCGCCTATCTCCTGGGCGCCGGTGTGCTGGTCCTGTTGTGGCAGGTGTTCGACGCCTTCGTGCGTAAGCCCGTCGAACGGCCGCTGCACCGCTGGGTGATGGTCGGAGCCGAACAACCCAAGCCCGCCGCGCCCGAATCGCCGCCAGCGGTTGAGACCGACCAACAGGAACCGGCAGCATAGGCGTATGCAATCGGCCGGCGAACCGCTTGGCGGGCACCCCTTCGTGGTTGCCCACCGGGGCGCTTCGGCCGAGCGCCCCGAGCACACGCTCGCCGCGTACGAGCTCGCGCTGGCCGAAGGTGCCGACGGCGTCGAGTGCGACGTTCGGCTGACCCGCGACGGGCACCTCGTCTGTGTGCACGACCGGAAGGTCGACCGCACATCGACCGGTACGGGTCTGGTGAGCGAGATGACGCTGGCCGAACTCAAACGGCTTGATTGGGGGGCATGGCACGGCAGCGCGCGCTCCGAGGATCCACCGACCGGCACCGGCCTGCTCACCCTCGACGATCTGGTCCGCCTGGTGCTGGACTGGAACCGGCCGGTCAAAATGTTCATCGAGACCAAGCACCCGGTCCGCTATGGCGGGCTGGTGGAGAACAAAGTGCTGGCCCTGCTGCATCGCTATGGCATCGCCGCGCCGGCCTCGGCGGACCTGTCCCGAGCCGTCGTGATGTCGTTCTCTGCCGCGGCGGTCTGGCGGATCCGCCGCGCGGCTCCGCTGCTACCGACCGTGCTGCTCGGCGAGACGTCGCGGTATCTGGGTGGGAGTGCCGCCACGACGGTGGGGGCGACGGCCGTGGGGCCGTCGATCACCACCCTGCGCGAGCATCCCGAGCTCGTCGACCGGGCCGCCGCCCAGGGCCGCGCCATGTATTGCTGGACCGTCGACCACTACGAGGACGTCGGCTACTGCCGTGATCTGGGGGTCGGCTGGATCGCCACCAACCATCCGGGCCGGACCAAGGCCTGGCTGCAGAACCCGTTGGCCGTCCAAGGCGATTAGGGCTGCGCGTCGAGCACCTGCTGCGGGATCGCCGAGTCGGTGCGCAGCGCCCCGAACAGTTGATCTGCCGCGTCGGCATCCCATACGACCACCGAGCCGGACTCGTTTCCGGTGAACTCGCCGATCGGCACCGTGATGGCGATGGTCGAGCTGTGCAGCGCCCAGCCCAGCATGGCCAGGTCCCAGACGTGGTCGTCGGTGTCAACGGTCAACGACCCGACGGCGGCATGCGGCACTGAGTACCAGCGCCACGGATTGAGCCACACCGCGGGACTGCTGGCCTTGTGCATCACCGCTGCCATGAACTCGCGCTGGTGCACCATCCGGTCCAGGTCGGCGCGCGGGGTGGCGCGGGATCGCACGTAGCCCAATGAGTTACGCCCGTCGAGGGTCTGGCACCCCGCGGGAATGTTGATCCCGGCCAGCGGATCGTCGATCGGGTCGGCGGGGCAGACCTGGATACCCCCGAGCGCGTCGACCACCACCGCGAAGCCGTCGAAGCCCACCTCGGCATAGTGGTCGAGGTGAAGGCCTGTCGCCTGCTCGACGGTTTGGGCCAGTAGCGGCGCACCGCCTTCGGAGAATGCGGCGTTGATCTTGTCCCTGCCGTAGCCGGGGATGTCCACGTAGGAGTCGCGGGGGATCGAGACCATCGTGGTGGGTGTGCTGGACCCGAGCGCTGGGATGTGGACGACCAGGATGGTGTCGGTTCGCCCGTTCCCCAGATCACCGCCGGTGGTCAGTTCGGCTTGCTGTTCCGGGGTCAGGCCGGCCCTGCTGTCGGAACCGACGAGCAGCCATGTGGTGCCCGCACCAGGCGCCGGCCGGTCGGTGTAGTCGAACACCGCGACCCGGCGAAGACTTGTGTCGATCCAGACCGCGCCACCGATGAGTCCGCCGGCGGCAAGGAGGAAGATCAGCACAAGTGTGACGAAAATCCTTCGGCCCCAGCGCTTTTTACGCTTCGGGCGCGGGGGCGCGATTGGTGCAGGTGCGGGCGGACGAGCCGTGGGCGGTGGCGCAGGCGGTGGCGGCCGGCGTGGTGGCGGCGCTTGCCTGGGTGGCGGGGGAACCGGTGCCCGCGGTGGGGTTGGCGGTGGCCGTCGACCCGGATCGCGCCGAATCACTTGGGAGGGCTCACTTCGCGGTATCCGCTCGGTGGGCGGCGCGGGGCGCGGTATCCGCTCGGTCGGCGGATCCGCTCGCGGCGGCCAGTCCTCGCTCACCAGGTCAATTTACGTGCCCGGCTCACTTGAGCCAGCCAAGATGACCGGCGAGTGCGATGTAGCCGACGAACGCGACCGTGTCGATGACGCCGTGGGCGATCACCAGTGGCCACAACCGGCCGGTCCGGCACCAGGCGTACCCGAAAACCAGGCCCATCACGAGATTGCCCAGTCCTGCCCCGAAGCCCTGATAGAGGTGGTACGTCCCGCGCAGCACGCTGGAGATCAGGATCGCCCGGTTCTGAGTCAGGCCCAGCTGTTTGAGCCTGGTTATCAGGTAGCCGACGACCACGACTTCCTCGGCGAAGCCGTTGGCGAACGCCGACAGGATAAGCACCGGGATGCGCCACCATGACGCGTGTAGCGCCGCCGGCTCCACCTCGGCGTTCATCCCCAGCCAGCGGCCCGCCATGTACAGCAGCAGCCCGGGGATGCCGATCAGCGCGGCCAGGCCGAGTCCGCCGAGCACATCGCTACGCCAGCGCACGCGTCCCAGCCCGAGCCGATCGGGCGTGATCCCGCTGCGCCACAACAGGTAGAGGCCGAGCATGCCCCATGCCACCAACTGGGCGACCGACGTCAAGTTCAGGCCGAGGTTGATCAGGTCATAGCGGGACAGGTTGGGGTTCAACCGAACTCGCTGCCCGGCGAGCCCGGACAGCACCGCGTCGAACAGCTTCAGCATCGCGATGACGGCGCTGACGCCGAAGGTGACGGCGAGCATGACGCCGATTTCGATGCGCAGTCCGCGCCGGTCGGTGGCGAGGAATTCGTCGCGTGGCGCGCTCACCCCGTCACGGTAACGGCCCTACATCTTGCGTGCGCGCAGCCCGTTCACGAACGGGCAACCCATGAGCAGCCGGATGGCCCGGCCCAGACCGGGGACGTCCTTCACCGGCTCCCCGAAGGGGAGGCGGACGTCGTGGTCGCCGTCGGTGCCTTCGACGCGCAGTCGCACGCCGTAGCGATCCAGACCCAGCGGGCGGACCCGGCCACGCCGCAGCGGCGCAGGCAGCTTGCCGGCCAGCCGGGCAAGTACCTCGGGATGGTCGCTGTCGAGGTGGCACAGCCATGCCGACTCGAACTCGCAGAACGGGTCGGGCTCGGCGGACATCAGATCATGCAGTCCGACGGTCTCGGCGCCTGCGGCGTCGGCGACGACCACCGACTCCACCTCGAGGAGCAGTAGGACCTGCCCAGACCCGATGTCGAGCAGTGCGGGGTTGGGATGGTCGGCGGCGATCATGTCGACCATGGCGCGAACGGCGTGCCCGGGCACGCTCTGCACCCGGCCGCGGATCCACACCAGCGAGCGCACCGGCTCGCGCAACGGCAGCGGGGCGAAGTCAGTGAGCTCGAGCACCGCCGCGACACCGTCGGTACCGGCCGCGCAGGCACGCACGGCCAGCGCGGATTGAATGGGCAGGCTCACCGCGAACGAACCACCGGGCAGCAGGTGGTGAATGGGCGTGGTGGCCGGGGCGACGTCGTCGGCGACCAGCATCGCCCCGGCAGCGCGCGCACAAGCGCTGCGGACGCGTTCGGCGGTGGACGGCGTAGTGAGCGTCGCTGAGGTCATCGCGCACCTTCCAGTTAGTGAGGTAAGCCTAAGTTAACTACCGAGGTGTGGTCGCGCAAGGCTTCCCTCCGCGGCCGACCCGATAGGGTTGGAGCGTGGCCCGCATCGCCTACCTCGGTCCCGAGGGCACGTTCACCGAAGCGGCACTTCTCAGGATGTCCGCTTCCGGTGTGATTCCGGGTGGCGGTGGCGCGGAACCCAAGCCGACGGATAGCACTCCGGCCGCACTGGCGGCCGTGCGTGACGGCGTGGCCGATTTCGCGTGCGTACCGATCGAGAACTCGATAGAAGGCAGCGTCTTGCCGACCCTGGACAGCCTGGCCAACGGCTCTCCGCTGCAGATTTACGCCGAACTGACCTTGGACGTCGCCTTCAGCATCGTGGTGTGCGACGGCCGCGACCGGGACTCGGTGCGCACGGTCGCGGCTTTTCCCGTCGCCGCCGCGCAAGTCCGCAGGTGGTTGGCCCAGCATCTACCGGACGCCGCCCTCGTCCCGGCCAATTCGAATGCAGCGGCCGCCCAAGAGGTGGCCGCCGGACGCGCCGACGCCGGGGTCAGCACGGCGCTGGCCGCGCAACGCTACGAGCTGGCCACCCTGGCCGACGGCGTCGTCGACGAACCCAATGCCAGGACTCGGTTCGTGCTTGTCGGACGTCCTGGACCGCCACCCGCGCGCACCGGAGCAGACCGCACCTCGGTGGTGCTGCGGATCGCCAACACCCCGGGTGCGCTGGTGTCGGCGATGACCGAATTCGGCATCCGCGACATCGACCTGACCCGCATCGAGTCCCGGCCCACCCGCGTCGAGCTGGGTACGTACGTCTTCTTCCTGGATTGTGTTGGCCACCTCGACGACAGTGCGGTCGCCGAGGCGCTCAAGGCATTGCATCGGCGCTGTGCCGACGTTCGCTACCTCGGCTCGTGGCCGACTGAATCGGCGACCGGCGCGACCCCGCCGCAACTCGACGAGGCCGACCGATGGCTGGCCCGACTTCGTGAGGGCGATCCGGCATGAGTGGACGGCTGATCCTGCTTCGGCACGGGCAATCGCACGGCAACGTCGAGCGCCGCATCGACACCCGTCCGCCCGGTGCCGACCTCACCGACCTGGGCCGGGAACAGGCGCGCGATTTCGCCCTGGCTCGCAGCCGCCCCCCCGGCCTATTGGTCCACTCGATCGCCCGGCGGGCGGCACAGACCGCGGCCGAGATCGCCACCCAGCTGCGGCTGTCCGCCGAGGAGTTCGACGGCATCCACGAGGTGCAGGCCGGCGAACTCGAGAATCGCAACGACGACGATGCGATCGCCGAGTTCAACGCGATCTACCAGCGCTGGCACGAAGGCGAGCTGACGGTCCCGATGCCCGGTGGCGAAAGTGCCAGCGACGTCCTGGACCGTTACCTGCCGGTGATCACCGATCTGCGTCTGCGCTATCTGGACGACCACGCCTGGGCCGAGGACATCGTCGTGGTCAGCCACGGTGCGGCGATCCGGTTGATCGCGGCCACGCTGGCCGGGGTGGAGAGCAGTTTCGTCCTCGATCACCATCTGGCCAACACCGAGTCGGTGGTGCTGTCGCCGATCACCGACGGCCGCTGGAGCTGCGTGCAGTGGGGAGCGCTCAGCCCGCCGTTCTATCCCGAGCCCGACGTGCACGCGATAAAGGATGCGCTGGAATCGTCCGATCCCATGGGCTGACAGAAATTACCCGGCCAACCGATCCGATGTTTGCTGAAAGCAGGCGCACCCAACCGTGTCGCAATCTATGACGAAAGTATGAAAAACCAGTTCGGGAGTTTCGCAGTCGTCCTCGGTGCACTCGCCGCGCCCCGCGGCGTGAAGGATCAGCGTACCGTGACAATGTCCCAGGCCAGCGGCGCATTCTCGGCAGCTTTGTACCATAGTTCGTTCATAACATTTCGGCCTTTCGAAGCGCTGTTGCCACGCGGGGGCGGAGCAAGGCATTTTCGCCCGTAGCAAAAGTTGCTATGCAATAGCTGGTGCGGTGAGATATCTTGGGTGTCCTCGGCCCTTCGGGGGTGGGCTGGTTTACCGCCGGGCCAGCCAGCGACGCTTCAACCAATCCCGGCTTGAGAAGTAAGGACTGAACATGATGTCAGGTCGTTTGACTCGGCAGATTGCTCTTTGTGCTGGCGGGCTCGCGATCGTCGGCATGGGCACCCTGACCGCTTGCGGTAAGGACAAGGAGAAGGCTCCGGAGAGCACCACGCCGACCACGACGACGAGCGCGCCCGCGCCGTCGCCCACGGAGAAGGCGGTGTCGCCTGGCGGCCCCAACTCCTTCACGCCCACTGTCAAGGCACCGCCGGCGCCCACCGCGCTGCCCGGCAACGTCGTCACCGGCGGCAACTGAGCCGCGCGGTCTGCACCCGTCCACAGCCACCCTCCGCCGACAGTGATCGGGGTACAACGCCTTCGCGCGCTGTCCGTGGTGGGGCTGGTGGGTGTGCTGACCGCAGCCGCAGTACTGGTCGCTGATCTCCACCGGTCTTCGGCACCCGCCGATTCCGGGGTGATCAGCGGCCCGTACGCGTCTCTACTCGCCAGTTCCGTCGACCTTGGTCCGGCACAAACCGACCACATTCAGTTGACCGCGGCGCTGCGCGACGGTTCTCGCCCAGACCTTCTGATGGGATGGGCTGTCCAACAGAATCTTTCGGTGCGCTGGCGCCCCGGCGACAGCTGGGCGATCCTGGAGGGTGCGCCCGATGCGGTGTCCGGCGCCTTCGATGTAGACGTCCATGACTATCGCGGCAAGCGCGGCCAGGTCTTCTACGCCTCGCCCCAGCAGCCGGCCGTTCCGCAATCGCTCAACGTCGAAGTGGCCGGGCTCGGCCGCATCCTCGGCTACACGCCGCACCGCGAGTCGAAGGTGTGGATGCACCCCCTCGAGGTGCCCGACCAAGGGTTGAACCCGGCCGCGCTGCTGCGCACCTACAACGCGCTTCCGTTGCACGAAAAGGGCTACACCGGCAAGGGCATCACCGTCGTCGTGTTCGCCTTCGACGGATTCGACCAAGCCGACCTCGACACCTTCGCCTCCAGTTTCAACCTTCCGAAATTCACCCCGGATGTCGTCGGCGGCATGCCGACGGCCCGCCGCGGCGAGGCGACCATGGACCTCGAGGCGGTCCACGCGATCGCGCCCGACGCCAAAAAGGTGTTGGTCAACGCGCGCTCCACCGTGGAGGGCGACGGGTCGTACGAGAAGATCGCGAAGCTGATGGAGGACACCGAAAAGAGCTATCCGGGCGCGGTGTGGAGCTTTTCGATCGGCTGGGGTTGCGACAAACTGATCACCGCCGCCGATCTGGTGCCCGTGCGAGCGGCGCTGGTCTCGGCGCACCGCACGGGCACGACGGCGTTCGACGCCAGCGGTGACCTGGCCGGCCTCGACTGCAAGGGCGGCGACGAATGGTCCTCGCCGCCCAGTGATAACGACGTCGGCCTGGACGCGGTGGCCTCGATGCCGGAGATGGTCGACGTGGGCGGCACCACGGTGTCCACCGATGACAAGGGTGACTGGCTGGCCGAGCAATCCTGGTTCGACCCGCCGCTGTCCCAGGGCACTGGCGGCGGGGTGTCGAATCTTTACGAGCGTCCGGATTGGCAACGGGGCCTCGATGTGCCCAACGGGGAGGGTAAACGCCTCACCCCGGATATCGCTGCCGTCGCCGACCCGTTCACCGGGGTGCAGATCGTGTTCAATCAGCAGCTGATCATCGGCGGCGGGACGTCGCTGTCCGCACCCATCTGGGCCGGACTGACCGCGTTGATGAATCAGTACGTCGTCGACAAGGGTGGGTCGCTCATCGGCGATCTGAACCCGATCCTGTACACCATCGCCGAGGGCACCCCGCTGCCCGCGTTCCGCGATGTCGTCCTCGGCGGCAACGCCGTGGCCAACGCCGGTCCGGGCTATGACCTGGTGACCGGGCTGGGTACGCCGAATGTCGAGAACCTCGCGCAGAATATTCTTGTGACCCAGAAAGTGGTCGACCGATGACCGTCCCGGATGACGACGACGAAGTACCCACGATGGAATGCGGGGTCTGCCAGATCGACGTCCCGGCCGGAGCGTTCTGTGGCTATTGCGGTGCGCATCTGGCATCGGAGGAGAAGCCCGGTCCGCGCTGGTTGCGAAAGCTGCGCGGTGACACCTTCGGCGCATCGCCAGGCGAGGGCGTACTGCGGCCCGCGATCGCCAGCTCGCTGTTCCCCCATCTGCCTGCGCAGTCGCGCACCCCGTTCCGGGTGGGGCTGGCGCTAATTCTCATCGGACTTGTCCTGTTCGCCGTCGTCAAGATGCCGGCCGCGCTGATCACGGTCGCCGCGCTGGGCCTGCCGCTGCTGTTCGTGCTCTACCTGAGCGAGTCGGCCGTCTACCGCGATATGTCGGCGTGGTCGATGGTGTTGGCCGGCACGCTGGGCGCGGCTCTCGGCGTGGGCTGGGTGCTGTTGACCGGCCAGATGGTCGCGAAAGCCTATGGCGTTCCGATGGCCGCCGGCCTGGCCATTCACCACCTCATGCGCGAGGGCATCATGATCCCCGCCGGTGGCATGATCCTCATGCTGGTGCCGACCGTTCTCGTGCGCCTGCTGCGGCCCACATCGCGAGAATCGTTGGACGGCTTCGTAATCGGTGCCCTGGCGGCGCTGATGTTCGCCGCTGGGGCGACGTTGACGCGGCTGGCGCCACAATTCGCCACCGGACTGCTGGTGCACAGCCGCCCGTTCCTCAGCCTGCTGGTCGAGGCCATCCTGTGCGGTGTGACGATTCCGCTGACCGCGGCCGTGGGAGGCGGGATGGTCGGTGTCGCGCTGTGGTTCAAGGGGCAGGACTCCAATCCGCATGAGCATCCCGGCCGAATTCGCGCGGTGCTGTGGGTGCTGGCCATCGTGGTGGTGCTGATCCACACCGGGGGTGCGGTCACCGACATCATGGGGATGCCGCAATTGCGGATGCTCGCGGTCCACGTCGTGATGACACTCGTCGTGCTGGTACTGCTGCGGATCGCCCTGCAACTCGCGCTCATGCACGAGGCACCCGATCCGATCGAGCGGGACGAGCCGCTGCTCTGCATCCACTGTCATCATGTCGTGCCCGATATGGCGTTCTGCCCGGCCTGCGGCGTGGCGACTCGGGCGTCGTCGCGCGCGTCACGGAATGAGCGCCGCGAGGCGCGGCCGGTGCGGGTCGCCGCGGAGGGGTCGTGACCACACCCTCGGCTGCCTCCGACACGGAGCAGTTCCCGGGCTACGCCCTGCCGCGGGGAAACTACGCCGTCCCCGAGGTTGGTCGCCGCGTCCGATTCCGCCGCACCCTCGGATTCTGGGTGGCCGGAATCGTCGTCGTCGCACTGACATTGGTCGGGGTGTCACTCATGGTGACGAAGAAGGCACCGCGCTACATGTGCCCACCGGAATGCGGTGCCCCGCCGATGGGCACACCCGTGACGGGTCTGCCCCGGTTCACCGCGGCCGACGGGTCGTTCTCGGTGTCCTATCCCGCACCGGGCTCGGCCTATGAGATCGAGACCAAGGACAACGGCGTGACCGCGAAGTTCACCGGTGGTGATACCGGTGTCCTGCAGCTGTTCTCGGAACCCGCCAGAGGTCGCAGCGCGCAGACGATCGCCCGCGACCTGTTGAAGCAGAAGTTCCCCGACGCCAAGATCGCGTACGAGATCCCCAACGCGATGGTCGGCTATCAGCCCGGTTACGGAGAGGTGGCCGACTCGTGGCCACAGGGCACCAGCAACAGCTACATCCGCATTCGCACCGTATTGTTGGTCTCGGTCAAGAACGACCTCGCACTGGTGGCCGGTGCAGTCGGCCCCTATCACGCATTCGGCCCGGATTTCGGTCCCGGTCTGCCATCGGGTGCCAACGTGCAAATCGCTCAGGACATGGGCAAGTATGTCAACAGCTTCGGTCAAGTCCAGGGGCGTGGTGTACGACGTCGTCGTGTGATTCTTCGATGTGATGGTTCAGGCGGTCAGTGCCGCGGGGGTGGCCTCCTGTTCGGTCGGTGAGCTCTGATCGGCTCGGGATTTGCTG
>NZ_JACBJQ010000083.1 GCF_013404075.1 Mycolicibacterium vinylchloridicum
GTTCTACAATCACCAACGCCGGCACAGCTCCGCCGACGGGTTATCGCCCGTCAACTACGAGATCAGGGAATCCAAGACCAAGCCGCAAGCGGCATAAGGAACCCTCCACGATCTCGGGGGAACCCCACTTTCCACTCCCTTGTCGTTGCATGACGGGCGTCGCATGTGCCACTACCTCGGAATGGTTGTGGCCGGCACGTTGAGTCAGTACCGCAGCTTGTTAGGTTCGGGGGTGCCATCGACGATCGGAAATTTGAAGGTTCGGGGAGCCGACGGCCGTGGAGTATTTACGGGTTATACGAATATCCCTGCAGCACAGGGTGTCCGATGTATGTGGGTGTACCAGGAAGAGGGTGATCCGACCCGGCAACTTCAGAGCGTCACTTTCCCGCTGCGGGGAGATCTTGCAGCAGCCGCGACGCTCGCCGATTTGGTTGCAGCGCAGATTCAAGGTGCGCATGAAGCAGGCAACTCTGATGGCGAAGAGTTGCCAGTACTCATCCCGTTATCGTTGTCCCAGTTGTTGTACTCCGCATCGGGCGATCCCGAAATCGATTGGCCGCCCGCGGAACAGATCTCTCGGCCGCAGCAAATCAGCCGCGCGGAAATCGGAAACCTGGGATGGCGAACCGGAGCATCGCTGCGGCAGTACCGCCGGCAAGCGGGCGAGCGCGCCGGCGATGTAGACATCGCTGGTTGGAGACTCCCGCCCCACATCCGGATCGCTCATTGGCATCGCGTTCGAGTAGCCGAACGAGATGACGGCGGCAACGTCGTCGGAAACCGCCTCGGCGCCGAGGGTATCGACTGGCATTACGAACTGCGTTGGTAACCACCGACTCCGGTGAATGCAGGCGGAGGCGTCGCCCGAGCGGTTCGAGACCTGAAGTTGGGGGCCGGATAGACACGGCGAGTTGGTCGGTAGCGTACGGCACAGCCCAATGGGACATCTGCGATTCAAATGCGCTGCACAGCAACGTAAAAGCCCAGTGCAACGTTTGGTCATTGATTGGTTGTGCGCTCAGGAGACCGCCCAGCGCTGGGAGGTAGCCAGCCACTCCGCAACCGGCTCCTGCAATCGCTGCAGCACCACCGCTTCCGCTACGCCGGCGTACTGGGCGAGGGCACACAGGTAGGCCCGAGTAGCGAACGCCGCGTACATGGTCGACTGTGCTGTAACCTCAAGCGTCACTTGCATAGCCGCCGCTGACACACCTCCCACCGAGGGGCCAACGGAGGCGTACCCGGCGACCCCGGCCTGGCGAAATCGGCCATGCGTCGCGGCTGACAGCAGCGCGTACGGCAGTCCCGCCAGATCGTCCTCTTGGAGGATCGCTGAGTAGAGATCCTTCACCAGTTGCGTCTCCGACGGCGGCGCCTGCGACGTCTCCTGGTCCGCGATTACGAGGAATGGGGCGTCCCACGACCGCGGGTTCTTTCGGCGGCGTGAAGAAAGCCCCGCTGTGGCACCGACCGCGAGGTAGTCGTCAGTGCGATCGTCGACCTCGCCGACCGCTTGCTCTTTCTCCCACGGCACCGGGATGCCGTAGAGCGCCGCCAGTTCTTCGTTCAGGTAGCGCCGCAGCCGCTCTTCCCGAGATCCAGCGATGAGGACATACCACGCCTTTGCCGCGATGACCGCGCACGTGCGCGCCAACGGAAACGGTGCGAACACAACCTGATCGGCGCACACAACGGCCGCGATTCCACGGAGAAGATCACACTGTTCGAGGCCAACGGCCACCTGCTGCGTCGCGAGGGTCAGCAGGGTCTGCTTGGACTGGGTCCCCCGGTGCTCGCCACTGGCGGCGCAGTCACGCAGAGCCTCACTACCAATATTGAAGGGGTGAGACAGCTCTCCCTTGAGGAGGCTCTCAGCGGCGGTAACAAAGCGCATCACCACGTCGGCGAACTCGTCGAATTCGGGCGGGGTCGGGTGAACACTCGCCGATGGCGGAGTCGTCACCTCACGAGCCTGACTTCGCGGTACTGGTCAGCTTTTTCAGGGTCGAGGGGTCCATGGACTTATCACTCCTCAGGTTCGTCTGCCGGTTCAGATATCACGTGCAGGTAGGTGATCCCGCCCTGGTTCACGCAATCCTGCGCTAACTCGTACACCTGCCGGTGATACTCCTCGTCGGTCGCCACGGCGTTGATCGTCGACCTCACCGGCGTGTAGCTGGACAGCGGCGTCGACACCCCGTTGAAGGTGTAGCCGTGGCCATCGACCGTTAGCACGGTGAGGGGCCGCTCGCCGGCCCACTCGACACCGATGCACACGTCGTACTCGCCATGGTGCCGAGCCGCCGCGGTCGCACGGACGAGTGCGGAGAAATCCGCGACCGCCGCCTCGATCGCACGACTCTCGACCTCCTGGCCCTCGAAGTTCCCACCGTCGCTTTTCCTGTGTCCGCCAACAGCACACGCCAGAGTGACCGACCCATCATGGTGCACGCTGGCCCACGCTTCCCGCCACTGCGAGCCCTCACCGCTGGCCGTGTTTAGCGCGACCCAGCGTCGCAGGCCGGGCCTCGGGTTGAAGCGGTCGATGTTCTCCAGCGGGTGCACTGCGTTGCGATTCGCGTAGCTGAGGGTGATCGATTCAGCCTGTTTGAATATGGCCTGCGCTTCGTCCCGCGGGGGGCGTACGAGCGCCCCCGGGATGCGCGGGTGCGCGACGGCGATCAGCCATGCCCGATTTGTTGTGTCCCGACCGGTTGCGGCCTCGGCGTAGAGTGCGTCGATCGCCTCGTTGGACCTGCGCTGCTCGTCGAATCTTGCCCGGTACATCGCCGCGATCTCTCGCTCCTTCATCCACACGGTATCGGCGTTGTTCCGGATCGGGGCGCCGAAGTACTCCCCTTTGTAGATCAGGTGGGGACCGTCCGGGCTCGCCGGTACAACGACGGCGACTGCGCGGGTGCCGGTGCCGAGGCGATGGATCTCCAGTCCGAAGACCGGTGGTGTGATCGCGGTGATGGCGGCGCTGTGGAGGGTGCGCTCGTGTACCTCTGTGAGTTCGCCGGTATCGAGGCGTCCGGTTGCGGCCTTCTGCAGTTCATCGACACCGTACACAATCATGCCGCCGCCGCTATTTGCCATTGCAGCAACGTCTTTGGGGAAATCGGTCTGGGGGAGTCCCTTCGCGGGCGGAAGCTCCTTCTTCCAGTCGAGGTCGTCGGTCTCGGCGGCTCCCGCTTGGACTGCGGCGGAGAGGATCTCATCGGTCAGGGGGCTGGGTTGTCGCCCCAGAATTCGGTGCAGTGGTGTGAAGGCCATCGCACAAGACTAAGCAGAAGGACCGACGATTCTGGGTTGCCATGTCACCTTCTGAGCGAGTTAGGCGGGCACCTCAACTCCGCCGGCCGCGCACCACTCCCTGAAGGGGGCTCCAAGGTGGTCCTGTATCTGCTCTTGCGCGACATCCGTATACCGCGCCAACGCCCGGAGATGGGTCCGCGTCGCGATCGCGGCAAGCACCGTGACCTTAGCCGTTGTTCCAGGCGACGAGTGCACCCCTCGTTTCGGCCCGTCGAACCTGGACAGCCCGGTCGGGATGGACTCGGACACACCAGATTGGATGAACCGCCCGTGCGTTGCCGCCGAGAGCAACTTGTACGGCTTGTCGACCTGATCGGCTCCGAGACCGGACGCCTCGAACACATCGCGCACGATGCGGGATTCTGATGGCGGCTTCGCACCGTCTTCCTGGTCGGCTCGGACGAGGTGAGGCGCCTGCGAATTCCACGCCGTCTTTTTCTTCGGTACGAGCCGGAGGCCTGCCGTCGCTCCGACCGCGGCAAGGTCGTCCGTTTTCGCGGTGATGTCAGCAGTCGAATCCGGATCGGTGAATTCCCAGGGAGCGCCGTAAAGGGCCCCTAGCTCTTCGTTCAGGTAGTGCTGCAGGCGATCCACTCGGGTGGGCGCGCTGATGATGAACCATGCCTTCGCGGCAGTCACTACACACGTCCGGGCCAACGGGTACGGAGAAAAGAAGACCTTGTCCGCCGTTAAAGCTGCGGCCATCCCGCGATGGAGGTCGCACTGCGCGGCGACCGCGTAGAGCTGCATCGTCGCCATACGGGTCAGAGCATGTGTGGTCAGCGTGCCGCGGTGCAGTTCATCGGCCGCGCAATCGCGCAGGCCCTCGCTGCCGACCGAGAAGGGAAACTCGAAGTCAACGGCGAGCAGTGACTCCACCGCGTCAGTGAACCGAAGGATGATCTCCGACAGGTTCACGTATCCGGCGGCGGGCACCCCGCGCCTGCGGTTACTCGCCTTCGAAGTCATGTGCTGCAACGTACACACCGGGCGTGGGCGAGCCGATCCTCCCAGCGGCGGAGCAATCCATCGCTGTCGACTACAGACATGGTCTGCTCGGCCCGCGCGGCCTACCGCATCTGGATGCGGTGACGCTGTGAGGCGCTCGTCAGGTTTACCTGGTCACGTTCTTGCCGAGGAAATCGCGTAGCCGCGCCGCGGCGTCCCAGCGGAGGCCTTGGCCGATGAAGTAGCCGACAACCCAGTCAGGGCCGCATCCGGCTTCGGCCAGTTGCTGGCCATATGTACGCGTCATCGTGCCTACGTTGGTCTTAAAGTCCGCCCAGCCGTTATTCCCGTACATCCTCAGCGCGTCGAGCAAGTCTTTGATATCTGATGGCGGAGCGGAAACTATCGCTCCGGTCAGGATGTGGTTGGCGCCTACAGCAGCGGCCCAACCTGCCAAGCGCGGATGCCCGTCCGCGGGATCACCCTCCGTGGCCAGCAACCGGATCCGACTCTTCCGGGCACCTGCCATCCCGTCGGCGAGTCGCCGAAGACTGGCCCATGGGACGAATTCGACGCTACTAGCCTCGGCCGCCCGCGACACCTCCGCTTGCTCGTCCTCGGAGTATGGACGGGGAAGCCACAGGCACTCCGGCGGATCAGAAGGATCGAACATGGGTCGAACCATATCTCGCCGTTGTGCGTTGCCGCCGCATCCTGGAGCCTCCCCCTTTCCATCCAGCCACGCCGCGACTAAACGCAGGTCACCAACACGTGGCGCTCGGCGACCGTGCAGGCCTGCACCAGATCCTTGCCCGAAAAATGACACCACCTTGAGACGGATTCCCTAGGACAAAATGTGGAACGCAGCGCATCGCAGCAGGCGACGGCTGGGTCGAATGACAACGGAGTTGGGAACCTACACGCGCGTGGCATAGCGGTGCTAAGCAATATTTAGAGCCCTCTTTGGCCTACACGTCACCGGACGTCGGGCGCGGGGCCTGACTGTCGGACGGCCAATATTCGCGCACAGCGGTGGCCCTCCGAGCAGGCAAGATGAAGAGTTGAAAGTGTGCGGCTTTGGGCGGCGCAGCGGCATGGGGAGCCGGTTTATGTTGAGTCGGTGACCGAAGTTGACCGAACTGCTGTACATCGCGGGAATCCGGGGGCGGAGTAAATGGCAGGCGAACGAGGCAGCGCCGTCGAGGACAAAGAGGTCGCCCGCCGGCGCCTGGGCCGAGGCCTGGGCTACGCGACGCGGGTCCAGGTCACCGCCCACCAGTTCATGGCGCGTCGTGCCGCTCTGGGGATGACACGGGGCCAGGTGCGCATGGAAGCAGAGCCGGGGCGGCGGGAATGGATGGCCGTCCTGGCGGGGATGTCGATCGTCGTCGTGATCTGTGTGGGCGCGCTGTTCTGGTCGTTCATCCGGCCGGCGGGCTCGGTGGGCGGGTCCAAGATCATTGCTGACCAGGACAGCGGGGCGCTCTACGTCAACGTCGGCAACGTGCTCTACCCGGCGCTGAATCTGACCTCGGCCCGGTTGATCGCCGGGCAGGCCGAGAACCCGGTTCGGGTGCGCCGCAGCGAGATCGATTCCCGGCCTCGCGGGGTGATGGTCGGCATTCCGGGGGCGCCGAACGTCATGAACGCGACCGCCCCCGCGGGATCGTCGTGGCTGGTCTGTGACGCGGTGACCAAGGCGTTCGGCGCGGGGGCACCCGAGCCGGTCACCGTGACAGTGATCGACGGCCGACCTGATCTGTCGGACCGTCGCAAGGTGCTCGACAAGTCCGATGGTGTCTTGCTGCGCTTCGGCACCGATGTGTGGTTGATCCGCGATGGCCGCCGCTCGCTGGTGGACGCCGGCCAGCGGCCGGTGCTTTTGGCGCTCGGGGTCAGCGCCGAGGACCTGGCGGCGGCCCGGCCGATGAGTCAGGCCTTGCTCAACGCGATTCCGGTGGCCCCGCCACTGACCGTGCCGGTGATCCCAGGACTGGGCAATCCTGCTCCGTTCCCTGGTGCTCCGGGTCCGGTGGGCACTGTCGTGTCGACACCTCAGGTCGAGGGGAACACGACGTATTCGGTGGTCCTGCAGTCGGGGATGCAGACCATCTCCCCGATCGTGGCGCAGATCCTGCAGAACGCCGGCGGCAACCCCACGGGCGCAGTTCCGGTAATCGCCGGTTCGGTGTTGTCGCAGCTGCCGTCGGTCAACATCATTGACACCTCGATCTATCCGGACGAGCCACTGAAAGTGGTGGATACGCAGGCCAATCCGGCGACGTGCTGGTGGTGGGAGAAGGGTGCGGGGGAGAACCGCACCACCACCTCGGTGGTGTCGGGTGCGACCATTCCCGTGCCAGCCGACCGTAGTGGCGACATTGTCAAATTGGTGCCGTCGGAGACGACCGGTGGCCAGGTCGCCGATCAGATCTTTTTCGGACCGGACTATGCCAATTACGTGGTGAGCACCGGCAATGGGCCCACCGCGTCGACGAAGGAGTCCGCGTGGTGGCTCTCGGAGTCAGGGGTGCGGTTCGGCGTGCAACGGGATCAAGAGACGCTGACTGCGCTGGGTTTGAACACTGAGCCGAAACCGGCGCCGTGGTCGGTGCTGCGTTTGTTCGTTGCCGGCCCGACGCTGGCGAAGGCTGATGCCTTGGTGCGTCACAACACGCTGCCGCTCGATCGCAGCCCTGGAGCATTGGAGCAACCCAGGTGAAGCAAGGATTCGTCCGGCCCAAGCCCACACCGCCGCCGGGCAGCGACCTCAAGCCGCAGCCGATCAAGCTGTTGACGCCGCTGAAAGTTCCTCCGCCAGAGGGTAAGTCGCCGTGGCTGATCGTGGTGGGCATCCTGGTCATCGGCCTGGTCGGCGGCATGGTGGCCGTTTCGTTCGCCTCGGGTGCCCGCACGTTCAACGGTGTGGGTGCGATCTTCCCGGTGTTCAGCATTCTCGGTATCGGCGCGATGCTGTTCGCCGGCCGGTTCGGGGGCGGTAATCAGCAGATGAGCCGCGGAAAGCTCGATGCGCTGCGAGCCAGGTTCCTGCTGGTCCTGGATGAGATGCGTGATCGGGTCTCTGATGCCGCCGACAAGCTCGACGGGAATTACCGGTGGTATCACCCGCCGGTGGACAGCCTGCTCGCCCAGGCCGGCGGGCCGCGGATGTGGGAACGCAACCCCAACGGTAAAGACACCTGGTTCGGGGTCGCCCGGGTGGGCGTGGGCATGACCTCGCTGACCGAGGGCGGGGCGATCACGTTCAGTGAGCCCGATGACATGCCGACCGAGGTCGAGCTCGAACCGGCGACCGGCAAGGCCCTGCAGGAGTTCGTGCGCTATCAGAGCGTGGCCTACGGCACCCCGGCGCTTATTTCCCTGCTGGTGGAGCCGGGCTATCGGGTCACCGGCGAGCGTGATGCCACACTGGGGCTGATGCGGGCCATCGTCGCCCAGCTGGTGTTTTCCCACGGCCCGGATCATCTCCAGCTGGTCGTTGTGACCGATGACGTCGCGGAATGGGAGTGGGTAAAGTGGTTGCCCCACAACGGGAATCCGCGACAGATTGACGGCGCTGGACCGGCGCGCATGGTCTATACCTCGGTAAGCGAGTTCGCGGACAGTCAGTTCACTGATGCCGTGCGCCGCGCCGGTGCCTTCGTTCCGCGCCATGCAGGCAGTCGCGACGCCGTAGCCCCGATGCCGCACACCGTGGTGATCAGTGACGTCGCCTCGGGCAGCTGGTATTCGGTGATGACCTCAACGGGGGTGCAGGGCTGGACGTTCTTCGACATTCGCGGTGGGGTGCCCGCCTGCCAGGACGAGCGGGGCACGCGCACGCTGCGGCTCAGCGAGGACGGTGTGATTGACGCCGTGCCGCGCGACGGGAACTGGGCGGCCGACGCCCAGGACGGGTTTCAGTTCTTTGCGATCGCTGATCAGTTGGAGCGCTTCGAAGCTGAGCAGCTGGCCCAGCAGATCGCGCGTTCGCGCATCGCCGAACCGTACGAAGACATTGGCGATGATCTGAGCGATTTCAAACGGCCGCGCGACATCCTGTCCTATTACGGCATCAATGACCCCGCCGCTATCGATTTCGACGCGCTGTGGGGTCCCCACCGCGATATCAACGCCCCGGAGAACCTGCGCGTGCCCTTCGGCACCCGCGCGGACAACGGCGAGCTGGTGTTCGTCGACATGAAAGACATGAATCAGGGCGGTGATGGTCCCCATGGGGTCATGTCTGGCACAACGGGATCTGGCAAGACCACGGCGATCCGAACGGTCATCCTGGCGCTGATCGTGGGTCATCCACCGGAGAACCTGCAGATGATTCTGGCGGACTGCAAGGGCGGCGCGGGTGTGAAGCCCTTCGAGGGCACCCCGCACGTGCCGCACATCATCACCGACTTGGAAGACGACCAGGTGCTGATGGACCGGTTCATCACTGCCATGTGGGGCGAGATCGCGCGCCGCAAGCAGGTCTGCAACTCGGTCGGCGCCGACGATGCCTACGAGTACAACCAGATTCGCGACGAGCGCGCGGCCCGCGGTGAATACCTGGAGCCGCTGCCACGGCTGCTGGTGGTGCTCGACGAGTTCAAGGAGGCCTTCCGGATCAAACCGGATCTGCCCGAAGTGCTCGACCAGATCGGCCGCCAGGGCCGATCCCTGTGGGTGCATCAGCTGCTGGCCAGCCAGGACATCGACGCGCGAGCGGAAAAACTGCTGGAGAACGTCGGCTATCGGCTGGTCCTGCGGCAGAACACCTCAGCCAGTGCCTCGGCGGCCGGCGTCCCGCAAGCGGTGAACCTGCCCCGAGAGGTCGGTGTGGGGTACATGCGCACCGGCTCGGCCGACGAACTTACCCGATTCCGGGCCGAGTCACTGTGGCGGGACTATCGCCGCCCGGGCGCGGACAACGACGACGTTATCGAGGCCACGTCATCGTCAGAGAAATACCTTGAGCCGCAACTGTTCACGACTTCGTGGGTACCGCTGCCCGAGCATCTGAGCGAGCACACTCCGGTGGAAATCAGCGTCGCGCCCGTTTCCGTGGAGGATCAGGACGACCAGGACGATGCGCTGCGCAAGCCGAAGGTCGGCCCGGTCATTCTCGATCAGCTGCGCAGCTACAACTTCAAGCCCCAGGTGCTCTGGCAGCCGCCCTTGGACGTACCGCACACGATCGACCAGATCGTCAACATGCATCTCGGTCGGCGATGGGACGAGAACTACGCGGCCACACCGGATTTGGTTTTCCCGATCGGCATCGTCGACCGCCCCTACAAGCAGGACCAGCACCCGCTGCTGGTCAACACCACCAGCGACGGCGCCAACCAGCTCGTCGTGGGTGTGCGCTCGGCGGGCAAGACCACCACACTGCAGACCCTGATCTGCGCTGCGGCGATGACACATTCCCCCGAGCAGGTGCAGTTCTACTGCCTGGCGCTGTCGTCGCGGGCGTTGGATACCGTCGCCGGTCTACCTCATGTCGGCGGGGTGGCGGGCGCTTTGGATGAGGACGGTATTCGCCGCACCATCTCCGAGATGCTCGAGCTGCTGGAGCGCCGGCAACGCAGCTTCCCCGCATGCGGGATCAGCTCGATGCAGGACCTGCGCGACCGCAAGTTCCGCGGTGTCCCCGGCGCGGTTCCCGATGATCCGTTCGGCGATGTGTATCTGGTGGTGGACAACTACGCTGCGCTGACCGCCGAAGCCTCGACGATCCGCAATAAGGACCTTCTGTCGGCCCAGATTCAGAAGCTCGTCGGCGAGGGCAGCAGCTTCGGTATCCACGTGATTATCTCTGTGGGTCGTGACATCGACCTACCGCCGCGCATGCGCGGGGCCTGGCCCCAGCGCGTGGAACTCAAGCTGCAGGGCCCTGAGGACGCCAAGCTCTTGCGCGGCAAGCTCACCGACGCGGTTCCTTCGGGTAAGCCGGGCCGCGGGATGGTCGCCCAGAACTACGTACGTCTGGGCGCCGAAGAGGAAGGCCTACACACCCTGATCGCGCGGCCGGCGTTGCGCGGCACCCCGGACACGGAGTTCCGGTCCGACAGTGTGGTCGAGGCGGTGCGCCGGGCGGCGGACAAGTACCGCCCCGCCCCTCGCGTGCGCCAGTTGCCCATGAACGTGACGCTGGCCGAGCTGCACACGCGGGCACAGCGCGAACAGCACGCGGGCATGGCATGGGCGATCAACGAGCGCGACGAGCTGGTCGGCTTGGAGAAGGATTCACCCTTCCTGATCATTACCGGCCGCGAGGACTGTGGACGGACCAATGCGCTCTCGGCGATCATGCGTGAAATCGCGCGCGTCTACGCGCCGGGGGCCAGCGCCGCGGTGCCGGATCCGCGCGACACACGGCCCCCCGCGCAGGTGTGGCTGGTCAACCCGCGCCGTGAACTGCTGCGCGTACTGGGCAAGGACTACCTGGAACGCTTCACCTACCGCAACGATGAGATCGGGCCCTGGGCGACGCAGCTCAACGGCATCCTGACCGCCCGGCTGCCCGAATCAGGACTCGACGTGGACGCGAGTTTGGAGCGGCGGTGGTCGGGTCCGGAAATCTTCCTGATCATCGACGACGCCGATCGGCTGCCGTTCGGCTTTGACGCCCCGCTACGCGAGCTGGTGCCCAGCGCCAACGCCGCCGCCGACGTCGGCCTGCGCATCATCTACGCCCGCCGCTTCGGCGGATGGGCCGGATCAGACCGCGCCGATCCGCTGCTGGGCGCCATGAAGCAGGCCAACGCACCCCTGCTGGTGATGGATTCTGACGGCGAAGAAGGCTTTGTGCGCGGCCGGTGGAAGGGCCACCCCATGCCGGTTGGCCGTGGATTCCTGATGAGTACCGGCGAATCGGGACTTTACGTTCAAATTGGCCATGACACTTCGCCGGAGGCTGGAGCGAATTGATTTTGGCGCACCGCACCCACCCAAAACTCCCGTTACACTCATATTGGAAATTCGACGCGACACAAGGGGGTCACGTTCCATGTTCGTCACCACTGAACCGTTAGAAATGGGTAGTACGGCCGGCACGTTGACGGCCCTGACCTCGGCCTTTACCAGTGGGAACGCTGCGGCCGCCGCGCCCACGACGGCCGTGGGGCCTGGGCAGGCCAATGAGACGGCACTGCTGCTGTCGGCCGCGTTCGGCACCCACGGCTCGCTGTATCAGGCGATGGCGGATATGGCCTCAGCCTGGCATGCGATGTTTGCCGGAGCGTTGGGTACATCCGGCGCCAGCTACGCAGCCACCGAGGCGTTCAACGCCGTGGCGGCGATGTAACGCACCTACACCCACAGCCATGGTTGAGTACGGAGCGCTGCCGCCGGAGATCAACTCCGCGCGTGCCTACGCCGGACCCCAGTCAGCGCCGCTGACCGCGGCAGCCGGTGCATGGCAGTCGTTGGCAGCCAACCTGGCCAGTAACGCCGCCGCGTTGAATTCGGCCATCATGGCGCTGCTTGCTGGCGGCTGGCAGGGCCCGTCCTCAACAATGATGGCCGCCGGCGGTGCGGAGAATGTTCGCTGGCTCTTTCAGGCAGCGACCCAAGCCCAGGAAACCGCACTCGCGGCCGCGCAAGCCGCTCTGGCGATCGAGGCCGCGCATGCGGGCTCGGTGCCCCCGCCGGTGATCGAGGCCAACCGGAATCTGCTCCAAACCCTCATCGCCACCAACTTCATGGGCGTCAACGCTGGCCCCATTGCCGCCTGTGTCGCCGCCTACGACGAGATGTGGAGCCAGGACGCATCGACGATGTACGGGTTCAGTGCCGACGCTGCCGGCATCACCGGATCGCTCGTCCCGTTCATGGCTCCCGCGCCCACGGTCAATCCTGGCGGCGTCGCCAGCCAGGCCGCCGCCGTCGCGCAGGCGGGCGGGACGGCGGCCGGGCAGGCGGGCCAGAATGCGGCATCGGCGGGGCAGTCGACGGCCAGCATGGGCGGCGGGGACGCCAGCTCCATCATGGCGATGGCACCGCAGTTCATGAGCGCTGTTCCGCAGGCGTTGCAGGGCCTGGCGTCGCCATTGATGGGCGGCGGGGGCAACCCGCTGCAGAGCTTGGGCGGCTTCCAGTCGCTGCTGTCTCCGTTCATGAGCATGATGAATCCTTCGATGGGCGGTATCGGCGGCACCGGTGCGCTGACCTCGGCGGCTTCCACTCTGGGGCCTGCTGGTGGGCTCGGTGGCGGCGGCTTTGGTAGCGGCGGGATGGGAGCCCTCTCGGCCGGGTTGGGCGGCGCCCGCAGCATGGGTGGATTGTCGGTGCCGGCGACGTGGGCGGCGAGCGCTCAGCTGGGCGGCGCGGGTGCCGCACCGATCTCGGCGACCGGCGCAGCCAGTGGCGCTGCCGCACCGTCTGCCGCGAGCGGAGGCGTGGGAGCAGGGGGAGCGGCGCCCATGGCGGCTATGCAGGGCAAAGACAACTCTTCGGGCAATGGCCCGTCCTATGGCGCGCCCGTGCGCGTCCTTCCCACACCGCGCTGAGCGGGCGGCCGGCGGATACCGAAGGGGGTCGGGAACTCAATTCACGAAAAGATTTTTGGCGCATTGCTATACAGCGCGCCGTCAGGACACGATTACAGAGTCCAAGCAAATGGCCAGCATTTACACCGACAACCCAGGAGCAAATAGATGTCCAATTTCATGACCGACCCGGCCGCGATGCGCGACTATTCCGGCCGTTTCGCTAATCACGCCTCCAACATCACCTCCGACGCCCAGAAGGCCTACGCCTCGTCCACGGGCATCGCGGGCGCCGGCTGGGACGGTGACGCCAACACGACGTCGCTGGGCACCGTGGAGGAGATGATGCGCGCGTTCCGCAACATCGAGAACCAGATGCACTTCGCCAGCGACAATCTGCGCACCTCGGCTGACACTTACGAGCAGCAGGAACACGCCAACGCCGCCGCGCTGAAGTCCTGACCTAATCCCCGACAACCACTGACATCCCTTCTCAGACAAGGACGTTCACACCATGCCCATCTCTTATCACTACTCAGACGTCGAAGGCCACGGCAAACTGCTGCAGGCCCAGGCGGGCTCACTGGAAGCCGAGCACCAGGCGATCCTCAACGACCTCAACGCTTGCGCCGACTTCTGGGGCGGCACCGGTAGCACCGGCTTCCAGGAGTTCGTCAACGAGCTCAACCGCAACTTCCGGGTGATCTTCGAGCAGCTCCATGAGCACGGCGGCAAGGTCGGGACCGCTGCGGGCAATACCGCCCACACCGACAGCGGTGTCGGCAACACCTGGTCGCTCTGAGCGACCCCAGCAAGGGGGTGCGCCGCCGCCACGCACAAGCGCAGCGGACGCACTGCCCCACGACACCTCACGGCGGCTAGCTTCTACCGAGCGCCAACCGCCTGAGTATGCGGCGGCACCCTCACCCGAGGGTGCCGCCGCATTCGGTTTCGTCAACGACGACATAGCAGCCGTACAACGGCAGACCACCCAACGTAAAGGACACGCGCACAATGTTTCCCGCCCACAGTGCCGAACCCGTCGCCGATGTGACAGTCAACTTGCACGGGATGTGGATGCTGCAAGCCATGCTCGATATCGCCACGGTGGCACCGGAACTCAGCACGGTGCCGTATGGCGCGCCACGGGAGAGCACGTGGATCTCCGGAGACCCGCGCATCGAACAACTTCAAGAGGCGGGCGTGGTAGGCCACGACGGACACGTGATTCCCGCCGTGGCCGCGCGCATGCGAGCAGTGGCAGCCCCCGATGTCGAGGTGGCCATTCTCATTGCGCGGGGCGCACTTTCGTGGAAGGGACGCATTGACGTCACCGATCCGGGGACGTGGCGGCGCGACATTCCGGAGAACCAGCTGCAGATCGTGCTCGCCCGCCGCGACGGCCGGTGGGTCTCGGCAGCTCGCGCCGGTGACGACATCACCATCGACGATGTCGGCTTCGACGGTAACTCGGCGGTCTGGCTTCGCGACATCATTGTCGATCAGCTCAACGCGCTGCATCCGGTCGAGCCCTCGCGCATCGAGCCGATGAACCTTCCCTACGAGGACACTCTCAGTGCAGCCGCCGCGCGGGCGGCCGCAACGGAAGACCCGCAGCGCGACCTTCCGCTGCGCTCACTCGGTGTTCCGCCGGCGGCGCTGGCCGAGCTCGGGGCGCTACTGGATGAGCCGGTCGTCGAGGCAGTCGTATACGCGCGTGCCCACACCGATGCCCGCCGGGACACCAGCGTCACAGCGCTCAACATCCGCGACACCGACAGCGGACGGGTCGCGCTGTACCAGATGCTGGCGCCGCGCGGCTCCACCCAGGACTGGATGGTGCTAGCGCCCGGGTCGCCCAGCCAAATCCTGCAAGGCATTCAAACCGTGCTGAGCAGCGTGAATGTCCGCGACTGGGAAAACCATCAACGATTCGCGTAATGCCTGCGCCCAACAGCAACGGATATACCGAATATTCTCGCTTGGGCGTAGTTAACCGGTAATTGGCGGCCCTACGATTGCATCATCACTTTCATCAAGCCATTGGGGTGGTTATATGAGCATGGACCCGGAATTCGCCGCGCGGTACCTGAACGAGCAGGACCCCGACGAAAGCCCGCCTGTCCGGGGTCTGGACCGGGAGGCCGACATCGGCGCTGAACCCCAGGTCCCCGAGGTGCCGTCGTTACCTGAACCCGAAGCCCCGCCCTATCAGGCGATGCCGGACAACTGGGCAGAAACCACACAAGTCGTGGCCTCGCCCTTGGTGCCACCGCCCCCCGCGACGCGACCCGACGAGCAGCGCCGCCCGGGTGCACCTTCGCGCCCGGCCGAGGGCGCAGGGGAGTACCGCGAGCCCGCTCCGCGTCACCGCGACACCACCGGCGACTACACCGCTGACCGGCGGCACCAGGCGCCTGCGAGGCCGCCCCACGGTTTCGCCGACGCGGGCTCCACCGATGCCGGGCAGGCCCTCTCGGGGCCGTTCGTCGACCTCTCGGGGCCGTTCGTCGATTACTCCCGCGGCCCGGCCGCGGCGCACCGCCCTCCGTCACAGCCCTTTCCCGCCGGGCCTTCGCAGGCACCGTTCGCGGCCAATAATGGCGTAGCGCGCAGCGAGTCAGCGCCGCTGTGGGATGCCAGCGGCTCCAGCTTCGCCGACGCATCCAACGCTCCGGCGCTGCGGGCCGAGGACGTCGTGTCCGCGCACAAGTTGCCGCCCGAAATGGGGTGGCGCAAGGCTGTGTACCTCGGGTCGGCCAAGACGATCAATCTCGGTGCTGGGCCGGCCGAGCAGCAGCTGCGCGAGCAGATCGACCTCATCAAAACCAACATTCCGGGCAACTACCTGATCGGCGTGGTGTCTATCCGCGGGGGAGTGGGCAAGACCCGCACCACCGCTGGGGTGGGAACTGCCTACGCCATCCACCGCAAGAACGAACCCGTGCTGGCGATCGACGCCAACCCCACATACGGCGCGCTGGGCCGCCTCATCGATCCGACGGCCACCGCCTCAATTCGAGAGTTCCTGGCGGACAACAACCTTCACAGCTACCCGATGGCCCGGCACTACACCGGCAAAAACAAGCCCGGCCTGGAGGTCCTGGGCGCCAACCAGAACGTAGCCAATCCGTTTGACCTCTCACCGGAGGCCTTCGGGGCAGTGCTGCGCCGGGTACGCCGCTTCTATCAACTGGCGCTGGTCGACTGCGGCCCGGAAATCGAACACCCCGTCATGCAGACGGTGCTCTCCCAGGTCGATTCGCTGATCATCGTGGGCACCATGAATTTCGACGGCGCGGCCGCAGCGGAAACCACCATCAAATGGCTGGCCGCCCGTAGCGAGTACCAGGCCCTGCTGCGCCGCTCGGCGCTCGTCCTCAACGACGTGTACAACTGCGCCGACAAGGATTTCATGGCCAAGGTGCGCGAAACGATCGGCCAGCGCGTCGGCGGCGTCACCTCGATCCCGTGGGACAAGCACCTGCGCGATAGCCCTCAGCTGGACTGGGATGCGCTGCGCCGCGACACCCAGTACGCCTACCTGGGTGTGGCCGCGTGGATGGCGCAAGGCTTCCGTAGCGGACGGACGGCACTGCGGTGACCTCGGTTCGTGATGCCCCGGTGGCCGCTGGAGCGGGGGAAGAATCCGAGCAGCTGCGCCAGGTGCTGGTCGCGGTCATGATCAACGACATATCGATCGGCGTGCGCCTCGACGCCGCCGCCGCGATCGGTATTCAGACACCAGCTCTGGTCGACGTGCTCAACAGCCGCCTGAGCGAGATCGGCAAGCTCCGACTGTCGGTCCGCCCGAACGATGCGGTGCCGGGACGCGGACGGTGGGCGCTGTGCTGGGTCGATGGGACACCGTTGAAGCCCAAGCGCTCGCTCAGTGAACAGGGTGTCCTCGACGGTGCCACCCTGTGGCTGCGTTTCATCGACGACGCCGAAACGCGGATTCCGGTGATCGAGCACGTCACCAGCGCCATCCCCGCCGAACTGCGCAAGCACTGGCCGCCGGTGACACCGCCGTGGGCTGCCCGGGTGGGCGTGGTGCTGGTCGCCATCGCCATGTTGCTGGTCACCGCGCTGCTGCTGCGCTGGCGCTACGGCCACGACGACGCGATCGCCAGCGCTGCCGCCGGCGTCTGCGCGCTGGTGCTGATCGTCGCTGCCGCCGTCACCGGCATCCGCTCCTCACGCACTCGGCGGGCGGCCGGCGATGTTCGCACCGTCGAGCCTGAACGCGCAGAGGTTCTGCGCGCCGAACTGTTTGTCGCGGACACTTTCCTGCTGCTGGCGGCCGCCACGACCGCGGTCGCGGCCGCGCTGGCCATTCCTGGTCCGCTCGGTGCCGTTCATGCGGGAGTGGGTGCCGCGGTCACCCTGGCCGCAGCGGGGCTGATCATTCGATTCACCGGCCGCCATATCGCCTTGTGCACCGCGGCGGTGGTCATCAGCATGGCCGCCTTGGCCGCCGGGGTGGCGCGGATGCTGCTGGTCACCTCAGCGGTGACTCTGCTGGGCATTGTGCTGCTGGTGTCCCTGGTGTGCATCAAGCTGGCGCCGGGCTTTGCGCGCATGCTGGCCAACCTGCGGCTGCCGGTGTTCCCGTCTGCTAGCGGGCGATGGATCTTCGAGACTCGCCCTGATCTGCCCAGTGCCGTGGTGGTGCCCAGCGGCGACACCCCCACGCTCGAAGGCCCCGAGTCGGTCCGCAACGTGATCATCTCCGTTGACCGAGCCCACAGCCTTCTGACCGGCCTGCTGGCCGGCTTCTCGGCCCTGATGGTCGTCAGCGCGACCGCGCTGTGCGATCCGCGCACCGACCAACGATGGCTGCCCGTGGTGGTCGCTGCGACCAGCGCGGGGGCGATCCTGCTGCACGCCCGCTCCTACACCGACCGGCGTCAATCGACCCTGCTGGCTGTCGCGTCGGTCGCCATCGGGCTGGCCGTGCCGATCCGCTACGCGGTGGGACTGTGGTCACCGGCGGCCCTGCTGATCGGGTGCGCCACCATGCTGGTGCTCACCGCCGCCGGCCTAGCGCTAGCGTCGATCGTCCCGACGCACGTCTACAGCCCGATGTTCAAACAGATCGTGGAATGGGTGGGTTACCTGCTGCTCATCGCCCCGTTCCCTCTGACGTTCTGGCTGATGGGCGTGTTCACGGCAATCCGGTACCGCTCATGAACACCGGTGCTGCCGTGCGCAGCGCGACGTGCCTGCTCGGCGTGACCCTGATGGCGTTGGCACCGGCGCTGGCGACCGCGCCCACCGCGGTCGCCGTCGCCCCGCCCACCATCGATCCCGCAGCCGTTCCACCGGACGGACCGCCCACCCCGCCAGAACCGATGAAGCAGGGGGCCTACTGCCCGCGCGTGGGCACACTTCCGGGCACCGATTACCGGGTGCAGCCCCGCTATCTGGACATGATGAATCTGTCCGAAGCGTGGCAATTCGGCCGCGGTGCGGGCGTCACCGTGGCGGTCATCGACACCGGGGTCAATCCCCACCCGCGCCTACCCAACCTCATTCCGGGAGGCGACTACGTCTCTGATGGTGACGGCCTGCAGGACTGCGACGCACACGGCACCATCGTGGCGTCCATCATCGCGGCCCAGCCCGCGGACGGGAAGACGCCCCTTGCCCCGCCGCGCCAAACGCGGCGTCCCGACACCGTTCCCACATCGGAAGCCCCACCACCGCCACCGCCACCGCCGCCGCAGACGGTGCTCATCCAGGCCCCGCCGCCGCCTCCTCCTCCCCCGCCCCCGCCCGCCCCGCCCGCCGCCGCCGCCGCCGCCCCCGCCCCCGTCCCTGAACGATCCCC
>NZ_JACBJQ010000084.1 GCF_013404075.1 Mycolicibacterium vinylchloridicum
CCACCTGGTGAAACTGGTCCGCGACGGCGCCACCTTCGAGAAGGGAAAACTCGCCGAAACCGACTCCACCTCACCCACCGAGGAGGCCGCCTGAAACTCGCTCATCCACAAGTCTTGACAATATCTCCTTGTGCGATGGTGGCTGAGTCTAGATGCGCGCCTCTCTAACAGTGGCACGGCTTGGTCGCCGCTAGCCGCTACAGACAAAAATGCCCGATGCAGCGAGCATAAGTGTTCCCAATGGAGCAACCGCGATAATCGTTGCAGCACTGGTCAATGCGGCTTGAGCACGCACCCGAACGCTGTGGGCAGGCGGAACGGCCAGACGTTCAGCTCGAGTCAAGGCGGCGACGTCGGCGGCTCCCATCGCTGCGGCGGGTGCCCCGCCGGCCAACGCCAACAGCCCAGCGAGTAACGGGCCGCGTCCGTGCCGGCGCGCCGCGACGTCATCAGCACACATTTCCAACAGTCGCGGCACTTCGAGGGCACCCCGAGTTACCAGCCGCAGTCGCGGAAGTGCCGCCGCCAACCCGCGTAAGAGCGTAACGATTAGAAGATGGTGGCCATCCAGATGCGCTCGCTCGTGAGCCAGCACGGCTTTCACCTCCGGTGAGGCCAATGCGTCCAAGGTTGCCGTGGTAACTACAATCGTGGGGGGTTTGCCCCCAACGCAGTAGGCCGTGCGTTCCGCGGCGTCAACGACATACACACCCGGTTCAGCGGTGGGGCGGCCTACCATACGAACAGCGCGGGAATGGCCATGGGCATGGATACGCAGGCGGGCGATCGTGAGGATAAACCGGATGCCCACCATTGCAATCCCGACCACCACCGCGCCCAAGATCGTAGTTAGCAAAACTTGCGGCACAAGACCTTCCCTCCCTGCCGCCAAGTCACACACAAATCTGATACATGACACGACGATCGAGTTGCGCTGCCGCCAATGCGCAATGACGTCCGAAATGACTAGCAGCACACTCGCGAGCCCCGTGAGTATCACGCTGCCGATCGCGATCAGCCACGCCGCCACACCGCTTTTCGGCGCATGCCCGCTGCGTGTCAGAAATCCCAACAGCGACGGGCCCAAAACGATGACTGCTAGGCTGTACACCAGCAGGTACGCAGCGATACTCACCGCCGTTTCGCCTGGCTAGAACGTTTGGCTGGGGTTGTCTGCTTTGCTAAACGACGCAGCGCGTTCCGCAATCCTTCAGATTCCTTCGGGCCTATCTGCTCAATGAAATAACTGAGCACTAGTTCTGAGCGGCCCCCGCCGTCGAGCGCTTCTCGCATCAACCGGGCCGTGTGTTCTTCGCGCGTGAGCGTTGCCCAATATCGGTAGGCCCGGCCGTCGCGTTCTCGCTCAAGCCATCCCTTGCTGTTCAAATTATCCATCGTCGACATCACCGTCGTGTAGGCGATGGAACGCTCCTCAGCAAGCTCTTCGAAGATGTCGCGGACCGTGACGGTGTAGGGGTCGCGATTCCACACTCGATCCATTACGACGGCTTCCAATTCACCGAACCCTCGGACTCGCACTGTTTTAGCCTCCAGCGTCTTTATTCCTTCGAGCCTACAACGGTCGGCACCGTCGACCCTGTTGTGACGCGAAATTGAACAGTCGGCCAAGTCACCTAAACATCCGTTGCGGCCGTGGCGGATGCAGTAGCGGTGCCCGTTCTAAAGACCGCGACCCTGGTTAGCAACACCGTCCCAAGCACCCAGATTGTCTGGCAGTCGGACTCGGCCTTGAGCGTCAGGCACTCAGTCGCGGGTTCGAGGCGCCAGTGGTTGCCGGCGGGGCACGGCGCAAATCGTCACACCGTGAAGCGCAAGATTCCAAAGTTACATAAGTGAAATTTGATATTCCTGTTTACTTACGGGACAGAAGTGACTTACGGTGGTTCTCGATAAGTACGTACGTATTGCGTACATCGGTACTTTCCGATTGCCGATGGGTGGTGGAATATGTTGTCCCGCTTGAGTCTCATCTTGAGTGTGGCCGGTCTGCTCGTCAGCTTGACGCTGCCCGGGGTTGCGCGAGCCGACAACAATGTGTGGGATCCGACTCTGCCGAAGATCCTCAGCGCTGGCGCGCCCGGCGATCCAATCGCCATCGCGAACGCATCCCTGCAAGCAACGAACCTCGCCACGCAGACCACGCTGGACCTTGGCCGGAGATTCCTAAATTCGTTGGGCATCGGGGGCGCGCCGGCAACCGTCACGCCTGGGCGGCGCGTGTCGGGCAGTCAAGCAATTGAGTACGTGATTCGTCGCGCCGGGTCCCAGATGGGTGTGCCCTACTCTTGGGGCGGCGGCAGCCTCACCGGCCCGAGTCTGGGCATCGACTCCGGCGCGAACACTGTGGGCTTCGATTGTTCGGGATTGACACGCTACGCCTTCGCCGGCGTTGGTGTTCTTCTCCCACGCTTCTCCGGCGATCAGTATTCCGCCGGACGCCACGTCGCGCCGTCTGAGGCCAAGCGCGGTGACCTATTGTTTTGGGGGCCTGGCGGAAGCCAGCACGAAGCCATCTACCTCGGGGGCGGCCAGATGCTCGAAGCCCAACAAACCGGCGTACCGGTCAAGATTTCGCCGGTGCGAACCGGCGGGATGACGCCGTATGTAACCCGGATCATCGAAAGTTGAACGTGAGGCAACCACGGGACCGGAGCACTCCGCCGACCGTGGCAGAGGTGTACATATCGGGCGACGTCAACCGTTACCTCAGGAGTTAAATACGTTGCCAGGCAACGTGCTGAAGCGATGGAAATTCCGCGCGAGTGTGTAGGACATCCCGTTTCCCGTCGAGCCGGCAGCGAATACCGAAGCGCGACTTCGGGATCAAGTCTTGGAACCCGGAGAGCGCAGCGTGACGTAAAGTCCGCAGCGCGCTGCACATGATGCGACAGTCGCCGGTGGTCGGCTCGCCCGGTCGACGCAGGTGTCACTGAGCGCTTGACATGCGCTTCGTCGAGGGTGATAGGTGCAACAAGCGGGATAAGCACCGCCCCTGGTGCGCGGGTTTGCTTCCCTGAAGCCGTCGATTTCCAGATAGCCGTCCATTTCGACGTTGAACTGGCCCGCGGTCTGCGATGTGACCGAATGTTCGACTGAGTAGTTGTTGACGACCTCGACCTGTGCGCCCGCCGGGATCGTGAAGGGTTCGCAATACTTGAAGCCGGCAATGGTGATCGCCGGGTCATTTGCCACCGCGGGGCCGCTAGTAGCTACCGTTGGCTGGGTGGCCGCAGGAGCGGTTGTCGCCCTTTTGATGCCTTTGCTGCGTGCTGGTGGAACCGCCTCCGCCGCATGCCGTCGCGATTACCGCCACCGCCCAGACGGCGGCCCAACGCCAGATTTTCTCTATTGTCCCCCTCGTAATCCCCACCCTCACGCACCGACTACGATATCGGCGCGGATCGATCACCGCATGCCCATTCGGCGCAATCAAGAACGCATATGCTTGCGGTCACTGGCCTATATCTAGTCAGCCTTCCGTTGTGACCAAGCCGTGCAGGGCGAGCCCGATCACGCTGTGGCGGGCGGCTTCTGGGCCCCAATGGTGACTAGCCCGCAGGTGGATGTAACCCCAGCCGACCATGTTGAACAGAACCGTCGCCGTCACAGTCTCGGGCACGCACCTCAAGGTTCCGTCCGCGGCACCGTCGATGAGTAGACGTTCGAATGGCTCGGCGAAGACGTCGACGGTGAGCGCGTCGGGGCCCGGCCGGTGGAAGACCTCGCCGTGCGCAAGGAACATCCCCGCGAGCAGGGGAAGATACTCATCGGCGGCCGCACACATCGCCTCGAGTGCGGCCTGCAGCCGTTCTGCGGCGGTTCCGCGTGCTGTGATCGCCGGCCATATCGCGTTGCGAAACGTCTGCGCGGCGCGTTCCGTCAACGCGGCGACCAGCTGATCGCGTGTCACCTCGCGGCGGTAGATCGTCGCCCGGGATAGGCCGGCCTCGGCGGCGATGCGTTCTCGCGTCGTCTCGGTTAGGCCCCAGCGTGCGATGGCTGCGGCGGTCGCGTCGATGAGCCGCGGGTCGATGTCCACGGGGTTCACAGACGTGTCTTGACTCTGAGGCATAGGGAAATCATAGTTGAGACATGACAGTCTCAGAAATGAAACTTTCAAGTATCGCTCTCTCGCCGATCTTTGGTGCACTCGCGGCGACGGCCGGCGCCATCTCGCTGTTCGCCACCTACTGGGACGACGCCTGGCACACCGACATTGGCCGCGACACCGCACTGATACCTCCGCACCTGGCGTTGTACGGCGGCGTTGCCATCACTGGACTCGTGGTAGTGGGTTGGGCGCTGGTTGCCCTGGTTCGTACCCGCTCGATTCGCGCGGCGCTGAGGCAGCCGGGCCTCTTGCTGGCGGGCCTGGGTGGTGCGGTCACCCTCGCGGCGGCCCCGCTCGACGCCTTCTGGCACGACAGATTCGGACGCGACGCCGTCTTGTGGAGTCCGCCGCACATGCTCGTTGTATTCGCCTCGACGACGATGGCCATTGGACTGCTCGCCGGGGTGCGGCCTACGAAGCGCGGCATTGTCGAGGCGGCGCTGTCTGCACTGGTGCTGGGTAGCGTGATGATGACCGTCCTGGAGTACGACTCGGATGTTCCGCAGTTCAGCCAGACGCTTTATCTCCCAGTGGTTTTGGTCGCCGAGCTGCTCGCGGTGGTCGTTGTCCGTGTGCTCGTTCCCCGGTCCTTCGCCGTGACTCGGATGCTCGCGTTCTACATCGCGCTACGACTCCTTGTTGTCGCTGCCCTGGCCCTGCTGGGCCGCAGTACGCCCGATCTTCCGGTGGCGGTCCTCGGACTGGCGGTGGCCGACCTGCCGTGGCGCGGCCCCGTGGCGCGGTATGGAGCGACCGCTGGCGCCGTCGCTGCGTTGGCCTGGATCGCGTCCGCGTTCGGCGTGGCGAGCCAGCCCGCGGCAGAGATCGGCGTGGTAGCCGCACCGGTGATCGTGGTCGGCGTCGCGGTGGTGCTGGTCACTGCGTGGCGAGCCCACCTGGCTGGCGCGACCGCTGCTGCGCTGCTGGTTGGCGGAGCGATGTTGATCCTGTCGCCAGCCCCGCGCGCCCTTGCCCATGACCCTGGACAGGGCCAGCCGGTCACCTCAGTACGGCTGACCGTGGACAGCGATGGCCGCGGCAAGGTGCGGGTGGACGCCCACACAGCTGATGCCAGTTCGCAGCTCGTGGCGCACGATGTCGTCGCGCGTCGCGGCGGGCAGACGCTCACCGCGCCGCTCGCTGAACTTGGCGGGGGTCGGTTCAGCGGCACTATCCGCCTACCCCAGCAGGGACGCTGGTTCGTCTACGTCGAATTCACCCGTGGCGGCGAGCCGGTCGAAGCGTGGCTGCCAGTTGAGTCCGAATGGCACGGGACCAGCTCCGCTGAGCGTGAGCTCTACCTGCCCGCCGGCAAGCAAGCCCCGACCGCAATTCAAATCGCAGGCGGCGCGGCGATTTACGCGGTCGGTCTGGCCCTCTTCGGCCTGGCTCTCATGCAGCTGCGCCGGATTGTCCGACACAGAAACAGTCACGCGTGAGGTTGGCCGCCTCTCCCGTGAAGGGAGCCGTCGACCGCATTCGAAATCGTGCGGGCCACCCGCGCTTCACCCTTACCCCACCATCGCAACACGACGAACAACCGTGCTAGGCCGACCCGCGATGTGGAGACTTCACTCCCACAACAGCTACGAAACCGCGTCGTAGGAGTAGGCCGTGGGTAGGCCCGGAGTCGTCAGCGGCCGCGGCAGCCGCGTGCGTGCTGGAATTTAGCCACGCGGCCGTGCCGTCGGCACTCATCGCAGTGTCCGAGGCTCGTTCGTCACCGCCCGAGCTGTTGACGGCCGCGTGATCCTCCCGGGCCTTCCGAGCGCCGAAGAAGTAGATCAGGGCGCCGATGAAGGCCACCGTTGCTGTGAATGAGTTGATGCGGATGCCTGCAATGTCGAACAACCAGTGAGCAAGTAAATCGCGAGAACGGCGCGCCGACAGCGACATTGCAGCACCACGAGGGCCAGCCGCAGTCGGGGGCATACTGCGGTGGGCGGGTGATCACCGCAGCGGCGGTCGCCGTGGTCCTGGCCGTCGGCGCCGCCGTGCTCTATCTGGTGTAGCGGGATGACTCGGACGCAGCGACCTCCATGCCTGCAGGCAGGGCAGGGCTACTTATCCGCACGGCGTGGCGACCGGGCTCACGCGCGCCAGCACCTAAGTTCACACTGAACCGACGGCGACACAGGAAGCCGGTAAGTTTGTCGGACTTTCGCGGTCACTCGACGACACTGATCGGCCGCAAGACCGGCGATGGAAGATTGCCAACTGCAGCCATGCTGTCCGACCTGGCCTGGTGGCGTCGCGGACCCATTCTGGTGCAGCACAATTTGACTGTGTCACTACTACGTAGATAAGCAGATTGCCGACACACTCTTGCATTGGCTGATTGCTGACGAGACCCTCTTCGGGGGGTAGCGAGCATCCAGTTTGACGAGTTGCCTACCATCTACGTAAGACGTTAGTAGGAAATGCACATTTATCATCATCGGAGATCGCGATGCTGATCCGCCTTCGGGTACGCGCATTGTGCGCCATCCTCCTAGGGGCACTCATAGCGGCCGGATGTAGCACTGGGCGCGACGCCGTCGCGCAGGGCGGCACCTTCGAATTCGTGTCACCCGGGGGCAAAACCGACCTGGTCTACGAGCCACCCCAGACCCGTTCCAGCATGGGCGATCTCACGGGGGCCGCCCTGATGAACGATCGGCCAATCCATCTTTCCGATTTTGCAGGCAAGGTGGTCGTGGTCAACATTTGGGGATCTTGGTGCGCGCCGTGTCGCACCGAGACTCCGGAGCTGGAGAAGGTGTTCGATGAGACCGAACCTTTCGGTGTGGCATTCCTGGGCATCGACGTACGCGACGATCGTTCGGCGGCCAGGGATTTCGTCACCGACCGTAAAGTCCGCTACCCGTCGATATTCGATCTCCCGATGCGCAGCTTGATCGCACTGGGCAGGGGCTACCCCACCAGCGTCGTACCCACCACAGTGGTGCTCGACCGCAAACACCGGGTCGCCGCAGTCTTCTTGCGGGCGCTGCTCGCCGAGGATCTGCGGCCCGTCGTGCGCCGGATCGCGGCTGAGCCGTGACCGGACACGCGCAGGGCATCGGCGACGCGTTCGGAGGGGCCGCGGCATCCGGACCGCTGCTGCTCGGGCTCGGCGCCGCCGCGCTAGCTGGTACCGTCTCGTTCGCGTCACCGTGCTGCATCCCGTTGGTGCCCGGCTATTTGTCCTACCTCGCCGGCGCCGCGGGAACGCATTCGTCATCTCGACCGCCGCGCGCGCGGGATTCGTGGCGGCTGACCGGTGCCGCCCTGCTATTCGTCGCCGGGTTCACGGTCGTCTTTGTCGCCGCGACGGCGTCAGTATTCGGCTTGATCGGCGTGCTCGCGCTCAACCGAGATCTGCTCCAGCGGATCGGCGGCGTACTCACCATCGTCATGGGACTCGCGTTCATCGGATTTATCCCGATGCTGCAGCGCGACATCAGATTTCACCCCCAGCGCGTCACCGGCATCGTCGGCGCACCGCTGCTCGGCGCGACGTTCGGACTCGGGTGGACGCCCTGCCTTGGACCCACCCTGGCGGGCGTGCTGTCCGTCGCCGCCGGCACGCAAGGCGTCACCGCGGCACGCGGTGTGCTGCTCATCGTCGCCTACTGCCTAGGCTTGGGCGTGCCATTCATCATCCTGGCGTTGGGAACGAGCGCGATGCAGCGCTGGTTAGGGTGGCTGCGCCGCAACACCCGCCGTATCCAGATCGCCGGCGGTATCATGCTGATAGCAGTGGGTATCGCCCTGCTCACCGGAACCTGGGCCGATTTTGTCGGCTTGATCCGCGACCGATTCGTGACGACCACCGTCCTACCGATATGACAGCCGCGGCCTGATCATCGGGGCCCTGTTTGTCCTGGCAGGGCTCTTCTATGACCGGGCGGAAAGCTACGACATGGACTCCTGCGGCGGCCTGGCGGGCCCGGCACCCAAGCTCGCCGTACGGTTCGCCGTCGGCGCCATCGCCTCACTGCGATCGCCAGGCTTTCCGGTTTCATCGCCGAATTCCAGATCTTCGCCGGCACATTGCCACCACATAAGTGACTGCGCTTGCCTTGCCCGGTATTACGGTCACCGCTCCGCTGTTTGTGCGCGCACTACAACGCGTGTTCACCCGCCCAACACCTGGGCATGCGGTCGGCTTCGCCGACCTCCTGGTCCCTGAGACGGTTTCTCGGTCAGCTCTTTTCGTGCTCAATGTGGCCATCGGCTGGGTGCCTCGCCCGTCACTGGATCTGATTGAACCAGCCGCCGGCGCGCTGGTCCTGTTTGTCGGCCGATTCACGATGCGCCGCCCGATAGGCGCGGCCGCTCGCCTGCCACGCCTGCATACGCCGGCCAGGTACACCACGTCTACATATCCCGAGTTCGCCCGAGGCGTGGCATCAACGCGGCTTATGCGTTCTGTTTGGCAGTAGACCGCCGGCGGAGCAGGGCTATGCATGACCGGCAGTGCAATATACGGTGGGGGGGTATCGTATCCTAGAGGAAGGCACGCTGATAACCACTATCGCGAAACCGAGAACGTCGGTGCTGGCGCGCGTACTACGGAACCCGGCGGTCCGTGCGATCGCCAAGTGCGCGGTGATGTGCGCGCTCGGCGCGAACGCCAGAGATCGGCGCGATGTCAAGCACGCCGAGTCGCACGCCGTTTCATGCTGCGCTAGTAGGTAATTCGACGACGCAAGTCACACTTCCCACGAGCCGCATCTTCAAACGATCGTTATCAAGCGCCGACCGGACATGGACAAAGTCGGCCGCTGCTTGCACGCTTAACGACGGTAATGACGCCGTAATCCCGGGTCGCCGCCAAGGCGGCCAGCACCGCTACGCCGACGGTGACGGCTCACGGCGGAACCGGGGCCCCGCCTTGCTTCGGTAGGAATGCCACCAGCACGGCTGGGATCAGGGTGGGCGAGGACAAAGCTGGCCAGCCCCAGGCGGCTGGCATTTCGGCAGTGTAATGCTCGGGTGCGCCTTCAGCAAAGTACGCATCGGCGCGTCGCCGGGAAACGCTGATGGCGCTGATCGTGAAACCTACTGTCGCGGCGATGATGTCGACGCCCGCCAGCGCCGGAAGGTCGCATGTCGGCCTACATCAGGCTTGGCGACTGAGGCCAGTACCGGGCCGCTGAACCGCAGGAGATCCCCGCCGTCCGCGTCAAGTATGTGTCGGGCTTTGACAGCGCATCGATGATTACCGATGCTGAAACCGCTGCGCCACAGATTATCTGCAGTGCCGACCGCCAAAAAAGCGGCGGCTACAGCCAACGCAACGCCGTACCCGGGCGGCGACCCCACAGCCAAGGCGATCACAGAATGGCCAACGTACCCCTATGGCTAGCAGCATGGCGATCGCTGCCGCTGTGCCGGATTGCATCAGCAAGCATCACCACGTAACGATTATGTCCGGCAACTTCAGGAAGCGTGCGGGGCTCGGTACACGGCGACGACGACGGAACCACCGGACACCGTTGACTCTCGAGTGAGGTTTGTCCGCATCACCGTCATGATGACCTCCCCTGCTACCGCTCGTTACGCTCTGAATTTATACCCCTTGGGGTATATATTCCGGTCGGCGTTACGCGCCCGCATCCCGGCGCGTTAGCCGCGAGCGCGAGGTCGGCCCACGGCGAACGAACTCTTGCGCGGCTCGACGCGTATGGCCACCTAGGTTCTACGGCTATAGGCCGTACTAAGTAACATCGTCAATTAGCGAGTGGCGCGATTTGCGTCCTCGGCACCGCGCGCGACAGGACCTACAGACCGGTGAGGACGGCACTAAATGGTGCAAACACTGCGGCTCGGGTATGGCCGTGTTCGTCATCGTCTGCGCGTTTGGTGCGATCTGGATCTGGGCGTGTGGGAAGTGAGCTCTCGCGGTGCTTATGTCCTGCGCCGGCTAGCCAAAGTGGCCGCCGCGGGGGCGGCGGTCTGCTGCTGGCGGCGAGTTTTGCACCGCTGAGTTGGTGGGTCAGTGCGATTGGCGGCCTGGCGCTCTTGGGCTGGGTGCTGGCTGACCCCCATACCCGCACCGTCAGTGGCTTCGGGTACGGGCTGCTGTTCGGCTTGGGGTTCTATCTGCCGTTGTTGCCGTGGGTCGGCGTGATGGTGGGGCCCGTCCCGTGGGTGGCGCTGGCGATCGTATGTGCCCTGTTTCCCGCCGTGTTCGCCGTGCCGGCTGTGCTGCTACGCGGACAGAGCGGTTGGCCACTGTGGTGGGCGGCCTGGTGGACCGCCGTGGAGGCGCTCAAGAGCGTCGTTCCGTTCGGCGGTTTCCCCTGGGGGGTGATCGCGTTCAGCCAGGCGGACGGCCCGCTGGCCGTATTTGCGCGTCTGGGCGGTGCGCCGCTGGTGTCGTTCACCTCGGCCTTGGTCAGTTTCTGCGTCACCTCCGTCGCCCTGCTGGTTCGGCGTTCGGTGCGCACCAACCTCAAGGGCGCCTTCGGGATTCCGGTTCTGTGCCTGGCGCTGGTCGCGCTCTCCACGGCGGCGATCGGGCCCGTGGTACACACCTCAACTGACTCCGGGCCGTCTGTGACAGTCGCGCTCGTGCAGGGAAACGTTCCCCGGCTCGGTTTGGATTTCAACGCCCAGCGCCGCGCTGTGCTGGACAACCACGTGCGCGAGACGCTGCGACTTGCCGAGGACATCCGGTCAGGACGCGCCGACCCACCGCAAGTCGTTGTGTGGCCCGAAAATTCCTCGGACATAGATCCGCTCATCAACGAGGATGCAGCGCGGCAGATTACCCGGGCCGCCCGAGCGGTAGGTGCGCCGATTCTGGTCGGGGCCGTGCTGGCCCGGCCCGAGTGGAGTCCATCGAGCCCGGTCAGTTCCAACTCGGTGATCGTCTGGGATCCCGTCACCGGGCCCGGAGCACGACACGACAAGAAGATCATCCAGCCCTTCGGTGAATATCTACCCTGGCGGGGGTTCTTTCGGCATTTCTCCGGCTATGCCGACCGGGCCGGATATTTCGTCGCGGGTAACGGCAGCGGCGTTGTGCAGGCTGCCGGCGTGCCGGTCGGTGTCACCACCTGCTGGGAGGTGATCTTCGATCGCGCCGCGCGTGAGGCCGTGCTGGGCGGCGCGCAGATGCTGGCGGTGCCCAGCAACAATGCGACGTTTAACGAGCAGATGAGCCGCCAGCAGTTGGCGTTCGCCAAGATCCGAGCCATCGAACACAATCGCAGCGTCGTCGTGGCGGGTACGACAGGCATCAGCGCGGTGATTACCCCGGCCGGCCGAGTCGTGGCGGATACCGGCTTTTTCGAAACTGCCTATCTGCAAGTTCGGATCCCGTTGCAGGCCACCATTAGTTCAGGCACCCGCTGGGCGCCCTCCGCGCAATGGGGGCTCGTCGCCTTGGCCCTCAGTGCGCTGACGATCGGGCTGATTAGCCGCGGGCTGAATCACTCAAGCACGGCAGCCCGCGCAGCAAGTTCGCCACCCCACCCGGGTCAACGGCTGGGTTTGGCGGACCATCCGACGAGCATGAAGCCGCCCAGAATCAGCACCGACGACATGGGGTAGCCCAGTAGCAGGTCCTGGTAGCCGATAATCTGCAGCCGTGCAAGGTGGGTGTAGACATGCACGAGCGCCATTACCGAGCCGATCCCGACAAACAACCAACCCAGCCGACGGCGCATCCGTTCACGGCGGTACGCAGGGGTGTAGATCGTTGGTTTACGGCTGCGCGGAGTGCGCCGCTTAGGGCTCATGACAAGTCACCGGACCTTCCGACCGAATACGAATGTTGATAGTACTAGTTAGCCTAGTAAGCCGGATGTGGAGAAGCACGCGGGCCTAGCGTCGATCACCTGGCCGATTTCCGCAGTGCCGATAGATCAAATGTCCACCCTTCTAAAAGGAATCCAACAACCCCGCCTTGATCGATGACAGTTATCCATCGCCACCTAGCCGCCGACATCAGCCAGCGTTACACCGCGGCTAGCCAACCAGGGGGCAGGATCAACACGGTCGGTGCCATTGACATGAACTTCCAAATGCAAGTGCGGACCAGTGGAATTCCCCGTGTTGCCCATGGTCGCGATCTGGTCGCCGGCCATCACACGCTCACCCACCTCCACGGTGGTGCTGTTCAGGTGCCCATACAAAGTGACGGTGCCGTCGGTGTGACGCAGCTTGACCCAGATCCCAAACCCCGACACGGGACCGTCCGCGATTACCACGCCGTCGGCGACCGCGTAGATCGGGGTCCCGATTGCGTTAGCGATGTCGATGCCGCCGTGGACCGCGCCCCATCGGGGGCCATACCCTGAGGTGAGAATGCCGCGGCTCGGTATCACGTACAACGGCCTTTGCAACCGCGCTTCCCGTTCGGCGCGCTGCTGCGCGAAGGCGACACCGCGGGCAAATTCCTCGGCCGCGACCTCGGGGTTGACCGGCGGGATCGCGGCGATCACTTGAACGCCGCCGCTGGCACTACTACCGGTGTCAAGCACAGATGCTTCGGCGGCCATCACCGCCGGCCCGGAGTCCACTTCTGCTGCACCACTGGCCGATCGGGCGGCGGCGGCCGCGGCGCCGAGCGCCATCGCGACGATCAGAAGACGGCTGCGATTCGCGCCCCCGACGTCAGCGCGGCGATGTCCTCGCAGTGGCGCCGAACCGCTGGCGGCCCGCACCGATGGCGGAGGTCTATGGCGCAGGCCCGGAGGATCTTGCACAAGCGGCGCGCACAGGCGCATCGGTGTCTGATCAATGTCGCCATCGGAATCGTCAAGGTCTCTGGAGTGAATGACTTGGAAGTCGTTGTCGAAGTCGCAGTGCTCCCGAAAGACCATCTCAGCGAGGGCGCCGAACTGGTTGAACGGGATGATCTCAGTAATTTCACCGTCCCAATTAACGGCGCGGCGCGGTGGTTCGGGCCAGCACTGATCAGCCAATCCGAGGACCTCCACGCCGTGACCTGATCGTCATCGACGATCAGGTGACTTAACCAAACTCATCGTTGCGGTGGCAAGACAATCGGCGAAACCGATTGTCCAGGAACGGTTTGTCCACTGCATCGGACCCTCAAGCTCGCCCGCCACCGCGGTGCGGATGATGCCAGCGCGGCGTTCCCTAAACAATGTAGTACTAATTGATTTAGTAGACTAGAGCGGTGCTGTACACGATCACGAACTGGAGACCCCTTAGGAAATGCCGAAGGTCTGTGAGCCGAAGACCAGGTGAGTTGCTTCCCCAGTACTTCGGACGCCTCACAAGCGGGTGGACGCCGGGTTTATCCATCGGCGCCGGCATCGTGAAGGCCGCAGCGAAGATGGACAGGACGCCGTCGCCGCAGCGCCGCTCGCGCAAAGTACCTACAGGCAGTGCCCGGATCCGCCGGGCGTCTTACGTGGGAAACGGCATGTCGGCGCCCGTTACCCCGCGGTGCAGGAGGCTAACCCGGTCAGCGCAGCGAATATCACCAAGGTGGTCGTGCACAGCACCAGTGCGGTAGCCCAGGCCGCGCTGAACCCGGCGATCCGGCCCGTGGATGACACCCGTCCCTGCAGCCGGTCCAGACGCAGCTGGGTGCAGTCGCTGGCCATTCCGAGCGCAACCGACGGTGCCGAAGCGCTGCTCAGTGTGCGCAGTGCCCGGCGAAGCCCACAGCGGCCGTGCAGGCGGGCGGCGTGGGCGTCAGCGTCCAGTTCGACCAAGGTACGCACCAGCGACGGCGAATGGCGCATCAGCGGCAGCCATCCCAGGCCCGCGGCGACAGCTTGTGCGACGGCGATCAGCAAATGGTGGCGCCGGACCACGTGGGCACGCTCATGGGCTTCTACGGCACGTACGGATGCGCGGTCCAGACGCTGCTGCAGTCCGGTACTCATTACCACCAGCGGCGGGTCGCCGGCGAGGCTGTAGGCCAGCGGTTCGGCGGCCGGTAGCCACAGCACCGCCCCGGGTTGCGGGGCCCCGCCGGTCAGCAACCAGGTCAGCTCGGCGTGTTTGCCGTGGAGGCGACGTCGTTGCCGGCCGATACAGCTCAGCTGCCAGGCGCCGCGTAGTGCGGCAAGGCTCAACGCGGCTGCGCTAGCGATGCCCGCGATGGTGTCGGCCTGTCCGGACGGCCCCGCGTGCAAGGCCAGCCAGCACTGGTGCAGCAGTTCAGCCAGCCCCGGTAAGGCGACCGCGGTGAGCGTGACGCATACCAGCACACCCCACGCTGCCAGTAATACCGCAGCGTCGACGCCACAGCGGGTCAACGCGCGCAGCAGCGGCGGTGTGAGCACACCCACGGTGAGACCGCCGATGGTCCACCACATCACGGCGGTCACCGTCGTCGACCCCGTTCTTTCAATCCTCGGGTCAGTGCCCGCAATTCGGCGGTGGTGGCGTTACGAGCAAAGTGCAGCAGCGCCGCGCTGGGATCTCCGCTGTCGGCCAGTAGCTCACGCACCGCGTCGGTGGCTGCTTGAATGCGGTCGCGGGTGGCCTGGTAGCTGTAGGCGCGGCCGTCGAGTTCCCGGCTCAACCATCCTTTGCGGTAAAGATTGTCCATTACCGTCATCACGGTCGTGTAGGCCGGCTGACGGGCTGGTCCGAGTTTGTCGAGGACGTCACGGACCCGCACCGCGTCGTCCGTGCTCCAGACCACCTCCATGATCGCCGCCTCCAGCTCGCCGAGCCCTGGCAGCGGCCGGGTCGGCCGTGCTGCGGGGCGCCGCGAAGCCCCGTAAATCGTCTTGCGGGGTGTCATTGTTTCTGCCTTTCCCCACGCGCGGCGGCTACCGCCTCCGTGACCTGAGCGACATCGCGGAAAGCCTTCATCGGAAGGCGACGCACGGACCCATCGGTATCGACAAGGTAGCTCAGCGGCAGCAGTTGCGGTGCCTGCAACGCGCGAGCAACCGCATCGGCGTCGGTGAACGATGCATAGCCAATATCCAGGTCGCGGAGGAGCGCCGTGGCGGAGGACGGCCGGTCGCGCACATTGACGCCGATAACGCGCAGCGCGCCGGATGTCTTGCTGTAGGCGTAGAGCACCGGCATCTCCTCGCGACACGGCGCACACCACGACGCCCACAGATTGAGCAGGGTCGGCGCGCCAGCTACGGCTGCACCCACGTTCATCGGCTGCGCGGATCCCAGGCACCGGGCTATCGCTCTGGACAGGACCGGCACGGCCGAGCCGTCGCGCACGGGCGCCGGGCATGGAATGGCACCGGTTTCGCTGTCTGCAGGTTCTGCGCCCTCCCCGGCGTTGCTTGCCGTTGTTTCCTGCGCCGGCGGAGTGAAGACGGTGTCGTGGCTGATGAGCACACTAGCGACTGTCACCGCCGCCGCAGCGACCAGCGTTGTCATTGCTCGACCTCCCACCGCTAGCTGTCGCCCTCCGGCGCGAAGTCCGCCGTGGTCGCTCGATCTTGCCGTGCGCCGTCAGCTGCAACCGGGCAGGACCGCAAGGCTGTCAGCCGCCGCCACAGAGCCCACCCCAGCAACGCCAACGAGGCTGCTGCGAGCACGGGCTGAATCGGCGCCCAAATACCCAGTGCCCCACCGACTCCGAGGGCAGCCACCACCAGCTTGTTGCATACGGGGCAACCCACCGCCAGTACCGAACCGACATTGGCGAGGATCCCGGCACGTCCTGGGGTCGCGGATGCGATCGCGCGGCGATCGACATAGGTTGCCGCCAGCACGCCGCTGAGCCCGACAGTCAGGGCCCAGGCGGCGTAGCTCCACCACGGCACGGGGGTCATGCGCACGAAAAATGGGTTGGACAGCACAGCGCTGGGCACACCCACTGCTATAGCGACGACTGCAGCCGCCGCCACGGCGACGCCCACCCGCAGCCACAACATCCGACGCGTGATCATTTGACCACCACCCTGAACGCCCGTCCGGCAACATCCTTCAGCTTAGTACTAAAGCTCATAGTATTTGATCGATGCTGTGCTAGTTGTTCGATCATGCCAACTCCTGCGACCTCAATCACGTCAAAGCGCTGCCCTTCAGCCACTGGTCCCAAGGCACGTTCCAATCGCCGTTTTGCCAGATCTGCAGGGGCTCACCGCCGGTATTGCGCACCTCGACGACGTCACCCGGGACGGAGAAGTCGTAGAACCAGCGGGCGTTCTCCGCATTGAGGTTCAGGCATCCATGAGAGACGTTTGTGTTGCCCTGCGCCCATACTGTGCTGTCGAGCCGGTGCAGATACACTCCGTCGGTACTGATCCGAGTGGCCAGCGAAATCGTTTCACGGTAGCCCAGTCGTGAATTGATAGGTAGACCGTAGGTCGATGAATCCATCACCACCCGGTCTGCTTTGTCCATCACCGTGTAAACGCCGCGCTGAGTCCAAAACGAAATCGTCTGCCCGTTAACCGTTTCGCTGCCGCCCATGCCCATCGACGTCGGCATAGTCCGTACCAATTGGCCGTTGTCGTAGACGGAGACTTGCTTGGTCACATCGTCGGCGATCGACACGTGGGCATCGCCGATCCTGAAGCTGACCCTAGCGTCCTCCTGCCCGTAGAGCCCCTCACCTAGCGGTGCGCCGTAGATGTTGGCCTCGACCGTCACCACGGTTCCCGGCGAAAAGTAGTGTGGCGGGCGCCAATGCGCATTCTGATTGTCAACCCAGTACCACGAGCCACGCACCGGTGGCGAGGTCGTCACCGAGAGCCGCCGCTCGGCGGCCGCCTTATCGGTGATCGATTCATCAAAATGGGCCACCACGACGGTGCCGATGCCGTAGGCAGCGTCCGCACGCAGCGCGGTCCCGGCCGTCGTGGTCAGCGACACCGTGGTTTGATTGCTCGGCGTCAGCGTCGAGAACGTCGAAATTTGTTGCGTGGGTGTATCGTTGGCTCCGATGGCGGTCGCTGTAACGGTGTAGGAGCGTCCGTAACCCAGCGGCACAGCGGGCTTCCACACCCTTTTGTCCGGGGTGAGGATGCCGACGATGCGGTTACCCTGCTCGTTGACCATCACCACCTCGGCCAGCGTCCCTACTGTCGCGGTCACGGTCACCGGAGCCGACGGGTCGACATCGGTCGCGCCGCGCCCGGGGGTGATAGCCAATACCGCCGGGCCCGGCGGTATTGGCTTATCGCCGGTCTGCGCCTCGGTGGGAGCGGCTGGTGTGCAGTCAGCGCCACACCGACCAAGAATTGCGACCACCGTGGCACCCAGCACCGCGATAATCAGCAAGACGACGGCAAGCACAGAGACTTTGAGCCGACGATCGACGATCAAACCCTCTCCTCGTGTCCGATTAACGGCCTGCATCACCCCCGCCGAGGCCAGGCACCCTGGCTACTAGTCTACATAGTAGGTACCGCGAGCTTGTGCCGCCGCCGCGACGATGATGGCTCGCGTTCAGACTAGGTAACCGTTCGGCGCAGGGAACGAACAATCAGACCGAGCACCCGGCAAGACCGTTATCAGAGTGAGACTGCGACTTCTGTTTCCAGTGAGACAGTAGTGATATACGTTGCAGTTACGTACTGGACAACTGCATGCTGGCGGCTTCCCCAGCTGTGCCACAAGATCTGGACCGACGACTGCCCACGGTGACGCGCCAGCGCACCCCGCCTAGGGAGATCTTTTGATGGGGCCTATATCTTGCCGGGCCAACCGCCTCGCCGCCGCCGTCACCGTGGGCGCCGCGCTGTTTGCCTCGTGCAGCGCCACCGCACGAGCGTCACACGACAGCACCAGCCATCCGGCTCCGGAAGTGTCAGCCTTAATCGTCGACCTCGCACAGGCCAATCAGTGGCTGGCTGACATCGGCGCGCAGATCCAAGGCCAGCAGGAAGGCGTGAATAAGGCATTAGTCGACGTTGTCAATACCCGTGACGCGGCCGCAGCGGCGCGCCGCACCCTAGCAGCCAGCACGCAGGGGCTGGCCGACGCCAACACGGCCATCGCCGCAGCCCAGCAGCGCTTCGATGCCTTCGCCGCCGCCGCCTACATCAATGGGCCACCACAGGCCCTGTTTTCGGCGACCAGTCCTGATGAGATTATCGCCACGAGGAATTGTCAATACCTGTGGATCGGGGTGTTTCAGGCGACCTCCGTTTCGGTTGATTCGGCCGGCTCGGGCGGTGTGATGTCGGCGGGGCGTTCGAGTAGCTTGCCTTTGTGGAAGACGGCGCCG
>NZ_JACBJQ010000085.1 GCF_013404075.1 Mycolicibacterium vinylchloridicum
CCATCGTCAGGGCCTACCGACCGCGTAGCTGTCTGATCAGTCAGGCACGCCGCACGCGCGCATTTTCAGTGAGGCAACGAAGACGAATTTCGCGGCCCTTCGCGCGCATTTCCGATGAGTCAACGCGCGCTTTCGCGGGACATTTTTTGTCGGTATTGAATCGTATGATTCACACATGGGTTCGATCGTTGAGGCGCTGGATGCGCTCGACGCCGCGGTCGAACTCCTGAGTGCCGCCGATATCGAGGAGCTGCCCGCCCCGGAACGCTTCGCCGCCCTCGAGCGGCTGGAAAGCGCGGTGCGCCGCCAGGTCGCGGTCTCCCATGAGCAGATCACCCACCTGGAGCGTTATGAGGGCTGCCCGCCGATTTCGTTCGTGCTGGCTGATGTGTTGCGGATCAGCCGCACGGCCGCCAAGCGCCGCATCCGGGATGCCGAACAACTCTCGCCACGGGCCACGTTGACCGGTGAGCCGCTGGCGCCGTTGCTGCCCGAGACGGGGAAGGCCTGGAATGCCGGCCACTTGGATGGTGAGCATGTGCGGGTCATCCAGAGGTTCTTCCGGGAGCTGCCCGATCATGTCGGGCCGGTCGAGGTGGAGAAGGCCGAACGCACCCTGGCCGAGCACGCCCAGAACATGCGGCCCGATCAGCTGGAAAAGGTCGCCGACCGACTGGCCACCCACCTCAACCCCGACGGCCGGTATTCCGAGGAAGACCGGGCCCGCAAACGTGGCTTCCTATGGTGTGGCGGGCAGCGCCCCGACGGGATGAGTGTGGGGAAGTTGGTGGCTGATCCGGCACTGCGCGCCGAACTGGACGCACTGCTGGCCAAACTAGCCGCCCCGCAGCCCGACGATCTGCGCAACCACGCCCAACGCCAACACGACGCCCTCGCGCAATTGGTGCACGAGCGGCTCGGTGATCCGAAACTCGGCCAGCACAACGGCTTACCGGTCACCATGATCGTCACCACCACCCTGCAAGACCTCCAGGCCGGTGCCGGCCAGGCCGTCACCGCCGGCGGAACGTTGATCCCGATCACGGACCTGATCCAGATGAACGCTCCCACGAACCACTATCTGGCGGTGTTCGACGGCATCACCGGCCAATCACTCTGGCTGGGCCGGTCCAAACGCTTGGCGTCGGCCGATCAGCGGATCATGCTGCTGGCCAAATACCGGGGCTGCACCGCACCCGGCTGCACCGTCAACGGCTATAACAGCCAGGTCCACCACGCCACCAAAGACTGGAAACACGGCGGCACCACCGACATCGACCACCTCACCCTGGCCTGCAAATGCAACAACCTCCTCGTCGAAAACCACGGCTGGACCACCCACCAACTCCCCAACGGCCAAACCCACTGGAGCCCACCACCCGACGTGCCGCTGCGCGGCGGCACCAACACCTACCACCACCCAGAACGCCTACTCCCCAAAGACGACGAAAAGGATTAGCCGCGAGGAATGCCGGCGAGCTTGTCGGCGAACTTCTCCTCGGCGGCCTGCCGCAACCGCAAAAGGTGTTCGGAGGGAAACAGATCCGGTGCGGGCTCGCGATCGCCGAGGAGTAGGCGGGCCAGGGTGACCTTGTGAACCTCGGTGGGCCCGTCTGCCAGACCGAGCACGAAGGACTCGACCAAGTGCTGTACGAACGGCATTTCGTGGGTGACGCCCAGCGACCCGTGAATCTGCAGAGCGCGGGCCGACACATCGTGCAGCACCTTCTGCATCATGGCCTTCACCGCCGAGATATCAGCCCGCACAGCCTTGTAGTCGTTGTGCTGGTCGATCTTCCACGCGGTCTGCAGGGTCAGCAGGCGGAACGCCTCGATCTCCATCCACGAGTCGGCTATCATCTCCTGCACCAACTGCTTGCGGCTCAACGATTCACCCTGGGTGTAGCGGGAGACGGCACGCTCACACATCATGTCGTAGATCCGCCGCACCAATCCGACAGTGCGCATGGCGTGGTGGATGCGGCCGCCACCCAGGCGGGTTTGTGCCACCACGAACGCGCCACCACGCGGACCGAGCATGTGATCGGCTGGCACGCGGACGTTTTCGTAGCGAACATAGCCTTCGCGTCCGCCGCCCGGTGGCTGGTACCCGAGCCCGACGTCGCGCAGGACGTTGATGCCGGGCGTCTCGCCGGGGACCACGAACATCGAATGCCGGTTGTAGGGCGGGGCGTCGGGATCCGTCACCGCCATCACGATCAGGAATGACGCCATCGACGCGAACGAGGAGAACCACTTCTCCCCGTTGATGATCCAGTGGTCATCGCCGTCGGGAACAGCAGTCGTGGTGAACACCTTGGGGTCGGCGCCACCCTGCGGCTCGGTCATCGAGAAGCAGGAGATGATCCGGTTGTCCAGGAGCGGTTCGAGGTAGCGCGCCTTGAGCTCCGGCGTGCCGTAGTGAGCCAGGATTTCGCTGTTGCCCGAATCCGGTGCCTGCGAACCGAACACGATCGGCGCGCACTCCGAGCGTCCCAGGATCTCGTTGAGTAGTGCCAGCTTCACCTGGCCATACCCGGGTCCACCGAGGTGCGGCCCCAGGTGGGTGGCCCACAGCCCACGCACTTTGACGATCTCCTGCAACGGCGGAATCAGCGCCTGGCGTACCGGATCGTTGAGGTCATGGGATTCGGAGACGATCAGGTCGATGGGCTCGCACTCCGAGCGCACGAAGTCCTCGACCCACTTGAGTTGATCCGCCCATTCCGGATCGGTGGAGAAATCCCACGACATGTGTTCGTCCCTTCGCGCTCAAGACCAGGTGGATCGACGGGCGGCAGCGTCATCGGTCGCATGGCTGAGGACCTGATTGCGGTTCTCCAGTTCCAGGGCCGGGCCGAGGCCCGCGGCACCGATGTTGACCTGCAGGGCCCGCTTTGTCAGCTGCACACCCAGCGGCGCCAACTCAGCCAGCCCGCTTGCGACCTCGACTGCGCGTCCGAGAAGTTGTTCGGGTTCGACCAGCTGACTCACCAGGCCACGCCGGTCGGCCTCGTCGGCGGCGACGGTGCGCCCGGTCAGCATCCAGTCGGCGGCAACTCCGGCCCCGACGATCCGGGGCAGGTGATAGCTCATGCCCATCTCCGCACCGGACAACCCGAGCAGAATCGCGGCATTCCCGAATGTTGCTGCGGTGGACGCGATCCGGATATCAGCGGCCAGGGCGAGTGCCAGGCCCGCACCCACGCAAGGTCCGTTGATCGCCGCGACGACCGGCTGCGGCAGGCCGGCGAGCGCCCGCACCAAGCCTGCCATCGCCTCCTGGAAGCGCAACCGCTCTATCGCCGGGGCACTGGCCTCGAGCATTCCCGGGCCGAAGTTGCGGATGTCGATCCCTGCGCAGAATCCGCGCCCGGCACCGGTGAGCACCACCGCGTGCACACCGGCGTCGGTCGCCACCGACGCCAGCGTGCTCGCGATCTCGTCGCGCATCACCTCGTTGATCGCGTTGAGCTTGTCCGGGCGATTGAACCGGATCAACAGCACGCCTGCGGCCGGTGTCTCGATCTCGAGCATCTCGGCCATCAGACTCGCTCGATGATCGTCGCAGTGCCCATCCCGCCGCCGGTACACATGGTGACAAGTCCGGTGGTGAGGTCGCGGCGCTCCAGTTCGTCGAGGACGGTGCCGATCAGCATGGCGCCGGTCGCCCCGATCGGATGTCCCAGTGCGATCGCACCCCCGTTGACGTTGACCCGTGCCGGATCCAGGTCGAGGTCGCGAATCGTCTTGAGCGGCACCGCCGCGAAGGCCTCGTTGATCTCCCAGAGGTCGATATCTCCGACAGCCATGTTTGCCTTGGCCAGGCAACGCTGCGCGGCCGGGCCGGGCGCAGTCAGCATGATGATCGGCTCGCTGCCGATCGCGGCGGCTGCGCGCACCCGTGCGCGGGGCACTGCCCCGTGAGCCTTGGCCCAGTCGCCGGAGGCGAGGACCACCACCGCGGCGCCGTCGACCACGCCCGAGGAATTGCCGGCGTGATGTACGTGCTGGATGTGTTCGACGTCGGGGTAACGCCTGCGGCAGATCTCGTCGAAGCTCAAGTTCTCGCCGTCGACGCGCGCCGCACCCATGCGTTCAAAGGCCGGCGGCAAGCCGGCCAATTTCTCCAAAGTCGTTCCCGTCCGCGGGTGTTCATCGCGATCTGCGACGATCTCGCCAGCCCCGTTTCGCACCGCGATGATCGAGCGATCGAAATAGCCGGACGCGATCGCCGCGGCCGCGCGCTCCTGGCTCGACACCGCGAACGCGTCGACATCTGAGCGGCTGAAACCCTCGATCGAGGCAATGAGATCTGCCGAAATACCCTGTGGCACCGTCGGATAGAGCTGCCGAAAGGCAGGATTGGCACCGTCGATCGTCGGCGCGCCAACGGCGACGTTCCAGCGCGACATCGACTCCACGCCGCCGGCCACCACCAACTCCTGCTGCCCACTCGCGATCCCGGCAGCGGCCACGGTGACGGCCTGCTGACCCGATCCGCAGAACCGGTTCAGCGTCATGCCCGGGACGCTGTCCGGCCAGCCGGCCAGCAACGCCGACAGCCTGGCGATGTCATCACCGTGCTCGCCGGCGAGGATCCCGTTACCCGCGATGACGTCATCGACAGCGGCAGGGTCAAAACCCACCCGGTCGGCGGCCGCGGTCAGACACTGCGCCAACAGTTCCTGCGGGTGCACACCGTGCAGGGCACCGCCCGCACGGCCCCGCCCGCGAGGTGTGCGCACCGCGTCGAGGATGAGCGCGTCTCTGATGTCCAGCCCCCTTCATTGGAACGCTGCTTTCCGGCTCATGAGAATCGAATTCTCCGGCCGACTGTCGCATAGATGTGTCGCGCGCACAAGAAACGGCGCCCACAAAGACCAACGCATGCAAAACTGAGCCATGAGGTTCGTCCAGATGGGGTCTGCGATTGCGCTGGCCGCAGTGTCCGTGGCGGCGTCTACCGCGCCGGCGAGTGCCGAAGAGCCTGTGCTACACCAGGTCACCTATAGCGTGTTCGCCGAGCAGCCGTTCCGGGCCGCCGACATCTACTACCGGGACACCGAGCCGGCGAACTGGTCGGACTACAGCCACGACCCGTACGTGTTCAGCCCCAAGATCGAGGCCGACGTCGGCCCGACCCAGAAGTGGGTGCTCAACGTGCAGCTCGCCAACCCCGACGAATGGGCGATGGTGACGGCCAGCAGCGGGCTATCGAGAACCACGCCGAACTTTCACTGCGTACTCGCGGTCGACGGCGTCGTCGTCGTGGAGAACTCCGGGCCCAAGGGCGCGCTCTGCTCACTGCGCCACTGGTGAGTTGAGTCGTCCGCAGGTAGCGGCGGACCTTCCATCACTGTCAGGTACTTCTCGACCAGTTCCAGGGTTTCGGCGTGCCCAGACGTGACACCGAGGGCCTCGCCGAGCATCACTACCGTCGACAGACCGGTGAGCAGAATCGACCAGACCACGGGCGGCACCTCGGCGGGCAGCACCCCGTGCCGCTCCAAGGCGGTCACGAACACCTCGCGCTGCTGCTCGCGGAAGCGTTCGGCGTACCGGGACATCTCGGCGCGCAACGCTTTGCGGTGGTTGGCCAGCGCCGCCATCTCCATCGTCAGCCGGCTGGCCTCCGGGTTGATCCCGAATCGCCACAGTGCCCACAACGGTTGCGGCGACGCCAATGCAAGCTGGTGAGCTGCCATGCCCTGGTCGGCGTAGCGGCGGAAAACCTCCAGGAACAAGTCGTCCATCGTGCGGAAGTAGTAGTGGACCAGCTGCGGTTTGAGGCCCGCCTTCTCGGCGACCCGACGCGAGGTCACCGCGGCGTAGCCGTCCTCGATCATCAGCTGTTCGGCGGCATCGAGCAGCACCATGCGATTCTTCGCGTCGGGCGCACCGATCCGCCGCGGCGATGCCATGTCCACCTCGTTCTCGTCGACTCCGCAATAGAACACGCCGATAGTACGTGGGCCGATGAGATCCAGCCTTGACCACGCAGTTTACGCCATGCTAAGCAGGTGCACAGCAATCAGCCCGCTTTGGAGGAAGAACACGCTCATGACCGACTTCGCCACCGTTGACTTCCTCACCGATCAGTCGCTGGTACCGAATCCGTATCCGTACTACGACTACCTGCGGGAGCAGAGCCCGACCGTGCGGCTGGAACCGCACGGTTTCGTCGCCGTCACCGGGTACGAAGAGGCCCTCGAGGTCTACAAGAATCCCGAGGACTTCTCGAACATCGTGGCCCTCGGCGGGCCGTTCCCGCCGCTGCCGTTCACCCCTGAGGGCGACGACCTGAACGCGCAGATCGATGCGCACCGGTCCTACTTCCCGATGAACGAGCACATGGTGACCATGGATCCGCCGGATCACACCAAGGCTCGCTCGCTGCTCAGCCGTCTCCTCACGCCCAAGCGGCTCAAGGAGAACGAGGACTTCATGTGGCGGCTGGCGGATCGCCAGCTCGACGAGTTCATCTCGCTCGGTCACACCGAGTTCCTTGCGGAGTACGCAAAACCGTTCTCGCTGTTGGTGATTGCGGATCTGCTCGGCGTCCCCGAAGAAGATCACAAGGAATTTCGCACGGTGCTCGGCGCCGATCGGCCGGAAGCGCAGGTCGGCTCGCTGGAAGGCCAGTCAGTCGGCACCAACCCGCTGGAGTTCCTCGACGAGAAGTTCAGCAGCTACCTCGAGGACCGCCGTCGCGACCCCCGCGACGACGTGCTGACCGAGCTGGCGGCCGCCAAGTACCCGGACGGGTCGACCCCGGAGATCATCGACGTGGTCCGCACCGCGACGTTCCTGTTCGCCGCCGGCCAGGAGACCACCGCCAAGCTGTTGTCCGCCGCCATCAAGGCGCTCGTCGAACAGCCAAATCTTCAGCAGGCGCTGCGCGAGGACCGCAGCCTGATCCCGACGTTCGTCGAGGAGTCACTGAGGCTGGAAAGCCCGGTCAAGAGCGACTCGCGGCTGGCCCGCCGGACGTCGAAGGTCGGCGACATGGATATCAAGGCGGGCACGGTCGTCATGGTTCTGCCGGGCGCGGCCAACCGCGACCCGCGCCGCTTCGCCGATCCACACGAGTTCCAGGTTCGGCGGCCCAACGTGCGCGAGCACATCGCGTTCGGCCGGGGCGCGCACTCCTGCCCCGGCGCCCCGCTGGCGCGCGTCGAGGGCCGAGTGTCCCTGGAGCGCATGCTGGACCGGATGGGCGAAATCACGATCGACGAGGACTTCCACGGACCGGCCGACGACCGCCGATACAACTACGAGCCGACCTACATCCTGCGTGGGCTCGCCGATATCCACGTCCGGTTCACCGGGCCGAGCTGACCGACGTCGGGCGGCGCCTGTCGGTCAGGCGTCGCCCTGCACCCAGCGGGTCGCCCCGCCGGTCGCGATGCACGACAGGAACATGCCGTCGGGCGCCTGGGCGACGGAATTCTCGTAGCCGATGCAGTTGTCGTTGAGGTTCTTGATGCCCACCATCGGCGGCGACCGGAAGTACCGCGGCGCATAACGCCGTGGCGAACCGCAGAAGATCAGCCGGCCCCAGTTGTTCCGGGTGTCGACACCGAACACGTAGTACGTCGTGTTCTCGCACGGGGCACCGAGCTCGACGCCGGGGGTGATACCGGGGGTGCAGAACGCGTCATTGCACTCATTGGCATTGATCGGCGTCGCGGGGTCCGCGGAGGCTGAAGCCGGCATCAACAATCCAGCCATCAGAGCCGCAGCAAGAACTGGCACGGTCATTCGCACCCGAATACTTTCGCACACTCGGTAAGCGAATTCTCCGGCTCAGAGAAGAAACTGGGACGAATACCCACGACAACCTCCGAACAGGGTGGAACTGCCACTGTGGAATGCTGGCCGGCAGTGCTAGCGTCGCTCTTCGCCATGCGACCGTGATGGACGAGGAGGTCCCATGCCGGGCACAAGTGAATCCGAGGCACCCGACGCCGACGACGCCGTTTCCGCCGAAGCCGCCGAAGCCGCCGCCGCGGCGGCCGAGGAACGCGCCGAGGCCGCCCGCGCCCGCGCAGACGAATTGCGCCGCAAGCTGGAAGCCTCGCGCGATGAGACACCGGGTGACGACGTCACCGGGGACGCGCCCGGCGAGGCAGTCGAGGAAACCGAACAGGCGGAGCCCGCCGGAGTTCTCACGCCCGAACGTCGCCGAGGGGTGCACTGGCCGCTCGTGGCGGCCGGCATCGTCGCTCTGCTCGTCGTCGTCGCCGTGCTGGGATTGGCTGGCAACATGTGGTGGCAACACCGCAACGCCCAAGCGCATCAGCATCGCTCGGCCGAGTTCGCGGCGGCCGCCCGCCAGGGCGTGGTCAACCTGATGTCGCTGGACTACACGCACGCCAAGGAAACCGTTCAACGGGTCATCGATGATTCGACGGGCAAGTTCAAGGCGAATTTCGAAGACGGCTCGGGCGATCTGATCAAGGCGCTTACCGACGCCAAGGTCATCACCAAAGTCACCGTCAATAACACCGCGGTCGAGTCGATGGACAAGGACTCGGCAACAGTGCTGGTCGCCGCGACGTCGCAGCGGACCGGGCCGGATGCGCCGAAGGAAGATCAACAACCGCGGGTATGGCGCGTGGTGGTCAGCCTGGTGCGCGAGGGCGATCAGCTGAAGGTGTCGGACGTTGAGTTCGTCTGACGGCGGACAGAACCGGCGAAACCCTTTCTCCGGAAAGCCCAGAGATAGTATTCTCCGATCACGAGAATGCCAATCTCGCAGCGTATGGCGCTTGGCCCCAAGGTAGAGGAAGCCGGTTTGAAATCGCTCGTCATGACCACGGCCCTGGTGGCATCCGCGGTGATGTTCGCCCCGCCCGCCGCCGCCGAGATGTATCTGGGCAATTACGAGCTGATCATGCCCGACCGCAGGGACTTTCACACCTGGGTGTGGTCGGCGATCACCCCCTGTAAGGTACCGAACACGAACGACAGCATCCCCGACTGCATTCACGTCCTCACCCTGCCGCGACCGATCGCGAAGGCTGTGCAGACCGACGTCGACGCCCACCTGGTCAACGGACAGTACAGCATGACCATCGATGATCCGTTCGGCCTGCGCTGCGGTGATATCTATTACGGCCCAACAATTCCCACCCACGACGTCTATACCTGGGACGCCAACACACTCAGTGGATCGATGGTCTCGACATTCGACGCGGGATGCGACGGTGCCCCCGGTGGCGCCTTCACCTACCCGTTCAGCCTGGTCAGGATGTGACGATGCGCTCCTTATTGACGATCTGCGCCACCCTCGCGATGCTGTGCACCGCAACAGGTCTCGCGTCACCGGCGCTGGCCGACGATCCCCCACCGGCTGATCCGCCGCCCCCGCCCGCATTCAACGTGCGCTACACCGTCACCGCCGACAAGCCGGTCAACGCCGAGATCTATTACCGGGACACGGATCCGCCCACGTTCTCCGACTACAGTCACGACCCGTACGTCTTCAGCCCGAATGTCGAAGCCACTGTCGGTCCGGGGAAGCCTTGGGTTCTCGAGGCCACCCTCACCGATCCCATGCAGTGGGGCATGGTTATCGTCCAGGCGACCGGTGCGCTGCCCAAGGCAACAGCCGGATTCAACTGCACGATGGAAATCAACGGTCAGGTCGTCAAGCGGAACAGCGGCCCCAAGGGCGCGCTGTGCTCGCTGCGCAATTGGTAAGGCGCTACAGCTTCTTCATGTAGAACGGCATCTCTATCACGGGCCACTGATTGCGGCCGCACGATCCGCTCGGGCCGATGACGCGGTTCTGTCCGGTGTATTCGTTGGAGGCAGTGTCGTAGTGCCCGTCGGCGCCGACCGGATAGATCTTGTACTCCTGGAAGCCCTCGATCGCCGCACCATCAGCGCAGAAGCGCCAGTTGGGAATCGTGCGCTTGACGTACCACAAGCTGTTCGTCGTATAGATCGGCGCTGTCCACCCAGCATCGCTGGTCACCGTCCCGGTGCATTCGGTGGGCGAGATGCAGGTGGTCGAGATGGTCCAGGTATTGCGTTCGGACGGTTGGTCCTCGTACCGCGAGTTCACTTTGGCCCACTCACCATTGGAGGACGTCGCGAACGTGCCGTTGATTCCCCACTGCTCGTCAGCCGCAGCGGGTGCGGCGCAGTTGAGCCCGGCCAGTGTGACGGCCGCTCCGATGGCGGTCAGTGCTTGGACTACGCGCATGGACATACCCCTTTCAGCTCTGCAGCATGTCCTGCCAGGTTGTGGCCGGCTTGGCCAGATTGGTCTGCCGGTACAGCGTCCCGTCGCCGCCCATGTACTGACCCGTGCGCGGGTCGTACTTGGCGACCTGCAGCGCCGGCGCCTGCCGGCCGCCGCCGTTGAACGCACTCGGGGCCGCCTGCGGCACTGCACCATCGGAGGGCGGCGGCACCAGATCGGGTGCCAGCATGTTGCCCGGGCCCGGCAGGTTGATCGGAGCCGGGCCGATATTGCCTTCCGGACCCGGCGGCGTCACCGGTGGCGTCTGATAGATGGGTTGGCCGGGCAGCAACGGACCGGGACCGGTGCCGGCGAAGTTCGGCGGCGGCGGATCCACCGGCGGAGCACCCGGTGGCGGCGCCGTCACTCCGGGTGGCAGCGGGGTACCGTCCAAAGGCCCAAAGATGTTGGAATCCGGCAGCGCTCGGCTGTCGATCGGAACGCCCTGAGCGACCAGATTCGGGTCGATCGGGTAGGGGCCGAGGACGTGCTGACGTTGTGCGAGCGGCTGGAAACCATTGGGGTCGTTGCACAATTCGACGGTGGGGGCGCGCTTACCCGGATGCTCCATGCACGGATAGTTGCGCGCGCCGCGGACGGCGACCGGGGAATCTTGCGGCAGCTTGCAGTAGAGCCCGTCCGGGGTGTCGACAACCGACGTATCGGCGGGATTGCGCCACGACGACGGCGGGAGGAAGCCGACCGTACACGCGGCGGGATCGCCGAGGCCCAATGAGAAGTCACCGTTCGGGAGACCGGTGGGGTTGTTGGTCGGCGCATACGTCTGGATCTGGGCGACGAACGGCGGAACGAGCACCAGCAGTTGCTCGATCGACTTGTTGTACGTCAGAAAGATCTGACCGAAGGTGGTCATATTCGCCAAAAGCAGTGGCAACGTTGGCTTCAACTGCGCGAGCAGCTGTGACGTCTCCTGGGCGAACCCCGGCCCGTCGCGCAGGATCGACCGGAATTGCGGATCGTTGTTCGCGACCTGTTCGGTGATGCCGGCCAGGCTCTTGGCCCACGTCCGAATTGAATCGGTGGTCTCCGCCTGGGCCGCGATGAAGGGGCGCGCGTCGTCGACGAGGGCATTGGTCTTGTCAGATATCCCGTTCGCATCCCGGGTGATCGTAGAGCCCGAATCGATCAGTGAACCGAAGTCGTAGCCGGTCCCGTTGAAGGCCTCGTAGGATTCCCCCAGCAGCTGACTCAGCTTCTCTTTCGGGATGGTGTCCATCAGCTTGCTCACCTGGTCGAGCATCGGTCCCACCGACTGCGGGATCGACGTATTGCCGACCGAAATGACCGAGCCGTTCTCCAGGTAAGGCGCTTTGTCGTTGCGCGGCAACAGTTCGACGTACTGCTCACCGACTGCCGACATGCTGCGCACCTCGGCCTTCAGGTCAGCAGGAATCTTGGGCGACTTGTCCAACGACAGCGTCGCCCTGGCGCCGGTGTCGGTCAACTCGATCGACGTGACCTTGCCGACCTGCAGGCCCCGATAGGTGACATTGCTGAACTGGTAGAGACCGCCGGTGGCCGGCAGGTCCAGCTTCACGGTCAGACGGCCCACTCCCAGCAGCGTGGGCACCTGTATGTATGCGAACAGCATGACGCCGACACCGACGATCGAGGCGATCGTGAAGATGATCAGCTGAGTCCGGACGAAACGCGTCAGCATTTAGCCACCCCCTCCGGTCGGCGGAGCCGGCGGCGTATTTGCCGGCGGATTCGGTTGTGCGCCATACGGTCCAGCGAAAATCGGCTTCACCCCGGTAGCGGCGAGTTGAGCCTCGGTATAGATCTGCGTACCGGGCGCCGCGATCGGCGCAGGAGGAACGAACGGCAGGATCGGACCGATCTCGGCGATCGTCGACGGTGGCGGCGCTTGTGGCGGCTGCTCGTCGAAGGCGTCCGGCGGTGGCGGAACCACCCCGGTCTTGAGCGGGTCGTAGGTGTAGTTCAAGTACACCGGATCGCCGGGCGCCGGGATGAGTTGGGCGCCTTCCTGTCCCCACCGGGTGCCGAGGAACAAGGTCCGCTTCAACCGCGGGATCGTCAAGTCGATGACCGCGAACAGATTGTAGTAGTCGCCACGGATCGCGCGGTCCATGAAGCTCTGGGTGAACGGGAAGTGGATCGCGTACTCGAGAAGTGCGTCCAAGTCCGGTCCGACGTCGGCGAACGCCTTGATCGCGGGTTCCAGGTTCTTCAAGTTGGCCACCAGGTCGGCCTGCGACTCATTGACCAGCCGGTTGGCAGTGTTGCTGAAGGTACCGAGCTTCTCCAACGCCGTTGTCAGCGTGGGCCTTTCCTTGATCAACACGTCGATCGCGGGCGGGATCTTCTCCAGGGCCCGGGTGAGGTCGTCGCGCTGGCCGGCGAACGTCGACGACATCCGGTTCAGCGACTGTATGACCGAGACGATGTTGTCGCGCTGGCCGTCGAGTGTGCCGACGAAGGTGTCCAACCGGGTGATCAGGTCGCGGAACGCGGCCTCGTTGCCGCTGACCGCCGTACTGAAGTTGTGGATGACATCGCCGATCTGCCCGAGACCGCCACCGTTGACCACCGCGGCCAGCGAGGCCAGCGTCTGCTCGGTTGTCGGGTAGGTCGACGACGCGTTCAGCGGGATGGTCCCGCCCGGGGTGAGCTTGCCACTCGGCGTCTGGCCGATCGGGGTGTTCAACGACAGGTGCATAGAGCCCAGCAGACTCGTCTGCCCAACGCTGGCAACGGCATTGGCCGGTACCGCGACATCGGGCTTCACCGAGAACTCCACGTCGGCGTGCCAGTTCTTGACCGTCAACTTGCGTACGCTGCCGACCACGACGTCATTGATCATGACGGGTGAATTCGGTTCCAGCGTGGCAATATTCGCGATCTCGGCGTGGTAGACGCTGGCGTCGGAGCCACGGCCCACCGCACCGGGCAGTGGGAGCGAGTTCACGCCCTGGAACGCGCAGGCGCTGGTGGTCACCGCTACACATGAGCCGGCAATCACCGCCCGTCGCAAGGACTTTCCGCCGATCATGGCGTGCCTCCTGACTCTGCGGCCATCGGGGGTCCGCCGGGTGCCGGACCGGGCGCAGCCCCCGCCGGGTTCAACATGCTGGGCAACGACGAGATCACGCTGGGCGGAATGATCGGTCCTGCTCCGGGCAGCAGTTGGGCAGCACCGGGAGGTGCCTCACCCGGCGCACGCCCGGTGAACGGCCCGGGTCCGGGAAGTACACCCTCGTACGCCGAGATGGACGGTGGGATCGGGGGCACGTCGGGGTTAGGACCGCCCGCCCCCGGAGCCAGGTTCGGCTCGGAATAGACGAGCATCTCCGGGCTGGCCGCCGGCATCAGGTAAGGGTCGATGCCCAGCGGCAGGTAGTTGAAGTTCAGCAGGCGCAGCGCCGGACCCAGATACTGGCTGCACAGCTTCGCCGTCTCCGGGGCCGTGGTGTTCTCGATCGCACCGATTGCGCCGCAGACGAACTCGGTCGGGTTGGAGAAGTTGTTCAACACGAACTGACCCACCGCGCTACCGGCCGACGGGCTGTAGATGTTGTAGGCGTTCGCCAATGCGTTGGGCGCGATATGGAGGACGTTCTCGATCTCCATCTTGTTCTCGAGGAGGTTCGAGGTGACGTTGGTCAGGCGCTGGATCTGCTCCGAGGTCTGGTTGCGGCTACCCGCGACGAACCGCTGGATGTCGACGATCGCCACCGACAGGTTCTTCAGCGCGCCGTCGAGGTCCGATCTGTTGCCGTCGATCACGCTGGTCAGCGTGGCCAACCGGTTCTGGAACATCACCACCTGCTCATTGCTGTCGCGCAGGGTCGTGACGAACGTCTGGAGATTCGTGATGATGTCGACGATGTTGCCGCTCCCGCTGGCCAGAACGCGAGATACCCCGGCGAGTTCGGTGATCGTCTGGCGCAGCTTGTCACCATTGCCGTCGAGCGCGTTGGCGGCGCTGTCGATGAAGCGCGATACCGACGTACCCGAGACACCGCTCTGCGGTCCGAGGTCGGTGGCCAGCTTCATCAGCTGCTCCTTGACCTCATCCCACTCCACCGGTACTGCTGTGCGGTCCAACGGGATCACCGCATCGTCGTCCATCTTGGGCCCGACATTGTTGCGGTAAGCGGGTGTCAGCTGCACATAGCGGGCCGCGACCAGGTTCTGCGCCACGATGATCGCCTTGGCGTCCTTGGGGATCGGGACATCACGGTCGACGTCGAGCACCAGCTTGGTCTGGGTGCCCTGTGGCTCGATCGCCTTGATGGTGCCGACCTTGACGCCGGATACCCGGACATCGTCACCGGGATAGATACCCGTCGCCGTGGTGAAAATCGCGTTGACCGTCTTCGGGCCGAAGAACACGTTGCGCACCAGCACCGCAACCCCGACCACGAGAACTCCGGCCAACGCCACCGTCAGCAGCTTGACCCAACGTCGGCTCATCAGCGCGAACCTCCCGGAATACCGTTGTAGGGCAGCGGCAATTCGGCACGTGGCCCGGCGGTGTCCGCGGGCTGGCCGGCGTTGACGCCGCGGCGGAAGCCGAATGCGTAATCCATGAACGGCTGCAGCAGCTGCGCGGGCTGCAGGTTCGGCACGTACGCGTTGTAGTACGGGCCGTTGGCCAGCGTCTCACCCTCGGAAAGGATGAACTTCTTCACGTTCGGCAGCATCTTGGCGATGTTGTCCTTGTTCTTCTCCAGCACAGCGACAACTGAATTGAGCCGCGCCAAGGTCGGAGCCAGTTGCTTTTCGTTGTCGGACACCAGACCGGACAGCTGCACCGATACGGCCGACGTGTTGGCCAGCAGGTCCACGATCGCCTCGCGCCGATCGTTGAGCACTCCGATCAACTCGTTCGCGTTGAGGATCAGGGTGTTGAGCTGCTGACTGCGCTGACCCAACACCGTGGTGACGTCGGCCGCGCTCTTGAACAGACCGGCCAAATTCTCATTGCGGCTGTTGAGCGATCGGGACAACCGGCTCAGCCCGTCGAAGGTCGGTCCCAGCTTGGGGGCGAGTTGATCGATGGTGGCCGAGAGCGTGTCCAGCGACTGGTTGAGCGAGGCGGTATCGGTGCCCGCCGTATTGCTGGTGAGGTCGCTGACGGCCTCGGTGAGTGAGTAGGGCGACGAGGTGCGAGTCGTCGGAATCACATCGGATGACCGCAGGGTCCCGCTGCCCGCGGACTCCAGGGTCAGCACACGCTCGCCCAGCAGGGAGCCGGTGCGAATATGTGCCGAGGTCTGCGACCCCAGCGGATACTTGCCCGTGGTGGTGAACGTGACCAGTGCGTCACCGTTGTCGAGTTGCACGTCGGTGATCGAGCCCACCTTGATCCCGGAGATCGTGACGTCGTTGCCGACGGTGATCCCGCCGGCCTCGCTGAACAACGCCTGGTGGCGGACAGCAGTGGCCAGCTGAATCAGCCGCTCGGGCTGTAGGCCCACGGCGATCACGAGCAGGATCAGGACGGCGCCGATGAAGCCGGCGCGGAACAGGTTTGAATCGCGATATTTCAGCATTAGGGCTCTCCGCACCTACCGGATTCTTGTTTGATCATCGGGAAGACCCCGGTCCGCCCCTGCAGGTCGGTGACCCGGATGGAGAGGCCGCAGATGTAGTACATGATCCAGCTGCCGTACGCGCCGAGGCGGGCCATCTTGCGGTAGTTGTCGGGACCTCGCTGCAGGCCCCGATCGAACACGATCTTGTTGTCGTCGAGTAGGGGTGCGAGCCGGTTGAGTTGGTCGATGTCACCCTTCAAGGGAGCCCGCGCTTCGTTGAGAAGGCTTGTCAGCGAGGCAGTTCCGTTGTCCAGCTGGGTGATCGCCGTGCCGATCGGGTCGCGGTCCTGCGCCAAGCCGCTGATCAGTTTCTCCAGCTTGTCGATGGCCCCGGAGAACTTGTCGCCGTCTTTGGCGAGCGTGTCGACGACGACCTTGAGATTGTCGATCAACTGCTCGACGGTCTGGCTGTTGTCGGCCAATGCATTCGAGAACGACGTGGTCTTTCCCAGCAGCGAGTCGAGGGTGTCGCCCTGACCCTGGAGGATGTTGATCAGCGACGAGGTGAGCGCGTTGACGTCCTGCGGGTTGAGCCCCTGGATCACCGGCCGCAGGCCGCCGAGCAGGAGGTCCAAGTCCAGTGCCCCCTGGGTGCGGTCCTTCGGGATCTGCGAACCCGCCGGCAGTACCCGGCTCGAGCCGGGTCCGTCGACGAGTTCCAGGTACCGGTCACCGGTCAGGTTCAAATACCGAACTGCCGCTTGGGTTCCCGTGGTCAGGACGATGTCACGGTCGGCATCGAACTTGACCAGGACACTCTTGTCGGGTTGCAGGTCCACACTGCTGACCGTGCCGACCCGGACTCCCGCGACACGCACGGTGTCACCGTCCTTCAACCGGGATGCGTCGCCGAACACCGCCGAGTACCCCGAGGTCGAGCCGCTGCGGTAGTTGCTGAACGTCAAGAACAGGAAGGCGGTCAGGACCACCATCACGACGGCGAAGGCGCCGAACTTGACGAGTGTGCTTGTGGTGCGCATCATCCGGGCTGTCCGATCTGTGCGGTGTTGCGCGGCGGTCCGTCCAGCGGGCCGAACAACAGCTGCTTGAGCCCGTCGGAGTTCAGCAGGATGCCCTGGTTGCCGTACTGGAACGGGTTGATGCCGGTGTCGGTCACCAGGTACTTCGACCGGTTGCCGTAGCCGATGTAGGGCAGACCCATGCACTGCGGACCGCCCTTGGCCGCAACCTTGGGCAGGTTCGACGGGTAGCGGTAGCGCTCGATACCCATCGTGAAGGCGACGTTGACCAGTACACCCGGATCCAGCAGCGGCGGCTGCAGGCGAACGAAGTTCATACCCTGGAGCGTGCAGTTGATGGCAGGCGCATATTTGTTGAACAGGTCGGTGGTGGGTACCAGCAGGTTCAGCACCTTGCTCAGGGCGGGCTGGTTGGTGCCCAGCACGTCATTACCCTGGTCGGCCAGCCCGATCATGTTGACCAGGAACGTGTCCAGGTTCTGCTGCTCGTCGACGATGCTCTGGCTGATCTTGTTCGTGCTCTGCACGGTCTTCACCAGATCCGGTGCGGCGTCGGCGTAGGCGGCGGCTACCGGTGCGGTCAGCTCGATGTCGCGGGCCAGGTTCGGCAGGCTGGGTTCGAGTTTGGCCAGCAGGCTGTCGAAGTCGGCCACGGTCTGGCCGAATTGCTTACCGCGCCCGGCGAATGCAGACGACAAGGCACCCAGCGTCTCGTTGAGCTGTGCCGGATCGATCTTGTCGAGGATCTGGGTCAGCTGCTGGAAAACGGTGTTGATTTCGACAGTGACGTGCTGGCCTTGTAGAACCTGCCCGGAATACATGGGTTTCGACGACGGATCCGCGGGCGGTTCGAAGTTGACGTACTTGGCGCCGAAGACCGTCGTCGAGGCGATGTCGGCGACGACATTGGACGGAATCTTGCGCAGCTGTCCGGGATCCATCGCCAGGTGCAACACGGCGGCGCCGTCGGGACGGGTTTCGATCGATTCGACCTTGCCGACCTGGACGCCACGCATCTTGACCCGGGCGTCGGGGTTCATCACCAGGCCGGCGCGGTCGGAGACCACCGTCACCGGAACGGTTTTGGTGAAGTCGCCGCGGAACAGGCCGACGGAGACGGCGACGATTGCGGCCACCACGACGACAGTCGCGAGCCCGGCAACCGGGCGTGCCCAGCCGCGAGCGCCGAAGCTTGCGCCAGTTCGGGGTGCCACCGGCGCTGCGGCGGTTTCGGTTTCCGACCGGTCGGCCGGCCCCGGCCCAAAGTTTCTCGTCACGTCTTCTCCCTATCCGGACAGGTTGAAGTTGCCGTTGGATCCGTAGATGGCCAGTGAGACCAGCAGGGTGACGGAGACGACCACGATCAGGGAGGTCCGTACCGCGTTGCCGACCGCGACGCCGACTCCAGAGGG
>NZ_JACBJQ010000086.1 GCF_013404075.1 Mycolicibacterium vinylchloridicum
TTCTACAATCACCAACGCCGCCACAGTGCCGCCGACGGGCTATCGCCCGTCAACTACGAGATCAGGGAATCCAAGACCAAGCCCGAAGCGGCATAGGAAACCCTCCACGATTTCGGGGGAACCACAAAGGAGTCAACCAAACTGGGGGCAGTCCCTAAAGCGTTGTTGCGGTGGTGGGTTGATTCATAGAGTCGGGTGTAGGCCCAGCCATCGGCGAGAGTGCGGTGGAATCGCTCGATTTTGCCGTTGGTCTGGGGCCGGTAGGGGCGGGTTCGCTTCGCGTGATGCCCAGTTCGGTGCGGGCATCGCGCCAGGCGTAGGACTTGTAGCCCGATCCGTTGTCGGAGAGGACTCGTTCGACGCGGACGCCGCGCTCGGCGAACCACGCGACGGCGCGTTGGAGCACGCCAATCGCGGTGACTGCCTTTTCGTCGCTGCAAATTTCGGCGTAGGCCACGCGGGAATGATCGTCGATGACGGTGTGCACGAACGCAATTCCGATCTTTGGGCGGTACCTGTTGCCGCGTTCACCGGTTCGATGGGCTGTCTGGCGAGCGTTGCGTCTGCCCTGCTGTCGACTCAGGAATTTGTGCCCACCGCCATCGGGGATGTTGCCGAACTTGGTGACGTCGACGTGGATCAGCGAGCCGGCATAGTCATGTTCGTAGCGGCGCAGCGGTTCGTCGGTAATGCGATCGATGTGTGCGATAGCCGGTTGATCCGGCATCGGGTGAGCACCGCGTGCACGGTCGACGCCGCCATACCGAGGCGGCCGGCGATCTGAACTGGCCCCAGTCGGTGGTGCCACCGGAGTTTCACGACCCACCGCACCGTGCTCGCAGCGGTCTTCGTGGGGCTACGGTGCGGTCGTGCGCTGCGGTCGAGCATGCCGGCAATACCTTCAGCGCGGTATCGATCGGCCCATTTCTTGGCAGTTCGAGCAGCGACCGAGATCTTGGCGGCTGCGGCGTAGGTCCAGCCTTGCTCGACGACGAGCTGGGCGAGCCTCAAACGAGCGCGCGGAGTCAGCGCAGCATTAGCGTGGGACACGAAGGCCTCCTGGTTGATGAAGGGGTTCCTAGATAGCTCCACTTCACAACCGGAGGCCTTCACCTGTCACACAGGCTCACCGATACCGGGCGAGACAACCTCCCTGGACATCACAACTGATATGTAGCGAAGTTTGTCAAGAGGGCAAGGAAAGGCGCCGCCGGGGAGCTACCCCGACGGCGCCTCGTTGCTTCCTGGGCGAGTCCGTGTGGTGAGCGTGTCGTTGGCGACGCGCGGTCAGACTGATATACGCGGGTTGGCCACCGCAGGACGGGGTTTCGGCTGGATCGCATCCGCTTGTCTAGGGTCGAGCGTCGGCCTGGAGGTCTGCTCATAGTTGTCTCGCGGGTCGATCCACGCGCTGCCACCACCGGACTCAGACGGGAAGCGGATCAGGTGGCGATCAGTCGTCCATGACAGCCAAGGACCAGCACCCGCCAGCAAGTTCGCGGGCGATCGCGACGTTGGCGATCACCGGGCGCTTGCGACGTTCCAGAAAACCTACCCATCTGTCGTGTAGGCGACGGTTGCCCTGATCCCCGCGGGCGCGGGCGGCCGGTGAGGCCTGCTCCCACCGCGACCGCATCGCCGCACCCGCGCGATACCTGGTTCGGTGGTGCCAGGCAGCCTCGACCAGCAACCGACGTACGTGGGTGTTCCCGGTCTTGGCGATCGGGCCTTGCGCCCGCGAGGAGCCCGACGAATACTCCGACGGAGTCAATCCCACAAAGGATCCAATCGTGTTGCCGGTGAAACCGATTCCAATCACCGATCTCCACTGCCAACGCAAAGCCGGTCAACGTGCTGACACCGCGCAGGCACGATACTCGACGCACGATCGGGGTGAATTCGCCATCAGCGGCCATCTCCTCGATGGCTGAGTCCAAACGATCCCGCCGTGCCTGCATCGTCAGCACGTGGTCATAGTCGGCATCGAAGGCCATCCGCGTCGCCGCTTTCGTCAACTGCGGTGCCGCCTCAGTACGCAGCCACCGATCGTGCACACCGGTCCATGCTCTGCCCCCGTAGTAGACGATGCCGTACCGCAGCAGCAGCTTGGATAGGCGATGACGCGCCCGCATCAGATCACCACGGCAGTCCTCACGGGCTCGCACCAGATCGCGGGCTGCTTCCTGGCCCACGCTCGGGATCGACACTGACGCGATCTCGTCGAGTCGCAGCAACCGCGACAGATGAACCGCATCGCGGGCATCGGTCTTCACCCGATCCCCCGACGGTCTTTGCAGCTTCGATGGTGCGACGACCTCACACCTAATCCCCGCATCAGCCAACGTCCGATACAGTCCGAAGCCGGTCGGACCAGCCTCGTAGGCCACTGCCACCGGACCCGGCAATTCCGATATCCACGACCGGATGTGCTCATGAGACGGCGTCAACCGGGCCCGGGTCACTTCCCCGGTAACGTCGTCGATCGCTGCCGCCACGACCGAGCGTGCGTGCACGTCCAGTCCAACACTCGTACGCACTGTAAACACCGGGGCCTCCCACCACTGTCGGATAGACCGAGCAGGCGCTCCCTACTCGGTAGCCCACGAACATGGGTGAGTGGGGCCCCGGCCCGCAACCCCCAGCCCAACGCCGACGGTCACCCATACCGTCTAGACCGTGCCGGAAAAGTCGAATGCTGCGCAGGCTTCAGAAGTCTCGCCAGCTCCGATCAAGTTTTGAGGACTTCGAGACAAAATCTGGCGCGCTTCTGTCATCCACGGGCGCTCGCCGATCTCGTGCGTTTCCGGGCGGCTGGGGCCCGGCGCGGTCGGTCGTCGAGCTCTCGTACCAGGGTGAGCGCGCTGTTGACTCCGGCCGCCAGGATCCTGTCTGACAGCGCAGGGTCACAGACGGCGCGGGCGAGCTGGATGGTGGCGACCATCACGGTCCAGACGCCGACCGCGCGCTCCCACGCCTGATCTGGCCCAGCTCCGTAGGCGGCGACCATTGAGGCAGCGATCACCTCAAGGATCCGTTGAACGCCGTCGTTGTAGGCGTGTTGGACAGCGTCGTCGCAGCGGCCTATCTCGTCGAGAAGTGCCGCCGATGGGCACCCGCCAGCGGCGTCGTCTCGGTGCTCAGGGGCGAGGTACGCACGCACGTAGGAGGTTATAGCGTCCGGGCTGGCCGGTAACGCCTCCAGGAGCGCGACCTGAGCGGCGAGCTGTTCGGCGACCACCGTAGCGACCAAGTCGCTCTTCGATTCGAAGTGTGCATAGAACGCGCCATTGGTCAGTCCGGCGTCGCCCATGAGTGCCGCGATCCCAGATCCATCAATGCCGTCGCTCTTGAGGCGTCGCCCAGCCGTCTCCACGATCCGACGTCGCGTGTCCGCCTTATGTTCAACCGGATATCTCGGCATTCCAGCTCTTCCCCTCTATAGCACAGTGCATTTAAGGATACGCTTACGACCATAATGTCTTTGAAGTGCGGCGCAGACTCAGCTTGTCGATCTTGCCGACGGGGTTCTTCGGCAGCGCATCCATGACCTGGATTCGGGCGGGAATCTTGAACCTGGCTAGGCAGAGTCGTAGATGATCCCGGAGGGCGTCCTCATCAAGTTCAGAGCCGGGATAGGCGACAACAAACGCTATAGGAACTTCCCCATAATCGATGTCGGGGCGCCCTACCACGGCGGCTTCGAGCACCGCGGGGTGCTCAGAGAGCGCGTTCTCGATCTCTTTCGGATAGATGTTCTCACCGCCGCGGATGATGAGGTCCTTGATGCGGTCGACGAGGGTGAGATATCCGTCGTGGTCGAGTCGCCCCACGTCGCCGGTGTGCAGCCACCCATCAACCACCGCATTCGCGGTGGCGTCTGGATTGTTGAGATAAGCGCGCATCACGGTGTCGCCCTTGATGATGACCTCGCCGGTGCACCCCACCGGCACGGCGGCCCCGCTGCTGTCGACTACCCGAACTTCCTGTCCAGACAGTACGGGACCTACGCTGCCAAGCTTGCGCACGCCGTAAAGTGGGTTGGCGCAAGTAGCGCAGGTAGCTTCGGTGAGGCCATAGCCCTCGACGAGGGGGACTCGCAGCAGTGCCTCGGCGCGGTTCAGCAGATCTGAAGATGCTGGTGCGGCGCCGCACAGGACGAAGCGTAGCGAGGCGATGCCCGCCGTTGCCTCTTCGGGGAGTTCGATGATGCGTGCCAGCATGGTCGGCACGGCCGAGAAGTACGTCGGCTCGTAGGTACGCATCGCATCGGCGAACGCCTTCGCCTCGAAGCGTCGCAGGATCGTCAGTTGCGCACCGCAGTAGGTCGGTGTCAGAAAGCTTACGCATATGGCGTTTACGTGAAATAACGGGAGTGCGAGAAGGCAACGGTCATCAGGGGTTATCGCGAGATGCGCATTGAGCGCCGACGCCATTGCCAGGAGGTTGTCGTGGGTGAGGATGACTCCCTTCGGGCGACCGGTGGAGCCGCTTGTATAGATCAGTAGCGCGGTGTCGCTGCCGGTTTCCGGGGGAATGGGAGGCAGCGAGTCCATAGGCGCGGTGTCCAGAGACGCCAGGTCATCGACATGGAGCGTCTGTTGTCTGGAGAGGTCTGCGTCGATCGTGTCGTGAACCACAAGCTTGGCTGCCGCGTCGCCGATTTGATAAAGCGCCTCTGCTGTCTTGAGGGCAGGATTTACCGGAGTTACCGATGCACCAATGCGCCATGCCGCCATCGTGACGATCGGGAATTCCACGCGGTTGGACAGCATTACTCCCACAACGTCACCGGAGGTGACGCCGGCGCGCGCCAGCTGTGCGGCGACCTTGGCGATCCACTGCGCGCCTTCGCCGTATGTGAGAGCGCGATCGACGTCTTGTATCCAGGGCCGCGTCCACCAGTCGGTAGGATGGTGCCACGGCAAGTACGAGCGAATCAATCTGCTGTCCTTCTGCTTTGATGTGGGTGCGTAATTGGCGCGGCTAAAGTTCATCTGTGCGGTGTTCGGCTGCGATAGCGACCCAAAAGATCCGCCTTGAATACCCCCTCGGTGGTGTCGAGTATGGACTCGACCATTGCCCAGTGATCTCGGAGGTCGCTGTTGGGCAATCGAATTCGTTGCACAGCTCACCAGGCAGATCCGCCATCTTGAAGGTCGGCGCGGTCGGCAGCACCGCTGCTGGGCGCAAAGGTGTGCAAGAGTGCGTTGTCCTTTCCTACGCGGAGGCTAGGTCCCCATCCTCGAGGTTCGCATAGCTGATTGCTCCAGCAGCGATAGCCGACATCGCGACTAGGGTGGAGACGGTGGCGCCGCTGCGACTGACCTCGCCGCGACGCCCGGCAGCCACGAATGCCAGTGCGTCAACAGAGTCGATCAGCACGTTCAGCCCAATGAACAGCCGCGGCTTGCGAATTTGATCGAGGTTGTAAAGGCCCAACGCTAACAACCCGTTTCGGACTCCGAACATCCGGTAGATCATGGGCGCCGGGGTACCGTCACCGCCCACCCTTACCAGGCGGAGAGACCGCCGGGGCGCGGCTAAAGAGGTGATCGCCAACGTGGCGCGGCCGACAATCAGCCCTCCGAAGAAGAAGCGAGCGACAGCGCCGCGCGGCGTGATCATCATAGGAGTCCTCTTTCACTGTGATGTCGTAGGTAAGGGAAGGGTGGGCCTGCGTTATGGGTTCACTTCGTTGGGCTGTCGCCTAGCGGTGGGCGTAGTTGTGCCGACGGCACAATTATGATCATACTAGTACGGTCATAATTCAAACAACTCGGAGCGCCATGACCCGCATCGACATACCGCCCAAGTCCCACTGTGTTGAGCACTCGCTACCCCGAATTGCTAAGGCGGCACACGGTGAAGCGCTCAGCGCCACCGATCGCTCTCCTGTCGATACCGGGTCCAGTCTTGACTACAAGGTCGACCTGAAGCACCGCTCCACCGATGGCGTCGAGCCGGACCCGGCATCTGGCGCGGTCGCTGCTTTGGTGGCCATGATTCGCCGCAACGGCCGGGTCTCCCGGCGATACGCGCGCGGTATCAAATGAGCACTGCGACCTACGACCTCACCGGCAAGGTCGTACTGATCACCGGAGGAAATGGAGGGATCGGAGCGGCGACGGGTCGGGAATTGTTAACGCGTGGTGCGCGGCTCGTGGTCGCGGACGTCGATCCGGAGACTCCTCGACGTGTGGCGGCACTCGACTCCGATCGGGCAATCGGATGTGTCGCTGACGTGCGAGACCAGTCCTCCCTCGATCGGGCCGTTGCGCGAGCCGTGGATCGCTTCGGTGGCCTGGACATTGTTGTGGCCAACGCTGGACTACTCGTCGAAGCAGCGACCCTCCGCAATACTCCCGTCACCGACGTCGCCACCACGCTGGCGGTCAACGTGATGGGCGTGGTCCACACTGTTGCGGCAGGAATGGAGGAGGTGATCCGCAACCGCGGGCAGGTCGTGCTCATTAGCTCGGTATACGCATTTATCAACGGCATGGGAAATATCCCCTATGCGATGAGCAAGGCAGCGGTCGAGCAACTCGGGCGCGGGCTGCGCATCGAACTTGCTGACCATGGCGCCTCGGTGCTCACCGCCTACTTCTCTTTCGTCGACACCCACATGATCCACCACCGCGTCGATAGCGACGATGTCTTGACCGAACTCTTCGGCTCGCTACCGAAACCGCTGGTCGCCCGAATCAGTCCCGCCACTGCGGCCATCGCCATCGCCGATGGTCTGCAACAGCGCTCCCCCCGTGTCATCAGTCCGGCGCGATGGCGACCCCTCTCGGGGTTACGTGGTCTCCTCGGACCGGCCGTGGATGCTCACTTCGCGCGCAACCGCCGCACCCTCGACATCCTTGCGCAGCTAGACGGTCGCGTCCACTCTCACGCTGACAGTAACGGAACCCTGATATGACCGAGTACACCGTCACCCGCGACGATCTCACCTTTAGCGTCGGCGACTCCACCTGCGCGGGATGGATCCACCTGCCCCGAGGCGTCGAAAGGCCACCGGTCGTTGTGCTCGGGCACGGATTAGGTGCGACTCGTGAGATGGGTCTGGACGCGTACGCCGAGCGGTTTGCCCGCGCCGGAATCGCTGCGCTGAGCTTCACCTACCGCCACTTCGGGGACAGCGGCGGGCAGCCGAGACAGCTGCTGTCGATCCGGCGCCAACTCGCCGACTGGGACGCCGCTCTCGATTACGTTCGCAGTCGGTCCGACATTGACCCGGGCAGGGTCGCGGTCTGGGGCACCTCTTTCGGTGGTGGGCACGCGCTGACAATTGCTTCGCGCCATCCCGAATTGCGCGCCGCTGTCGCGCAATGTCCGTTCACCGATGGACTGGCATCCGCGCGTGCGCTGGGTCTGCGCAGTACCGCCAGGGCCCTCCCGTCGGTGATGGGCGACCTCCTAGCGGCCGCCCGAGGACGTCAACCGGTAACCATTGCATTGGCAGCGCCCCCAGGTGAATTGGGTCTGATGAATGCGCCTGATGCCTTGACCGGGACGCTGGCGCTGGTGCCTCCCGGGATCACGTTCATCAACGAGGTGGCTGCTCGGGTATTGCCTACCATCACGGCCTATCGGCCCGGCCGGTCGGTGAAACGTGTCCGCCCACCGATCTTGTTTTGCGTCACTGATGGAGACTCGGTGACGCCGGCAGCTCAAACCCTGGCCTACGCCCGAACTGCCCCGCACGGTGAGATAAAACGATACGACGCAGGCCATTTCGATATCTATCAAGGCGAGCCGTTCGACGCCGTTGTAGCAGACCAGGTCGAGTTCCTGACCCGCCACCTCCAGGCAACTGACCCTAGTGCAGCCGGGAACCCCTCTATGACAGCCGATTCAACGCAGGAGAATCAATGACAGTGGTGAGCGCCAACGGTGAGGCGATTTCGGGGACACTGACCTCGCCGCCTCGGTGTGCGGATCGCCTATATCACGACCTGCTGTCACCGCAGGAGGTTGTGGGCGTGCGGAGTCGCGTCCGCGCCAGCGCCACCGCGAAGATCACGCCGATAGCGCATCGGATTGCCCGTGGTGACGAGCGGATTGACGGGTTTCCCCGCGATGCATTCGACGCGTTGGCCCAGGACGGGCTTTTCCGAATCCCGTTCGGCACCGATGTCGGCGGTGACGGCCTCCACTATCCTGCGACGGCGACCGCCGTGACGGTCGAGGAACTCGCCTACTACTCGAACAGCGTCGCGGCGATCTTCGACGTCCACTGCATCCTCGCCGGAAACGCGGTGAACCAGGGATCAGCAGAACAGCGGCAGCGGTGGCTTCGCCCTCTGGTCAACGGCGAAATCGTCGGTGCGTTCGCGACCAGCGAGCCGGGCGCGTCGAGTGACCTGTCACCGAAAGCGGTGACCACCCACGCGGAGGCCAGTGGACATGGCTGGGTCCTCAACGGCCGTAAGCGCTGGATTACGAACTCGGTGGTCGCGGCGTTCGTCGTCGTGCTTGCGCGTACCGGTGCTGGGCTCAGCACGTTCATCGTGCCCACCGACATCCCCGGAGTCAGTGTTGGAACAGCCGATCGCAAGTTGGGCAACAAGGGCCAGATCACCGCAGACGTGCTCTTCGACAATGTCCACCTGCCCCCGGGAATGCTCCTAGGCGCCGAGGGTGGCGGCCTCAAGATCGCCCTGCAGGCCCTGAGCTACGGGCGCATCGGTATAGGAGCGGCCGGCGTCGGCATGGCCCAGGCCGCCTTCGACCACACCGCGGCTCACCTGGGGCGCAGGCACGCATTCGCCGGACCCCTTGCGAACAAACAACATTGGCAATTTCTGATGGCCGATCGAGCGACCTCCATTGCCTGCGCGCGTGACCTCTACCTGAAGGCGGCACTTCGCCTCGACTCTGGTGTGGTATTTCCCGAGCCTGAAGCGGCGATGGCGAAGTTGCGCGGTACCGAGATCGCCGTCGACATGGCGCGTGACGCCGTACAAGCCTTCGGTGGCCTTGGCTTCATCCAACAGCTCGGTGCCGATGACAATCCCGGTCCCGTCGAAGCGTTCTACCGCGACAGCAAGATCGGCGAGATCTACGAAGGTGCCAACGAGATTCAGAAGTGGGTCCTCGCGCGAATGATCTTCGGGCGCGATATCACCGGATGAATATTCGCCTAAGACGAAGAGTCAGCCCTGCCGGGCAGAGGGATCCAGTCCAGCGCCCATTGATTGAGATGAAGCAATACGTCGCCCAGCGCGGCACCTCCTGGGGTGAGCCGGTATTCGACCTGTACCGGTGTGCTGGGGTGAACGACACGTTCAACGAGCCCACCGGCTTCGAGGTCCTTCAACCGCTGCGAGAGCATCCGGTCGGTGATATCGGGGATAGTCCTGGCCAGCTCGCGGAAACGCATGCCGCCGGTGACCAAGGCGCGCAGCACCGCTCCAGCCCAGCGCCGCCCCAGCAAATCCATGGCTGCGGCGTAGTACGGGCAGTACGGACCGACCCCCGGCGGGACGGGCTCGGTGCTAGCAGTGTCGGCCATGCTTACCTCTCTCGATCCCCTTGCGTGGTCCGCCGCGTCGGTTCCAGCCGGCAGTTGTTCCAACCGCCGAAACGCAGATCGGTTCCCGCCTCACCCACACCCACTATGCCATCAGCCTACAGATATCTATAGTATAGTAGCTATATCTTTCGCCAGCGCCGTGCGCCAGTCGGCAAATGCCGAACCGAAATGAAAAGGACGTTCAATGTCACAATTTCCCCTACACCTGATTCCGTCCCTGAGATCGCTGACGACGGGACGGTTCATCGTCGCGGCCACTCATTTGTTCACTCCACGGCTGGCGGCCCGGCTGTTTCAGCTGACGGCTGACGGCACCCCCGCGATCGCCTATGCACGGATGTTCGCTATTCGCAACGCCGCGCTGGGGCTTGGGCTGCTCCGGCTGGACAACTTCACCCGGCCCCAGCATTTTCTTGCGCTGAACATCGTCATGGACTCCGTCGATGCCGCCGCGTTCCTTGCTGCGGGCCTGCGCCGCGAGATCAGCCCCGCCGCGACGGCGCTGACCACTGCCGTTGCCCTGTCTGCCGTTTTGGCCGGCACCACGGCATTGGTCGAGCACAACCAGGCGGCCGCCCTCGCACCGTCACCGTCGACGGTCCACTAGTGCAGCCATACGCCGCTCGACCACCTGGCGGTGGCAGTGACGCTGCGAAGAATTCGAACCGCGCAGATCCCGGCGGCGTCGTGCACAAAAAGACCTGGTGTTCGGTCTGCGAAGCAGCGTGCGGGCTCATCGCGACCGTAAAAGGCGGTCGTCTCGAGTCTCTGAGTCCTGATCCGGCGCATCCCGCCAGCCAGGGTTTCGCATGCGCGAAGGGTCTCGGGTTTGGTGCCGTCCTGTCGGATCCCGATCGGGTGACCACACCCTTGGAGAGACGGCCGGACGGATCGTTCCGCCCGATTAGTTGGGACGCCGCGCTCGCGGCGATCGGGCACCGCCTCCGGGACATCATCGCCAAGCACGACACGACGGCGGTCGGGCTCATCGAAGGTAACCCCGTTGTCCACAACTACGGTGCGTTCCTCACGCTCTCCGGCATGGCCAAGGCGTTGAAGACCAAGCATGCCTACTCGGTCGCCTCGGTGGACATCAACAACTATTTCGTGGCGAACCAGTTGCTATACGGCAGTGCGTTGTGCACCCCATTACCGGACTTTGAGCGCACCGACTTCGCCCTAATCATCGGGGCGAATCCCTTAGTCTCGCACGGGTCGATGGGCACTTTTGGGCGAGTGCAGGACCATCTTCACGACCTCATCGCCCGCGGCGGACGTGTTGTCGTCGTCGATCCTCGCCGTACAGAGACCGCGAAAATAGGTGAGCATGTCGCCATCCGCCCAGGAGGCGACCCCTGGTTCCTGGCAGCGCTGCTGCGCGTGATCATCGGCGAGGATCTCGTCGACCATACCTTCCTCGTCCAGCACACCACCGGCTACGACGAATTGCGTGCGCTCGTCGCCGATCTCGACATGCCCCGTGCCGCAATGGAGTCAGGGATCGATCTGCACACCATCCATCGGCTGGCCCGAGACCTCGCCACGGCGCACACCGCCACCATTTACGGCCGCTGCGGGGCCTCTCTGGGTCAGTTCTCGACGCTGACTAAGTTCCTGCTCGATTGCCTCGCGGTCGTCACCGGCAACCTGGATCGCCGGGGCGGCATGGTGTTCTCCCAGCCCTATTTCGACGCCGAAACACTCATGAAGCTCATGAAGGGTAACGGTTTCGACCGCTGGCGGACTCGGGTGGACAACTTGCCCGAAGTGCTCGATCAGGCGCCGCTCATTGCCCTGGCCCGCGAGATCCAGACACCCGGTCAGGGACAGCTTCGCGCCGTCATCTCGGTGATGTCCAACTTCGTCCAGACCTCGCCCGGCCCATTGGCCGACGCGGTGCAACAGCTGGACCTGTTCGTGGCCTTAGACCCCTACATCAACGACTCAAGTCGCCTGGCCGATTACATCCTCCCGCCGACGTTGATGCTCGAACGCGACGGCTTTCCACTATTCTCCCAGTTGCACGCAACCAGACCCAACGCACAGTGGTCCGATGCCGTCGTGGCACCGCGCGGGGAATCAAAGCCCGACTGGTGGATACTCGATCAAATCTGCCAACAGATCGATCTGGTGCCATCCCCAGCCCCGGGCGCACAGCTCCTCGGACGCCTCGGCTTGCGAATCCCCCCGCACATTACGTGCGATCTCGCGATACGACTCGGGCCCCACGGTGACCTATTCGGGCTGCGACGATCGGGGTTCAGCCGCCGCAAGCTCATGAAAGACGGTGCGTCGCACCTGTACGCGAAGTCCCCCAGAGTGGGGCGACTCAAAAAGCGGATTCACACCCGCGATGGCAAGGTCCACCTCGCGCACACCCTCATTGCCGAGGAAATGCACCGCCTGGGTGCTGCCGTCCACTCCGGTTCTGACAAGGGCTATCCCCTGCGACTGTTCACCATTCGCGAACTGCGTTCCCAGAACTCTTGGCTACATAACGTTCCGAAATTGATGGCCGGAGGACGAACGTGTCGGCTGAGTATCCATCCCGACGATGCTGAGGCCCGAGGCCTGCCTCATGGGTCATCTGCCGAGATTGTGTCGCCCTGGGGTAGGACGACCGCGACCGTCAATGTGACGGCCGACGTCATGCCAGGGTCGGTGGGCATGCCGGCGCATTGGGGTCACGCTGCGGACAGCGGCTGGCGCCGGGCACGGGACGCCGGGGGCGGACGGTACAACGATCTCGTGCCCATCGAGCCCGCGTCAGCGGACCGCGCCTCGGGCAACGCATGGCTCAACGGTATCCACGTCGAGGTGCGCCGCGCACCTCTTCTCGACGCCCTGACCACCTCATCTGACTCCTCCAAGGAAAGAGGTTCATCGTGACCTTTGTCATCGCCGGATCGTGTGTCTCGGACTACTCGTGCGTGGAGGTGTGCCCCGCCGACTCCATTCACCCGACACCCGACGAGCCGGATTTCATGGCTGCCGAACAGCTCTACATTGATCCGAGGACCTGCGTAGACTGCGCCGCATGCGTCGAGGCCTGCCCAGTGGGCGCCGTATCGGACGCCAAGGACGTGGCGCCACGGCTAGCCGCGCGCCTGCAACTCGTGAACGCCGAGTACTACGAATACACCAGCCGCCGTGGCTAACCGGCCGCTGCGTGTCGCCGTAGTGGGGGCCGGACCCAGCGGGATGTACGCCGCAGGGCACCTCGCCGAACACCCCGCCGGCACGTGGATCAACGGTTCTCTCGCACAGCGAGCACCGCGACGAGTCGAAGTGGACGTCTACGACCAGCTGCCCACGCCCTGGGGACTGGTCCGCAGCGGTGTGGCACCCGACCACCCGCAGAAGAAGGATGTCGCACGGGTCTTCGAGGAGATCGCAACGCGCGGCGGCGTCCGTCTCCTGGGCAACGTCGACGTTGGGCGCGACGTCACCACAGACGAGCTGGCCCACTGGTACGACGCGGTCATCTACGCGATCGGCGCCCAGGCAGGACGCCAACTCGACGTGCCGGGGGCTGAGCTTGAAGGCTCATCCACCGCGCACGACATCGTCGCTTGGTACAACGGACACCCCAACTACACCAGGGCGAAAACGATTCTGCGGGGCGAGCGCGCCGTCATCATCGGTAACGGCAACGTGGCCCTCGATGTCGCGCGGGTGCTGAGTCTCTCACCGGAGGACGCCGCCCGCACCGACATCGCCGTCCACGCCGAAGAGGCATTGCGTGCTTCAACAATCCGAGAAGTCGTCATAGTTGGCCGACGCGGACCGCAGCACGCAGCGTTCACCAACCCCGAGATGGAAGAACTCTTAAGCCTCGATACGGTTGACATCATTGTCGACAGCGCCGAATTTCCGACCGCTGCGGCAGCAGCGACCACAGCCGCCGAGGCCCGACGTAAGCGACTGCTGGCTGAGCTCATCGCCCGCAAACCGCGCGGATCATCGCGACGCATCCGATTCATGTTCGGGCACAAACCTTCTCGAATCATGGGATCGGACTTCGTTACCTCCGTCGAGTTGGTTTCCACCACCGGGCACACGACCGTCCTCGACACTGGCCTAGTGGTGGCCGCGATCGGTTACGCGCCAATCCCCCTTACTGGCCTGCCTTTTGACGATGTCACTGAAGTCATCCCTAACACCGCTGGCCGCGTTCAGGACTGCACGGGTACCTATGTCACCGGATGGATAAAGCGCGGCCCCTCCGGGGTGATCGGCACCAACAAGTGGTGTGCCCGCGAGACCGTAGGTGCCTTATTCGACGATGCCAACGCAGGACTGATCGGTGGTCGTCAACCGCGCTCGCACGCGGAAGTGTTGCAAACACTGACCTCTCGCGGCGTCGAGCCGGTGCAGTGGCACCACTGGCACGCAATCGACGCTCACGAGAAAGCCCAGGGTCGCGCGACGCGGCGGCCACGCCTGAAACTGACTTCTCGCTCTGCCTTGCTGGCCGTGGCGCACCGCTCTTGACTTTCGGATAAGTCCCGCTCACGCCCCCGAGTCTGCAAGGACTCCCTCACCGAGGGTTCTGGGACTCTTCTTCACCTGACACACCACACGAACGAAGGAACATCCTCCTATGACGACATCGCAACGGGTGGCGCTCGTCACCGGCGCCAACTCGGGCCTTGGCAGGTTCGCCGCCCGCGCCCTGGTCGACGCCGGTTACCAGGTAGTGGGCACCAGCCGCAACGCCGCGGGACTGGCAGACGAGCAAGGCCTGTCATTTGCCCCACTCGACGTCACTCGCGACGGATCCGTGGCAGCCGCAGTCGACGCGGTGATTGCTCGATTCGGACGAATCGACGTGCTGGTGAACAACGCCGGCATGGGCCTCACCGGCGCGAGCGAAGAGAACTCAATCACCCAGTCGCAGAGACTCTTCGACATCAACGTCTTCGGTGTGATGCGGATGACCAACGCCGTTCTACCACACATGCGCAAACAGGGCGGCGGACGCATCGTAAACATCTCATCGATCTTCGGGTTGATGCCGGCACCTTTTATGGCTGCCTACAGCGCAACGAAGTTCGCCGTCGAGGGGTACTCCGAATCCATCGACCACGAAGTTCGTGACGACGGCATTCGCGTCGTTCTCGTCGAACCCGGCGGTACCAAAACCGGTTTCGACGACAACACCGCCGAACCGGACAACCCGTTGCCGGTCTATGAGTTCCGGCGTCGACGGTCGAACCAAGCCGTGGCAGAGCAGGTCAACAACGGGGACGATCCCGCAATCGTGGCGAAGGCCATCGTGGCAGCCGCGACGGACGCGGATCCAAAGCTGCGGTACCCGGCCGGTTCCGCGCGACGGCTGAGCGCGCTGCGCCGCTTTGCTCCACGCAAGGCGTTCGACAAACAGCTGCGAAAGTCACTCGCTGCAGGGAAGTGAACATAGAAGTAGCCACGGGGTGCGAATCGACCCGCGGCCTGCGAGGCGAGGGTGTTCGGCCAGATGAACCTCGCTCATGTCTACAGCGCGCAACGCAACATTCGCGACCGCCGACGCTGGTCCACCCGAGCTGAACTACGCTGGGCGATCGTGGCCTGGATCGAGGGGACGTACCACCGCCGCCGGCAACGCGCCTTTGGACGGCTCACCCCGACAGAGTTCGAATTGCTCCACCAATCCGTCCAACCCGTGGCCTGAAACCAAGTATGGCGACACCACTGAACCCAGGGCACATCAGCGAGTCAATTGAACTCGGGGCAGTCCCCATCACCTTGCCCCACGACGAGGTCGCCACCTTCGACGCCGCGCTGCAATCCCACCGCGACGCACTCATCGCCGACTACGACAACGACAACGACACGGCACAGAACCCGCCACCGTTGCCGAACACGGTGGACGCCTTCATGAGCCTGGTCGAAGCCGGCTGGGACACCGACGTCGCGCGGCGCCCACACGGGCAACGCACCACCGTGGTCGTACACCTCGATGTCAAAGATCGCGTCGCCGCACTGCATGTGGGTCCGCTGCTGTCGGCTGGCGACCGCCAGTTGCCACCTGTGAGGTGTGGTTCGAACGCGACGGACAATCTATCGGCGCCGGGCGGGCCACCCGCACCATCAACCGGCGACTGCACCGCGCCCGGGAACACCGCGACGCCACCTGCGCGGTCCCTGGCTGCAATGCGACCCGCGGGCTGCACGCTCACCACATCCAGCACTGGGAAGACGGCGGGCCCACCGAACTGTTCAACCTGGTGCTGCTGTGCCCTTACCACCATCGGGCACACCACCGCGGCGACATCACCATCACCGGACCCGCCGAGCGCCTGACCGTCACCGACTACGACGGCGACCCCCTCATCTCCGCCTCACTGGCCCGTCCACCCAACCATCCACCACCGAAGGTCCCACCCTGTCCCGGGCCGATCGGCGAACACGCCCAATGGAAGTGGTACCAACCCTACGAACCAAAAACGCCACCAACCGACAACTAGGCGCTGGCGCGGTCAGAATTCAACGCGTTGCAGAAAGCGTTGCAGCGCAGCGATATTGCCGTCGATGTGTACGTGGTCGGGCGACCGGCGCCGCCACACGAAAAGCAGTAGATCGGAAATCGGCGCGCGCACCGTCACGTCGACTTGCTCGCTGGCCGGAACGAGACGTGACCAACCTTCTCCGATTCGAACGGTCCACTGGTCGGTGGTGTCGTTCGCCTCAAAGCGGATGGTTTGCGCCGCCCCGTCGAGATCCGGTGACAGAGCGGGAAGTACCTCATCGACGAACTCATTGACTCCGTCGACGGCGATGTCTCTATCGATGGGCTCACCGGCCCCGATGGCATTGGTGGCGTCCCAGCTGTGCACTGCGCTCTCCTGGGCGACGCGACGTCTGATGAAGCCCACGGTCTTTCGCCGTCCCCACGTCCATGCCGGAGTATCGGGCTCGAGACTGCCCAAGACAGTCGCGGAGAGATCCACGCTGCGGCGATACCAGGCCACGAGATCGGCATCGGCCGGACGATCGGGTTCGCGCCAAGCCTGAGGACCTGACAACTCCCCTCGAGCCACCTTCGCCCAGAACATGTGCACGACGCCGACATGCCACACCAGATCGGCAAGCTGCCATCCGGGACAGCTGGGCACGGCATAGCCGAGGCGCCCCTCGGCGGCACTTGCGATGCGGTCAACTGGGTTCATGGCGCGGTCATGGTATCGCTGCTGCGCGGGACATTTCCGCAAGAAATAGCCCGAAGCCGTCGGCGCCCGGCATCATGTGCCCTGCCCTCCGCAAAGCAAAGAGCCAGGCCGGCTCACGCCGGTACTGGCTCTGTTGTTTGCGTCGGGCTGACAGTGTGTGGTTCCAGGACATAGGAATGGCGTGTCTCAGGACATTGGAATAGGTGCGGCCCGCACCGTCGGCGTGTGTCGAAGGCGCGTTTGGTCATCACTGCTGTCGTGGAACAAGGGCTGAGC
>NZ_JACBJQ010000087.1 GCF_013404075.1 Mycolicibacterium vinylchloridicum
GAAAGCGGGCCTCCTTCGATGGAGCAACTGGCGTCAGACACCAGCAGCTTCGAGGGAGGCCCGCCCTTCTCGGCGGAGCCACACGGGTGGGGAACTTCGATGAGCGTCAGTGGGGAATTTCAGCGAGCGCGATCACCCGTTTGACGGTGGAGACGGAAACGCCGAGCTGGGCGGCGATGCTGGCTGGCTTGTCGCCGTAACTTCGCATCCGCGCAGCCAGCGCAACCTGGTAGGAGTCCAGCGCCCGCGGACGGCCGAGCGCCGGCTGCTCGCCGGAGGTGAGGCTGGCCAACGGCAGCATCATCACCCGCGGCAGTCTGGGGAGGCGTCGGCTACTCCCCTGGTCACGACTGTCGGCTTTCATCCGCGTATAGACCACCCGTGAGAGGCGGCGCTTGAGCGAGCGCAGAGCCCGTTGCCGGCTGTCGCCTTCATCGACTCGCCGCTGAAAGTATTCCCTTCCAGGCCCGGGATGGGTGATCTGGACCATGGCGATGCGGTGCAGCGCAACGTTGAGTTGACGGTTACCGTGCCGGATGGGCCGCAGCGGGCGGGCGGTGTCCCCCGACCAGTGCGGAATGGGCGCCACCCCGACGTGGCGGGCGAAAGCCGCCTCACTCTTGAAGCGGTCGATCCCGGCGACCTCGGCGACGATCTTGGCGGCGGTCAGATCGCCGCAGCCCTGGATGCCCAGTAGCGCGGGCGCCGCCTGGCGCACTCGCCCGGCAATGCGGCGCTCTAATACCTGTGCGGCGTCAATGAGGCTCGCGATCTCGTCGAACTCGTCGTGGGCGATCTCGGCGAGAAGTCCCTGCTGGGTGGCGAGCCAGGTTTTCAGCTCCTCGCGGGGTTTCCTAGCTTCCCAGTTGCGGGGCTCCGCCCAGGCGGGATCGAGCTGGTGAATGCGCTCGAGCATCCGGCTGATGAGGGCGACGCGGTGCTGTACGAGGTCTTCGCGGCGGTCGACAAGTAGCCGAAGTTCCATCGAGCATTCGTCGTGGCAGGCGATCGGCAGGTCGGGTTCGCGCAGCACTGCCCGCGCCACCGCGAGGGCGTCGATCGGGTCGGACTTGCCGAGCTCTCGTGAGGAGGCGCGTGAGCGGCTCATCAGATGAGGAGGAACCCGCATCACCTTTTGCCCCGCAGCGAGAAGATCTCGCTCCAGTCGCGCGGTGAGGTTGCGGCAATCTTCCAACCCCCACACGACGTCGCAGCCGAACCGAACCCGCGCCCAACGCACTGCTTCAGTGTGCCCCTCGCTGGTCGTCGCGACTGTCAGCTGAGCGAGCTTGCGGCCCAGCGGATTTGCCGCGACCAGAGTGTGGCTGCGCTTGTGCGCGTCGACCCCGATGACCGTGCTCACGCCTCACGCAGTCCTTGGCCGACGGCGGAGCTGGTCGCGAGCGGGGGTGCCCGGTGCCGGCATGCCTCCATAGGAACCAACCGGACGGTGGTACGTATCCAAGTTGGCCAGACACCGGGCCTCGGCCGCAGGAGCTGTGCAGCCCTGTGGCGTCGACAGGAATAGACGCTTTCGCTTTTCATCATCGCCTCACCCGCCTCCGAGCGGCCCGCCGACACCAGATTCACAAGCCAGCCGTGCGGCACCAGGTCAAGAAGTCAGCCTTGGGCGCTCCGACATCGTCGGACTTCCCCGCCCGACGACGCTTAAACGGCGGGCGGGCGCCGGTAGACGTCGTCGACGAACCGGGCCTCAATCCCTCGACCGATCGACTCCGGTCCTCCCCGCTCGGTCCTGGTGCGAATTCTTTGAACCTGAGCACCGGCCGCTCCCGCCTCTTGTCGGGGGTGGCGGACTCGCGTTGTTAACGTTGTCATGCAGTTGCAGGGGGCCGCTTCCGCTCGTCCCGTCCCGTCGTCGGTCGATGCGCAGGCTCCTCGGGTTCTCGGCAGCGCGTGTCGATGCTGCTGTCGCCGTGCCGGTATTACACCGGCTTGGGAGGTCGCAGGCGCCGCTCCCCCGGTTTAGTTTTCCGCGGAAAACCGCCCTGGACTCGCTCTGGCTACCCCGTCGCTGGCGATTCGTCGATCAAGCTCGAGTTTTGCGAAAACTATTGCTGCACAGGCGGTTTCGTCACCCTCTGCGATAACTGGTGTGCGCATGGAGGCAGTTTTCCGCGGAAAACTGCTCTGGCATCGGCGATTATCGGGTCAGCTTCTTCAACTGACTCATGAGCGTCTTAGAGCCGACATCCCCTAACTGGGAATGTAGGGCTACGGCCAGAGCATGGGGGTCGGCATCGAAGTTGCGGATGGCTCTGGTGACCGCACGAAGCGTCTGGGCGCCGTGCTCGCGGGTCCGGGTTGCGGACGTGTCACTCCCCTGCCCTGAACTTTTGCCTTCGGGATCATTACCGTTTCGAGCCCTCACGGCGTTCCACCGATGCACTTGCTGCTCGACGGGCACGCGCGCCAGCGTGCGGGCCTCGCGGATTGCCAACTCCCCGCGGCGGGTGGCTTCCTGTATCTCGGGCGCCAGCTTGAGCAGGGCTCGCCGGTGGCTGACCCAGGTTTTGCTCTTGTGCAGGTGCTCGGCCGCGCCGTCGGCGCTGCCGAATTCGGCGACCAGACTCTCGACGGCCTTGGCTTCTTCGATGACGTCGAATCCCGCACGGTCGACGTTCTCAGCTATCACGGCGGTGAGCAGGGTTGCGCGGTCCTTGGCAAGGTCGTCGCGCACCACGATGTCGAGATCGACGCGGCCGAACTTGTGGGCAGCCGCTAGCCTGCGGTTGCCGAGGATCACGACCCAGCGCGCCGTGATGGCGGCTTCTGGATAGATCTGCAGGAATGCTGCGCGGGTGACGGCTACGGCGGGCTGCAGTTGCATGTCGGCGATGGATTGCAAATCGTCGAGATCACCCAGGGACTCGCGCGGGTTATACGGGTTTCCGGTGAGGTCTTTGAGCGGAACTGTCCGAGAAAGGCCGGCGCGTGGGGGAGTCAGCGACGCTGGCAAGCTTCCGTCGACGGTCGACTTGTCGCCGACCGCGTCGCCAAGCTCAGCGAAGGACTTCACTCCGCCTCGGGGGGTCATGCGCGCGCCTCCATTGCGGTGAGTTCGTTGGCCAGGTCGTAGAAGTCTTGAGCCGCGTTGGCTGCCGATCCGGATTTCTTGTATTGGGTCACGACCACGCCCTCATTGGAGGCGTTGGTGTGAATCTTGTAGTGCCGGATCACCGTGTCGATGAGTGGCCATCCGCGGCCACGGACAAAGTTCTTGGTCTCGTTAAGCCAGTGGTCACCGTCGCGGGGGTCCCAGTCGTTGATGAACACGCGGTAGGGGACGTTACGCGGCTCCAACAACTTGGCGATGGTACGAGCAGTGGGGTCAAAGCACAGGGGAGCGGTGTGCATCGGCACCAGGGCCTCATCGGTCACATCCAATACGGTGCGCATGACGTCTGCGGAGCGCCCGTCGCCGAGCCCGTCGCCGGCTCCGTCGGGGTCAAGGTCGAACCAACCGGGGGTGTCGACGAATACCTCGGCGATCCCCGGCAAGTTATTGAGTTGTTGGAGCCATTCCAGCGGATCGTCGTGGGCTTGGACGAGATGGAAGGGCAGCTCGTCAACCTGGGTGGCCCACCACATTGCTGATCCTTGTGGGTCAATCGACACCGCAGCGACGGGCGAAAACCTGTCGGGGGAGTGGTCGTCGGTGAGCTGGTGGGCCCGTACGGCAGCGAGGTTGACGGTCGCGGTGCTCTTGCCGACACCACCCTTTTGATTAATCAGCACGGTGACTTTACTCATGGGTGAGAACCTTTGATCTTCAGTTGCGCGACGCGGCAACCTACTCGGAAACAAGTGCCCAAAGGTTACGACGAAGGGGTCGGGGTACCGACGTCGACACGCTGAACATGACGTTACATTTGCGTGAGTCGCATCGCGCTGACCTCGTCGCTGGTGTGGTTTTCCGCGGAAAACCGGCCCGGCAACAAGGCTGGTTTTCCGCGGAAAACCAGCCTGGGCCGCAGGTCCTCCCACACGCCTTGGTCGCGGCCAAACCGCCCTGAGCTGCAGTATTGCGGGACGCTCGGAGCAGTTTTCCGCGGAAAACCGGCCGCGCGGCATCGATTCGGTGGACAGCGCCGACGCGCAGGCGCCTGCGTTCAGCCGACAAAATTGAATGCACTGGTTGGCGGGCGCGCGGGATGGCGCGAGCCTTCGTCGGTGCCGGAGCTGACGGCACACCACAACGCCAAAGGTTGCTACCCAACGATCGTTACGGTCGCGGACAGCGGTGTGTCGCAATGCCAGTTTTCCGCGGGAAATTGCGACCGAATGCCAGGGTTCCCACCGAGGTCGGCCGTTGCAGGGAGGCTGTTAAGCGTCGGGCCCGGGGAAGCCCGTCGCCGCTGCAACATCCGCGAGCCGACCGGGCGCGAGGCTTACATCGTGGATCGTCTGGGCGCTCGGCCTGCCGCCACGCGGCAGGTGCGGTAGGAAGCATCGGTGTGGTGAGAAAGTGGCCGCACTGGGTCCGACCACGAGCTCCCCACCGGTAGGGCGGGTGTCGATGAGCCATGAAGCCGACTTTGGGGGCCGCCCTGCCCGCCAGCGACTACGTCTAGATCTCGGTCGCGCTCCCGCTGGGCGACACTTATCCGAGGCATGCGCCGCTGGAGCTAAGGCGGGGCACGTCGCAGCGTATTACTCCTCAGCTTCCGTGTGTTGCGACCGGACGCGTCGCTATTTCCGTGTCGTGGGCAAGCGGCCGGCGAAGTCCCGAGTGACCGGGCTGGGTTCCAGGTTGTGTCTGGTCACTTTCGACGACGTCTGCGCGGGCGCACCGGCAACGGGTGTGACGCCAGGGCAGCGCTGTGAGCGTCATGCGTGGTGCGCCTCGGCCAAGTGTTGACATGGGTCTCTGACCGGTAGGCGGAGATACCGCGGATGAGGCGGCCCGCAGCGGCCAGATCAGCGACTCGGTCACCAGCCGCTTGAGTTGAGCACTCCGCCCCCAGGTCGTAGCCACAGCTTCCGACGCAGGAGTGCACCGCTCCGCTACGGCATGACTGAAGAGTTGCCTGCACTGTCCGATTCATTGAGTACAGCAAACACACTGCGACGAGAAACTGGTCGCCCGTCGACGCCCTTCAAGTCCCCCCGTACCGGCACACTGCGAACCCGAAGCCGCTCGCCAGCACCCCGGGGGCCGCCCCCGGCGGAGGGCGCCACCCGGCGAGGAGGCGTCGACTCATACCGGTGTCGGCACCGCCGCACTACACGCAGGCAAGATCGCACCTGCGAACCTCATGCTGGTGCGCCATTACCCACCCGATTACGACAGGGGAGAACCGGTTCTGTGGATCGCTGTAGCCTGCGCGACTGCGGACCCTGACGTCGCGACAAGCTCACTACCTGGCCGGCACCCCCAACGCATCGGACTCACGAGCGCCGATCGCGGCGAACTCGCAGCGTAACCGGTCCGCCCGCGCCAAAACGCTGTGCACCGCAAACGGCCGACTGCTGTCTAACTCGAGCACCGCGGGTGTTGTCCGCAGGTCGGCGCTAGCCAGCCCCAACAGCACCATCGTGGCCGGGCGCAACGCATCATCGCGGGCATCGATGACCAGCTCGTCGAGCCACTCCCGGCTGTCCTCGTCAAGGGCGAACCGGTCAGCTTGGCGGGCCAGCCCATCGATCACCGACAGGATTTCCTCTCGGTGAGCCTGCACCCAGGCCCGTTCACCGGGCGCGCGTTGACGAGCCTCTTGGTCGAGGCGGCGTGCGGTTCGGGTGATCTTCTCATCGGGTCGGTCATAGCGCAGCAGCGCCTCTAACCGGTCGATGCGATCGAGGACTCCTTGTTTGCCCACACCGACCTGCGCACCCAATTGCGCCAGGAACAACCCTCGGTCGCGGCCCGCGCGCAAGAAATGCAGCTCCCGACGCCGGTCCTCCCACCACAGCCAGTTATTCAACGTCAACGCATCGCATACGTCAGCTTGAAGTACCCAGCGCGGAATCCCGACCCCGCTATATTTCTGCAGGTAGTCAAGCACTTCGCGAGGATCAGAGTCTGGTGAGTCTGGCAGCCGCCAGCGATTCGGGTCATCGACCTTCAGACGTCGAACCGACACCATTGCGATCGCTCTACTCGCCTCTCTGCGATGCACTTTCGGTCGACTGGCCACCCTGTCAGTATTTCACTGACAGATAAATCGGCCGTTAACTGTGGATCGGCGCGTCCCAGGAGGCATACGCCCGGGTTTTCCCGGTGTTAGCGAAGCTTCGCGTGTAGTTGCTGGCCGCTGCAGCTGTCATGGCGGTCCAGAGCTGGGCGCTGTCTGCGCGTGCAGTGCCGGTGTCAGTACCGGTCAAGCTCCCGCGCCGCGCGCGATCCCCGCTGTGAAGGGGTGTCCTCGGCGAGCGCCTGGCCGAGCAGCTCGAGTGCGGCATTCCACAGCGCGTGGGGGTTACGGCGGTAGTAGACGCGTCCCATACCGTCCTGGCGGGTGATCAAGCCGGCGCTCTGCAGGTCTTTGAGGGGCGCCTGGATGGCGCTTTGCGCGCGGAAATTCAGTTCTTCGGCAAGGTCGGACGGGTTGACCAGGCCGTCGCTTTGAGCAATGGCGGCCATGACAGCTAAACGGTGCTTCTGGCCGAATACGATCGATGAGAGCTCTTGGACTCTCTCCGACTGTGCGTACGACACGCCTGACATGCTATTACAGGATATCTGTTATCAGTTTTATGTTACTGATATTCTGTTATCGAAATCGTGTAACGCCAGGTCAGCGAGGAGTTGCGATGAACGAGACGACGACTGAGGTCAAGGGAGTCCGTCGGCAGGGCAACTGGCGGCATCGAGAGAACCGCGCCTCACCGAAGTATGTGTCGAAGCGCATCACCGAGCACGACCATGCGGCGTTGACCAAATATGCCGAGGACCACGACGTCAAGATCGCCGAACTGCTAACTCCTTACGTTCAGCAGCTTCTCGAGCGTGCCCATGACTACTGCGACGGTCTCAACAGCGCCGGGGCTAAAGCCTCGTAAATCGCACCGGGATCACTGCACGGGCCGGCTAAACGGCGATGATGCGCCCCCCGAGCAGGTCAGCGATCATGTCGATCGCGTCTCGCTCGATGCTGTAGAGGTCTGTGGGCGGCCCGGTGGCCATCACCGACTCCAGCCATGCATCGTAGTCGTCAATGAGCGCGGGGCGCTCACCACTCATCACAGAAGCCGCCACATCGTGGTCGCAGGTTTGAGAACCACTGCTACGCAGCTGCTCCCGCTCCCTCAACCAGCGGCGCCAGCTGACTCGTTCAGCGTGGTGTTTCTGTAGCCGCGCGCTTCGGATTTCGCCGAGCTGGTGACGTTGAGCCACCGCATCTAGCGACTCTGCACCAGGCCCGACCGTGCCGTGGCCGGTCACGCTAATCAGGCCAGCGACGAGCAGATCCTGCACCATCACGTCCCCGGTGGCGCGGGGAACCGCGGCCGCCGCGTAGACATCGCGTTTTCGGGTCATACCGTGGTGAGTGACTAGTTCATAAATCCGGCGCAGACGATGACCGAGCACGGCCCATGCCTCGTGAACCGCCTCGATGCGGCACCGCTCTACGGCGTGCGCATTGGTGCTGACGACATTCTGGCGAGTCAGTGCGTAGACATCGGCCTCGAGTCCCACATGCCTCCGTACAAGCAGCAGGGGGGCCCCGGGGCGTTCACGCACGTCAGCGAGCACCCGCCATACCGTGTCTTCGCTGAGCAACCCGGTCGCCAGAGATAGCGCACGTCCGCCCACACCCACCAGCCAGCTGCCTGCTCGGTGTTCTCCTGCCACTGCGGCGTGAAAAGCCAGACCTTGAAACACCGCATGGACTGTCCAGCGGTAGCGTTTCCCCGCGAATTCTCGATCCGCCCACGCCGTCGCGTTCGCAAGCCAAGCCCGAAGCTCGTGGACCCCCCGCGGCCCCTGTTGCCCCCCCGGTGAGTACTTTCTCTTGTGCCGCGGGGGAGAGGACTTTAAGACGTTGGTTGCCAGCCAGGTGAAGGCTTTGGTGACATCACGAGCAAGCGCTTCGTCGGCGCGGTGGTGGTAGCGCAGGTAGGCCTTGCCAAGCCCGTTGTGCCACGGGCCGTCGGCGGCGATCATGGTGCGCAAGCTGGCGACGCTGTGACCGCGGGCGACGGCCTGTGTGACGACCGACATCCGAGCTTCATGGTTGGACTGCCAGGTGGGTCGCGCGCTGTCGAGTGTTCCGTGGGCGGCGTAGTTGGCCACGACCGCGGGTAGGGGATCGGTGCGGGTGTAGGGCACGGCGAGGCGTCGGTGGTCATCGTGGCCCTCGGTGTAGGTCTCGACAGTGCGCTCGGGTGCCGGGTTGGTGTGCCTGGTCTCTTTGAGCGCGCCCAACAGCATGTAGAGGCGCGGTAGCAGGTCGGGTTGCGAACGTGTGGTGAACGCTTCGATCGCCGCGTCCAGAGTGCCGCAAAGTTGGCGGTAGCCGCCTTCGCGGCAAGGGCTTCCCGGAGGTGTCATGCAACCGGTTTCGGCGTTGGTGTTGGGCGTGATGTCCAGTGTGGGCAGCCGCGCCGCCAAGAGCCGCACCAAGGCCGCCATTTCATCACGTGACGCTGTAGTCCCGATCGCCAACGGGCACATCAGGTGTCCGCCGCCACTGGTGGACCGATCGGCGACGACAACTCCACCGCAGTCGGTAATCCATTGCGCAGCCGCGGCCATGTCGGTCTCGACGGCGGCGCGACCGTAACGTTTGGCATCGAAGTCGAGCCATAACAGTTGCGTACGGTTGCGCGTGTAGAGGTACAACGCGGCTGGGCGCGCAGGAAGGCGATCGGTGCGTTGCGCTGTGTCACTGAATTTGTCGGTGGCCGGATTCCAGAGCCGCATCCGCCTGCGGCCCGGGGCGGCGATCAACGGCGCGAGACGCTTCCAGACCACTGCCGGCGGGAGCGGGATAGCGCGTTGGGTGGAGTCGTCCCGGCGCTGCACCGTGGTCACGACTGGTCCGACTCCGGCAGTTCATGGTCCACGCTCGCGGCGCAGGCACGCGCCCGGGCGGCTGACCGCCGCATTTTATTGTGGCTCACGAGGGCGTCCTCTATCCTGGAGCCAGCCCTAGTGGCTGGTTCCAAACGGATCGGTATCGGAGAATTCGGTTTTTTGGGCCCGGTGATCAGAAGTTGGCGCTTCTGATCACCACTGTCAGATGTCCCCGCTTCGGCGGGGATTTCTGTTTGTGGCACCGGCGTGGCTTCCGGACGTCAGCCACGCGTCGAGCGAGATTGTGCGTACTAGATGAGCCTCCTGGTGCTGGTGTTAGACGTGAGTTTTACATGTAGTGGCGGAATATCCGCGCAGACACGCTGGTCACGAGGCGCGTGCGCGTGGCGCGATCCACGCGTAGCTGAGCGCAACCCGATCTGATGTCGCTGCCTCGGCCCTGACGAAACCGGCGTCCTACAACCGGCGACGACCCTTCTTATATCCCCTAAAGACGGGTATGCAGATGTTTTGGGTGTCGGGCTCTACGACTGGGCCGCGCGCGGGCGGCCCGATGCGGACGCAACGTCTTGGGGCTCATAGGGACCCTCGACCGGAGCCCGATCATGTGAGCATCAGGTTCCCCGAAGACGGACGGGCATGCCCACTCAAGCGGCTACTTCTTCTGCCAAACCCAAACATCCCGTGCTTTTGCCTGGGCCCCTGTCTTTGGACCAGCAGTGTGTGGCGGTGCTGATCTACGCGGCTTCGGTCGTTCGTGTGCCGGGTAGGCGAGTTGTGGTCGAGTCTGCAGCGGCGAAGTATCGCCCCGTGAGACGCAACGTCGTTCGTACGCAGTGGTGCCTTCGTCGGTATTGGCTACCAATGTGTTTGGGGCGTCGCGAAGACCCGCCGGTTGGTTGTTAGATGAGACGGCACACAGGATTCCGCTGCCGCGGTCCATTAACGGGTGGCGTCGGCGCCTTGAGTGGATGTCTGTGGTGTCAGCACCTTTTCTGAAGGGAGGGACCAGATGACCGCAATCGACGACTTGATCAGGTTCGACGACGACAACCGCAGTGACTCTCGTGCCGGGCGGTTGCTCGACGATATGGACACCTGCTTCGAGGCGGCTGAGCCAAACCCCGGCACGACGCAGGTTCCATCCTTGGTGCGAGCGAGTCGAGCCGTGGCAGTTGCGATTACCGCCGCGATCGCGGTCTCTAGTTTCATTCTGTCGTTCGCGGCACTGAGTGATCTCGCGCGCCGCACGGGCAGCTGGACAGGCTGGCTTCCCTATCTGTGGCCCGGGATTGTCGATGGCGCAATTGTTTTGGCGACGATGGGCATATTGGCGACCGCGGCGTACCCGGATCAACGCAAGAACCGGCAGTTCTTCTGGGCCATGCTCGCAGCGGGAGCGCTGGTCAGCATTGGCGGCAATGCGCTGCACGCCATCCTGCCTGCCGGCGCACCGTTGCCGACCGCTCTGGCGTTCGCCGTGGCCTGCGTCCCTCCTGCCGGAATCTTGGGCAGCACCCACGCCGTCCAAATCTTGTGGCGCTTCAACCCTTCCCGCGCTGAGGGCGCCGGGGCACCGCATCGCCGTGTGGAGCCGCCGGCGCGGCTCGACCAGGACCGCGGCCAGCGGTGGCTAGCGTTGGCCCGCGAGATCCATCGCCGCGGTCGGTTGACCAATCACTCCGAAACCACGCTGAGTCAGGCTCTGTGGCGGCTGTTCGAGGTGCGCCCACAGATGTCGCTGCGCGCCATCGGGGAGGAGGTCGGCGTGGGTCACCACGATGTCATCGCCCGCATCCGCCAGACCGCCACCGAGGTGGTGCGGGAACGCCCTGAATTAGTTCCCACGCCCGTAGCTATCGAGGGTCAGCCGGGCTTAGCGTCGTAGACAACAGCGACGTGGTGAACAGAGAGGACGTCCGCTCGTGACTTTTGGTCTTCCGAGCCTTCCCAACATTGTGGAGGACGTGATCGAGCCGGCGGTGGAAAACGCCGTGAAGGTGGTGACCGCGGTGGGTCGCGTGTTCAGCGATGACGATCCCCCGCCGTCGCAAACTCCGTTGCAGCGCACCAACACTGCGCTCTACGGAGCCGGCGGGCCGCCCGCTGCACCCCCGCCTGCTCCGGCTCCGCCGGCAGACCAGGCTGGCGGGTTGAACGACGGTGCGACCAATGCCGGTGACCAGTACAACAAGCACGTCGACGGCGCCGCCCTGACCGATGACAAGCTAGCCACGCTGCTCAAGCAGATTTTCGAGTCCAATCAGCAGGCGCGAGACAAGGTCAACGCGATCCTGGCCGACATCCAGGCCAAGTCCAAGCAGATCGCCCCCGAAATGGGTGACCCGGCATCGGTGATGGCGTTTCAGAAGTACATGGATCAGAAGTTTGGTGAGATCCAAAAGCTGCTCAGCGATTCGCAGGTCGACGCCAAGACCCAGGCCGCCATCATGGATGCTCTCGGTCAGGAATACCGGACCAACGGACCCAAGTCCGGTGAGGGAGAAGACAAGGGCTCAGGCGGCAGCGAGGGCGGCTCCGGGGGAGACTCTTCCGGCGGCGGTGGGGGCGGGGACGCCGCGCCGCCGCCCGCCGACGCCGGGCCCGGTGCCGGTGCACCGGCCGATGCCGGCGCGGGCACCGACCCGCTGACCGATCCGCTGGCTGGCATGGGCCCGATGGGTATGGGTGGCATGGGCACCGACCCGCTGTCGTCGCTGGCTGGCCTGGGTTCGGCGCTGCCCGGCATGCTCGGCGGCCTCGGTGCGGGTGGTTCGCCGCTGGACTCGCTGGGCGGCGCCCTGGGCGGGCTGGGTTCGGCGTTGCCGGGGCTGGCCTCGCAGTTCTCCGATAAGAACGGCCAGGGCCCGGCCAGCACTGACGACAAGTTCTCCGACACCAAGGGCGACGGGAAAGCCGATAAGCCCGAAGACGCCTTCAAAGACGACCAGGGCAAAACCGATGATCCCCCGGCCGACAAGGGCAAGGAGGACGCCAAGAGCCCCGCAGATCCGAACACGGTGCAGCCGGTGGCCAGTACCCCAGCGGCGGCCGCGCCCGCTGCGGCACCGTCCGTCGATGGCCACACCGTGTCCCTGCCAGACGGAACCTCGGTGAGCGCGCCTGACGACCAGCGCAAGAACGCGATGGAAGCCGTGATTAACGGGAAGTCGGTCAGTGATGCCTACGGTGGTCAGATCCCGCCGGCGGGCTCACCGGTGATGAATCCGGTCGACCGCAACAGTCTGCGGCCCGGCGACTATGCCCAGTTCGAGGCCAAGCCCGCGGTGATGTACATGGGTAATGGCAAAATCTGGCTAGACGGCCAGCTCAAACCCGTCTCGGCGCTGCCCAGCTCGTCGGACTTCTTGGGCTGGACCGGACCGCCGGCAGCTGGGGGCGGGACGCAGGCGAGCGTGCCGGCGCCAGCAACCGGCACACCGGCATCAGCTTCGGTTGCCACGGTCCCGCCGACCGGTAACCACACGGCATAGGGGAACGCGCAGGATGCAGTCAGAAGCCGAGACGGCCGAACGTACCTACGTCGAGACCTCGCGCACCGGCTTGCTGCTGGTGGAACTGGACGGCACCGGCGGTGTCGTGCGGGTGCAGCTCGAGCCGGAGGTCAACGCCACCTGGTCGGCAGAGACCCTGTCGGAGCGTCTGATGCACCTGCACCGGCTGGCGCTGATGCGGGCCCGCTTCGCCCAACGCCAACGCATGAACGAACTCGGTGCCGATATGCCGCCGGATGACACTTATCCCAGTGAGGCCGAGATCGCCGCCTATCGCGCCAAATATTTGGATTTTTGAGGCCGCGCTAACCGCCGCGCACCGGGGTTACGCTGGGCAAACAACCCATTGAGTGAAAGGACGACGCCATGGCCAACCAGCTGAGGGTGGATTTTGAGGCCTGGGAGGACCACGCCTCCTGGTGGGAGAATGAAAGCGCGGAAGCGGCTCGGCGTATGGCCGCTGACCCCGACGCCCTTGAAGCTGCCCGGCATGCCTTCGGCAAGATCGGCTCCTCGACGGTCGGGCAGGCTTACGCCGACACCTTGGCTGCTCGTCACGAGCTGGGCCAGCGCCTGGCCGCCAATGCCCAGGCTGTCGCCAACCACATCCGCAGCAACCTGCAGACCTACGCCGATCAAGAGCACGAGAATCAGCAGACGCTGCGGGCCTAGATCAAGGTTGCTTCATGGCCAGTAGCGCAAATCTCTTCATCGACCCCGACGGGGTGCGCGCCGCCGGGGCTGGTCTGTCGACGGCCAGCTCCGCGGCGGCGGCGCCCGCGCCGGCGGTCACGCCCGCAGCGGCAGACGCCACGTCGGTGAAGATCGCCTACGCGTTATCGGCCTCGATCAGTGAGCTGGTCAATGCCACCATGGCCGTCAACCACAAGACCGCCGAGGCCAGCTCACGGATGTACAGCACCGCCACCACCTACGAAGACCAGGAACAAGCCAACGCCGCGTCCCTGGCCGCGGGCTCTCGCGGACGGGCGACCTCCGTCCCGGTGGGTAATGCCCCGACGATCGGCGGTCCATCGCTGCTCGCACCCCCTATTCCGACCCCGGGGGTGCAGCCAACGTCCGGCAAGGACATCGCCGCACTCATGCACGGAGGTCCCGGACCCGAAGCGCTGGAAACCGCCGCGCAGGCGTTGAATGCCCATGCCGCTCAACTTGATTCAGCCGCCCAGTCGGTGCGCTCGGCCCGGTGGACCAGTGAGCAGAATTGGGACTCCTCAGCCGCCGACCAGGCCAGCACACACCTGGCCACACTGGAGTCGACCTACACCCGCCACGCCGACCAGTCGCGCGCCTTGTCGCGGGATGCGACCGTGCAGGCCAATAACTTCCGCCAAGCCCGCGCCAACATCCCCACCCCGCAACACTTCGCTGATCTGGAGCAGAAGCTACGCTCTGCGGCCGCGCACAACGCGCAAAGCGGTGGACGCTACACCGCTGTCGTGGCCCAGCTGCAATCCGAACTCGCCGCAGCCCACCAACAAGCCATCAACAGCTACACCACCTACACCGCCGGTGGGCAACTGCAAGCCAAGCCTCTGGAGCCGGGCATCGCAACCCCTACACCTGCCGGGGTTCCGGGACAGCCAGGAGCGGCACCGGGCACCGAGGATGGGTCACCGCCGGCGACCGGTGATGCCGCAGACGGTACGGGTCCGGCGGGTAACCCGCTGGCTGATTCCGCTGGTGGCGGTGCGGACATGCTGCAGACACTGTTGCCCACGGTGCTCGGAGTCGTCGCTGGCGCGGCCGGCGGCCTCCTCGGTGCGCTCAGCGGCGCCGCCAACCAAGTTCAGCAGACAGGTACCCAGCTCGTCAGCGGCCTGGCCCAAGGCGGTGCCTCGGCGCTGCAAGGGCTCGCAGGCGGCCAACCTGGTGGGTCTGACCCGTCGTTGGGCGAGGGCGGCGGTCCCGGTGATCTCGGGATGGGTGACGGTGGTGGTGGCGGCGCCGAGCCTGGGGATACCGAGCCTGCCTCGGCGGGTGACGGGGGCCTTGCTGCGGCGCCGGCCTCAGCAGCTGCCGCTCCGGCGGTAGCGCCGGCGCCCACCGTGGGAACGGGCGCAACCCCGACAGTGAGCAGTGCCGGCGGTGGTGCCGGGATGGGCGCACCCATGGGCATGATGCCGCCGATGATGGGTGGTCCCGGCCGCGGCGGCGGTGGTGAGGATGACAAGCGCCTCTACGAAGAGAAGCGGCTGCGTCTGACGACCCCGCCGAACGCCGAACCGGTCAAGGGCAGGGTTGAGGCGCGCGAATCCCGTTCTGAGAGAAGAGATAAGAAGACATGACGCTGACTGACGATCAGTACGTCGCCCAGGCCGAAGCCGCGATTGCGCACTGGCGCGCCCGCAACAAGGCGTTCCTCGACGCCGTGGAGGGGATCAACGTGCCGACGTTGCATGATGACGTGCGCGCTCGATTCGACAGCTGGGGCAATCTTCTCGACCTCGACATCGCTCCGGAAGCGATGAGTGCCTACACCAACGTGGAACTCGAAGAGATCATCACCGAGGTGCTGCGCAGGACCCGCGATGAGATCTATGAGCACATGCGCGGTCTGTTCGCGTCCTTCCTGGTGCCCACCGACCCCCGGTTCGACCCCAACGCGCTCGGTGAACCGTACGTCGCACCACCGCCACCGGACGCCTGACAACGCTCCCTGGGTGCCGGACAGCGGGGGGAGCCGTACCGGTAGACATCACGTTCTGCAGCCGACAGCAGAAACGATCCCCTTAAGGCTAAATGCACTGGCACGCAACCAAATTAGAGCCAGTGGCAAGCGTGCGAAACGCGCGCGGCAGCCGGTTTGATACCCCTGGATCATCATTGCTGGCCCCGCACACGTGCAACGAGCTCGGCGCGGGCCTGGCGCTCGGCCTCGGCGGCGGCCACACGCTTGCGCGCAGCACGCGCGGCGATCTCGGCCGCCACCTGTTGGGCAGCGCGATGCGCTGGCTGACCGAGCCGGCTCTGCGCTTCACGCCGCGCCACGCGAGCAGCTTCCATCTCGGCGCGGAACTGCCGACGCTCCTCTTCGTGGCGGCGTAGGCGTTCCTGCTCCATCGCCAACTCCAGCGCGGCCGGCCGGTCGTCGAGTGAGTTGTTGCGCTCATGCCAGCCGATCGCCGCGCACATCAGCCCGATCGTCTTGTACGGCTCGGCCGGCATCCAGTGGCCACCGGTGCGTTCCCAATCGCGCAGCAGCTGGTTGAGGTCCTCGGCCGCCCAGCCGTGCGCGGCTACGGCCGTCAGGCTGCGGCTCCACACCCGGGGGGTGTAGCGACGTGCCCAACGCGGTGTTTGGGGCGCACGGAGCCACTGACGGGCCAGTGCGTAGCCTCCTGGGTCGACGACCGCATGTTGAGACCGAAATTTCTTGTTTCGCGGTGGGCGCGAAGCGCCGCGTTGTGTTGAAGCCGAAGGCTTTCGGGCTTGTCCGGTAGTTACTTTTTTCCCCGAAAACAAGGGATAACTACTTAAAAAACCCTACGGGATGGGGCTTGACGTGCTCCCCGGACAAAGGTCCGGGGATTCCCGTTTGGCGGCCTACGCCGCTGTTGGGGTGCTTCCCTGTTCAACGCACACTGCCGCAACGGGTTGCGGTCCTACAT
>NZ_JACBJQ010000088.1 GCF_013404075.1 Mycolicibacterium vinylchloridicum
ATTCCTTTGCTCGAGTGACTTTCGCGGGTCTCTCGAAGAATCACGCGATGACCTTCATTCATCCGGCTACGACACGCCGGTACCGCTGATCAGGTCCGACTCGTACACCACTCTGCTGGACGCAACCCACAGACCACCGGCGCGCTCCAACCCGCATCCGTCACGACGTTGCCAGTACAGTCCAGATACGTCGAACAGTTGCTCGTGACCGTCCACGTACTGGTGACCGGGGCTTCGTCGTGGAATCGGTAATTGGTTTGGGCCCATACGCCGTCGGAAAACGCGGTGTACGTCCCCGAAATCGGCACTGAGCAATCGCCGGCATGAGCCGGGGCCGTCGCCGATGCTGTCCACAACGCTCCGCTGAACACAACCGCGCTCGCTAGTCGGTAGGTCGTGCGCCAGGTCAGCCCGATCATCGCGGAGCCTCGGAATACACGAGATCCTGCCAACTCTTGGGGGAGCCCGACACCAGGTCGCTCTGCTGGTATACCTGCCCCGAAGGCGCCACGTAGCGTCCGGTGCGCGGGTCGTACTGGGTGAACGACACGGACGGTTGTGACTGACGCGTTCCAGGACTGAAACCGCTTGGGGCAGAGTCGGGTACATCCTGCGTCGGCTGCGGTGCCGGAGTGCCAGGCGGCGGCGCGTCACCCCCCGGCGGTGGCGGCGCTGCCGGTACACCCGGAATCGGTGTCGGGGCGACACCAGGGGGCAGTGGGGTTCCGTCGAGGGGACCATAGAGGTGTTGGTCCATGGTTATCCGGCCATCCACCGGAATTCCCTGAGCGATCAGATTGGGATCGATCGGAGCCGGACCGAGCGCGTGCTGACGCATCGCCAAAGGGGAAAACGGCTTATCGCTGTAGCACTCCTTCACCGTCGGGGCGCGCTTACCCGGCACCCCCATGCACGGCATGTTCCGTGCACCGCGCACGAGAATGGGCGAATCCTGAGGCAGCTTGCAGTAGAGCCCATCGGGCGTGTCGATGGTTGTCACGTCCTCGGGATTCCGCCACTGCGAGGGCGGCAGGAAGCCCACGGTGCATGCGGGCGGATCCCCGGCTCCCAGCCTGAAGTCCCCCAGGGTAATTCCCGAGGGATTATTGGTGCCGGCCGAGGCCTGAGTCATCGCCACCAGCGGTGGGAGCACCACCAGCAAGGTTTCCAGCGATGGGTGGTAGACGACGGCGACCTGTCCGATGGTCGTCAAGTTGGCGAGCAGCACCGGCAAGGTGGCGCGCGAATCATCAAGAAGTTGGGTGACCTCGCTGGCCATCGGCGGTAAACCGTTGAGAAGACGACGGAATTGTGGATCGTCAGCCCTCAACTGATCTGTCACTCCCGACAGACTGTGGATCCAGGTCCTGATCGAATCCTGGTGGTCGGCCTGGGAATCCAGCAGTGGTCGCGCGTCGTCAACGAGTGCGCCGGTGGGATCGGCGACACTGTTGAGTCCCTTTGCGATCGTGGAGAACGAATCCGACAGCGAGGCCACGTCGTCACTGGCGCCGGTAAAGGCCTTCGATGTCTCGTCGAGCAGATCACTCATCCGCTGTTTCGGCAAAGAGTCGACCAGCGCGCTGACTTTGTCGAGCATCGGCCCCACCGGGGTTGGCAGCTTGGTGTGATCCGCGGGGATCACCGATCCATCGTGGAGGTACGGTCCGGCCGTCGAGTTCGGTTGCAGGTCAACGTAGAGCTCACCGATCGCAGAGACACTGCGTACCTGCGCCACCACATCAGCCGGAATCGGGAATTGACGATCCAACGAGAGGTCCGCTTCAACGCTCGGCTGGGCGCCGTGCCGGACAACGCGTATCTGGGCGACCTTGCCCACCTCAACGCCTCGGTAGGTCACGTTGCTGAAGCGGTACAGCCCACCCGCTGCGGGGAGCTCCAGGGTGACGTTGAGTCGGCCCACCCCGAGCAGTGTCGGCACCTGCATGTAGACGAATGTCATGATCAGGATTCCGACAATCGAGGCGATCGTGAAGACGATGAGCTGGATACGTACGAATCGAGTCAGCATCAGGCACATCCGCTTGGCGTGGTGGCGGGCGGGAGCTTGAGAATCGGCGGCTGCACGCCCAATGGAGCTACACCGTTGAGGTGGAACGGCGGGGTGGTGTCCGGCGGGAGCGCGGCCAGCCATGGCGGGATCGGCGTCGTGGCGGTCTTGGGGTCCGGGAATTGCGCGTAGAAGGCGTCATAGCCGGGATCACCCGGGGCCGGCACAATCGGTGCATTGCCCTGATATGAGGGAGTGCCCTGGGCCAGGCCGCGCTTGATCCGCGGGACAGTGATGTCGAAGGTGGAAAACATGTTGATGTAGTCGCCGCGAACGGCTCGGTCGATGAAGTTTTGACCGAACGGGAACACGGTCGCGAAGGCCAGCGCGGTGTCCACGTCGGGGCCCAAGTCGGCCAGTGCGCAGAACGCCGGCCGCAGGTTATTGAGGTTGGTGACGAGATCGTCCTTACTGTTGTTGACCAACCGCGTCGCGACCGTGCCGAACTCACCCAGCTTCGTCAGTGCCTCGGTGAGATGAGGCCGCTCGGTAACCAGCACATCCAGGGCAGCCGGGATCCTTTTCAAGGCGCGCTCAAGGACCTGTTGGCGATCGGCCAACGTCCCGGCGAACCGATCGAGTTCGACCAGCGTGTCGACGATGCTGGCACGCTGATCGTTCAGCGTGCCCACGAAACGGTTAAGCCTTTCGATCAGCGAGCGGATGTCTGACTCCCGGCCACCGACGGCGACGTTGAAGTTATGGATGATGTCGCCGAGCTGGCCGAGCCCACCGGCATTGACCAGTACCGACACCGCCGACAGCGTCTGCTCGGTGGACGGGGCGGTCACCGAATCCTTCCACGAGATCGTGGAGCCAGAAGGAAGCCGGCCCTGCGACGGTTCCCCGATCGGTGGATCCAACGACACGTGCATCGAGCCCAGCAGGCTGGTCTGCCCGATGCTTGCCACGGCATTTCGCGGTACGACGGTCCCCGGACGCACCGAAGCGTCAACCACAGCATGCCATCCCCTCAGGGTGATGGACTGGATGCTACCGACGATGACATCGTTCACCATGACAGGTGAATTGGGTTCCAACGCACCGACATTAGTGAATTCGATATGGAAGTGCTGCGCTCCGTCACCGCGACCGACCGCACCGGGTAGCGGCAGCGAGTTCAATCCTTGGAACGAACACGAACTCAGTACGATCACCGCACACGAGGCCGCCGCGGCAGTTCGTAACCGACGGGCCCACTGGGTCATGAGGACGGCCTTTCCGCGGGAAGGGGGGCGGTGGGATTCGCCGGCGGCGCGACCGGGGGTGATTCCGATGGAGCCAGCGGTGCCGGGGCCGGCGGGGACACCCCGGGCGCCGGGGGCCAGTCGCTGCCCGGGGTGTCCCCGGGAAGACCTGTGTATGCCGAAACCGACGGAGGCTGGTCGGGCACGGCCTGCGGCCTGGGGCCCTGGCCCCCCGGCTCTAGCCGGGCTTCGCTGTAGACCATTTCCTGCCACGACGGCGCACCCGCCTGGAACGGGTTGAACGGAATCGGCAGGTAGTTGAAATTCAACTGATTCAGGGCCGGACCCAAGTACTGACTGCACAGCTTTGCCGATTCGGGGGAAGTGACGTCGGAGACTGCGGCGATCATCCCGCACAGCAGCATGTTCGTGTCGGTAAAGTTGTTCAGGACAAACTGGCCGGCGGCGGTCCCGGTACGCGGGTCGAACATGTCATAGGTGTTCACCAGCGCCGTTGGTGCGACGTGCAGAACTTGCTCGAGGTCCATGCGGTGATCGACCAGATTCTGGGTCACGGCGGCTAGTCGCTGCACCTGTTCGACGGCGCCGCCCCGCGTACCGGCCACGAAGCGCTGTACCTCGCCGACAGCCTCGGAAAGGTTGGTGAGCGCACCGTGGAGATCCGACCTGCTGCCATCCAACACACTGGTCAAGGAGGCCAGTCCGTCCTGGAATTGCACGATCTGTTGTTTGCTGTCGCGAAGTGTGGTCACGAACAGCTGCAGCTGTTCAATCGTCTGAACGATGTCACCACTGCCCGCCGCGAACACCCTGGCGATAGCGGCGAGCTGCTTCAACGTCTCACGCAGTTTCGCGCCGTTGCCCGCCATCGCGTCTGCCGCGCTGTCGACGAACCGAGAGACCGAGGTCGTCGAGACTTGCGCGTTGGGCCCGAGCTCAGTCGCCAGCCGGGAAAGCTGCTCCTTGACGGAGTCCCATTCAACGGGAATGGCCGTCCGGTCAAGAGGTATCACGGCGCCATCGACCATCTTCGGCCCGCTGGTTTCGTAGGCGGGCGCCAGTTGGACGTAACGCGCCGAGATCATATTGGGGGCCACGACCACCGCCCTGGCCGCAGCCGGAATCGGCACGCCATGGTCGATGCTCAGGGCGAACTTCGCCTGGGCGCCGTCCGGCACGATCGACTTGACGGTGCCCACTTTCACCCCGGCTACCCGGACATCGTCGCCCGGGTAGACCGAGCCTGCGGAGGCGAAATACGCGGTGACCGTCGTCGGGGCGAACATGGTGGCGCGCACCAGCACGACACTGCCGCCCAGCACGAGCAGTACCATCAGCACTACGGCACTCATGACGAGTCTGCGCTTAGTCATCGGGGCACCTGCGGAATTGCATTGTAGGGGAACGGGAATTCAGCTCTCGGCCCGGCATTGTCAGGTGGCTGCCCGGCATCGGTACCGCGTCGGAAACCCCAGATGTAATCCAGCAATGCCTGATTAACCTGTGGCAGTGCGATGTTCGGGATGTAGGCGGTGTAGTAGGGCCCGCTGGCGACTACCTCCCCCAACGTGTTCTGGAACTTGGCTAGGCCGGGAAGCGCCTTGCCGATGTTGTCACGGTTCTTCTCCAAAACCGCGGTCACCGCGTTGAGCTTCTGCAGCGTGGGCGCCAACTCCGCCTCGTTGTCCTTGACCAAAAGCTTCAGCTGTTGCGCGACCGCGGAGGTGTTTGCCAGCAGACTGACAATCGCCTGGCGCCGGTCAGCGAGCACTTGGACCAGATCGTTGGCGTTGAGAATAAGCGTGTTCACCTGAGCGCTCTGGTTGGCAAGTATTTTCGTGACGTCGTTGCTGCGCTTGAGCAGATCGGCGAGCGTGTCGTCGCGCTCGTTGAGCGCCTTCGACATCCTCGACAGACCGTCAAAGGCCGGCCCGAGTTGGGGCGCTATCTGGTCGAGTGTGGCCGATAACGTGTCGAGTGACTGGTTGAGGGAGGTCGTGTCGGTTCCTGCGACATTCGTGGTCAGCTCGGTGGTGGCCTCTGTGATGACGTACGGGGTTGTGGTGCGCACCAGCGGGACGACGTCATTGGGATTCATGCGTCCCGATCCCGCAGAGTCAAGTGTCAGTACCCGTTCTCCCAGCAGACTTCCGGTCCTGATGTGTGCCGTGGTTTGCGACCCGAGGACGACAGCGCCATCAATGGCGAAGGTGACGACGGCGTGCCCCCGATCGAGAGCCACTGCCGACACCGAACCAACCTTCAGGCCGGAAATCGTCACCGCGTTGCCTTCGGTGATGCCGCTAGCGTCGACGAACACCGCCTGGTAGCGCAACGCGGTCGCCCATGACGACAGGCGCTCAGGCTGCAGCCCAACGAGAATCACCAGTATGACCAGCACCGCTCCGATGAAGCCTGCGCGGGCAAGGTTTTTCGCGCGATATTTGAGCATTAGTTCTCGGCGCACCTTCCCGTATCTTGGTGCAACATCGGAAACACCGCGGTGCGGCCCTGCAGATCGGTCACGCGGAAGGTCAACGAGCACACGTAGTAGTTGATGAATGATCCGTATGAACCGACGCGTGCGAGTTTGCGGTAATTTTCCGGTGCCTTCTGAAATGCGGTGTCGATGCGGTCCTTGTACTCGTCCAAGCCGGGCGCCAGTCGATTGAGCTGGTCCACTGCCCCGGCAAGGGGTGTCCGGGACGCGCCGAGTAGGTCGGTCAACGACGCTGTCCCCTGGCTGAGCGCAACGATCGCATCGCCGAGCGGCTCGCGATCATGCGACAGGCCGGTGACCAGCTTCTCCAGTCGATCGATTGCCCCGGAAAAGTCATTACCTTCGGCGCTCAGTGTGGTCAGTAGCGTCTTGAGGCTGTCGATCACTCGCATCAGAACGTCGTTGTGATCGGCCAGCGTGTTGGTCAGCGACGCGGTCTGCGCGAACAGCGATTCCACGTTTCCGCCTTCGCCCTGCAGAATATGCACCAGCGTGGCGGTGAGGGAATTGACGTCGTCGGGGTTCAAGCCGCGGATCACCGGCTTGAGTCCGCCGAGGAGCATGTCGATATCGAGTGCGGGCGCGGTGCGATCCTTCGGAATCTCCGCGTTGGCCGGAAGTATCTTGGCGTTTCCGGGCCCCTCGACCAGCTCGAGGTACCGATCACCGACGAGGTTGAGGTAGCGGACCTCGGCTCGAGTTCCTTGAGTGAGCGAAACAGCACGATCCGTATTGAACGACACCTCGATGCTCATGTCGTTACGAAGTGAAACATCCTCCACAGCACCGACTTTGACACCGGCGATTCGTACCGTGTCCCCGGGCTTGAGCCGCGACACGTCGGCGAAGACGGCACGGTACCCAACGGAGCTACCGGTACGATACTGCCCGAACACCAGGAAGAGGAACCCGGTGAGCAGCACCATCACTGTGGTGAACGCCCCTACCCGGAGCAATAGCGACCGAGCGGGCATCATCCGGGCTGGCCAATCTGTGCGGAGTTACGGGGCGGGCCGTCGATGTCCCCGAAGAGCAAACGCTTGATCCCATCAGAGTTGAGGACCAGCCCGGGATTGCCGTATTTCCACGGATTGGTTCCGGTGTCAGTGACGACGAACGGGGGAACCGTTTGATACGGCAGCTTTGGCAGTCCCGTGCATTGGGGGCCGCCCGATGCGGCGACTTTGGGCATATCGCTGGGATAGCGGTACCGGTCCAAGCTCCACAGCAACCCGGACAGCACGGGCAGCCCGGGATCCTTCAAGGCCGGCTGGTTGGCCAGGACGGTCAATCCCGCAAGCCCACACCACAGCGCGGGGCTGTACCCGCGCAGCAGATCAGAGGTCGGGACCAACAGATGCAGCACGCGGGTCAACGCGTCGGCGTTCGAACCCACGACGTCGTTGCCGGCATCCGCCAAGCCGATCAGACTCATTAGGGCGGTGTCGAGCTGGCCTTGTTGGTCGACGATCGTGTCGCTGATGCTGCTGGTGCTGTCCAGGATGTTCACCACGTCCTGGGCTGAATCGGCGTAAGCGGCGACGGCGGTTGGTAACACGTCGAGGTCACCAGCCAAGGCCGGAAGGTGCGGTTCCACCGCTCCGAGATAGTGGTTGAGGTCGCTCAAGGACTGACCGAGTTGTTCGCCACGGCCGTTGAACGCCGCCGAGACCGCGGCAAGGGTCTGATTCAATTTCGCCGGGTCGATCTTCGACAACACCGATGTCAGCTGAGTGAATACGGTGTTGACTTCGACGGTCACGTGTTGCGCGTCCAGCACTTGTCCGGGCGTCATTGACGCCGTCGACGGATTGGCAGGCGGGATGAGCTGGACGTTTTTTGCGCCGAATACCGTGCTGGCGGAGATCTCCGCCGCCACGTTGGACGGGATGGCAGACAATTTGTCGGGGTCCATCGCAAGGTGGATGGCCGCGCGCCCGTCGGGTAGATCCTCGATTGATTTCACGGTGCCCACCTGGACGCCGAGAAGTCGGACCTGTGCGTCGGGATTCATCACCAAGCCCGCTCGCGGCGCCATCAGGATCACCTGCGCACTCGGAGTGAACCCGCCCGCGAACTGAGTCGCAGCGACGACAACAATGCCGATAAGGACCAATACGCCGACGAAGCCGACCACGGCACGGCGAAAGATCCCGTCCGTCACCATGGCGCCCCAAGCCGCCTGACGCAGGGACCCACGGTCTCGGCTGAAGCGATGCGCGGCATCGCCGCTCTAATGCGGCACAAACAGCCAAGCAACAGTGCCTCCGCGACTTCGAATGGGATAGGGCAGCTACAGATAAGCGGACTCTACGCCGCATTCGCGGGTATGGTCAATCAACATTCTCATTTGCGATAACTACTCCTCTCCACCGCTTGATGTGGTAATTCCCGCAAGACTGCGCGCACGACAAGCGCCGGCATCGCCGTTGCGCCTTGCGCACACCAGAACCGGGACAGGGAGTGTCAATCTGTCACATCAGCGCTGAAATGGGTTGTCCGCCAGACTTACTGAAGATGCCCAAGCGGGTAGCACGTTCACGGAAGAGAAGCGTCGGCGGCGTTTGGCGGTGCTGTAGGGCGTATGCCCGAACCATGTGCGATCCATTTCGGTCGGGCCGTGCGCGACCGCGACCGGTGCAGCCGGATTGTTGCTGGAGATCGCGCCGGTCGCCGACAATTGTCCGATACCGACCGCTTGGCGAGAAGCACGAGACCCGCGGTATCGTCAAGCTATCGAACAGCCCCGCTTATCCGCGTCACAAACCCCTGGCAAGTCGATAGGGCTGCATGACCAGACCCAGAATCTCCGGCGTCATCATGCCACCGGTGTATTCCACCCAGCACCAGCTGCGCGACACGTGCTCACCCGATGAACTGCCGCTCAGCGTTCCGAACACGTGCAGCGGGCTACCGGCGGTGTCGAACGCGAAAGCATATGTATCGCCGGCGATAGACACGTCCAGCGCGGCGATCTTGCCTCCGTCGTTGAACGTCGGAGTGGCCACGATATCGTTGTGGACGGTGGTAACTCCCCCCTTGAGCTGGTAGCCGGGGCCGAAAGGCAGGCCATCACGTCCTTGCCAGAAGCAGCCGCCGCCAATTTCGCCGTCGTCGTATTCGTGCATCCACGACACCCACATCCCCTGCAGCTTCAGCGCGATCGGCAGCTCGGGGTAGACCTTTCCAGGCGGCCCGTAGGCATAATCCTGGTGCGCGAACCCAGATACCTCGACACCGTCGATGGTTCCTTGGGCGGTCATCACCTCGTGCCGGTAATACACCGGTTGATCGATTTTTTCTTGGACCGGCACATGCACCACGAAGACGTCGCTAACGGTCTGCGCGTGCATCTCCCATCTGCCGCCGGCGTCAGACCAGTGACATCCGTTTGCGTCTCGGCTGATTCGTCCGCTACCAAACGTCACATCCAAGCGATCAGATGACTCCGCGTACTGGAGCGGCTCATAGAAGTCGATCGAGGCGTACTCGGTGTAAAGGTGATCTGGCACAGCGTCCATCGATGGTTTGAGTCTGCGGAACCCGCAGATCGGTGACACCACATGCGTCATGCCGACGAGAAAGTCGTCGGTGCCGCGTAGGCCCCAGTAGTTCTGCCCTGAGCTGTCCGACACCACAGCACCCAGCCAGGTGCCCGCAAGGCACACACCTTCGTCAGGTACCCAGTTCCTCCGGTACAGGTCAAGCGACGGAGCGTGGCTATACACCTCGAATTCGACTGCTTCCAGCATGCTGCCACTCCTCAGTTGTGATGGTCTCAATGCCGGGCGGCATTCGTACTCGACTCAGTTCTCGCCGTATCGAGCGTTCGCGACTCGGTCCAGTCCGGTGTTTGTGTCCCCGAACACGTTCGCCCATCCGCGGCAGCGCCGGTAGAACAGCTGAATATCCTGCTCCATCATGAATCCGTAACCGCCGTGGAAGTGGATGCCGCGGTGTGTGAGGTCGCGGGCTGATTCGTAGGCGAAGGAAAAAGCCATCGCAGCCAACTCGCTCGCCCGGTCGGGTTCGTCGACGCCCGCGCATGCGGCACGATAGCCGAGCAACCGGGCACCGTCGATGGCCGTGGCACTGTCGGCGAGGCGGTGCGATACCGCTTGAAAGGAGCCGATCGGCACACCGAACGCCTTACGTTGGATCGCATAGTCGACGGTGATCTCCAGCGCGCGCGCCGCCGCTCCGACGAGGGCTGTCGCCTGGAGCGTCATCCAGATGTCGATCGCCGCGTCAAATAGTCCTCCCGCTGCCGGCGCCGCGGCGAGCAGTACCCGGTCCGGTCCGATCTCGACATCAGCCAGCGGCATCGAGCCCAGATTGCTCACCGGTGTTCGGTTGTCCCCCAATCTCACCAGGATCAGGCGATCGTCGTCCAGCGCGACCACCGCGTCGGCGACCGAACCACCCGGCACCAGACCGAGTCGGTTCGCTACCGATGGTCGGGGTGCCAGCGTCACCAAGAGCTCACCTTCGAGCGCCGATGCGAGCGTGGTAGCAGCTGCATCGTTGCCCTGGGCAGCGCACGCCTGTAGCAATACCGCTGCGACTTGCGCCTCCACCAGGGGCGCCGACGCGACAGCGCGGCCGAACTGCTCAGCGACCAGCGCCAGGTCGAGACAGCTCGCCCCCCACCCCCCTGACTCTTCGTCGATAGCCATATGCAGTACGCCCGACTCCATCAGTGCCGCCCACAGTTTGGGGTCAAAACCCGTCGATTCGGCGGCCCGCACCCGTTCAGTGGTGGACTCACGCTCGAACAGTCCCGCAAAGGATTCGACCAGCTGACGCTGCTCGTCACTTAGGGCAAGATCCACGTTCAGCTCACTCCTTGACACGCGTATTCAAGCGACACAACCCATCTCGCCGAGGGCTGACCGGCGACACCATCTGCTCGCCGGCGCCAAAATCCCGGGACGAGAATGACCACTCTCGCACAGAGTAGTAGGGTGGATCAATGCAATCTGACTTCTCTGTAAGACGCGCCACCTGCTGCCGTCGCCGACTTACCGAGCTTCGCGCCGGGGTGTGCTGACGTGCGGTTTACTCTGGATCCAGAATTGGCGCAGTTCGAATCGCAGGTACGCGACCACCTCAGATCGGCTATGACGCCTGAACTTGTAGAGCAGATTCACACCACGGGCGTATTCCATGACTACGAGTTCACCCGCGGCCTTGCCGAAAAGGGTTGGTACGCAGCCGATCCTGCACAGGGTGAGCGTATGAGTCCATTCCAGACGCAGATTCTCATCGCCGAGCTTCATCGCGCGGACGCGCCGATGTATCTCGGGGAGACCACACGCATGGTCGCATCGGTGGTGCGACAAGTCGGGACACCATTTGTCCAGGAGCGGGTGCTCGACGGAGCCGCCAACGGGGATGTCACGATCGCACTCGGTTTCAGTGAGCCCGAATGCGGTTCGGATGTCGCCGCAGCGTCCACCCGTGCTGTCCGCGACGGTGACGACTGGCTCATCAACGGCTCGAAGATGTTCACCACCAACGGGCATATCGCCGATTACGTCTTCCTGCTGGCCCGCACCGACCCAGAGCAGCCGAAGCACAAAGGGCTGACGATGTTCCTCGTCCCGACCAACTCTGAAGGCTTCGACGCCCAGGCAGTGTGGACGTTGTCCGGCGAGCGCACCAACATCACGTTCTACAGCGACCTCCGCATCAGCGACCAGTGGCGCATCGGCGAAGTGAACGCGGGATGGCAAACACTGCTACTCGCCCTTGAGGACGAACATGCGTCCGGATGGGGACCGCACATCGCCCGTCTGCTGGAGCACGCGGAGCGGTGGGCAGCAGACACCAAAGACGCTTCGGGCATCGCCCGTATCGACGATCCGGATGTCAGGCGCAGGCTCGCGCGGGCGGCAATCGAGGTCGAAGTGTCGTCACTACTGCTGTCTCGGTGCGCGTGGCTCGAAGAGACCGGCCAGCGAATCGAAGCGGAGGGCCCGATGTCGAAGCTGTTCAGCACGGAAGCACTCGAACGAGCAAGCCAGGACTTCAACGAAATGGTCGGCCCCGACGCGTTGCGCAGCCCCTTCGATCCGACCGCTCCGGAGAACGGCCAGATCCAACAGATCATGCGCTTCTCGTTGGGGACGACCATCTACGCAGGAACCAGCGAAGTGCAGCGCACAATCATCGCCCAGCGCGGGCTTGGCCTGCCCCGCTAATCGCTTCGCCACAACCACTGCTGCCGCAGAGACGGATATTCTCGACGTCTCCGCGGCAGCAGTCAGTATTACTACTTCGGCTGGAAGCGCTGCGCTCCGTCCATACGGACGATCTCGCCGTTGATATAGGTGTTCTCGAGTAGGTGCTGGGCGAGCAGCGCGTACTCCGAGGGCTTTCCGAGCCGCTTGGGGAACGGGATGGCGGCCGCGAACTTCTGCAGTCCCTCTTCGCCGAACAGCTCCATCAGCGGTGTACGGATGGTGCCCGGTGCGATGGTGTTCACGCGAACACCGATAGCCGCGAGGTCGCGCGCGCCAACCAGTGTCAGCCCGATGACACCACCCTTGGCCGCCGCGTACGCCGACTGCCCCATCTGGCCCTCGTAGCCCGCGATCGAGGCCGTCATGACCACCGCTCCGCGTTCCCCATCTTCGGTGTACGGCGACAGCTTGGCGATGCGCGCGGCGGCGAGGCGCAAGACGTTGTAGGTGCCGGTCAGGTAGAGGTCGACGGTCTTCTTGAATCCGTCGATGGTCGCCGGTTCGCCGTCGCGGTTCACCACCTTCTCCGCGACACCGAAACCACCGTGCGCGATGACGGCATACCGGAACTCGCCCAGCTTGCCGGCCTCGTCGAGCGCCGCGGCAACCGATTCGTCATCGAGTACGTCGGTGTGGACATAGGCGACCGTGTCGCCGAGTTCTTTGGCGAGCGCTTCGCCCTTGTCGTCGGCGAGATCTGCTATGACGACACACGCGCCGGCGTCATTCAGCTGGCGAACGGTCGCCTCGCCAAGACCTCCGGCACCGCCGGTTACCAGAACGACTTTGCCCTTCAATGACATTCGATTATCTCCTTCGGTTTTGACTGTCAGGCTTACCGCGAGCCAACTACGTCCCAGTCCAGTTCGGGTCCCGCTTCTCGGCGAATGCCTTCGGCCCCTCCTGGGCATCCTTGCTCATGAAAACCGGAGCAAGGTACTCCATTTGGCGTTGCCACATCTCCGACGACGACCAGTCGGCGGAGTTGACGACGATCTGTTTGCTGGCGGCAATCGCCAACGGGCCATTCGCAGAGATCCGCTCTGCCAGTGTCAGTGCCTCGTCGAGGGCGTGGCCGTCCTCGGCGAGAATATTGACGAATCCGAGGGACAAGGCGTCCTCTCCGGTGAAATTGTCACCGGTAAGGATGAGCTCCAGGGCCTTCTGGTACGGCATGCGATGCTGTAACCGAAGTAGGCCGCCAGCACCGGCGAGCAGTCCGCGCTTGACTTCAGGAAGTCCGAATCTCGCCGATCTGGCGGCGACGATCAGATCGGTGGCAAGAACGAGTTCGGTGCCTCCGCCGACAGCATGACCCTCCACCGCCGAGATCATCGGCTTTTTCGGTAGCTTCTCGGTGAAGCCGAGGCCGCGTCCCTCGATGAAGGGATAGTCGCCCGTAGCCATCGCCTTCAGATCTGCCCCGGCACAGAATGTTCCACCCGCCCCGGTGATGATGCCGACTGACAGATCGGGATTGGCATCCAGTTCATCAACAGCATCCGCCAATCCTCGGGCCACAGCGGAATTGGCCGCATTCTTGACCTCGGGGCGATTGATCGTCATCACCAGCGTTCGCCCCTGGCGTTCCACCAGTACCTCGTCTGCCATCTTCATCCTCCGTATCGTGTCAACTTTGTCGCATCGTCAAGTCTGCAGCGTCGGTGCGGTTCAGTGCTCTGATGCGATGACGATCGCCCCTGTCGGACAACGTGATACGGCCTGTTCGACCTCATCACGCCGGGCTTCCGCAACAGTGTCTGTCTGCACGCTCGTTGTCCCGTCGTCGTTAGTACGAAAGACGTCCGGAACGAGCGACTCGCAGATGCCGCTGCCGATACAGGAGTCTTGGTCGAAATGGATGCGCAGCACGAGTCAATCCGCCAGCTTCACGGACATGTGCTTAACGCCGTGGATCAGGCTGCTGTGGAGGTATTCGGGCTGACCTAGTTCGACCCGCGGAAGCCGAGTGAGCAACTGCTGGAACAGATGTCGCAGCTGCATCTTGGCGACTTGTGCACCGAGACAGAAATGCGCGCCCCCACCGCCGAAACCAACGTGCGGATTCGGAGTGCGCGTAATATCAAACTCGTTCGCCCGGTCGAAGGCCGAAGTGTCACGGTTCGCCGAGCAGTAGAACAGGACGACCTTCTCCCCCGCCTTGATTGATTCGCCAGCCAATTCGGTGTCGGCAAGCGCCGTTCGTGCGAACGCGATCAACGGGTTCGACCAGCGAACGAGTTCCTCGATGGCACCGTCGATCCGATTGTCGAAGTCCTCGAGCAACCAGGCGACCTGCTCGGGATGGTCGGCGAGAGCCTTGAACCCGTGCGATGTGGTCTGTTTCGTGGTGTCGTTACCGGCAGCCGCCAGCAGCACCATGAACGACCCGATATCCGTATCGGTCAGCCGCTCGCCGTCGATGTCGGCCTCCACCAGCCTGGTCATCAGATCATCGGCGGGTTCTATCCGCCGCCGCTGCGCGAGCTCCGTTCCGGTGGTGTTCAAGAAGGTCAGCTGCGCGAAGGTATGAGTCGCGATCTCCTCGATGTCGGCGTACTCGGCGTCGGTCCCACCGAAGAGGGCCTCCGCGGCGTAGGCAACGGCTTCGCGATCGCCCGGATCGATCCCGATCATGTCCGAGACCGTGCGCATGGGCAGCTTCGCAGAACACTCGGCAACGAAATCGATCTCCGCACCGCTGCTGAGCTTTTCGAGGAGGTCGTCGACGATCTCGGCGGCGTTGACACGGATCTGATCTTCAATCAGCTTCACCTGTCGAGGCGTGAACACCGAACTGATCAGCCGGCGATAGCGCGAATGCTCCGGCGGGTCCATTGCAAGGAAGAAGGTGCTGATCTGCTGGACCTCGGCCGGCATGTAGTCGATGCTGATGCCGTATCGAGAACCGAAGAGTTCGTTGTGCTGACTGACGTACTTGAGATCCGCGTGCCGGGTGATAGCCCAATAGCCGGTCTCCTCGGAGGGGAAGATCGTCGATACCGGGCGGTGCCAGCTGAGACCGGCTTCGGCGCGCAGTTCGGCGAACGTCTCGTCACGGGTGGGAAAGGTCTGTTCCCAGAACGCACGATCAGAAAGATCGAGCGAATGATACGGCCGCGGAGTACGCGCTTCGGTGTCTTCAATGGTCATCAGTGGCTCCAGGTAGATATGTAGAACTCAAACCGCGGCCAGCATGGAAGTCAGCATCGCGTTTGCGAAACCGCCGTCGACCTGAATGTCCTGGCCGACAACCCAACTGGCGGCGGATGAGGCGAGGAATGTGATCACCGGTGCTACGTCGGCGACAGTGGCATGGCGTCCCACCGCCGCCCGCGCGGCATCGAGCACATCCTTTCCCATCGACTGCTCGAAATCGCGCAGAATAGGCGTCTCCACGGGTCCGGGACTGACCGTGTTGACCCGCACGCCGTAGTCATTCCACGCAGTGCTGGCAAGCTTTTTCGCGAAGACCAGCAGCGCCTCCTTCGAGGTGCTATAGACGGGGTAGTTCTGGTCCTGCTCAGCCTGCCAGGCGGCGACTTCCGCGATGGTTTCAGCGCCGAGCAGCCCGGCTATATCGGCCGCGCGCTGCTGCCACGCCAGCCCGGCGATCGATCCCACACCGACGATGGCGCCACCGCGGCGCATCAGCGGGAGCATGCCGTGTGCCATCCACCTGAATCCGAGGTAGTTGACTGCCAGCACATCTGTCGCGGGATGCGTACCGGGCACGCCGGCCACATGGGCCAGGACATCCCAACCAGGACCGATCCCCGCAACGAACGCGTCGATCTCCTCACGCTTGCGCAGATCCACGCGCTGGAAGTCGCCCACCGTTACCTGGCCCGGTTGCTGGTCGACGCCCAGGACGTAATCACCGTTGGCGTGGAACAGCGCTGCCGCCGCCGCACCGATGCCCGACGCCGCGCCGACGACGACGACCTTGCGCTGTTGTGTCATCATGATCCTCTGCTGCCGCGGGGCTTCAGGGCAGTGCGATGGTGGCGGTTCCGGGTGTGGTGGCTTCGTCGTTTTGGTTGAGGACGTCGATGTCGAGCACGACGAGGTTGCGTCCGTTTTCGGTCTTCTTTTCGCTGACTACCGCTTTGGTG
>NZ_JACBJQ010000089.1 GCF_013404075.1 Mycolicibacterium vinylchloridicum
CGCAGCGATGCCGAACGCTGCGCAGCGTTCACCACCTGGCTGCACACCTACAATTGCCACCGCGGCCACACCGCACTCGGCGGCCAACCACCCGCCAGCCGCGTACCTAACCTCTCAGGTCAGTACAGCTAGTCCTTACTGCCGGCCGTCCACTGCAATCCCCAGTTGTAGGCCTTGTCCAGCTTGCGCTGAGATCCGTTGATGTAGTTGACCTCACGGTGCACGTGCAGCGCCCCCTCGGCGTAGTACACCTGAGCGATAGCGCAAATCTTCGCCCCGTTGACCGGCGAGTCCAGCCGCACCTCCACCGGCGGGCCCGACGTCGGGTAGAGCGTCACGACGCCGTCCACCGCCGCCCAATTGGCTGCCCCCGAATAGATCATCGCGAAGATCAGCACCCGCCGGAAGATGTGGGGCGCAGCGAGATTGATGTGCATGTTCTCACCGCCGGCGACGGTCCCGCTCCGATCGTCGCCGTCCAGAGCGATGTAGGGCGGGGTCTGCAGGGATCCGAAGCTGTTGCCCAGCGCCTGAACAACGCCCGCGCTGCCGTCGGTCAGCTCGTAGAGGCAGCCCAGGTCCAGATCGATCGACTTCCCCCGTGCGGCCGACGACCAGTTCAGGTTGACCCGCATCGCCCCCTGGGTTTCCCCGGGCTTGGTCAGGCTCACCGCCGGTGCGGATTTGGTCAGACTGATCGTGGAGACGTTCGCCGCCGGCTGCGGAGCCGGCGTCTGCCGCTTCGTGTAGTCGATTCCCATGGCAGGTCAGCCCGCCAGGGCCGGGGACGCCTTGTCTTCGGTGGGCATGCGCCGATTTCGGATCACGCTCGAGGCGAAGGCAGCCGCGATCAGCACCACCCCGATCAGGCCGGTGACGATCTCGTTGACATGCGTGCCGAGTGAGATGAGCAGGATGAACGCCAGTGCGCCGATGGCCCAGTGTGCCCCGTGTTCGAGGTAGACGTAGTCCGAAAGGGTGCCCTTGCGGACCAGGAAGATCGTGATCGACCGTACGAACATCGCGCCGATGAAGCCCAGGCCCAGCGCGATGATGATGGGGTCGCTGGTGATCGCGAACGCGCCGATCACGCCGTCGAACGAGAACGACGCATCGAGTACCTCGAGGTACAGGAACAGGAAAAAGCTTGCCTTGCCGGTGGTTACGGCCAGCGCCGACGGGCCACCCGATGAGACCTCACCGGATTCGTCGTCTTCATCGATCTCGAACATCGATCCGAGCCCGTCGACGAGGATGTAGGTTCCGATGCCGAGAACACCCGCCAGCAGGACGGTCGACCGATGTGCGTCGTCCGCGAGGAACTCAGCGGAGATCACCAGCAGGCCCAGTGCCACCACCACCGCCAGCTGGTCGAGCTTGCCCGCCTTGGCCAGCGGGCGTTCCAACCAACTGAGCCACGTGATTTCACGGTCGGTGAAGATGAAGTTCAGGAACAGCATCATCAGGAACATGCCACCGAACGAGGCGATCTGCGGGTGGGCGGCGGTCAGCGCGGTCTCGTAGCTCGGGGACCCGTCGGGGAAGTACGCCCCGCCGCCCGGGGGCGGGTTGAGCGCAATGTCCAGTGCGCGAACCGGATCCAGGCCCGCGGTGATCCACACGACGGCGAGCGGGAACACAAGCCGCATGCCGAACACCGCGATCAGGATGCCCACGGTCAGGAACATCTTCTGCCAGAACTCGCTCATCCGGCGCAGCACGGTGGCGTTGATGACCGCGTTGTCGAACGACAGCGAGACCTCGAAGATGCCCAGCACGGCCGCCAGGATCAATGCCTGAGGGCCGCCATAGAGGAACGCGACAACCAGTGCGACTGCGGAGACGAGGAACGAGATTCCGAAGATGCGTATGACCATGGCGATCCCCTTGACAAGTCGGAAAATGGGCGACGACCACCGGCGCGCATAGCGCCGGCGGACGTCGGTGGGTCGGTGTTAGACGTTCACCCCGTAGTCACGGGCGATCCCGGCCAGACCCGAGGCATAGCCCTGACCGATCGCACGAAACTTCCATTCCGCGCCGTTGCGGTAGAGCTCACCGAACACCATCGCGGTCTCGGTCGAGGCGTCCTCGGACAGGTCGTACCGGGCCAGCTCCTTGCCGTTGGAGCGATCGACGACCCGGATGAAGGCGTTCTGAACCTGGCCGAAGCTCTGCGAGCGTGCGTCGGCGTCATAGATCGACACCGGGAAGAAGATGTTGGTGATCGTCGGCGGCGTCGCCGCGAGGTCGACGGTGATGACCTCGTCGTCGCCCTCACCCTCACCGGTCAGGTTGTCACCGGTGTGCTCGATCGAGCCCTCCGGGGACTTCAGGTTGTTGAAGAAGACGAAGTGCTGGTCACTGAGCACCTTCTTGTCAGCACCGGTGGCGATGGCGCTGGCGTCGAGGTCGAAGTCGGTTCCTGTCGTGGTCCGGATGTCCCAACCCAGGCCGACCGCGACCGCGGTGAGGTTCGGTGCCTCCTTGGTCAGCGAAACATTTCCACCCTTGCTCAGACTGACACCCATGCGTTGCTGCCTTCCTTGAACTGTGAGAAAACTGTGTGGGACCAACAGGCAAATGTCTGTCGTGCGGCGCGCCGGGAGCGGTCGACGCCGCGCCCACCACCGTAGTGGATGCGCGGATAGGTGAAACTATTTCAGCTAATCGCCATCGGCTCCACCATTAGGATCGAACCGTGCCCAGTCGCTGGCTGAGGTTGTCTCGCAGCCCGCGCGAAGACAACGACACCCAGATACCCGCTGAACTCACCAGCGCGTTCCTCGACATGGAACGCCGCCTGGATATCGCCGAACAGGCCGTCGAGACGGCCACCGCCCTGCACCCCCAGGTATCGCTGACAGCTGAATGGACCACCGCCCGCGAGCAGGTCTACGCGGCCACCGCCCAATACCTTGGGGTGGTGACGCCGGATTCGACGGCGGCGGGGCCGCGGTTGCCGCTGGCCGAGGTCGCCCGCAGCATCGAGAGCGCCACCGCCGGGCTCGACAGCTTCTACAACCGGCATCGGCGCACCCTGGATGGCGCCACCGGCGCGGCCCTGGCCGCCAGGGCTCAGGCCGACCAGGCACTCGCTGCGGCGATCCCTGCGCTGCAGCGACTGGCCGCACTGGCCCCCGAATTCGCCGACTACCCCTCCGTACGGGCCGCCCGGGGCTCTGTCGAATCCGCCCGCGCCGAAACCCAGGCGGTTCTCGAGCGCGGCGACGTCGCAGCCACCGGTCCCGCCGCGCAACGGCTGCAGAGCAGCATCGCGGCCCTCGACAAGGCGGTCGCCGCGGCCCCTGGCCGCAGCGAAAATGCCTCTCGAACACTGGCTTCGGTACGAACCCGGCTCGACGCCATCACGCACCGCGCCGCCACCATCGGAACCTCGTATTCGGCACTGCTCAGAGAATTCCACGCTGACTCCTCCGCCGACCTGCACGACAACGAAAAACTCGCCCACACTCACCTCGATGTCGCGCGGGCCTGCATCGAGCGAGCCGCACAGGAACTGAACGCACATCGCCCCGAGGAATCCGCGACCCTGGCCGGACAGGCCCGCGAAGAATTGGGTCGCGCGGAAGATCTCGTCGACGCGGTCGCCGACCGGCTCACCACGCTGCGCGCTCTGCGTGCCGACCCCACTGCGCAGGAGCGCGAGATCCGATTCCGGATCCGCGACGCCCAGCGCCTGGCCGTCGATCGCGATGCGGTCGCCGAATGGGGCACCGCACTCGACGCCCAAGTGCCCCGCGTCGACCGCATCGTCGAGGCACTGCACGGCCCGCACCCCGACTATTGGCGATATCACCTCGCCCTCGACGAGGTATCGCAGTTCGTGACCACGATCATAAACCGCATCCGACAACGATCGGCGACGCGATGACCGCCACCGGAGCGATCCACGGCCGGGCAGCCGTCCAGCACTTCCACCACCTGGACGCCGATGAACGTGACCGGTTGTTCCATCTCGCTCCGGAGGAGCTGTCCGCGGACGCCGACCGCGACGTGCTGGCGACGGCACTGGGCGCCACCCTGTACATGCCTGCCGACCGCGCCGACCTGCCCGCGACGATCATCCGCCGCTCGGGCGAGGGAATCTGCTCAATGGTGCTTGACCTCGAGGACGCAGTCGGGGAACACGGGGCCGCTGCCGCCCTCGACAATGCCGTCGCCGCACTCGACGCGCTTGCCGAGCAGCCGAGCCCGCTGCGGGCGATGATCTTCGTGCGAGTCCGAGGCCAGCATTGCATCGAACGCATCACCGCCAACCTCGGCCGTGGCGCAGATGTGCTACTCGGTTTCGTCATCCCGAAATTCGAAGCGGCCACCGGCGAGACCTTCCTGTCCCAGACCGCCGCAGCCGCCGAACTGTTGGGCCGCAAGCTGTACTGCATGCCGGTGCTGGAGTCCCCCCGCGTCATCTACCGGGAGAGCCGCGCGGACGAACTCCAAGCCGTTTCCGAACTGCTTGCCCGGCACCGGGATTCGGTACTCGCCGTGCGGATCGGCGCCACCGATCTGTGCGGGAAATTCGGGATCCGCCGCGACCGCGACCACACCATCTACGACGTGCACGTGGTCGCCTCCGCCATTGCCGACATCGTCAACTACCTCGGCCGCACCGACGGCACGGGATTCGCGGTCACCGGTCCGGTCTGGGAGTACTTCGCCAACCACGAGCGGTTGTTCCGCAGCATGCTGCGCACCACCCCGTTCGTCGAGCACGACGCGGTGCGCTTCCGAGACAAGCTCGTCAGCCGTGACCTCGACGGCCTGCTGCGGGAGATCAGCCTGGATCGCGCGAACGGACTGATCGGCAAGACCGTCATCCACCCGTACCACGCGCCCGCCGTGCACGCACTCTCGGTTGTCACCCACGAGGAATTTCGCGACGCCACCGACATCATCGCCGCCGAAGCCGGTGGGGTACGCCGCTCGGAATACCGCAACAAGATGAACGAGGCTCGGCCACACCGGATCTGGGCCGAGCAGTTGCTACGACGCGCTCAAGTGTTCGGGGTCGCCAACCAGGGCGTCACCTTCGTCGATTTCCTCACCCGACTGGCGGCGAAGTGAACACAGCGCCACCGTGGGCGACCGCACGATTCGGGTTGCGCCTTATCGACGACAACGCCGGAACCGGCGCACACCGGTTGTCCGGGCTGGTGCAGCCGGGACTGCGACGCAACCCGCGCCGTGCCCACCTGCTGGTGTCGACCGTGTTGGGCAAGCACATCGCGGTCTCGCCGGCGATCGTCCGCGACGCGGCCGACCGGCTCGGCGATACCGTCGCCGCGCTGGGCGCCGGCGAGGCCGATGTGCTCGGCATGGCCGAGACCGCAACCGGATTGGGCCATTGTGTCGCCGACCGGCTCGACGCCGCGGTCTACCTGCACAGCACGCGACGCCAGGCCCCCAGCCGCCAGATCTACGCCGAGTTCCAGGAAGGACACTCGCACGCCACCGACCACCTGCTGCAGCCCGCCGGCCCCGCGGTGTTCACCCAGCAACGTCCATTGGTCATCGTTGACGACGAAATATCCACCGGGACAACTGCTCTGGCCACGATCGAGGCCTTGCACCGGCGTCACCCGCGGTCCCGCTACATCATCGCCTCGCTTGTCGACGTCCGCACCGCTGCCGACAAGGCGCTGGCCGAGCACACCGCCCGGGCCCTCGGCACATCGATCGACTTCGTCAGCCTCGCCAGCGGAGCGGTCAGCATCCCCGATGCGCTCACCGAACAGGTCTGCGCCCTGCCCGCGCCCACCCTGAACCCGATCGATCCCGATAGCCAGGGTGACTGCCGGACGGTCGAGCTGACCTGGCCGCCCGACGTGCCCGACGGCGGCAGGCACGGCTTCCTGCGCACCGACGCACCGGCCTTCAGCTCCGCCGTCGCCGGTGCGGCTGCGCAGCTGGCCGCCATGCTCGACCCAGGCCGGCCACTGCTCGTGGTCGGACACGAGGAGCTCATGTATCTGCCGCTGCGAATCGCCGAACTTCTGACCGAACGCGGCTTCATCGCCCGGTTCCAGTCCACGACCCGCTCCCCCGCCTACGTGGTCGACGGCCCCGGCTACCCTCTGCGCACCGGATTCGAGTTCGCCCCAGGAGAATCCGGCGAGACCGGGTTGCGCTACCTCTACAACGGGTGGCCGGGCGTCCCCGGAACCACGCGCGTACAACTCGTGGTCGTCATGGACTCCACCGCGGCACCGGGTGCAGGCGAACTCACCGCCGTACTGGCCGCCGCCGGGTACGACGTCGTGCTCGCCGTGGTCGCCGGCCCGGGCTTCGATGTCCTCACCACGGCGCGGACCGCGTCATGAAAACCCCACTGGCCGGACCGAATTTCGGGAGCTACGCCGCCGACGAGGTCAGCTGGCTGCTCACCGATCTCTCGGAGGTGGCGCTGGAGGCCGACGCGGCCAGCCGCGAGCGCGATATCCAGTCCGGGCGTGCGCATTACGCCGAATCGCTGCCGATCGAATATCAGCCCAATCCCGCCTATCGCGCCCTGTTCGCCGAGGTGCTCACCGACACCGCAGCCCGGCTGGCCACCGCCGTCGGCGTCGTTACCGAGCTGGTGCTCGCCGAGCGCGGCCACGACATCTGCCTGGTCTCGCTCGCCCGCGCAGGCACACCGATCGGCATCCTGATGCGCCGCTGGGCCGCCCGGCATCACGGCCTACAGCTGCCCCACTACGCGGTGTCCATCGTTCGTGACCGCGGAATCGACACCGCCGCACTGCAATACCTGAGCACCCATCACGACCCGGCCAGCGTGGTATTCGTTGACGGCTGGACGGGCAAGGGCGCGATCACCCGCGAGCTGACTGCCGCACTGCGCGCCCACGAAGCCGAGACCGGCGTCCACTTCAACCCCGACCTGGCGGTACTCGCCGACCCCGGCGACTGCGTCCGGACCTATGGCACCCGCGATGACTTCCTGATCGCCTCGGCGTGCTTGAACTCCACGGTTTCCGGGCTGATCTCCCGCACGGTGCTCAACCGCCGATTGATCGGCCGGGACGACTTCCACGGCGCCAAGTTCTACCGCGAGCTGGCCGCCGACGACCGGTCCGGCACGTTCCTGGATACCGTCAGCGCACGCTTCGACGACGTGTTCGCCGCGGCGGCCGCAGAGAGTGCCGCACTGATGTCCACCGATCGAACACCGGGCTGGGCGGGGTTGGCCACCGTCGAGCAGATTCGCCGCGACTACGGCATCACCACAACCAATTTCGTCAAGCCCGGGATCGGTGAGACCACCAGGGTACTGCTGCGCCGCCTGCCCCGGCACATCATCGTGCGCGACCCCGACGCCCCCGAGCACCGGCATATCCGGCTTCTGGCGGCCGAACGTGGCGTGCCCATCTCATGCAACCCCGGCCTCGCCTACGCGTGCGTGGGCCTCATCGATGACGTGGCCCAGTGACCGCGCTCATCGCCAGCGACCTGGATCGCACCCTCATCTACTCCCGCCGGTTCTTCGACAGCGCGGCGCCGGCGGCGCAGTGCGTGGAGATCTACCGCGACGAACCCATCTCGTACATGACGCCGACGGCCGTAGAACTGCTGCAGCAGTTGAGCACTCGACATCTGGTGGTGCCCGTCACCACGCGGACCGTCGCGCAGTACACCCGCCTCACGCTGCCAGGATCCCCATACCGCTACGCGATCACCAGCAACGGCGGGACCATCCTCGTCGACGGCAGCCGGGACATCGCCTGGGCGGACGAGATGGCCGCGCGGATCCGCGACAGCGGACCACCGCTGACCGAGATCCTGGCCGAACTGCAGACCCGCATCCACGACAGCTGGGTGCAGAACCTGCGCACCGCCGAAGACCTGTTCTGCTACCTCGTGGTCGACGAGGCCGCACTGCCCGCCGAGTTCGTACGCGAGTGGCAGCTGTGGTGTGCTCCCCGCGGCTGGACGGTGTCCCAGCAGGGCCGCAAGATCTACACCGTGCCGCTACCGCTGTGTAAATCCCGGGCCGTGGCGGAGCTGCATCGGCGACTGACCGAATCCGGCGAGCTGCCGGCGCACGCGCCGATCATCGCCGCCGGGGACGGTGCCCTGGACGCCAAGTTGCTGGAGCTGGCCGACGCGGCGGTCCGGCCCGCCCACGGCGAACTGCACAGCCTGGACTGGCACTGCGCCCGCCTGCACGTCACCGCCGGCAGCGGAGCCGTCGCCGCCGAAGAGATCCTCACCTGGTTCTGTCAGCAGGTATCGAGCGACATCGAATTAACCACCATGTGCGCCCAACAAGGTTCGAGGAAGGACATCCGTTGACGACACCATTGAGCAAAGGCCAGAACGGACCGCTCAATACCGGGGACCTAGTGATCTCGGTTGAACTCGCAGCGCCGGCTGACCTGTCGGCGCTGCTGGTGACCGACGCCGGAAAGGTCCGCAGCGACGCTGATTTCGTGTTCTTCAACCAGCCAACCGGCCCCGGCGTGCGGCTGGTCCCGGGTCCGCAGGGCCAACCGGCCAGCCTGGGCATCAGTCTGGCCGCGGTGCCTGCCGACATCGCCCGAGTGCGTGCGGTCATCACCCTCGACGACACCAACTCCACCTTCGGCCAGTCCGCCCCACCGGTCGCCAGGATCAGCGATGCCGCCGGAAATGTGCTCTACGAGTACCGCATTGACGGGCTCTCCTCGGAATCGATCGTCATCGCCGCCGAGGTCTACCGCCGTCAGGACGCCTGGAAGGTCCGCGCGGTCGGCCAGGGATATGCCGGTGGCTTCGCCGCACTGGTCACCGACCACGGGGTGACCGTGGACGACGCGCCCGCCGCCCCGGCCGCACCTCCGCCACCAGCAGCGCCGCCGTCGGCACCGCCGCCACCGGCTTACCCGCCACCGGCACCGCCACCACCGGCTTACCCGCCACCCGCACCGCCACCACCACCGGCCTACCCGCCACCGGCCCCACCACCAGCGGCCTACCCGCCGCCCGCTGCACCACCGGCCTACCCACCACCGGCACCGCCACCACCGGCCTACCCACCACCGGCTCCACCGCCGGCGCCCGCGGCCGCCGGCGGCGGCGAGGTCAGCCTCGTCAAGGGCCGGACCGTCAACCTGTCCAAGGGTCAACGGGTTTCGCTGCGCAAGGACGATGGCGTGGCGCTCACGCAGATCCGGATGGGCCTCGGTTGGGACCCCATCAAATCGCGCGGCATGTTCGGCAACCGCACCCCTGACATCGATCTGGACGCGTCGGCGATTCTCTTCGCCGACCAGCAGGTCGCCGACGTCTGCTACTACGGTCAGCTCGCCTCCAAGGACGGTTCGATCCGGCACCAGGGTGACAACCTCACCGGCGAGGGCGAGGGCGACGACGAGGTCATCAACGTCGACCTCACCCGGGTCCCCGCCTACGTCACCACGGTGATCTTCACCGTGACCTCCTACCGCGGACACACGTTCGACATGCTGTCCAACGCGTTCTGCCGGCTGGTCGATGCAACCACCAATGCGGAGCTGGCTCGCTACACGCTGCAAGGAGCCGGGATGCGCTACACCGGAATGGTGATGGCCAAGTTCTTCCGGGCCGGCCAGGAGTGGAAGATGCAGGCCATCGGCGAGGGCATCACCGCCAAGCACGCCGGCGAGGCCATTCCCCAGATCACCCGGTTCCTCTGAACCCATGGCACAGCTCACCGCCGGTCAGAACAGCGAATTAAGCTCCCCCGCGCTGACATTCACCGTCGCGCCGGCGCACTTCGCCGTAGCGGCGCTGGTCCTCGACGACCAGCGCCGCGCCCTGCCGGACGGGTACATCGACGGCAGCGGGCCATCACGGCACGCTGGTGTCGACGTGCAACCCGGGCGGCTCCTGGTCAACCTCGACCTCGTGGCAGCCGAGGTGGGGTATGTGCTGTGCGTGGCGCTCGAGGCACAACCCGGTTCGGCTGCGCTGTCTGCCAACCTCACCGACAGCCACGGCCAGACCACCGAGTTCACCGTCGCCGAGGTACACCCCGTGGTCATCGGATTCGAACTCTACCGCCGCGGGACAGGGTGGAAAGTGCGCGCAATCGGACAGGGTTACGCCGGTGGTGCACCGGAAATGGCTCGGGCTCATGGCATTACGGTCGCTGCAGCACCCGTGCCTGAAACCCCGGCCTCGGCCGTGCCGATCACCCCGCTGGGCGACCAGAATCCGCTCGAACGCATCTCGATGATCTACGAAGACGCCGCCCGCTGCTCAGCCGCGCTGCTGACCGCCCACAGTTTCGCCGCCGACCGACTCGACACCGAGATGTCAGCTGCCGTAGCGGATCCCGGCACCCGCAACACCGCCGAGGGCCAGCAGGCGATGACCGAGGCTCAGCGTCGCCACGACGACCTGATCGCGGTGGCCACCGCCGACTACGAACGCGACGCAGCCCACTTGGCGGCCGAGCTCGACGCCCTCGATGGCGAACTGCCCGCGGCTCTGGCCTCCTGGAACTCCGCCGCCTGGCAGCGTCCGCCCCGGCCGACCGTGGGTATCCGGCTCGGTACGCTCACCATGCCCGCCATCGGGGCGTTGGCGATCCCGTTGTGCATCACGGCGCCGATACGCCGGCCGATCTGGATCGACACCCGCGAGCCCGCCGCCGCCATCCCGGTGCTCGCGTCGCTGCTCACCCGATTGCTGGCCGCAACGCCACACAGCAACGCCGAAATCGACGTCATCGACCTTGCCGATGTGCTCGGCCCTCTCACCGATCACCTGCGGGCTTACCTGCCGCGGCCTGCCGTGACGGCCCACACCGATGCGGGAGACCGCCTGCAGCACTTGGTCGCCCGGGCCGAGTTGGCGTCGATGGACGATTCGGCCGACCCGCCGGTCAGTCCAGGCATCGTGGTGATCACCGACCCCGGATACGGCTTCGCGCCAGACGCCATCGGGGCCACCGCACAGTTGATCGGCAGCAGCGTCGACGCGGGCATCTCGGTGGTGTTCGTCGGCGATCACGCCGATGCCACCGGCTCCGCATCGGTTGCGCTGTTGCGCGACATCGCCGAATTCTGTCATCACATCCGCGTCGACGCCGACGACTCCGGGATGTTGGATCCCTGGACCCACAGCCCGTGGCGCTTCGTCCCCGATACCCTGGCTCCGGGTCCCCGGCTTGCCGATTACATCGGGTTGCTGTCAGCAGGCCGCTAGCTCGACCCGGGTATCTCCATACCGGCGTACCGGCCACACCGTCCAGCCGGGCGGCCAGCTGAGTTCGGTAGAGGACGCCGGACGTTCGACAACGACGACACCGTCCTGGCGCAGCCAGCCGTTGCGTATCAGACTGTCCAACAGTGCTTCGATCTCGACTGTCGACACCTCGTAGGGCGGATCGGCGAGCACCAGATCCACCGGCTCGTCCGTCCCCGCCGCGAGCACCGTGGCGACCGCACCGCGCCGCACGGTCGCGCCTGCCAGCCCGAGGGCATCGATGTTGCGTTTGATGACCGCCGCTGCGCGCGAATCGCTTTCGACGAACAGCGCCGAGGCCGCACCGCGCGACAACGCTTCGAGTCCGAGCGCACCCGAGCCGGCGTACAGATCCAGCACTCTCAGTCCGTCGAAATCTCGGCGGGCGGCAAGGACATTGAACAACGCCTCGCGGACGCGATCGGTCGTCGGCCGGGTTCCGCGCGGCGGCACATCGATGCGTCGACCACCGGCGGTGCCTCCGACGATGCGGGTCAGTACATTCCCCCGGTCGCTGCGCTCCTGCCCGCCGAACCCGATCCTCCGGTCAGTCCCTCCGAACCGATCACGACCAGGAGGTCGCCGCCCTCGACCTGGGCGGTGCTGGCCACGGCGACGCGGTTGACGGTCCCGGACTTCGGTGCGGTGATCGCGGCTTCCATCTTCATCGCCTCGATGGTGGCGATGGTCTGTCCGGCGTCCACCTTGTCGCCGACGGCCACTGCGACGGTGACGACACCGGCGAACGGCGCGGCGACGTGATCGGGGTTGGTGCGATCGGCTTTCTCGGCGGTCGGGACGGTTTCGGCGACGCTGGTGTCGCGCACCAGCACCGGCCGCAGTTGGCCGTTGATGATGCACATCACCGTGCGCATCCCGCGTTCGTCGGGTTCGGAGATGGCTTCCAGTCCGACGATCAGTTCGACGCCGCGTTCGAGCTCGATACGGTGCTCGTCGCCGTGGCGCAGGCCGCTCCAGAACTGGTTGGCGCTCAGGCCCGAGGTGTCGCCGTACTCCTCGCGGTGGGCCTCGAACTCCCGTGTCGGACCGGGGAACAGCAACCGATTCAAGGTTGCCTGGCGCAGCGGGCCGGGTTCGCCGAGAATCTTCTCGTCCTCGACTGACAGCGGCTGCTCGGGCTTGGCCGCCGCACGGCCTTGCAAGGCTTTGGTGCGCAACGGTTCCGGCCAGCCGCCGGGCGGGTCGCCGAGCTCGCCGCGCAGGAAGCCGATCACCGAATCCGGGATGTCATGGCGCGCGGGGTCTTCGGCGAACTCCTCGGCGGTGATCCCGGCACCGACCAGGGCCAGCGCCAGATCGCCCACCACCTTGCTCGACGGGGTGACTTTGACCAGGCGGCCCAGGATCCGGTCGGCGCCCTCGTAGGCGTCCTCGATGTCCTCGAAGCGCTCACCCAGGCCCAGCGCGATCGCCTGGGTGCGCAGGTTGGAAAGCTGGCCGCCGGGAATCTCGTGATGGTAGACCCGGCCGGTCGGCGCGGGCAGGCCGGACTCGAACGGGGCGTACACCCGTCGCAGCAGTTCCCAGTACGGCTCCAGGTCGCAGACCGCGTCCAGGTTCAGGCCGGTGTCGAACGGGGTGTGTGCCGCGGCGGCGACGATCGCAGACAGCGGCGGCTGGCTGGTGGTGCCCGACAGCGGGGCGGCGGCTCCGTCGACCGCGCTGGCTCCCGCGTGCCAGGCCGCGGTGTAGGTGGCGAGTTGGCCGCCGGGGGTGTCGTGGGTGTGCACGTGCACCGGCAGGTCAAAACGGCTGCGCAGCGCCGAGACCAGGGTGGCCGCCGCAGGCGGGCGCAGCAGGCCGGCCATGTCCTTGATCGCCAGCACGTGCGCACCGGCGTCGACGATCTGCTCGGCCAGCCGCAGCCAATAGTCCAGCGTGTAGAGCGTCTCGGCGGGGTTGGACAGATCGCCGGTGTAGCTCATCGCGACTTCGGCGACCGCGGAACCGGTTTGGCGCACCGCATCGATCGCCGGCCGCATCGACTCGACGTTGTTGAGCGCGTCGAAGATGCGGAAGATGTCGACACCGGTACGGGTGGCCTCATCGACGAACGCGTGCGTCACCGCTTCCGGGTACGGCGTGTAGCCCACGGTGTTACGCCCGCGCAGCAGCATCTGCAGACAGATGTTGGGGATCGCCTCACGCAGCGCAGCCAGCCGCTCCCACGGATCTTCCTTCAGGAAGCGAAGCGCCACATCATATGTCGCCCCTCCCCAGCACTCGATCGAGAGCAGTTCCGGTGTCATCCTGGCGACGTAAGGGGCGACCTTCAGCAGACCCGAGGACCGCACCCGCGTCGCCAACAGGGACTGGTGCGCGTCGCGGAACGTCGTATCGGTGACGCCGACGGCCGGGGAATCCTTGAGCCACTGGGCGAATCCCGCAGGGCCCAGTTCGACCAGGCGCTGCTTGCTGCCCGGCGGCGGCGTCGTCGACTCGATGTCGATGGCGGGCAGCTTGTCCTGCGGATAGACGCGGTCGCGGTCCCGATACGGTGAGTTGACCGTCACCTCGGCCAGGAACTTGAGCATCTTGGTGCCACGGTCGGCCGAGGCCCGCGAGGTCAGCAGTTCCGGGCGCTCATCGATGAACGACGTGGTGATCCGGCCGGCCTGGAAATCCGGGTCGTCCAGAACCGCTTGCAGGAATGGGATATTCGTCGACACACCGCGGATGCGGAACTCGGCCACCGCGCGCCTGGCCCTGGCCACCGCAGTGGAGAAGTCCCGCCCGCGGCAGGTGAGCTTGACCAGCATCGAGTCGAAATGCGCGGCGACATCCGCACCGAGATGCGTCCCACCGTCCAGCCGGATGCCAGCCCCGCCCGGTGAGCGGTAGGTGGTGATCCGACCGGTGTCGGGCCGGAACCCGTTGGCCGGGTCCTCGGTGGTGATGCGGCATTGCAGTGCCGCCCCGTGCGGTGCGATGGCTTCCTGGCTCAGGCCAAGGTCGGCCAGCGTCTCCCCCGACGCGATCCGCAGTTGGGCCGACACCAGGTCGACGTCGGTGATCTCCTCGGTCACCGTGTGTTCCACCTGGATCCGGGGATTCATCTCGATGAACACATGCCGGCCGCGCTCGTCGAGCAGGAATTCGACGGTGCCCGCACAGCTGTAGCCGATCTGCCGGGCGAAGGCGACCGCGTCGGCGCAGATCTTTTCCCGCAGAGCAGGATCCAAATTGGGGGCCGGAGCCAGCTCGATGACCTTCTGATGGCGGCGCTGCACACTGCAGTCGCGCTCGTAGAGGTGGATGACGTTGCCGTAGGTGTCGGCCAGTATCTGCACCTCGATATGGCGGGGATTCACCACGGCCTGCTCGAGGAACACCGTCGGGTCGCCGAACGCCGACTCTGCCTCCCGACTGGCCGCCTCGATGGCCTCGGCCAGCGCCGACGGCTCGGCCACCCGGCGCATCCCCCGCCCGCCACCACCAGCGACAGCCTTGACGAACACCGGGAAGGTCATCGCCTTGGCGGCCTCGACCAGCTCCGCCACCGACGCCGACGGCTCCGAGGAGGCGAGCACCGGTAGACCCGCGTCCCGGGCGGCGGCGATCGCGCGCGCCTTGTTACCCGTCAGCTCCAGGATCGAGGCGTCGGGCCCGATGAACGTGATACCCGCGGCCGCACACGAGGCCGCCAACTCCGGATTCTCCGACAGGAAGCCGTAACCCGGATAGATCGCATCAGCGCCGGCGGCTCGGGCGGTGGCCACGATCTCGTCCACCGACAGATATGCCCGCACCGGGTGCCCGATATCGCCGATCTGATACGACTCGTCGGCCTTCAACCGATGCAACGAGTTGCGATCCTCATAGGGATAAATCGCAACCGTGCCGATACCCATCTCGTAGGCGGCACGGAAGGCGCGAATCGCGATCTCACCGCGGTTGGCAACGAGGACTTTGGAAATCACCCAAGTACCCTACCCGCGCGGCCCACCCCCACGCCGGGAGACTAGATCAACGTTGACCAGTAGTTCCAGAACCGGACCAGGATCATCAAGACGATCGCTGTGAACCAGAGGGCGACGATCGACCAGCGCCAGGTGTAGATCACTCGGGCCACCGGGTTGCCGCCGACCGGGAATGCAATCGACGACACCACGACCAGCAGCGGGATCGTGACCGCCCACACCACCATGCAGTACGGGCACAACGCGCCGATGCGGTACAGCGTCTGGAAGATCAGCCAGTGAATGAACACCACGGCCAGCGTGGTGCCGATCGTCAGGCCCACCCAGTACCAGCGGGGCAGGCGCACCTTCGTCACCGCGAGCATGCCGGTGACCACGACGACCGAGAACCCGGCGATACCGATCAACGGATTGGGGAAGCCGAATGCCGACGCCTGCTCGGTGATCATCACCGAGCCGCACGACAAAACCGGGTTGATGCTGCAACTCGGCACGTAGGACGGATTGAGAAGAATCTCGATCTTCTCGATCGTCAGGGTGGCCGATGAGAGCAGTCCGACCACGCCGGCGATCAGCACCCACCACGCGCTGGCCGCGCGGACCACGACCCCGCCCGACGCGGGCCCCGCCTGCGCGGAGTCCGTCGGTTCCACCGGGGCCGGGGTCGTCACGCTCATGGCGTCGGCGTCGTCTGACTCCGCGCACGCGGGGCTCGCCTCCCTCTCTTAACCACACCTGACGCTGCCGTCGTCAACCCTTCTGGATAATCCTCTGCTCGCCGTAGCTTGAAATTAAATACTGACTACACAACACGTCAACTACACACACAATAATATACCAATACGAGACAATA
>NZ_JACBJQ010000009.1 GCF_013404075.1 Mycolicibacterium vinylchloridicum
TTCACGCATTGACCAACCAGCTCCTCATCTTGACCACCAGCAAACCGGGAGACAGCGTCAACACACGCGCACTCATACGCGAGGCAGTCAAACCTCCTACGCGCGCATCTTGACATGAGGCAACAGGACGAATCTGGGGATGAAACCCGAACTGTGGATAACCACAAAGGGATTCGGGATCTGGCGGCTCGAGGCGCCTAGGGCTTGAGCAGCCACGCCGGGTAGACGCGAATCGAGCAGAAAGACGAGAGCGGCTGCCGGCGCATGTCGCGCCGGCAGCCGCTGAATTCTTCGATCAGGGAGTGATCGTCGTCTTCTCGTCGATGATGCCGGTGGCGTCCATCAGCGGGCCTTCCTGGCCGTCCAATGCATCGGCGTTCATCTGCAGGACGTAGAGCCCGTCCTGACCGGGGATCACCACCGTCTTCTGCGCGATGATCCGCTTCTTGCCGTCCTTGACGTAGTTGCCACCGAGCTGCACGGCATCGAAGCCGCTCAGCGTGCTCGTGCTCGGATCGCCGAGCGCCTCCCACTGGGGCAGATTCGCCAACTCGCCGGGCGCGAACTCGAGGATCTTCTTCGGGTCGACGTTGCCGGTGAGCTTGGAGACGATCGCGATGATGCTTGGCGGGTCAGCCTTGTCCTCCGGGCTGTCGAAGACGATCGCCCCGTAGGCCCATTCCGGCGTTTGCGCGCCGGCATCCGACCAGCCGGGCGGCATCGCGAGATCGATATTCGGCGAACCGGGGTCGCCGCGGTGCACCGGCGCTTCCTGAATCTGGTTCTCCTTCAGGTAATCCTGAATCGTCTTGCTCTTGCCGGCGGCCTGCGTCGGGCTCGTTGACGTCTCAGTCGATTTCGACGTGGATGTCGTGGTCGACGTGGAGGTCGACGTGGAGGTCTTGTCCTCGGTCTTGCTGTCCGAACCACAGCCGACGAGCGCGAAACTCAACGAAACGGCGGTCAAGCCCGCCGTAGCTACCGCCGTCATCTTGTTCATCGAACGAGTTCTCCTTTTGTTGTGGCGCACCGCTGCCAGTGGCCAACCAAATCCGATTGAGCAGCTTAATGGGATTCACAGCGAATTTGAACGTTTGTGAACTTGCGCCGCACAACAGGAGCACGATTGCTCCTAGGTCGCGTAATTGCAATGGCGCAACGTGGTCGCGGCGGTGGATCGAGCGAAGCCATCAGTGGCGTTGCGCCCGGCGTGCGGGGGCGCAATGGGCACGAGTGCGCGGTTGCTGTGTGCGGCGATGCTGGGAGTCTTGTGCACCGCAGTCTTCGGATCCGCCGGACCGTTGACGGTCGGCGTTCAGCTGACCGTCACCACCGCGTTGGTCATGGGCGGAACCGGGCATCCGTTGGTCGGCGAGTCCGCGGATTTCGTCGGACAGTACGTCCGCGACGCACTCGATCTCTTCATCGCCCCCACCGGTGCACTGCGCGGGGACTCGATCGATCCCGGCGGCTACAACGTGGTTGCCGTGCAGACGCCCGAGCAGTTCTGGCCGGTCGTCGGGCCGGCCGTGTTCGATGCATCGGTGGCACAGGGGGTCGACAACCTCGGCAGCTGCCTGCAGGGTCAGACTTCTTGCAAGGCAGCCTATTTCGGTTCGACTGATTCGTCGACATCCGGCTACGTGGTCTTCGGCTACTCGCAGAGCGCCAGGATCGCGACCATCGTCAAGCGGAACCTGAGCGCGAGTTCGGCCGCCGTCGCACCGCAGGTCTCCTTCATCCTCGTGAGCAATCCGAACCGCCCGAACGGGGGCATTCTGGAACGCTTCGCGGGACTGCACATCCCGATTCTGGGGGTCACCTTCGACGGTGCCATGCCCACGGGCAGTTGCGATTCCGATGGCGCCAATTGCCGATTCCTCACCGCCGACATCACGTGGCAGTACGACGGGTACGCCGACTTCCCGCGCCGCCCGCTGAACCTGCTGGCGGATCTCAATGCGCTGGCCGGAATCGTCTACCTGCACCCGAACTACACCGAATCGGTGGCAGGCGCGATCTACCAGGGTCGCACCGGGGACACCAGCTACTACCTGTTGCCGGCCGAGCGGTTGCCGCTGTTGCTGCCACTCGCGCAGCTCGGCGTGCCGGCGCCGATCCTCGACGTGCTCGACGCGCCGCTGCGGGTGATCGTCGAATGGGGCTACGACCGTGGCGTCAATCCGGGGGACCCGGCCCCGGCGACGCTGGCCGCCTCGAGCGATCCGGTGACGAAGGTCCGTAATCTTCTTGCCGCGATCCCCGTCGGACTCGACGACGGACTGCAGGAGGCGGGCTTCGGACGGCCGCTCGGAACCCGGTCGGCGGGCACCTTCGGCGTCGGTGTGGCGCCGCCCCCCGCGTCGTCCCCGACACCGGCCCCGACAACGTCCTCGAGCTCGCCGGCTGTCCGGCAACTGTCGGCCAGGCCGCAGGGTGCGGCAGGCCTGAAACCTCGCACGCCGCCGCGATCAGGGTTACGCCGCCCGTCGCTCGGGTACGTTGGCGGCCATGGGCAAGTCGATCGTCGCAACATCGTTGGCCACAGCCGCAGCGGCCGTGGCCGGTAGCTTCGCCAGCCGTCAAGGTGTCGAGACCTGGTATCCCACACTGCGCAAGCCGCGCTACGTTCCGCCGAACGTGGTCTTCCCGGTGGCGTGGACCTCGTTGTACGCCGATATCGCCGTCACGTCGTCGGCGGCGATCGAGAAATTCCGCGCCGCGGGCAACGACGACAAAGCCCGCGCCTATGCCGGAGCGCTGGGCGTGAACCTGGTGCTCAACGCCGGCTGGAGTTGGCTTTTCTTCAAGATGCACCGGCTCGGACCGTCGGCAGTCGTGGCGGGAGCGCTGGCGGTCAGCAGCGCTGATCTCGCGCGCCGCGCCGCCGACGCCGACCCGAAGCTGGGCGCGGCACTGACGCCCTACCCGCTGTGGTGCTCGTTCGCGACGCTGATGTCCACCGACATCTGGCGGCTCAACCGCTAGAACGGCAGATCGTGCGGCACGAAGCGGTCGGTGACGTCGCCGACCAATGACTCGTCGTACGGGTTCACCGCGACCGGCGCGCCATCGAGCTTCAACCGGTCCATGTCGACCCAGATGACGTTGGGGCTGGTGGTCAGCTCGAAGAAGTACATCCGGTTTGTCAGGTCGGTCACGGTCCGGTATTCGGTGTTGTAGACGCCGAAATCGCCGTACGGCGCCCCGAACGGAACCGAGACGTTACGCATGATCGCCATCACGCTCGCGACGGCCTGCCGTTGCGAACCGGGTGCGGGCAGCAGCGCTGAATAATAGGCGGCCCGCTGAAAGCGATCGACCGGGTTGACGTTGCCGGGCAGTGGCATTTCCCGGCTGGGGTGTGAGAAGTCTTGCAGTGACAGCAATTTCAACTGCTCATCGTAGGTCGGATCATTGGTCATCAAGGTGAACTGACGGCCGTGGTGGACAACCGGGCGACCCTGGGCGAATTCGATGATCGCCGAGTCGCCGCCGATGTCCTCCAACGCCAGGTGCAGGTTGGCGTCGCGTCCGCGGGCCGAGACCTTGAGCACCTCGATGCCGTCCATCAGGCGAAGCGCCTCGGCGACGGTGTCCGCCTGGTCGAGTAGGTACTGCAACCACAGTCCGGCCTGCACAGCGGGTTTCGTGGCGTCGCGCGGACCGAAGTCGGTCGACTCCAGATACAGGGCATGCCCGGCCAGTCCCGCCTCGTTGAGACCGTCGACGGTTCCAAGACCGTAGATGGTCGTGACCAGGCTCGAGTACGTACTCGTCCACCGGAGGGGATTGGGATCGGAGACGACGCCGGCCGGGTGAGTGCCGTCGCGCTCACGTCCGCGGGCAAAACCGACGATCGACGGCTGGGTCGATTCCGGCCAATCCATCGAGCGACCGGTGAGAACGGCGAGGTCATTGGTGTTCCACAGCACGCGAGTACACATGGCTGACAGGCTAGCCCGCGAGGCGCGCGCACCAGGCAAACATTCAGTGGTATCAAGACCCCGTGCGGCAGCTCATCGTCTGCCTGATGGCGCTCTGGCTGGCCGCGTGTTCGGCGCAGCCCAGTACGGCACCGGCATCGCCGTCGGCGCCGCCGAGCGCGTCGCCCATTGCCGGTCCGGTCAATCCGGCCAACATCAAGCGGGTCCGGTCGGCATTGCCCGCGGGCTACGAGATCGCCGAGGTGTCCGGGCCGCTGAGCGCGGCGGGGTTGTGGGGCTTTGGATCCGGGTGGACGGCCGCCCCTGGCCAATGCGCGGCTCTGGCCGACCCGGCTCCCGACGATCGAGGCGCCCGCGGATACTCCGCATCGGGGTCCGGCGGAATCGTCTACGTCGTCGTCGCGGTGCCCGGCCAGGGTGTGCCCGACCACGGGCTCATCGGCGACTGCGCGAACTGGACGATGGCGTTCGCGCACACCACGGGAGATGTCATCCTCGCCCCGACGTCTGATGCGCCCCACGTCGACGGCGCCGACACCGTTGCGATGACGGTCACCACCCGCACCGTCGTCGAGTCCGGTACCGAGACCGACGGCCAGGCCCTGACCGCGCAGGCATACCTGGACGGCCACGTCGTGTTCGTCACCCTGGTCACCGAGCCCGGATCGCCGCACCCGCCGCTGGATTCGCGTGTCGTCGGTGACCTCCTGGTTGCGACGGTGTCCGCCCTGCGCGGCTGAACACCGGCGGGTTGGGTACATTGACCACGATGGTGAAACCCGGCGCGGCCGTCGCAGTCTTGTGTGCCGGATTGACAGTCGCGTGCGGCCAGGGCGGCTCGGCGGAGCCGAAGGCCGATATCGCGAAGGTGACGACGCTGAAGTCGAGTTTCGGCGCCGACTTCCAGGTGTCCGAGACCGCCAAGACCGGGATCGATCCGCAGCTGCTGGCCGGGCAGAAACTGCCGGACGGACTGACGTTCGATCCGCCCGCCTGCGCGAAATTCGCCGCCGGACAACTCGTGCCGACGGGAACCGAAGGCAATATGGCCGCCGTCTCCGCCCAGGGACAGGGCAACCGGTTCATCGTGATCGCCGTCGAAACCAATTCACCGATCCCGGTGACCGAGCCAGGGCCGGACTGCCAGAAGGTCACCTTCAACGGCTCCGGGATGCGCGGCCTCGTCGAGATCGTCGACACACCGAAGATCGACGGCACCGAGACGATCGGTGTGCACCGAGTCCTGCAGGCGACGGTCGCCAACCAGGTACGCACCGGCGAGACCTACAACTACTCGGCCCATTTCGGGGTCTATCAGGTGATCGTCAGCGCCAACCCGCTGGTCCTGCCCGACAAGGCGGTCGTGCCGGTGAACACCCAACGCGCCCGCGACCTACTGGTCGCCGGTGTCAACGCCGTTCGCAGCTGAGCTCAGCGCACGTCGCGCGGGCGGAACTGGATGCTGATCCGGGGTCCTTTGGGCCGCGCGGTCTTGGGAACCGCGTGCTCCCAGGTGCGTTGGCAGGAACCGCCCATCACCAGAAGGTCGCCGTGATGTTGAGGGAGCCGCAGTGAAGGCCCGCCGCCACGGGGCCGCAGGGCGAACACCCGGGTGGCGCCAAGGCTGACGATCGCGACCATAGGGTCCTCGGTGCTGCTGCGGCCGATCGTGTCGCCATGCCAGGCCACGCTGTCGTCGCCGTCACGGTAGAGGCACAGCCCGGCGGTGGTGAACTGCTCGCCGAGTTCACCGCCGTAAATGTCGTTGAGGCGGCGGCGCAGCTTGGTGACGACCGGGTGCGGCGGGGCTTCGGCGGTCAGATCGTGAAAGCTGACCAGCCGCGGGACGTCGAGGACGCGGTCGTACATCTGTCGTCGTTCTGCGCGCCAGGGGGTTCCGCCGAGCAGGCCGTCGAACAGCACATCGGCATCTTCGACCCACGCCGAGCGCAGCTCGATCCACGCTCCGGCGCCGAGGTCGCGGCGCTCACTGTGCTCGAACAGCGCGCCCTGAACCGACACAGACACAGAGCCGAGAATATCGCACATCTGTTCGAGCCTGGGCGATCTACAGCCGAGCCGCCCCAGGGCCGCGGCCGGCAAGCACATCGTCGGGGTTGGACAGCGCGCAGCTGCGCAGGCTCAGGCAGCCGCAGCCGATGCAGTCGGCGAGGTTGTCGCGCAGCCGCTGCAGATGCCCGATCCGCTCGTCGAGATCCTCCCGCCAGCCCGCCGACAGCTTCGCCCAATCCCTGCTGGTCGGGACTCGGTCGGTCGGCAACGTCGACAGCGCCTCGGCGACCCGGGCCAACGGGATGCCCAGCCGCTGGGACATCCGGATGAACGCCACCCGCCGCAGCGTGTCGCGCGGGTAGCGGCGTTGGTTGCCCGACGTTCGGCGGCTGCTGATCAGCCCCTCACGCTCGTAGAAGTGCAGTGCCGAGATCGCCACGCCGGCCCGCTGAGCGAGCTCGCCGGGCGTCAGTTCCTGCTCGGTCACACCTCAACGATAGTTGGGGTGCCTCCCCTGTTGTTACGGTGCTATTCGTGACTGCCACCGTGCTGGGCTCCAACTCCGAGGTCGGGACACTGCGGGTCGTCATATTGCACCGGCCCGGCGCCGAATTGCAGCGGCTCACACCACGTAACAACGACAAGCTGCTGTTCGACGGACTGCCGTGGGTGTCGCGGGCGCAGGAGGAGCACGACGCGTTCGCCGATCTGCTGCGCTCCCGCGGGGTGGAGGTGCTGCTGATGTCCGACCTGCTGACCGAGGCGCTGGGCAGCGGTGCCGCACGGATGCAGGGCATCGCCGCGGCTGTCGAGGCGCGGCGTCTGGGACTTCCTCTGGCGCAAGAGCTTTCGGCCTACTTGCGCAGCCTGGAGCCGGCGGACCTGGCGCACGTCCTGACGGCAGGCATGACCTTCACCGAACTGCCTGCCGGCACGAAAACCGACACGTCGCTGGTGCGCCGCATGCACCACGGCGGCGACTTCGTCATCGAGCCGTTGCCCAATCTGCTGTTCACCCGTGATTCGTCGTTCTGGATCGGGCCCCGGGTGGCTATCACGTCGCTGGCCCTGCCGGCCCGGATGCGCGAAACTTCTCTGACCGACCTGATCTATGCCCACCACCCCCGCTTTCTCGGGGTACGCCGCGCCTACGAGTCGCATACCGCGCCGGTCGAAGGTGGCGATGTGCTGCTGCTCTCACCCGGTGTGGTGGCCGTCGGGGTGGGGGAGCGCACCACGCCCGCTGGCGCAGAAGCGTTGGCGCGCAGCCTGTTCGACGACGGGCTTGCCCACACTGTGCTGGCCGTGCCGATCGCTCAGGAGCGGGCGCAGATGCACCTCGACACGGTCTGCACGATGGTCGACGTCGACGCCGTGGTGATGTACCCGGCCATCAGCGATTCGCTGTCGGCGTTCACGATCAAGCGGACTCCCGACGGGGTGAAGATCCTCGACGAGGCGCCGTTCGTGAAGGCAGCGGCCGCGGCGATGGACATCGAGCAGTTGCGCGTCATCGATACCGGCCTGGACCCGGTGACCGCCGAGCGTGAGCAGTGGGACGACGGCAACAACACCCTGGCGCTGGCACCCGGTGTCGTCGTCGCCTATGAACGCAATGCCGAAACCAATGCCCGCCTGCAAGATTCGGGTATCGAGGTGTTGCCGATCGCGGCGTCCGAGCTCGGCACGGGGCGTGGCGGTCCGCGGTGCATGTCCTGTCCGGTCGCGCGGGATCCGTTGTGACCGATCTGCTCATCGGCGGGCGGCTGGTCGCGGGTGGCTCCGGCACATTCGACACGATCAACCCGGCCACCGAAGAGCCGATCGGGTCGGCCGCCGACGGCGACTCCGCGGACATGGACACCGCGATCGCCGCGGCCCGTGCGGCATTCGACGACAGCGACTGGTCGCGGGACGTGGCCCTTCGGGTGCACTGCCTTCGCCAGTTGCGCTCGGCACTCAATGACGACATTGAGGCGCTGCGCGAGATCACCGTCGCCGAGGTGGGCGCCCCGGTCACCTTCACCCACGGCTCCCACCTGCAGGGCCCGGTCAATGACCTCGCCTTCCCGGCCGGCATCGCCGAAAACTATGAGTGGCAAACCGATCTCGGGGTGGCGTCGCCGATGGGGATCGCCTCGCGGCGCACCCTCGTGCGCGAGCCCTACGGCGTCGTCGGGGCGATCACCCCGTTCAACTTTCCGCACCAGATCAATCTGGCCAAGCTCGGTCCCGCGTTGGCCGCCGGAAACACCGTGGTCCTCAAACCGGCCCCCGAGACTCCGTGGTGTGCGGCCTACATCGGCCGAATCATCGTCGAGCACACCGACTTTCCACCAGGTGTCGTCAACATCGTGACCTCGAGCGATCCCCGTGTGGGTGCGCGCCTGGCGGAGGACCCCAGGGTGGACGTGGTGTCGTTCACCGGGTCGAGCGCCACCGGCGCGGCGGTGATGGCTTCTGCCGCGCAGACCATCACCAAGGTGTGCCTCGAACTTGGCGGCAAGTCGGCATCCGTGGTCCTCGACGACGCCGACCTGGCGCGGGCCTGCGGCGCCGCGGCGCTGGCCGTCTCGCGCCACGCCGGGCAGGGGTGCGCTTTCACCACCCGGTTGCTGGTGCCCCGCGACCGCTACCACGACGCCGTCGAGGCCGCCGCGGCGGCGATGGCCGAAGTCCCGGTGGGCGACCCGACCGATCCCGCCACTGTGTGTGGCCCGCTGATCTCGGCGCGCCAGCGGATGAGGGTGCAGGGCTACCTGGATCTGGCCGTGGCCGAAGGCGGTTCATTCGTGTGCGGCGGGGGCAGGCCCACCGGGCTGAGCCGGGGATACTTCATCGCGCCGACCGTGATCTGCGGACTGGACAACTCCGCGCGGGTTGCCCGCGAGGAGATCTTCGGGCCGGTGCTGGTGGTGCTGGCCCACGATGGTGACGACGATGCCGTCCGCATCGCCAACGACTCACCGTACGGACTGTCCGCCGCGGTATGGGGCGACCCAGACCGCGCGGCGCGGGTGGCGGCGCGGTTGCGGACCGGGACCGTCAGCGTCAATGGGGGAGTGTGGTACTCGGCCGACGTCCCCTTCGGCGGGTACAAACAGTCGGGCAACGGCCGCGAAATGGGGGTGGCCGGATTCGAGGAATACCTCGAGACCAAGGTCATCGCCAGCGCGGTGCACATATAGTTCCGTCAACGTGACCGACCTGCCCTTCGACCCCGACGCGCTGCGCGCCCGCTATGCCCGAGAGCGCGAGGTCCGGCTGCGCCCGGAAGGGATCGGCCAGTACGTCGAGGTGGCGGGCGAATTCGCGGGATTGGCGCATGACCCGTGGTCGGGAGAACCGGCGGAGCGGGAACCGCTGACCGACGAGGTAGACGTCGCGATCATCGGCGCCGGCTTCGGTGGGCTGCTGACCGGGGCGCGGCTGCGCGAACTCGGCGTCGACCGGATCCGGCTGATCGACAAGGCCGCCGACGTCGGCGGCACCTGGTACTGGAACCGGTACCCCGGCATCGCCTGCGACGTCGAGTCCTACGTCTACATGCCGCTGCTGGAAGAGACCGGCTACCTGCCGACCGAGAAGTACGCCAAGGGCCCGGAGATCTTCGTCCACTGCCAGCGCATCGCCGAACACTATGACCTTTATCGAGACGCCTGCCTGAACACCGAGGTTCGTCAGATCCGCTGGGACGGAAAGCTCTCACGCTGGATCGTGGAAACCGACCGGGGCGACGCGATCCGCGCCCGGTTCGTGTCGATGGCCAACGGCTATCTGCAGAAGCCGAAGCTGCCCGGCATCCCCGGCATCGGATCGTTTGGCGGGCACACATTCCACACCAGCCGGTGGGACTACGAATACACCGGCAAGGATCTGGAGCTGTTGGCCGACAAGCGAATCGGCATCATCGGCACCGGCGCGACCGCAGTACAGTGCGTACCGCACCTGGCCCGCGCGGCGGGGCACCTCTTGGTGTTCCAGCGCACGCCCTCGTCGGTCGACGTCCGCAACAACCGGCCGACCGATCCGCAGTGGGCCGCCGCCCTGACACCGGGCTGGCAGCGCCGCCGCATCGAGAACTTCCAGCAGCTCACGGCTGGCGGCGAGGCCGACGAGGACCTAGTGGCCGACGCCTGGACGTCGATAACCAAGACGCTGTTGGTGATGCGTGACGGCGAGCTTGCCGATTTCGCGAAGATGGAGGAGGTTCGGGCCAGGGTCGACGCCGTCGTCACCGATCCCGACACCGCCGAGGCGCTCAAACCGTGGTACGGCTACTTCTGCAAGCGGCCGTGCTTTCACGATGACTACCTGGCGACATTCAACCGCCCCAACGTGACGCTGGTCGACACCAAAGGCCATGGTGTGCAGCACATCACCGAACGCGGCCTGGTCGTCGACGGGATCGAGCACGAGATCGACTGCCTGATCTTCGCGACGGGTTTCGAGGTCGGCACCGAGTACGCGCGGCGGACCGGCTTCGAGATCCTCGGCCGCGACGGACAGACGCTCACCGGCAAGTGGCGCGACGGGGTACGCACATTGCACGGTCTGCTGGTCTCGGGATTTCCGAACCTGTTCGTGGAAAGCATTGCGCAATCCGGGTTCACGGTGAATTTTCCCTACCTGCTCGACGTCCAGGCTTCCCATGTCGCGTGGATCATCGCCCAGGCGCTCGCGCGTGATGTCGTCCGTGTCGAACCGACCATCGCCGCGGAGGACGACTGGGTCGACACCGTGGTCGGCAGATCGGCGGGCACGGCCGACCGGGCCCGGTCGTGTACGCCCGGGTATTACAACCGGGAGGGCCAGGCCAACGCCACGACGCGGCAGGGCAGCTTCTTCTACGGCACGCCAACCGAATACGCCGATATTCTGGCCGCCTGGCGAGACGACGGCACGTTCGATGGTCTCGACATCGCCGGCGCCGGATGAGACGGCGCTATGTGGCCGGCCGGCTGCGGGCGGCTATACGGCGGCGTCCCTCGCCGCGGGTGGCGATCATCGGCGCGGGGTTCGGCGGTCTGGCCGCGGCGGTGGCGTTGCGGCGCAGGGGCATCGACGACCTGCTGATCATCGAGCGGTGTGACGGTGTCGGCGGAACATGGCGGCTGAACACCTATCCCGGTGCGGCGTGCGATATCCAGAGCCATCTCTATTCGTTCTCGTTCGCGCCGAAGCGGAACTGGAGCCGAACCTACGCGCGGCAGCCCGAGATCCTGGCCTACCTGGAGTCGGTGGCCGACGACTTCGACCTGAGGCGTCACCTGCTGAGTGGCACGGCCGTACGCAGCGCACGCTGGAACGCCGAGGCCTCGCAGTGGGACCTCGACCTCGAAACACTCAGCACGGGAGGTAGTTTTACTTACTCCGCCGATGTGGTGGTCAGCGCGGTGGGCTTGTTCGGGGAGCCGAAGCTGCCCGATATCGACGGCGTCACCGACTTCGGCGGTTCGATCATGCACACCTCTCGGTGGGATGCGAACGTCGACCTCGCCGGCCGTCGGGTGGCGGTCATCGGCACGGGTGCCAGCGCCGTCCAAGTCGTTCCGGAGATCGCCAAGATCGCCACCGAGGTGACCGTCTTTCAGCGCACGCCACCCTGGATGGTGCCCAAGGATGATCGCGCGTTCACCGATGACCAGCTCGGTCGGTTCCGCCGCAACCCGTGGGCTGCACGCCGGGAGCGCTGGCGGTTGTGGAAGGAACAGCACGACAATACCGCGCTGCGCGCCGACGATCCGCTGGTTGCCGGTCGGCAAGGAATCGCCGAAGAATTCCTGCGCCGCACTGTCGCCGACGACGGGCTTCGCGCGGCGCTGACGCCCGACTACCCATTCCGCTGTAAGCGGGTGCTGCTCGGCGGCGACTATTACGCCGCGCTGCAGCAGGACAACGTGTCGTTGGTGACCGAGCCCATCGACAAGATCACCGAGGCGGGAGTGTGCACCGCGCAATCGGCGATCGACGTGGATGCCATCGTGCTGGCCACCGGATTCCAGACCAACCACTACCTGTCGGGTATCGAGGTGATCGGTACCGACGGCCAGTCCCTACATGAGCGGTGGGGTGAGGACCCGAGCGCCTACCTCGGCGTCGCGGTCAGTGGCTTCCCTAATTTCCTCATGTTGTACGGGCCCAACACCAACCAGGGTGGCAACTCGATCGTCTACATCCTGGAGGCCGGGGCCCGCATGGTCGCCGACGCCGTCGGCCGGCTCGGGCGCAGGGGCGGCACCCTGGAGGTGCGGCCCGAGGCCGAGCGACGGTTCAATGATGAGATCTCGGCCGAACTCGAGCAGACGGTATGGACGCAGTGCGGCAGCTATTTTCGGTCACCCGGAGGACGCATCGTCACGCAGTGGCCGTACAACGAACTCGAATACGCGCGACGCACCTGGCGCCTGCGGACCGGCGACTGGATCCACCGCACGGATCCTCAGAGGCCCAGCGGCCAGGTTCCGATGATCTTGCCGGCCTCCAGCCGAGCCAGGTCCTGATCCGTCAAACCCAATGATCCGCTGAGGATTTCGGTGTTGTCCTGCCCCAACAGCGGGGCGGGGCTGTTCACGAAGTGACCCGTGACCGGCGGCCGCGGGTAGGGCAGCGGACCACACAGCGGGTGGGTGACCGTCTGGAAGAAACCGCGAGCCTGCAGCGCGGCGTTGTCGATCACATCAGGGGGCTGTACGACCGGCGCGGCCGGGATGCCCGCGGCGAGCAGCGCGGTGACGGCCTCGTCGCGGGGCCGGTGTTTGCACCAGTCGGCCAGATGGGTGTCGATCTGGTCGGCGGATTCTGCGCCGTAGGTGATGTCGCGCGCCCATGCCGGTTGCCCGAGAACGCATTTGAGGGCAGTCCAGTCGGCGTCGTGACGGATGCTGACCGCGATCCATTGCTCCTCACCCGCGCAGGCGTAGACGTTCTGCACGGCGAACTCGTGCCCGCGATTGCCCCGGCGGGTCAGCAGTACCCCGGCGACGTCGCGCTCGATCACCTGTAGCGCGCTGGCGTTGAGCACCACGTCGATCATCGGCAGTTCGACAAGCTGTCCCGCTCCGGTGCGGCTGCGGTGTTCGAGCGCCGCAAGGGTCAGAAATGCGGCATGCACACCGGCCAGCGGATCACACGCGCCACGTGGCGCGGTGGGCAGACCATCGGGATATCCGGTGAGCCAGGCCAGTCCGGCCAGCTGCTCCATGGTCATCGCGAACCCGACCCGGTCGCGCCACGGTCCGTCGAGCCCGAACCCCGGCATGCGGACCTCGATGATCCGCTCGTTGAAGCCGCGCAGCTCCTCATAACTCAGCCCGAAGTTCTCCATCACCCGGGGGGTGAAGTTCTCCACCACCACGTCGGCCTCGGCGACCAGACGGCCGAGCAGCGTTCGGCCTTCGTCGGATGCGAGATCGAGGGTGATCGAGCGCTTGCCGGAGTTCACGCCGTGGAACACCCAGCTGTACTCCCACCACCGTTCGACGTCCTCGCGGAAGCCGCCGGCGAATCGCATCCCGTCGGGACGCTGCACCGATTCGATCTTGACCACATCGGCGCCGAGCATGCCCAGCAGATGGGTCGCTGTCGGTCCGGCCCAGAACGCGGTCAGGTCGACGATCCGGACACCTTCGAGAGGCAGGCCCGTACTTCGCGTGCGCGACTCGCTTGGCGGCCAGGGGTTCTCGGTGTCGCCGAGCCCGGGTGGCAGGGCCGGCGGCAGCGGGGGTGTGCTGGTCATCCGCCACGGTGCCCGGGGCGCGCGAAAACCGGAGGGATGGTCGAGGAAGGATTCCCGCTCGATGAAATGGTCCATTCCGGTGAGGGTTTCGCCGTTGCCGATGGCGGTCATCGGAATCCGGAACAGCGCGGCCAATTCCACGATCTCGTCGACCGTGTGGGTTTCGAAGAATTCCGCGGTGCGGGCCCGGATGAGATCTCGCTGTTCCCAACGCCCCACCTGGAAACGCAACTCGGGCACATCGGCAAGGTCGGGGCATTCGACCATGGCGCAGAAGTCCTGCCACTGCTGCCCGGTGGCCATCGAGATGCCGACGTAGCCGTCCTTGGCGCGTTCGACCGACGGCACTTCGGTGGAGCGTCCGAGCACCTCCAGCAGCATCAATTCCTTGCGGAGCCAGGAGAAAACCTGCATCGAGGTGGTCATGGCCTCCAGGACCGACATGTCGAACGGGCCACCGCCGCGATGGGCGGCGAGCGCGAAGAAGGCGGCGTAGCTGCCTGCGATGAACTCGCCGAGGTCGCCGCCGACGGCGATCGGCGGACGTTCGGGCTCGCCTCGCGAGCCGGTCGATCCGCACCAGCCCTGCAGGGTGAACTCGGTGGCGGGCAACTCGATCCAGGGTCCGGTCCAGCCGAAGTCGGACACGGTGACCACCGTTGTGCGGCGGGTGATTTCGTCGCGGTCCAGACCCATCTCGGTGGCTTGTCGCGGTGTCGCGCCGAGGACCACGACATCGGCGGAGTCCAGCAACTCGGGTGACACGGTCGGGCTTGTGATGCTGCGTTTGCCGCCGGCCAGGAACGCGAAGAACGGGCTGTCGCCTGCAGACGGGGGAACGCCGGCGGGTCGGTAGCGGCGCAGCCGGTGCCCGGCGGGCGGTTCGACCATCACCACGTCGGCACCGGCGTCGCGCAACAGCTTTCCGCAGTATGCGGTGGCGATCCGGTCGCCGATCTCGAGCACCCGGATACCCGACAGCGGAGAAGCCATGTGAGTCAGGCGATCCCGAAGTCGATCACACCACGGACCAGCTCACCGGCCAGCAGGTCGTCGAATGCGGTGTTGATGTCGTCGAGACGGTAGCGGCGGGTGATCATCTCATCGAGGCGCAGCTGCCCTGCGGTGTACATGCTTGCCAGCAACGGGATTTCGGCCCGTGGGTTGCATGAGCCGAACACCGTCCCGCACAGGTTCTTGTTCATCAGCACCAGATCTTGGACGTCGAGGTGCACAATCAGTCCACCGGCGGGCGCCATCCCGGTCAGCACGCAGGTGCCGCCCTTGCGGGTCAGCGCCAATGCGTCGCGCACGTCGTCCCCGGTGATGTCGGAGGGTGCGACGACCACGCAGTCGGCCATCACCCCGCACGTCAGGTCCCGGACCAGGTCGACGGCTTCGCCTGCCGACGCGGCCGTGTGCGTCGCGCCGAAATCGCGCGCCGACTTCCGTTTGCTTTCACGGGGATCCACGGCAACGATCGTCGTCGCGCCGTTTATCCGCGCCCCTTGGATGGCGGCCGTCCCGATCCCGCCTGCGCCGACCACGACCACGGTGTCGCCGCCGCGCACATTGCCGCGGTGGGCCGACGAGCCGTAGCCGGTCGGGATTGCGCATGCCAGCAGCGCGGCGGGCACCAGCGGGATGTCGGGGTCGATCTTCACCAGCGAATCAGCGGCGACCACAGTGTGTTCGGCGAAGGCGCCGATCTTGGAGGTGTGCCCGACGTCGTGGCCGTCGAGGGTGTGGTGGCGGAAGGTCCCGTCGGTCGGCATGCCGGGAATCAGCACCCCGGCACCCTTGTCGCACAAGTACTCCATGCCCGAGGCGCACCAGCGGCAGTGACCGCACACCGCGACGAACGAGGTCACCACGTGATCACCGGCGGCCAGCCCGCTGACGCCGGGGCCGACCTCGACCACCACCCCGGAACCCTCGTGGCCGCCGATCGTCGGCGGACGGGTCTTCGGCGCGCCGGGCGGCGACATGAAACCGTTGCGGATGTGGTCGTCGGAATGGCAGAGGCCGGCTGCGGCCATCTGGATCAGCACCTCACCTGCGCGCGGGGGATCGAGCTCGAACTCTTCGACCGACCAGGCGCCGCCCACCTCGCGGACGATGGCGGCGCGGCTCCTCATGGCCCAGACCTTACGGGGCAGAGTTATTCCTCAGTTCGCGGAGAGTGAAACGGGGCGCGCGCCCCGGTTATTCGGGCTTACGTTGAGCTCGTGGCAATCAAACTTGGACTTCAGATTCCGAACTTCTCCTACGGCACCGGCGTCGAGGAACTCTTTCCCACCGTGATCGCCCAGGCTCAAGAAGCTGAGGCGGCCGGCTTCGACTCGGTCTTCGTGATGGACCATTTCTACCAACTGCCCGGCCTCGGTGCGCCCGAGGAACCGATGCTGGAGGCCTACACCGCCCTGGGTGCGCTGGCCACCGCGACGCAGCGTGTGCAGCTGGGCACGCTGGTCACCGGCAACAGCTACCGCAACCCGACGTTGCTGGCCAAGGCGATCACCACCCTCGACGTGATCAGCCAGGGGCGGGCCATTCTCGGGATCGGCACCGGCTGGTTCGAGCTCGAGCACGACTCGCTGGGCTATGAGTTCGGCACGTTCACCGACCGCTTCAACAAGCTCGACGAAGCGCTGGAGATCATCCTGCCGATGCTCAAGGGCGAGCGTGTCAGCGTGGACGGCAAGTACTACCGCACCAATGAGGCATTTGCCAATCCCCGCTTCCGCGACCACATTCCGCTGATGATCGGTGGCAGTGGTGAGAAGAAGACAATTCCGCTGGCCGCCAAGTACTTCGACCATCTGAACATCATCGCCGGCTTCGACGAGCTGCCCCGCAAGGTGGCTGTGGTCAAGGAGGCGTGCGAGAAGGTCGGCCGCGACCCGGCCACGTTGGAAACCAGCGTGCTCGCCATCGCGCTGATCGACGAGAACGTCACCGCGGACATGATCCCGGATGACTTCAAGCAGCAGGCCGTCTTCGGCAGCCCGGAGCAGATCGCTGATCAGATCAAGACGAAGGTGTTCGACGCCGGCGTCGACGGTGTCATCCTGAGTTCGGCCACGATCAACGGATACAAGCCCGGCGGTGTCGCCGCCGTCGGCGAGCTACTCAAGCCGCTGCTGGGGCTCTGACGCCACACTCCGCCGAGCCTGAAATCACCGCCAGCTCGGCAGCCAGATCTCCATGTTCCACGTCGACTGCGAGATCGGGACGCCGGTCAGCACCGGATACAGCCAGGCGAAGTTCGTGATCACGACGGCGACATAGCAGCTCACGACGATCAGCCCCAACGTTCGTCGTTCGGCATTCTGGTTGGGCGCGTGCAGGAGATCGCCGAGGATCAGCGCGATTCCCATGACCAGGAACGGCGCCATCGGCACCGCATAGAAGAAGTACATCTGCCGGTCGATGTCGGCGAACCAGGGCAGGAAGCCGGCGCTGTAGCCGGTGAGCACGACCGCATACCGCCAGTCGCGACGGACGAACGCCCGCCAGAGCGCGTAGACGAGGACGGGCACCGCCAGCCACCACATCGCCGGTGTGCCGACGAGCATCACGGCCTTCACACACGATGCCGCCCCGCAGCCGGGCACGTTCTGGTTGTCGATCGCGTACAGCACGGGCCGCAGCGACATCGGCCACGTCCACGGCTTGGACTCCCACGGATGGTGGTTGCCGTTCGCGTTCGTCAGCGTCGAGTGGAAGTGATAGGCCTTGTACGTGTAGTGCCACAGCGACCGGATCGCGTCCGGTGGCTGATACCACTGCCGTTCGCCGATCGACTGCCCGACCTCGTAGCGGTTGACGGCCGTCTCCGAGGAGAACCACGGCGCATAGGACGCCAGATACACCGCGAACGGGATCAGCAGAAAGACGTAAGCCGTCGGCCCCAGATCCCGCCGGATCGCCCCGAACCACGGCCTCGGTACCCGGTAGGCCCGCCGCGCGGCGATGTCGAACGCCAGCGACATCGCGCCGAAGAACACGATGTAGTACAGCCCCGACCACTTGGTCGCGAACGCCAGGCCCAGCAGCACACCCGCGCCGAAACGCCACCACCGCACACCGAGCCGCGGGCCCCACGGCGTCTCGGCGATGCGCCCCTCGAGCAGGGCGTTGTGCATGCGTTCGCGCATCTGATCGCGGTCGACGATCAACGCCCCGAACGCCGCGACGACGAAGAAGGTCAGGAAGCCGTCGAGCAGTGAGGTCCGCGCCGCGACGAAGCTCACGCCGTCGGCGATCAGCAGCAGCCCGGCGATCGCACCGACCAGCGTCGAGCGGCTGATCCGCCGCACGATCCGCACGACCAGCAAGACCAGAGCGATCCCGAGGATCGCGCTGGTGAACCGCCAGCCCACGCCGTTGTAGCCGAAGATCGCCTCGCCGAACGCGATCAGCTGCTTGCCCATCGGCGGGTGCACGACCAGGCCGAAGCCGGGGTTGTCCTCGACGCCGTAGTTGTGCAGCATCTGCCAGGCCTGCGGCGCGTAGTGCTTCTCGTCGAAGATCGGGGTGCCCGCGTCGGTCGGCGACCCGAGGTTCATCAGCCGGGTCAGCGCGGCCAGGGCGGTGATGATCGCAGTAGCCACCCAGCCCTCGATGCGGTCCAGCGGGCCGAAATCGGCGACCGGCACCAGCGGGCCGGGGCTGATGACGGGCGCGTGGCGCTGATGCGCATCCAGGTCGTCGACGGTCGTGGTCATCGCTAGCGATCGTATTCTGTCCTGCATGACTGCCGGGAGACTGCTGCTCGGCGCCACACCATTGGGCCAGCCGGGCGACGCGTCGAAACGACTGGTCGACGCTCTGTCCACCGCCGATGTGGTCGCCGCCGAGGACACCCGGCGGGTGCGGACCCTGGCCCAGTCGCTCGGTGTGAAGATCCGCGGTCGCGTGGTCAGCCTGTTCGACCAGAACGAGGCCGCCCGGGTGCCCCAACTCGTCGACGACATCAAGGGCGGCGCGACTGTCTTGGTGGTCAGTGACGCCGGGATGCCTCTGATCAACGATCCCGGTTACCGCATGGTCGCAGCCTGCGTCGAAGAAGACCTGCCGGTGAGCTGTCTGCCCGGTCCGTCGGCCGTGACCACCGCGCTGGCCGTGTCCGGGCTGGCGTCGGACCGGTTCTGCTTCGAGGGGTTCGCGCCGCGTAAGCAGTCCGCGCGGCGGACGTGGCTGGCTGCGTTGGCCGCCGAGCAGCGCACCTGTGTGTTCTTCGAGTCACCACGGCGGCTGGCCGACTGCCTGCGCGACGCCGTCGACGAACTCGGCGGACAGCGTCGCGCGGTGGTCTGCCGCGAGCTGACGAAGGTGCACGAGGAGATCCGGCGCGGCACGCTGGCCGAGCTCGCGAAGTGGGCCGACGAGAAGGTGCTCGGCGAGATCACCGTGGTGCTGGCCGGCGCGCTGCCGACGACCGACTTGCCGACCCTGCTCGCCGAGGTCGACGCCCTGGTGGACGACGGGCTGCGCGTGAAGGACGCGTGCGCGCAGGTGATCGAGGCCCACCCGGGCGCACCGTCGCGGCGCGAGCTCTACGAGGCGGTGCTGCGCTCGCGCGAATCCTGACCGGCCTGAATCACCGGCGCGGCTTTGTGCAGGCATTCCTGCCACTCGGCTTTCGCGTCCGAATCGGCGGTGATGCCGCCGCCCACGCCGAGGACGGCCGTACCGTGCGCGTCGAACTCGACGGTGCGGATGGCGACGTTGAGTTCGGTGCCCGCGATCGGTGACGCCATGCCGACGGTGCCGCAGTACACCCCGCGCCGCCGCGGCTCCCACTGTGAAAGTAGTTCACGGGCACGGCCTTTCGGTGTTCCCGTGACAGACGCGGGAGGGAACGCGGCGGCCAACAATGCGGCGTTCGGGATCTCCGGCCGGACGGTCGCCGCGACCGTCGACACCAGATGCCACACTCCGGGTGCTGCTTGGACTCTGAGTAGTTCGGGCACCGTGACGGAGCCCGTTTCGGCGACCCGGCCCAGGTCGTTGCGCACCAGGTCGACGATCATGATGTTCTCGGCAACGTCCTTGGCCGACGCCAGCAGCTCCGCGGGCGCACAGTGCAGCGGCAGCGTGCCTTTGATCGGGCTGGATGTCACCTCGTCGCCGACCCGGCGGACGAACAACTCCGGTGACAGCGAGGCCACCGCACCCCAGTCCCCGGCCAGGTAGGCGGCCCGGGCCGGTGTGGTCCGGGTGACCGCATCGGCAAAGAACTCCAGCGGCGAACCGTGCAGGGTGCCGGTGAATTGCGTGCACACGCAAGCCTGGTAGACCTCGCCTGCTCCGATCGCCGCCAGGGCGGCCAGCACGCCTTCCTGGTGGCGTGCGAAATCTGGTTCTGCCCAGTCGATTTCATAGGTGTTGTGCGGAACCGGAGAGGACAGCGCCTCAGCCACCCACCCTTTGATCGTTGCGCCGGAGAGGCTTTCGTGCCACCAGCAGCCATCAACGTCGCGCCGCAGCACACTGTCGGTCCAGCCGCCGGCTGCCTCGGGAATCCGCGGCGGCGCGCCGTCGGACGCGGCGTCGGGATACGACAGATAACCGATCCACCCGCCGCCGACCGCCTCGCTGGGACCATCGGGCGCTACGGCGAACACCTCGGCGGGATCGATCGCCCGCGCCGACACGGTGGGGGCGATCACCGCGGAAGCACCGAACCATTCGCCGACGAGCGCGGCCGGCGGCGCCAGCCCGCGCCGCGCTGCGGCGCCGGCGAGCGAGCGCAGGACCTCGGCGGCGGTGCCGAGGTCTCCGAGCCGGTCGATGCGCATCGCCATAGCCTGACGGCTGCGGCCTACAGACGCAAAGGCGTCAGCGGCTGATCTCCCTGCGGACGGTCACCGCGGCGAGCTTCTCCGGGTTGCGCATCGCGTAGAAGTTGGTGATCGTCCCGTCGGTGATCTCGACCAGCATCACGGACTCGGCCCGATCCCCGCGATAGACGACGATCGCGGGGGCGCCGTTGTAGTTCGCGCCTTCGATGCGGTATTCGGGCGTGGCCTGGCGGAACAGTCCGATGATGAGCCTGGCGACCTTGGCCGGTCCCAGCACCGGGCGGCGGGCGGCGCTGACCTTGCCGTCGCTGTCGGAGGTGAACACGACGTCGGGTGCCAGCAGGCTCATCAGCCCCTCGAGGTCGCCGGTCGCGGCTGCCATCAGGAACTGCGCGGTGATCTGCTCGGACCGCTGCGGGTCGAGGGGCTCGAAGCGGCGCCGCCGCGAGTGCACGTGCTCGCGGGCCCGATGCGCCATCTGGCGCACCGCGACCGTGGATTTGCCTATCGCGTCGGCGATTTCGTCGTGGCTGAAGCCGAACACCTCGCGCAGCACGAACACCGCGCGCTCGTCGGGCGTCAGCGTCTCCAGCACCACCAGCATCGCCATCGACACCGATTCGGCAAGTACCACATCGGTTGCGGCATCGCGCTCGTCGAGCAGCAGCGGTTCGGGCAGCCACGGGCCGACGTAGTCCTCCCTGCGGCGGGCCTGCGTGCGCAGAGTGTTCAGTGCCTGGCGGGTCACCAGCTGAGCCAGATACGCCTTCGTGTCACGGACGGCATCCAAATCCACTGTCGCCCAACGTATGTAGCTTTCCTGTAAGACATCGTCGGCTTCGGTTGCCGAACCGAGGATCTCGTAAGCGATCGTGAACAGCAGCGGACGCAGCAGGGTGAACCGGTCGGCGTGTTCGTCGGTGGCGGTCACGGGGTGACCACCGACTCGGGTGCCGGGCGCTTGCCGCCGCCCTTGATCCAGAAATAGGACCCGGGCCTGCGGGCCTCGCGCCGCAGGAAGCTGATCGTGCCCTTGCAGACCGCCTCCTTGATCATCGCGGCGGTGCGCCCGCCGATGTACAGCGGCAGCGGGACGTCGTTGGTGCGGGCGATCTGGATGGTCCCACCTGCCCGGCCCAGGCTGATGCACTGCCCGGTGAATGCCTGGCTGATCACTGCGGGCCGGTCGCCGGCGATGCGGGCCAGCACGGTGTTGGCGGCCTGTGCGCCCAGCGGGATCGCGGCCTGGCAACTCATTCGCAACGGCTGGTCAGACGGTGCCGCGGCATCCCCGGCGGCCACGATGCGGTCGTCGTCGACGCTGGTCAGCGTCTCGTCGGTGAGAAGCCGGCCGATCGTGTCGGTGCGCAGCCCGGACCGGGCCGCCAGGTCGGGCACCCCGAATCCGGCGGTCCAGATCGTCACGTAGCTCGCCAGCCGGCGTCCGTCGCCCAGCGTCACCGCATCGGCGGCCACCGCGGTCACCATGGCCTGCGGCCCGTCGACGATCTCGACCCCGAGCTTGCGCAGCCGCCTGGCAACCGACCGGCGGCCCTGCGTGCTCAGGTAGGGGCCGAGGACCGCACCGCACACCAGCGTGACCGTGCGGCCCTGCTCGGCCAACTCGGCCGCGGTCTCGATCCCGGTCGGGCCTGCGCCGACCACGCAGACCGGAGCGCCGTAGTGCAGGTCGCCCAGTGCGGCGGTCAAGCGCCGGGCCTCTTCGAGATCGGCGATGGGATAAGCGAATTCATCCGCACCGGGGACGGCCGACCGGGCTGAGCCGCTTCCCACCGCGTAGATCAGGTAGTCATACGGCAGCGGCTGCCCACTGAACAGCTCCACCTGCCGCGCCTCGGTGTCGATACGGGTGGCCGCGTCGACCACCAGCGCGATGCCGTCGCCGAGGATGTCGGCGTAGGGATGCGTGGCGTCGTCGGAGCCGGTGACCAATTGGTGCAACCGGATCCGCTCGACGAAGTCGGGGCGCGGATTGACCAGGGTGATCTCCACATCGGGACGCAGCCGCAGGTGGTTGGCCGCGATCACGCCGGCGTAGCCGCCACCGATCACCACAACTCGGGCTCGTTGCTCGGTCATCACATCTCTCCTTTGAGGTCGCTTGAGCCTGTCGACCTCGAGACACCGTTGGTGCTGTGAATGTGACGCTACGTGATGCAGCTCACGGATTCACTCGGCCGGCTGGTACCTCGGGAACACCCCGACGGGGGCCGGCAGCGCGGTGCCGGGCGCGATGCGCACCGCAACCGCGCCGAAATCGCGCTCCGAGCCGGGCTGGCCCAACAGGTCGAGCAGCGTGGCCGCCGACGTCGGCATCACCGGCTGCACCAGCAGCGCCGCGATCCGGACGACCTCCAGCGTCACGTACAGAACCGTGCGGAACCGCTCCTGGTCGGCCGCCGACTCGGACTTGCGCAGCACCCACGGCTCCTGGGCGGAGAAGTAGCGGTTGGCGGCGCCGAGCATCGCCCAGATCGCCTCCAGCGCCAGATGCATGGCGGGTACGTCGAAGTGGGCGCGCACCCGCGGCAGCAGATCGTCGGCGAGCGCCAGCAGCTCGCGGTCGGCATCGCTGAACTCACCGGGCTCGGGCACCAGCGCGTCGAGGTTCTTGTTGACCATCGACAGCGAGCGCTGCGCCAGGTTGCCGAACTCGTTGGCGAGATCGGCGTTGATCCGGCCGATGATGGCGTCCTCGCTGTAGCTGCCGTCCTGGCCGAACGGGACCTCGCGCAGCAGGAAGTAGCGCACCTGGTCCAGGCCGAAGGCGTCGACGAGGGCGAACGGATCCACGACGTTGCCCACCGACTTGCTCATCTTCTCGCCGCTGTTGAGCAGGAAGCCGTGCACGAAAACCCTTCTCGGGAGCTCGATTCCGGCCGACATCAGGAACGCCGGCCAGTACACGGTGTGGAACCGGATGATGTCCTTGCCGATCATGTGCAGATCGGCCGGCCAGTACTTGCGGAACGACTCGGAGTCGGTGTCGGGGAAGCCCGCGCCGGTCAGGTAGTTGGTCAGCGCGTCCACCCACACGTACATGACGTGGTCGGGATGGTCGGGAACCGGCACACCCCAGTCGAAGGTGGTCCGCGAGATCGACAGATCGCGAAGGCCGCCCGAGACGAAGCTGACGACCTCGTTGCGGCGGACATCGGGCGCGATGAACTCCGGGTGCGCCTCGTAGTGGGCCAACAGCCGCTCGGCGTAAGCCGACAGCCGGAAGAAGTAGGTCTGTTCCTCGGTCCACGTCACCGGCGTACCGGTCTCCAGCGAGTACTTGTTGCCGTCGGGGCGCGTCTCGAGTTCGTCGGAGGTGAAGAAGCGTTCGTCGCGCACCGAATACCAACCGGCGTAGGAGTCGAGATAGATGTCGCCTGCGGCGTCCATCCGCTTCCAGATCTCGATCGATGCGTCGACGTGGTCGGCGTCGGTGGTGCGGATGAAGCGGTCGAAGGACGCGCCGAGCTTTTCCTGCATCGCCTGGAACGCATCGGAATTTCGCCGGGCCAGCTCGGCGGTCGGGATGCCCTCCGCGGCGGCCGTCTGCGCCATCTTCAGCCCGTGTTCATCGGTTCCGGTCAGATAGCGCACGTCGAAACCGTCGAGCCGTTTGAAGCGGGCGATCGCGTCGGTGGCGATGTATTCATAGGCGTGGCCGATGTGCGGCGCACCGTTGGGATACGCGATCGCTGTGGTGATGTAGTACGGCGGCTTACTCATTTGATTGTTCACCCTAAGGTGTTGGCGTGGGTTCTCAGGAAAAGAGGCGTGAGCCACCGCCGCTCCCAGAGCCGTTGACGCCGTTGATCGATGCGCACACCCACCTGGACGCGTGCGGCGCACGCGACGCTGACGACGTCCGCGCGATCCTGGACCGCGCGCAGGCCGCGGGCGTGGTGGCGGCGGTGACGATCGCCGACGACCTCGACGCCGCCCGCTGGGCCGCGCAGGCCGCCACCTGGGACCCGCGGGTCTACGCCGCGGTCGCATTGCACCCGACCCGCGCGGACGCGCTGGACGACGACGCCCGCGGCGAACTCGAAGCGCTGGCCTCCCACGGCCGGGTGGTCGCCGTCGGGGAGACCGGCATGGACCTCTACTGGCCGGGCAGGCTCGACGGGTGTGCCGGCCCTTCGGCTCAGCGGGAAGCGTTCGCCTGGCATATCGACCTGGCCAAGCGGACCGGCAAGCCGCTGATGATCCACAACCGCGACGCCGACGCCGAGGTACTCGACGTGCTGCGCGCCGAGGGCGCGCCGGAGACGGTCATCTTCCACTGTTTCTCCTCGGGTCCCGAGATGGCCCGCACGTGCGTCGAGGCCGGTTGGGTGCTCAGCCTGTCCGGCACGGTCAGCTTCCGCAACGCCCGTGACCTGCGGGAGGCGGCGACGCTGATCCCGCCGGAGCAGCTCCTGGTCGAGACCGATGCCCCGTTTCTGACCCCGCATCCCTACCGCGGGGCACCCAACGAGCCGTATTGCCTGCCCTACACCGTGCGGGCGCTGGCCGATGTCGTCGACCGGCCGGCGGAGTTGCTGGCAGAGCAGTCATCGGCGACCGCGCGGCGGGTCTACGGTCTCTAAGGGTCTGTTGAGAGCCGCGAGCCCGGGTTGCTCCGGTCCGGTCTGGTTCGTTACCGTCTTGTGATCAAAGGGGGCCACCGTTGGCCCCTTGTTGCATTTAGTACCTAGGCGGGACCGAACACTTGAATGCGTTGACCAAGCTCCACCAGTCGCCGTCACCGATCCTTCGCCTCGTCATCGCCGCAGTTCTGTTGACGCTGGCCGGTGCCGGGGCGTTCGCGGTGATCTCCGAGAAGACCGTGACACTGAACATCGACGGCACCCAGATGAGGGTCAGCACGATGAAGTCGCGGGTGATCGACGTCGTCGAGGAGAACGGCTACTCCGTCGGCGATCGTGACGACCTCTTCCCGGGCGCCAATCAGTCGGTCAACGATGCCGAGACGATCGTGTTGCGCCGCAGCCGGCCGCTGCAGATCTCGCTGGACGGGCAGGATTCCAAGCAGGTGTGGACCACCGCGTCGACCGTGGATGAGGCTCTGGCGCAGCTGCGGATGACCGACACCGCCCCGGCCGCGGCCTCGCGCGGCAGCCGCCTGCCCCTGGAGGGCATGGCCCTTCCGGTGGTCAGCGCCAAGACGGTGCAGATCAACGACGGCGGCGTGGTGAGCACGGTGCACCTGGCCGCTCCGAACGTTGCCGGTCTGCTCGCCGCCGCCGGCGCGCCGCTGGAGCAGGCCGACTCGGTCGTGCCCGCGGCGTCCTCCCCGGTGATCGCCGGGATGCAGATCCAGGTGACCCGGACCCGGGTCCAGAAGATCACCCAGCAGATGCCGCTGGCCCCGGTCGCCCAGCGGATCGAGGACCCGACCATGAACATGAGCCGGCAGGTGGTTCAAGATCCCGGAACGCCCGGACTGCAAGACGTGACTTTTGCTGTCGCGACAGTCAACGGTGTGGAAACGGGACGGCTACCCATTGCCAATACTGTGCTTGTCCCGGCGCGTGATTCGGTACTTCGGGTCGGTACCAAGCCGGGAACCGAGGTGCCTCCGGTGGAGAACGGGCCGATCTGGGATGCCATTTCCAGGTGCGAAGCCGGGGGAAACTGGGCGATCAATACCGGCAACGGTTACTACGGCGGTGTGCAATTTGATCAAAACACCTGGGAAAGAAACGGCGGACTGCGCTATGCTAGCCGTGCCGATCTGGCAACAAGAGAAGAACAAATCGCAATTGCTGAAGTAACGCGTTCGCGACAAGGCTGGGGAGCGTGGCCCGTGTGTGGTAGGGGTGCATCGTGACAATTCGTCTTCTCGGGCGCACTGAGATAAGAAATCTGGCCAAAGAACTCGACTTCAAGCCGCGTAAATCTTTGGGTCAGAATTTTGTACACGACGCAAATACTGTGCGTCGCATTGTCTCGGCGTCCGGCATTAACAAGCATGACCACGTCCTCGAGGTCGGGCCCGGCCTGGGCTCGCTGACGCTGGCGTTGCTGGATCGTGGTGCGACCGTGAGTGCCATCGAAATCGATCCGGTTCTGGCCCAGCGCCTGCCGAAGACGGTTGCTGAGCACTCGCACAGCGAAATTCATCGGCTGACCGTGCTCAACCGGGACATCCTCGGTATCGAGCGGTCAGACCTTCCCGAGCAGCCCACCGCCGTGGTCGCCAACCTGCCGTACAACATCGCGGTTCCCGCGCTGTTGCATCTGCTCGCCGAGTTCCCGTCGATCCGGACCGTCATGGTGATGGTCCAGGCCGAGGTGGCCGAGCGGCTCGCGGCTGAGCCCGGCGGCAAGGACTATGGCGTGCCGAGTGTGAAGGTGCGCTTCTTCGGCAAGGTCCGCCGTTACGGCATGGTGTCGCCGACGGTGTTCTGGCCCATCCCGCGGGTGTACTCGGGTCTGGTCCGCATCGACCGGTACGAGACGTCACCGTGGCCGGAGGACGACGGCTTCCGCCAGAAGGTGTTCGACCTGATCGACATCGCCTTCGCGCAGCGCCGCAAGACCGCCCGCAACGCGTTCCTGGAATGGGCCGGCACGGGCAACGAGTCCGCCGAGCGCCTGCTGGCCGCCAGCATCGATCCCGCCCGTCGCGGGGAGACGCTGACGGTGGCCGATTTCGTCCGGCTGCTGCAGCGCTCCGCCGACTTCCCCAGCGCGACCGACAACGCGGAAGGTCCGTCGCGGCCCGCTCAGGTGTTCTGAGCGCTTCGGCGCACGGTTTCGCGGAGCTGGTGCACCATCTCGGTGCATGACGGGTATCTCCGGTCCGGGTCTTTTGCGATGGCCCGTGCCAGGATCGTGTCGAATGACCTTGTCAGCCAAGAGATGTGCCGTGACATCTCCGGTGGCGGTAAATGCAGGTGTGCATCGATCAGCGTCACCGGATCGTCGGCGCTGAACGGCGGTGCACCAGTGAGTAATTCCAGTGCGGTGCAGGCGAGGGCGTATTCGTCGGTCGCGGCCTGCGGCAGGCGTCCCTGCAGGAGTTCGGGAGCCGCATAGGGCAGCGACGCCATCACCTGGGCGGGGCGATGCCAGACGTCCTCGGCGAGTACGTGCGCGACACCGAAGTCGATCAGCACCGCCCCGTGCTTCGAAAAGTCTTGATGGACAAGAATGTTCGCGGGCTTGACGTCGCTGTGTACGACGCCGTCGTGATGGGCGTGATCGAGTGCGGCGGCGATCTGACCGAGCGCATCGAGCTTGTCGTCCAGAGACGCAAGCCGGGTCGCATTGCCGCCGTCGACGTATTGCATCGTCATCCAGTGCTCGCCGTGGTCGTAGACGGTCACGATGTGGCGGTGCCGCAGCCGATCTGCGATGCGGTACTCCCGGGCCAGGCGGGCGGTGCCCGCGTGATCGCGGTGCTGCTCGTCGAGCACCTTCAGCGCGACGACCGGATGTCGCTGACCCGCACCGCGGGCGAGGTAGACCACCGCCTGGCCGCCACGGCCCAGCACGCTGTCGACCGCATAGCCCGCGAACGTCTGCCCGGGATGAACCACGCTTTGACCCTAGATTCGCTGACCCGCGACCGAGCGGGGAATCGCGCGAGGCGCGATAGTCTCGTCCGGTGCCCCCGTCCAACGGCTCCATCGCGTCCGAATGGGTGCCGACCGGGTCGGTGACCGTACGCGTGCCGGGAAAGGTGAACCTCTATCTGGAGGTCGGCGACCGCCGCGACGACGGCTACCACGAACTCGTCACCGTCTTCCACGCCGTGTCACTGGTGGACGAGGTGACGGTGCGCAACGCCGACGTCCTGTCCCTGCGGGTCGTGGGCGAGGGCGCCGACGATCTGCCCGTCGACGAGCGCAATATCGCCTGGCAGGCGGCCGAGCTGATGGCCGAGCACGTCGGGCGGGCGCCCGATGTGGAGATCACGATCGAGAAGTCCATCCCGGTGGCCGGTGGCATGGCCGGTGGCAGCGCCAACGCTGCGGCGGTCCTCGTCGCCATGAACAACCTCTGGGAACTGGGCGTGCCGCGCCGCGATCTGCACGCGCTGGCCGCGCAGCTGGGCAGCGACGTCCCCTTTGCGTTGCATGGCGGTACCGCGCTGGGTACCGGCCGGGGCGAGGAGCTGGCGACGGTCTTGGCCCGCAGCACGTTTCACTGGGTGCTGGCCTTCGGGCAGGGCGGCTTGTCGACGGCCGCCGTCTACGGCGAGATCGACCGGCTGCGCGAGAGCGGGGATCCGCCTCGGCTCAGCGATCCCGAGCCGCTTCTGGGTGCTCTAGCAAGCGGTAACCCCCGCGAGCTGGCGGCGTTGCTCGGCAACGATCTTCAGGCGGCCGCGTTGAGTCTCAACCCCGGGCTCCGTCGCACTCTGCGGGCCGGAGCCGAGGCGGGCGCGCTGGCAGGCATTGTGTCCGGATCGGGTCCGACCTGCGCGTTTCTGTGCGAATCGGCGGCCGCGGCGGTGGATGTCGGCACCGAATTGGCCGGGGCGGACGTGTGCCGCACGGTACGAGTGGCCAGCGGACCCGTGCACGGCGCGCGCATTGTTTCCAGCTGAGTCATCAGGTCTTCATGTGTGACGCGCTTCTCATTACCCTCGAAAACTTGGCAGTAACTTAAGGGAAGTTTAAGATGATCCGCGGTGATGACTAGCGGCCTGGCACTGCATATGTGCGAGTCGCCCACCCTGATAAGGGGCGGGCGGCAGTCCGGTGGAACCGGGGTTTGTTCCGCACCATCACCATTTCGAGACCGAACCGCTCCCCAGTCGTACCAGCGTGCCTTCTATGCACCGCGTTGCGGCAGGTGGAGCATGAATTCAACGTCGCTGATCACCCAGCTCCCGTTGCCGAGGAGGTCGTCGTGAGCCGCTTCACCGACAAGATGTTCCACAGTGCCTTGACCAGCAGTAAGGGCATGGTCACTGGGGAGCCGACTGAGCCGGTCCGGCACACGTGGTGGGAGGTGCACGAACGTGCACGTCGTATCGCGGGTGGCCTGGAGGCCGCGGGGATCGGCCTCGGCGACGCCGTCGGCGTCCTGGCCGGTGCGCCGGTGGAGATCGCGCCGACCGCGCAGGGACTGTGGATGCGCGGTGCCAGCCTGACGATGCTGCACCAGCCCACGCCCCGCACCGACCTGGAGCAGTGGGCCAAGGACACCGCCACCGTCATCGACATGATCGAGGCCAAGGCCGTCGTCGTCTCCGACCCGTTCCTGGTCGCCGTGCCGGTGCTCGAGGAGCGCGGCGTCAAGGTACTGACCGTCGAAGCGCTGCTGGCGGCAGACCCGATCGACCCGGTCGAGACCTCCGAGGACGATGTCGCGCTGATGCAGCTGACGTCCGGGTCGACCGGGTCTCCCAAGGCCGTGGTCATCACCCACCGCAACATCCACTCCAACGCCGAGGCGATGTTCATCGGCGCCAAGTACGACATCGAGAACGACGTCATGGTCAGCTGGCTGCCCTGTTTCCATGACATGGGCATGGTCGGCTTCCTGACGATCCCGATGTACTTCGGGGCCGAGCTGGTCAAGGTCACCCCGATGGACTTCCTGCGCGACACGCTGCTGTGGGCCAAGCTCATCGACAAGTACAAGGGCACCATGACCGCGGCGCCGAACTTCGCCTACGCGCTGTTCGCCAAGCGCCTGCGCCGCCAGGCCAAGCCCGGCGAGTTCGACCTGTCCACCCTGCGGTTCGCCCTCTCCGGGGCCGAGCCGGTGGAGCCCGCCGACGTCGAAGACCTGCTGGACGCCGGTAAGCCGTTCGGGTTGCGGGAATCGGCGATCCTGCCCGCCTACGGCATGGCCGAGACGACGCTGGCGGTGTCCTTCTCCGAATGCGACGCCGGCCTGGTGGTCGACGAGGTCGACGCCGACCTGCTGGCCGCGCTGCGCCGCGCGGTGCCCGCATCCAAGGGCAACACCCGTCGCCTGGCCACGCTGGGACCGCTGCTGACCGACCTTCAGGCGCGCATCGTCGACGAGGACGGCAACGTGCTGCCGGCTCGCGGGGTGGGCATCATCGAGCTGCGCGGTGAGTCGCTGACCCCGGGCTACATCACCATGGGTGGCTTCGTGCCCGCCCAGGACGAAAACGGTTGGTACGACACCGGTGATCTCGGCTACCTGCTGGAGAACGGCCACGTCGTGGTGTGTGGTCGCGTGAAGGACGTCATCATCATGGCCGGGCGCAACATCTACCCGACCGACATCGAGCGGGCGGCCAGCCGTGTCGAAGGGGTTCGCCCCGGATGCGCGGTTGCGGTACGGCTCGACGCCGGCCACTCCCGCGAGACCTTCGCGGTGGCTGTCGAATCCAACGCCTGGCAGGACCCGGCCGCAGTACGTCGCATCGAGCACGAGGTCGCCCACGAGGTGGTCGCCGAGGTCGATGTGCGCCCGCGCAATGTCGTGGTCCTCGGGCCCGGCACGATTCCGAAGACCCCGTCGGGCAAGCTGCGCCGCGCGAACTCGGTGGCGCTGGTCACCTAGTCCGGCGGGCTGGAGCGAAGCGACTCGGGGAATCGAGCTAGCCGAGTCTCAGGCCCGGCAGCTGATCTCCATGGCATCGGAGTTTCGGACTGGGAAGCTCACGCCCACATAGCCGTTCGCCGGATCGCGGATGTACTCCACGTACGGCTGCGCGTCGGCCAGGCCGGTGTTGTCGGCGATGACGAGCGCTCCCGGGCTCAGTTTCGGCCCCAGCAGCTCGAGCACCGGGACGTACAGATCCTTCCAGCCGTCGAGCAGCACAAAGTTCACCGGCTCCTCGATGCCGGCCAGCGTCTCGGTGGCGTCGCCCTCCAGGACGGTGATCAGATCGTCGAGGCCGACCTCGGCGAAGCTGGCTTTGGCGGAGACGACCTTGGCTGCACTGAGCTCGGTCGTGACAACACGCCCGACGCCGTTGTCGCGTACCGCACTGGCCAGATGAATTGCCGAGAGCCCCAACGACATTCCGAATTCCACAACCAGGGCGGGCCGGGTCGCGCGCACCAGCGTGTAGAGCAGTAGCCCGGACTCCGGGGTCACCGGCAGATAGAAGTCGCTGAAGGCGTCAGCCCGTTCCTGTGCGGTCTTCGCCGCCCGAATCTGGTCGCCGCGTTCGTGAAGCCGGGCCATCTGCTCGGTTGCCTCGGCGTACATGCGGTCGATGACCGCGGCGACTTTCGGGTCGCGCAGCGTGTTCATGGCGCCGAGGGTACCCGCGCAAGCTGGCGAGAAGCTGGTGTCGCCGTCGAGGAGGCGTCCAGCGACTGGGGGACGAGCAGGACCGGAATGTCGGTGTGCGCCACGACCGCCGCAGCGACGCTGCCGTGAAGGTGACCGAGCAAGCCGTTGCGACGATGCGGTCCGAGGACGATGATGCCGGCCCGGTGTTCGGATGCGGCTTCGACGATTCCCTGCCAGGTCGGTGATGCCTCGATCGCCAGACTGCACGATCGGAATCCCGCCGCGTCGGCAAGCGCCGCGCCGTGGGCAGCCGTCCGCTCGGCGGCCAGCCGCACCTGGCTGGCCCGGTCGGCGTCGAACGGCTCGCCGTCATGTGGTGTGAAGCCGACGTCGACGGGCTGCCAGACACAGACCACGACGGCGTCACGCGGCGAAAGTTGTTCAGCGGCTTGGGCTATCGCATGGTCGGCCAGCTCCGAACCGTCGTAGGCGAACAGCACGGGACCGGTCGGCGCAGCCGGGTGGTGATGCGGCGCCGGCGCCGTCCGGCTCGCTATCCGCACTGGGGTCGGCGACGGCACGGCTGAGCGCAGCCGCGCCAGCAGTGGTGGTGAATACCACGCGGGGGAGTCGCCGTCGAGGAACTCGTCGAGGTCCGGCTTCTGCGGACGTGCACCGCTGAGTGCGTAGACCGCGACCCCGAACACCGCACCACCGATCGCCAGCGCGAACCCGATCCACAGCGCGACACCGGTGCCTTCCAGCAGATCGCCGGAGTATCGGGTGGCCAGGTGGGCGAAGATCGGCGCCACCATGAAGGCGGCGACCGCACGCAGCAGCTCGATGATCGCGAACACCCGCTGCAGGCTGTTGGACTGCAGGGAGAATCCGGCGACAAACAAAGCCGGCGCGACCGTCGCGCCGAGCGCCAAACCCGTCAACGCCGAACCAAGAAGTGCCAGTGGAACATTCGCGGGAAGCGACGCCCGGAAGACGGCGATCCCGGCCGCCAGTAGAAACATCCCGACGAGGGGCAGGAAGTGCATCGCGCGCCGGGAGATGACGATGCCGAACACCACCGCCATCACCAGGGCGCCACCCAGTTCGGGCAGGTACAGAAGGCCGACCTGGACGGGGCTGAAATGCTGCATGAAGACCGACGCGGTCAGTGCGGTGGCCGCCACCGAAGCGGCTGCGGCGAACAGGGCCACACCGACACCCGCGACCGGGATCGCGCTCGTCATCATCGTGCGGATCGTCAGCAGCGGCCGGCGTGCGCGGAATTGGTACACGATCAGCACCACGATCAGGGCCAGCCCGCCGAACATCGGCCCCGTCACCGCGAGGTCGGAGAACTCGTGAGTGGTCAGCAGCGCGGCGCCCACGAACGCGGCCGTACATCCCACGGTGGCCAGGGCAATCGCCGTGAGGTCGAGCGGCGCGCTCGGATCGGCGGGCGGTGCATCGTCGAATGTCAAGGCCGCCAGCACAAGAGCCGATAGCGCGATCACCGCGACGATCCAGAACAAGGGCCGCCAGGCGTGTGCCTCGGCCTGCACGCCGCCGACGAACGGTCCGAGGGCGACAGCCCCGAAGACGCACATGTTCATGATCACCGCGGTAGTGCGCAGCTTGTCGCGGGGAAACCCGATCGTGAGTGGCGGCGCGGCGGCGATCAGAAGCATGCTCGTGGCCAGGCCCTGCAGGACGTGGCCGGTGATGAATGCCGTTGCATTCGGCGCGGCCGCCGCAACGACCGAGCCGACGACGAGCACGACCGCATAGACGAGCAGCATGCGCCGCTGCGGAAGATGCTGTGCGAATTGCACGGCCAGCACCGTGCCCACCGCGTAGGCGGCGTTGCCCAGCCCCGAGCTCAGCGCCATCGTCTGGGTCGTCATGTGCAGTTGTTCGGAGATGATGGGGACGAGCGGGTCCAGGGCGGCCGAAAGGGCGAGGTAGGGGATCAGTGCGAGGGTGACCATCGCAGCCACCGCCGGATACCGCCCCGCCAGCGGGCCCTGGCGCATCAGCGTCGTCCCCCGGTCTGCGCGGGGTGTGCTGTCGGGGGCAATGGCACGGGCGCGGCGAGACAGAACATGGATTCAAACAACTTTACATAGGTAACCAATATTCCGCTGACCGGCGTGGTGCTGGTCACGCCGTCGAGTGCGCAGCCAGCTGAGTATGGTGTACTGTACTCAGATATGAACCTGCCGCCCCGTCTGGCCGAACATCCCACCGTGCGGGCTGTGCGTGGCCGCCGGCGTCCCGAACCGGCCGGCGTGATCGATGCCGACTGGCTGCGCGAGCTGTGCCTGGCCGCGGGTGCCGATGACGTGGCCTTCGCCAGCGTCGACAACCCCGACCTGGCCGGTGAGCGCGAGCACGTCGAGGCCGCACTGCCCGGCACGCGGAGCTACATCAGCCTGGTGGTCCGGATGAACCGCGACAACGTGCGCTCGGTCGCGCGCAGCGTGGCCAACCAGGAATTCCATCGCACCGGTGAGCTGATCAACGAGGCCGCCCACCGGATCACCCGTGCGTTGCAGGACGCCGGCCACCGCGTACTCAACCCGTCGGCCACGTTTCCGATGGAGATGGATCGCTACCCGGGCCGGATCTGGGTGGTCGCGCACAAGCCCGTCGCGGTGGCGTCCGGGCTTGGCGTGATGGGTATCCACCGCAATGTCATTCATCCCAAGTTCGGCAACTTCATCCTGCTTGCCACCATTCTCGTCGACGCGCCGGTGAGCAGTTACGGTGTGCCGCTGGACTATTCACCATGTCTGGAATGCAAGCTCTGTGTTGCGGCCTGCCCGGTGGGCGCGATCAAGAAGGACGGCGAATTCGACTTCCTCGCCTGCTCGGTGCACAACTATCGCGAGTTCATGGGCGGGTTCACCGACTGGGCGCAGACGATCGCCGACAGTGAGGACGCCGCCGACTTTCGGTCGCGGGTGACCGATTCGGAGAACGCATCGATGTGGCAGAGCCTGTCGTTCAAGGCGAACTACAAGGCCGCGTACTGCCTGGCGGTCTGTCCGGCGGGCGAGGATGTCATCGAGCCCTACCTCGAAGATCGCAAGGGATTCATGGACCTCGTCCTGCGGCCGTTGCAGGAGAAGTCCGAAACCCTTTACGTGCTGCCGAATTCGGCGGCCAAGTCGCACGCCGAGAAGCGCTTCCCGCACAAGCCGGTCAAAGTCGTCGATAGCGGGGTCCGGGGGCGCGCGTAGGCTGGGCCGATGGCACGCGCGCTCGGCTGGGTCGGTGTGTTCGGTGCTGCACTGGCGATGGTCCTGGTGCTCGGCCTCGATGTCACGCTCGGCGGCCGGGCGCACCGTCGAGGCGGTGAGCTCCGCGGGGCCACGATCTCCGAATATGTTTACACCCCGGGCAGTTGGGCTTTCGTCGTCGCGGTGCTGATGCTGGCCGGTACGTCGGCAGCCCTGTTGTACGGCCTGATCCGGGCCGGACGAGTGCGCTCGCTGTCGGCCGGTTCGGTGTTGATGACATTGTGGATCGTGGGCCTCGTCGCCGTCGTGGCGTTTCCCAAGCACAACTGGGTCACCGGGCCGAGTCTTTCCGGCACCGTGCACCGGTACGCCACTCTGGTCGCTTTCGTTGCGCTACCGATCGCGGTGTTGCTGATCGCCAATGGCCGCGACGCCGCCGCGCGGGCGGCACGATGGCTTGCCCTCATTGGAATCGGTTGGCTGACAGTGTTGTTCGGGGCCATTGCGGTCGGCATCGTGACCGGTCAACGATGGTGGATGTTGATTCCGCTCGGATTGGTGGAACGGGGGATCGCGGGTTTCGAGGTGGCCGCCCTGATCGCGCTGGGGGTGTGGCTGGCACGCAGCGAAGGTGCTGTGCTCGCCATCCCGTCGAGAGCGTCGTAGACCTGCCACCACCGCGCCTCGTGCTGCGATGCGGAGATCCGGCCCTCGTCCAGGTCGAGGTCGGCGTGATCCAGGGTGCGCGCCATCACCGGCAGCATCGCGTAGCGGCGGTCGGCATCGTCATTGCGGTAGCCGGCCATCGTGACGGCGCACAGTGTGCGCACCCGCATCCGCGTCTCGCCGGCCAGCGCGAACGTCAACGTGCCCACGGCGATGTAGATCATCGAGCCGGCGATCAGCGCTGTCTCGGGCATGCCGGACAGCTCGCCGCCGATCTGTAGGCCCAGCCACAACGCCGCGCCCCACAGCGGCCAGCCCCGCCACAGTCGCAGCATCCGCCGTTCGCCGACGGTCATACCCGGCGGGAACACCACCAGCCGGTAGCGGGCAACCCCATAACGCGCCGGGTAGGCGGCGAAAGAACCCCAAACACGGGAAATACTCACGCATTCAGGTCTACGTCAGTGCTTCCGCACGGGCTGCGATCTCTACGGAATCCTGACACCGCGGGGGCGAATCCTTACGACGTCTTCACCAGGCGTGTACCTGATTCTGGGCGGTCTCCAGGCCGACCTCGATCAGCAGTTCGGTCGCGTCGGCCGCCTGCTCGCAGATCGCGGGCACCTCCGGGCGTTCGGCGGCGCTGAAAGTCTCCAGCACATACGCCGCCGGATCCTTACGTCCCGGTGGGCGCCCGACCCCGATCCGAACCCGCTGAAAGTTCTTGGTACCCAGCGAACTGGCCACCGAACGCAGTCCGTTGTGGCCACCCTCGCCGCCACCGAGCTTCAGCCGGATGCGGCCGAAGTCGATGTCGAGCTCGTCATGGATGACGATCAGGTCGGTCGGCATCACCGAGTAGAACTTCGCCAACGGACCGACCTGTCGCCCGGACTCGTTCATGTAGGTGCGCGGTTTGGCCAGCACGACGGGGCGATGGCCGAGCCGTCCGGTCACGATCTCCGCGCCGGAACGCTTGTGCACCTTGAACTGTCCGCCCATGCGGGCGGCCAGCACGTCGGCCACCATGAAACCGAGGTTGTGCCGGGTCTTGGCGTATTGCGGACCCGGGTTGCCGAGGCCGACAACCAGCAGGGGTTCGGCCACTGCGGCTTACTCGGCCTCGGCCGACTCGCCCTCGCCCGCGGCGCTCTGGGCCGCTTCGGCCGCGTCGGCGGCCTGCTCCGCGATCGACTCGCCGCCGCCCTCGGACTCCAGGTCCTCGGCAGACGGGGCGGTGACGATGTTGACGATCAGCATGTCGGGATCGCTGACCAGCGTGACGCCCTTGGGCAGCTCGACCTGGCCGGCGGTGATCTGGGTGCCTTCCTCGGCGCCTTCGATCGACACGGTCAGGTGCTCCGGGATCGACATGGCTTCGGCCTCGATCTCGATGACGTTGGCGTCCTGGGTGACCAGGGTGCCGGAGGCGGCATCGCCCTCGAGGGTGATGTGAACCTCGACGGTCACCTTCTCGCCGCGACGGACGACCAGCAGGTCGGCGTGCTGGATGTTGCGGCGGATCGGATGCACGGAGAGGGCCTTGGTCAGGGCCAGCTGCTCTTTGCCGTTGATGTCGAGGACCAGCACCGCGTTGGCGCCGGAGTGACGCAGGACGGCGGCGTAGTCGCGAGCGTTGAGTTCGAGGTGCTGCGGCTCGGCGCCGTGACCGTAGAGGACGACGGGAACCTTGCCGTCGCGGCGGGCCTGGCGCGATGCGCCCTTGCCGGTCTTCTCCCGCACGCTCGCGACGAGATTGTTGGTGCTGCCCTTTGTGGCCATGATTCGGTGCTCCTGAGTTATGAGTGGTCTTCCGCACGGGGAAGGCAGGCACCGATCGATAAGGTTGCCTCGTCGATAACGGTGGCTGGACCACCCTCGCCGTGACGCGGCCACCAGGGTAGCCGACGAGTGTCTCAGAGTGGAAATTCGATGGCGGTGAGCTGCTCCGATAGCCTCCACAGCGCTTTCGCGGTGCTCTGGTTGCTGGCCAGCGGACTGCGCGGTGACTGCCCGGTCGGACCGCGCATGGCGAATTTGGGGCCGATGAAGCTGTTGCCCGGCAGGTCCTGGCTGGCCGCATACAGCGTCTGGCGGGCGCCGAAATCGGCGCTGGTGGCGAAGATCGCGTTGCCGGCGTCCCAGATCTTGGTGCCCATCCGGTTGCCGGTCTGGCCCTGCAGGTTGGTGGCCGAGTAGCCGGGGTGCGCGGCGTGCGACCTGATCGTCGAGCCGGCGGCGTCGAGCCGCTTCTGCAATTCACTGGTGAACAGCAGGTTGGCCAGCTTGGACTGCCCGTAGGCCAGCCACGCCGAGTACGGCCGGGCCTTCCAGTTGAGGTCCTTGAGGCTGATCTTGCCCAGCAGGTGCATGAACGAGGACACCGTGACCACCCGGTCGGTCACCTTGGGCAGCAGCAGGTTGGTCAGCGCGAAGTGGCCGAGGTGGTTGGTGCCGATCTGGCTCTCGAAACCGTCCTTGGTGACGGCGTAGGGGACGGCCATGATGCCGGCGTTGTTGATCAGCACGTCGACGCTGCCCACACCGGAGGCGAACTCTGTGATCGAGGCCAGGTCCTGCAGATCGAGGCTGCGCACCTCGACGTCTCCGGTCATGGTCGCGGCGGCTTCGGCGCCCTTGGTCTCGTTGCGGCACGCCAGGATGACGTGCCCGCCGACGCGGGCGAGCTCGCGCGCGGTGACCAGACCCAATCCGCTGTTGGCTCCGGTCACGATCACGGTACGTCCGGCGAACGACGGCAACTCCGCAGCGGTCCAACTCATGGCGACCACTCTAGGGGGCTGACGATGCGGCGCAGCGAAGCGAGCCGCTGAGGAGGCCGCCAAATCGGGTCTGAGTTCTACTTCAGCTTGACCGAGAAGCTCTTGATGATCGCCTCGACATCACCGGCTTCGGTGACGGTCTGGTCAGCCGCCGTCGTCACCGAGAACAGCACCAGATAGCGCTGGAAGTCCGGGGTCACCGGGATCACCACGCGGCGGTAGGTGTGCAGCCGTTTGCTGTCGGTGTCGTAGCTGCCCTCGATCATTGAAGACGGGAATCCGTCGAAGTCGGCGGTGGAGGCGTTGAGTTTGGTGAAGTTCTTCGACTTTTCGGCGTCGACGTTGGCGTGCCCGAGCGCCTCGCCGACGTCGAAGTTGCCGGACAGCTTCAACACCACCACCGTCGCCATCGAGTCGGTGCCCGCTTTCGCGATGACTTCGGTGCCGGGGGAGAAGTTCGTCTTGGCGGGCCGGATCCAGCCCGGCGGCGCCACGAGCGTCACGGTGATCCCGGTGAGCTTGTCGAGTGGAACCTGCTCGCCGACGACCTGGTGGCCGTAGAGGAATTCGACGATCGGCTGCGGAGCGTCGGTAGAAGAGGGCGCCGCCGTCGCGGATGACGAGGTCGTGGCCGGCGTTGACCACACCGATGAGTAGTCCGGCGGCTTCGATCCGCACGCCGCCGCGGTCATGGCCAGCGTGAGGAGAAGGGCTGCGCTAGGCGCTTTCACAGAATTTCGTGTACCGATTCGATCGGCCGGGCCAGGCGGGTGCCTTTCGGTGTCACCACGAACGGCCGCTCGATGAGGATCGGATTGGCCGCCATGGCGTCGAGCAGTTCGTCGTCGCCGGCGTCGGCAAGGTTGAGCTCGGAGTAAAGCGATTCCCGCTTGCGGACGGCCGTGCGAACATCGATACCGGCGTCGGCGATGAGTTTGGCGATCTCGGCGCGTGACGGCGGCGTCTTCAGGTACTCGACGACCTTCGGCTCAATACCGTTGTCGCGCAACAAGTCCAGAGTCTTGCGGGAGGTGCTGCAGCGGGGGTTGTGATAGATCGTGCTGGACAACTACGCGTCCCCGTCGAAAAGGCCTGTCACCGAACCGTTTTCGAAGACGGCGCGGATCGTGCTGGCCAGCAGCGGGGCGATGGACAGCACCGTCAGTTGCGGGAACCGCTTGGACTCGTCGATCGGCAGCGTGTTGGTGACGATCACCTCGCGCGCGCCGCTGTCGGCGAGGCGCTCGCGCGCCGGATCGGACAGCACGCCGTGGGTGGCGGCGATGATGACGTCCTTGGCGCCGTCGTCGTGCAGCAGCTTGACCGCGCCGGCGATGGTGCCGCCGGTGTCGATCATGTCGTCGGTCAGCACGCAGGTCTTGCCCGCGACGTCACCGACGACCCGGTTGGACTTCACCTGGTTGGGGACCTTCGGGTCGCGGGTCTTGTGGATGAACGCCAGTGGCGTGCCGCCCAGTGCATCGGCCCACTTCTCGGCGACGCGCACCCGGCCGGAGTCTGGCGAGACCACCACGACGTTCTCGCAGTTGTAGTTGTCCCTGATGTAGCCGGTCAGCAGGGGCTGAGCTCGCATGTGGTCGACCGGCCCGTCGAAGAAGCCCTGGATCTGATCGGTGTGCAGGTCGACGGTGACGATGCGGTCGGCGCCCGCGGTCTTGTAGAGGTCGGCGACCAGGCGCGCCGAGATGGGCTCGCGGCCGCGGTGCTTCTTGTCCTGTCGGGCATAGGGATAGAAGGGCAGGATCGCGGTGATCCGCTTGGCGCTGCCGCGCTTGAGCGCATCGATCATGATCAGCTGTTCCATCAGCCACTTGTTCAGCGGCGCGGGATGGGACTGCAGGACGAAAGCGTCGCAGCCACGCACCGATTCATCGAAGCGGACGAAGATCTCGCCGTTGGCGAAGTCTCGTGCGGTCTGCGCGGTGACCTGGACGTCGAGCTCTTTGGCGACCTGATCGGCCAGCTCCGGGTGCGCGCGACCCGAGAAGAGCATCAGATTTTTGCGGTTGTCGGTCCAGTCCGTGCCCACTGTGTGCTGCCCTTGCCGGTCGGAGGTCGATACGGGGCAATCGTACGGTGCTACGTCCCCGGGTTACCAAAAAGGCAACATCTGGCGACGTCCATCACTGCGCGGCGCCGTCCGATTCGCCGCGCTTGGCCTTGGCGGCGGCCTGCGCCGCGGCACTGCCGGGCCGCTTGCGCTGCACCCAGTCCTCGATATTGCGTTGCGGTCCGGCCGACACGGCGAGCGCACCGGGCGGCACATCGTCGCGCAACACCGTGCCGGCGCCCGTGTAGGCGCCGTCGCCGACGGTGACCGGGGCGACGAACATGGTGTCGGAGCCGGTGCGCACGTGCGAGCCGATGGTGGTGCGGCTCTTGTTCTCGCCGTCGTAGTTGACGAACACACTGGACGCACCGATGTTGCTGTGCTCGCCGATATCGGCGTCGCCCACGTACGTCAGGTGCGGAACCTTGGTGCCGGCCCCGATCACGGCGTTCTTGGTCTCGACGAACGTCCCCAGCTTGCCGGCCACCCCCAGTTCGGTGCCGGGCCGCAGGAACGTGAACGGCCCGACCGTCGCCCGATCGCCGATCACCGATTGGCTGCCGTGGGTGCGGATCACCGAGGCTTCGTCGCCGACGCTGACATCGGTGAGCGTGGTGTCCGGCCCGATCTCGCAGCGGGCGCCGATCGCGGTGGCGCCCAGCAGCTGGGTGCCGGGCCGGATGACGGTGTCGCGGCCGACGGTGACGTCGACGTCGATCCAGGTGCTCGTCGGGTCGATGACGGTGACGCCCGCGCGCTGGTGGGCGGCGACCACCCGACGGTTGAGTTCGCGGGCGAGGTCGGACAGCTGCACCCGGTCGTTGACCCCGGCGACCAGCGCCGCGTCGTCGACGTGCTTGGCGTGCACCACCCGATGGGCCTCGCGCAGGATCGAGATGACGTCGGTCAGGTAGAGCTCGTGCTGGGCGTTGTCGGAGGACAGCCGGCTCAGGGCCGAGCGCAGCTCGGCGATGTCGAAGGCGTAGACGCCGGCGTTGACCTCGCGGATGGCGCGCTGCTGCGGGGTGGCGTCGGTCTCCTCGACGATCGCGATGACCTCGCCGTCCTGGGTGCGCAGCACCCGGCCGTAGCCGGTCGAGTTGGGCAGCGTCGTGGTCACGATGGTCGCCGCCGCGTGCTGGCCGCGATGGATGGCGATCAGCTCGGCCAGCGTCTCGGCGTCCAGCAGGGGTACGTCACCCGACGTCACGACGACGGTGCCGGCGAAATCGTCGGGCAGCCCGGACAGGCCGCACAGCACCGCGTGACCGGTCCCCAGCTGCTCGTCCTGGATCGCGACCTCGATGGTGCGGCCCAGTTTCTCGGCCAGTCCGGCCACCACCGGCGCAATGCGCTCGCGATCCTTGCCGAGGACCGCGACCAGATGCTGGGGAGCGACCTTGGCCACCGCGTGCAGAGCGTGGGAGAGCATGCTGCGCCCGCCGAGGGTGTGCAGCACCTTGGGGGTGTCCGAACGCATGCGGGTCCCGGCACCTGCGGCGAGAACCAATACAGCCGCGTCGGTATGAGTGGTCACCTGGACCTCCATCAATATGCTCCGTCGCCAGGACTCGAACCTGAACTATCTGAACCAAAATCAGAGGTGCTGCCGATTACACCACGACGGACTGGCCGAAATGTCCGCCTGAGACTCTAGTGCAAACGGCTACGCTCAACCCCGTGGCAGCACCGGAGAAGGAGCCGAAGGCACCGCGCGCGCGGATGACCGGCACCGAGCGCCGCCGCCAGCTGATCGACGTGGCCCGCACGCTGTTCGCCGAACGCGGTTACGAAGGCACCTCGATCGAGGAGATCGCCCAGCGCGCCAACGTCTCCAAACCCGTCGTCTACGAGCATTTCGGCGGCAAAGAAGGCCTCTACGCCGTGGTCGTCGACCGCGAGATGTCGGCCCTGCTCGACGGCATCACGTCGTCGCTGACCAACAACCGATCCCGGGTGCGGGTCGAGCGCGTGGCATTGGCCCTGCTGACCTACGTCGAGGAACGTACCGACGGCTTCCGCATCCTGATCCGCGACTCACCCGCTGCGATCAGCACCGGCACCTACTCGAGCCTGCTCAACGACGCGGTCGGCCAGGTGTCCTCCATCCTGGCCGGTGACTTCGCCCGCCGCGGACTCGACCCCGGGCTGGCGCCGCTGTATGCCCAGGCCCTGGTCGGTTCGGTGTCGATGACCGCGCAATGGTGGCTGGACACCCGAGAGCCCAAGAAGGAGATGGTCGCCGCCCATCTGGTGAACCTGATGTGGAACGGGCTGACCCATCTGGAGGCCGATCCGCAGTTGGAGGGCGAATAGCAGCGCACACCTGCGATAATGCTGTGAAACGTCGCACAAGACTGTCGGGGGCTGACAGTGAGGAGACGACGCGGTGGTCGGCGGTGGCGAGATTTTCGACCAGATCAGTGCTCGGCTGACGGCCGCCGAGCACCTCGAGGACGTGCAGCAGGTGGTCAAGGTTGCCGCGCGCGAGCTCGCCGGTGCGCATGGCGCGACCTTCGTGCTGCTGGACCACGATATGTGTTACTACGCGGACGAGGATTCGATGAGCCCGCTGTGGAAGGGGCAGCGTTTCCCGGTGTCGGACTGCATCAGCGGTTGGGCGATGATCCACCGGACGGCGGTGTCGATCGCCGACACCCGGCGCGATGAACGCATCCCGCAGGAGGCCTATCGGCCGACCTTCGTGCGCAGCCTGGTCATGGTGCCCATGCTCGGGCCCGATCCGCTGGGGGCGATCGGGGTGTATTGGGCGCGGCCGGGCCAGCCGGACGCAGGCGTCGTTGCGGCGCTTGCGCGTCTGGCGGGCCTCGCGGTGGCGGCGCTGCACCGGTTCCCTGAAGGCATTCCGGACCCCGGCTTCACGGTCGCCGCCCTCGGGGCCGCCGGCGGCGACTGAACCGGCCGCGACCTGCGTCACAGCGGACGGACGAATCGCGGCCCGCCGCAACGCCTTCGGTGGTCTTGCCTAGGATGGGGGGATCATGACCGCACCGGGGCACCCGCATGTCCAGACCCCGCTGGCGGGGCTGGTCGATTTGGCGCTCACGGCGCCGGCTTTCGTCGAACTCGCCCAGCGCGCCGTGGAGCGTCCCGAAGAACTCACCCTGGTCGGGCCGTCCAGCGCGCAGTTGTACACCGCCTGCGCGCTGGCCCGCGGCGGCCCGCTGCTGGTGGTGACCGCCACCGGCCGGGAGTCCGACGACCTGACCGCCGAACTACGCGGCGTCTTCGGCGACGCGGCCGTGATGTTTCCGTCCTGGGAAACGTTGCCGCACGAACGGCTCTCACCCGGTGTGGACACCGTGGGCGCGCGACTGATGGTGCTGTACCGGCTCGCTCACCCCGACGACGCCCGGCTGGGGCCGCCGTTGCGGGTGGTGGTGACGACCGCGCGTTCGCTGCTGCAGCCGATGGCGCCGGACCTGGCCGATATCGAGCCGGTGACGCTGCAGGTCGGCGCGGAGTTCGACTTCGAGGCGCTGGTCGCGCGGCTGGTCGAGCTGGCCTATACCCGCGTCGACATGGTCGGCAAGCGCGGTGAGTTCGCCGTCCGCGGCGGCATCCTCGATGTCTTTCCGCCGACCGCAGAGCATCCGGTCCGGGTGGAGTTCTGGGGGGACGAGGTCAGCGAAATCCGGATGTTCGCAGTCGCCGACCAGCGCTCGATCCCGGAGATCGATGTCGAGACCGTGGTCGCGGTGCCGTGCCGTGAACTGCTGCTCACCGACGAGGTGCGGGCCCGCGCCGCCAAGCTCATCGAGACGCGCCCGCCAGACGACGACCACATCACCGGCAGCGTCGGGGAAATGTTGGTCAAGATCGCCGAAGGTATCCCGGTCGACGGGATGGAGGCGCTGCAGCCGGTGCTGCGGCCCGATGACCTCGCACTGCTGATCGATCACCTGCCCGCCGGCACGCCGCTGTTGGTGTGCGACCCGGAGAAGGTGCGCACCCGCGCGGCCGACCTGATCAAGACCGGGCGAGAGTTCCTCGAGGCATCGTGGTCGGTCGCCGCGATCGGCGGTGACGCCCCGATCGACGTCGAGCAACTCGGCGGGTCCGGGTTCCGCGAGCTCGATGACGTCCGCGATGCGGCCCGGGCGAGCAACCGGCCGTGGTGGACGTTGAGCCAGCTCGCCGCGGAGAATGCCGTCGAACTCGACGTGCGCAGCGCGCCGTCGGCGCGCGGGCAGCAGAGCACGGTCGACGAGATCTTCGCGATGCTGCGTGCCCACGTACTCACCGGTGGACACGCCGCGGTTGTCGCGCCGGGCACCGGCACCGCGCACCGGGTCGTCGAGCAGCTCGGCGAACGGGACACCCCCGCGGCCATGCTCGAACCCGGCCAGGCCCCCAAACCAGGCGTGGTCGGGGTGCTCAGGGGCCCACTGCACGACGGCATCATCGTGCCGGGCGCCAACCTCGTGGTCATCACCGAAACGGACCTGACGGGTAACCGGGCCGCCGCGCCCGAAGGCAAGCGGCTGGCCGCCAAGCGCCGCAACACCGTCGACCCGCTGGCACTGACCGCCGGCGATCTGGTGGTGCATGACCAGCACGGGATCGGGCGGTTCGTCGAGATGGTCGAACGCACCATCGGCGGCGCGCGCCGCGAATACCTGGTCTTGGAGTATGCCTCCAGTAAGCGCGGGCAGGGCGCCGACAAGCTCTTCGTGCCGATGGACTCCCTGGACCAGCTGTCGCGCTACGTCGGCGGCCAGGAACCCAGCCTGAGCCGGCTCGGCGGCAGCGACTGGACCAACACAAAGACCAAGGCGCGCAAGGCGGTTCGCGAGATCGCCAGCGAACTGGTGTCGCTTTATGCCAAGCGGCAGGCCGCACCGGGGCACGCCTTCGGCCCGGACACCCCGTGGCAGGCGGAGATGGAAGATGCGTTCGGGTTCACCGAAACCGTCGACCAGCTGACCGCCATCCAAGAGGTCAAGGCCGATATGGAGAAGCCGATGCCGATGGACCGGGTGATCTGCGGTGACGTCGGCTACGGCAAGACCGAAATCGCGGTGCGGGCCGCGTTCAAGGCCGTCCAGGATGGCAAGCAGGTGGCGGTGCTGGTGCCCACCACGCTGCTGGCCGATCAGCACCTGCAGACCTTCACCGCACGGATGGCCGGCTTCCCGGTGACCGTGAAAGGCCTGTCGCGGTTCACCGATCCCGCCGAGTCGCGCGCCGTGCTCGAGGGGATGGCCGACGGCAGCGTCGACATCGTGATCGGCACCCACCGGCTGCTGCAGACCGCCGTCCGCTGGAAAGATCTCGGGCTGGTGGTCGTCGACGAGGAACAGCGCTTCGGTGTCGAGCACAAGGAACACATCAAGAGCCTGCGCACCCACGTCGACGTGCTGACCATGAGCGCCACGCCGATCCCGCGAACCCTGGAGATGAGTCTGGCCGGTATCCGGGAAATGTCGACCATCCTCACCCCGCCCGAGGAGCGCTATCCGGTGCTGACCTACGTCGGCGGGCACGACGACAAGCAGGTCGCCGCCGCACTGCGCCGCGAGTTGTTGCGTGACGGGCAGGTGTTCTACATCCACAACCGGGTCAGCAGCATCGACGCCGCCGCCGCCCGGATCCGGCAGTTGGTGCCCGAGGCGCGGGTGGTGGTCGCGCACGGCCAGATGCCCGAAGAGTTGTTGGAGCGCACCGTCGAAGGCTTCTGGAACCGCGAGTACGACATCCTGGTCTGCACCACGATCGTCGAGACCGGACTGGACATCTCGAACGCCAACACCCTCATCGTCGAACGCGCCGACACCTTCGGCCTGTCCCAGCTGCACCAGTTGCGCGGGCGGGTGGGCCGTAGCCGCGAGCGCGGCTACGCCTATTTCCTGTATCCGAAGGAGATGCCGCTCACCGAGACCGCCTACGACCGGTTGGCCACCATAGCGCAGAACAACGAACTCGGCGCTGGTATGGCAGTGGCGTTGAAGGACTTGGAGATTCGCGGTGCCGGCAACGTGCTCGGTGTCGAGCAGTCCGGTCACGTTGCCGGGGTCGGATTCGACCTGTATGTCCGGCTGGTGGGTGAGGCGGTCGAGGCGTACCGGGCGGCTGCCGACGGCAAGATGGTGACGACGGTCGAGGAACCCAAGGATGTCCGCATCGATCTTCCGGTCGATGCCCACCTGCCGCCGGAGTACATCGCCAGCGACCGGCTGCGTCTGGAGGCCTACCGGCGGCTGGCCGCCGCTTCCGACGATGCGGGTATCGCCTCGGTGGTGGAGGAACTGACCGACCGCTACGGGCCGCTGCCCGAACCGGCTCAGCGCCTCCTGGCGGTGGCGCGGCTGCGCCTGCTGTGTCGCCGCTACGGGGTGACCGAGGTTTCCGCTACCGGAAGTGGTTCTGCCACAACGATTCGCGTGGCACCGCTCACGTTGCCCGATTCTGCGCAGCTGCGTCTGAAGCGGGTGTATCCCGGCGGTAGCTATCGGGCGACGACATCGACGGTGACGGTGCCGATCCCACGGACGGGCGGCGGGGTCGGCGCCCCGCGGATCCGGGACCTGGAACTGGTGCAGATGGTCGCCGATCTGCTTCTCGCACTTGACGGACAACCGCACGGCGAGCTTGATATAACGACCTTCACAGCCCCCGGCGCGCAGACGGGAGAGCGGTGACAGTCATCCTGGTCGACCCGCGCCGTCCCTCGCTGGTGCCCGTCGAGGCGGTTGAACTGTTGACCGGCGACGTGCAGTACACCGAGGAGATGCCGGTCAAGGTGCCGTGGTCGTTGCCGTCGGCGCGGCCGGTGTCCACCGGTGAGGATGCTGCGGTGCTGTTGTCCTCTGATCGGCAACACCCCGCGGTGCAGGCCCGGCTGATCGCAGGTGAGCGGCTGCTCGCCGCGCCCGAACCCCAGCCCGGTGAGCGGCTGGTCGACGCGGTGGCGATCATGGACAGACTGCGCACCGCCGGCCCGTGGGAGAGCGAACAGACCCACGACTCGCTGCGTCGTTACCTGCTGGAGGAAACCTACGAGCTCTTCGACGCGGTGCGCGGCGGCGATCTTCACGAGCTGCGCGACGAGCTCGGAGATGTGTTGTTGCAGGTGCTGTTTCACGCGCGGATCGCCGAGGAGGCATCGCACCGATCATTCAGTATCGATGACGTGGCCGACGCGCTGGTGCGCAAGCTCGGCAACCGGGTGCCCGCGGTGCTGGCCGGTGAGTCGATCTCGCTGGAAGACCAGCTGGCGCAGTGGGAAGAGCGCAAGGCTCTCGAGACCAGTAAGCGGGTGTCCTGCGTCGACGAGGTGCCGACCGGTCAGCCGGCACTGGCGTTGGCGCAGAAGGTGATTGCCCGGGTCCTGAACGCCGGCCTGCCGGTGGAGTTCATCCCCGCCTCGATGGTGACCGTCACCGTGGCGGCCGACAAAGACGCCGAAAACGAGCTGCGTACGTCAACTCTGGAGTTCATGGATACCGTGCGCGCCGTCGAAGGTGCGATCGCGGCGAACCGCCGCGATGCCGATCTGCCCAGCCAGCTCGATGTCGCCGCACCGCTGGGTGCGGTCAGCGCCGACGAGTGGCGCAGGCATTGGCCGGCCCAAATCGATGAGCCGGCCGCCGAACCCCTGGAATTGCCGCTGGTGCCCGAGGTGGTGTCGTCCGACGACGATCTGCTCGATGACGTCGACACCGTGCAGATAGATTCCGACGACGAGGAATTCGACGTTCCGGAGCTTGCTGTCGAGGGCGTCGACCTCATCGGGCCGCAGCCCGATCAGCCGAGCAGCGTCGAGCCCCAGTAGTCGCCGTCGCGCAGTCCCGGCGGGATCGCGAAGATCGCGCTGCCGTTGTGGGTGATGTATTCGTTGAGCGCATCGCGGCGGGCGAGTTCCATCTGCATCGGGATGAACTGGGTCACCGGGTTGCGCACGAACGCGATGAAGAACAAGCCGGCGTCCAGGTGCCCGAACCCGTCGGAACCGTCGGTGAAGTTGTAGCCGCGGCGCAGGATCCGGATCCCGTTGAGGTGCTGGTGGGACGCCAGCCGCACGTGGGCGTCGACGTCGATCAGCGGGGTTTCCTTGTTGTCGACGAGGTCGAGGTTGAGCTCCTCGAACTCCTGCTTCAACCCGTTCGGTGCGCCGCTGCCCTTCTGCCGGCCGATCACCCGCTCCTGCTCGAGAAGCGTTGTGCGGTCCCAGGATTCGATGCGCATCCGGATCCGGCGGCTGATCATGTAGCTGCCGCCGGTCATCCAGTCCGGGCCGTCGCCCTTGGCCACCCACACCTGCTGGGCGAGGGTGTCGGTGTCCTCGGCCTTGATGTTATTGGTTCCGTCCTTGAACCCGAACAGGTTTCGCGGTGTGGCCTGCTCGCGCGTGGTCGACGACGTGCGGCCGAAGCCCAGCTGGGAGTAGCGCACCGCCACCGTGCCGAAGCCGACCCGGGCCAGGTTGCGAATGGCGTGCACCGCCACCTGGGGGTCGTTGGCGCAGGCCTGTACGACGATGTCGCCGCCGCACTTCGCCGGGTCCATCGTCTCGTTCGGGAACTTCGGCAAGTTCTCCAGCAGCGACGGCTTCTGCCCGGCGAGCCCGAAGCGATCCTTGCCGTCCTTGACGAAGAACGACGGACCGAACCCGATCGTCAGCGTCAGCTGCGAGGCCGGCAGTCCCAGTGCCTCACCGGTATCCGATGGCGGCGCATAGGGATTGAGCCCGACAGCCCCGTCATGGACCGTCTCGCGGCCCTCGGTCATCCGCTCGGCCATGCCCGTCCACTCTTTGAGCATGGCGACGAGGTCGGCCTTGGATTCGGTGGTGACGTCGAACGTCGCGAAGTGCATCCGGTCTTGGGCCGGGGTGACGATCCCGGCCTGGTGCTCACCACGGAACGGCACCGGCTTGTCCAGGCCGCCCAGGTGCGAGTCGGCCGCCGACGCCCGCCCGGCCAGCGCCCCGGCGCCGGCTGCGCCGACCACGGCCGCCGTCACACCGGCGGCACCGAAGAGCTTGCGTCGCGACATACCGGGCGACGCCGGCTGGGCCGGCGTCGCCTCGTCGGGATTACTGGGGAGCGATGACACCCTGCACCTGGCTCACGTTCTTGCTCAGCGCGTCGATCGCGCGTGAGAGTTCTTGGCGCTGAGGCTCGGTCACCGTGTCGTACAACACGAACCCGTCGCCCTTGCGGTACTTGGCCAGCAGCGCCTCGACGTCGGCGAAGCCCTTGTCGACCTGCTTGCCCAACTCGGCGTTACGGCTGTCGAGGATCGGGCGGACGGATGCCACCGCGGTCTGGCTGCCCTGGACGTTGGCGTTGAAGTCCCAGAGGTCGGTGTGGCTGAAGATGTCCTCTTCGCCGCTGATCTTGCTGGCTGCGATCTCGTCGAGCAGACCCTGTGCGCCACCGGCGATCTGGGTGGAGTCGATGGTCCAGTCCGGTGCCTTGACGCCGTCGTTGAGCTCCTTGACGTCGGCCATCAGCTGGTCGGCCAGCGCGTTGGCGTCGGGCTGCAGGCCGGTCACCCACAGCTGCTTCTCCAACGCGTGGAAGCCGGTCCACTTCTGGCCGGGCTCGACGTCGGCCTCACGGAGGTCGATGCGTGGGTCGAGATCGTTGGGGAACGACTCGGCCACCGGCTCGATGCGCTCGTAGTAGGTGCGCGCGATCGGATACTGCGCCTTGGCCGCCGCCACGTCACCCTTCTTGACGGCGTCGACGAACAGCTGGGTGGCCGGGATCAGGGCGTCGGTCTGGCTGTTCACATAGCGCTTGTAGCTCTCGGCGGCTTCCTTGAACTCGCCCTTCTCGTCGACCGCTACGGCGTTGCCGGTCACGGTGAAGTCGCTGCGGATGCCGTCGCCGATCATGCCCGGCTTGCACGCGGTCTGGTACTTGCCCGGCTCGCCGAGCTGCACGATCAGCTTGCGCTGCAGTCCGGGGGAGATGTTCTCGACCTCGCCCATCACCCGCTCACCCTCGCCGTACACGTAGAACTCGGTGACCTTGGTGCCGTTGTTGGTGATCACGAAGGTGCTCGGCCCGGTCGCAGCCTGGGTGCCCGAGAGCTTGCACTCGGTGTCGGAGGCGTCGACGGTGATCTCCGAGGCCGCCTTGGTGCTCGAGTCGGCGGACTTGGTCTCTTTGGCCGTGCAGGCGGCCATGGATACACCGGCCAGGAGAGCCGCGGCAGCGGCAGTACCGGTCTTGATGCCATGGGTGAGCGTCACTGAGTGGACCTTTCGGAGAGGGTGGTGTGCGCCGAATCTGGCGCACCACTGTCGTTGCGGTTGGAAATCTCACCGCCGGTGGAAACTTCGGTGGCCGGCGTCGGCGCGGTCCGGGTGGGCCGCAGGAACAGGGCCAGCACGATGACCAGGTAGGTCAGCCAGCAGATCAGCTGCAGCACCGTTGGCGTCGGGGTGACGTTGAAGACGCCCTGGATGATCTCGCCGTACCAGGCCGACCAGTTGAACCCCGCGCTGATGTCGAAGGCCTTGGAACCAAGGCCCGGCAGCCAGCCGACGGTCTGCATCGCCCCGATGCCATAGGACAGGACGCCCGCGGCGACGAAGATCAGGAACACGCCGGTGTAGGAGAAGAACTTGGCCAGGTTGATCCGCACGGCGCCGGCGTACATACCCCACGCGATAGCGGCGGCAGCCAGCACGCCGATCAGCAGGCCCAGCAGCGGCCACGCGGTCTCCGCTTCGGCAAAACCGACCATGAACAGCGCGGTCTCCACGCCCTCCCGGCCCACGGCCAGGAACGCCAGCGCGAAGACGGCAGTCGCGCCGGTTTCGAGTGCCTTCGACATCCCGGCGCGCAGTTCGCCGGACATACTGGCCGCGGCTTTGCGCATCCACAGCACCATCGAGGTGACGATCGCGACGGCCAGCAGCGACGCCACCCCGGCGATCGCCTCGGCGGCCAGGCCGGTCACCGTGTAGGTGCCGTACTGGATCGTGAGAAAGACGGCGACCGTCATCAGGACCGCGGCCCCGACACCGAGCCACACCCATTTGAGAGCGTCCCGACGGTCGGATTTCACCAGGAAGGCGATCAGGATCATGACGATGATCCCGGCTTCCAGCCCCTCGCGCAGGCCGATCAATCCGCTACCGAAAAGCTGGGCGCTGACGTTGGGGGCGGCCGCGCTGAAAGTGGTGTGGATCCCCGTCGGAAGTGCCCCTGCGATGTCCGCCACGAGGGTCATTGGCGAGTCCTAACTAACTTCGGATAATCCCTGGTAAGCAAGGCTTACCAAACCAAGGTTCGGCTCACCTTAACAGAGTGGAGGTAACGACGTTATCGGCCCTTGGCATCGTCGGTGGGGACTAATGACACCGATCCCGTGGGACGATGAACACGGTTGAATGGGTTCGAGGAGTGTCGTGTTGTCAACGCGTTGGCTGCGGGCTGTCGGCGTCATTGCGGCGGCGGGCATGCTGCTGGCCGCGAGCTGTTCGTGGCAGCTCGGGACGCCTATTCCCGACGGTGTGCCACCGCCGCCGGGTGACGCGGTGCCCGCTGTCGACACCCACGCCCCGGGCCGGCCGGCCGACCAGTTGCACGACTGGGCGGCGCAGCGGGCCCCCGCGCTCGGCATCCCGATCACCGCACTCGAGGCCTACGCCTACGCCGCGCGCGTGGCGGAGGTGGAGAACCCCAATTGCCATCTGGCCTGGACCACGCTGGCCGGGATCGGCATGGTCGAAAGTCACCACGGCACCTACCGGGACGCCGTCGTCGCGCCCAACGGGGACGTCAGTCCGCCGATCCGCGGGGTGCACCTCGACGGCACCAACGGCAACCTCGAGATCATCGACGTCGACCAGACGGTGGTCGACGCCGAGCCGGTCTATGCCCGGGCGATGGGTCCCATGCAGTTCATCCCGGAAACCTGGCGGCTCTACGGCGTCGACGCCAACAACGACGGCGTGATCAGTCCGGACAACATCGACGATGCCGCGCTCTCGGCGGCGGGCTACCTGTGCTTCCGCGGCAAGGACCTCGCGTCCCCGCGCGGCTGGATGAACGCGCTGCACGCCTACAACCACTCCGACCAGTACGCCCGCACCGTGCGGGACTGGGCGACGGCCTACGCCCAAGGGCACGCGCTCTAACAGCGCTCCGGCTCAGGCGCATTCTGGAGCGCTGCCGCGCTCCGGACCATCTAGGCTATTCGTCGCACACCCCGACGCGAAGGAGACAGCCAAGTGCCCATCATCGAGCAGGTTGCGGCCCGCGAGATTCTCGACTCCCGCGGCAATCCGACCGTCGAGGTGGAGGTGGCCCTGATCGACGGCACCTTCGCTCGTGCCGCGGTCCCGTCGGGTGCGTCGACCGGCGAACACGAGGCGGTCGAGCTGCGCGACGGCGCAGCGCGCTACGGCGGCAAAGGCGTGGAGAAGGCCGTCGAGGCGGTCCTCGACGAGATCGCCCCGGCCGTCATCGGCCTGTCCGCCGACGATCAGCGGCTGATCGACCAGGCGCTACTGGACCTCGACGGCACCCCCGACAAGTCGCGGCTGGGCGCCAACGCCATCCTCGGCGTCTCACTGGCGGTGGCCAAGGCTGCCGCGGATTCCGCCGGGCTGCCGCTGTTCCGCTACCTGGGCGGCCCGAACGCCCACATTCTGCCGGTGCCGATGATGAACATCATCAACGGTGGCGCGCACGCTGACACCGGCGTCGATGTCCAGGAGTTCATGATCGCCCCGATCGGCGCACCCAGCTTCAAGGAGGCGCTGCGCTGGGGTGCGGAGGTCTACCACTCGCTGAAGTCGGTGCTCAAGAAGCAGGGCCTGTCCACCGGGCTGGGTGACGAGGGCGGTTTCGCCCCTGACCTGCCGGGCACCAAGGCCGCCCTGGACCTGATCGGCACCGCCATCGAGGGCGCCGGCCTCACGCTCGGCACCGATGTCGCGCTCGCTCTCGACGTCGCAGCTACCGAGTTCTACACGCAGGGAACGGGTTACGCTTTCGAGAAGGAGACCCGCACGGCCGCCCAGATGGCGGAGTTCTACGCCGGTCTGCTGGACTCCTACGCGCTGGTGTCCATCGAGGACCCGTTGTCCGAGGACGACTGGGACGGCTGGGTCGAGCTGACCACGGCGATCGGCGATCGGGTACAGCTGGTCGGCGACGACCTGTTCGTCACCAACCCGGAACGGCTCGAGGAAGGTATCGAGCGTGGAGCGGCCAACGCACTTCTGGTGAAGGTCAACCAGATCGGCACGCTGACCGAGACGCTCGACGCCGTCGCGCTGGCCCACAACAGTGGTTACCGCACGATGATGAGCCACCGAAGCGGCGAGACCGAGGACACCACCATCGCCGATCTGGCGGTGGCGGTCGGCAGCGGTCAGATCAAGACCGGTGCGCCGGCCCGCAGTGAGCGGGTGGCCAAGTACAACCAGTTGCTGCGCATTGAAGAGGCGCTCGGCGACGCCGCGCGTTACGCGGGCGACCTGGCCTTCCCGCGGTTCGCGGTCGGCGAGTAAGACCCCCGAGGGACCCTGAAAGAGACTGTGGCGGAAAGCAAGCGGCCCGACTCGAAGCGACGCACCCCGGCCTCCCGGCCGGGGGGTTCGGGTCGGGTCCGCTCGCGCTCGGCGCCGGTGGCCAAGCCGCGCCCTGCGGAGGCGCGCGCGGCCGCGGAGCCGGTGAACGTCACCGAGCCGATCCGGCGCGCGATCGCGGCGTCGGTCGAGCACCAGAGTGAGCAGCGGTTGGGTTTCACCGCGCGTCGCGCGGCGATTCTGGCTGCGCTGGTCTGCGTGCTGACGCTGACCATCGCCGGACCGGTGCGCACCTATTTCGCCCAGCGCACCGAGATGAAACAACTCGCCGCGTCGGAAGCGGCGCTGCGCAAGCAGATCGCCGATCTCGAGTCGCAAAAGGCCAAGCTCGACGACCCGGTGTACATCGCCGCGCAGGCCCGCGAACGGCTGGGGTTCGTGATGCCCGGCGACATTCCCTACCAGGTGCAACTCCCGCCAGGGGCCGCCGTCACCACCGATACCGGCCCGCAGGCCGCGCCGGTGCACAACAGCGACCCGTGGTACACGTCGTTGTGGCACACCATCGCCGATACACCTCATGGTCCGCCGCCGGTCCCGGCCGGCGATCCGGCGGACCCGACGTTGCCGTTGCCGCCGCCGCCCGAACCCGTTGCTCCTCCGCCGGCGCCCGGTGGTTGACCCCGCCGATCTCGACGCGGTGGCGCGGCAGTTGGGGCGTGAGCCGCGCGGCGTACTGGAGATCGCATATCGCTGCCCCAATGGTGAACCGGCGGTGGTCAAGACCGCACCCCGGCTGCCCGACGGCACTCCGTTCCCGACCCTGTATTACCTGACGCACCCGGTGCTGACGGCCGCGGCGAGCCGGCTCGAGTCGGACGGGCTGATGCGGGAGATGAGTGAACGGCTGCAACAGGATTCCGAGGTCGCCGAGGCCTACCGTCGGGCCCACGAGTCCTATCTGGCCGAGCGGGACGCCATCGAGTCGCTGGGTACCACGTTCTCCGGCGGAGGCATGCCGGACCGGATCAAGTGCCTGCACGTGCTGATCGCGCACTCGTTGGCAAAAGGCCACGGTGTCAACCCGTTTGGTGACGAGGCGCTGGCGGTGCTGGCCGTCGAACCGGGGATGGCGGGAATTCTGGACAAGGGGGAGTGGACATCAACATAGAGGCCAATCGGGTGGCGGCCATCGACTGCGGCACGAACTCCATCCGGCTGCTGATCGCCGACATGGCCGGTGGGCGCCTGCACGATGTCCACCGCGAGATGCGGATCGTGCGACTCGGTCAAGGTGTCGACGCCACAGGACAATTCGCGCCCGACGCGCTGGCCCGCACCCGCGCCGCCCTGGTTGACTACGCCGCGCTGATGAAGCGCTTCGAGGTCGGCACGGTGCGCATGGTGGCGACGTCGGCGACCCGCGACGCGTCCAACCGCGACGTGTTCTTCTCGATGACCGCCGAGGTGCTGGACCCCGTCGTCCCCGGTGCGATCGCCGAGGTGATCACCGGCGCAGAAGAGGCCGAGCTGTCATTCAATGGCGCGGTCGGTGAACTCGACAGTGCCGCAGCACCTTTTGTGGTGGTTGATCTCGGTGGCGGCTCGACCGAGGTGGTACTGGGTGACGGCACCGGGGTTCAGGCCAGCTACTCGGCCGACATCGGGTGCGTGCGCCTCACCGAGCGCTGCCTGCATTCGGATCCACCGACCGCAGCCGAAGTGGCGGCCGCGCGTGATGTGGTGCGGGAGCGTCTCGGCGAGGCGCTGCGAGTGGTGCCGGTGGACCAGGCCAGGACGTGGGTGGGCGTGGCGGGAACCTTCACCACCCTTGCGGCCCTGGCTCAGCACATGACCACCTACGACGCCAACGCGATCCACCTGTCCCGGGTCGGCTTCGGGGACCTGTTGGGGGTGTGTGACCAGCTCATCGGGATGACCCGCAAGCAGCGCGCCGCCCTGGGTCCGATGCATGAGGGTCGCGTCGACGTCATCGGCGGCGGCTCGATCGTCGTCGAAGAGCTGGCGTATGCACTCGGGCAGCGAGCCGGCATCGACGAGCTGGTGGTCAGCGAGCACGACATCCTCGACGGCATCGCGCTCTCCATCGCCTGAATGTCAGTCCTCCGGGTCGATCAACGGTTCGCCGTCGGCGCCGGTGGGGACTCGGCTACCGGCCAGCGTGACACCGAGCAGCGTCATCACCACGCCGATCGAGAAGTGCAGCCAGTTGTCGGCATTGTTGAGTGGCAGGATGTTTCGCACCCCGGACGGATCGAAGAACAACCCGTAAACCCATAGTCCGAGATAGATCAGACCACCGCCGATGAGGTAGGCGCGCGCTCTGGCGAAGGTCGTCGCGAGCAGGAACCCGGCGACTCCGAAGGCCAGATGCGCCACGTTGTGCAGCACCGACACCTCGAACACGCCGAACAGCTCGGACCGGGTGGTCAGGCCGGGGATGACACCGGCGATGGCCAGGAGGGAGAATGCCGCGGCGACGATTACCGCGGCACCCTGTACTGCCAGCAGGCCGACCCGGGGTCGGTGGAGCCTGCCGGGATGGGCGGCGTCCATGCCGACTGGCATACCCGTCAATACCGGGGGCCAATCTTGGGGAGCCGGCCCAGATATGAAGAGCTAGGGCTTTACCTTGCAGCCGCTGCCGATGTTGTGACAGTGATGGCCGCCGTCGCAGGCGTTGCAGCGACAGGTACAGCCACCGGTGTGCTTGGGCTCTGAAACGTTCATGTCAGGTCATCTCCTTCGCCCGGATGATCCCACGATAGCCATCCGCGGGGCCGAACGTGAGCGGTCGATCAAAACCGGATGAGGCCGCGCAGATTAACCCCTGAGTGCATGTCGGCATAGCCTTGGTTGATCTCGTCAAGGGTGTATTCGCGGGTGACCAATTCGTCGAGCTTCAGTTGCCCGGCGCTGTACAACTCCAGCAGCCGGGGAATGTCGTGTCGGGGGTTTGACGAGCCGAAAAGTGACCCGCGGACCTGCTTTTCGTACAGCGTCAGGTCGAACAGCGACATGTCGACCTGTGTGTCCGTCGGATGCGGGATCGCCGTCATCACCACGCGGCCGCGTTTGCCGACCAGGCTCAGTGCCTGTGCGACGTAGCTGCCCTCGGCAACGTCGGTGCTGACCACGCACACGTCGGCCATCGCGCCGCGTGTGACGTCGGCAATCAGCGCCTGCGCCTCTTCGACGGTGGCGGCGGTGTGGGTGGCGCCGAAGTCCAGGGACCGGGTGCGCTTGTAGGCGACCGGGTCGAGCGCCACGATCATCCGGGCACCGGCGATCCGCGCGCCCTGTACCGCATTGATGCCTATCCCACCGACACCCATGACCACGACGGCGTCACCATCGCGGGTCTCGCCCGTACGGACGGCGCTGCCATAGCCGGTGGTGACACCACAGCCGACGAGTGCGGCGGTGTCCAGGGCGACCGACGGATCGACCTTGACCACCGACGACACCGGGACCACCGTGTACTCGGAAAATGTTCCCAGCACGCACATCTGGCCCAGTCCCTGGCCTTTGGCGTGGAAGCGGAAGGTCCCGTCGAGTTGCGGTCCGGCGATTATCGCGGCACCCAGCACGCACAGGTTGCTCATCCCGCGTGCGCACGGCTCGCACCGCCCGCAGGCCGGAATGAAGCTGAGCACCACCGGGTCGCCCTCGGCGACATCCTTGACGCCAGGCCCGACTTCGAGCACCACGCCGGCACCTTCGTGGCCGCCGACCACCGGAAGCTGCATCGGCATGTCACCGGTGACCAGGTGGTCGTCGGAGTGACACAGCCCGCTGGCGGTGAGCCGGACCAGGACCTCGTCCTGCTTGGGCCCGTCGAGTTCGACCTCCTCGACCTCCCATTTCTGGTGCAGGCCCCACAACACTGCGGCCTTCGTCTTCATGTAGATGATCTCCTTGTGTGTCAGGGCTTTTCGGGTGTCCAGGTGGCGGGCAAGCTGTTGATGCCGTTGATGAAGTTGGCGATCTGGAACTCGGGGTTCGGTGCCGAGATGTCGGGAATGCGGGTGTACACCTCGGTCAGCAGCGATCGCAACATCGTCCGGGCCAGTGCCGCGCCCAGGCAGAAGTGTGGCCCGCCACCGCCGAAAGCGATGTGCGGGTTGGGGTTCCGCAGGATGTCGAACGTGAACGGGTCGGTGAAGACGGCCTCGTCCCGGTTGCCCGAGATGTACCAGAGGACGACCTTGTCGCCGGACCTGATCTCGGAGCCGTTCACGGTGACGTCTTGGGTGGCGGTGCGGCGCATGTGCAGCAGCGGCGATGCCCAGCGCAGCACCTCCTCGACGGCGGTGTCGATCCGGCCTTCGATGTCCTCGACGAGCAGCGCCTTCTGCTCCGGGAACCTGGAGAAGGTGTATATGGCGTGGGCGGAGGCATGCCGGGTGGTGTCGTTGGCGGCGACGGCCAGCAGCACGAAGAAGGCCCGCAGTTCGTCGTCCGTCATCTTCTTGCCGTCGAACTCGGCCTGCACCATCCAGGTGAGCAGATCCTCGCCGGGGTTGGCCCGGCGTTGCGGGATCAACTCGCTGGCCACCGCGTGCAGGTCCATGACCGCACCCATGAACAGCTCCAGTTCACTTTGGTCGCCACGCACTCGCGGGTCGGTCCAGCCCAGCAGCCGCTGCGCGGCGTTGGTCGCCTTGTCGCACGTCTCGCCCGCCGGGAGGCCGAAGAAGCTGCCGAAGATCCGCGCCGGCAACTTCACCGACACCAGTTCGACGAAGTCGCCCTCGCCGAGATGGGCCATCTCGGTGACCAGATCGCGCGCATGCCCGCGGATCCAGCCCTCCAGCCGGCGCATGTTCTTGGGCTTGAACGCGTCCATCGTGATGCCGCGCAGCTGGGCGTGCCGGGGGGCGTCCATGGCGATGAACGACTGGGCAACCTCCCTGGCTTCGGGAGCGAAGTCCTCCATGGTGATGCCCTCAGCGGAGGAGAAGATCTCCGGATGGCGGCTGGCCATCCGGATGTCCTCCTGGGTGGTCAGCGACCAGAACCCCTTGGTGTTGAGTTCCGGAGGGAGCAGGTCGGACTCGGCCGGCCGGCTCCACGGCACCGGGTTCTCCTTGCGCAGGACGGCGAAGGCCCGATCCCTTTCGTCGGGGTGCAGTGCCCAGAAGGACCGGGAGCTCAGGTCGATGTCACCGTGAGTGGTGTCGGGCAAGGCTGTTGTCATGGCTGTCCTCTCCAAGCCGCGCCGGGACAGCACTGAACTGTGGTGCGCGTCACTGCGGCGTTCAGACCCATGGTGTTCGTCGACGACCGCGCGCGGCACCGGCGTGCGTGCCAATCACTGGCCTGTGCGGGCCAGCATCAGGACAACGCGGTCACCCGATGGGTGCGCGGAAAGTGGCCACCAGACCACCGCCGTCGCGCGCCGCGAAGTCGACCCGCCCGCCCATCGCCTCGACGATCTGGTGCACGATCCACAGGCCGAGGCCGGCGGTGCCGCGTTGGCCGCCGGCACTGACGTACTTCGCGGTCAATTCACCGAGGCTCTCGGCGGGAATGCCCGGGCCCCGGTCCAGTACCGCGATGACGAGTTCGTCGCCGTCGCGGGCACAGACGACGTCGACCGGCTCGCCCCGGCCGTGCCGGGATGCGTTCTCCATCAGATTCGTCAGCACGCGGCGCAGCCCCTGCGCGTTGACCAGTACCGCGCCCACATCGCCGTTCACCGTGAGCCGCAGCCGCGGTGGTGCCAGACCCACCGCATCGGCGGTCGCACCGATCAGATCGGCGACGTCGATGCGGCGCACGCGCCCGTCGGAGAACGTGGGGCGACGGCTCAATGCGACGTCGGACAGCGCGTCGAGCATGTCGCGCAAGTGGTGCACATGGCGGTCCGCCAATTGCAGGCTGACCTCCTGGTCGGACTGTGACATCGGGCGTCCCGATGCCAGTGCCGCCGTCAGGGCTTCCAAAGAGGCGATGGGAGTGCGGAATTCGTGGACCAGCACCTGCAGCCCGTCCTGCTGCGATTCATAGGACCGCAGCAACCGGGCCCTCAGATCACGTTCCTCCTCGGCGGCCGCGTGCTCGGCTTCGGCTTCCACCAGCGCGCTTATACGAGAGCGATGTTCGCGTTCGGCCAGCGCCGAGAGTCCTGCGGTGATGATCGCCACGAACACCAGGAACAGAGCCGACCAGCCGGCCTGCAGCGCCGGAGAGATGCTGACCGGCGGCGGCGGGGACAGCAGCAGCGCCACCGGAACGAGTGCCGCTCCGAGCAACACCGCCACCACCAGCGTCTCGGTGAACGACAGCCGGGCCGCCGACGCGACGATGACCAGCACGAGGACCGACACGACCGGGCTGTACACACCCCCGGTCAGGCCGATGATCGCGAGGGTGAAGACCGCATCGAAGACCGTGACCAGCCACCCGTACCGGGTGCGCCGCACCTCAAGCCGCGGGTTGGCCAGCATCACGGCGGCATAGAGCATGGCACCGGTCAGCACCACGGCGGTGACCGGCGCATGGTGGCGGGCCCAACTCGGCCCGACGAGCAGAACGACGCCGATGGACAGCACCACCACTATCCGCACCGCGACGACGATCCGGGCCAGGCCATAGTCGTCCCGGTCGGCCGTACTTGCGCGATCGAGCGGTCTCACCCGGCTGACCATAGATTTGGCACTAGCATCGCGGCAATGAGCGCCACCGCCGGCGGTAGGAAGATCGTCGTCGTGATCGTCGACGACCACGAGCTTTTCTCGCAGGGTCTGGCGTTGCTGCTCACCCGCGAGTGGGGCGAATCGTTCACCGTCGGCGGCCAGACCACGTATGTCGAGGAGGCCGCTGACCTGGTGGCCAGCTGCAATGCCGACGTCGCGATCATCGACCTGTCGATGCCGCCACTGGGCGGGGTGGCCGCGATCCGCCACGTCAAGGCCCGCAACCCCAAAACCCGCATCCTGGCCTTGTCCGGCACCGAGGATCTCGGGCTGGCCGAGGAGGCGCTGCGCGCCGGCGCCGACGGTTTCCTGCCCAAAACCGCCCGGCCCGAGGCCCTGGCCGGCCCGCTGTGGACCATAGCCGAAGGCGTGTGCGTCGTGGACCGCGCGCTGCTCGACGGGTTGCTGAGCAACACCCGCAAGCCGTCGTCAGTACTGCTGGACAGCCTCAACGCGCAGGACCTTCGGCTGTGGACGCTGCTGGCGACCGGGATGGAGACGGCCGACATCGCCGCGCGGATGTTGGTGTCGGAGCGTACGGCCAAACGCATGGTCGCTGCGTTGCTGCACAAACTCGGTGTGACCAACCGGATCGCCGCGGCGGCGATGGCGGGCCGTTTCGGCCTGCTCGACGACCTGGCCGACGCCGACGGGCTCAGTTGACCTTGATCGCCAACGCGGGACACATCGCGGCCGCTCGGAGCGCCCGCTCCCGCTCGGACTCGGGCGGATCGGGATCGAGCACGACGACCTGCTCGGCACCGTCGGGCAGGTCGAAGAGCTCGGGTGCGGCCATCAGGCACTGCCCGTGTCCCTCACACAGGTCGTAGTCGACGGTGATGTGCATGGCGTCAGTATCGGCCGCGATTGCGCCGCGGTGGACGGGCCGCGAGAGCCAGGTGTGGCCTGCGAGGGCCACGGCTCACAACTCGAAGCGATAGCCCATACCCGCTTCGGTCAGCAGATGGCGCGGATGTGACGGGTCGTCCTCGAGCTTGCGGCGCAGCTGCGCCAAGTACACCCGCAGATAGTGGGTCTCCTTGGCGTAGGCCGGGCCCCACACCTCTTTGAGCAATTCCTCGCGGCCGACCAGCTTGCCCCGGTTGCGCACCAGCATCTCGAGCATGCCCCACTCGGTGGGTGTCAGGTGCACTTCGGCGCCGTTCTTGATGACCCTCTTCGAGGCCAGATCGACTGTGAACGCATCGGTTTCGACTACCGGCTCGTCGGTCTCCGAAGCCGCCGCGGCACGGCGCACGGCAGCGCGCAGGCGGGCCAGGAACTCGTCCATCCCGAACGGCTTGGTCACGTAGTCGTCGGCGCCGGCATCGAGTGCGTCGACCTTCTCGGCCGAGTCGGTGCGGGCCGACAGGACGATCACCGGTGCGGTGAGCCAGCCGCGCAGGCCACCGAGCACTTCGATGCCGTCCATATCAGGCAGGCCGAGATCCAGGACGACCACGTCCGGGCGATGCTCGGCGGCCGCCTTCAACGCGCCCGCGCCGGTCGCGGAGGTGATCACCTCGTAGCCGCGCACGCTCAGATTGATCCGCAACGCCCGCAGGATCTGCGGCTCGTCGTCGATCACCAGCACCTTGATCTTGCTCACTTACCGGCCCCCCGGCGGCGCGGCGAGGTCGACGATCACGGTGAGGCCACCGCCGGGGGTGTCGGTGGCCGAGATCGTCCCGCCCATCGCCTCGACAAAGCCGCGGGCCACCGAAAGGCCCAGTCCGACACCGTATTTGTTGTTCCGGTCGCCGAGGCGCTGGAATGGTTCGAACAGCTGCTCCTCGGTGCCGCGTGGCACGCCGGGACCTTCGTCGACCACGTTGATGAGCATCCGATCGCCGACCCTGCCCGCGTTGATCCGCACGATGGATTCCGGCGCGTAGCGAAGCGCATTGTCGACCAGGTTGGCCAGCACCCGCTCCAGCAGGCCGGCATCGGCCAGCGTCACCGCGTCGCCGACGTCCACTTTCACCCGGCCGAGTCCTTTGGCGCCGAACCCGGTCGACCCCCGACCGATGCTCAGCAGCGCGCGTTGGACCACCTCTTCGAGGTACACCCGCTTCAGTTCGGGGCGCACGACCCCGGCGGCGAGCCGCGACGAGTCCAGCAGGTTGTCCACCAGCGCGGTGAGCTGGTCGACGGATTCCTCGACGGTGGCAAGCAGTTCGGCGGTGTCCTCCTCGGAGAAGTCGATGTCCTCAGAACGCAGGCTCGACACCGCTGCCTTGGCCGCGGCCAACGGGGTGCGCAAGTCGTGACTGACCGCCGAGAGCAATGAGCGGCGCAATTCGTCGGCCTTCTCGATGGCTTCGGCCTTGCTGGCGCCCTGCACCTGTTTCTTCTTGGTGCCGGCGTCGTAACGGGCTTCAACTGCGGTGACAGTCATGGTCAGTGAATTCCTTCAGCAAGGGGCCCGAGCGCGAGCATGGGCAGGAAGGTCAGCGCCACCAAGATGAGCGTGACGCCTGCGACCATGCCGACGAACTGGGGACGGTGGGTGGGCAGGGTGCCGATCGACTCGGGAGTGTGGCCCTGCTTGGCCAGTGCGCCCGCGAGTCCGAGAACCAGCACGATGGGCAGGAACCGGCCGAACACCATCGCCAATCCCAGTGCGGTGTTGTACCACTCGGTGTTGACGGTGATGCCCGCGAACGCCGATCCGTTGTTATTGGCCGCGGACGTGAAGGCATACAACACTTCCGACAAGCCATGGGGTCCGCTGTTGAGCATGCCTGCCCGCTGACCCGGCATCGCCATCGCGATCGCCGTTCCGGTGAGCACCAACAGCGGAGTCACCAGGAAATAGCTTGCCGCCAGCTTGATTTCGCGCGGGGTGATCTTCTTGCCCAGGTATTCCGGGGTGCGCCCGACCATAAGCCCGGCGACGAACACCGTGATGACGGCCAAGACCAGCATGCCGTAGAGGCCGGAGCCGACGCCGCCGGGCGCGACTTCGCCGAGCTGCATGTTGAACAGCAGCATCAGACCGCCGAGGCTGGTGTAGGAATCGTGGAAGGAGTCCACCGAACCGGTGGACGTCAGAGTGGTCGAGGCGGCGAAGACCGCCGAGTTGGCCACCCCGAAGCGCTGTTCGACACCTTCCATCGCCGAGCCGACGGCGGTGGGCACCGTGCCGTGAGCCTGCAACTGCATCCACATCGTTGCCGACCAGCTGATGAGGGCGAGGATCGACATGACCGCGGCGATCGCGAATCCTTGCTTCTTGCTGTCGACCATGCGGCCGAAGGTGCGGGGTAGCGAGAAACTGATGACCAGCAGCAGGAAGATCTCGATCCAGTTGGTCCATGTCGTCGGATTCTCGAACGGATGGGCGGAGTTCACGTTGTAGAAGCCGCCACCGTTGGTGCCGAGGTCCTTGATGGCCTCCTGGCTGGCCACCGGTCCGCCGGGCAGGGTCTGCTGGGCGCCGGCCAGTGTGTTGACCACTTGGTCGTAGTTTGAGAAGTTCTGCACCGCTCCACCGATGATCAGGATGATTGCGGCGACGACACTGATCGGCAGCAGGATGCGCAGTGTGCCGCGCACCAGGTCGACCCAGAAGTTGCCCAGTTCACTGGTGTGCCGGCGGGCAAACCCGCGGACCACGGCGATCGCCACGGCCATGCCCACCGCGGCAGACACGAAGTTCTGCACGGCCAGGCCGGCCATCTGCACGAGATGGCTCATGGTGGACTCGCCGGAATAGGCCTGCCAGTTGGTATTCGTGACGAAGCTGACCGCGGTGTTCCACGCCAGCGCAGGGGTCATCGGGGTGGCCGGGTCGTTGAGGTGCAGTGGCAACTTGCCCGACAGCAGCAGGAAGACGAACAGAAAAAGGATGCTGATCGCCGAGAAGGCCAGCACGCTGCGGGCATAAGCGCCCCAGGTCTGCTCCGAGCGCGGATCGGCGCCGATCAGCCGGTAGATGACCCGTTCGACGCGATTGTTCTTCTCGCTGGAGTACACCCGGTACATGTAGTCGCCCAGCGGCACGTGCACGGCCGCCAGCGCGAGGATGAGTAGGACGAGGAACAGCACGGGGCACACGATCTCCGATGTAGTCACTAAAACCTCTCCGGAAACAGCAGTGCGGCGGCGACGAACAGGGCCAGTAGGACGGCCAAGATCAGGCCGACGATGTTCTCGTAGCTCACAGTCGCTCGACCAACTTCTGCACCAGGCCGAGCAGGGCGAAGATCGCCACTGTCAGCACGATGTATATGACGACACCCATGTCTCTCCGTTCACGACAAATCGATGAGGTCCTTGCCGCGATGGCCCGGGCAGCACTGCCGGGCCCTCGGCATCGAGGACCATGACGAAGCTAGATCGCAGACTCGACCACCCAGCACCCGTTGACGGTTTCTTTACGCCGAACTGTGGTGCCTTTACGAAGTTCCCTCGCCTCCCCTCAACGCCGGCGGTCGACTGAAGCGATGCAGCGAATTCTCGTGCTGCCCGCATCACTACGTCAACGACTGTTCGGATACCGGGACACTGGCGCCGGCAGCACGGCCAGATCCACGCCCTTACATGATTTTTGCGGCTGTGTCGGCGTCAAGGTTCGACCGCGCACCGTCAAGAGATCGCAAGGATTGCTGACTTCCGGTCGGATCCGCGAGACGGTGGGATGGGTCGCCATTGGCAGGAGGCCAAGGCGGTGGCGAAGAGGGTTTCGGTGACACTGTCGACCAGATTTCGGTCAATTGTTCGGGGACGTCAACGTCCGCCTGTCGATCACGCGGAGATACGCCGGCTGAACGGCTATCGGGACTCGTGCGCGCCCGCCGAGGTGTCGTTCCCGGCGTCCGTTCTGCACGATGCCGGCGTTGCGCGATGGATGCGCGAACACCGGCTGGCGATCGATGTACGCACCATGCCGGAGTTGTATTCGGCGATCTCGGTCGGCGTCCATCCGGCTCTGATGACCGTTCACGCTGACCAACTGGACACTTCCGACATGCGCCGTCTGGCCGCAGTCGGGGTGGGCCGGGTGGTGCTGAGCAGCGATGAACACATCATGTCGCTAGGCGCCGCTGCCGGTGGGCGGACGCAGAACGTGTTGTTGCGCATGACTGATGCGGCGACAACCGACCGCACGTGGCGGCAGTTTGTTTTCGATTCCAACGACGCCGATTCCGCGGTGGACGCGGTGATCGGGTGCCGATCGCTCAACTTGATCGGCTTGCATTGCGAGGTCGGCACGGCTGTCGATGATTTCGTGAGCTATCCGGCCGCCATTGGCAACATGATTGGGCAAATGGACCACATCCGCCGACGCCATGCTGTCCTGCTGACCCGGCTCGGACTCGGTGGCGGCAAGATCATCAATTCCGCCGATGAGTCGATCATCCGCCGTGACCTCGTCGAAGAGATCGATGAATCGGTCGACGACGCCTGCGCCACAGTGCGATTCCCACGGCCGGTGGTTGTGATTTCTGCCGGTGAGCACGTGATCGAACGGCGTGCGGCATGACCGCTTCGATTCCCGGCAGCGTCTGGTCATTGCGCTGCGCCGGTGCGCGCAGTACCGCAAGGCATTCCGCTGCGCCGCGGTGAGCTACCCCGCTGACATACTGGGTCTGCAGGCGCCGACCGATTGGATCAGACGTCACGGCGTCGCTGTCGATGTGGTTGACGCCGATGGATTCGCTCGTGCACTGACGGCGGGCATTCTGCCACAACGGATCATCATGCACCGGCCTGCGACGGCGGGCACCGCCGAGGCTGGCGCCGGCCGCTTCGTCGTGGACTCCCGACAGCAGGTGGACGGGCTGGCAACGACGGCACGACAGCGTCGCCGTGTGTTGGTCGACATCACCGACCAGGACGCCGATGACCTGGTCGCCGCGGTCATCGCCGGTGCGGGGCTGGACCTGATCGGCGTGCACCGCCGTCTGCACAGTCGGGAGAGCGGCAGCGCTGCGGTGCGAGCAATGGTCACCGCAATGCGCGGTTTTGCCCGGCGATACAACGTCATCCCGGCGCGGCTGAGCCTTGGTGATATCGATGCGGCCGAATGGGGTTGCCGGCGTGATGATCTCGTGGCGATCGCCGCGGCCGTCGACGATGCCGTCGAGGACGGCTGCGTTGCCAGCCGTTTCCCCCGTCCCGCGGTCAACATCGCACCGTCGCGTTCCGCGTTGATCCGGTAGGACTAGACCGCGGCGAAAAGCCCGGTCACTGACCGCGTTCGGCGTAGCCCGCCTCGACCCGGTCCTTGAGCGGACCCCACCACCACTCGTTCTCCCGGTACCAGGCGATGGTGGCGGCCAGACCCTCGGCCAGATCGGTGTGCTTTGGCGCCCAGTCGAGTTCGGCGCACAGGGCGCTCGAGTCGATCGCGTAGCGCAAATCGTGACCGGCGCGATCGACGACATGGTCGAAGTCGTCGGGATCGCGGCCCATCAACTGCAGGATCAGTCGCAGCACCGAGAGGTTGTCGCGCTCACCGTCGGCGCCGATGAGATACGTGGATCCACTTGTCCCGTTTTCTACGATGCGCCACACCGCGCTGTTGTGGTCCTCGACGTGGATCCAGTCGCGCACATTCGCCCCGGCACCGTAGAGCTTGGGCCGGCGCCCGGTCAGGATGTTCGTGATCTGGCGCGGGATGAACTTCTCGATATGTTGATAGGGCCCATAGTTGTTGGAGCAGTTCGAGATTGTCGCGCGCAGCCCGTAAGACCGAACCCACGCCCGCACGAGCAGGTCGGATGACGCCTTGGTCGCCGAGTACGGGCTGGACGGGTTGAACGGAGTGTCCGCGGTGAACCGGACATTGCGGTCCAGTGGCAGGTCGCCGTACACCTCGTCGGTGGAGATGTGATGCAGCCGCACCCCGTGCCGGCGAACGGCTTCCAGCACCGCGAACGTGCCGATCACGTTGCTGCGCACGAACACCGCGGGATCCGCCAGCGCGTTGTCGACATGGGTTTCGGCGGCGAAATGCACGACGGCGTCGGACTCGGCGACGAGCTGGTCGACCAGCGGTTCGTCGGTCACGTCACCCTCGACCAGCCGGATGCGGTCCTCGACCTGGCGCAGTGATTCGCGGCTCCCGGCATACGTCAGTGCGTCCAGCACCGTCACCGAAACGCCGGGCCGTTCGCGCACGGTGCTGTGGACGAAATTGGCGCCGATGAATCCGGCGCCGCCCGTGACCAACAGCCGCATGGGTGCCACCCTAACGGGCAGCGCGCGTGGTCACCCGGCCGCGGTCAGCCCCAGCGGCCCGGCCAGTTCGGTCAGCGTCGGCAGTAATGTGTCCGAACCGCCCAGCACCTGGATCGTCACGTGGTCGGCACCGGCATCGAGGTGCTCGTTCAGCCGTGCCGCGATCGCCTCGGGGGTGCCGTACGCGATCATCGCGTCGATCAGCTTGTCGCTACCCGGCTGCTCGACGTCGGCGTCGCTGAATCCCAGCCGCTTCCAGTTGTTGACGTAGTTGCTCAACCCCAGATAGAAGCCGACGCTGTCGCGGCCGAGCCCGCGCGCTTCATCGACGTCGGTGGTGAGCACGACCTTGTGTTCGGGGGCCAGGTACACCGATGCGCCCACCAGGTCGCGGGCCTGCGCCGTGTGCTCGGGGGTGGTCAGGTACGGATGTGCACCGGCGCTGCGATGCGCGGCGAGCTGCAGCACCTTGGGCCCGAGCGCGGCGACCACCCGGCGGCTGGTCGGCACACACTTGTCGTCGAGCTTGTCGAGGTAGCTCACCAGCGCGTCGTACGGCTTCTGGTACTCCTGTGTGCGCTCGGGATGGCCAACGCCGACACCCAGCAAAAACCTTCCGGGATAGGCATTTTCGATCCGCTCGTAGGAGGCGGCGACCTCTTCGGCCGGCGCGTTCCAGATATTGACGATCCCGGTGGCCACCGTCAGGCGCTCGGTGCGCTCGAGGATCGGCTCGACGAAGGCCAGCTCGGCGGCGGGCGACGCGCCCACCCACACCGCGCCGTAGCCGAGGCGCTCGATCTCTTTCGCCTGCTCCGGTGACACCGGGCCGCCGGTCCACACTCCGTAACGGCCGAGATCCGGTTTGAGCAGCGACGGGTTGGTCACGAGTTACCTCTCGTTACGGTTGTTTGAGTCCCAGGGGGCCGGCCAGCGCGGCCAGCGCATCCACCAGCTTGTCAGACGACGTCAGCACCTGGACGGGTACGTGGTCGGCTCCGGCGTCGAGGTGCTCGGTGAGTCGAGCCGCGATCTGCTCGGGGGTGCCGTAGGCCACGACTGCGTCGACAAGCCGGTCACTGCCGGGCCGCGCCACGTCTTCGTCGGTGAACCCCAACCGTTTCCAGCTGTTGAGGTAGTTCTGCAGGTTGAGGTAGATGTCCAGGGCGCGCCTGCCGACCTCACGCGCCTCATCGGCGTTGGTGGTGAGGATCGCCTTGTGCTCGGGTGCCAGAAACGCCTCGGGGCCGAGCAGTTCGCGCGCCTCTGCGGTGTGCTCGGGGGTGGTGAGGTAGGGGTGTGCGCCGGCGCTGCGCGCCGCCGACAGCTTGAGCACCTGCGGTCCGAGTGCGGCGACCACGCGGCGGTTCTTGGGCACCCCGTACTCGTCGAGCTTGTCGAGGTAACTGCGCAGCGCGTCGATCGGCTTCTGATATTCCTGGTGTGCCTCGGGATGGCCGACGCCGATGCCGAGGATGAACCGGCCGGGATAGGCGTTCTCGATGCGGTGGAACGACTCGGCCACCGGGCCTGCCGCGGCCGTCCAGATGTTGACGATTCCGGTGGCCACCTTCAGCGTGGTGGTGTTGGCCAGAATCGGCTCCACCCAATCCAATTCGGCGGGCGGCGAGCCGCCTACCCAGACCGCTCCGTAGCCCAGCGCCTCGATTTCCTTGGCCTGCTGCGGGGTGACTCCACGTCCGAACGAGCCGAAGCGGCCCAGATCTGGTTTGGCGTCCGTCATCGAACTTCCTTTCACATCAGCCCAGTCCGAGCGGACCGGCGAGATCGGCCAGGGTGGGGATGACCTTGGCCGGTGAGGTCAACAGCTGGATCGGGACGTGGTCGGCGCCGGCCTCGAGGTGCTCGTTGAGCCGTGCCGCGATCGTGTCGGGCGTGCCGTACACGATCAACGAATCCACGAGCCGGTCGCTTCCGGGGCGGGTGATGTCTTCTTCCACGAATCCCAGCCGCTTCCAGTTGTTGAGGTAATTGCTCAGGCCGAGATAAAGCTCGAGGGTCTTGCGGCCGACAGCTCGGGCGTGCTCGACGTCGGTGGTCGGGACGACGGGGACCGCGGGAGCAAGGAACGCGTCCGGGCCGATCAGCCGTCTCGCTTCTGCAGTGTGCTCGGGGGTGACGAGGACAGGATGGGCGCCGGCGCTGCGCTGTGCCGACAGTTTCAGCACCTGCGGACCGAGCGCGGCCAGAACGCGGCGCTCTCGCGGTACGCCCTGTTTGTCCAGCACGTCGAGGTAGGCGTTGAGCGCGGTGATCGGCTTGGCGAATTGCGCATCGGCCTCGGGATGGCCGACACCGACGCCCAACAGAAAGCGGCCAGGGTGCGCGGTCTCGATGCGATGGAACGAGGCGGCGACCGTCTCGGGCCGGGCGGTCCAGATGTTGACGATGCCGGTGGCCAGTTTCAAGGTGCGGGTCTGCTCGAGCGTCCGGTCCACCCAGTCCAGCTCTGCCGGCGGCGATCCGGCGACCCACACGGCGCCGTAGCCGAGCGCTTCGATTGCCGAGGCTTCCTCACCGGTGATGCCCATGCCGAAGGAGGCGAATCTGCCGAGATCGGGCTTGGCACTCATGGCGGCTACAACCCGAGGGCGGCAGTCGGCTATTCCGCAGCGGCAGAGAGTTCACCGGGAGTTGCAGCCGGGGCGGGCGCCACCAGCGGCAAAAGGATGATGAAGCGGGTGTTGCCGGGTTGGGATTCGACCCGGATGTCGCCCTGGTGCTTCTCGACGATGATGCGGCGCGCGAGATCCAGGCCCAAGCCGTCGCCCTCACCGAATGGCTTGGTGGTGAAGAACGCGGTGAAGATCCGGTCGATGATCTCGTCGGGGATGCCTGGGCCGTTGTCGCCGATCTCGACGCGGATCCGGTCGTCGCCCTGGCGTGCGGTTCGGATCGTCAGCGTGCCCTTGCCCTTCATGGCCTGGATGGCGTTGTTGATGATGACGTCCCACACCTCATTCAAACCACCTGGGTAGCAAGCGATTTCAGGAAGCGTCTTGTCCCATTCCTTGACCAGCTTGATCGGCTTGTCGGGGCCGACCTTGTCGCCGAAGAGCGTCTTGAGCGTGCTGTGCAGCAACTCGTGGACGTTGGCGACCTGGTATTCGGCCCGGTCCATCTGGGAGTACTTCTTGGCGCCGGCCAGCAGACCGGAGATGCGCTCGCTGGCGTCGGCGATCTCGTTCATCCGCAGCTCGGTGTCGATGGTGTATTTCAGCCAGCCGATCGCGCTCTGCATGGTCGCAGAGCAGTCGACCGCGTCGATCGATGCCTCGATGCGTTCCAGCCAATCGGTGTCCAGGCCGGCTTCGACGAACGTCGGGGCGTAGTCCCAGGCGCTGGCGATGCCGTGGTCTTCGAGCCAGTCGCCGACCTGGTCTTCGCGATCGGAGGTCTCCAGCGCGGACAACTCCTGCGCTTTGGATTTGGCGACCTGCTCGGCTACTTCGTCCTGGATGCGGACCAGCACCCGCAGTGCTTCGGGGCTGAACTTGCCGTCGGCCAGCATCGAGAGCTTGTAGCGCATCTTGCCGACACCCTCACGCAGATCGGCCACCGCGCGGGCGGTCGCCGCCGCCGGGTTGTTGAGTTGATGGGTGAGCCCGGCGGTGATGGTGCCCAGCGCCAGCAGCTTCTGGCGCTGGCCGAGGATCTGGCTCTGCCGCCGGCCGCCGACCATGTGGCCCTCGAGCAGGTGTACCGCCATCGGGAATTCCGACTTCATGAATTGCGAGAAGGCGTCGGCGTCGAGGACGAAGAACCGCGAGGGCTTGGTGACCCGCACCGAGGCTTGGTACACCTGTTCTTCGTTGGGGATGTAGGCCGACCAGGCACCGCAGTAGACGCCGCGTTGTGACGTGCGCGTGGTCTCGACGTCCACCCCGCCGGAGCGCTTGGACATCACCAGCTCACCGTCGAGCAGCACATAGAAGCAGGTGGCGGGCTCGCCCTCGGTGACGACCGGACCGGGCTCGAATGTCGCGATGTGCCCGTTCTGGCACAGCGTCTCCAGCTGCTGGTCGGACAGCTTCTCGAACAGGAACAGGGTTCGCAGTTCGGTGGGCAGACATTTCTCACCCATGGTCTTCTCCTTGCTGGTTACGCCTCGGCCAGGTAGCGGTGCACCAACATCACCGCCATCGACCCTTCGCCGACAGCGGCCGCCACCCGTTTGGCGGACTCGGCGCGCACGTCTCCTGCAACAAACACACCCGGCACACTTGTTTCCAGGTGGTGCGGCGGCCGGTCCAGGCCCCAGCCGGCGACGTTGGCCAGGTCGGGTCCGGCGAGGACGAAGCCGTGGTCGTCGACGGCGACGACCTCTTTGAGCCAGTCGGTGCGGGGCTCGGCGCCGATGAAACAGCACATCCGGGTCGACGCGACGGTTTCCTGCTGGCCGGTCTGGCGGTTGGCCAGGATCAGGCCGGTCAGGTGGTCGTCGTCGCCGATGGTGTCCACCACCTCGGTGCAGGTGCGCACGGAGATGTTCGGGTTCTTTTCGATCTGCTGGATCAGGTAGTGCGACATCGACGCTTCCAGCGACGGGCCGCGGACCAGCATGGTCACCGAGTTCGCCTCGCGGGACATGAACATCGCGGCCTGGCCGGCCGAATTGGCCCCGCCCACGATGTAGACGTCCTCGCCCTTGCATTCGGAGGCGTCGGACACCGAGGCGCCGTAGTAGACGCCACGTCCGACGTAGTTACAGGCGGGATCCTCGGGGTTGTCCCAGCATCCGGTGACCTGCAGCTGGCGGTAGGACACACCGGTGGCCAGGATGACCGCCCGGGCGGCGATCCTGCCGCCGTCCTCGAAGATGATGGTGCGGGCGGTCCCCGCCTCGCCGGCGTCGAGCTTGACCGCCTTACGGGTGGTGATGACCTCGGCTCCGAACCGTTCGGCCTGCCTGCGTGCCGAGGTCGTCAGCTCGGCCCCGGAGACACCGGTGGGGAAGCCGAGGTAATTCTCGATCCGGGAGCTGCGCCCGGCCTGGCCGCCGGTCGTCGTCTCCTCGATCAGGACGGTCCGCAGCCCCTCGGACGCGCCGTACACCGCTGCCGCCAGGCCGGCCGGCCCGCCGCCGATGACGGCGAGGTCGTACATCTCCAGCGACGGATTGGTGGACAACCCCAGCATCGTGGCGAGTTCGGCGTTGGTCGGGTCGACCAGGATCTCGCCCTTCTCGCTGATGACGACCGGCAGCTGCATGCCGTCCAGGCCGGCGGCGTCGAGCAGCTGTTTGCCCTTGGGCTCGTCGGCGTTGAAGGCGCGGAACGTGTGCTGGTTGCGGGCCAGGAACTGGCGGACCTCCCAGGACCGTTCGCTCCATCGGTGTCCGACGACCTTGGTGTGCGGGATGGCCCGGTCGCCGGTGGCATGCCAGGCCTCCAGCAGGGCGTCGATCACCGGATAGAGCTTTTCCTCCGGCGGATCCCACGGCTTGAGCAGGTAGTGGTCGAGGTCGACGACGTTGATCGCGTCGATCGCGGCGTGGGTGTCGGCGTACGCCGTCAGCAGAACGCGCCGCGCCATCGGGTAGACGTCCATCGCTTCTTCGAGGAACTGGATGCCGCTCATCTGTGGCATCCGGTAGTCGGCGACGAAGACCGCGACGGTCTCGCCGCGCAGCTTGAGTTCGTTGATCGTGTCCAGCGCGTCAGGCCCGGATTCTGCACGGACGATCCGGTATCGCTCGCCGTAGTGGCGGCGGAGATCGCGAGCGACGGCGCGCGAAACGGCCGGGTCGTCGTCAACGGTGAGAATGACGGGTTTGCGGGGCTGGGGGGCGGGTCCAGTCATCACGTTCCAGTATGCGCCGGATGTCCAGTCGTTATTAGGGTGGGCTTGCTCTTCTCGCCGTCCCATTACGTTGAGGTCAGGGCGGCTCCACGGCGTTTTGGAGTACTGCGCGCAAGCGGGTATCGTAGACCGGCGGTGCGGCATCCGCGCCGACTCTTGCGTGCCTCGTCCTGGAATTTCGGAATTTCCTGATTTCGGCTCACGTTTTGAAGTCGGGGCAAATGCTGCCCCAAACCAACAAGCAGGATCGAAGAGGACATTGGCCAAGAAAGACGGTGCCATCGAGGTCGAGGGCCGCGTGGTCGAGCCCCTGCCCAATGCGATGTTTCGCATTGAGCTGGAGAACGGACACAAGGTGCTCGCTCACATCAGCGGCAAGATGCGGCAGCACTACATCCGCATCCTTCCCGAGGACCGGGTGGTGGTGGAGTTGTCTCCCTACGACCTGACCCGGGGTCGCATTGTGTACCGGTACAAGTAAGCCTTACCGACCGCGAACCAGCGCACGAACCGAAAACCGACGACAGAACTAGAAGGATCGAACAGCCGTGAAGGTGAACCCGAGCGTCAAGCCGATCTGCGACAAGTGCAGGGTGATCCGCCGGCATGGGCGGGTCATGGTGATCTGCTCTGATCCGCGCCACAAGCAGCGTCAGGGCTAACCCCCGCGCCCTTCGGCGAGAGCACTACCCACAACTGAATGCAGACCTCCCAGTAACCACTGAGGTGCCGGCATCTTGAGAGATGGAGCGCCTCATCCACGTCCGGCACGGAGGCCGGGCCCCGACGCCGTCGGGAACGGACTGGGATCAGACCTCCGCATAGAGAAAGAAATACTGCCTGATGGCACGTCTCATGGGCGTCGACCTCCCGCGCGATAAGCGCATGGAGATCGCGCTGACCTATATCTACGGCATTGGCCGTACCCGCTCGCAGGAAATCCTCGCCGCGACCGGTATCGACCGGGATCTGCGCAGCAAGGACCTGTCCGATGATCAACTGACCCAGCTGCGCGACTACATCGAGGGCAACGATCTCAAGGTCGAGGGTGACCTGCGCCGCGAGGTGCAGGCCGATATCCGGCGCAAGATCGAAATCGGCTGCTACCAGGGTCTGCGGCACCGCCGTGGCCTGCCGGTGCGTGGCCAGCGGACCAAGACCAATGCGCGTACCCGCAAGGGCCCGAAGCGCACCATCGCCGGCAAGAAGAAGGCCAGGTAACCCCGGATGGCACAAGCAAAGAAGGGCGGCGCTGCACCCAAGAAGGGGCAGAAGACCCGTCGCCGGGAAAAGAAGAACGTCCCGCACGGCGCCGCTCACATCAAGAGCACGTTCAACAACACGATCGTCTCGATCACCGATCCCCAGGGCAACGTCATCGCCTGGGCATCGTCGGGTCACGTCGGCTTCAAGGGCTCGCGTAAGTCGACCCCGTTCGCCGCGCAGCTGGCCGCCGAGAACGCAGCCCGCAAGGCGCAGGAGCACGGCGTCAAGAAGGTCGACGTGTTCGTCAAGGGCCCGGGCTCGGGCCGCGAGACCGCGATCCGTTCGCTGCAGGCTGCCGGCCTCGAGGTCGGCGCCATTTCTGACGTCACGCCGCAGCCGCACAACGGTTGCCGTCCGCCCAAGCGGCGCCGGGTCTAGGGAGAAGAAAGAAAATGGCTCGTTATACCGGACCCGCAACCCGCAAGTCGCGCCGCCTCGGCGTCGACCTGGTCGGCGGCGATCAGTCGTTCGAGAAGCGCCCCTACCCGCCCGGCCAGCACGGCCGCGCGCGGATCAAGGAAAGCGAATACCGCCAGCAGCTGCAGGAGAAGCAGAAGGCCCGCTTCACCTACGGCGTCCTGGAGAAGCAGTTCCGCAAGTACTACGAAGAGGCGAACCGTTCCTCGGGCAAGACCGGCGAGAACCTGCTGCAGATCCTGGAGACCCGCCTGGACAACGTCGTGTACCGCGCCGGCCTGGCGCGTACCCGCCGGATGGCTCGCCAGCTCGTCAGCCACGGCCACTTCACCGTCAACGGTGTCAAGGTGAACATCCCGAGCTACCGGGTGTCGCAGTACGACATCATCGACATCAAAGAGAAGTCGCTGAACACCCTGCCGTTCGAGGTCTCCCGCCAGACCGCCGGTGAGCGCCCGATCCCGGGCTGGCTGCAGGTTGTCGGCGAGCGTCAGCGGATCCTCGTGCACCAGCTGCCCACTCGTGAGCAGATCCAGGTGCCGCTGGCCGAGCAGCTCATCGTCGAGTTCTACTCGAAGTAAGAAGACGTCCGCGGGGCAACCGTTCCGCGGATCACTTAACGGCATCAAATAGCGGGTGCCGAGAAGGAGATACGAAAAACCATGCTGATTTCTCAGCGCCCCACACTCAGCGAAGAGGTCATCGCCGAGAACCGCTCCCAGTTCGTCATCGAGCCGCTGGAGCCGGGATTCGGTTACACCCTTGGCAATTCGCTGCGGCGTACGCTGTTGTCGTCGATCCCCGGCGCGGCCGTGACGAGCATCCGCATCGACGGTGTGCTGCACGAGTTCACCACCGTGCCCGGTGTGAAGGAAGACGTCACCGACATCATCCTGAACCTCAAGGGCCTGGTCGTCTCGTCCGAGGAGGACGAGCCCGTCACCATGTACCTGCGCAAGCAGGGCCCCGGTGAGGTGACCGCCGGTGACATCGTTCCGCCTGCCGGCGTGACGGTGCACAACCCCGACATGCACATCGCGACGCTGAACGACAAGGGCAAGCTCGAGGTCGAGCTCGTCGTCGAGCGTGGCCGTGGTTACGTGCCTGCCGTGCAGAACAAGGCGTCGGGCGCCGAAATCGGCCGTATCCCGGTCGATTCCATCTACTCGCCGGTGCTGAAGGTCACCTACAAGGTGGAGGCCACCCGCGTCGAGCAGCGCACCGACTTCGACAAGCTGATCCTGGACGTCGAGACCAAGAACTCGATCAGCCCGCGTGACGCCCTGGCGTCGGCCGGCAAGACCCTGGTCGAATTGTTCGGTCTGGCGCGGGAACTCAACGTCGAGGCCGAGGGCATCGAGATCGGCCCGTCGCCGGCCGAGGCCGATCACATCGCGGCCTTCGCGTTGCCAATCGACGACCTGGACCTGACGGTGCGCTCGTACAACTGCCTCAAGCGCGAGGGTGTGCACACCGTCGGCGAGCTGGTCGCTCGCACGGAGTCCGATCTGCTGGACATCCGTAACTTCGGCCAGAAGTCGATCGACGAGGTCAAGATCAAGCTGCACCAGCTGGGTCTGTCGCTCAAGGACTCACCCGCCAGCTTCGATCCGTCCGAGGTCGCCGGCTACGACGTGGCCACCGGCACGTGGAACAGCGACGCCGGCTACGACCTGGACGCCGACCAGGACTTCACCGAAACCGAAGAGCTCTAAGTACACCCCCGTCCCGGCCCTACCTGATACGGGGGCCGGCCCCATTGAGGAGAAGTCGCAATGCCCAAACCCACCAAGGGTCCCCGTCTCGGCGGGTCGTCGTCCCACCAGAAGGCGATTCTGGCCAACCTGGCTACGTCACTGTTCGAGCATGGCCGGATCAAGACGACCGAGCCCAAGGCGCGGGCTTTGCGGCCCTACGCCGAGAAGCTCATCACCCACGCCAAGAAGGGCGCGCTGCACAACCGGCGTGAGGTGATGAAGAAGATCCGCGACAAGGACATCGTGCATGTCTTGTTCGCGGAGATCGGCCCGTTCTTCGCTGACCGCGACGGCGGCTACACCCGCATCATCAAGGTCGAGCCGCGCAAGGGCGACAATGCCCCGATGGCGGTCATCGAGCTGGTGCGGGAGAAGACCGTGACGTCTGAGGCCAACCGTGCTCGCAAGAGCTCGGCTGCCAAGGCCGCTGCGCCCGCGCCCGCCGCGGTCGAAGAGGCCCCGGCCGAAGAAGAGACTGTCGAAGCCGTCGAGGCCGAGGATGCCGGTATCGCCGACGCTCAGACCGCCGAGGCTGCCGACGAGGTCGCCGAGGAGCAGGCTGAGGAATCCGCCGAGGATTCGGACGCTGACAAGTCCTGACGCTGTGAGCACGAACGAGCCCGTCACCGATAACGGTGGCGGGTTCGTTCGTCTTCGGCTCGATATCGCTTACGACGGCACCGAATTCACCGGCTGGGCGGCCCATGAAGGATTCCGCACCGTCGCGGGTGTTCTCGACGAGTCGTTGTCCACGGTGTTCCGGACACCGATTCGGGTGTTCGGCGCCGGCCGCACCGACACCGGTGTGCACGCCACCGGCCAGGTGGCCCATCTCGACGTGCCTGCCGACGCGCTGGGCCACGCCTACCCGCGACATGCTCGTCCGAATGAGCCCGAATTCCGGCCGCTGGTGCGCCGATTGGCCCGCTTCCTGCCCGAGGATGTGCGGGTGCGTGGAATCGTCCGGGCGCCGGCCGGATTCGACGCCCGTTTCTCGGCGCTGCGACGCCACTACGCGTATCGGCTGTCACTGGCGCCCTACGGTGCCGAGCCACAGCTCGCCCGCTACGTGACGCCGTGGACCAAGCCGCTGGATATCGCCGCCATGACGCAGGCATCCCGGCATCTACTGGGGTTGAACGACTTTGCCGCATTTTGCCGGCACCGCCCCGGTGCCACGACCATCCGCGACCTTCAGCGTCTGGACTGGGAACGCGAGGGTGACCTGTTGACCGCCTATGTCAGTGCGGACGCGTTCTGTTGGTCGATGGTGCGTTCGCTGGTCGGCGCCCTGCTGGCCGTGGGGGAGGGCCGCCGCGAACCATCTTGGTGCGCAACGCTGTTGAGCGCGCAGTCCCGCTCCAGCGATTTCGCGGCCGCACCGGCGCGCGGCCTGACCCTCACCGGGGTGGACTATCCGCCCGACGACCAACTGGCCGCCCGCATCGATGTCACCCGCGACGTGCGGACGCTGCCGAAGCCTTAGAGCTTGCTCGCCACGAAATCGGCGGCCTGATCGATCATCCCGGCCTTCTGGTAGGCGGCGGCGAGGTGATCGGGCCAGTTGGCCTCCCAGGTATCGGGGTCGGCCGGGTTGCAGATCGGGTCGGCGCCATGGCAGAGCTCGATGGTCCGGTCCCGGTACTCCGGGCTGAAGTTCGTGATCGGGCCCAACCACTGGGTTCCGTTGCCGAACAGGGCGACTGCCGCGATATGGCTGCCGGCGTCCGGGGGCAGGAGGGTCTTGAAGCCCATGATTGTGATGGGAAGCGCCAGAACCATATCCGTGGCTGCGGCGCCCAGCGAGTAGCCGCCGAGGACCAGACGGGTGTTGGGGCAATTGTTGATGTTGTAGATGATGCGCTGGCTGATGTCGTTGGCGCCGATGTCGACCTGGTTGTCAGCGGGGTACTTCACCGCGTAGACGCCGACGTTCTGGCGGACCCTCGATCGCAGTGCGCTGACGAAGGCATTGCCGATGACGCCGGCGCCGGGCGATTCGAGACGGCCACGCGCGAAGATCACCTCGACAGCGGGACATGCTGCGGCGGTGGCCACCGGCGTCGACGCCCACGTTCCGCCGGGCAGTGCCGCCGGGCCGGCCAACATTGTCGCGGCCGCGACGATTGTCGCGACCGCACTCCCGAGTATCCGTCGCATTCCCACGCTAGAGCCTGTCTGCCGTGAATTGAGCGGCTTGATCGACCAAGCCGGAATCGATGTAGGCGTCCTGTAGATGCGAGGACCAGTTGCCGACCAAGGTATTGGGATCGATGCCGTTGCAGATCGGGTCGTCCACATTGCACTGGTCGATGGTTTTGGCGCCGTAGAGCGGGCTGTTCGCCGCGGAGACCGGGCCGAAGATGCTGCGGGTGCCGTTGCCGAAGACGGCCACCGCCGCGACGTGCGGAGCGACCGACGGGGGTAGCGGATTGTTGAAGCCGAACTGGGACTCGGTCGCCCCCACCACGACGTCGACCACTGCCGCGCCCAGTGAGTACCCGCCGGGCACCTGGCGGGTGTTCGGGCAGTTGGTCGCCATGTACTGCATGTGCCGGCTCATATCGTTGGCGCCGGGCACGATGTCCCAGTCGGCGATGTAGTTGACCCCGTACACACCCACGCTCTTCGGCGTCTTGCTGCGGAGTGCCCCGACGAACGCATCGCCGATGCGGCCGATGCCGGGCGGTTCGAAGCGCCCGCGGGCGAAGATGACCTCGACATCGGGGCAGTCCGCGGCCGTCGCCACGGCGGTGGGCAATATCGATGCGGCAGCGCACATTAACGTTGCTGCCCCGCTCAGCACCGCTTTGACGCGCATGCCAGCCACTGTACCGAGGCTGGGAGAGTGCTGGCAGTTAATGAGTTCGCGGGCTACACCACGAGCAGGCCCGCGATGAACCCGGCGGCTTGAGCGGGTCCCGGACCTTTTTCGTAATCGGTGTGGGCGAACGGGTTGCGGCCACGCGAGCAGATCGGGTCGCCGTCGTTGCAGAGATCGATGCCCTTACCGGCGAACGCGCCGCCCGCCGACGTGATCGGAATGCTGAACTTGGTGGACGGATTGCCGAAAACCGCCAACCCGGCGACCCGGTTGGCCAGGCTTCCCGGCAGCGGCGGGGCCGAGCCGACGTCGCCCACCTTGTTGCCCAGCGGCGGGATGCCGACCAGCATGTCGACGATCGCGGCACCCTGCGAGTAGCCGCCGAGCACGAACTTGGTCGCGGGGCAGGCCGCGGCCCTGTTCGCGATGTAATTGGCCGCGTCGGCAGCGCCGTCGGCAGCGCCCAGGAAGTCGTAGGTCGCGGGGTAATTCACCGCATAGGCGCTCACCGAGCGTCCGCCCAGCTGGCCCTGCAGGTTGTCGACGAAGGCTTGCCCGACCCGGCCGATGCCGGCCGGCTCGCTGGTGCCACGGGCGAAGACGACGTCGACGTCGGGGCAGGGGTCGGCGTGCGCGGCCGGGGCGACGGTGGCCGGAGTGAGCAGCGTGAGGGCCGCGGTGACGACGGCTGTCGAGGCAATCCCGAAAATGCGGGCTGGTGTCATGGTCGGCGTGGCCATGGTGATTTCAGACCCCCTTGGTCGCGAACATCCGGCTAATAGTCACACACCACGTCGGGGCGGCCCAAACGCTCCGTCTACAGCAGGCTCGCGACGAACGCGGCGGCCTGGACTGCCGACCCGTCGCTGCCGTAGGCGCGGTGGGCAGGCACGTCGTCTCCGCTGGTGCAGATCGGGTCGCCCGTATTGCACAGGTCGATGGCCCGGCCGCCGTAGACGGGGCTGCTGGTCAGCGGCAGGCCGACCTTGGCGGTGGGGTTACCGAACACCGCGATGGCCGCGATGTGATCGGGCGCATTGGGCGGCAGCGGGTTGTTGAAGCCGATCGCGGGGAAGGGGACCGCGGTGATGATGTCCATGATCGCGGCACCTTGCGAGTAACCGCCGAGCACGAGCCTGGTGTTGGGGCAGTCGTTCATCACGCCCTGAATGAAGGCACTGGCGTCGTTGGCGCCGTCGGCGGCGGCCAGGAAGTCGTAGCTGGCCGGGTAGTTCACCGCGTACACGCCCATCGAGCGGCCGCCGAGCTTGGGGCGCAATGCGTTGACGAACGCCTGCCCGACGCGGCCGATACCCGGCGGCTCGTCGGTGCCTCGGGCGAACACCACCTGGACGGCATTGCAGTCGGCCGCTGCGGTGGGCAGCGCGGCCGGGCTGATCAGTGAGGCCAGCGCCATCAGGACGACGGCCGGGAGGGTCAGCAGGAGGCGCTTTGGTGCCGCGGGAGATGTCACATCTGGATGTTACCGATGGGAGCCGTGTTTCATTCCCGACGTTTGCTCCGCGTGGCGCGTTCTAGGCCCGTGCCGGGGTGTTCGACTCCTCGATCGGCCCGGCGTCGGGCCATGCCGCGGCCGTGACGGCGGCGCTGCGGTCGCCCTGGCGGGCCAGAGCCAGACCGAGCAGGACCACCACGCCGCCGACCGCCTGAGTGGCGGTGACCGCTTCGCCGAGCAGCACCCACGCCGAGAGCACCGCGAAGAGCACTTCGCCGAGGCCGACCAGGGACGCGAAGCTCGGCCGCAGCCGTGCCACACCGCTGATGCCCAGTGTGTAGGCGATCGCGGTGGCGACCACGGCCAGCATCAGCACCGGACCCCACCAGGGCACGGTCAGCCCGGCGACGTCGGCGTTGTCGGCGGTGAAGGTCAGCGGCATCACGCCGGTCAGACCGAGCAGCGCGACGGCGACGGCACCGACCACGAGACCGCCCGCGGCCAGCGTGATCGAGTTCAGGCCGCTGCCGTCGGCGGTGACTTCGTCGGACATCATGAAGTAGCAGGCTGCGCAGATCGCCGCCGCCAAACCCCAGGCGATACCCGTGGCATTGATGTGCGCCTCACCCGAGAAAACGTTGAGTACCAACATGATTCCGGCGACGGCAAGTGCCACGCCGGCCAGCGTCATGGTGCGCGGACGGCGCCGGGTGGTGCCCCAGATCCAGCCGACGACCAGGATGGGGGCGGTGTATTCCAGCAGCAGAGCGACGCCGACCGACAGGTGCGAGACCGCGTTGTAGTAGCAGAGCTGGGCGCCGGCGATCGGGACGAGCCCGTAGGCCACGACGGTGCGGGCGTGCGCACGGGCTTCGCGAATCCAGTCGGGCTTGACGATGGTGGCGAAAATCGCCATGACCAGCGCGCCGCCGGCCAACCGGGCGGTCACGGCGGCAGTCGGCGACCACCCGGCCTCCATCAGCGACTTGGCGAAAGGGCCCGACATGCCGAATGTGAACGCCGATCCGATGGCGAACAGCAGACCGAGCCGAAAATGGTCTTGGTCACGAACCGTCGTCGACATGAGGGCACCCCCTTGAATGCAATGAGTACTCGTATGTAATGAGTAAAATGATCGTTGGTCATGACACTATGTCCCGAGGGAGTCATGAGTCAAATGCTTTTCAGTCATGACACGGAGCTCACTTTGCGGGCCGCGTGTGCACTGGTTAACAGCGATCGCGTCGACGGCGATCAGCTGGCAGATCTGCCTGCCCTGGATGCGTACCTGAACAGCTACGGCTGGACCGGCCGGCGCGACCACGACGACGCCGAGGTGGCGTCGGTGCACACGCTGCGCGGACGGTTGGGCCGAATCTGGGCCGCCGCCGACGACGAGGCCCGCGCCGTCGGGCAGATCAACGCGCTGCTGTCCGACACCCGGGCGTCGCCGTGGCTGACCCGCCACCCGGAGATGCCCGAGTGGCATCTACACCTGGCCTCCATCCATGACCCGCTAGCCCAGCGGATGGGCGCCGAGATGGCGATGTCGCTGGCCGACCTGGTCCGCTCCGGCGAGCTGCGCCGGCTCAAGGTCTGCGCGGCACCGGACTGCGATGCGGTGCTGATCGATCTGTCCCGCAACCGGTCGCGGATGTTCTGCGACACCGGTAACTGCGGCAACCGCCAGCATGTCGCCGCTTATCGCGAGCGTCGGTCCAAAGAGGCGTAGCGTCACCTGTCATGCGCGCACGGGGGCGTGACATCGACATCATGGTCTTCGGGGCCACCGGCTACGTAGGCAAACTCACCGCCGGATATCTCGCCAGATCCGGCTCGGGGTTACAGATCGCGCTTGCCGGACGGTCGCAAACCCGCCTCGAGGCGGTGCGAAATGGTCTCGGCGGCAGGGCGAAGAACTGGCCACTGGTCGTTGCCGACGTGGACCAGCCGAGTTCGCTGGACGCGATGGCATCCCGAAGCCGGTTGGTGCTCAACGCGGTTGGTCCCTACACCAGATACGGCCTGCCGGTCGTCGCGGCCTGCGCGGGGGCGGGTACCGATTACATCGACCTCACCGGCGAGGTTCCGTTCGTGCGGCGCAGCATCGACCAGAGCCACCGGCTGGCGAAAAAGAGCGGCGCGCGCATCGTGCACTCGTGCGGATTCGATTCGATCCCTTCGGATCTCACCGTGTACGCGCTGAGTCGCCGGGCCGCCGCCGACGGTGCCGGTGAGCTCGCGGACACCACGCTGGTGCTGCGGGACTATTCCGGTGGCTATGCCGGCGGTTCGGTAGCCACGATGGTCGACCTGATGCGCCTGACATCGTCGGATCCCGTCGTGCGCCAGATGCTCGACGATCCGTACAGCCTCAGTCCCGACCGTGCTGCCGAGCCGGATCTCGGCCGCCAGGTCGACCTGCCGTTGTTACCAGGTCACGAGGTCGCCCCCGAATTGGCGGGGTTGTGGACCAGTGGCTACGTGATGGCGCTGTACAACACCCGCTGCGTGCGCCGGTCCAATGCGCTGATGAAGTGGGCCTACGGGCGCAGCTTCCGCTACACCGAGACGCTCATCATGGGATCGTTCCCCGGTGCGGCCCTGGCCGGTGCGATGTTCAACGCCGGCATCGCCACGGCATCCCGCTTCGGCGGCAACTACTTACGCATGCTCCCAACGGGTTTGGTGGACCGGATGACACCCGCGGCGGGCACCGGCAATGACATGGGTTCGCGGGGGCACTATCGGGTCGAGACCTATGCCACGACGACGACCGGCCGCCGCTATCGGGCCACGATCGCCCAGCCCGCCGACCCGGGTTATTCGGCGACAGCGCTGCTGGCCGGTGAGAGCGCGCTTGCCCTGTTGCTGGACCGCGACCGCCTGCCGGACCGGCACGGGGTGCTGACGCCGGCCTCGGCGATGGGGGATGTGCTGCTCGACCGGCTGCCGGCGGCCGGCGTGACGTTGGAGACAGTGAGCCTGCCCTAAGGCATGTAGAAACCCCGGATGTGGTGGTGGCGGCCGTATCCCAGCAGGGCGTTGGCCGCCTGCAGCCCCGAGACGACAGCGGCTTCGATGCAGCCCGCGTTGATGCCGCAGTCGGTCCAGTCGCCGGCGAGCACCAGGTTGTCGTAGCCGCTTTCGTCGGGCCGCAGGCGGTATTTGTCCGATCCGGGAACCGACAGCACGTAGCGGTCGGACGGGTCGATGTTGACGCTGACGTGCTGGGTCTTTAGTGCGGCGACGCCTTTTGCGTCCCCGGCGCCGGAGAGCAACCCCCAGTTGAACCCGCCTTCGGACACTGCCCCGGGCAGGTACATCCCGACGTGGCGGTTCAGATAGTCCACGGCGTTGGCCAGTACCCGCTTGCGCTGGCCTGCGACGTATGCGGCGGGGTCTTCGGTGGTCGGCCACGGGGCATCCAAGGCGCCGCAGAAGTAGGCCACGGTATGCGGCTCCTCGGAGGCGGGCCAGTCCTCGGCCCAGAGCGTCTGCCCCATCGACGCCCACGTGTCGAACGGCGAGACGTAGCCACTGGTGGTCACCCCCGGACGATGCCAGCCCAGTGCGGATTCGGTTGGCCGCAACCAGAGTTGGAATGACTGGGTGGCGACCGTCCGGACGTGGGTGGTCATCTCGTTCCACTCCGGCCGGTCGGCGATGAGTTCTCCGGCCACGAGTTCGACCATGCCCAGCGACGCCGCCAGCACCACCTGATCGAAGTCTGCTCCGCGGCGCAGGATGCGGGTCTGCGCGTCGGCGCGTTTGCCGAAATGGGATTCGAGATCGCCCAAATCGGTTGTGGCCTTGAGTTGTTCGTAGCGGGGGCGGGCGGGGAACACCGGCAGTCCGTCGGCCGGGACCAGCGGGTCGTAGGTGTCGAGGCCGTCGGCGAGATCGACCTGACGGCCCATCGTGATCGCCTCGATGCCGTGCCGGTGAGCGTCCAGGTGTAGCGCGTCGAGGCGGTGGAAGAACTCGAACCGAACTCCGCGCCGGCGTAGCGCCTGATAGATCGGCGCGATGATGACATCGCCCATGCCCGCGGTCATCTTCCAGAAGAACGCACCCTTGTATTGGAAGAGCGCTATGCCGGTGAGCAACACCGCCACACCGGCGCCGAAGGTCGGCCTGGAGAAATCGCCCTCCTCGTAGCCGAACACCATGTCGTACATGCCTCGGATCAGCGGGAAGTCGAGAACGTCGGGGTCGGCGCCGTGGCGCAGGATCCAGGCGCTGTACTCCTCGTCGTTGATGGCACGGAAGCCGCTCGGGTCGGTGATCAGCCGGTCGGCGATCAAGCCGCGGGCGGTGGCCGCCAACAACGACATCAACAGCCACAGGCGTTTGTGATCTGGGCGACGCTCGTAGTCCAGCGCTTCGCGCACGGCGTCGAGTGCTTCTTTGAGGAACCCCGCCGCGGAACCTTCCGCGGTACGGGGCTCGATGAGGGCGGCCAGCGTGGCCAGTGCTGCCCGCCGCACCGCCGCGATCCAATCGGCTGACTCAGGCTGAGGGCTGACGGACAGGGTGAGGTCCTTGCCTGTTGCCGCGCTGAGTGATTCGGCGAAATCGAGAAGCAGTCGCAGGGTCCTGGCGGCGAACTCGACCACCGTCAGTTCGCGTCCGGTCGCACCCGGTTCGCCGGGCAGTTCCGGGGTGCGGCTGAACTTGCCGGACCAGATCAGCCAGTCGTCGCCGAATCGGTCGGCCATCCCGAGTTCTTCGGCGGGCGTCAGGGCCTGATCCCAGGTCTTCACCGGGCAGCCGGGATCGGTGTTCTCCCGGTCCAATTCGGCGTAGCACTCCCGCAATAGGGCAAAGGCGTTCTCGTAGGAGCCCAGCCAGATGTGCAGGCCGTGCTCCTCGATGCGGTTGTGCTCGCCGCGACTGGAAGCGCCCTTGCCGCCGAGGCGCCAGCCGCGCTGATAGACGGTGATCGACTCGAAGCGGTCTTGCCACCGGCCCCCAGAGAGCCGCCACGCGGCACTGAGCCCGGCCATGCCCCCACCCAGGATGGCGATCCGGCTGCGTCGTCTCACCCGAGCAACGCCCGGGCGCGGGCCAGTTCGGGCCAGTCCTGGTCGGCGCCGATGCGGCTGAGGGCGGCTTCCAGTGCCGGCCGCGCCCGCTCGCCGGCGAGTTCGAATGCATCAGCAGCACAGCGCAATTCGTAGACCACGGCATCCTGTTCGCGGGCCACCTCGATGGCCGTCTGCAGACCGGCGTACTGCGCGTCGACATCGTCGTAGGTGTGCGCGAGTGCGCGGAGCAGTTCGGTCTTATGAGTGGCGATGCCGGCCTCCTCTACCATCTTCAGCGCGCGGACGGCGCACTCGCGGGCAGCGACGACGTCACCTGCCGCAGTATGAAGCCGAATGAGCTGTCCCTCGAATATGGCCAGATACGCCATCAGTTCCGCGGCCCGCCAGGTATCGACCACTGCGGTCATGTTCTGGATATGTGGCTGCAGAGCGTCAGAGTCGAGATTGTCGGCCAGCGCTCGGCGCGCGGCCAAGGACAGCCGGTTGGTGGCTGCCACCATTGTCCACTCGGCCAGGCCGAGCTCTTCGGCGCGTGTCGCAACCTCCTCGATGAGCTCGGCTGACCGGTCGAAATCACCAGCCTCAACCCGCATGGCAACTTCGCGCAGCTGACCGTAGATCAGGCTGACAGCATTGGCGGGAAACGGGAGTGTCTCGCTCCTGCTACGGATTCGGGCATACGACTGTTCCGCACCGGTCAGGTCACCCTGGACGAATCGAATGAACCCAAGCTCTGTGTAGAGGCCGCAGATTCGATCGGCGGGCGTGTACCACGACTGTTCGATGGGTGGTATGCCCGTGCTCTCGATCCTCGCCAAGGCTTCCTCGAGCGCAGTGCGTGCCGCACCGAACTGGCCGCGGAACATCGCAAAGAAGCCGACTGCCATTTGATACGACGCCTTGCCCCATTCCGATGCGCCTTCGAGTTGCCGAAGTGCTTCCTCGAGTTTTTCGACGCGATCGAGTTGGCCGCGGGCTGTGTAGTGGCCCCACAGGGCCGTCAGGATCCCGTACATCCCCAGAGTTGGCTCGTCACTCACGAGCTGTAGGCAGCGTTCGAACTGCTCCGAGGCCTCGGGGCTGCTGTAGCCACTGGCGGCGGTGGCAAGGAAGCCCCGCTCCAGACGGATGCTCACCTCTCGGCGATCGCGGTCCAGGGACGCCGGCACCTTGTCGATGTTGTCCAACGCCCTGTCGAGATGGTTGCCTGCCTCGATCAGCGCGCCCCGTTCACGCGCCTGCGACGACGCCCGCTGATAGGCATCGGCGGCCTCCTCGAAGCGTTCCGCGTTCTCGAAGTGGTGTGCCACCAAGGGCCATTCGGGGGTTCCGCCCGCGGCCGGGTCGGCGAGGACGTCGGCGATGCGGTGATGGACGCGCCGCCGGACGCTGGGTGGGGACAGCTCGGCGGCCACCTCGCGGAGAAGCTCGTGCTGGAAGCTCCATTGGCGCTTGCCCACCTGGCGAAGCACCCGGGCCCGGGTGAGATCGTCGAGCAGGGAATCGATCTTGCGCCAGCCCATCCCGGTGACCGACGACAACAGGTCTCGGTCGAAGCGGCTCCCGATCAGTGCGGCGGTCTCCACGATGAGCAGCGAACCGGTACTTGATCTCAGCCGGGCGACCAGTGTTTCGTAGAGGGAGTCCGGCACCTGTGTCTGCTCGTCGAGGTCCTCGCTCTCATACTTCAGCTTGGCCACGACCTCTTCGATGAACAGGGGAACACCGTCGCAGCGTTCCTGCACCGCTTTCCGGGCCTCTGCGGCCATGTCGGGGTGCAGCGCCCGAATGAGTGCGTCGGAGTCCTCGGCCGCCAGCGGTTTGAGGTCCAGTTCTTCGATGAAGCCCCGTAACGGGGGAACGCTGCGTCCGGTGACGATCACCATCAGTCGATTGTTATCAACCCGCAGAAGGGAATTGACAATGCTGATGGTGTCTTCGTCGTACCAGTGGATGTCCTCGGCCAGGATCAGTGCCGGGCCGCTGCTGACGCACGCCAGCAGGTAGTCCTTGACTGCGGAGGTGATTTGGTCGAACCGCGCGCCGGCGTTGGCGGTCGCGGGTTGGTATCCCGCTTCTGGGGTGATGCCGAGCACCGGGGCCAGCAGAGGAACGACGGTCGCGGTGTCCATCGAGCGACTCTCGACTTCGGCCTCCAGCAGGCGCAGGCTGTCAACCGCATCGGAGTCGCGCTGGATCTGGCTGTGCCGCTCGATCAGCCGGCGGACCGGCCGGAGCCCGACGTCGGTGTGAAACGGAGAGCCGAACAGCTCGAGAACCGCGGCGCCGGCATCACGGGCCATTGCGACGGCGGCGCTGGCCAGTCGGCTCTTGCCGATACCGCCGTCTCCGCGCAGGAGGACCCCGCGGGTGGCCAGAGTTCCCGCGCTGGCCTGGTCCCACATGTCGCGCAGCGTGTCGAGTTCGCGTTCGCGCCCGACGATCTGTCCGTAGGTCTTGGCGTCGAGATCCCGCTCGGCGATAACCCGATAGTGGACGAGCGGGGCATCCATGCCCTTGACGCGTTGTGGCGGGCACGGCTCCATCTCGAAGCTTTCCCCGACGCGTCGCTCGACGGCCGCAGACACCGAGACGGTGCCGGGCTGTGCCAGGCTGCAGATCCGGGCGGCGAGGTTGGCGCCGAGCCCGTAGACGTCGTCCTGGTCGATGTCGAGGAACACCACACCTCGGTGGATACCGACGCGGACGTCGATGTCGAAACCGAATCGGCGGTGGGCGCGGGTGCTGAGGTCGGCGACCATGCGGACGATGTCGAGCCCGGCCAGCACCGAGCGATACGTGTCGTCTTCGTGTGCCTTCGGATGGCCGAACACCGCGAGCAACCCGTCGCCCTTGATCGATCCGATGTGCCCCTCGTAGCGGGCGATGACATTGCGGACTTCGTCGCGGTAGCGGCCGACGACTGTGCGATACACCTCGGGCTCGATGCGCATCGAGAGTGCGGTCGAGTCCACCAGGTCGGCGAACAGCACGGTGAGACGGCGAATCTCGCCGCTGCCGACCGGCGCGGCGAGCAGCTCCTCGGCATCGGCGTTGGTGCGGTCGACGGACAGCACCTGCCCGGCGAGTTCGTCGGCGGTGGCACGATCGCCTTCGTTGATCGCCCGGACTGCGCGTTCGAGAAGATCGTCGATGGCCGGGTTGGCAGTCACGCGAGCCTACAGACCGATGGTGACTTTCACCGGCAGGGAGTCCTGGCCGGCGCCGTCCGCCCGGCGCAGGCGAAGGGTCCCGGTGTAGTTGGCACCGGTGAATCGGTCATCGGTCAGCGTGATCTGAACCGTCGTCTGTCCGGGACTGAGGATGTTCGGTTGGAAGGTCAATGCCTGCACCGGAATTCGGACATCTGGGCGGCCGACCCGGGTGAACGGCTCGGAAACAGACACTGTACACACGTAGGGCTGCTTCGGTACCTCGATGGGATCGGGCGGTATCGGCTTCGTCGAGACCGGAGTCAACCACCACGATGGGCCGGCAAGTGCGACCTGGACGGCGCCGGCATAGGTCCGCATGTTCAGATCGAGCAGATTGTGGATCAGACGGACCCAGCCGTCGATTCCCCACTTGCCGTCGTCGTCTTCTCTGGCTGCGTCCTGTGCGATCGCGTTGAGTTGGTTGAGGTAGCCGTTGGAGGCACCGGCCGCGCGTTGCAGATCAGGCCGTGGCAGGGTCATCGTGCACCTCCTGGCCGGCCCGGTGATCGAGGAGTCGTCATGGCCTGCAAGTACTTCCACGGCGAGCTGACCAACTCACCGCTGACGCGCGCGGTGTAGTCGGCGACGTCGTTGAGGGTGAGGCTGCCGGACAACCATTTCTGGGCTACGTCGAAGTACCCGTTGGTGAGATCCTGGGCGCACTCGGTCCACGCGTCGACGGCGGCCGGGACGAAGTGGGTCGTCGCGGTTGCTCGAGGGACGACGGTGGACGGCTCTTCGGCAGGCGCTGCCGGTTTCTCGGTCGGGTCGGGCTGACCCGTCTTTGTCGGGTAGTCGAACTCCGCAGGGGTGGCCGGCGGATTGGCAGCCGAGCCGAGCAGGAAGTCTGCCGACGCGGTGCCGTATCCGCCGATGCATACCAGCCGGGCTTGCGCGAAGGCTGAGATGCCCTCGATGTGAACGACTTTCCGGGTGACCACTCGGACACCGCCCTGGCTGGGGTTTTTGGCCGGGTTTGTCACCGTGACATTGATGAACCCGCGATCGACCCGCACCTGTCTGTCGCCGGCCTCGAAGTTCGACATGTCGAGGTCGTAGTTCATCTCCAACTCGGTGGGGCTCGCCATGTACGGGAAGAACTTCAACGGTGTCCGCAGTGTCGTGTCGCCGATCAGACGCACGGTTTCAAGCACCTGGCGCCAGTTGTCGGGCAGGATTCCAGGTGTCTGTTCTTGCATGTCGACGAACAGCTTGCTGTAGTCCTCGTCCCAGTTGAAAGGATTGACAATGGCTTTCAGCTGATTGAGTGAGATGTCGGCCGAATTGAACTTGGTATCGACAATCACCGATTGGTAGCCGTCGACCGTCACCACTGCCGTCTGGCACAGCGGCGCAGTCATCTTCTCTCCGCCGCGGATGGGCGACGCCACAGCTGCCGGTCGCACCACCCTGTCGAAGTCAGATGCTCGCACGAACGCACTCGCGACGTCCTGCAGAAGTCCGTCGTCTCTGGCTGCCCTGGCGTTGCCCTGGCGATCTCCCGCGGATGGGGATTCGTACGGCGCAAGCGCCGCGAGCGATCCGACAAGCGCCTCACCGAAATCTGCGCCGGAATTGTCCAACGCAGGCAACGAATTGGAGGCGACCGCCCGGAGCCGCTCTGCTGCCGAGATGCCGTACCACAGCCGGGCTTTCTGAGCCGGCGTCAGTCGTCCCGTGTTCTCGTCGGCGTCCCAGGTGGCGATTCCGGTCAGCGCGCGATCGAGGTTCGGTTCTGTGCGAACGTCAGCGGGGAAGTACTTGCGCTCGAGTTCCCCGTACCAGTCGGGGTTGGCTGCCGACAACCCCGGCATGAGTTTCTCTGCCGCCGCCAATACGTCTGCGTCGTCTGATTCACGAGCGGCGCGGTCTATCGCGCCGAAAACTTCGAGAATGTCGCGAACCGGATTCGCGCGAACTGGTTCTACTGATGCCATTGGCCGCCCCCAACCATGTTTGCGCAGCTAGCATAACGTGATTGCGCGTCAATACGCGAGAGATTTCTGACGGGGGGTCAGGGTGGACAGCGCGAACAACGGCGAGATGCACGATGTGCCTTGGGCGTCGATCTTCGATCCCGCGGCGAACGTAAGAGCTCTTACGGCCGTTCAGGCAGAAGGCTTTCGGGCCGCCAGCGAACTCGTCGACCGTTTCGTGCACATGGTGGCAACTCGGCCCGACGGCAGTGCGGCCTCAGTCCGGGCCTCGGCGCCGTTATCCAACGAGCAACGAGCAGATCTGTTGGGTGCCACCGATCTAGAACCGCTGATCAGATCGTGGTGGGCGATGGCCGGTCAGTTCCTCATGGGTGGGGCGCCGCAAACTCCGGCTGCCACCGCGGGGATCTCGCCCGCGTTGGACTTCACCGGCACCACGGCCTCGGGCAGAGTGGAGTTCGAAACTGAGGCTGGTGATCCAGCAACGGCGGAGGTGTGGTTGCACAACGCCGCTGATCATGATTTGGGACGGATTCGCCTGCGGTGCAGCGAGTTGATGGCGGCTGACGGATCGGTGATCTCCTCGCAGGCTTGTCGGATCAATCCGAAGGCCGTCCCGGTGCCGGGTCGGTCGAGTCGCGGCGTGGGCATCACCGTCAAAGTCGCGAAGAAGACCAAGGCCGGGTTGTATCGCGGCTCGATCTTGGTCGAGGGCCGCCCGGAACTGTGGTTGCCGGTGGCATTGACCGTCCGCGCGGCCGGCGAATGACCAGCATCGCCGACCGCTCGGATCTGACCGAGGCCGTCGAGTCCAAGCTCCGCGAGGTCGGTAAGGCGGTGCGCCGCGCGATGCTGGACGCGATGCCCGACGGTGAACCTGTGCAGTGGCTGTACGGTCCGATGCGGGAATACCCGTCGCGGGTGGGCAAGGCGCTGCGCCCTGCACTGTGTCTGTCGGCCGGCCGGGCCTTCGGGGCCGACCAGAAGGACCTTATCGGTATCGCCGTCGCAATCGAATTGCTGCACAACGCATTTCTGGTCCACGACGATATCGCCGACGGCAGCGAGATGCGCCGTGGCCGGCCCACCCTGATCGCCCGGCACGGGATGGCTGGTGCACTCAACGCCGGTGATGGCCTGGCCATCGTCGCCAGCCAGGTGCTGCGGCGGGCGACCCGCCGGCTCGACCGCGACATCGCCGACCAGGTGATGGAGGAGTTCGACATCATGGCGATGCGGACTCTGGAGGGTCAGGCCACCGAGCTCGGCTGGCAGCTCGACTGCGTCGAAGACCTGCGGCCCGCGGACTACCTCGACCTCATCATGCACAAGACCTGTTGGTACACCACGATTTATCCGCTGCGGGTCGGCGCCATCGTCGGATCCGGCGGAACTGCGGATCTGTCGCACATGATCCGGTTCGGCTTCCACTTCGGTGCGGCCTTCCAGATCCGGGACGATTTGCTGAATCTGGTCGGCGACGAAAAGGACTACGGCAAGGAGATCCTCGGCGACATCTTCGAGGGCAAGCGCACGCTGACGCTGGTGCATCTGATGGCCAGCGCCCGGGGAGCCGATCGTGATGTGGTCCGAGACTATTTGCGGCGCAGTCGCGCCGAGCGGTCCGAAGAGCTGGTGCGGACCATTCGCTCGCTGATGGACGACTACGGCAGCATCGAGTTCACCAGCGAATACGCCGAGGGAATTCTGCTGGTTGCGGAGGAGTATTTCGAGCAGGCCTTCTGCGATGCCCAGCAGGGTCCGGACTTGGATTTCCTGCGCTCACTGGTGCCCTACGTCTGGGAACGGTCGCGGTAGCCGTCGACGATCAAGAGCTACGGCTGTTGATGAACGGATTCGGCGCGTAGGCAACTGTTCTAGCGTCACGGGGTGGCCGGACGCCCGTCGCTTCGCACCGAGATGAGTGCGCATCGTTTCTTGCTGCGTCGGCTGGAGTACGCGGTTCTGGGGCGTCAGATGCCCAGCCGGCGCGACCCTCTTCGCGCGCAGAAGCTCTCGCTGCTGGCCGGCTGTGGGGTGGCGACCGGGATGCTGATTCTCGACGTGATCCTGGGGTTGTCCCGGCACGACCGGCTCCCCGACGACGCCGCCTTGGTGATGTCGCGGCAATCCGGAACGCTCTTCGTCCGGGTCGACGGCGTGCTGCGTCCGGTGGCGAACCTGACATCGGCTCGATTGATCCTCGGCTCGCCGGCGACCCCACGTCTGGTCGACGACGCCGCGCTCAGGAGTGTGGCCGACGGTCCGACGCTGGGCATCCCGGGGGCACCGCGGAGGCTGGGGGAGGTGACTTCACCGCCGGATCTGCTGTGGGCGGTCTGCGACAGTTCCGACGGACTGACGACGGTTGCGGTCGGTGCCGACGCGGGGCCGGTTGCGCTGGACAGCCATGCGGCCGTCGTCGTCATCGTCGCGCACGGCGACGGGGCCATCTACCTGCTCTATGACGGCAAACGCGCGGTCATCGACCCTGCCGACCCGGCCACCGCACGCGCGCTGCACCTCGACGGCGCTGTTGTCAGGACGGTGTCGGCGACTCTTCTCAACGCGATCCCCGAAGTGCCGGCGATCGGCCCGCCCCCTGTTGCCGGGATGGGACAGCCGTCGGGGATTGCCGGCCTGCCCATCGGCGCCGTGGTAAGGGTCAACAGAACCGATGCTGTCGAGTACTTCGTCGTCCTTGCGGGCGGGCTGCAACGGGTCGGCCGGCTGGCCGCGGACCTCCTCCGCTTCGCCGACCCCGCCGCCACCGAGATCGCCGACGTGGCGCCAGAGCTGATCGCACACAGCCCGCTGCTCGACGCCCTTCCGGTTGCCACCTACCCCGACGAACCGCCACCTCTCGTCCAGACCGGCGACGAGCTTTGCGCGACATGGCAGTCCGGCGTGAGCGGCATTGCCGCCGGCCCGCCGGTGGCAGCCGCACCGTCCATCACCCTGGCCGGATCCGACGGCGACGGGCCCGGCGTCGACACCGTGCGGATGACGCCGGGCCGCACTCTGGACGTCACCGAGGCCGGCGCGGCGGTCCGCTACCTCGTCACGGATGCGGGAGTGCGCTTCCCTGTGGATGATTCGGCCGTGACGGCATTGGGGCTGACCGGTTCGGCCGCTGCACCGCCAGCGATCGTCGGCGCCTTGCCCGCGGGTCCCGAGCTGGCTCATGATGCTGCGTCAGTCGGCTGGGATGTTCTCGGGTCGGCGCCGTAATCGGACGGACGCGGCGGCGATCACACCAGCCAGGCACAGCGCCGCACCGGTCGCGGCGACCGCATAGGGACGCTGCGGACTCCGACCACCGGCCGCGGGCGCGGCTGGTGGATGTGTCCGGGACGGGGCTGGGGTCGCGGTCTGGTCGCTCAGCGCGGCAACGGGATCGATGACGCCGCTGCCGACGGCTGCGGTCCACCCGCCGGCGGGGTGGTGTGCGGTGGTCTCGATGCGGGTCATCACCTGGCGTGCCGACAGCCGGGGGAATCGCGACCGGACGAGGGCCACCAGACCGCTGACCAGGGGTGCGGCGTAGCTGGTTCCCGAAATCGAGGCCTTGCCTGCTGGTGTGGGCATCGTGTCGATCACGCCGTCGCCGGCTGGATCCAGGGAGATGATGCGTTCCCCGGGCGCCGCGACGTCGACCCACGGACCGTGCAGGCTGAACTCCGAGGGGGTGCCGTCCGATGCCACCGAGGCGACCGTCAGGACGTAGTCGTCGTACCACGCCGGGCTGGCGATCGTGGTGGGCGCCGCCGCGGTGTTCTGGCTCGGGCATTGACCGTCCCCGCCGACATTGCCCGCCGCGGTCACCACAACCGCGTCTTTCACGTCGACCGCGTACGACAGCGCGGCACCGAGCGCCCTGTCGTCCAGCGTGGACTCCGCGCAGGCCACCGAGGAGATGTTCAGCACCGAAGCGCCCATATCGGCCGCGGTGCGAACCGCCATGGCCAAGGTGCTGACATCGCCGAACCCGTGGGCCGCCGGTTCTGACAACGGGCCGAATTTGTTGCTGGACTGCCGGATTGCGATCAACGTGGACTCGGGGGCGAGACCGGTGAATCCGGTCGGATCGGTCCGGTCGGGTGCCGCCGCGATGATGCCGGCGACCACCGTTCCGTGCCCGTCGCAGTCCTCGTTGCCGCCGCCGCCCGACACGTAATCCCCGCCGGGGATGACGTGAGACAAGCGACGATGCGCGGCGACCCCGGTATCGATGACCGCCACCCGTTGTCCCGCGCCGCGCGTCAGCCGCCAGATCGCGGGCATGTCGAAACCCGCCAGCTGCGTTGCCGCTGCGCCGGAACCGCTGACCGGCATCGGCACGGCGCACGTTTCGCGCTGCTCGGTCGGCTGCGGTGGGGCCGGAGGTGCCGGCGGCGGCAGAAGTGAGTTGTCGATGGCCGGTGGGCTGACCGCGAACGCCGGTGGCGTGCACTGCGTGGAGACGATCAGAACCACCGCAGTCGCCGCCGCCAGTCGGACGCCTCGGACGGTCACTGACCGAACCCGGGCAACGTCGTGAATGCGCCGGCCGCAGCGGCCGCCGAGGGGACGACGGCCACGGCGACCGCGAGGTCGAGTATCGCGGTCGCGCGTCGCACAATCCGGGGCAATGACCACCGGCGGACCGTGCGGCATGCCCGCAACACCAGCGCTGAGAAGGTGACTGCGACGAAGACGCCTGCAGCGAGTGGGCGGATTGTGGTGGCTGCGGTGACGGCGGCGCCCAGGACCGCTCCCTCGTTGGCCGTCACGACGAGCATCGTCAGCCGCTGTCGAGCGGTCCTGGTTCGCGCTTCGATGTCGGCATCGGGCAGGGTTGGTGTCGACAATCCGGAACTGCGGACCGACAAGCGTGCTGACAGCGCGAGTAGAGCCAGCGAGCTCAGTCCCAGAATCGGGCCTGCGGCGGTCATGGACCACCAGCCCGCGACCGCACCAACTGCTGCCGCCGAAGCCGTCATCGTCACTGCGGCGAGTGGAAGGAAAACCATTGGGGCACAGTCCAACAAGCGCCACACGAACAGCGACGTCGCGGACATGGCCGACATCGCGAGCAGGAAGCCAGGCGCACCGAGGTCACCCGGAGCGGCCAGCGCGGCTGCCAGACCCGCTAATGCGACCGACAACACACCGATCGTGGCGGCCGCCCGCTCGCGGGGCTCCGGCACCGTGGGGGTCGATGATGCCACGACATCGATGACCGCGGTACTCGCGTCGAATCGGGGTATCGGCTCCGGCCGCGCCACCGATGTCAGAAGCAGGAGGTCACCGTCACGAATCGCGCACTGCGCGAGGGTCATCGCCGGGTCGAGAACCTCCCCGGACACCCGGGTGAGGTGCGGATCGTAGTCGACCACCTCGTCACCGCCGACGAGTTCCACCATCTCACCTACCAGCTCCGCGACCGGCAGATGGGCAGGTAGCACGACGTCCACCTCGCGGTCGGCGGCGCGGATCGACAACCGGCGCAGCTCATCGATAGCAGTCATCACCCCGCACGCTATCCAGCCCGCGGCGCCGCCGAACTCGGTTGTCCACAGGTGAATTGCCGAGCAGGGTCGGCGCTGTCTACCGTCCCTGCATGAATCGGCCCGCCCGGGTGGCGCCGCAGTTCTCGACCGAGGATCTGCTCGTCACCGCGCTGCCGGTCAACCCGTCCCATGGCGGCGTGTTGCGATTCGTGCCGGTGTTGGGTCTTGGCGCGATGGTGGCTGTCGGCGCACTCATGTGGGGATCAGGGATGGTCTCGCGCGGGCCGACGGCCGTGATGCTCCCGGCGATGATGCTCGTATCGGCGGTGGGTATGGCGATCCACGTGGGTTCGCGACGGTCGGGCGGCAGCATCGACCGGCAGCGAAAGCGCTATCTGGCCGTGCTGGAACGGCTCAGCGGGCAGTTGTCCGACACCGCGCGACGCCAGCGTGCCGCTCTGCTGTGGACGCACCCGGCGCCGTCGTCGTTGTGGACCTTGATCGGTGGGCAGCGCATGTGGGAGCGCGGCGCCACGGACTCGGACTTCTGCCATGTACGCGTCGGGCTCGGCAGGCAGAAGCTGGCCCGCCGCATCGTCGTTCCGGCCGTTGTGCCCCTCGACGAGCTAGACCCGGTGACCGCAGATGCGTTGCGCCGCATGGTGCACTGCCATGCCACGATCGGCGAGGTGCCGATCGCGGTCGCCCTGCGCGGGGTGGGGGTGCTGCTGGTCGACGGCGACACGGACGGCGCACGTGCCTTCGTCCGTGCGGTCCTCTGCCAGCTCGCTGTGTTGCACGGCCCCGATGTGGTGGGTATCGCCGCGATCGTCGGCGGCGGGCGACGGCCTCAGTGGGACTGGCTGAAATGGCTGCCGCACAACGCTTGTCCGCAGCGAGGGGAACCGATGGTGTACGAGTCGGCAGCCAGCGTTGCGGCGCAGCGGCGCCATGTGGTGGTGATCGTCGACGGCGCCGACCATCGGCTCGCGGCGGGTGCGGGAGTGACAGTCATCGGTGTCGGGCACCGGGCAGCTGACCCCCGCGCACTGCGGCTGCACGTCGATGCTGGCCGGCTCGGGGTCCGCAGCGGCCAGCACACCGAAGAGTTCGCGACCGCAGACGCCCTGACGATGGTGCAGGCGCGGATGTGCGCGCGTCGGCTCGCGCGGTATCGGCGCCACGCCTGCACGCCGGACGAGCTGCAGCGTTGGCGGACGGCACTGACCGCGAATCGGTATGCCCCGCTGCAGGTTCCGTTGGGAACCGCGGCAGACGGTGACATCGTCGAACTCGATATCAAGGAGGCCGCCGACGGCGGGAATGGACCACACGGCTTGTGCGTCGGCACAACCGGATCGGGGAAGTCGGAGCTGTTGCGCACGGTGGTGGCGGGGATGATCGCCCGCCATTCGCCGAACGACCTCAACCTGGTGCTGATCGATTTCAAGGGCGGGGCAACATTCCTCGGGCTGGAGCGGGTCAACCACGTCGCCGCCGTGATCACCAATCTTGCCGACGAAGCACACCTTGTGGAGCGCGCGAAAGAAGCGCTCGGTGGCGAGATCCACCGTCGTCAAACGCTGTTCCGCCGGGCGGGCAATGCCGTCAACCTCGCGTCCTATCGGCGACATCGGGAGGGTGATCCCGCACTTCCCGCCTTGCCGACGCTGTTCATCGTCGTCGACGAGTTCGCCGAGCTGTTGGCTCACCAGCCGGATTTCGCGGAACTGTTCACCATGATCGGACGTGTCGGCCGCTCTCTCGGCGTGCATCTGCTACTGGCCAGCCAGCGGCTTGATGAGGGACGGCTGCGTGGCTTGGAGTCGCACCTGTCGTACCGCATCTGCTTGAAGACGGCGACGGCCGCCGAGTCCCGGGCTGTCCTTGGTGTCCCGGACGCCGCCGAGCTGCCCGCGACGCCGGGGTCGGCGCTGCTTCGCACCGCCGACGGACGGCTGGTTCACTTTCACGGCGCCTACCTCGGTGCTCGCACGCGGGATGCGGCCACGCCCACGCCGGCGAATCCCGCTGTGCGACTGTTCACGTCGGTGCCCGCTGCGCCGCCGGTTACCGGTGCCGACACGGGGCCGACGGCACTCGACGTGATCGTCGCACAGGCCCGCGGCCGGGGGAGCCCAGCTCATCAGGTGTGGTTGCCACCACTGGTGGCATCCCCGAGTCTCTCGGAGCTGGACCCCGGTGGGGGAGGAGAGCTGAGTGCGGCGGTCGGGCTGGTCGATCGGCCGTTCGAGCAGCGGTGGGCGCCGCTGGTGGTCGAGCTCGGCGGCGCGGGCGGCAACGCCGCGATCGTGGGTGCGCCGCAGAGCGGGAAGTCAACCGCTGTGCGCACGGTCATCACCGCACTGGCCAGCCGCCATGCCTCACGCCGGATCCAGTTCTACTGCCTGGATTTCGGCGGCGGCACCCTCGACGGGTTGCGCGCAATGCCGCACGTCGGGTCGGTGGCGAGCCGGCAGCAGCGGGAATTGGTGCGGCGAATCGTCAATCACGTCGGCGCGATCCTGTCCGGTCGGGAATCGCGGTGTGATGCTGACGAATACGGCGATGTGGTTCTGGTGGTGGACGGTTGGTCGACGCTGCGTGAAGAGTTTCCCGATCTCGAGGCGACGATCACCGGCCACGCTGCCCGGGGCTTGTCCTTCGGTGTTCACGTAATCATCACCGCGGGACGGTGGGCCGATATCCGGCCGAGCCTCAAGGATCAGATCGGCACCAGAATCGAACTGCGCCTGGGGGATCCGGTCGACTCGGATATCGACCGCAAGCAGGCCTCGATGGTCCCGATCGGCCGCCCCGGACGGGGCATCACCCGCGACGGCAACCATTTCCTGATCGCCACGCCGGGCGGCGTCGAGGTGGCTCGCGCGGGTGCGTGGCAGGCGCCACCGGTTCGGTTGTTGCCCGGGCTGATCGAGCATCCGGCTGTCGTCAACCAAGCCCGCGACGGCGCCGCGCGGATCCTGCTCGGCCTCGGCGAGGACCGACTCGAACCGGTCGGCGTCGACTTCGACCGACAGCCGCACCTGGTGATCCTGGGTGACGGCGAGTGCGGGAAGACCGCGACGCTGCGGACATTGTGCAGCGACATCGTGCGGCGTACGCCGACTCGGCCGGCCTCGTTGTTCGTGATCGACTACCGCCGCAGCCTGCTCGGCCTCGCCGAATCGCAGCACGTGCTGGGCTATGCGTTCTCGGGACGCAGCCTCGCCGATCTGCTACCCGGGCTGATTGCGCTGGTGCAGAGCAGGTTGCCCGCCGCGGGTACCTCGGTCGAGCAGCTCAGGGCCAGATCGTGGTGGGCGGGTCCCGAGGTGTTCGTCGTGGTCGACGATTACGACGTTGTCGTGGCCACAACGCCGGAGGCACTGACGCCGTTGCTCGCGCTGCTGCCGCACGCCACGGACATCGGGCTGCACCTCGTGGTGGCACGGCGGTGCGCCGGCGCGGCGCGGGCGATGTACGAGCCGCTGCTGGCATACCTGCGGGACAACGGGTGTGCCGGCCTGTTGCTGAGCGGAAGCCCCGAGGAGGGTGGGCTGATCGGCCAGCACCGGGCGTCCGCGCAGCCGCCCGGACGCGGACTGCTGGTCACCCGTACCACGGCACAACTGGTTCAGGTCGGCTGGTGCCCACCGTGAGCGGCGCAGTGCTGGAAGTCGGGCCGGCCACCGTTCGGATCCGCCCAAACCGACATTCGGACGGGAAAAGTCGAGTGCCGGCCTGCACAACGTCGATTTCGGCGGACCTGATCGCGGCCGCACTGGCCGGGATCGACGACACGACAGTATTGCTCGACGAACGGCCGGTCGCGGTGGCTGATCTGTGGCGGCGAGTGATCTCGGCGAGCGTCGAGCCGCACTGCCGGGCGCTGACGATCGTGCATCCGTCGTGGTGGCCTCCGCATCGGGTGAAGCGCATCGTTGATACGGCTGCCTCGGTCGTCGGCGACGTCCGCGCGCTGCCTCGATCGGCAGCGGTCGCAGACGGCGAGTCAGCGACCGTCGTCGAGATCGCGGACGACGTCATCGCCGTCAGCGGTCCCGGCCGATCACCGTTGGTGCTGGCCCGTACGGACGATCCTCAGGATGTGGCCCGAACCATCGGGAATGACTCCGGCAGAAGCGTTCTCATCGACGCAGCACCGGGAGTCGCCGGTGGCGCCGAATACGCTCGCGACCTGATGACGGCCCTACGCCGGCGCGGTGTGGCGGCCAGGCCGGCCGGGCTCAGCGACGTGTCGGCGCCGACTGTCGAGGCGCTGCCGGTGCCAGCGCCGCGACGCTGGTGCGGACCGGTGGTCGTGGCCGCCTCGGCGGCCCTGACAGTCTGCGCACTCGGAGTGGCCGTCGGCCGTCCCCATACTCCGGCGCCGGCCCTCGACGTCATCGACATCGTCGAAGGTCGTATCACTGTGCGGATTCCGGCCCGATGGCCGATCACCAGGATCACCGCCGGGCCGGGATCGCGGCGCATCCAGGCCAGCGCACCGGATGCGCCGAACGTCGCTGTGCATGTCACCCAATCGTATTCTCCCGGTGAGGTATTGGACCGGACCGCAGATGTGCTGCGACAGGCGGTCACCGAACAACCGCGCGGTGTGTTCGTCGACTTCAATCCGGCAGACCGACGCGGCGGGCGCCCCGCCGTCACCTATCGCGAAGTTCGGGTCGGCCGCGACATCCGGTGGACCGTCGTGCTTGACGGCGCGACGCGAATCAGCATCGGATGCCAAAGCGCGCCCGGCCGCGAGGACGCCGTTGCCGAGGCGTGCGAGAGGGCAATCGAGTCGGCTCACGAATTGGCGGGAACCAACGGGTCCGCATGAACGTCTAATCCTTTGTCAGCGTGTACAACTCAACTCCTAAGGACGACTCGTGACGACACTGAGTACCGACTTCGAGCTCATGCGCAGTGCCGCGGCGGCCGCCGACACGCGCAATGACGAGATCCGGGTTCTGCTGCAGGGCTTCATCACCCGAATGGAATCGGTCCCGCCGACGGTGTGGGGTGGGCTGGCGGCCGCGCGTTTCAAGACCGTGGTCGCACACTGGAACTCCGAGTCCACCAGGCTGTCCCACGCGCTGGCCGGGATCGCCGACACGATCCGGAACAACGAACACGAGCTGCGTGAGGCCGCGCAGCTGCATGCGCAGCGCATCGCCGATGTGACTGCAGGTCTTTAGCGAAGGAATACGACCGTGGACCCCATCCTTTCCTACAATTTCGCCGAGATCGACGCGGCGGTGCTCGCGGATATCCAGGGCACGTCGACCCGGCTCGGCGCGGCGCTCGATGATCTCAGCCGGCAGATCGCACCGCTGCAACACGTGTGGACGCGGGATGCCGCGGCCGCCTATCACGCTGAGCAAGCGCATTGGCAGCAGGCCGCGTCCGCGCTGCACGACATTCTCGTGCGATTGGGTACCGCCGTGCGCGACGGTGCGGCCGACGTCGCCGATGCCGATCGTCGGGCCGCCGGTATGTGGGGCTGAGCTCCCGCTGAACTCTGTGCGGCCCCCGCGGAGGAGAGCCAACGGGGCCGCACAGTCACTGTTCCCGAGGCCTGCGAACAGACACAGAATCGCACTTTTGACCCCCAGATCGTGCGATTCTGTGTCTGCTCGGGGGCTTCGGCGAAAAAGGCGTATCGTGACCGCACGCGCGTCGGTCGACGTCACCGCGCGAGGAGTGTGATCGCCGATGGGCACATCCAGAACACCGCGAACCGGGGCCGGCGGCCCTCGGCCTTCTGCGGTGCTGCGCGCGGTCCACGAGCTCTTCGTCGCCGGCGAAGTCGACGCCTCGTATCTGGAATCCAGTTCGCTGCGACCGATCGTCGCCAAGAGCTGGCAACGCAGCCTCGCCAAGGGCGTCGACCCCGACGGCGCCGCACAGCCCTCGCCGGTCGGGGAAGAACTGGCCCGGCTGCGCGAGACCCATCCGCTCGCACCGGCCCTTCCCGTGATCCGGCGACTGCTCGTCGATGATGCGGCCGGCACCGGCGTCGTGGTCGCGGTGACCGGCGCCGACGGCACTCTGCTGTGGGTGGAAGGCGACCGCAGCGCCTGCCGACGGGCGGAGGCGATGAACTTCGTCCCGGGCGCGGATTGGAGCGAGCGCGGTGCCGGCACAAACGCGCCCGGCACCGCCCTGGCCGTGGATGCTGAGCTGCAGATTCTCGGCTCCGAGCACTTCTCCCGGGTGGTCCAGCCGTGGAGTTGCACGGCGGTCCCGGTACACGACCCGAGTACCGGCGCTCTGCTCGGCGCCCTGGACCTGACCGGCGGATCACGGGTGGCCAGCCCGCAGGCACTGGCCCTGGTCCGCGCCACCGTCGTCGCCGTGGAGAGCCACCTGGCGCTGCTGCGGCTGACCGGATCGGCGATCGAGACCGCACCGCGGCTGCCGCGGCTGGCAGTGCTGGGATCCGAACGGCCGCGCTGGCTGGTCACCGACGAGTTCGGGCACCTGCGGGCGACCACGTTGACCGGCCGGCACGCTGACATCCTGGTGCTGCTCAGCCGCCACCCCGAAGGATTGAGCGCCGATCACCTGGCGATGCTGCTCGACGACAAAGACCTCGACGTGGTGACCGTGCGCGCCGAGATGTCACGGCTGCGCAAGGTCGTCGGCGCCGAGATCATCGAGTCGCGGCCCTACCGGTTGCTGGTCCCCATCACCACCGACATCGGCGAGGTGTACGAGGCGCTGGACACCGGTGACGTCACCGCGGCGCTCGATCGCTATCCGGGACCGCTTCTGCCGCAATCGATCTCACCGGCAGTCGGGCGACTGCGCACCGAGCTGACGATGACATTGCGGGGGGCGGTGCTGTCCACCGGCGATCCCGTGGTGCTGCGCCGCTGGCTGGACAGCCCCGACGGGCGCGACGACCGCGACGGCTGGCGCGCGTTGCACGACGGCACCCTGCCCGGCTCGGTGCAGCAGGCGCAGGCCCGCGGCAAGCTGGCCGGACTGGACTTCGATCTGGCCTGATTCCGGGTCTGCAACGTTGCCCGATCGCGTGCAACCGTGCTGCAACCCCGCACTGCCTAGTTTCAGTGACGACCGACACATTTCGTCGTCTCGAACAGGCAGGAGAACGCCATGACCGTATACGCGAGGCCCGGTGCGGAGGGCGCCGCGATGTCCTTTGCGGCCCGCTACGACAACTTCATCGGCGGTGAGTGGATCGCGCCGGTGGGTGGGCAGTACTTCGAGAACCGGACGCCGGTGACCGGCGAGGTGTTCTGTGAGGCGGCCCGCTCGACCGCGGCGGACATCGACCTGGCGCTGGATGCCGCGCATGCCGCGGCACCGGCGTGGGGTAAGACCTCGGCCGGTGAACGAGCGTTGATCCTGAACAGGATCGCCGATCGCATCGAAGCCAATCTGGAGGCGATCGCGCTGGCCGAATCCTGGGACAACGGCAAGCCGATCCGCGAAACCCTCAACGCCGATATTCCGTTGGCAGTCGACCACTTCCGGTACTACGCCGGAGCGATCCGCGCCCAGGAAGGCTCGCTGTCACAGATCGACGAGGACACCGTCGCCTACCACTTCCACGAGCCCCTCGGTGTGGTCGGCCAGATCATCCCGTGGAACTTCCCGATCCTGATGGCGGTGTGGAAGCTGGCACCCGCCCTGGCCGCCGGAAACGCCGTGGTGCTCAAGCCCGCCGAGCAAACGCCCGTCTCGGTGTTGTACCTGATGTCGCTCATCGGTGACCTCCTCCCGCCCGGAGTCATCAATGTGGTCAACGGGTTTGGTGTGGAGGCCGGTAAGCCGCTCGCGTCGAGCGACCGGATCGCCAAGATCGCGTTCACCGGCGAGACCACCACCGGCCGGCTGATCATGCAGTACGCCTCCCAGAACCTGATCCCGGTCACCCTCGAGCTCGGCGGTAAGAGCCCCAACATCTTCTTCTCCGATGTCCTCGCCGCCAACGACGACTACCAGGACAAAGCCCTGGAGGGCTTTACGATGTTCGCCCTCAACCAGGGTGAAGTCTGCACCTGCCCGTCACGGTCACTGATCCAGGCCGACATCTACGACGAGTTCCTGGCGATGGCCGCCATCCGCACCAAGGCCGTCCGCCAGGGCGATCCGCTCGACACCGACACCATGATCGGGGCGCAGGCCTCCAACGATCAGCTGGAGAAGATCCTGTCCTATATCGAGATCGGGAAAAGCGAAGGCGCTCAAGTCATCACCGGTGGTGAGCGCGCCCAGCTCGGCGGTGACCTCAACGGCGGCTACTACGTGCAGCCGACGATCTTCACCGGCGACAACGCGATGCGGATCTTCCAGGAAGAGATCTTCGGACCCGTCGTCGCCGTCACGTCGTTCACCGATTACGACGACGCCATCGACATCGCCAACGACACCCTCTACGGCTTGGGTGCCGGGGTGTGGAGCCGCAATGGCAACACCGCCTACCGCGCCGGACGGGACATCAAGGCCGGCCGGGTGTGGACCAACTGCTATCACCAGTACCCCGCGCACGCCGCGTTCGGCGGCTACAAGCAGTCCGGCATCGGGCGGGAGAACCACCTGATGATGCTCGATCACTACCAACAGACCAAGAACCTGCTCGTCTCCTACTCCAACAAGGCTCAGGGCTTCTTCTGATCGCTTGCGCGAAGAACCGAAGTCACCGTTGAAGCTCGACAACCACTTTCCCGAAAGGAAACACCATCATGACTCAGACACTTGGCGCACCCGCCACATCCACCGACACCGACACCATGCGCGCTGCTGTCGTCACCGAGTTCGGTGCACCCTTGCAGGTCGCCGACCTCGATCTACCGACCCCTGGCCCCGGCGAAGCCTTGGTCAAGCTGGAGACCTCCGGGGTCTGCCACACCGATCTGCATGCCGCCCATGGGGATTGGCCGGTCAAACCGGCGCCGCCGTTCATCCCGGGCCACGAGGGCTACGGCACCGTCGTCGCCCTCGGCGAGGGCGTCACCGACCTGAAGGTCGGCGACAAGGTCGGCAACGCCTGGCTGTGGTCGGCGTGCGGCAGCTGTGAATACTGCCGCACCGGCTGGGAGACGTTGTGCGAGAGCCAGCAGAACGGCGGCTACAGCGTCAACGGCAGCTTCGGCACCTACATGCTGGTGAATGCGGCCTACGCGGCGCGGATTCCGGACGGCATCGACCCACTAGAGGTCGCACCGATCCTGTGCGCCGGCGTCACTGTCTACAAAGGGCTGAAGGTCACCGACACCCGGCCCGGCCAGTGGGTGGCGATCTCCGGCATCGGCGGCCTCGGCCACATCGCCGTGCAGTACGCCCGCGCGATGGGCCTGCGCGTGGTGGCCGTCGACATCGACGACGCCAAACTCGCACTGGCTGCCCGGCTCGGCGCGGAGGTCACCGTCAACGCCAAGACCTCAGACGTCGTCGAGGAAGTGCAGAAGGCCACCGGCGGTGTGCACGGGGTGCTCGTGACCGCGGTGCACCCGCAGGCGTTCGGGCAGGCGATCGGCCTGACCCGGCGCGGCGGAACCATCGTGTTCAACGGCCTGCCACCCGGCGACTTCCCGGCACCGATCTTCGATATCGTGTTGAAGGGCTTGACGATTCGCGGTTCGATCGTCGGCACCCGCCAGGACATGGCCGAGGCGCTGGACTTCTACGTCCGCGGTCTGATCCATCCCACCGTGGAAGCCGCCAAGCTCGACGACATCAACGAGGTGTTCGGCCGCATGGAGCGCGGTCAGATCGACGGCCGCGTGGTGATCGACTACCGCTGAGTCCCCAGCAGCTCGCGCACGGGCTCGATGCCGACCAGACGGATGTCGTCGCGGCGGATCGTGGCCCACCGCCCCGGCGTCATGGTGAATCCCACCATGGTGTCGGGGCGGTCGCGTCGGTTCTCGACCGTCCTCACCACCTCGGTGTAGGGCAACGAGCGCGTCACCGCCAGCGACGCGGCGTTGTCATGCCAGGCCCGGGTGACAGCGCGGTCAGCGTCGAACCCCGCGAAGATCAGGTGCAGCGCGGCTTGGCGGAGCTCCCTGCCCAGGCCCCGGCCCTGGTGTGCGAGTCCCAGCCACGACCCGGTGGTCAGACTCCGGTTCTGCGGAAACTGTTCGGCGTGAACCGAACACATGCCGACCACCGACTCGTCGACCAGGACGGCGAGGTCCAGATTCCAGCGCTCGACCGACGTCTCGGCACGGTTGCGCCAGTAGTACTGCAGACTGTTGCGCTCGAGTTCCGGCGACGGCACATCCGTCCACGGTTCACTGAACGGCATGGTCGCCGGATGGTGAATACCCCTGGCCGCCAACGTCGCCAGCTGTGCACCCAGCTCATCGCTGACATAGCGCAGCACCACCCGCGGTGTCACCACCTGCAGGTCGAACAGCGGCCAGATGTCGTGCGGCATACCTGCCATCGGATCACAACCGATGAGGTCTTCGAAAGCGAATTAGCTCGGGTGGTGGCGATGGTAGTGGCGAGCCACCCGCGTCCGGTTGGCGCAGATGTTCTGGGTGCAGAACTTCCGCCGGGCATCCAGGGCGACGAAAAGCATGCTGCAGGAAGGATTCTCGCACCGCCGGAGACGAGCCGCGGCTGGACCGACGAGCAGATCGATGAGGCTGTCAGTGACCGCCCCAAGCGCGATGTCGTAACGGCGGCTGGCGGGCGCGTGATATCTGGTGACCGCGGACCAGCCGCTGTGCGTGCGCTCCAGCCGCCGGGTGGCGGTCGCCCTGGCGGCAACGTCGTTGACGTAGCCGACGGCAGCCGAATCGGGCACCGTTGCCGCCACCTGCGCGTCGAGGAGCGCACGTACCGCACGCCGGAGTTCGACGGTGAGGCCCAGCGGTGGAGTGGTTGCCTCCTCGGGCAGCCGGTCCTGTTGCAGGCCCCACCACATCCGGCAGGTCGCTTCGTCGGGAAGTAAGTCGGTAGCCGGGTCGGTCGTGGTGATGATCGTGTCGGCCAAGTCCACCGCCAGGGGCTCGCCCGCGACGATCAAGCCGGCCGCCTGCGCCTTGTCCATCCGGAGCCTGGCATCCATCTTGCTAATGCTATCAGCGCGTTGACAGCGTTAGTTCGAGTCCGGTAAGAAGACTAACGGCAATGAATAAACATAAACGTTAGAGATGGAAGGTTCGCTCGATGGATCCGCTGGAACTACTGAAACGCGCAGATGCCCGCCTCGTCGGTCTCACGACCGGCCTCGGCGGGGATGACCTGGATCTGCCCAGCCCGTGCTCGCAGTGGAATGTGCGGTCGCTGCTCAGTCACACCGTCGCGTCGATCGACGCATTCGCCGCCGCCGTGGACGGTGGCAGCGGTCCGACCGAGCAGGAACTGTTCAGCGGGACCGACATCCTCGGCGCTGATCCACTGGCGGTCGTCGAACGCGCCGTGGCGCGCTCACAACGCGCATGGGCGACGATCACTGATTGGCAGGCGCCCGTCGCGAGCGTCCTCGGTGTTATGCCGGCCGGCCAGGCCATGGCGATTGTCACCTACTCCACGCTGCTGCACAGCTGGGATCTTGCGGTCGCGCTGAACCGTCCGCTCGAATTCGACGACGCCGAAGCCGAACTGGCCGAAGCGGTCGGAACGCAGCTGGTTCCCCCGCTGCGCCAGCAACAGCTCTTCGGTGCGGAGGTCCGCCCGGCAAGCGGCGCCACTCCGACCCAGCGGGTCGTCGCCTTCTCCGGGCGCAGCCCGATATAACCGCAAGCCCCGGATCGGCAAACCGAGACCTGGGCCGGGCGGAGCCACCGGCCATCTGTAAAGATCCCGGTTGATGAGCACACCTAACGGACCGCAGTCGGTCTTCTGTGTCGGCTTCACCCGGGTCAGCGAGGCCGGCATCTCGCTGGATCAGCACGTGACGCAGACGCTGGTCGACCACCGCGGTCTGGTGGAGATGCCTGCCTACGCGGTGATGGCCGAATCGGTGACCAGTGGCGCCTACTGGTACACCTTCGCCGAGCCCGTCGCCACCGTGCAGTCGTGGCTGGCACTCACCGCCGGCGCCCGGCCCACGGTGGGCGACCGGCTGCACGCGGTCTCGGCGATGGCCCATCGCGACGATGCCAACGGCACCGCCACGATGACCATCACTACCGGATCGCGCGCCGTCGTCTGCTCGGGGATTGCCCGCGCCGTCCGCGTCGGTCGCAGTAGCGAGGCGCTTCGGGCCCTGGACAAGGACGCCATCGCCGAACCCGTCGAGACCCTGCCCACCCCACCCGCCGTCGACACCACCATTTCGACCATCGACCCGGACTGGGACGGCCGGCGCATCCTGACCGCGATCAGCCGACGCGAGATCGCTCGCGGACCGCTGTGCGAACTGCTTGCCATGACCGTCGACCTGTTAGACGAACCCGTCGTGACCGTCGAACCTCAGCAGTGGATGGCCAACCCGCTCGGCGCCATCCAGGGCGGGGTCATCGCCTCGCTCATCGGCCAGGCCTGCTCGCTGGCCGGCCAGGCCCACACCGGCCCGGGGGACCGCTATACCCTGGCTGACCTCAGTGTTCACTACTTCCGCTCGCCCCCGGTCGACGGGCGGCCGCTCACCGTGGCCACCACCACAGAACGTATGGGGCGCCGGATGGGGACCGTCGCAGCCACCATGACCGACGCCGCTGGCACCGCCTACGTCCGTGCCGTCGCCAACATCGCCTACGAGCGGGCATCGGCGTTTTGACCTGCCCGGATCGTCGCAGGTAAGCTGCCACGTTGGCGTGCGGTACGCCGCGGATTCAGCATCGCGGGGTAAGCCGGGTTCTCGGGTCAGTGTTGGTCGCCGAGAAATCAACCCCACCGTCGCGTCCCGACCGGCACCCGGGTCACACCGGGAATCACCCGAGAAGAGAAGAAGGTAGCGCTGTGCCTACGTACACGCCGAAGGCAGGTGACACCACGCGTTCGTGGTACGTCATCGATGCCACCGACGTGGTACTCGGCCGGCTCGCCGTCGCGGCAGCAAATCTGTTGCGCGGCAAGCACAAGCCGACGTTCACGCCGAATGTCGATGGTGGCGATTTCGTCATCGTCATCAACGCCGACAAGATCGCCGTCAGTGGCGACAAACTCCAGACCAAGATGGCCTACCGTCACTCGGGTTACCCCGGTGGTCTGCGTGCCCGCACCCTCGGTGACGAGATGGCCAAGCACGCCGACCGCGTCGTCGAGAACGCCATCGTCGGGATGCTGCCGCACAACAAGCTGAGCCGGCAGATCCAGAAGAAGCTCAAGGTGTACGCCGGCCCGGATCATCCGCACGCCGCGCAGCAGCCGATTCCGTTCGAAATCAAGCAGGTGGCGCAGTGAGCGAAACGACAGAAGACGTGACCGAGGTCGTAGAGACCGAAGTGGCTGAGGCCTTGGACGCCCCTGAGGTCGTCGAGGTCGTCGAGGTCGTCGAGGTCGAGTCAGCGCCGCGTGCGCCGATCATCATCGACCGCCCCATCCAGACCGTCGGCCGCCGCAAGGAGGCCGTGGTGCGCGTCCGGCTGGTGCCGGGCACCGGCCAGTTCAACCTGGACGGCCGCACCCTGGAGGCGTACTTCCCGAACAAGGTGCACCAGCAGCTGATCAAGGCCCCGCTGGTGACCGTCGACCGGGTGGACAGCTTCGACATCTACGCCCACCTCGACGGCGGCGGCCCCTCGGGTCAGGCCGGTGCGCTTCGCCTGGCGATCGCCCGCGCGCTGATCCTGGTGCAGCCCGAGGACCGGCCGGCCCTGAAGAAGGCCGGCTTCCTCACCCGTGACCCGCGTGCCATCGAGCGCAAGAAGTACGGCCTCAAGAAGGCTCGCAAGGCGCCGCAGTACAGCAAGCGCTGACCTGCCGCGTTCGCATACGCAACGGTTCGCCGGGTGTCGTCCAGTTTCGGCTGGAGGCACCCGGCGTTTCGTATTGTGGCTCGTCTCACCCGGTGAACATCCTGGTAGCGCCCGTTTTCTCGACGAGTTGGTGAGTTTCGGTTTGAGTCCGGTGGCGTTCGGCAACGCTTCGTGGAGCCGGCGGCGACGTCGGCTGCCCGAGGTAGGAGGCGGGATCCTTTGGGGGGTCGGTGTCCTTTGCTTCGGGGCTGTGAGGCGTAGTTCCCGCAGCTCTGACTCCCTGCCAACCACAGGAAGGAATAGAGCACATGAACACGATGACGAAGATGGCCGCAGGTACGGTTCTCGGCGGATCGCTGCTCGTCGCGGGTGGCTTTGGCCTCGCAAGCGCGGCGCCTGAGGCTCCGCAGCCGCCCCAGGCGCCTCAGCCGGTGAGCGGGGAGAGCCTGAATGTCGGCCTCACCGTCGACGGCCAGCAGCTCGGCACCATTCAGAATGTGTCGCTGAGCAACGCGCAGACCCTGGCGACGGGCGTGTGCCCGAGCGACGACCTGTCGTCCAAGCTGCCGCAGCTGGCCAGCGGCCAGATCGACAGTGTCCCGGTGTGCGCAAACAGCACCACCGGCGTGAGCTACACGTTCACCCAGGCCGGACCCGGTAACGCGGAGTTGGCACCGGGCCAGATGCAGGGCCATGGCGCGTCGGGAATCGGCTCGACCGCGACGTCCACGGCGCCTGCGGAGGCGCCGATGACCGGTAGCCGCTAACCGCCTGGCAGCGCACTGCCCCGCACCTAGACCTGGTGCGGGGCAGTGTGTGCTTTCCAGGTGTTTCGGCGACGTGTCGGTTTGGCGGCGACACGGTGATTAACCTCATCGGTTGTGTCTTGAGCCGGTAGTTATGAGAGGTTTGTCGCCATGGGTCGACTGTTCGGGACCGATGGTGTCCGAGGTGTCGCCAACCGAGAACTGACCGCTGAGCTGGGTCTGGCGCTGGGGTCGGCGGCCGCACGCCGGCTGGCTGTGACGACGAGCTCGGGGCGACGGGTGGCGGTCATCGGCCGTGATCCACGCGCCAGCGGCGAGATGCTCGAGGCGGCGGTGATCGCCGGCGTCACCAGTGAAGGCGTGGATGCGCTGCGGGTGGGGGTATTGCCCACCCCGGCGGTGGCCCATCTGACGGCCGCCTACGGTGCCGACTTCGGCGTGATGATCTCCGCCTCCCACAACCCGATGCCCGACAACGGCATCAAGATCTTCGGCCCCGGTGGACACAAGCTCGACGACGACACCGAGGACCGCATCGAAGAACTCGTGGCCGAAGGTCCCGGTCTACGTCCGGTCGGTGCCGGGATCGGCCGCGTCGTCGATGCCAGCGACGCCTTGGAGCGCTACCTGCACCACGTCCGCGCCGCGGCTCCGGTCCGCCTCGACGGGCTGACGGTCGTCGTCGATTGTGCCCATGGCGCCGCGTTCCTGGCCGCACCGCGGGCCTACCACGCGGCGGGCGCGCGGGTCATCGCGATCAACGCCGAACCCAACGGCCTGAACATCAACGACGGCTGCGGTTCGACGCATCTGGAGCAGGTGCAGGCCGCGGTGCTCGCTCACCGCGCAGACCTCGGCCTGGCGCACGACGGCGACGCCGACCGCTGCCTGGCCGTCGATGCCACCGGCCGGGTGATCGACGGCGACGCCATCATGGTGATCCTGGCGCTTGCGATGCGCGACGCCGGAGAGCTGGCATCGGAGACTCTGGTGGCCACCGTCATGAGCAACCTCGGTCTGCACATCGCGATGCGTGAGGCCGGAATTGCCGTGCGCACCACCGGTGTTGGTGACCGCTATGTCCTGGAGGAGCTGCGCGCGGGCGAGTACACGCTGGGCGGCGAACAGTCCGGTCACATCGTGATGCCCGCGCTGGGCACCACCGGCGACGGCATCGCGACCGGCCTGCGGCTGATGGCGCGGATGGCGCAGACCGGATTGTCGCTGGCCGAGCTTGCCGCGCCGATGCAGACCATGCCGCAGGTCCTCATCAACGTCGAGGTCGCCGACAAGGCGACCGTCGCCGAGGCGCCGGCCGTGCAGAGCGCGGTGCGTGAGGCCGAGGCCGAGCTCGGGGATACCGGGCGAATTCTGTTGCGCCCGTCGGGAACCGAGCAGATGGTTCGCGTCATGGTGGAAGCTGCCGACGAGGACACCGCTCGGCAGCTGGCGATCCGCATCGCGGAATCGGTCAGCGCCGAGGGCTGATTTCAGAGATACCGGAACCATCCGCGGTGTTGGTGCGTCATACCCGGGTATGGGCAACACACGCGTGGACACCGCGGCGGTGCGCGCCGCCGCGCAACGCTTCGACACCGCCGCTGACGCACTCGGCAGGTCGCTGAGCCGATTTCAGTTCGACGGGAGCGTGGCCGGCCGGGTGCACGCCGCGCACGGTGATGCGATGCGCGCGGCATTGGACCGCCTCGCGACAGCGGTGGCCCAATGGTCGCGCGGCGCAGAGGAAGTGGCCGCCGGCCTGCGAGTCTCCGCCGATCGTTACGGCGACGCCGAGCTTCGTGCGGCGGGGCGATGACGGTAGACGTCGCCGCCCGGCTGGCGGAGGGCCGGCCGTCGGTGTCCGATACGCAGGTCTATGTGTCGGCCTGTCATGCCGTCGGCTACCAGCACCCGGACCTGACCGCGCACGGGTCGCAGGTTGTCGAATGGTATTGCAGCGAAGATGGTTTGGATCTGCGCGCACTCGACGCCGACTGCGCCGCGTTGCGTACCGCTGCAGCAACCGCCGACGAGGCGGTGCGCCTCGGGCATGACGGGCAGGCCATGCTGTCGGCGGCGTGGCAGGGCGAGTCGGGTTCGGTGGCGGCCGATTTCCTCGACCGGCATTGTGCTACCGGCGCGGCGGTGGCCCGCGCGCTGCATGCGGCTGTCGCGGCCTGCGAGACGTTGCGGGACGGACTGGGCCGGTTGATCGATGAAAAGGTCAGCGCGGCAATGTCAATCGACGGCCGCCGCGCTGGTGAGCGGCCGGCCTGGCTGGCGGCCGCGGCCACCGTGACAAGCGGGGGAGCGGCACGCGACGAGGCGGTTGAGGTGGTCACCGCGCAGATCACTCCGTATGTCGACGCCGACATCCGTACCGAATGGGTGGCCGCGATGCGTTCGACGACGGCATCGGTGACGGCCGCCTACGACGACGCGATTCGCCAATTGAGTTCCTCTCCGGCAGTGCATTTCGATGTTCCTGGACAGTTCGGCGGGCCGCCGATTCCAGCGCCCCCTGCGGTACCGTCCGCTGCGGCGCCTGCCGCTGTGGCAACGGTGCCCGCTGCGGCGATGCCTGCCCCGTCGGCGACGCTGCCGCCGCCGGTTGCCGAGCCCCTGCCGGCGCCCGCACCCGAGCCACTGCCACCGCCAATGGGCACCGGGTCAGCCCAACCGGTTCCGCCGGCGGAGTCGCCGGCAGGGATGGCGGCCATGCCCGACGCCGCAGGAGGGCTGTCCGGCCTGGTGGGCCAGATCGCCGACCTGCTCGGCGGTCTGTTCGACGGGTTGCCGGACACCGCGGTCAACGACGACGTGCCCGGGTTCGACGACCCGGTGGAGCAAGACGAGGACACGCCTGACGATGACGTCGTCGACCCCGACACCGAAGAGGATGTGCCCGAAGAGATTCCGGTCGCCGAGGAAGCGGCTGCCGAGGAACCGCAGCCGGTCGAGGAGCCGCCAGTCGCTGCTGTCGCGCCACCGCCTCCGGAACCCGAACCGCTGGCGGCCGAGCAACCCGAGCAGCCCGAGCAGCCCGACGAGCAGCCCGACGAGCAGACACCGTGTGAGATCGCCGCCGACGAACTAGCGCAGGTCGGCCAGTGACCGCCGAGCGTCCCGCCGTGCCCGCGGCCCAGCGTCGGCTGCTGCGCCCGGCCGACGAACAGCGGGCCGCGCGCCCACCGGTGATCAGGGCAGCAGCTGCTGCAATTCCTCGACCCACCTGATGTATTCGGCCGGGTCGGTGGTGGTGGGGGTTGCCAGCAGAGTGGTCACCCCGGCCTGGGCAAAAGCGGCGATGCGTTCCTTGACGAACCCTCGCGGGCCGATCAGGTTCACCTGGCGCACCAGCTCGTCGGGCACCGCGGCGATCGCCTCGGCCTTGCGCCCGGACAGGAACAGGTCCTGGATGTGGTCGGCCACTTCGCCGTAGCCGTACCGGGTGGCCAGCTTGTGGTAGAAGTTCTGGCCCCGTGCGCCCATCCCGCCGATATAGAGCGCCAGATGTGGCTTGGCCCAGTTGAGTCGTTCCTCGACGTCGTCGCCGATGGCCAGCGACACCCCGACCATCACGTCGAGTTCACCAAGTGTGCTGTCGCGCTTGGCTTTTCCGGTCCGCAGTGCGTCACCCCAGACGTCGTCGGCCTTCTCGGGGTAGAAGAACACCGGCTGCCAGCCCTCGGCGATCTCCGCCGTCAACTCCACGTTCTTGGGTCCCAGTGCGGCGATGGTGATCGGAATCCGCTCGCGCACCGGATGATTGATGATCTGCAGTGGCTTACCCAGCCCGGTGCCCCGGTCGGCCGGCAGCGGGATCTGGTAGCTACGGCCCTGGTGTTGCACGCGCTCGCGGCGCCAGACCTGGCGGCAGATGTCCACGACCTCGCGGGTGCGGCCGAGTGGGGCGTCGAACGGCACCCCGTGAAAGCCCTCGACCACCTGCGGGCCGGACGTGCCGATGCCGAGCCGGAAGCGGCCGTCGGACACGAAGTCCAGACCGGCGGCCGTCATCGCCAGCAGCGACGGGGTACGGGTGTAGATGGGGAAGACGCCCGAGCCCAGTTCGATGGTCGAGGTCTTGGCCGCCAGATAGCCCAGCTGGCTGACGGCGTCGAACGAGTAGGCCTCGGCGACCAGGGCGATATCCACCCCGGCCTTCTCCAACACCACGATGTGCTCGACGGCCTCGCGGAAGCCGCCCGAATAGTCCAGAAAGATCCCGGTACGCATCCGAAAGGTATATCACCAACCAGTTGGTTGGGTGACATCGGCTCTACTTGAGCAGCGCGACGATCTGCTCTTCGGGCGTCACCGGCGGCGCCTCGGGATCGAGCGCCTCGGTCTTGGGCAACACGGCCTCGGGATCGGCGAACTCCTTGTAGTCCTTGTCGCCGGTCAGGTGATAGAGCAGGAAACCGGTCAAGAGCGCTCGCGCCGTCTTCTGGGTCCGTCGATCCGAACCCGGCAGGCCCAACGCCCCGGCGAACCGGCGCTTCTCCGCCAGCCCGGCCGATTCGGCCTTGCTGACGATGCGCAGCACCGACCCCTTCCAGGCGCCGGCGAGGTCCAGGGCGTCGGTGCGCAGCGACTGCGCGTCATCGGGCGCGCTGAGCACCAGGCCAGGCGTCTTCAGCGACGCTGCGGCCTCCTTGGCGGCAGGCTTGGTCACCGACGGGAAGAGCGCCGCGACGGCCTTGGGTGCGCTCGCACCCGCCCCGGACAGACCCGCGGCGGCGAACACCGCCGCCGAACCTCCGACGCCATGCCCGGCGACCCCCAGTTTGGTGGGGTGCACGCTGATCTGGCCGGGACCCAGCCGCACCCCGGTGATGATGTCGAGAGTGGTGCCCAGGTCGAACGCCAGGTTCAGCACCGAGGGCGCCACGCCGCGCTCGGTGTTCGGTGCGGCGGCGACGATGCCCCACGACGCGAGATGTTCCAGCGTTTTGAGGTAGTGGTCGACATCTGTGAGCCAATCGTGGCCGAAGGCCACACCGGGCAGATTGAAGCCCGACGCGGGGGTGTAGACGGTGCCGGCTAACCCGGCAAAGGCCAGGTCACCGCGCAGAACCTGATGTCGACCACGGCGCGTCAGCGCCGCGAAGAGCTTGCGTGTCCTGGCCACCCCACGAACCTAGTCCACTGAGGTGGCCCCGCTGCTGCACTACCCTGGATGACCATGTGCGGAATCGTGGCCTACGTAGGGCATCGCCCTGCCCGCGGTGTCGTCGTCGATGCCCTGCGGCGCATGGAGTACCGCGGCTACGACTCGTCCGGGATCGCCCTGCTCGACGGTGACGGCGGCCTGACTGTGCGCCGCCGCGCCGGCCGGCTGACCAACCTCGAGGAAGCGCTGGCCGAAACCGAACCGGACGCGCTGGCCGGCGTCGCGGGCATGGGCCACACCCGCTGGGCCACCCACGGCCGGCCCACCGACCGCAACGCCCACCCGCACCGCGACGCGGCCGGCAAGTTCGCCGTCGTCCACAACGGCATCATCGAGAACTTCGCCACCCTGCGTCAGGAACTCGAGGCCGATGGTGTGGAGTTCGCCAGCGACACCGACTCCGAGGTGGCCGTGCACCTGGTCGCCCGCGCTTACGCCCACGGCCCGACCGCGGGCGACTTCGAGGCATCGGTGCTCGCGGTGCTGCGTCGGCTGGAGGGCCACTTCACCCTGGTCTTCGCCCACGCCGACGACCCCGGCACCATCATCGCCGCCCGCCGGTCCACCCCGTTGGTGGTCGGGATCGGCGACGGCGAGATGTTCATCGGCTCGGACGTCGCCGCGTTCATCGAGTTCACCAGGGATGCCGTCGAGCTCGGTCAGGACCAGGCCGTGGCCATCACCGCCGACGGATACCGGATCACCGACTTCAACGGCGCCGATGACACCGCGAATGCTCGTGAATTCCACATCGACTGGGATCTGTCGGCTGCCGAAAAGGGTGGCTACGAGTACTTCATGCTCAAAGAGATCGCCGAGCAGCCGGCCGCGGTCGCGGACACCCTGCTCGGCCATTTCGTCGACGGCCGCATCGTGCTCGACGAACAGCGCCTCTCCGATCAGGAGTTGCGCGAGATCGACAAGGTGTTCATCGTCGCTTGCGGTACGGCGTTCCACTCCGGGCTGCTGGCCAAGTACGCGATCGAGCACTGGACCCGCCTGCCGGTGGAAGTGGAACTGGCCAGTGAATTCAGATACCGGGACCCCGTTCTGGACCGCGGCACACTGGTGATCGCGATCTCCCAATCCGGTGAGACCGCCGACACCCTCGAAGCCGTCCGGCACGCCAAGAGCCAGAAGGCCAAAGTCCTGGCGATCTGCAACACCAACGGCAGCCAGATCCCGCGCGAAGCCGACGCCGTGCTCTACACCAGGGCCGGACCCGAGATCGGGGTCGCGGCCACCAAGACGTTCCTGGCCCAGATCGCCGCCAACTACCTCGTCGGTCTGGCGCTGGCGCAGGCCCGCGGCACCAAATACCCCGACGAGGTCGAGCGCGAGTACCACGAGCTGGAGTCGATGCCCGACCTGGTGGCTCGCACGCTCGACCACCTGGGCCCGATCACCGAGCTGGCGCAGCGATTCGCGTCGGCGCCGACCGTGCTCTTCCTGGGCCGCCACGTCGGCTACCCGGTGGCGCTCGAGGGTGCGCTCAAGCTCAAGGAACTGGCCTACATGCACGCCGAGGGCTTCGCCGCCGGTGAGCTCAAGCACGGCCCGATCGCGCTGATCGAAGAGGGCCTGCCCGTCATCGTGGTGATGCCGTCGCCGAAGAACGCGGCAACCCTGCACGCCAAGCTGCTGAGCAACATCCGGGAGATCCAGGCCCGCGGAGCGGTCACCATCGTCATCGCCGAGGAGGGTGACGACACGGTGCGCCCGTACGCCGACCACATCTTCGAAATACCGGCGGTGTCAACGCTTTTCCAGCCGCTACTGTCGACGGTCCCGCTGCAGGTGTTCGCCGCGGCGGTGGCGCGGGCCCGCGGCTACGACGTCGACAAGCCGCGCAACCTGGCCAAGTCGGTCACGGTCGAATAGGCCGGTGTCGTCTGTCAATCGACTGTGCGCTGATGGCATCGAGTGTGCGCCAGGGGCGGAGTTTCATCCGAATTCCCGCCCTCAATGCACAGTCGGATGGATGAATAGCCTGTCGGAGTTCGCCGCCAACGCGCGTCCAGCACGTAACCTTGGTGCCGATGCGGCACTACTACACGGCCGACGCAATCCGCGCCGCCGAGGCGCCTTTGCTGGCCAGCCTGCCCGATGGTGTGCTGATGCGTCGTGCCGCCTACGGGCTGGCCACCGCGATCGGCGCCGAACTGCGGGCCCGCACCGGGGCGCTGGCCGGTCGCCAGGTCTGCGCGGTCGTCGGATCGGGTGACAACGGTGGTGACGCGTTGTGGGGGGCGACATTGCTGCGCCGCCGTGGTGTGGCCGCGACCGCCGTCCTGCTGAATCCCGAGCGCACCCATGCCAAGGCGCTGGCGGCGTTTCGTAGCGCCGGTGGCCGGCTGGTGGAGGCCGTGCCGCCCGCGGCGGATCTGGTGATCGACGGGGTCGTCGGCATCTCGGGCAAGGGCCCGCTGCGCGAGGTCGCCGCCGGGGTGTTCGCCGCCGTCGAGGCCGCCGGCATTCCGGTGGTCGCAGTCGACATTCCCAGCGGCATCGACGTGCAGACCGGTGCGATCACCGGGCCCGCGGTGCGTGCCGCGCTCACCGTCACCTTCGGCGGCCTCAAACCCGTGCACGCGCTGGCCGACTGTGGCCGGGTAGTGCTCGTCGACATCGGATTGGACCTGCCGCTCACCGAGCTGTTGGGTTTCGAGGCCGCGGACGTCAAGGCCCGCTGGCCGGTCCCCGGCGTGCATGACGACAAGTACACCCAGGGCGTCACCGGCATCATGGCCGGTTCGTCCACCTATCCCGGTGCCGCGATCCTGTGCACCGGGGCCGCGGTGGCAACGACGTCGGGCATGAAGCGCTACGCCGGCTCCGCGGCGGCCGAGGTGGTGTCGCACTGGCCCGAGGTGGTGGCCGCGCCCAACCCGCACGCCGCGGGCCGGGTACAGGCCTGGGTGGTCGGGCCCGGTCTCGGCACTGATGAAAAGGCCTTCGGCGCTTTGACTTTCGCGCTCGGTACGGCTCTTCCGGTGGTGGTCGACGCCGACGCGCTGACCCTGCTGGCCGCCCAGCCGGACCTGGTGTCGGGTCGTAAGGCACCGACGGTGCTGACCCCGCACGCCGGTGAGTTCGCCCGTCTGGCGGGGTCGCCGCCCGGCGAGGACCGGGTGGCGGCCACCCGCAGGCTTGCCGACGCGTTCGGGGCCACGGTGCTGCTGAAGGGCAATGTGACCGTCATCGCCGACTCGTCTGGAAACGTTTACCTGAACCCGGCTGGCGGGTCGTGGGCGGCAACGGCAGGATCCGGTGATGTGTTGTCCGGCATGATCGGTGCGCTGCTGGCCTCCGGTCTGCCGCCCGGGGAGGCCGCTGCCGCGGCGGCATTCGTGCACGCCCGCGCCGCCAACGCATCGGCCGCCGACCCCGGGCCGGCGCCGGTGCCCACGTCCGCCTCGCGCATCCTCGCCCACATTCGTCAAGCCATCGCAGGACTGTAGAAAGGACCACTGTGCCCCACGTCAAATACCGTTCCCCATCGATCGCACCGGCCTACACCGGGCGGCTGTCCACCGACCCCATCCCGTCGTTGCGGTTGCCCGACGAGGCGATGGAACCCTCTGCGGCATACCGGTTCATCCACGATGAGCTGATGCTCGACGGCAGCTCCCGGCTCAACCTCGCGACGTTCGTGACGACGTGGATGGACCCCGAGGCCGAGAAACTGATGGCCGAGACGTTCGACAAGAACATGATCGACAAGGACGAGTACCCGGCCACCGCTGCCATCGAGTCACGTTGTGTGGCAATGGTTGCCGACCTGTTCCACGCCGAGAACCTGCGCGACGACGACGCCTCCACCGCAGTCGGAGTGTCGACGATCGGATCGTCGGAGGCCGTGATGCTCGGCGGGCTGGCGCTGAAGTGGCGGTGGAAGGCGCGCGTCGGGGACAAGTGGAAGACCCGCACCCCCAACCTGGTGATGGGCTCCAACGTCCAGGTGGTGTGGGAGAAGTTCTGCCGCTACTTCGAAGTCGAGCCGCGTTATATCCCGATGGCCGAGGATCGCTACGTCATCACCCCCGAGCAGGTGCTCTCCTACGTCGACGAGGACACCATCGGCGTGGTCGCCATCCTGGGCACCACCTACACCGGTGAACTCGAACCGATCGCCGAAATCTGTGCGGCCCTGGACGAACTGGCGAAGGACAAAGGACTCGACATCCCGGTACACGTCGACGCCGCCAGCGGTGGCTTCGTGGTGCCGTTCCTGCACCCCGATCTCAAATGGGACTTCCGGCTGCCGCGGGTGGCCTCGATCAACGTCAGCGGCCACAAGTACGGATTGACCTATCCCGGTATCGGATTCGTGGTGTGGCGCAACGCCGATTGTCTCCCCGAAGAGCTGGTGTTCCGGGTCAACTATCTCGGCGGTGACATGCCGACGTTCACGCTGAACTTCTCCCGGCCCGGCAATCAGGTGGTCGGCCAGTACTACAACTTCCTGCGCCTGGGCCGAGCCGGCTACACCCATGTGATGCAGTGCCTGTCGAGCACCGCGCGCTGGCTGTCCGATCAACTGGCGGGTTGTCAGCATTTCGAGGTGATCTCGGACGGCTCCGCGATCCCGGTGGTGGCGTTCCGCCTCAAGAATGGCTTCGACTACAACGAGTTCGACGTGTCGACAGCGCTGAGGTCCTACGGCTGGCAGGTGCCCGCCTACACGATGCCCGAAGGGGCCGAGGACATCGCGGTGCTGCGAGTGGTGGTGCGCGAAGGATTCTCCGCCGACCTGGCGCGCTCGCTGTGGGAGGACCTCAACGCGGTTCTCACGCACATGGATGCGATCAAGCCCGGCGGGTACTTCACCCAGGAACACTTCGCACACTGATGGCCGACTCAGACGCTGCAGCACTACGCGCCAGCCGTGCCGATTGGGCGGCCCAGCACCTCGCGACCTACCTCGACAGCGGTGGCACTCAGGGACACGTCCTCGACCTGAGCGATGTCGGTGGTCGGCACTTCACCACTCATTGCCTGATCCGCTATACCGGCCGCAAGTCGGGTCAGCGCTACGTCAAGCCGCTGATCTACGGCAACTTCGGCGGTGAGATCGTGATCGTCGGATCGAAGGGCGGGGCCGACAGCCATCCGGCGTGGTACCTGAACATCCAGGCCTGCGAAACGCTGGAGGTACAGATCGCGACACAGGCGTTCGAGGCCTCGTGGCGTGAACCGGAAGGCGATGAACGGCATCAGGTGTGGGAGTACATGTGTCACCTGTATCCGCCGTACATCAGCTATCAGCAGTCGACGAGTCGACGCATTCCGCTCGTCATGCTGAATCCGCTCACGCCCACGGCGATCTTCAGCGCACCCGCTGATTAGCCGGGTCGTAGATTGCCTTGAGCGACACGGTGATCGGGTAGGTGTCGCCGCCGACGTTGACAGCGTAGGAGCCTGCCCGCACCCAGTCGGGGGTGACGACTGCGTCGTCCGGGGACCGGACGTACCCCAGCCCGACGCACGCGCCGGTGGTGGCACCCCACGCGGCCGAACTGACCTGTCCGGCAACGGCACCGTCGCGCAGGATCAGCTCACCGCCCCATAGCATCGGCTCTGCGGAATCGACGGCGAAGCTGACCAGCCGCCGGCGCGGCCCCTGCGCCTTGGCCTTCTCCACCGCAGCGCGCCCGAGGAAGTCGATGTCGGAGGAGAGCTTGCAGGCGAACAGCAGGCCCGCCTCGACGGGATTCTCGCTGGGGGTCAGTTCCCGGCCGAACGCCCGATAGCCCTTCTCCAGCCGCATCGATTCGATGGCGTAGTAGCCGCCGCGGGCGATGCCGAGCCGCTCGCCGGCCGACAACAGGTCCTCGTAGACACCGACCGCGAACTCGGCGGGAACGTAGAGTTCCCAACCCAGTTCGCCGACGTAGGTGATTCGGGTGGCCCGCACCGTCGCGTAGCCCAGCGAGATCAACTGGCTGGTGGCGAACGGGAAGGCGGCATCGGACAGGTCCGCGTCGGTGAGGCCGGCCAGCAGCTCGCGGGATTTGGGGCCCATGACCCCGAATACCGCCATCGACGACGTGACGTCCACCAACTCGGCGTGTGCCCGGGCCGGCAAGTTCTTGCGGATGTGGTCCTTGTCCCGCTCGGTGGTGGCCGCACTGCTGACGATCAGGTACTCCTGCGCCCCGGTGCGGGTGACAGTGACATCGGACTCGTAGGTGCCGCGCTCGTTGAGCATGCCGGTGTACACCGACTTACCCACCGGCACAGCGACATCGGCAGTGCACAGCCACTGCAGGGCTGCCTCGGCTCCCGGTCCGGCCAGCACGTACTTGGAGAACGAGGTCTGGTCGAAGACCGTGACACCGGTACGTGTGCTGATCTGCTCGGCGGCCGACCACGGCAGCCAGTTCTGCTTGCCCCACGAGTATTCGATCACCGGATCGCTGCCCGGTGGGGCGAAGAAATTGGCCCGCTCCCAGCCCATCCTGCTACCGAAATTGGCGTTTGCCTCGACCAGCAGATGGTGCACCGGTGAGCGGCGGAACGGCCGTGCGGTCGCGAGTTCGCGATTGGGCCAGGGGATCTCGTAGTGCACGCCGAGGATCTCGGCGACCCGGTCGTGCAGCCAGGCGACGTTGCCATTGAACGGAGCGAAGCGGCGGATGTCGACGCCGGTGAGATCGGAGGTGGCCGACCCGTTGACGATCCACTCCGCCAGCGCGCGCCCGGCACCGCCCGCCGAGGCGATGCCCACCGAGTTGAAACCTGCCCCGACGAAGAAGTTCGCGCACTCGGGTGCTTCGCCGAGGATGAACTGGTTGTCCGGGGTGAAACTCTCCGGCCCGTTGTAGAGCTTCTTCAAACCGGTGTGCTCCAGCGCCGGAATCCGGAGCAGCGCATTGTCCATCAGGATTTCGAAGTGTTCCCAGTCCTCGTCGAGCAGTTGGAACTCGAACGGGTAGGGGATCTTGTCGGGGGCCACCCACGGCTTGGCCTCCGGCTCGAAGCCGCCGATGACCAGCCCGCCGACCTCTTCCTTGAAGTAGGTGTAGCCGTCGGGGTCGCGCAGGATCGGCAGGTCGGGATGCACGCCGGTGATGGTTTCGGTGACCACGTAGAAGTGCTCGGCGGAGTACAGCGGAACGTTCACTCCGGCCATCGCGCCGATCGCCTTGGCCCACTGCCCGGCGCAGTTGACGACGACCTCGGCTTCGATGTCGCCGGCGTCGGTGCGCACGCCGGTAGCGCGGCCCCCGGCGGTGAGCACGTCGAGCACCCGGACGTGCTCGACGACTTTGGCACCGCGCTGCCGCGCGCCCTTGGCCAACGCCATGGTCAGGTCGGTCGGGTTGGCCTTGCCGTCGGCGGGCAGCCAGATCGCACCGACCAGATCGTCGGTTCGCATCACCGGATAGCGCTCGAAAGCTTCGTCGGGGCTGAGCAGTTCGCAGTCCAGCTGGTAGGCGGCCGCGTTGGCGGCGGTGCGGCGCAGCTGCGTCATCCGGTCCTCGGTTCGGGCCACCGTCACGCCGCCGCACTGCTTGTAGCCGGCGCTGAGCCCCGTCTCGGCCTCCAGCTCGGCGTACAGCTGGGTGGAGTACTGCACCAGCCGGGTGCCGCTCTCCGACGCGCGCAGCTGACCGACCAGACCCGCTGCGTGCCAGGTGGTTCCACACGACAGCTGACCTTGCTCGAGCAGCACGACATCGGCGCGGCCGAGCCTGGTCAGGTGGTAGGCGACGCTGGTGCCGATGACGCCGCCCCCGATGATGACGATCTGGGCGCGGTCGGGCAGCTCTTGGGTCGGCATGAGTTCCTATCGGTCGTCAGTCGGATGCTTGTGCGTCGGCGAGCAGTCGGGGAAAGTCGGGGCCGCGGAACTCGGCGATCGCCGACTCGTAGCGTTCCATCGCCCATTCCCAGAAGTCGAAATCCAAAGAGCTGGAGCCATTCTGGATGCAGCCCCACAGGGTCCACCCGTACTTGCCGATGATTCCCTGCAGTCGGGCCCGCGCCGTCTTGTGGCGTAGCCGGCGGCCGTAGTACATCGTGACGAGTTCGTCGAGCTGGTCAGTGGACAGCCCGCACTCGGCCCCGATGTTGCCCAGCTCGAAACACGGATCGTTGTTGCCGGAGTACTCGTAGTCGATCAGCCAGACCTTCTCGCCGGTGTCGACGAAGTTGCCGGCCAGCAGATCGTTGTTGCAGGGCACGGTGAGGTGCTCGGACGGGCCGAGAATCCGCTTCACGGCATGGAATTCGCGGGTGTAGTACAGGTAGTCGGTCGGGATCCGGAAGCCGCGCTCCTGCACCACCTTCAGGTAGGCGGGCTGGCGTTCGAACATGTCGAACCGGTCGCGGAAGCGCGGTCCGGCATGCAGGGCCCGGCAACCCGCCGCCACCCGCGCCAGTACATCGGGTCGCTGCAGGTCGGCGTTGGTCAATGTGGTGCCCTCGAGGAACCCGACCAGCAGGATCCCCAGATCGGGGCGGTAGTCGATCACCGGCGCGCCGACACCGGCCTGCTCGGCGGCCTTGCTGTTGACGTACTCGTTGTCGCGGTCGATGCCGAGAAGGTTCGTCGCGTTGACGCTGCACCGGGCGACGTACGTTCCGGTCGCCGTGGTGATCTTGATGTTGCGATTGGTCAGGCCGCCGGAGAGTTCCTCGAGTTGGCGCGGCCGTCCGGCCAGGACCGGCAATTGGTCCAGCAGTGCATCCAGTTCCGGATCAGACAGGAACGGCATACAGACATCCTCGCGCCGGAACGGGCATCGCGTCTAAAAGACTAGACTATTGGACTGTGCCGGAACCAATGCTTGCCCATGCGGTGATGTCGGACTGGGCCACCGCCGCGCGCCCGGCCGTGATCTTCGATTTCAACGGGACGCTCTCCGATGACGAGCCGATCCTGTTCCGCATCTTCAGTGAGCTGTTCAGCGCCCATTTGGGCTGGTCGATGACCCAGCAGGACTACGACAGCCAGCTTCTGGGCCACAGCGATCGCGAAATCGTCGAGAAGGCGCTGGAGATCACCGGCGTCGAGCGTGACGTCGACGCGCTGCTCGAACTGCGTAAGGGGCGCTACCGCGAACTGGTGGCCGACGACAACCCGATCCAGCCTGACACGGTGCGGCTAGTGCAGCTTCTCGCCGAGCACGGGGTGCCATTGGCCATCGTCACCGGAGCCCAGCGCGACGACGTCCGCGCCGTCCTGGCAAGCAGTCCGGTCGGTGAGCTGATCGGCGTCGTGGTCGCCGAAGAGGATGTCACCCGCGGCAAGCCGGACCCGGAGGGATTCCTTACCGGCGCTGCTCAACTCGATTGTGCGCCAACCGACATCGTGGTCTTCGAGGATTCGGTGCCCGGGGTGCGGGGCGCACTCGCGGCGGGTATGCGCTGCATCGCCGTCGGTGTGGCGCCCAGCGCCGAGCTGACCGCGGTCGCTCCGGTGATGATCCCGCGGCTGTCCGCCGACGTCGTCGAGCATGTACTGCCCTTGCTGCGGGCCTAAGAGGCCGGCGAGCTCTCCACCTCGGCGTCCGGACCCCGGTCCACGCTGGACTTCACCCGGATGCGGGTGCGGTCGGAGCGGAAGAAGTCGTGGGAGAACTCCACCGGCACGCCATTGCGGTCGTACGCGGTCCGCGTCACCACCAGCAGCGGGTCGCCGACGGCCACCCCCAGCAGCTCGGCCGACGACTCGGACGCCGAGGCGGCCTCGATGTGCTCGTCGGCCGAGAACACCGGGGTGTCGAAGTTCTCGGCCATCAGCGTGTACACCGACCCGGTGAGATCGGAGGTCAGCAGGCGCGGAAACCGGGCCGCTGGCAGGTAGGTCTCCTCCAGCAGCACGGGAGTGTTGTTGGCTGAGCGGATACGGATGATCTCGTGCACCGGAGCACCGCTTTTGAGCCGCAGCGCGTGCCGGACATTGGCGGTCGGCTGCCGGGTCAGGGCCCGGATCACCCGAGCGCCGGCGGCCAGGTCGAGCCGGCGCAACTGCTCGGTGAAGCCCGGCAGCCCGGTGTGGTCGAACTCCAGGCGGGGCGTCTCGACGAAATTTCCCCCGAAGCGGCCCCGGCTGCGGCGGATCAGCCCCTTGGCCTCGATGGCCGCCAGCGCCTGCCGCAGCGTCATCCTGCTCACGCCCAGCGCACCGGCGATCTCGACCTCGGAGGGCAGCTTGTCACCGGGCGACAACCGGCCGGAAACGATCAGTTTCTCCAGCCAGACCGAGATCCGGGAGTGTGCAGGCTGCTCGGACGGGCCGCCGAGGTCCGGCCGCGTCGCCAGCACTCCGTCGTCCATCGACAGCACCCGCATTCCGATGACTCTACCGTCCCCGCGGCGACGAAATAACAGGTCAGCGCCCTATGCGGGCTTCTGCGCCGGCTTCTGGGACAATTGGCGGCGGTGACATGAACATGCACACGACATCGTTGACCCCGTCGACGCACACCCAGGCTTCCGGTCCAGGCGCCGAAGCGCTCGTCGATCTCGGGGCGATCGCCCACAACGTGCGCGTTTTGCGTGAGCACGCGGGATCGGCCCAGGTGATGGCGGTCGTCAAGGCCGACGCGTACGGCCACGGCGCCACCCAGGCCGGCCGCGCGGCAATCGCTGCCGGCGCGGCCGAGCTCGGCGTCGCGACCATCGACGAGGCGGTGGCGCTGCGCGACGGCGGCATCACCGCACCCGTGCTGGCCTGGCTGCATCCGCCCGGCACCGACTTCGCCCCGGCGCTGTCGGCCGATGTCCAGGTCGCGGTGTCGTCGGCGCGCCAGGTCGCCGAAGTGCTCGACGCGGTCGAGCGGACCGGGCGCACGGCCGAGGTCACCGTCAAGGTCGACACCGGGCTCAACCGCAACGGCGTCAGTATCGCCGACTTCCCGGCGGTGCTGAGCGAACTGCAGCGCGCCGTCGCCGCCGATGCGATCCGCCTGCGGGGCATCATGTCGCACCTGGCCAACGGCGACTCTCCGGATGATCCGCTCAATGACCTTCAGGCGCAGCGCTTTACCGACGTGATCGCTGAAGCACGCAGGCGCGGAGTCGAATTCGAGGTTGCCCACCTGTCGAACTCGCCATCGGCGATGACACGACCGGATCTGGGTTTCGACATGGTCCGACCCGGCATCGCCGTCTACGGCCTCAGTCCCATCCCGGAACGCGGCGACATGGGCCTGCGCCCGGCGATGACGCTGAAATGCGCGGTGACGATGGTCAAACCGGTCAAGGCCGGCGACGGGGTGTCCTATGGACACACCTGGATCGCTGAGCGGGACACCACCCTGGCGCTGCTGCCGATCGGCTATGCCGACGGGCTGTACCGTCCGCTGGGTGGCCGGATCGACGTGCTGATCAACCGCAGGCTGCGTCCCAGCGTCGGGCGGGTGTGCATGGACCAGTTCGTCGTCGACCTCGGCCCGGGGGAGCCCGACGTGAGCGAGGGCGACGAGGCAATCCTGTTCGGCCCGGGCACATCCGGTGAGCCGACCGCCCAAACATGGGCCGATCTGCTCGGCACGATCCACTACGAGGTGGTCACCAGCCCGCGCGGGCGAGTGGTGCGTACGTATCGGGAGGCCGACGCCGGTGGGCAGTGATGGCGAGAAGGACCCCAAGCGCGCTCGCGGGATCGACGAAAGGTTGGTCCGCCGCGCCGAGAAGAGCGCGGCGAAGCTGGCCCGCAAGGCCGACAACCCCGGTCTCGGCGTCGGCAGGAAGGCCGGATTGCTCGCCGGAATGGCCGGGCTGAGCGCGGTCGGCACTGTCGCCGGGGTATCGATGGCCCGCGCATTGGGACACCGTTCCTACATCCAAGACGCCTACCAGGGCGAGGATTTCGGGCTGCTCGAAGCAGATCGCGGCTGTGTGATCACCACGCCGGACGGTATCCCGTTGGTGGTGCGCGAGGTCGGACCGATCACCGCCCCGCTGACCGTGGTCTTCGCCCACGGGTTCTGTCTGCGAATGGGGTCATTTCACTTCCAGCGCGCGGCGCTGGCGGCCCGCTGGGGCGATCAGGTCCGCATGGTGTTCTACGATCAGCGCGGCCACGGCCAATCCGGCCCGGCCCCGGTCGACACCTACACCGTGACCCAGCTGGGCCAGGATCTGGAAACCGTTCTGCAAGTGATGGTTCCGCGCGGCCCGATCGTCCTCGTCGGGCATTCGATGGGCGGCATGACGGTGCTGTCACACGCCCGCCAGTTCCCCGAGCAGTACGGCAGCAGAATCGTCGGTGCGGCGCTGATCTCGTCGGCGTCCGAAGGGCTGTCCCGCTCACCGCTGGGCGAGATCCTGCAGAACCCCGCACTCGAGGCCATGCGCTTCGCCGCGCGCTACGCACCGAAGCTGGTGCACCGCACCCGAGGCGCGGCCCGGTCGGTGATCCGCCCGATCCTGCGCGCTGCCTCCTACGGCGACGACCACATGAGCCCGCGCGTTGTGGCGTTCTCCGAGGAGATGATTCACGACACTCCCATCGCCACCCTGGTCGAGTTCCTGCACGCGCTGGAAGTTCACGACGAGAGCGCGGCGTTACCCGTCCTGGCCCGCATTCCGACGTTGATCGCCTGCGGCGACCACGATGTGCTGACCCCGATCGTGCATTCAGAGGAAATGGCTGCGGTGTTGCCGAACAGCGAATTACTGATCGTCGGCGGAGCAGGACATCTGGTGCAGCTCGAACAGCCCGAGCTGATCAATGACGCGCTGGTGCATCTGGTCGAGCGCGCGACCCCGTCGAAACTGATCGCGTTCGCCCGCCGGCTCAAGGACCGAGCCCGTGGATAGGACGCAGGTGCGCAGCGGCACGATCGAGTTGCCGACCGTCGAGGACACCATCGCGCTGGGCGAGCAGCTGGGCCGACAACTGCGCGCCGGCGATGTCGTCGTCCTCTCCGGGCCGTTGGGGGCCGGAAAGACGGCTTTCACCAAGGGGATTGCCCTCGGCATGGATGTCGAGGGGCCGGTGACCTCGCCGACGTTCGTGCTGGCCCGTGTGCATCGGGCGCGCCGGCCGGGGCGGCCCGAACTGGTGCATGTCGATGTCTACCGGCTGCTCGAACACACCGGTGCCGACCTGCTGGCCGAACTGGATTCGCTGGACCTCGACGCCGATCTCGACGACGCGGTGGTGGTGGTCGAATGGGGCGAGGGCCTGGCCGAGCGGCTCTCCCAGAACCATCTCGACATCACGCTGACCCGAGACGCGGACAGCGATGTGCGCACCGCGACCTGGCAGTGGAACCACGAATGATCCGCAACGTCTTGGTCATTGACACCGCGACACCGGCCGTCACCGCTGCGGTGGCGGTCCGTGACGGCGGCGTCGAGGTGACCGGAGAGCGGATCACCCTGGATGCGCGGGCCCATGCCGAGACGCTGACGCCCAATGTGGTGGCGGCAGTCGCCGAGGCGGGGCTGACGATGGCCGATCTCGATGCGGTCGTCGTTGGTTGCGGCCCGGGGCCGTTCACCGGTTTGCGGGTCGGCATGGCGACCGCCGCGGCGTACGGCCACGCGCTGGCCGTGCCCGTCTACGGTGTCTGCAGCCTGGATGCGATCGGGGTGCTGACCACCGGTGAGGTGCTGGTGGTCACCGACGCCCGCCGCCGCGAGGTGTACTGGGCGCGGTATCACGACGGCGTGCGCATCGACGGCCCGGACGTCGCCGCCCCCGCCGACGTGCCGGTCGGTACGGCCGGTGCCGTCGCGGGATCACCGGATCACGCCGCCCTGTTCGCCCTGCCGGTCGTCGAACCCGCGTACCCGACCGCGGTGGGTCTGGTTGCCGCCGTTGCAGATTGGTCCGCCGAACCCGCCGCGCTGGTGCCGTTGTATCTGCGCCGCCCCGACGCCAAGACGCTGGCCGAGCGGGGAGTCTTGCGGTGAACGTTCACTACGGTCCGATGCACGAGACCGACGCCGCCCGCTGCGCCGAACTGGAGAACCAGCTGTTCGACGGTGACGACCCGTGGCCGGATTTCGCGTTCGTCCGTGAGCTCGCCGCCCCGCACAACCGCTACGTGGCTGCCCGGGTGGACGACAAACTGGTCGGCTATGCCGGCATCTCCCGCCTGGGCCGCAAACCACCGTTCGAGTACGAAATCCACACCGTCGGTGTCGATCCCGCCTACCAGGGGCACGGGATCGGGCGGCAGATGATGACCGAGCTGCTCGACGCGATCGGCCCGGACTCGGTGGTGTATTTGGAGGTCCGCACCGACAACGAGCCGGCGATCGCGCTGTACGCCAGCCTGGGCTTCAAGAAGGTCGGCGTGCGTAAGCGTTACTACCGGGTCAGCGGCGCTGACGCCTACACGATGCGACGGGATCCCGTGAAGTGATAATTCTGGCCATCGAAAGCTCTTGTGACGAAACAGGAGTCGGCATCGCGCGGCTGGACGACGACGGCACCGTCACGCTGCTGGCCGACGAGGTGGCCTCCAGTGTCGACGAGCACGCCCGGTTCGGTGGCGTGGTTCCGGAGATCGCCTCACGCGCGCACCTCGAAGCCCTCGGCCCGACGATGCGCCGCGCGCTGCAGACCGCGGGCATCGGTACGCCCGACATCGTCGCGGCCACCATCGGGCCGGGGCTTGCCGGGGCGCTGCTGGTCGGAGTGGCCGCGGCCAAGGCGTATGCCGCCGCGTGGGGGGTGCCGTTCTACGCCGTCAACCACCTCGGCGGACATCTGGCCGCCGACGTCTACGACCACGGTCCGCTGCCTGAATGCGTTGGCCTGTTGGTGTCCGGCGGACACACCCACCTGCTGCACGTGCGCTCACTGGGTGAGCCGATCCTCGAACTCGGCAGCACCGTCGACGACGCGGCAGGGGAGGCCTATGACAAGGTGGCCCGGCTGCTGGGCCTGGGCTATCCGGGCGGACGGCCCCTCGACGAGCTGGCCCGGACCGGTGACCGCGACGCAATTGTCTTCCCGCGCGGCATGACCGGCCCGCGTGACGAGCCGTTCGCGTTCTCCTTCTCCGGGCTCAAGACCGCGGTGGCCCGCTACGTCGAACGCCATCCCGACGCGCCGACCGCCGACGTCGCCGCGGGATTCCAGGAGGCCGTCGCCGATGTGCTCACCGCCAAGGCGGTACGGGCGGCGAAGGGGCTCGGGGTGTCGACACTGCTGATCGCCGGCGGGGTGGCCGCCAACTCGCGGCTGCGCGAGCTGGCCGAAGAACGTTGTGCGGCAGCGGGTTTGACGCTTCGCATTCCGCGACCACGGTTGTGCACCGACAACGGAGCGATGATCGCCTCGTTCGCCGCGCACCTCATCGCCGCCGGAGCGTCGCCGTCGCCGCTGGACGCCCGAAGCGATCCCGGCCTGCCGGTGCTGCGCGGTCAAGTCGCGTAATCGCCACGTTCCCGGCGCGAACCGGCGAGACTTCCTCCCGTGCACTACGACCTGCGTCTGCGTCCCGCCCAGCCGGCCGCCCCGGCGGCCGATGCGTTCACCATCCACCGCTCCGGTGTACCGCCGACACCAGGCCGCGACGGGCTGACACTGGCCTACGTCCATGAGGGAATCGGCGGCTATCCCTTGCTGTTATTGCACGGCTACCCGGAGACCAAGCGGATCTGGTGGCGCAACATCGCTGCGCTGGCGGCGGCCGGGTTCGAGGTGATCGCCCCCGACCTGCGCGGGCACGGCGACTCCGACCTGTCCCAGGACGACGTCTATGACATCGCGGCCTACAGCCGAGACGTCTACCTGTTGGTCCACGACATCCTGGGCCACGAGCGCTGTGGCGTGGTCGGCGGCGACGTCGGCGGCGCGGTCGCGGTGGATCTGCTGCACCGGTACCCCGGGTTCGTCGACAAGCTGGTCTTCTTCGACACCGTGCCGCCGCTGGTCTTCGACGACTACGTGGCCGCGGGGATCGACCCGGCCGCCATCCTGAGCGACGGGCCGACCGGCGACTACCGGCAAAGGCAAGGCGAAACCCCCGATGAACTGGCCGCCGAGTTGGACACGATCGACAAACGGCGGCGCTACATCGGCGAGATGTACGGCCACCGGCTGTGGGCCTCACCGGGCACGTTCAGTTCTCACGACGTCGACTTCATGACCGAACCCTGGGACAGCGAGGAGCGGCTGCGAGCGGGCTGGGCCGTCTACGGGTTGGCCTACGGCAGGCCGTTCAGCGAGCCGCCGATCATGGACCGCAAGGTCGAGGTGCCGACGCTGATCCTCTACGGCATGGATGACAACGTCGTCGGCCCCGAGTTCGTGCACCTGTGCGAGGTGGCTTTCACGAACCGCACCGGACCCGTGGTGCTGCCCGGAGCCGGGCACTTCCTGCAGTGGGAACGCGCCGATCTGTTCAATGCCCTGGTCATCGCCTTTTTCGGGGACCTGCGCGTCCGCCACGAGCGCCGAACTCGAGCGCCGGCGTCCGCTCTGGGCGAATCCGCAGCGGGCCACCCTTGAGTGCTAGCACTCGCATGTATAGAGTGCTAGGTGGCTTGCGGACACACCCCCTGTGCCGGCACCCGCGACGACGGCGCGAGGGCATGGACGTATGCCGAACACCTGGTATTTCCAACTGGTCCGGGCACAGGCCCCGGCCCGCAAGTGAACTAAGTGGAGGACTCCATCGTGGCCGTGAACATCAAGCCACTCGAGGACAAGATCCTCGTACAGGCCAATGAGGCCGAGACGACCACCGCATCCGGTCTGGTCATCCCGGACACCGCCAAGGAGAAGCCGCAGGAAGGCACCGTCGTCGCAGTTGGCCCCGGCCGCTGGGACGAGGATGGCGAGAAGCGGATTCCCCTGGATGTTGCCGAGGGCGACACCGTCATCTACAGCAAGTACGGCGGCACCGAGATCAAGTACGGCGGCGAAGAGTACTTGATCCTGTCGGCCCGCGACGTGCTGGCGGTCGTCAACAAGTAGCAGTCGTGAACCGCCCCGGAGATCCCCGTAATTCGTGCGGGCGGCCTCCGGGGCGGAACGCGCTGGAACGAAGTCAGGACTGATATATGAGCAAGCAGATTGAGTTCAACGAGACTGCGCGCCGGGCCATGGAAGTCGGCGTCGACAAGCTCGCCGACGCGGTCAAGGTGACGCTGGGCCCGCGTGGTCGCCACGTGGTGCTCGCCAAGGCATTCGGTGGCCCGACGGTCACCAACGACGGTGTGACCATCGCCCGTGAGATCGAGCTGGAGGATCCCTTCCAGAATCTCGGCGCACAGCTGGTGAAGTCGGTGGCCACCAAGACCAACGACGTCGCCGGTGACGGCACCACCACGGCCACCGTGCTGGCACAGGCCATCATCAAGAACGGCCTGCGCAACGTCGCGGCGGGTGCCAACCCGATCGCGCTGGGCGCGGGCATCGGCCGGGCCGCGGACGCCGTGTCCGAGGCGCTGCTGGCGGCGGCCACTCCGGTGGCCGGCAAGACCGGCATCGCCCAGATCGCCACTGTCTCCTCGCGTGACGAGGAGGTCGGCGAACTGGTCGGCGAGGCGATGACCAAGGTCGGCACCGACGGTGTCGTCAGCGTCGAGGAGTCCTCGACGATGAACACCGAGCTGGAGATCACCGACGGTGTCGGTTTCGACAAGGGCTTCATCTCCGCCTACTTCGTCACCGATTTCGATTCGCAGGAGGCCGTCCTCGAGGACGCGCTGGTGCTGCTGCACCGCGACAAGATCAGCTCGCTGCCCGACCTGCTGCCGCTGCTGGAGAAGGTGGCCCAGGACGGTAAGCCGCTGCTGATCGTCGCCGAGGACGTCGAGGGTGAGGCGCTGTCGACGCTGGTTGTCAACGCAATTCGCAAGACGCTCAAGGCCGTCGCGGTCAAGGCGCCGTTCTTCGGTGATCGTCGCAAGGCGTTCCTCGACGACCTGGCGGTCGTGACCGGCGGCCAGGTGGTCAACCCGGACGTCGGCCTGCTGTTGCGTGATGTCGGGCTCGAGGTACTGGGTACCGCGCGTCGCGTCGTGGTCAGCAAGGACTCCACCGTCATCGTCGACGGCGGCGGTTCCGCCGATGACATCGCGGGCCGCGTCAAGCAGCTCAAGAGCGAGATCGAGGCGAGCGACTCCGACTGGGACCGCGAGAAGCTGCAGGAGCGGCTGGCCAAGCTGGCCGGCGGCGTCGCGGTGATCAAGGTCGGCGCAGCCACCGAGACCGCGCTCAAGGAGCGCAAGCACCGGGTCGAGGACGCCGTGTCGGCGGCCAAGGCCGCGGTCGAGGAGGGCATTGTCGCCGGCGGCGGCAGCGCCCTGGTGCAGGCCGGCAAGGCGCTCGATTCACTGCGGGCATCGGTGTCCGGCGACGAGGCGCTCGGCGTCGAGGTGTTCGCCTCGTCGTTGTCGGCCCCGCTGTTCTGGATCGCCACCAACGCCGGCTTCGACGGGGCCGTCGTGGTCAGCAAGGTCGGCGAATTGCCTGCCGGACATGGCTTCAACGCCGCGACGCTGGTCTATGGCGACCTGATCGCCGACGGTGTGATCGATCCGGTCAAGGTGACCCGCTCTGCGGTGCTCAACGCCGCGTCGGTGGCCCGGATGGTGCTCACCACCGAGACGGCGATCGTCGACAAGCCGGTTGAGGTCGACGAGCATGCCGGCCACGGTCATCACGGTCACGCGCACTAAGTAGTTCTCTGCCGAGCAGACACAAAATCCCCCATTTCCTCGCTGAAATGGGGGATTTTGCGTCTGCTCGCACCCGGTCCTGTTGGGCCGGGGGTGTTTTCGTGTGGGCGTGATCAGCGGGCCTGGCTCGCCACTTTGGCTCGAACATTCAGTGCATACGCGCTCAGCACGATCCGCCTATATTCGAAACATGCGACGGTTGGACGTTGAACCAGACGGGCTGGGCTTGCTCGCCCGTCACTGCGACGCTCTTGCTGCAGATCTCGTGGCTTCGCGAGCTCCGCAGTCGACCCTGCCAGCGTTCCAAGCGACTGCAGGCGCAACGCTGACGCTCCAAACCAGCATATTGACGGTCAACAGTGTGATGAATTCACGTCTCTTGTGCACCGCAACTGCGTTGATGAACAGCCAGGCGGGCTTCCTGCAGAACGAGGCAGCTTCGTCGGACAGGTTGACCGCTACCGATACGACCCCGGGGATGTGACATGCCCTCGGTGTCGTCGGTATCGCCGTTGCCGACCCTCTCGCAGTTGGAATCCTGGGACACCGAACACCTGACGACAGCGGCATCCCACTGCACCAATACCGCAGCAGGATGGGAAGCGACCTTCGACGACATCAACCGGCGGATGGCTATGCCGGCGGGCGCGCCGTGGGGTGGCGTGGCCGCTGAGGCTGCCATGCAGCGCGCCCTTGCCGATCGGATGGTTGCGATCGGCGCTGCTGATCAACTGCACGCGGTTGCACAGGTGGCCCGCCTCGGTGCCATGGACATCGCATTCGCCAAGACGCAGGTCCTCGCGGCGGTAAATCATGCTACCGAGGCGGGATTCACCGTGGCCGAAGATCTGTCAGTGTCCCATCCTGGGCCGCTCACTGTTGGTACAGCCGTGGCAATTCAGGCTCAGGCACAGTCACATGCAGCCGAAATTCGCTCTCGTGCAGCAGAACTGACCGCGCTTGATCGCAAGCTAGCTGACCAAATCAATACCGCTGCATCTGCGGTCGCGAAGACCTCCTTCGGTGTGGAGCCGTTGAGTTTCGGGCCAAATGACCTTCCCCAGAGTCCGGCCGACGCTCTTGGTGTTCACGACGCCGAGGACGTACATCGGATCGTCGACCCGCTCCCACCAGGCGCGAACAAAGGGGTGAAAGTTGTTGCCACGCCGGCAGAAATACGTGGATTGTTCGGAATCTTAACTGAAAATGCAGTGCCTGCGCCGCCGTCAACGTATCCGGGTGACCGAATGATGTTGCCTGACGGAACCATCATCGGGTACCGCCCCAACAGCGGCTGGGGTGGCCCGACTCTCGATATCTTGAATCCGGATGGATCCAAGATGTGGGACGTGCACCTCGCCGAGAAGCCGAAGTTGCCTATGCCAGAGCCCTTGCCGGCACCCGCACCTGCGCCTGTGCCGGCCCCGGCACCCTCGCCAATAGCGATACCTTCACCAGACGCTCCCGGACTTCCTGACTTCGGAACACCTAGTCTTCCGCCTCCTGAGGATCCGGGCATTATCGGCGGGATCGGCGTTCTCATCTTGGGCGGGCTGTGGGAAGCCGGCAAGTGGGTCTTCAGCCCGTGATGGGATCAGCACAGGACATATCGCCTGAGTGGCAGCGTATTTCGAGTGCACCCTCCGTCGTTCATGCGGTCGCGCACCACGTGTCCGGTCTGCACGTCGTACCCAGGGAAGAAGTTTCCAGTTGGGGCATCAGGTTGCAGGTGCCCACCGGTTGGCTGACCGGCCGCTACATCGGCGAAGATCCCAGCCAGCCATGGCGAGTCGCGGTCTGCGGGCCGCAGCCCGACGGTGGCTGGGATGCTTGCGAGACGATCGCGGTTTTCAGGTTCACCGGCATTCTGCCTGTAGGTATCCTCCTGGCGAGTGCGGATCGGACGCTGCAGGCTCTAGAGGCCGTCGACAGCACAACAGCTGCTATCGGAGAGTCCGAATGCGCGCATGCCTGTGGCGCTCGTAGTAGTGGCTTTTTCAGCGCCGTCGGCTTGTGGGTTTGGGGGCAGTACAGCTACTACCTCTCCAATCCTGACCCCTGTGGGCGGACGCTGCTCGTTCAACACTGTCTATTCGCGGAAGCCGGCCGGCAGGCTGAGTTGGCCGAGGAGATCCAACTGTTGACCAACGCGGTACAGGCGACGTCCTTCGTCGGGAACGCCGACTTATGAATCCGATTGCGAAGCAAGCCATTCTGCGTTGAGCTTCTCAGCTACCGGCCGGCCTCTGTCGGTCAGATCCAACCAGACGGCCCAGCCCCAAGTGTTGGCGTCGTCGAAGTTCTTGACATAGACATCATCTATACGAGCGAGGGCCGCTGACAGGGGCACATTCCACGGGGCGAATGTGCCGCCAGGACCGGTCGTGTCGCCCAGGACGAACAACCCTTCCGCAACGAGTTCGGTGATGAGATCGACCACCTTGGACTGGATAGTTGCAGAAGGTTGACCCTTGTGCTCGTTGCTCACATACCAGTGGATTCGCTCGAGTGGCACCCAGTCGATGAGGCCATTCTCAAGGACATCGTTACGTGCCGTCATCGCCTGCGTCCTCGCTTGGATTGAGCTGAAGCCACAAGGATACTGACTGTTGATCCCTGCATCGACACCGCTGGGGCCTGTACGTAGTATCCGCACCACGGGGGTCGGCTAGCTGCCGTTTCGCGGGGCCGAAACTTGTCATACCTCACTGTCATGATGTCGTTATGTCCTCGACCGCAGTGCTCAGTTCCAAGGAGCGGCTGGAGGGGTTGTTCGAGGAGTTGGCGGAGTTGGCCGGTCAGCGTAACGCGATTGATGGGCGGATCGTGGATCTCGTGGCCGAGATCGATCGTGACGGGATCTGGGGTAATACCGGTGTCCGCTCGATTCCGGCGTTGGTGGCCTGGAAGCTGGGCACCTCCGCGGCCAATGCCAAAGCGATTTCGGCTGTCGCGCAACGGGTTGCGGAGTTCCCCCGCTGCGTGGCGGCCTTGCGGGAGGGTCAGCTGTCGGTGGATCAGGTCAGCGTCATCGCCGAACGCGCCGCCGAGGGTTCTGATGAGCACTACGCCCAGCTGGCGTCGGTGGCCTCGGTCAGCCAACTGCGCACAGCGGTCAGGTTGGAGCCGCGATCCACACCGAAATCAGGTCCTCCACCGGATCCGCCACGCTCGATCACCAAGTCACACGGCGAGGACTCGACCAGCTGGCGCATCACCCTGCCCCACGACGAGGCCGCGACCTTCGACGCAGCCCTGCAATCACACCGCGACGCACTGGTCGCCGACTACGACAACGACCACGACGCCGACGGCTCGGAGAACGCCCCACCGTTGCCGAACACGGTGGACGCCTTCATGAGCCTGGTCGAAGCCGGCTGGGACACCGACGTGGCCCGCCGCCCGCACGGGCAACGCACCACCGTCGTGCTGCACGTGGATGTCGAACAGCGCGTCGCAGCATTGCATGTGGGCCCGCTGCTGACCGACGGCGATCGCCAATATCTGACCTGCGATGCCACCTGCGAGGTCTGGTTCGAACGCGACGGCCAACCTATCGGCGCCGGGCGGGCCACCCGCACCATCAACCGGCGACTGCGCCGCGCGCTCGAACACCGCGACGCCACCTGCGCGATCCCTGGCTGCAACGCAACCCGCGGCCTGCACGCCCACCACATCCAGCACTGGGAAGACGGCGGCCCCACCGAACTGTTCAACCTGGTGCTGCTGTGCCCTTACCACCATCGGGCACACCACCGCGGCGACATCACCATCACCGGACCCGCCGAGCGCCTGACCGTCACCGACAGCGACGGCGACCCCCTCACCTCCGCCTCGCTGGCCCGTCCACCCAACCATCCACCACCGAAGGTCCCACCCTGTCCCGGGCCGATCGGTGAACGCGCCCAATGGAAGTGGTACCAACCCTACGAACCAAAAGCGCCACCAACCGACAACTAGTCGCGAGTCGAGGCGTACTGGAAGTTGAAGAGTCGCCTTCGACGAGCCCGCAACAGCTGGTCGTGAATCAGCTTGTGAAACAAGCTGATCCGCGTTGATCTTCTCGGCCACCGGCCGGCCCTGCTTGGTCAACTCCAGCCGCACTGCCCAGCCTCAGATGTTGCTCTCGTCGAAGTTGTCGATATAGACCTCGCGGATTCGGTCGAGGGCATCGGCCAGGGGCAGGTTCCACGTAACGAATCTGCTGCCCTCGCCGGTCGTGTCGCCAACGACGAACAGCCCCTCCGCAACGAGGTCGGTGATCAGGTCGACCACTTTCGTCTGGACAGCTGAACCCAAGCGTGGATCGGCTCTGCCGCGTGATCCTCAATGTTGGGCTCGGTAGGCGAGACGCCCGCATACGCTGCCGATGGAACCGCGAAAAGGGGGAAGCATGCGCCGAACAGCTCTGTTGCGTCGCGCTCCGGCCGGGCTTATTGCCGCTGCGGTCGCGATAACGCTCGCCGCGCCGACGAATGCCGATCCGCTGGACCCCATTCCCGGAGAAGGGTTCTTTCTCGTCGGCCCTGACATCGCGCCGGGCCTCTACAACACCAGCGGGTCGGCGTCACCGTGGGCGATCTATATCAACGATGTGCCGACGCAGGATTCGATGTGCGTGTGGTTCACCTACAGCACGCCGGACACGAACAAGGACCACGTCGTCGCGACCAATATGTCCATCGGCCCGATGATGGCCAATATCAATTCGACGGTGAAAGCCTTCCAGTCACACAACTGCGAACCCTGGACTCGGGTGACCTGACATGAGTAGGACGACGGCGGCCGCCGTCTGCCTGATCTTCAGCGTTGGCTTCACCGCACCGGCGGCCAGCACTGCCGATCCCTCGAGCCCGCCGCCGGGCGGCAGTTCGGTGACGCTGGCGGACCTGCTGTCGGCCCCGGTTCCCGCACTGTGTCAACACGATCCGGGCAATCTGGTGAATGGCATACTGCCACAGCAAGATTCGCATCGCGGACCGGTGATGATCGCCAAGAGAAGCGGCCAGCCCGAAACTCCCTACAAGATCGCCTTCGGCAGTCTCACCGGCGGCGACAACGTCGATGCTGCGATGGTGACGGACTGCGGCGCCGGCGGCGTGCCCTGGTCAGAGACCGTTCAGCTCTACACGGCCGGGCCGACGCGATTGGGTGGAGTCGACCTCGGCGACATCACCCATAGCCGCGAGGTGGTTACGGATCTCTCAATCAGCGATGGCCTCGCGCACGTCACCTGGTTGGCCAACGCACCCGGTGACGCCGAGTGCTGTCCCTCGATTGCTATGGCCGGCGATCTGCGTTGGGACGGTCTGACTGTGAGCATCCAGAACGTCCGCAGACTCAACTGATCACACCAGCGACGTCGAGATGTCGATCTCCGACGTCAGCGTCTGGTGCACGGGACAACGTTCGGCGATCGCCAGAAGCCGTTCGCGCTGGTCGTCGTCGAGGTCGCCCACCAGTGTGATGGACCGGTCGATATGACTGATGAAACCTTTCTCGGTCTCGCATTCGGCACAGTCCTCGGCGTGGATGCGTGTGTGCCGCAAGCTGACCTCGACCCGCTCCAGCGGCCAGCCCTTCTTGTTCGCGTACATCCGCACCGTCATCGAGGTACACGCCCCGAGGCCGGCCAATAGCAGGTCGTAGGGCGTCGGTCCGGCGTCATCGCCGATCGGCAGCGGTTCGTCGGCGAACAGCCTGTGCTGCCCTGCGGTGATCTGCTGCGTGTAGGTGCCCGCGCCGGTTTCACCCACGGTCACGATGCCCTCGCCGGTAACGGATGTCGTCATAGCTGCATCCAACACGACCTGGACGGAAGGCCCGTGACCGAACGCCGGGAGCTTGCGCGATCTGGACCGAATTTTGACAAATTTCTCAATTCCGCCGGACTTCCCAATAGCCTGCTGGCTGACAGTGCAATGGAAACGGGGGACTCTCGTGATTCGACCTATCGGACTGCTCGTCGCCTCTGCCTTCGGCGTCATCGCCATCGGCGTCGCCGCACCGGTGCACGCAGAGCCGAGCGCGCCGTTCAAGAACTGCACCGCCGCGAAGGCGGCCGGGTACTGCGACATCACCCAAGACAGCCCGCTCTACACGCCGAGTCAAGACCGAGACAGCGATGGCTATGCCTGCGAGTGCTGACGGATCGTTTCGCCGTGTACATCGAGCCTCCGCGCTGGTTTCTGACCGCGCACTGCCCTGCCTGCGAGGAAGGCGAACTGGAGTTCAGCACCTGTCCAACATGTGGGTTGGTCGTTCTCATATGTAATGAGCTCAACGACGTTGTCGGCATTTCCGGTCAGAAGTGCGGTCCGGTCCTCAGCTATGGGTGCCAGCAGACCTGCCAGAACTGCCGCATCAGCACGTATTACGACTTTCGTCGCTCGTCGTCCGAGGAGATTCGCGCGCTCGGGTTCCGCTATCCGGACGACTATCGCTGAACGGCGGTCGCGTCCCTACGGCGCCGTCGGCTGAACCGACACCAGCCGGTACGTGCCGGGCGCGGCATCGTCAGGGGAGAACCGGACCAGCAGAACATCCGGGGGGAATTGCGTTGCAAGCTCATTCAGCGTTCTGGGCATGAAGACCCGGGACTTGGCATTGCCGTACCAGCCGGGATCTGACGGGTCGACGCTGAGACCCGCGACGCTGTCGATATTGCTGTCCCACTGCTGAACGGCATCGGGCAACGGAGCGCTGAACCCGGCTGACTTCTGGTACGCATCCAGTTGTCCTGCAAGCGTTATCGCCGCACCGCCACCGGCCGGGGCCCCGGTGATCGTCCCGTTGATGACATCCGCGGTCACCGACGCGAGGCGCACGGTGCACACGTTGTCGACGACGGTGGCCGGCGCGCAGAAATCGGGCAGCGGGTCGGCCTGCGCCGGTGCGGCATTGAGCATGGCTGGCAGCGCGAAGGCGAAGACAGCCGCGCACGCACGCATCGACATCATGAAATGTATTCGGCCGCAGAGGCCCAGGAGTTACGTGTCATCGGCCAATGCCTCACTCAGCCGGCGGGTCACCGCAGCCAGCTGCTCACCCATCCGGGTGACGTCGGCGCCGCTCATCGGCTCCGCGCTGGGCACCAGGCTGATCATCAGCGAGATCCGCGAATCCGGTCCGAGAATCGGGGAGTCGACATGGCTCACCGTGTAGGTCTCGTCCGGCGCGAGGCTGGCTGGGAACCACTCCTCCTGGTGTATCAATTCATCGGTCAACGCCAGCGCCAACTGACTCAGGCGCGTCGAGCGAACCTCCGCGCTGCGCACGATCAACGCCAACTCCTGCAGGCGCAAATCTGGCAGCAGGTGCAGCCCCACCGCGTAACCCCGTTGCGTCGCATGGGCTATCGCCTCCCGGTAGCGATCGCGCACATCTTCGGGCAGCGTGGCGAGCCACCGCTCGCGGGTCTCCGGGCCACTCCACGCGACCGTCGACGCCCCGTACGGCGGGCGGTGCGGGAACTGGGTACCGATCGGCATCGGATGACCGCCACCGTGCACGCTGCGGATCTGATCGACGACCGTCGAATGGTCCTCGTCCACCGAAAACGCCACACAGTGCGCGCCCGTCGCCGCCGAGAGCTCGGTCATCGCCGAGCGGGCCAGCACCAGCGCCGGATAGCGTCCCGCCGCCTCCCGGCCGAGACGAACCATGGCCGGGCCGAGGTGGTAGGTCTTGCGAACCGGGTCGCGCAGCAGCCACCCCGCCCGTGCCAGCTCCGACAGCATCGAATGGCAGCTGGCCTTGTGCACGCCCAGCTGGCGTGAGACCTCGGCCAGTGTCACCCCGCGACTCCCATCGCCCGCCAGATGCTCGAACAGGTTCACCACCCGTTCAGTCTGCGGCGAAGGGCGGGGAGCCATGGGTGTGATGGTCGCATAATGCGACTCCTTGCGGTGTTATAAGCGACCATGTGACGATGGCCACAATGAACGACCTTCGAGGCAAAGTCGCCGTCGTCACCGGGGGCGCGGGTGGGATCGGCCGCGCCATGGGCAGGCGGTTCGGCCAGGAAGGCATGAAGGTCGTCCTCGCCGACGTCCTCGCCGAACCGCTCGGCGAAGCAACCCAGGCATTGACCGACGATGGCATCGACGCCATCGGCGTCGTCACCGACGTCACCGACTATTCGTCGGTCGAAGCCCTCGCCAAACAGACGCTCGACCGCTTCGGCGGGGCGCACGTGGTGTGCAACAACGCCGGCACCGGCGCGGTCTCCGAGGGCTACATGTGGGAACACGACCTCGCCGACTGGCGCTGGGGCATCGATGTCAACGTGCTCGGCGTCATCCACGGCATCAAGGCCTTCGTGCCCATCCTGCTGGAACAGGGCGAGGGGCACGTGGTCAACACCTGCTCGGGCAACGGCGGAATCGCGCCGATCGCCAGGGGCGCGATGGGCGGACCCGCCACCGCGGTCTACCCGATGACCAAGGCCGCGGTGCTCTGCCTGACCGAGAGCCTCTACACGCACCTGGAGATGACGGGGACCGGGGTGTGCGCGCACGTGCTGTTTCCCGGCGGCTTTCTGAACACCGGCATTTGGGAGTCCTGGCGCCATCGCCCGGAGCAGTACGCCGCGACCCAGGAACGTCACACCCCCGATCAGACCCTGGCCAAAGTGGTGGACCGGTTCGAATCTGCCGGTGTGCACATCGAATTCACGCCGCTGGAGACGGTCGCCGACCAGGTCATCGAGGGAATCCGGGCCGACAGTTTCTGGATGATGGGCCCGCCCGCGCCGTCCGATCAGGTCGTGGCCAAGAAGGCGGCATCGATCCTGGGTCGTGGCGAGCCCGACTACCTGGTTGACGTCCTCGGCAAGGCCGCCGAGAACGCCTCGGATTCCGAAGGAGGAAAGCGTTGAGCACCAACACCGTTCGGTACGGCCCGCGCCCACCCGAAGCCCGCGTCGACCATGAGATCGACGCCACGAAGGCGCCCATCGCCACCGAAGCCGTCACCGTCACCTACCTCACCGATCCGGACATCGTGGCGGCCGTACTGCCGAAGCCGCTGGAGCCGGCGGCCGAGCCGCTGGTGCGGATTCAGCTTCAGCGGGTGCAGATCGAGGGCAGACCGCCGTTCGGCTCGGCAGTCTTCTCGGTCACCGCCCGCCACGGCGACCTGGCCGGCGATTACCCGCTGTTCATGCCCCAGTCGACCGAGCAGTCGGTCACCGGTGGCCGCGAAACCTTCGGCGAGCCAAAGAAACTAGCCGATATCGCGGTCGACCGTGACGGTGACAGCGTGAGCGCCTCGGTCGCCCGGCTGGGGTATCCGCTCATCACGGTCACCGGCCGCATCAGTGGGCCTGCGGAACTCCCGCCCGACCAGATGAACACCGAGTTCTATTTCAAGTTCCTGCGCGCCCCCGACGGCGGCGGCATCACCGACCCCCACCTGGTCTACGGCGAATACCACCGCCACTACGAGCTGCTCGAAAGTATCGACGGCACCCTCGAACTGGGGGAGTCGCCGCTGGACCCGGTGGCCGATATCGTTGTCCGCGAGATCAAGTCGATCACATGGTGTCGTCGACGTACCGTCCAGGTCGGGCGGATCGCGGAACGGGTGCCGCAGGACTGGCTGTTGCCGTACGTGCACCAGCGCTATGACGACGTGGCCCTGCTCGCAGCCCCGAGGCCCGAGCCGTCACGGGTCTAGCGCATGGACCGCTACACCGTCATCTCGGCGGACTGCCACGCAGGCGCCGACCTGCTCGACTATCGCGAGTATCTCGATCCGGCTTTCCGGGACGAATTCGACAGCTGGGCAGCGACATACGTCAACCCGTTCGCCGACCTCGCCGACGCAGACGCCGAACGCAACTGGGACAGCGACCGTCGCAACGCCGACTTGGATGCCGAGGGCGTCGCGGGAGAGGTCATCTACCCCAACACCATTCCGCCGTTCTTTCCGTCGTCGAGTCTGGCCGCGACCCCGCCGGAGACCGCCAACGAGCTCGAACTGCGCTGCGCCGGACTGCGTGCGCACAACCGCTGGCTGGCCGACTTCTGCTCCCTGTCACCCGAGCGGCGTGCCGGAGTGGGACAGGTCATGCTCCAAGACCTCGACGAAGCCATCGCCGAGATCAAGCGGATCGCGAAACTCGGTCTGCGCGGCGGTGTTCTGCTGCCCGGAATCCCGCCAGGGGCGGCCATCCCGCAGCTCTACGCCGAACACTGGGAGCCCCTGTGGGCGGCGTGCGCCGAGGCGGGCGTCGTGATCAACCACCACGGCGGCAACGCCGGACCGAGCCCGCTCGACGGATGGGGCAGCTCGTTCGCGATATGGGTGTACGAGACGCACTGGTTCGCCCACCGGGCGCTGTGGCACTTGATCTTCAGCGGTGCCCTGGATCGCCATCCGGATCTCACCGTGGTCTTCACCGAACAAGGCGCCGGGTGGATCCCGGCCACCCTCGACTCACTCGACGTCGCTGCGGCCCGCTACGCGCGCGAGGGCTCGGCGATCGCCCGCTTCGCCGGCCCCACCGCCGGATCGCTGAGTCGCAAGCCCAGCGAGTTCTGGGCCCGGCAGTGCTACGTCGGTGCCAGCTTCATGCGGCCCGTCGAGTGCGCCGAGCGTCACGACATCGGCGTCGACCGCATCATGTGGGGAAGCGACTACCCACATCTGGAAGGAACCGGATTCTTCACCCGAGAAGCTTTGCGCTACACCTTCTCCGGCGTGCCACCCGAAGAAGTGGCGGCCATGCTCGGCGGCAACGCGGCAGCCGTCTACGGCTTCGACCTGGCAGCGTTGCAACCCCTGGCCGATCGCATCGGCCCGACGGTGGCCGAAGTCGCCGAGCCGCTGACCGAGGTACCCGCTGGTGCGAGCAGCACCGTCTTCGAGCCCGACCCCATCCGAACCTGGTAAGTGAAAGGCCCGCCGTGACCGACGTAGACCCGTACCTGATCATCTCCGCAGACACCCATGCCGAGCTTCCCACCGAGATGTACCGCGAGTACGTCGATCCCGAATACCGCGAGGATTTCGAGGTCTACCTCGCCGAGAAACTCGCGGCCTCGCAGGCCGGCGGGTTCATCGACGAAGAATTCGCGCAAGCGTGGTTCGCCGAACACGGCGAAGGTATCGCCGGCGGATGGGACGTCAGGCAGCGAGACAAGGAACTCGACGGCGACGGGGTCGCCGGCGAGGTGATCTTTCCCGACGCCGACGCGGTGACGGGCGTCGCGGGCGCTCCGTTCGGCGCCGGCCTTGGCCAGTCGGGCGATATGGATCCGGGCCGTGCGATGGCCGGGGCGCGGGCGCACAACCGGTGGCTGGCCGAACTGTGCAGTCACAGCCCCGAGCGCCGCGCCGGGGTGGCGGTGATCCCGATCCTCGCCGACGTCGACGCCGCGGTCGCCGAGATCAAGCGCTCAGCCGACGCCGGTCTACGCGGCGGCATCCTGATCCCGGTGCTGTGGGGTGACTACCCGCCGTATCACGATCGTCGCTACGACAAGGTCTGGGCCGCTTGTCAAGACCTGAACATGCCGGTACACACGCACGTGGGTCCGGCCCCGAGCGCTGACTACGGACAGCACCTGGGCATCTACACGACCGAGGTGCGCTGGTGGGGTGCCCGGCCACTGTGGTTTGCCTTGTGGGCGGGCGTATTCGAACGGTTCCCGAAGCTGCGCTGGGGAGCCACCGAGTGCGGTGCGTTCTGGGCCAATGATCTGTTGTGGCTGATGGACACTCGGTTCCTGCGTGAGCACTCGGCGAAGAAGATGAGCAAGCTCCTCGAGGGCGACCTGACGATGCCGCCTTCGGAGTACTTCGACCGGAACTGCTTCATCGGGGCCACCACCACCGAGCGCCGGGAACTGGCGCGCCGCTACGAGATCGGGGTGCCGAACATTCTGTGGGGCAACGACTATCCCCACCCGGAAGGTACCTGGCCGAACACCCGTAAGTGGCTCCGCCACACGTTCTGGGACATCCCGATCGACGAGACCCGGCAGATGCTGGGGCTGGCCGCCGCCGAGATCTACAACTTCGACCAGAAAGCTCTCGCGCCGCTCGTCGCCCGCATCGGCCCCACACCCGCGGACCTGGGCCAGGACGACTCGGTCAGCATCCCCAAGTGGGAGGCGGCTCGCCACGCCGGGCGTCATTGGATGACAGAAGCGGAACCGATTCCCGACCTCGTGGAGAACTGAGGATGGAACACGCTGGGCCACTGAGCGGTATCCGCGTTCTGGAGTTGTCGATCGCGTTGACCGGCCCATACATCGGTGCCCTCTTCGCCGATCAGGGTGCCGACGTCGTGAAAGTGGAGCGTCCCGATATCGGCGACATCATGCGGTGGATCGGCCCGAGCGTCAACGGGTTGAGTGCGGTCTTCCGGGTCTGCAACCGCGGCAAGCAGTCGATCGCCGTCGATGTCCGCACCGACGCCGGCCGGGAGATCGCGCTCGAACTGGCTGCGCAGGCCGACGTCGTCATCCAGAATTTCCGTCCCGGCGTGGCACAGCGGCTTGGCCTCGGGTACGACGACGTCGTCGCGATCAACCCCGACGTCGTCTACCTGTCGCTCACCGGATTTGGCGAAGTCGGGCCGTACCGCGACCGCAGCGCCTACGACACGGTGATCCAGGCCTACGGTGGTGTCGCGTCCAGCCAAGCCGCACCGGGTGTCGGGGAGCCGATATTCCTGCAGCAGGTGGTTGCCGACAAGGTCACCGCGCTGTATGCCAGCCAGGCGGTCACCGCTGCCCTGTTGGCGCGTGCCAATGGCCGTGGCGGACAGCATGTTCACGTCTCGATGGTGGACGCTGTCGTGTCGTTTCTGTGGGCCGACGCCACCGGCAACGAGGTACTGCTCGATTGTGATGGTTCACAGCCGTCGAGTTTCACCTCCGGCTTCAAGCCCTTCCGGTTCATCGACGGCTGGGGTGTGGTGACTCCCATCTCGGATTCCGATTTCACCGGAATGTGCCGTGCACTGGAGGCTCCCGGATCGGACGATCCGCGGTTGGCAACCGCCGACCTCCGAAATCAGCACCGGCCGTTGATGGCTGAGGTGATGGCGTCCTGCTATGCGGGCGCCGAGAAACTGACCGTCGAAGAGGCCACGGCGCGCTTCGAGGCCGAGGATGTGCCCTTCGCCATGATCGTGCCGCCCAGCGAACTTCCCGACGACCCGCACGCGATCGAGATGGGGTTGTTCGTGGAAGCCGACGATCCGGTGGTGGGACGCACCCGCATCCCGAGGCATCCCGCTCTGTTCGATTCCACGCCTGCTCAACTGGCCGGGCCCGCGCCGGCTTTGGGTCAGCACACCGCGGACGTGTTAGGTCAGCTGGGGCGTTCGCATCAGGAAGAGGAACTGCGGGAGGCGCGCATCATCGCGGGCTAGTCGCGGCGGCCGTTCAACAGTCCGGCCGAGGCGAATTTCAGTCCGGCTCGCAGCTCGTCGAGGCTGATGGGGTCGTCGGATTCGATGTAGCGCATGGTCGTTGCCACGGCCATGTTGAAGAACAACCACGCCAACGCGCTGGTGCTCAGCTCGTCGCGGTACTGACTTCGGTAGTGGGTCATGTGCAGTCGTGTCATCGCCAGCAGAGTGGCATTGAGTCCGGAGACGTTCTCGAAGGTGCGGACGTGCTCGGGGTGTTCGGCGATGTAGCGGATCAACCGGCGGTTCGCGATGGTGAAGTCGATGAGCATGTCGATCGACGACTCCATCGCGGACTCTGGGCGCTCCAACGTGTTGGCCCGCAGCATCTCCTCGATCGCCGGCGCCTGCTCGGCAGCCAGCAGTTCGATCGCGGCGTTGATCATCTGGTCTTTGTTCGCGAAGTATTGATAGATCGACCCCTTGCTGATGCCGGCTTTGTCCGCGATCAGGTTCGTGGTGATCTCCTCTGGCGCGTGCTTGCGCAGCAATGACGCCGTCGTTGAGACAATTTTTGCGACCATCTCGCGGGAGCGTTCCTGCTGTGGCGCCTTCCGGCGCTCTGACCTGGGCTTAGCAGTACTCACGACTAGCTCCTGACGCGACTTGAATGCGACCTGACAGTCAGGTTAGCGTCTGGCCAGTCGATAGGGAGGGTCACACATGACCGCCACACCGGATGTCGATATCCGACCATTCACCGAAGACACTGGACCGATCGAACTCGTTCCGCCGGATTCGCTGACCGCCGAGCACACCGGACACTGGACGTTTCTCATCCTCGAGGGCGCGGCGTTCATGATGCAGGCCATGCACCCGGTCATCGCGGAGGTCACCGGCAGGTACTCCGCGGCGTTCCACGGCGACCCGGGTGGCCGTGCGATTCGCTCTGTCGACTCCGTCCTGCGCTGGACGTACGGCGGCGCCGAAGCCGCCGCCGAGGGCGATCGCGTGCGTGACCTCCACAAGCCGATCACGATGAAAAGCGCCGAAACCGGCAGGCAGATCAGCGCTTTGAATCCGGAGGCCTATCAATGGGTCATCGCCACCGGCTACATCGTCAACGCTCGAGCGGGACGGCTGATGATCGGCCGTGAGTTCACCGACGCCGAAAAGGACGAGCTGCTTCGTGACAATCGCCGGTTGGCTCGACTGCTCCACGTACCGATGCGCGGTTACCCCGAGACTCAGCAGGAGATGGCCGATTACTACGAGGCGATGATCGACACCCTGCAGGGCACACCGCAGGCGCTGTCGTTGATCCACGATCTGCAGACCGGCAAGGTCGAGGTGCCACCGTCCACGCCCAGGCCGGTGGCGTCCTTGATCGGGACCGCGTTCAAGCCCGCCCTTCGGTTGAACTATCTGTCGATCGTCGGACTGCTGGATCCACGGCTTCGGGACAAGCTCGGTGTCACCTGGAGCGCGGCGGAGGACCGTCAGCTCACCCGCCGGTACGCGGCGATCCGGACCGCGTATCGCGTGCTCCCCGAGCGGCTGACCTACTTCCCGCTGGCCTATCACGCGCGTAAGCACCACAAGTGCCTGGAGAAGATGAAGCAGCGTCAGCAGAAGTCGTTCGCCTACAACCTGCCGAAGTAGGCGATGGCTGTCGAATCGGATTCTGCGCCACCACGGTTCCGCGTCGTCCTGGCCGTCAAGTTGTCGGATTTTCTAATTCCGATTAGCCGTTGATTGTCGGCTGCCTAGACTCCGCTAGTGTCGTGCGTCATTAATTAGTTTACAGTATGGGATGATGGTGTATGCCGTCATCCGCACTGGAGATCAGTCCTGAAGATCGTGTGACGTTGGAGTCGTGGACTCGATCCTCGACGGTGTCTGCCGGCCATGTCGAGCGGGCGCGGATCGTACTGGCTGTGGCCGATGGCGCCGGTACTTCGGGTGCGGCACGGCAGGTAGGTGTGTCGCGGCCGACGGTGATCAAGTGGCGGGATCGGTTCGCCGCGTTCGGTATTGACGGACTTGCAGACGAGGCGCGCAGCGGGCGGCCCAAGACCGTCGATGACGCGGCGATCCTGGCGGCCACGCTGGAGCCACCACCGGAATCGTTGGCGGTCACGCACTGGTCGAGTCGGCTGCTGGGCCGCCACCTCGGTGTCGGGGATGCCACGGTGGCCCGGGCGTGGCGACGCTACGGGATCAGGCCCTGGCGCCGCGAGACGTTCAAGTTTTCCACCGATCCTGAATTGGAGGCCAAAGTTCGTGACGTGATCGGCTTGTATCTGAACCCGCCCGAGAAGGCGATCGTGTTGTGCGTGGACGAAAAGTCCCAGATTCAGGCCCTCAATCGGACCCAGCCGATCCTGCCGATGCGCCCGGGCCTGCCGGAGAAGGCCACCCATGACTATCAGCGCAACGGCACCGCCACCTTGTTCGCCGCGTTGGAGATCGCGACCGGAAAGGTGACCGACCGCTGCTATGAGCGGCACGGCAAGGCTGAGTTCTTGGACTTCCTCAAAGCGGTCGCACGGGCGTACCCACGACGGCGGTTGCATGTGGTGTGCGACAACTACCACACCCACAAGCACGTTGACATCAACGCGTGGTTGGCCAAGAATCCGCGGGTGACACTGCATTTCACCCCGACCTCGGGGTCATGGCTGAACCTGGTCGAGGTGTTCTTCTCGATCATCACCCGCCAGGCCATCCGCCGCGGTTCATTCAACAGCGTCAAAGAACTCATCACAGCCATCGGTGCATTCATCGACGGCTGGAACCAACGCTGCCACCCGTTCGTGTGGACCAAGACCGCAGACGAAATCCTGCCTCACACCCGTAAACCAAATTCAGACGCGCGACACTAGTGCCGATTCGATCCCAGCTCGAGTTTGTCAAAACGTTCGCTCCGACGATGCTTGCCGCTTTGTCCGCTGACACGGCGCACATGATCGCCCGGCGGGTCCGCCGCACACCGATTCCCGCCGGTGTCGCGATCACCGATTTCGACCCGCTCGATCGGGAGATGGCCGCCGATCCCTACCGCTATTACCGGGCGCTCCTGGCCGGACCACCGGTTCACTTCAACCAAAGTCGCGACATCTACATCCTCAGCCGCTACGAGGACGTGCGGGCCGGGGCCCGGGCTTCTGAGATCTTGTCCAGCGCCGACGGCATCGCCCACAGCCGGATGCGCGCGGACAACCTTCTGACGGTGGATCCGCCCGGGCATACCGCGATGCGCAAGCGGGCCCAGCCTGCGTTCACCCGCGGAGCGTTGCAGTCCTGGCAAGCGGTGATCGAGAGGTTGTGCCAGGAGCACACGGCTGCTCTCTTCAGCGGTCAATCGGTGGACGTCGTCAAGACGCTCGCTGAGCCGTTGCCCACGGCAATCATTGCCCACCTGCTCGGCATTGCCGATGACGATTTGGCCGCGTTCAAAGAATGGTCCAACGAAACCGTTCGGTTGGCGTCAGCGAATGTGTCGCTGTCCGGGTTACGGCAGGCCGGGGCCGGCATGCGCGCGGTCGGACGCTTTCACGAGTATTTCAGCCGAAAGCTCAAGCGCGGTGAGTTGCTCAACGAGGACACGGTTTTGGGAAGACTGGTGGCCAACTCCCACGTCGGCCAGCTCAGTAGCGACGAGCTGTTCTTCTTCTGCATGCTGTTGTTGCTTGCCGGCAACGAGACCACCACCAACATGCTGGGCACCCTGTTTCTCACGCTCTCGGCCAATCCCGACCAACTGCGACTGCTGCAGGCTCAGCCCGAACTCGTTCCCAGCGCCATCGAGGAGCAGCTGCGCTTTTACTCACCGATCCAAGGTCTGTACCGCACCGCGCGCTCCGACTACGACGTGGGCAATGCGACGATCCCCGCTGGGTCGCGGGTGTTGCTGCTGTGGGGGGCAGCCAACCGCGACCCGCGCCAGTTCGACGATCCTGATCAGTTCCGCGTCGACCGCAACCCCACCGGACACCTGGCGTTCGGGTCTGGCGTCCACCTCTGCCTGGGTGCTCACCTGGCCCGGTTGGAGGGCCACACGGTGCTTCGGGAAATCGTCGATCACGTCGATGGCATTGAGATTCTCGGCGAACCTCGCTGGCGGACGAACCCGACGCTTCGAGGACTCGAAAAGCTGAACGTCCGATTGACGCGCCGCCACACAGCCGCCCAGACGGCGTCGTTGGCGGACGCTCCGGTATGAGCATCGTGGCAAGCCGGTAACAGCAGTGAGATGCTCCGCTTCGGGGGAGAATCCGTTGGTATGTCTCCCTCGACACCCGTGGCCGATGCCGCACTGGCAGTGGCCACCCGGTTCTACACGCCGGCGTTGTTCAACCACTGCGCGCGTTCGTATCTGTGGGGCGTGAATTACGCTGCCGCACAGGGTATTATCTACGACGACGAGCTCTACTTCGTCTCGGCGATGCTGCACGACATTGCGCTGACCGATCCGTTCGACAGCCACCGGGTGGACTTCGAAGAAGCTGGCGGTGACCTGGCCTGGGTGTTCGGGGTGGCCGCCGGGTGGCCGACGGAACGGGCGGCGCGGGCCGAGGAGATCATCGTGCTGCACATGCGCGATGACGTCCCCGCCGGCGTCGATCCCGAGTCGCATCTCCTACAGGTAGCCACCGCTTGGGACGTCGCCGGACGACGACCGGAGGCGTTCTCGTCGGAGGCCCGCGCGGAGGTGCTCGCCAGTTATCCCCGGCTGGGATTCGGCGAAGAATTCTTGGCCTGCTTCGAAGATCAAGCGCGGCGCAAGCCGAAAGGAACTGCGGCAGCCGCCGTCGCGAGCGGCGGTGCCGCACGAATTTGGGCGAACCCGCTTGACGGGTAGGAATACGCGACGACAGTCCGCCCGTTGGAGACAACGTGACTGAGCGAATCATCGAACTTCTACAGCGAAACCTTCAAGAAGTATTCGGCGAAGGTGACGCAACACGGCGGCGTGCAGCCATCGAGGAGTTCTACACCGACGACTGTGTCGTGCACACCCCCGACGGAGTGTTGGTCGGCCGCGACGCCGTCGATAACTTCGCCGGTGAATTGCGCGCGACCCATCCGGATTTCGTCTACACAGACCGGGGCGAGCCCGCGGTTCTCCACGATGCCGGGCTTCTGGCGTGGGGCTCAGGCCCGAAGGGCGAAGCGGCGGCGTACACCGGACTGGACCTCATCCATGTCCGCGACGACAAGATTGCCGTCCTGTACGTCTTTCTCAATCCCCAATTGTCCTAGGGTCGCGAGTATTGCCGTCAGCGCGTCGGAGTCGCTCGCTCCGACGGCAGGTTGTCCTGGCTGACTGCCCATGAGGCGAGCAGCTTGAGCCCGTCGGCGGTGGGGGTGCCCGCGGCGGCGGTATAGATGTTGAGCTGTAGGCCGGGCTCGGACGGCAATTCCATGGCCTCGAAGTCCAGGTCCAGTTGTCCGACCACCGGGTGGCGCAGCCGCTTGCGGCCCGACCGGTGGAACCGGACGTCCTGTGATGCCCAATGTTGGCGGAAAAGCTCACTGCGCGTGGATAGTTCGCCCACCAGGGAGATGAGGTCCTCGTCGTGCGGATTGCGGCCTGCTTCCATGCGCAGCATCGCTGCCGCATCGCGAACAACCTGGTCGTAGTCGACGAAGAATTCTCGGGCTGCGGGATTGAGGTAGACGAAACGGGTGGTGTTGGCCGGTCGGCGCGGATGGGCCAGCACGGGGGCGTACAGCGCGCGGGCCAACTGATTCATCGCGAGCACGTCGTGACGGCCATTGCGAATCCACGCGGGCGCGTCGGTGATGGCATCGAGGACCTGCTGCAGTACGGGACGCACGGTCGCGGCCACCTTGGGTTTGCGCCGCCGGCCTGTCGGACCGGATTCGCGAGCGAGCGCGAACAGGTGTTCGCGTTCGGCATCGTCAAGTTGCAATGCCGAGGCCAACGAATCGAGAACAGTGTCCGATGCCCCGGACAGATTGCCGCGCTCCATCCGGATGTAGTAGTCGATCGAGATCCCGGCGAGCAGTGCGACCTCCTCGCGCCGCAACCCTTTGACCCGGCGGTTCCCGCCGTAGGCCGGCAATCCGGCCTGCTCGGGGCTGATGCGGGCACGACGCGAGCTCAAGAACTCGCGCACCTCGCGGCGCATGTCGATCGTGCCCATCGCTTCACGGTAGATCCGTTCGGCCGCGACTGGGGGGCACTGCCGATACCCCGAACGGCCGACCCTGCCCGGAGCACAGGCAGGCGACCTAGGGTCGAAACCATGCGAGCAACCGTCATGTACGAAGCTGGCGACGTGCGCGTCGAGAACGTGCCTGACCCCGTCCTCAAGGATCCCACCGATGCGATCGTGCGAATCACCCGTGCGTGCATCTGCGGCAGCGATTTATGGCCGTATGCGTCCATGCCGCACAAAGACGGCGGACGCCGGATGGGTCATGAGTTCATCGGCATCGTGGAGGACGTCGGCGCCGACGTTCTTGGCTTGAAGCGCGGGGATCTGGTTGTCGCTCCGTTCGTCTGGGCGGACAACACCTGCGACTTCTGTCTGGAAGGCCTGCAGACGTCCTGCCGCCACGGCGGGGGGTGGGGTGCGCGCGGCGTCGATGCCGGTCAGGGCGAAGCCGTCCGAGTGCCGCAGGCGCAGGGCACGCTGGTGAAGCTTCCGGTCGCGGCGGATTCGGCGCTGATGCCGTCGCTATTGACGTTGTCCGACGTATTGTGCACCGGGCACCACGGCGCGGTGACCGCTCGGGTACGGCCGGGGTCGTCGGTCACCGTCATCGGTGACGGCGCGGTCGGGTTGTGCGCAGTGCTGGCCGCCAAGCGCCTTGGCGCCGAGCGGATCATCCTCAACGGTCGCCACACGGACCGCACCGACCTGGGGCGTGACTTCGGCGCAACCGATGTCGTGGCCGAGCGTGGTGACGAAGCCGTGGCGAAGATCCGCGAACTCACCGGTGGGGACGGAACACACGCCGTCATCGAATGCGTCGGCACCGAGCAATCGCTTGTCAGCGCTGTGGGCGCTGTCCGCGACGGCGGATTTGTCAGCAGGCTTGGAGTATCTCAATATCGGCAAGTGCCAATGGGATTCGACACGATGATGCGTAACATCACCCTCACCGGCGGAGCCGCGCCTGCACGCGCCTACATCGAGGAGCTCATGCCCGACATCCTCGACGGCGCCATCGAACCCGGCCGGGTCTTCGACCGCGTCATCAGCCTTGACCAGACACCTGACGGCTACCGCGCGATGGCCGACCGCCGAGCGCTGAAAGTCCTTATCCAGCCCTAGAATCAGGAGTACTCGACCATGAAGCACGTTCATCTACGCGGCCTGGACGTCGCCCGTATCGGCCTCGGCGCGATGGGCATGTCGTTTGCGTTTACCGGCGCAGGTAGCGACGACGCCGAGTCGATCCGCACGATTCACCGCGCGATCGAACTCGGAGTGACGCTGATCGACACCGCAGAGATCTACGGTCCCTACGTCAATGAAGACCTCGTCGGGCGCGCGCTCAAGGGCCGGCGCGACGACGTCGTACTGGCCACCAAGTTCGGCATGATCTCTCACGCCGGGGCGGGCCAGGGCCACCTCGACAGCAGTCCGGCCAATATCCGTACGGCCGTTGAGGGTTCGTTGCAGCGGCTCGGCACCGACCGGATCGATCTGTACTACCAGCACCGGGTCGATCCGAATACGCCCATCGAAGACACCATCGGCGAACTCGCCGATCTGGTGGCCGAGGGCAAGATCCGGCACATCGGGCTCTCTGAAGCCGGAACCGCAACGATCCGGCGCGCCAACGCCGTTCACCCGATCACTGCGCTGCAGTCGGAGTATTCGCTGTGGACCCGCGACCCTGAGCCGGAAATTCTGCCGCTGCTGCGTGAGCTCGGCATCGGCTTCGTGCCCTACTCGCCGCTCGGGAAGGGCTTCCTGACTGGAACGATCCGCTCGACCGACCAATTCGACAAGACCGACTTCCGCGCCACCAACCCGCGATTCACCGGCGAGAACTTCCAGCGCAATCTGGCCATCGCTGATGAGGTGGCGGCGATCGCCGCCGAGGTCGGCGCCACACCGGCGCAGGTCGCGATCGCCTGGCTGCTCACCAAGGGTGACGACATCGCGCCGATCCCGGGCACCAAACGCGTTGCGCGGCTGGAAGAGAACGTCGGCGCAGATTCCGTCGAGCTGACCGCCGACCAGGTCGCGAAGCTCGACGGCCTCACCCCTGCTTCGGGCGACCATCACACCGAGGCACAGATGGAGATGATCGGGCGCTAGCCTGCGCCCGCCGACGACCACACCCCTGAACGAGTAGTCGACTACGCGTTTCTGGCCGATTGTCATCGGCCGGGGACGTAATGATGGTGACACCGCCGACAATTTGCTACCGTCGCGCGAAGCGTTCATTCAGTCAGCGCAAAGGCTTGTGATAGCGGCCTGGCACGGTGCTAGACCATGCGAAACGGGGGTTTCGGTGTCGATTTCCAAAAGTGGCCTACGCGTCGGTGCGGCAGCATTTCTGCTCGGGTTGGGGCTGGCCGGCCCGCAGGCGCTCGGGCTTGCGAACGCCGACGGCGCTGCCTCCGATGGCGGTTCCGCGTCAGCCGGCCCCGCCAGAGCGAACAGCGGTGTGGCCGGGCATGCGCGGCGGTCCACGACTGCCTCTCGTGCCGCCGGGGTGAAGCACAAGGTTGTGCCGGCGGCGAAGCCGCCTGCGGCGACGATGGCCGCCGGGACATCCAAGCCGATTACCAAGGCGGTTGACACGGTCAGCGGGACGGCCACACCGAACAAGACCGTTGGCGCGAATGGGAATTCCATTCAAGATTTCTTCGGTGGCATCGGCTTGCTGATACGGCGTTCGTTCTTCAACGAGGCGCCGCGGGTCAAGCCGGTCCAGATCAGCGGACAGACCATCGGCGTGGTCACCGGAACGATCGCTGCGGTCGATCCCGAGGGGGACCCGATCACCTACAGCCTGCAATCGGGACCGACATACGGCTCCGTGGTGCTAGGACCGGGTGGCACCTACACCTACACTCCCGGCGCCGGCTTCGACGGCACCGACTCGTTCATCGTTGCGGCAAAGGATGTCGGATTCCACATCAATCTTCTTAATTGGTTCCGACCCCTGAGCACCCGAGCGGTGGCTCAGGTCGAACAGAATTTCACGCCCCCGCCGAAGTGCACGACCACGTGTGTGACCTTCACGTTCACCTACGGTACGGGCGCGGACTGGTGGACGCCCGAGGCTCGCGCCGCACTGCAATCGGCGGCAGACACCTTGTCGTCCTACCTGGTGGTCACCTCGCCGGTCAATGTCGCGTACAACGTGGCGGCCGACGACCAAACGGTCGAGGTGGGTGGTGACGGCGGTTCAGCGCTGGCCACCGGCACAAGCTCGTTCTATGCCGGAACTGAGCTGTTCGACGACACGGTCGTCCAACACAAGATCATCACCGGCGTCGATCTGAACGGCCAAGTCGCCGACGGTGATATCTGGTTTTCTCCCACAGCCCCGTGGTCCTTCGGCGGCGAGGTCGCCTACGATCAATTCGACTTCGAGTCGGTGGCCATGCACGAAATGTTGCACACCCTGGGATTCATTTCTTCGGTCCGAAAACCAGGGTCGAATCCCGCTTACGGCGTTACGCGCTCGGTATACGACGGTTTCATCGTCACCAAAACCGGCGTGCACCCGATCTCCGACGACGGTGTGTGGAACTACGACTACGACTACTACCTGACCGGCGACGGCTGGATCAACCCTGGCGTCGAATACGACGATGGCGGCCTCTACTTCGGCGGGGCGAACGCCGTCGCGGCGTACGGCGCGTTGGTGCCGCTCTATACACCAGGTGCGTTCTCGGCAAGCTCGCTCTCACACCTGCAGAATCCTGACCGGGCCCAATTCACCGGCCATGGAGCTTATCTCATGGGTAATGCCGCGCAGTGGGGCTTGGTCGACAGGATCAGCCCCGTCGAGCTCGCGATCCTGGCCGACCTCGGTTACACAGTGGTTCCCGGCTACAGCGTCGTGGTGCTGTAGGCCGCTCAAACAAGCGTCGCTGGAGGCAGTTTCGACGTCACGATGTCGGCGGCACCGGTATAGAGCAGTCCGGCCAAGTACATCGCGAGGTCCTCGGTCACCTTGTCCAGGGGCTCGTCGAGATACTTGTTGATCGCCTTGGCGAAGGGGATGTAGCCGATGGCATCCCCGCCGAGGTCGACGATTTCGTCATAGATCTGGGCCTTGTTGTGTGTGGCGACCGCATATACCAGCTGAGCAAGATCGACCGCGGTGCTCACCGCGGCCAGCACATCGTTGACCACCGGAATCCACCCGAAGGCGAGATTGACGTTCTCCCAAGCCTTCTCCCAGAACGGATCGTTACCGCTCTTGTACTCCCATTCATCGTGGGAGTAGGTGGTGACGGGAACTTCCCTGCTCAAGCCGCTCAGGTTGCCCGCCGCATCCTCGGCTATCACCAGATAGCGATAGGTCGTGTCAGCGTCCAATTCGTCATCGACATAGGTCGCTTTCCCGGTGCCGTCATACGACAGGGTTGTGATCTGGATGTCGTCACGGAAGATGTCGTATTGAACAATTCCTACGTTGTCGGTACCACCGATTACGGTGAGAATGACGGAGTGGTCGGTGACGCCTGATGTCCTGATCACGGGCGCCGTGGGGGGAGTTACGTCTCCGGTCGGAGGCGGAGGTGGTACCGGGAGGAAACTCTCCGGCAGCGTCGTCAGCGAGTCCGGGATCGCGTTGTCCCGGAACATCATGACGTAGGTTTGATATTGGATCGCGGTCGTGCTGTACCCCAGTACGATGGGACCGTAGTCCTGCGCGTGCGGTGCGATGTCCCCGATTTGCATTGGCTTGGCCGCGATCGCGGTGCAGGAGTCGTAACTGCACCCCATCACTCCATCGTCATTGGTGTCTTGGGTGACGAACACCACCGTGTACGGCGTGACGTCGGAACACGAACCCCCGCATTGAAAGTCGGCAAATGTGCCGATGTGATCGAGCTTCGTTCCGGCGTAGGCCTGGTAGTCATAGTCGAACGTCGTGTCGGACCATTCGTAAGAGTCGACGAACGCCGGATTGCCACCCCAGAGGAAGTGGAGAACCTGACCGTCGGCCCCCACCAGATCGTTATAGGACGGCGGGTTCAGTGCGTCAGCGGGGGTCGCTGCCGCAGCCGTAAGGTCGGACGGTGAGCTGGGGCTCACTTTGACGCCGAATTCCTTTCGCGCCCAGGCGAGCACGCTGAGGAGAATGGGGTTGTCGCGGGGAGCGGCCGGTACTCGTGGCGCATGCGTTGCTGTCGACTTCGTCCGCCGTGTGGAGGCCAGGCCAGATGGAGGCGTCGACGTGCCGGTCGCCGTGACTGCTGCGGTTGCTTTCGAACTCGCTTTAAGCCGTGTGGCTTTTGTTCCCGTGCGGTGGCCGACCTTCTTGTCGGCGGCTTTGTGACCCGCCGGTGGGCCGCTGATGGAGGACTCCGGATCAGCATTGGCAACCCCTGGTGTGTTAGCTAGAAGCAGCCCGACGCCGAGCGCTACGGCCAGCCCTCCAATTCGTCCGATGTACCGGCTGTGACCATTTCCAAGTGAAATTGCGCCTCGTGCCATGCCCGCCCCCGTCGGTATCACAAATGACATCTGTGGATGCTAGGTCGTTGCCAGCGATGTCCTAGCTAGTTCGTAGCGAGAACGCTAACTCACTCCAGGAGCTGGCGACCTCAAACAACAGCCAAACGAGTAGAGGTTTCGTCAATTACAAGTAGTCTCGCTGGGCGTACCACCGGGATCATCGGTTCGATGACACGTCCGACGACTACCACGCCGCGCCATGGCCGGCCGCGAAGCGATGAAGGTGCTGATTCAGCTACGAGAGTTGCTTACCTGTCGACTCATCTCGGCCGCTGGGTGGCACGCGATCAAGATCGCCCAGCTTGTGCTGTGTGACCGTTGCTGCCATCGGTTGCCGCCGGGACTTGTCCTGAAGTCGAACGGTTTGGACGCACTGGTCGCGAGCAATCGGGTCTCGTCCCGTGACTTCACCGGCGGGTGGCTTCGGTGCGGGCGGCGGATCGGCGACTTTTGATGCTTTGCTGCATCGGCCTGTCGAGTTCCTTGTTGTTGCTGTCACGTGATTTGCGCGAAAAGCGAGTAGTCGACTACGTGCTCCACCAGCTACGTCGTCACGTTAGTCTCTGCATTTGACGCTGGCGATAACTTTGCCGACGTCCCATGGGATATGGCAGACGGGGGTTTCGGTGTCAATTGTCAGTTGTGGGGTGCGCGTGGGGGCGGCCGCTTTCTTGTTGGGGCTGGGGTTAGCAGGTCCGCAGATGCTTGGTGTCGCCAGCGCTGATAGCGATGGGCATGCGGGTTCGGCAATTTCGGCCAAATCCGCCGGCGCTGCTGGGCCCGCTAAACATTCGGCGGCTGCAGCGACCGGCCGCAAAGCCACGGCGAGTGCACGGCCCCCTGTGGCGAAGCGTTCGGCCATCGCCGTTCAGACTCGGCGAGCTGCCGCTACCGTCGAGAGTGCGCCCTCTGCGGTTGTTCGCAGGGCGGTTGGCGCCCGGCCCACGTCACCACTGAAGACAACGGCAAATGCGACGGGAAACCCGATCCTGGATTTCTTCGACGGGATTGGGTTGGCGATCCGCCGCAGCCTTTTCAACCAGGCACCAAAAATCAAACCGGTCCAGATCAGCGGGCAGACGATCGGGGTGATCACGGGCACGATCGACGCGGTGGACCCGGAGGGTGATCCGATCGAATACACCGTGCAACGCGCTCCAGCCTTCGGCATGCTCGTGTTCAGACCGGACGGAACCTATACCTATACTCCGGGTGCCGGATTCGATGGAACCGACGAATTCGTTGTGACGGCACGAGATACCGGCATCCATATCAACCTTCTCAGTAACCCGTTGACGTGGTTCAGCGGGCGGAGCACCCGCGCGGTGGCTCACGTCGAGCAGGATTTCACCCCGCCGCCGCGCTGCACGACCACATGCGTAACGTTCACCTTCAACTATGGCGAGGGTGCGGATTGGTGGACGCCCGAGGCCCGTGCCGCGCTACAGGCGGCGGCGGACGCCGTGTCGTCGTATTTGGTGGTCACCACGGCGGTCAACATCAACTACGACGTCAGCGCGAGTGGGGAGGTGGTTGATCCGAATGAATTTGGATCAGCGCTCGCCACGGGCATCAGCACCTACGTCCCCGGGAGTGGCGTGTTTCACGACACAGTGGTGGCGCACAAGATTCAAACGGGCGTCGATCTCAACGGTGAATCAGCGGACGGACAGCTCTGGTTTCGAACCTCGGAGCCATGGTCTTTCGGCGGCATCCTCGCCAGTGACCAATTCGACTTCCAATCCGTGGCATTGCACGAATTGGGCCATACCTTGGGCTTTATCTCTTCGGTGCAGGCGCCAGGTTCCAACCCGAATTACGGGGTAACGCGCACCGTGTACGACAGCTTCATGGTCACCAGCACCGGTGCGCACCCGATTTCCGCAGACGGTTGGTGGAATCCCCGCTACGACTGGAGCGAGACCGGGAGCTTCGGCATGGACGAGACCGGGGCCTACGTCGAAGGTGGCCTGTACTTCGGCGGAGCCAACGCAGTCATCGCCTACGGCGGATTGGTTCCGCTCCATACCCCGGGGGAATTCGAACCGGGTACTTCGCTATCGCACCTCGCGTTTCCTGATGGGTCGAGCATATTCGGAGGCAGCGATGCGCAGCTCATCATGGCCGCCTCGTCGGTGTACGGAAAGACCCAGCGGCTCAGCGCCGTTGAGCTCGGGATCCTCGAAGACCTCGGCTACACAGTGCTCTCCGGTTACGCCGACATCGTGCTCTAGACTGAGTTCGAATCGCTTGTGCTGCAGCGACCTATCCGCTTGGGTCGGATGCCAGTTCGACAGACGAAGTTGTCTCGGCCGGGACACCACGATTCTGGACGCCCCGTCGACGATCAGCAGATCCAGCAGATGTTCCTGACGGGCAGACCTGGTACATCGGCGCACCCGCGCACATAGGGCAGTAGATCGGGCGCGCGAAGGTTGCCACATCGGGTCGGCGAGCGCAGTAAAGTGCTGCTCGTGGTCAGTGTGTTCGCCGGCGCCCGAGGTCGCTGGCTTGCGGTGGCGGCATCGGTCGCCGTCGCTACGGCCATGTTCTACGCCCAGAGCACCGAGAAGCACGCCGGCGTTGCCGCGCCTGCGGTTTCCCCCGTAGGCCAGACCGCGGCGATACCCGAAGCCGGCCGCGTCGCGCAGCCGACCGAAGCCGAATTGCTGGCCGCGAGTGCACCCGTCTCCGCAGCCGATTTCCAGCTCGCACTGCCGCGTGGCCTCGCGCCCGAGCAGGGTTTGCAGGTCCACACGATCTGGGCCGCCCGGGCCATCAGCGTCATGTTCCTCGAGATCAAGACGATCGGCGGCTACCGCCAAGACCCGTTGCCGTGGCATCCCAACGGCCTGGCGATCGACGTGATGATCCCGAACTATCACACGCCGGAGGGCATCGAGCTCGGTAATCAGATCGCCGGATTCGCGCTGGCCAACGCGAAGCGATGGGGAGTGCTGCACGTGATCTGGCGCCAAGGCTTCTACCCGGGCATCGGAGCACCGAGCTGGACCGCGGACTACGGCAACGAAACCGCCAACCACTACGACCACGTCCACATCGCCACCGACGGCGGCGGATATCCGACCGGGCGGGAAACGTACTTCCTCGGATCGATGCGCTCAGAGCCCGCCTAACTAGGATGAACCACGTGCTGCGGACTCTGGGTGCCCGCCTGGCGGTGTTGGTGGTTGTCGGCTTGGTATCGCTCACCGCGCTGACGGCCTGTGGCGGATCTCCGATGCGGCCCTCGACGGCCCCTCCGGTCGACTCCAAAGAGGCCGCCGGAGCGCCCCTGCCCCAGGATGCGCCGGGGGCGCCGCCGGTGGTACAGCGTGATGTGGTCAAGACGGCGGCGATGACGATCTCGGTGGCCCAGCCGGCCGAGGCCGCCGACAAGGCCGCCGTGCTCGTCGCGAACGTGAACGGGCGCGTCGACAACCGCTCGGAGGATGCGGGATCGGGCACCGGGCGAGCGCGTTCGTCGGTGGTCCTGCGGGTTCCCGCCGCCAAACTCGACGACGTGCTGGCCGAACTCAAGGCGTTGGGCACCGTCGAACACGTCGAGATCACCTCCGACGACGTCACGGCGCAGCGCGTCGACCTCGACGCCCGGATCAAGGCACTGCAGACGTCGGTGGACCGGCTGCTGGGCATCATGCGCGACGCCAAGGACCCCGACGCACTGATCAAGGCCGAGGGTGCGCTCTCGGAGCGCCAGGCCGAACTCGACAGCCTTCGCGCCCAGCGCGAGGCGCTCGGTGACCAGATCGACTACAGCACCGTCAACGTCACCTTCCTCGCCGAGAAGATCGGTGGTCCCGCGCCCACCGAGTACCGCGGTTTCTTCGGGCAGATCGAACGCGGTTGGGACGGCTTGGTTTCCGTGGTCGGCAACCTGGTGCTGTTGTTCGGCCTGATGCTTCCCTGGTTGGCGGTGCTGGCTGTGATCGGTGCGATCGGCTACGGCGTGTTCCGGCTCGCCAGCGCCCGTAAGCCCCAGCCCCAGCCGCAGATCCCGCCGCCCGCCCCGGCAGACAATCCCGCCGAGGACGAAGTCTCACCCAGCTGAGATGGCCACCCGATACGATCGGCCGTGGCGGCGACCCGGCGTCGCTGCGTATGCGCACAGGAGGATCCGGTCGTTCCGGCAGCCCCCGATCACCGTGGTTCCGGCGCCCGCCGACCTGATCAAAGACCATGACGTCGCGGTACCGATGCGCGACGGAGTCACGTTGCGCGTCAACGTCTATCGCCCGCCGGGTACGGGCCCGTTCCCGGTGCTCATGTCGGTACATCCCTACGGCAAGGACAAGTTGCCGCGGCGCACCCGGCGAGGCTGGAAGTTGAGCTTCCAGTTCCGGATCATGAATCAGCCGCAGCCCTTCCGGATCTCGAGCGAAACCGGTTGGGAGGCACCCGATCCGGTTCAATGGGTGGCACGTGGCTATGTGGTGATCAACGCCGACGCGCGCGGAGCCGGCGCCTCCGACGGGGTTGGGTCGCTGCTGTCTGACAACGAGGCCCGCGACGTGTACGACCTGGTCGAATGGGCCGGAACTCAACCCTGGTCCAACGGCCGGGTCGGGCTGCTCGGGGTCTCCTACCTGGCGATCTCGCAGTACAAGGCGGCGGCGCTGCGCCCGCCGCACCTCGCGGCGATCTGCCCCTGGGAAGGGTTCACCGACGCCTACCGCGACTTCATGACACCTGGCGGCATACCCGAGCGTGGCTTCTCGGTGATCTGGACGGCGATCACCCGCCGCAATGCCCGCCTATCCGTCAACCTGGGGGCGCAACGGCAGCAGCATCCGCTGCACGACGCCTGGTGGCAATCCATCACCCCCGACCTGGCTCGCATCGAGGTGCCGATCCTGGCCTGCGCCAGCTTCTCTGACCACAACCTGCACAGCCAGGGCTCATGGCGGCTGATCGAGGCGGCGGGCTCCGCCGAGTGCAGCGCCTACACCCACCGCGGCGGGAAATGGGCCGTCTTCTACGGCGACGATGCGCAGCGCGTCCAGACCGCGTTCTTCGACCGTCACCTACGCGGTCTCGATACGGCGGCACCGCCGCGGGTCCGGCTGGAGGTGCGGGAAAGCCGCGACAAGGTGGTGGCCGTGCGAGACGAACGGGAATGGCCGCTGGCCCGCACCCGGTGGACGCCGCTGCATCTTGGCGACGACGGCACCTTGAACACTTCCGAGCCGACCACGGCGGGCACCGCGGGATTCCGGCTGCGCCGCCAGGGGATTGGGTTCTCGTACCGCTTCGACCGCGACACCGAGCTGACCGGTCCGATGAGCTTGCGGTTGCAGATCGCATTGGACGACGCCGACGACGCGAATCTGTTTGTCGGCGTGGAGAAGTGGAGCGGTGGGCACTATGTGCCATTCGAGGGTTCGTACGGCTACGGCCGGGACCGGATCGCCGACGGGCGGCTGCGGCTGGCGCTGCGGGACTCGCTGGACGCCGCGCGGCCGGTACGACCGGGCCAGGTCGTGGACGCCGACATCGAACTCAGCGCGTCGGCGACACTGTTTCGCGCGGGCGACGAGTTGCGGCTGCTCATCGCGGGCCGCTACCTCGAACCGTTCAACCCACTCTTCGGGCACATGCCGGCGCGCTACGCACCGAGCCGCCGGGGACGCGCCGTCGTGCACTGGGGTCCGGGCGCCTCGACGCTCACGATCCCGGTGATCCCTGGATGACAACACCGCCGGCTCGGCGTTGGGTCGATCAGGTACCCACAACGATCTCTGGAGGTTCTCATGCGAATCGCGGTAGCCGGCGCGACCGGAAACATCGGTGCTCGTACGGCCGCGGCCCTCGAACGCGCCGGGAACGACGTCGTGCGGATCAGTCGCTCATTGGGCGTTGACCTGCTCAGCGGCGAGGGGTTGGATGCGGCGTTGGAGGGTGTCGATGCGGTGGTCGACGCCATCAGCGCACCGCCCGTGGGCCCCGACGAGACCCGTGAGTATTTCGCAACGACGACGACAAACTTGCTCGCAGCCGAGCACCGTGCCGGCGTGCGCCACCACGTGCTGCTTTCGATCGTCGGCCTGAACAGAACCACCGGTGGTACCGCCCACTACGAGGGCAAACGGGCGCAGGAACGGCTGATCGAGGCGGGGCAGGTGCCGTGGACGATCGTCCCGGCCACCCAGTTCCACGACTTCGCCGCGATGGCGGCCAGCTGGACCGAACAGGACGGCGTTGCTCTCATCGCCCCACTGCTCGTGCAACCGATCGCGCCGGACGATATCGCGGCGGTACTCGCCGAGATCGCCGTCGGGGAGCCGCGGGGCCGCTACGTCGATGTGGCCGGTCCGGAGACCCAGGATCTGGTCGATATGGCGCGGCGCACGCACGCCGTCCTGGGTCACTCGGTGAAGCTGGTGCCGACGTGGTCGGGTCCGTTGGGACCGGAGTTGGCGGGCAATGTGCTGCTTCCTGGCGACGGCGCACGAATCGCCGCGACAACATTCGAACAATGGCTGGCGGCCGGCGCGCGCTGAGGTCGTCGGGCGTCTGACGACCGGAAGAGGCCCATCCCGCGCCGGGATGGGCCTCTTCTGATGTTTGCTCTTACTTCAGGCGGTGCGACGAATTCCGCGCTTGAGGGTTGCGTCCAGCAGAGTGGTGTACGAGTCGGACCTGATCAGCGGTACCGGCGTGTCGTAGCCGGATGAATGAAGGTCATCGCGTGATTCTTCGAGAGACCCGCGAAAGTCACTCGAGCAAAGGAAT
>NZ_JACBJQ010000090.1 GCF_013404075.1 Mycolicibacterium vinylchloridicum
CTTCTACAATCACCAACGCCGCCACAGTGCCGCCGACGGGCTATCGCCCGTCAACTACGAGATCAGGGAATCCAAGACCAAGCCCGAAGCGGCATAGGAAACCCTCCACGATTTCGGGGGAACCACACACCGCCGCAACAGCTTCGCGCGCCAGTTCTGATCTACAGCGCGCGAATGGTGGCCTGGGGGAGTACTACTCAGAACATGAGACTCGGGCGCCGGTGTGGGTGTGTGCCGGTGACGCGCATGCCGCGGCGCGGTTGGTGGGTCTGAGTGATGTGCAGCGCGCGGGTGGGGAAGCCGACGCGAAAGTAGTGGCGCGTTGGCTTGATGACGGGGTCGCGCCGAATGGTGCGCGGGGACGCGCGTTTGGTGCCCGCGGCGTACACGGCTTTGATTTGACGTTCGCCGCGCCTAAGAGCGTGTCGTTGATGCGCGCGCTGCGCGGTGATGATGTCGCGCAGAAGGCGGTCGCCGCAGCGCATAGCGCCGCGGTGGCCGAGGCGATGGAGTATCTCTCCGTGCATGCCGGCTATACCCGCGTGCACAACCGGATCACGGGCGATAAGGATTTGGTGCGGCTGCCGGGGTTGGTGGCGGTGGCCTATCAGCATGAGACGTCGCGGTGCGGGGATCCGCATCTGCATACCCATGTGATCGTGCCGAACCGGCAGGCTCGCGCCGACGGCCGAATGGTGTCTTTGGATGGGACGTCGCTGTATCACGAGGCCCGCGCCGCGGGGGTGATCTATCAGGCCACGTTGCGCCGCGAACTATTTCAGTCGTTGGGGATCGAATGGGAGTCGGTCGATCCGTCGACCGGGATGGCCGAGGCGGCAGGAGTGAGTCGGGACAGCATCATCGCGTGGTCGCGGCGTTCGTCGCAGTTACGGGAGTGGGCGGCACACAACCTGGTGTCGGTGGATGGTGCGCTGAGCGCGGCGCAGCTTGGGGCGGCGCAGAAAGCGACGCGTCCGGCCAAGCCGGAGGAGCTGGCGTGGAGCCAACTTCAGGAGCAGTGGCGCGCCGATGCGCGCGGTCTCGCGGTAGACCGCGCCGCATTTACGCACGCGCGCCAGGCGCGGCGCGCCGCCGCGCCGACCGTGTTTAGCCGCGCCAGGCTGGCCGCGGCTGCGGAAAAGATCGAGAAAGCGGTGTTCACGCGTGCGGATCTGGTCGAGATCGTCGGTGCGCAACTTCCGATCGATGGGGAGCAGTCGCCGCGCGCCGCGGTCGAGGCCGCGGTCGACGAGATGGGAATGCGGTTAAGCGCGCCACGCGCCACACACCAACGCGAAGGGCACGAGCGTTTCACCCTGGCGCGGATCCTGGCCGAAGAAGCCGCAGTACTCGAGTTGGTCGACGCGACCAACGATCGCGCCATGCTGTGGGTGCGCGACGACGACACCGCTGGCCTATCCCCGGATCAGAAGACCGCGGTCGAAAACATCGGTGGCTCGCCCTGGCTGGTGCAACCCCTGAGTGCGCCAGCTGGCGCGGGCAAGACGACATCATTGCGTGCGCTCGTCAGGGCGGCGCACCACCGCTACGGCGCGAAGGTTCTGATCCTGGCGCCGACCGGCCAGGCCGTCGATGTTGCGATGCGCGAAGGTGCGGGCGATGACGGCATGACGATCGCCAAAGCGCTGCACTCGCTGCGCGAGGGAACCTTGGAGTTCGACCAGTCGACGCTTGTGGTGGTTGATGAAGCTGGGATGGTCGGCACCGACGAGCTGCGCCAGCTCCTGACCGCCACCACACAGGCAGGTGCCAAGACCGTCCTCGTTGGGGACCCCCACCAGTTGGCGCCGGTCAAAGCCCGCGGCGGCATGTTCGCCCAACTCTGCACCGACCTGCCCTGGACCCAGCAGCTGTCCGAAGTCTGGCGCATGACCGACCCGGAAGAACGGCACGCCTCTCTAGCGCTGCGCGACGGCGACGCGAAAGACACTCGTGATGCCGTGGAGTGGTATCGCACCCATGACCGACTGCACTGCGGCGACCCGATCACCATGGCCGCTGACGCTCTCGCCTCCTACAACGCCGACACACAGCTGGGACGGAATGCGCTGCTGGTGTGCGACACCACCGAAATGGTCGATGCTCTCAACCTGCGCATCCACAACGACCGCACCGACCCGGACGCGGCGACAGTCACCGTGGCCCGAGGGCAGCAGGTGGCGGTGGGCGACGTGATCATCTGCCGCCGCAACGACCCCACCATCGAAGTCCGTCCAGGATCTCGACGTCCTGATCCGCCGGCGTCAGTGCGCAACGGAAACCGGTGGCGGGTCGCCGTCATCGACACCGAGACGAATCTCATTGCGGCCGAACGCCTGGACGGCAAAGCCCGGACAGTCTTCGATCAGAGCTATTTCCGCGAGCACATCAGCCTCGGCTACGCCGTCACCGTGCGCTCGGCCCAAGGTGTCACCGCTGACGCAAGCATCGCCGTCCTGCGCGAGGACACCAGCCGAAACGTGCTCTACGTCGCCATGACTCGCGGGCGCGACGCCAACCACGCCCATATCTACGAACGCAGCACTGAAGCAAGCGAATTCAGCCACGAACAACCTGCCGGAACCCACATCGCGCAGCGGGGTGACGGCCGAGAAGCCGCCACCCTCATCCACCGCATCCTCGCCAACGACGAACCCGCCATCACCGCCCACGACTACGCTGCGCAAACCGCCGACGAGGCACTACCCGATCGAGTCCGCTCGCTTCTCGACAGACGAACGACAGCCACCGAGCGCCGACGCGGCGGTTACCAGGCCTGGCAGGCCGCGAGACAAGAACACGACCTCAGCAGGGCCCAAGCCCAACACCGTCATACCGACAGAAGTCAGCATCGCAGCTCAGACTACGGACTCGAACTCTGACAAGACGACAGCAGCAGCAGGCCGAAGAGGCCTGCTCTACGAGAGGCTGTTCGACCTCGTCGACCTCGCTTAAGCGCTGGACGTTCTTGCAGCCGACTCCGTACGGATCGCGCATAACCGAGAGGCCATAACTAGCCAATCGGGAACCGACAGCTGCTAGCTCTTGGTCTCAATATTGCTGCACAGCAGCGACTTTAGCCACGACAGCGAGCCTGCCGAACTCTCAGTCGGTACACGTCAGCGCTGGCGTAGTGCGACCACGCCTCTGTCGGATGTGCGTACCGAGGAATCCATGGATCGCGAACGTTGTGCGCAGTCTCGCCAGGGTCGACCACCCAGTGCGAGCCGTAGGTACGGCGAACAGCGCGGCGACATCGTTCCAGCGCTGCCAGGCTCGAGGCGTCGCGGCGACCAATCGGGTACCAGGATGGCCTTCACTGTGATCGTGATTTCTTCGCCTTTCCCGGCCGGGGCCATCGATAGTCTAACCTGTGTCACGAGGCGCCAGCCCGTACCGAGCCCGAATTTCATCTTCGCCGTATGTCCGGCCAGCAGCGTAGTCGGCGTCAGCCGCGACAAGCGATTCCCGCAAGCCGGGCACGGATAGCCAGAAGGCTGTTTCGTCCTCCTCGCCAGCTGCTGAACCCTCAACCGAACCAGTCATGACACCGACGATAGGTATCTCCATGGTGAGCTGGGTCGTGGACCGACGATCCCGCACATTCATGGATAACAGTGGTTATCCACGAACTTGGGGTTGCGTGAACCTGGGGCAGGGGACAAGACCGTGCGTCCTCAGCCCTGCACATCACCACCAAGCCGTCCAACGCTACCCCGCCAGAGCTGAGCGCGCATTAGAGGCATCTCATTGTCATACAGAAATCGCAGTCATACAGGAAACCGCCAGCCGCGTGTTTAGAGCGTTTGGGGCGGCTCCTCGACCCTAACGAGAATCTCTCAGTCACCTGATAAGAATTAATCAGTTGCGATGCTACCTTAGCTGCGGACAGAGCGTCGCTAGAGCAAGGTCCGCAATTTGGTCACCGAGGGCCGTCGCCATTTGATCCTTCCCTCCGGCAATTTTTGCTCCGAAACAGACATAGATGCCGTCGCGCAGCGGATGAAACGGATTCTTATTTTCCGCGAGATCGAATATCTGCGTATGAACATTAGGCATATTGTCGGCAATGTAGGAGGGTACCCCCATCACGTCCGTGTTGTCTTGATTGATGTCTAGAGCGCACCAACCAGCACTGTATTTCGCCATGCCGCCCTCGGGAACGAGAGGCACGAGTTCAATCGGAGTACCGAACTGCGGGAGGTCGACGCCCCCGTAACCAAGTGCGTACTTATACAAGAATGCGATATGGTCTTCGCCAAATTTCGTTACACCGTCTTTATCTGAGGATCCCGGCCTATCCACAAGGCCTGCGACCGTTGCCCAGAAATGACGCAATCCGTCCACAAATTCCGCTTCTGTGTAATTTGGTCCCGCATAAGGTTCACATCCTGCGCGTCTATTGGCTACTGGTGGGGCAGCTGAACCATTGACAGGTGAAGGCGGCGGTTCACCGCTTCTGCCCCCAACTGGCGGGTCGCAACCAAGTACAGAGACAGAGAACATCAGGACAATAGCCGGAAGAACTTGTGCTTTCGTCCTTTTCGAACTGCGGGTGCCGCTCGGGATACCCGGGCCATGGGCGGTCACGTTGGACGGCGAACTGAACCTCATGTTTGCTTGTTGGCCTCTCTGGTTCGTCAGCCGTGAGGGACGATAGTGACGGTGCGCTGGGCGTCTGCGCCGACCGTCGCCGCTGATCGGCAAGGAAACATAGAACAACTTCCTCAACCACGCGATTCAGAACTCAACCGGGGGTTTCGCTGGCACGATCCGGCCGCCGATGACGGTATATCCATCGGGCACAACTTGGCCGTTGAGGAAGCCGGCCATGGCGTTACGCAGACTACGCCAGTGCGACGACGTGTCGACGTCGAAGTCGAGTCCGACGTCCTCGTACGTGGACCGGACTCCATGAACTCCGGCACTTCCCGCGTTACTGAGCACAGAAAGGTCAAAGTCGTTGGAGCTCGCGGCCACATAGACGTTCTTGTTGACTATGGAATTCACTAGCCCGGCGATCCAGTTTCTCGGCGTGAGATTGATTTTCGGGATGGGATCTGCGTAATCCTCAAGGTGCACAGTGGGGTATTCGTCTAGTTGGACAAGCGGAGATCCGAAGGTGACGACGGCCTTGATCTGGTCCCGTAGACCGTATGCCGCGGCGTTGGCGGCGATGTTCTGGACATCCATGCCACCTTGGCTGTAGCCCACCAGCAGAATCGGCTCGGCCGCATCAGTCATTGCAGCCTTGATAACCGCGATTTGATCCTCGTCCACAACTCCCAATGCTGAGGGCAGGTTCCTGAACACTGATTGATCGCCGGTAAGGGTATGTGTGCCGACTATATACACGATGAGGGCTTCGTGACCATTGACGAGGACCTGTTGTGTTGCGATGCCGTGTTGCAGGTCATTCCCGCCGTTAACGTCTGCGGCATCGCGCAACGCGCGGTAAAGGCCTTGCGTCCCAGTGGGTCCGGCCTGGTAGGGCACGGACGTGTACACCTCGTGGACGTCGATGGCGAGGGTGCCGCTTTCGATGCTGACGCCGTTGGTGACGGTGTAGGTGAAGGTATCGGTTCCGATGTATCCGGCGTTCGGTGTGTAGGTGATTCTCGAACCGTTCAGAACGGCAGTGCCATTGGCCGGTTGAGATATCGCAGTGATCGTCACATCGGCACTAGGCGCAAACGGATTCGCTATTGGGTCGAATGTAACGGGAAAGTCTACGCCGGTGTTGGTCGAATAATCGGGGGCGATCCTACTTACAGGAAACGAAACTCTCTGAGTATCGATGATGGACACGAATGCGCTGCTGGCGGTGACGCCGGTGAAGTAGGCGTATCGGCTGTCAGGGCTGATCGCCCACGATCGCAGATCGGAACCGCCGGCCCCGGCGGCCACGGTAGTGGCGGTGCCAGTGACTGGGTTGATGATCGCCGCGCCAACGAATACTCCCCGGTTGTCTTCAGCGATGACGTAGGCGTAGCGCCCATCCGAGGTGACTTCCCCGCGGTCCACGACGACGTCGGTCTGGACGGTGGTCGCGGTGTGGGTGACTGGGTTGATGATCGCGACTCTGCTGTCGAGGTAAGTGTTTGCGACATAGGCGTAGCGACTGTCGGGGCTGACCACCACCTTCGCAATCGCGGTGCCCTCCCAATTCGTCTGAATCGTGGGCATGCCGGCGTGGATGGTGGTGGCGGTGCCAGTGGCGGCGTCGATGACCGACAGGGTATCGCTGTTGTAGTTGATGTTGGGGATGACGTAGGCGAAGCGGCTGTCCGGGCTGATTACTGGTGCCCCCATGGTGGTTGTGTTGATAGTGGTGGCGGTGCCAGTGACCGGGTTGACGATCGCTACCCCGCCGCCAGGGACGTATACATACGCGTAGCGGCTGTCGGGGCTGACCACTACTCCTTCGACGTCGGTGCCGCTTTGGACGATCGTGGCGGTGCCCGTCGCCGGGGTGATTACTGCCACAGCGGCGCTGTAGGTGTCGTCGCTGTACTTGTAGTTGCTGGCGACGTAGGCGTAGCGGGCGTCGGGGCTCATCACCAGATCGGTGTAGGTGGCGCTGGGATCGGTTTGTACGTTGGGATGGATGTCGACGTTAGCTACGGCGCCGGTGGCGGGGTTGATGATCGCCACGGTGCCTCCGCCCAGATTGGCGTAGGCATAGCGACTGTCGGAAGTGACAACGACGCCGGTCTGATCCGAGAAAGAGCTCAACGTGCCGCTGCAATTTCGGGCGGTGCAGGTGCCAATGGCGACGGTAGTGGAGGTTCCGGCTGTGGGGTTGATGATCGACACCGTGTTGTGGTTGCCGTCCCACGTGGTGGCGTAGGCGTAACGACTGTCGGGGCTGACGACGACACTCTGCCAGTCAATATCTTGATTGTTGGTGCGGATGGTGGTGGCAGTAGCAGTATTTGGGTTGATGATCGACACATACACGGGGTAGTTGCGGGTGGTCGAATCGTAGGTCGCAAAAGTGTTGTAGGCGTAGGCGTAACTGCTGTCGGGGCTGACAACGAGATCGGTGTACGTCCCAATCCCGGTGGGGATGACAGCAGCGGTACCGGTGGACGGGTTGATAATCGCCACGGTGCCATCGTCGCCGCCGTAGGCATAGGCGTAGCTGCTGTTGGGACTGACAACCAGATCGGTTACCGACGTTCCGGTTTGGATGATGGTGGCTGTACCGGTGGCCGGATTGATGATTGCCACCGAACCGTCGCCCCTGTAGCCATAGGCGTAGGCATAGCGACTGTCGGGGCTGACAACAACAGTCGAGTAGCCGCCATACCCACCATCTTGGATGGGGGTGCCAATGATGGTGGCGTTCCCTGTAGCCGGGTCGATGACCGACACGAAGCCATCGGAGCTCGCCACGTAGGCGTAGCGGCTGTCCGGGCTGACCACCACCAGCCCAGGTTGAGGGCCAACGTGGATGACGGTGGCTGTGCCGGTAGTCGGGTTGATGACCGACACGGTGCCGTCTTCAAAGTTGGTGAGGTAGGCGTATCGGCCATCAGGGCTAACGAGGACGTGCTGGATGTAGCGCGTGGCGGTGCCAGTGTTGATGGTGTAACCGGTATCGGTGGTCGTGCCCAGGACGACTGTCCCTGTGGTGACGGTGCCAGCCGCCACAGTACCCGTAACGACAGCGCCTGTGGTGATGGTGCCGGTGGCGGGGTGGTTGATCACAGACGTGGTGTTGTCGTAGTTGTTGGTGACGCTCAAATTGCCGTAGCGGTCGACGGTGACTGTGTTGGGGTCGACTCCCACGGGAAGCGATGTGGTTGAGTTGCTTTCACTGTTGATGATGTCGAGGGTGTTGGATCCGCCGTCGGTGATGTAGATGTTTCCGTTGGGTCCGGTGGTGATGCTGTCCGGTTCGGCGCCGGTGGTGATGGCGCTTGCGCTGAGGGTGTCGGGGTCGATGGCGGTGACGGTGTTGGCGCCGGTGTCGGTGACGTAGATGATTCCGTTGGCGCCCAGGGTGATTGCGGTGGGTGTGGCGCCGACGGTCACCGTGTGGGCTGTGTAACTGTCGCCGGTTGGAGTCAACACGGTCACCGTGTTGTCGAGGGGATGGGTGAGATAGACCGTGCCCGCGGTGTTGACTGCGATGCCGTAGGGGTTAGGTCCTGCGTTGTCGATGGTGGCGAGGGCATCGCTGTGGGTGGGGTCGATGACGGTGACGGTGTTACTGCTGAAGTCGGCGACGTAGATGCGGCCGTCAGGTCCGGCGGCGATACCAGTCGGTGTGCCGCCGACGGTGATGGTGCGGACGAGGGTGGTGGTAGTCGTGTTGATGACACTGAGGGTGCCGTCGCCGGTGTTGGCGACGAACACCGATCCATCAGCCCCGACGGCCAAACCTGTTGGGGACAGGCCTACGTCGATGGTGGTTTGGATGGTGGTGCCGGTGTGGTCCAGGACGGTGACGGTGCCGTCTGCTCCATTCGTCACCCACACATGGCCGTCCGGGCCGACCGCCACAGCGCTTGGCGAGGCGCCGACTGCGATTGTCGAGAGGATCGAGGAACCGTCCGCGCCGAGCACCGACAGGGTGTTGGCGCCGGAGTTGATGACGTAGATCGTGCCGTCGGCGCCGGCCGCGACCGCGGATGGGTGACTACCCGAGCGCGCCAGGGCCCTCGTTATGGCATCAGTCGACGCCCCAACGGGGGCGGACACCGTGACCGGGATGAAGGCGGAACCACTGGCGGCGGTGACAGCGAAATCCACGGTAGGACTGGTGCCGTCAGCATAGGCGGCGACCAAGGCTGCTGGGGTGGGGGTGAAGGTGAACACACCTGTCACCGGGTCGATGGTCGCTTCGCCTAGCGCGGCGGGTGGCGGAGTGTCGATCGCATAGGTGAGTGTGACGTCGCCGGCTGGGGGGACGACCGTCACGCGTCCGGTGACCACACCAGTGGTGTCGTCGCGGGTGTCGATGTCAGCAGTCGCGGTGATCGGGGTGATCGCGGTGATCGGCACGCTCACCGCGATCGAAGTGTCAGCGTGGCCGTCGGAGGCGGTCACGGTGAAAGTGTCGCTGCGGTCGGCCAGGTTGAGCGTGTAGGTTGCGACGGCGTGGCTGATTGCTCCGGTGTTGTAGTCGTAGGTTTCGGTGATCAGGTAGGCGTGAGCACCGTCGGGGCTGATGGCTAGGTCGATGGGGTAGGTGTCGTAGTTGGCGGTGGTGTCTACCGGGTACGGCAGTGTGGCGATGATCGTGTTAGTGGTGGTGTCGATCACCGAGACCGCGCCGGGGCGGGCGATGATCTGGCCTGTGTCGTCGGTGATGGTGTTGGAGGCCAGGACGTGCAGGTAATGACCGTCGGGGCTGAGTTGTTCGCGCCACTGCGATGGGGTGGATCCCGCGTCGATGGGGATGGCGATGCTGTCCACGACCGTGCCGGTGGTCGTGTCGACGACGCGCACCGTGTGGGAGTTGTCATCGCAGGCTCCGCCGCCCCCGAAGTGGCAGGAGTTGATATAGGCGCGAGCACCGTCGGGGCTGAACACGATCTCGTTGACCGAGGTGTTGTCGGCCAGATCGATCGTGTCGGTCAGCAGGCCGGTGGTGGTGTCGAATACTGCGATGCCCGAGGTGACCCCGGAATTAGCCGATCCACCCTGGTAGGTGCCGACGTAGAGGCGGGTCCCGGCCGGGTTCAGGCCGGCGAAACCCCAGTCGAAACCCGCTGATCCGGTGTCGGGGTAGGCCATGGTCGCGGTGATGGTGTTGGTGGTGGTATCGATCACCGAGATTGCTGCCGAGTCCAAGACGATGTGCCCCTCACTGTCGAGGGCGTAGTTGTAGGTGGGTGCGTAGGCGTGGGTTCCGTCAGGGCTTAAGACGATTTGGTTGAACCCTGAATTGGTCGGGAACGGGATCGTCGCGGCAACGGTGTTGGTGGCGGTGTCGATGACCGACACTCCGATCGCCGCTACCCCGTAGGCGCTGTCATCCCAGGTGTAGGTGGGGGCGTAGGCGTAGTTGCTGTCGGCCCCGACGACGATACTGCCGACGTAGTCGTTGGTCGTGAACTTGAGGGTGGAGATGACGGTGTTGGTCGCCAGATCGTACAGGGCTAGAACCGGGACACCGCCGTCGTAGCCCTGGACGAGGGCGGTGGTGCTGTTCGGGATCAGAGCCAGTCCGCCGGACCCGATCACTGCGTATCCCTCCAACACAGGGGCGGTCCCGTCCAGGGTGTACACCGGGGTGCCCGCGGCGTCACGGGCTGTGGCCGTTGGGCTATACGTGAGCACTCCGGTATGAGGATCGATGCTGATCTCGCCGTTGGCGGTCGAGGCCGGGACGGTATAGGTCAGCGGGTCACCGTCGGGGTCGCTCAAATGAACGACCCCCGTGACAACGCCAGTCGCGAGGTTGATCGACGTCACCGTGAATCCCGGGTTGTCGACGACCGGAGCTTGATTCCCATCCTCTGCGGCTGGTGAAACCGTGACCGTGACCATCGCCGTGGTGGATCCGCCGTGGCCGTCGGTGACGGCCAGGGTGACCACATCGCTCGATGGTCCGGTGCCGGCGGCTGATTGGCGTGCGTCGTTGGTGGGCAGGTAGGTCACGGTGCTGTTGCCGTTGAGGGACAGGGATTGCGCGTTGGTGGTGCCGGTGACGTGCACGGTCAGCGGATCGGGGGTCGCTGATGCGGTGTTGTCCGGGTCGGAGACGGTGTAGGTGATGGTCACGGCCCCATCAGCGGCGGGGTCGCTGACGGCGGTGACGGTGATCACCGGGGCACTATTGACCGCGGTGATGGACAGCGTGGTCGATGCGTTCACCGTGCCGCCGTGGCCGTCCGAGGCGACGACAGTGACGGTGTCGGAGCCGGGGCTGGTCGATCCATCGGCACTGAGGCTGTGGGCATATCCGGGATCGGGGGTATAGGTGTAGCCACCCGCGGTGGGAGTCAGGGTGCCGTGCCCGTCGGCCGTGATGGCGGTAGTGGACACCGTGTCACTGTCAGCGTCGGCGGTGCTCACCGCGATGGTCGTGGTGCCGTCGGGGTTGGAAGTGGTGGTCAGCGTCAGCGTCGGCGAAGTGTTGAACGGGGCGACGGTGACGGTCACTGTGCGGGTGCTGGTCGCGCCGGAGGTGCCGATGAGCCCGAAGGTCAACAGGTGGATCAGGCCGGGCAGGCCATGGATGGCAAAGCCGCTGGCAAAATCGCTGACAGAGACGGTGAACGAGTCGGTGGTACCGGAATGGGCGTAGGCCGGTTCAGGCGTGTAGGTGTACGTGCCGTCAGCATTGATCTGCGCGCTGCCATGCACGCCATCACGAGTCAGCGTGTAGGTCAGTACGGGGCTATCAGGGTCAACAGCCCCCAGCTCACCACTAACCACCCCGCTGCTGGTTTGGCTGATCTGGTGAGGATTGAGGGTGGGCGTCTGGTTGTTGAGCAACGCGCCCAGAGCATGAAAGAACCCCGTGACCGGATCCCCGCTAGAGTTCGCTGTTATCACCTGTTTGTTGATGGTCGTCGCATTCGCGGACTGAGTCGTCGCCGTCTGTTGCTGCGTGCGACGTCCCGAGGTTGCCAACCCGTGCGCAGCTATGTTGACCGGGCTGTGGGGTGCTGACGCAGAATGGGCCGCCGACGGTGTCGCGGCGGTGTTCATGTTGGACAACCGAACGGCAGCTCCTGTTTTCGAGTGCGATGCCGTGGCCTTCTGCGGCGACGACGCCCGGTGCTTGACGGCCGGACCTGCAGCCGACGACGAGGATGAGCCGTCCGAGGATGTCGGACCGTCTGCGTGAGCGACACCGGCACCACTTGCTAGCGCCGCGCCGACCCCCAAGCTGAGCGCCCCCGCACCTAGCCACCCATACGGCTGAAGACGCCCTCGGCTCCCAGACACCCTTGGTGTTCTTTGGGCACGCCTCATCCCCAACCCCCCGATTCACTTAAGCGGCAAATTTGACGTCGAGAGCAAGTCATAGCACAAGCAGGCATATGACGTGGGACAAGTGAGAACAGTTACCAGGGTGCTTCAAAGTTGGTTCATTGCATCGATCGACACAAGTACTCACTTCACCCCTAAGCGCGACCCCATGACGTGAGATCAAGAAGCGACGTTCAGATTGCGGCGCTTTCTGTCCGCCCAGTGAATCGCTTGGCTTCCGAGTGCAGTCGGTCGGGACGCGAGTGCGCCAGTGTCGCGGGACGTCAGCCAGCAGAGGCTTACCCATGATGGACGCCTTCGCGGTGGAGGAGCGGTGCGGGTCCAATGCCGCACGCCGCTGAGATGCTATGTGGTGGGCAAGATTCGCGAAGCGCTTGACCCCAGTGGGCAATGGCTGTTTGCGGCATGCATTGTTGGTACTGGGTCGCAGGCGATGCGGGCAAGCCCGACAGTTCGGCCCCCATTATTGGGGGCATCGGCTCATTGCGGGTATCGGCGTCGCGCCGTGTGGGCACCTACGACTCGTGAATCGTGCCGTCCTTGCCGATCTCAACACCTTCGAACATGCCGTCGTTACCGGTCACCACAATCGACCCAGCAACATCGCGCCCGGGTGGGTGTATTCGCACGGTAATCGAGCCATTCTCGATGCGTCCGAGCCACTCGGTTGCGAGATGGCAGAACTTCAGACGGACGCTGGCGTCGATTGCGTCCATACCACCGTCGTCGAACATCACAACATTGAGACCGCGCGACCGGGCGCCGCGAGCGGCATCGACGACTGAGGGTACGTTGAGTGCACGAGCGCGCACGCTGTCGCGGAGCCGCGCTTCGCTCAGACGAATCTCTGCCACCTGCGCAGCTGTTAAACGTTCTCCTCGCGCAATGGTGAGAAGTGTTGGCCAAGCGACGTCGCGTAGCTCGGTTCGCTGTCGGTCCCGTTCGGCCATCCGCGCTTGGGCGGCGGCCAATTTCTGGGCCTGATCGATCGACGCTTTGCGGAGTTCACGGATCTCAGTGGCAGCAGGCCGAACGACGAACGCAAACAACGTTGCCATACCGAGGACGGCGACGTTTGGCGCAGCCAACTTCAATCCGTACAGCCCCTGGCCGGTCAGCAGTGACCAGCCGGTCATGATCGCAGACGTGGCAACGAACGCCCACCATGCCGTGCCTGTTCGGCCGCGCACACACAAGAACGCGAAGATCGCGACGCTCGCACCAAATGCATTGGCTTGGTTGGGATTCCCGAGAAGACCGGGGATGGACAGGCATGTCAGCACACACGCCGCGGGCCCAGTCGCCGCGACGACGAGTGCGACCCGGGCAGACATCGGATCTGATCGGACAGACAGGATGCCGCCCATGCCGACCGATGCCACGACTAGGGCCACCAGCAGCAGCGAGACGCTGTGTACACCGCGGGGGTCGCTGAGCACTGACCAGAACAATGCAGCCACGACGGCGGCGGCGAGAAGACGGGCCCCGCGTGAGTGCATGCCGATCAGCATCGGCGCGGTCAGGTCGGAGGTGTCGCTCACAATGGCATCGGCCATATCAGGGTCACGCGCGTTCCCTGGCCAGGTCTGGACACCACAGAGGCTCGGCCACCGACAGCTGCCATTCGGTCGCGGATACTGACTGCCACGCCCATCCGGTCTGGCGCCACGCTGGCAGGGTCAAACCCTCGGCCGGTATCGAGAATTGTGACCGTTACCGCTTGGCCGCTCGCCTCAATGGTCACCCTGATGCTGGAATCGGGGCCGGCATGACGCTTGCTGTTCCGCACGGCTTCGGCGGTGGCGTTACCCAGTGCGTGAGCGACGGCACCGGGTATCAGGGAGGTGCCCGTCGCCGCCGATTGCAGGCTGGTGATCGGGACCGGCGCACTATCGTCGGCGCCGATAGCTCGACGAGCGATCGCTCCCAACTCGCGCACGTCGACAGGGCCGTCCGAATCGTCGACGGTGGCGTCGAGTTCACGCATGACCTGCTCGGCCCGCTGTGCAAGCTCGCGGTTGTCGAGCTGATCGCCGCCAACATTGAGTAGGACCGCCAGAACTCGGTCGTGGACGAGGGCATCGTAACGAGCACGCTCGCTATCGCGCGCCTCTTGGGCGGCAGCGTCGACCGCTGTCCGGTAGGCGTGTTCCCGGGAAGCGTCGAGGACGTCTCCGGTGCGTACGGCCATGGCGCCGGCGGCGACGAATACGGCACTGAAGGCGACGGCCCACACCACGCCGCTTAGCGCTATCCAGATGCTCTCGGGACTCGGGTCGGTTAGGTGGTTGGGAGGAATTGTCAATACCTGTGGATCGGGGTGTTTCAGGCGACCTCCGTTTCGGTTGATTCGGCCGGCTCGGGCGGTGTGATGTCGGCGGGGCGTTCGAGTAGCTTGCCTTTGTGGAAGACGGCGCCG
>NZ_JACBJQ010000091.1 GCF_013404075.1 Mycolicibacterium vinylchloridicum
TTTGCCTATGACTCCGACAACGGTCTATTTATGAATGAATGCCACGGGACACACCAGACTCGTAAAAAGGACTATCGTCGACAGCGTCAGATGAATATAAGACACAGCCACACCCTCCCCCGCACGCGCCAACACCGCACCCAACACCACCGAAACCCCACCATCAACCCACAAACCACTCACCAAACACCCCCAACGCTAAAAGGGTTGTTGCATAACGCCTTAGCGATACCTTTAGTCATGACGCCGGCGAGCAGACCATCGCCGGCGCGGCTCCTTGCGGAGGCTCGCACCGACCGGCTCTGTGTCCGCATCACCAAAGTCGATGTCGGCCGGCGGCAAGGCGGTATCGCCGCCGTGCCGTTCTGCGTCGACGAACGAACCATGATCGACGATGCTGTGAGATTCAGTCGAGATTGGAGGCCCCGGCGTCGGCGGCTCAGGCTGACTCACAACAGCGCTGGCGCCGTTATGTGGCTGGCCTGCAGAAGCATTTGAGGGCGGCGCCGAACTCACGATCGTCGTCTGCACCGGCCGCGCGGACGGATGGAACTCGTCATCGGCCCACCGCAGCGCCGCAAGTACCATGGTCTTGTCGTCGCCGGTCTGATCGTCTTCGATGCCACGCAAGAGCGCTGCGAAATCGGCGGCACTTGCCCCGGTGCGCACGTGTTGCCACGAGCCTGCGAAAAACGGTTCGTAGGCTTTGCCGGTGACGATGTTGGTGATCTTGTAGCTCATGCCGTCGGTGCTCAACGCGAATGCCGTCAGGTCGGTGTGCGCCGAGGTGCGGAATGATTCCTCGAACGCACCGTCTGTCTGCACAAACCATGTCGCGTTCGCGTACTCGGTCTTCTCCTCTATCAAGTGAGTCTCGATGCCGCGCTGGCTCTCGGAAGCAATGACACCGTCACCGATCTGCCCGAACACCGTCAGCGTCGGTGTCGACACAGCGACGCAGAGCGTCGTCGCCAATTGGCTGAGCGGTACACCAATGGCCCCAGCCTGCCTCGTCACCCCGCCGAGGGCACCCTCGAATAGCCACCGCATCATCGCGTCGGCATCTTCAAGGCCGGCGGATCGAAAGCTACTCATGAAGCTGTGCGTCATCGTCTGATGAAGAACGCTCTGGCAGGCGGCATAAGAACCCCACGCCGATGTGCCAGTGACCGATCCGGCGCCGTCCGCTACGACCGCGATGACGAAGTCATCGGTGGTCCCGTAGCCGAACGCGTCATCGCATCCGAGTCCCCGTCGCAGGTGTTCTGATCCCGTGGCGGAGGCACCGCACGCGGCCCATTGCCAGTAACCGGGCTCACTGCGGTCGCGGGGAGAATCGGTCACACGCTCGACCAGCCGGTCAGCGGTGGCAGCTTGATCTGCTCGCCCATTCCCGCCAATGCTTCATCACTGCGGGCGAATTCGGTCGAGTTCGAGACATTGCTCAGCGATGCAGACAGCCACTCGAAGAGTTCCTCGTAGCGCAAACCATCCAGCGGCGCCGGCCCGCGCTGGACCGACACTCGGCTCAACTGCTGCCAGTCGACGTGGGGGCCGGCGCCAACAGCGAAAACTGTTACACCGCGGGCCATCTCAGTGGCGTTCAGTCGCGCGACAGCCTCGTCGAAGCCCTCGTGATTCGCTTGCCCGTCGGTGAGCAGCAGAATCCACGGCCGGTAGTACTGCAGGCCCGCCGCCTTGTAGGCGTACTTTCGCTCTTCGATGATGTCGAGGGCGAGATGAATTCCGGCGGCCATGTTGGTTCGTCCGGATGCGGTGAAGCGCGTCGGCTGTAGGCCACGCGCCTCCTGCATGGGAACCAGCACAGTCGCAGCACTGCCGAACGTGACCACTGCCACCTCAACACGCTTGCTCGCAAGCGGGTCGTTGTTGAGGTAGTGGGTGAAGGAGGCATAGCCCGCCTCCAACGCGGCGATCGGGGCCCCCTGCATCGAACCCGACACGTCGGCGAGCACCACGCAGGCGACCCGCGGGTCCGGATTCTCGTCGTTAAGTTCGACCGCCCAGCCACCCTGAGTCAACCGAATCCCTCCCCACAAGGATCTTGGGCAGCACACCATCGCGCCGTTGCGGGTCCACGCTGCCCTGTGATTGGCAAATCTGGATTGTTACACGACCACCCGGGGAGGGACTGTCCTCCGTTCGGCGGACAAGTCATCGCATGCGTGTCAGCTGAACTGCTGTATCGCACTGTCAACATCTTCAGCCCAAGGACCCGCCTAGTAGGGGCGCGGCCCGTACGGACTTAGCGCCCGGCCAGCCTCGCACCATCGCCGCGTTGACTTCGAGTACGCAAGCACGACTGTGAGCAACGGGATCCCGATGGTGATGAAGAGGTGGACAACAATGAACGGTCCTTGTCGGCTGAACGCCTCTGCCAGCACGTCGCCGGTCGAAATGTTGAGGCCCTGATCGCCGAAGATGGATCCAGAGCCAAACAGACGGTCCACCCAACCCATCACTGAGATCCACATGAGCACAACATCCGCGATCGCGATCAAACACCCCACCGTGATGAGTCCGCGGCCACCTAATCCACGGTTGAACAGCCGGATGGCCCCGACGACAAGTGCCAGCGTGCCGATCGCTGATACGACGCCAGCGGCCGTGGCGTAATTACGCATGTCGCGGACCGCGGCGTAACTGCTGCCTGCGTCGCCCAGCACGGCGACGGTGGAAAAATACGCGAACGTCGAGAATGCCCGATAGGCGCCCATCACCAGTGCCAAGACGCCCGCTGCAATTGCCGTGCCGCCGCTGACTCGCGCCGCAGCAGGCAGGAACTGTGTCGCCGGTGCCCGATAGGCCACGTCAGGCGTCGACGCTGCGGTGGTGCCGTACTGCGTGGGTGAGGGAGAAACCGGGTTGGGAAAAGTCGCAGGATTGACCGGACTGGACGACGGTGGAGGACCGCCCGCCGAGCCACCGTAGGTATAGCCCGCACCGAACTTGCTTGGGGGCAACTGATCCGTCACCCGTCGGGTCTAACACGGCAAGGGTCTGTCCGCTCCCCCCGCCGCGGGATTTAGTACGAACGGCCGACAACCGCCGCCGACTGCGCCGGGCAGGCGTTATACGACGCTCACACCTGTGAATCGCATGCCACAATTCCGAGATTCAACTCACCGTTGCCGAAGGACGATTAATGACGGACGAAATGTGGCTTGTCGGCGGCGGTTTGGTCGCCGACAGTTCTGACGCCGTTCAGGTGAGATTGGGTGCCGTGATCGCTCGTGCTGGTGAAGGCACAGTGTCAGAGGTGGTGGGCCACCCGGAATGGGTGGCCAAGATCTTCCATGACAGTCTCAAGGATCGGGCACTCAAGTGCGCCAAGGTAGCCGCGATGGTGGATTCGCCGCCAGCAGGAGCGGTGCAGTCGGACGGGTTCGTCGTCCTGACCTGGCCACTACATGTGGTGGCCAATGAAGCCGGCCCGGTGGGTTACGTCATGCGTCGCATCGACACCACCGACGCGGTAGAGATCCATACCGTGAGCAACCCGTCGAATCGGGCCAATCCGCTCGCCACCGCACCGCAATGGACTCCACACGTGACCTGGCTGCACCTCGTCAACGTGGCAGCCAATCTCTGCCTCGCCGTCGAGGTGGTGCACCGAGTCGACGCCGTCATCGGCGACTTCCAGGAACGCAACATCCTAGTCAACAACACCACCCAGGTAACGCTGGTCGACTGCGACTCGATGCAGTTCACCGACACTGCCGGCCGACAATTCCTGTGCGGCGTCGGCAGGGCGGAGTTCACCGCGCCCGAGCTGGCGGGCCTGAACCTCGCCGTAGCCGGACGGGAAAAGCCCTCGGATCTGTTCGCCTTGGCGGTGCACATCCATCTGTTGTTGATGGCCGGCAATCACCCCTTTCTTCGGGGGATCTGGACCGGACCCGGTGACCAACCCGATGCACTCATCTTGGCCAAGTCGGGCTGGTGGGCAGGCGGTCCGGGTTCACCGCTGCACACTCATCCACTCGCGCCGTCACCGGGCTTCCTCCCCAGCAACATTCAACGGCTGTTCGAGCGCGCCTTCACCGACGGAGCCCGCAACCCCGGGGAGCGCCCTACCGCCCACGAATGGCGCACCGCGCTGCAGGGGCTCCAGATCCGCACATGTGCGGGCGGACACCAACTCCCGGTAGAGACGGAATACTGCCCGTGGTGCCACATCGAGCACGAACGCACCGCCCGTCGAACGGCTCGGCCCGACCCCGTCAGGCTCCACAAGCCCCAAAACGTCTACATGCCACCAACTCCCATCCTCGCCCCCACCAGCAACCGGATCCCCATTACGACGACCCCGGGCCAGAAACAGGGCAGTACCGCCAAATCCCTGACCGCCGCCGGGATCGCCCTTGCGACACTGATAGCCATTGCGGTGATCGTGATCAATCTCCAGAAGTCACCGACACAGACCCCTGCCTTCACTCCGTCGACCACGACCACCACCAGGACCTTCCAGGCGAGCAGTACTTCGGTCACAACAAGAACCCCGACTACTACGCCGCGGAACAGTTCGACAGTCTCGCCGAACTCGTTGAATGTCAGTGTGCCGATGAGTCATCCGCCATGTGACGGTTCGGGAATCGTGGTGCTGGCCAACGCTGTAACACCTGGGCGCTACGACGAGGAAGTCCAGCGATTTCTCAACTTTTTCCCCGGCTCGTCCTACCTCCGGACCGACGAATCATGTCCTTCGCTTCGCAAGCGAGACGACGCAGGAAATCCGATTTATGCCGTGTATCGGCCCGCCGGACGTAGTGACGCCGACATCTGCGCCGCCGTTCGCGCCGCGGGGGGCGATGCCTACGGCAAACGGCTTGACACCATCAGCGATCCGACCCGACGGCTCGAATGTTGATGGCCAATCGATTCGACTCCGTATCGTTATCGCCATGAACGGACCTGCATCCGAGCCGGCCGCCGACGCTAGTGAGTTGATCGACCGCCGTCGGTTGCTCTGGCTTGCCGGTGCGGCCGGGCTCGCCGCCACCCTCGGGGGCTGTTCAACGGAGACCGCTCCCGGGCCGACTTCAGCGCCGAGCAGCGCGGTCGAGGCGAGACCTGCCAGTAGTATGCCGACCAGTTCACTTCTTGCCCCACCACCTGCCCCGCCGATAGGCGAATCCGGTCTGATGCTGTGCCGCGAGGCCTGGGGCGCCCGTCCCCCGCGCCCGGGCGGGGTCACTCACACCCTGAACCGCATGACGATTCACCACACCGCCGTGGTACTCGGCGACAACAGCAACGCGCCGGGCCGACTGCGCCAGCACCAGAGGTACCACCAGGACTCCAAGGGCTGGATCGACATCGCCTACCACGTCAGCGTCGACCGTTACGGCAATGTGTACGAGCTGCGAAAGCCCGAGCTGGTCGGCGACACTGCCACGAGCTACGACCCCACCGGACATTTCCTCGTGGTGTGTGAAGGCAACTTCGACGAGGAAGACATAACCGAAGCGCAGCTGCACGGCGCCGCCCTCGCTTTCGCGTGGGCAGCCCAGCAATTCGGAATCCCGACCGCAACATTAGGCGGGCACCGCGACGCCAGCCCGGACACCGAGTGCCCCGGCACCAGTCTCTATGCGCATGTCACCTCCGGCGACCTCAAGAGACGCATCGACGACCTGGCGGCAGCAGGTACCGTCGAGCTCCGAAAGATCTGCGGTCCAGAGGCAGAGGCAATCGTCGCGGACATCGAGGCCGGCCGCCGCTAGCCGGCTACAGACGCTGAAGTTCCGCCTACCCACGGTCTTCGCGCGTAACGCCGACCGCCACGCCGGACTTACGCCCTATCTAGCGCCGGTATTTGGTGGTACCTGCCGAGTCCCGACTGTTGCTGATCACCTTGGCGAAGCACTCGTCGACCGGGATCGCCCGGTCGTCGCACCATCGATTGGCCACATCCGCATCGGGGAACGTCAACCCGGCAAAGGTGACCCACCAGCCTCGCAGGTCGAAGGTCCGCCATTCATCACTCCACACCAACCTGACCTCTGGATATTGCAAGCGGAGTCGGACGTGCTGACGCAGGATCTCGCACGGCGTCCAGGTGAGGACCTGTCCGTTGACGTCGGGGGCTACCAGCCCTGGATGTTTGGCGGACAACTGTGCCACCCAGCGGTCCGTTAGGTCGGCCTGGACGAATGGCCGATCGGCGTCGGTCTGCACCCGCATCGCGGCCAGAGCGTCGCCGTCATTGCAGGGTGCCCCTTCCGGTGTGGTTCCGGTCGCGGCCCGGCCGGTCTGGTTGTTGGTCGCCGGGTCAACGCTCACCGGCCCGGTGCTCGTCCCCTCGTCAGCACAGTCGACGAGCTCACGCCCGGACGCATCCGCGGTGGTCGTCACAGCGCTTCCGGAGGCGCTGCCGCTGCTGTTGCCCAACGTGTTCGGCAGCCGCCAGATCGTGCCCGGCCCGAAGGTCAGGTCAAGCGTGGTGGGTTTGTCACCAGCGAGCACCAACGGGTCCATGCTGAAGTCGAAATACCCAGAGGCAATCAGACTCTCACCGTCCCGGATCGTGACGCGAAATCGGTTGCTGCTGACGATATCGCCACCCGGACAGCTGGCCTTGAACTCCATCTTCACCACCATCGCGCCGTTCTCGGCCCGAAATTGCACCGGCTTGAGTTCAGGTGTCTTGCCACACTTGGTGACGGGTCCGCCAGCCGCGTGGCTATCCGGCGCCTTCTCGGCGGCCGTGTGCCGCCCAGGAGCCGACGATGGACCGCCGGTGGGGCCGTAGAACGTAATGGTATCGCCAGCAGTGATGGTGAAGCCTTGGCCTGCCGGGGAAATCGCGACTCCGTCGGAGTGCAGCTGCCAATCCGCCGTGCCTGTGCTCAGGTTCACCGCTGTCAACTCGTCGTCGTCGCCGATGGTCATCACGCGTTCGCCGTCGGATAGGACGGGGGAACCTGACACCTGCGACGTCCAAAGGCGGTGGCCGTCGGACAGATCAACGCCAACCAGGTCGGAGAAGTGACCAGCGTCAGGTAGCGGTTCATGTCCGATTCCGATATCACCCACGATGTGGGTGATCTTCACCGACTCTCGTCCTGGGCCGGGCCGCCCGCTCCACAACCGCTCGCCACTGCCGGGGTCATATGCGGTGTCCCCAACGATGACCGGCACTTGCGCGGCGTCCGATACGAGCCACGGCCTCGCGACCCACTCGTCGGTGGTGACTTTCTGTCGCACCTGTCCGTCGACACCGACGATCTCAACACTGGCCCGAAGATCGGCATCGCATACCCGACCTGCAAATCCCTTGTCGCCAAACAGTTTCACGCTCTGAATCTCGTGATCAGTCAGCTGGTCACCGGTCCTGGTGTCAGCGACGACGACCCCGCCGTCGCTGCCAAAGAAGACGACGTTGTCATTGACGCCGAAGTCGTGCGAATCGCCGCTGCCCGGACACGTGGATTCGGTGCTGTATGTCCGTGTCCATGACGCCGTCAGACTCTGGGCGTTTCCCTTCGCCATTTCCCCATAGCCCACGGTGTAGAGGTCCGCGCCGTGCACTATGACAGTGCTCACCTTGGCTGAAGCTGCCAACCGCCGGACGACCTTGCCGGAGTGGACGTCAATGAACGACACCTGCGGTTTCTCGGGCTCAGGCGCTGCTCCGAATGTCGCCTCCCTACCCAGGCAGGGAACCGTGCCATCGATCGTCTTGTCGGCGCACACCGGATTGAAGCCGACGTCGGAGCTCTGCCAGAGGATCTTGCCCGATGCGGCATCTATTGCCACCAGCGTGGCTGGTCGATCCGAATTCGGCATGATGGCCGCAGTGAGCAGAACGTCTCCGAGATCGATGACGCCCGGAGTCGTATACGAGTACGCGATGGCGTCAGGTAGGACGAATCGTGCTCCGCTGAAGACCTGATCCGCCGGCAGCCGCCAGTCCGCGGCCGGCTTGGTGGGATAGGTACCGCGCAACTGACCTTCAACGGGGCCCGCCGTATTGCCGCCGGACTGCGGCTTGAACACGAAGAAACCGACCGCTGCGGCCACGACGACCAGCACCGGTATCAGGATGAACGCAGCGGTGCGCGCCGACCACGAACGATTCCCTGGTGGCGGCGGCTGGTAGCCCGGTGTGACACCGTAGCGCAGAGGCTCCGAGGGAGGTTCCTGGTCGTACCACCCTCGCTGCGGTTCGTTGTCGTACCACCCCGGCGGGGGATTTGTCATGTCGATGATCCATTTCCGCGACAGCAACGACGTAGATGCAGACACCCTAGGGGCGATAATCGGATCACAGCGTGGTTATGTGTCACCCGTTCGGACGAATCTTCGCGGATAGGATCCCACGACGTGCACGCCTCGAAGCGGAGATAACCGTCGCAGACATCGAGGCCGGCCCGCCGCTAGCCGGCTACAGACGCTGAAACTCGGCCGCGGGATCCATGCTTCGGACGCATGCATCGATGTGGCCGCCGAGCTCGTTCATCACGTAGGTATCGCTAACGTCGCCGCCGCACTGCGTCCAGTTGGTGATCGCGAAGTATCCCTTTGTCCCGGCCAGCTCGGGTTCCAGGTGCAGTTCAGCGGTGAAACTGGTATTGATCACATCGCCGTAAGCGTACGAGATTGATTGTGGTGAAACACTATTGAGATACAGTCCCACCGACACCGACGCCTGCGGCGCCGCGGCGACCTGCCGCAGAACATGGTCGCGCAGAAATTGCGGTGGCGTGCGGGTGCGAAACTGAAGCGGCGGCGGCTTGCGCGTTTGAGGCCCCGATAGTCCACGGCGAACGGCCCGCCCGGCAGCGCCGGCGCCGTTCCAGATGCCGTTGCTGGCCCACATCGCCACTAGTCCGATCGCCATGAGGACCGCGATCGCGATGACAACGCCCATTGGGTGCCTCCTACCAGAAGCGAACGTCACTGTTGGTTGCGGTCGACCCACGAACTGGTATCGGGTACCGCATATCTCGAGCCGGGGCGAGGGGTGATGGGCTGCGGCTGCGGTGGCGGCATCGCGGGATTCTGCGGGACGCCGGGAGCGGCTGGGTACCGTGTCACCGGTTGAGCCGGTGGAGGTGGCTGTTGCTGTGGTACCCAGGGTGATTGCAGCTGCGGCGTGAGCTGCTGATAAGCCGGTTGGACAGTGGTTGTGGGCTCACTGCGATGGCTCAATTCGGCTTGTGGATCGAGTTCCAAGACGATCTGTTCGACTCGCTGACGGAGCAACTTCATCTCGTTCACGTGCTGGATGACGCCGCCCTCCAGCCGCCACCTGACCACGTCGACGGATCCGACCACCCCGGCTGCGTCCTGACGCAGCCTGACCTCCACGTCGAGGCCGTAGTTCATCTTGGTGTCCTTGCGGAACAGCGCGACGTATTCCCCGTTGGGCTCTGTACCTGCCGAGGCGAGATACAGCGACGGCACCCACGATGCGTTCCGATCGGGCGGGACGATGTCGTTGAATATCCGCGTCTTCAGCGTGTCGAAGCTGGCATGCGTCTTAAAGACGAGCGGGTTCTTAATCAGGTAGTCGCCGGTCTTGTGTGACTTCCGAAAGAAGATATGCCGAAAGAGCGCTTCGATCGAGGTATCCACTGCTCTGCTGAGCAGAATCCAGCCGATCGTCGCCACGATGACGAAGCCGAAAAATATCGCCACACCGGCACCGCTACTCATCGGTCCTCCCCTCCTGAACGACTGCGGACAGTAGCAGGTGACGGTGGTCCAGCGTGGGCGATATTGGCCGCTCCTCGCGGGCGGCGGCGCGTGCGGAAAGTCCCGCTCCATCAACTGGTAAGCAGCGCAGGGGTATTCATACCTGTGTCGTCCGAACGGATGAATTTCGTCCGCCTTCGGCTGAGAACCCAATTCGCAGCGGTGATTTCGGCCATCCCCTCGACCCCGTCCACTACCGTCGAAGCCATGGTTTCGCCCTTCTCTCGCGTGGTCCTCGTGATGCTGACGGTGCCGGCGGTACTCGCGGCAGCAGGTTGTCATTCGACGCCGAACAACACGTCGGCAGGAAGCACCGCGACCCCCGGCGTCAAGCCGTCGGGCGGCGCTTCGGCACCCGACCCGACAGCGGCCGCCAGCGACGGTGGATCACTTGTAGGAACCTGGGAGTCCTCTGACAACACCGGCACCAAAAGTTTCAGCTCCGACGGCAGGTGCGACGGGTTCTTCTACAACTCCGGCAAGCCGCTCGACATCGGCGGGCCGATGGAGTGCGCCCTGGCCAGCAAGCCGGACTCAGCCGGACGCTACAAACTCGTCGTCACCCAGGGTCCGAACAAGGCGACCTACTCCGTCCAGTTCAGCGGTGACGACGCGGCAACCGTGTACGCGAAGGATGGCACTCGGCTGTATGACCTGACGCGCTTCTAGAATGATCCGGGTTCATCCGCCCCGGGCCTAACTTGGGATCGATCTATGAAGATGCGGTTCAATCCTCCGCCGAATTGGCCTGTGCCTGCCGACTGGAGTCCGAGCGCCGATCGTCGCCCCGACCCGTCGTGGCCTCTGCCGCCGCCAGGTTGGGAATGGTGGGTCCCCGACACGACCTCGGATTCGGGCGCGACGACGGCAGCGGTGGACGCGCCCGGCGTGACAGCGCCGCTGTCCTTGTCGAAGAATGGCCCTCAGGTGGCGGCGACGCGCAATGCAGCTCTGGCGCCCCCACCTGTGCCGGTTCAGCCACCGGGCGACTTCGTCCAACAGGCCTCCAGCCTGATCGACGCGGCCCGTCGCGCCGACGCGGCCGGCAACGCCACCGCTGCACGCACGTCGATACAGCAGGCCGAACAGATATTGCGTCAGCACAGTTCGGCCCAGCCGTCAGCACCCGACTACCAGCTGGCGCTGGCGCGTGTGCTGGAGGTGACCAGCGAAATCGAAGTGGACAAGAATCTGCGGCGGGCGGCCGCAACTGCGGAAGAAGCTGTCAGGATCCGGCTTGCGCTCATTGATTCCCATCCCGACAACATCGACTACCTGCTCGCTCTCGGCGTGGCATACAACAACCTGGGAACTGTCGCATTGGCGCACAACGACCCGGCCGAGGCGATCCGGTGGATGCAGGTGTCGTGCCAGGTTTTCCGCGACGCGGTAGATATGGCCCCGAGTTCGACTGGGGCGCAACAATATCTGGGGACAGGGGCATTCCGGCTAGGACAGATCGCGGCGGCTGACGACCAAAATGCGCTTGCGCTGGCAGCGTTCGAACAGTCCGCGAAGGCACGCAGCCATCTCACACTCTCACCCTCCGACCACGAGGCATGGCATGGGCTCGGTGAGGCGTTGGCAGGCCTGTGTGACGCGCACGCGGAGATGGGGGACGACTCGGCGGCCTTGCGCGTGGCGCAGGAGGCGGTGGCGGCATTCCGCAGTGCCGTCGTCGGTCACGACGACCTACAGGGCCACCGCGATCTCGCGCTCGCCCTCGTGAAGGGTGCGGCGTGCGCGGCCAACGCCGGCGATGCCCATGCGCTGGCTAACCAGGCGCTGGAAGCGGGCCGGATCTGGCAGCGCTATGGCACCGATGAAAGTGGGCGCCGGTGGCCTATCATCGCCCAACTGCTGACGGATGCCGCGGCGGCGGTCCAGCACCAGGATGCGGAACTCGCCAAAGCGTGTCAGCGTGGCGCGTACGAGATGTCGTGATTTGCGATGTGTCCTCCGAACGGATGATCATCACCGTCGTGCGGATGACACTATTGCCACAGGGGCACGCCCGGACCCGCGCGTGAGCTAACATCCGCGCATGCCGTTGACGCCGGGTGACGTGTATTCCGGCTTGGTAATCGACCGCCTCCTCGGGGCCGGCCCGGTGGGCACCGTCTATCTCGCAGCCACACAATCCGGAATCCGGGTCGCACTGAAGATTTTGCGAGCCGAGGCGTCGGCGGACACCACTCTCGTCCAACGCCTTCGCCGCTCAGCCGCGGTTGTTTCCGCGCTGAATGATCCCGACGTAGCCCGAGTGGTCGACATCGGCAACCGCAACGGACGGGTCTGGGTCGCAACTGAGTACGTCAGCGGATTGGACGCCGGTCGGCTGGTGCGCCGACGCTTTCCCACCGGGATTCCGGAAAGCGCCGCGCTGACCATCGCCGGCCGCGTCGCACGCATCCTCGACCATGCGCACACGCGAGAACTCGTCCACGGTGCGGTCAGACCCACGAATATCTTGCTCGGCGACCCCTTCTCGAAGAACTACCAGATCGTGCTGACCGACTTCGGGCACTATCGCGACGACGCCGGTCAGCACGCCCGCTACGCCGCCCACCACTATGTGGCGCCCGAGGTACTCAACGGAGCAGGTGCCGACGAGTACAGCGACCAATTTTCCTTGGCCGCAACTGTTTTCGAGATCATCACCGGCGAGCCACCGTTCACTGACACCACTCGTATCGTGACCAGCGACGGCTATCTGCAGTTCCGTGCCGACCGGCTCGCCGGGAAGGTCACCGACGCCGAGCACATGCGGAGCGTCTTTGCCAAAGCCTTTTCCTTCGATCCGCGTGACCGCTTCGCCTCCTGCGACGGCTTCGTCCGGGCCCTGACCCCGCAACCGACCACGACCACTGCCCCGGCCCCACGACCGATCTCCAGCCCTCGCCGACCGAAGCCGCCGCGGACGTTCGACTCGCAGGCTCCCCACGCTGTTGCGCCGTCCGACGACGCAGAACCGCGCAGCGGACGCTCGGTGATCTGGCCCGCCGCCGCGGCGATTGTGGTGGCGGTGGTCCTGACGGTGGCGGCCGTTGTGCTCGGCAAGCCCAAGCCCGGACCCGCGCCGACGCAAGCGGCCGGAGTTCCCGACACGGCGGCAACGCCCACCGCGGCCGCGGTGCCACCGCCGTGTACGAAACTTCAAGCGGCCGTGTCAGAGCTGACCCTGCGCCAGAAGCTGGCACAGCTACTGATGGTCGGTGTCAACAGCATCGACGACGCCCGAGCAGTCGTCGCGAACTATGGTGTCGGCGGGGTCTTCGTCGCCAGCTGGACCCAGCTGGGCATGCTGTCCGACGGCAGCCTGCGTGAGTTGCAGGCCAGCCAGCGTCCGCTTCCGCTCGCAGTCAGTGTGGACGAGGAGGGCGGCCGGGTCCAACGCCTCAGGTCGCTTCTGGGCGAACAAGATTCAGCACGGGAGCTCGCAGCCAGACAAACTCCGCTGCAACAGGTCCACGACATCGCCTTCCAGCGCGGGACACAGATGCGCGCCTGGGGAATCACCGTCGACTTCGCTCCGGTCGTCGATATCACCGACGACGCCGCCAACACCGTCATCGGGGACCGGTCCTTCGGCGACGATCCCTCAACCGTGGTCGCCTACGCCGGCGCGTACGCCAGCGGCCTGCGCGACGCCGGTCTGCTCCCCGTGCTGAAACACTTCCCCGGCCATGGCCGTGCCTCCGGAGATTCACACAAAGGCGAGGTCACCACACCCCCGCTGAGTTCATTGATGGACCAAGACCTGATCCCCTACCGTGAACTGAGTACCGCACTACCGGTCGCGGTGATGGTCGGTCACATGCAAGTTCCAGATCTGACCGGTAGTGACCCGGCCAGCCTGTCACCGGCCGCATATGAGTTCCTGCGTAGCGGACGCTACGGTGGCCCACCGTTCGCCGGTCTCGTCTACACCGACGACCTGTCCAGCATGGGTGCGATCACTCAGCACTACACCGTTCCGGAGGCGGTGCTAAAGGCGCTGAGCGCCGGCGCGGACGTCGCGCTGTGGGTTTCGACCGACGAGGTGCCCGCAGTTCTCGATCGGCTTGAGGCCGCGGTCAACAATCACGAACTGGACATCGCCCGCGTCGACGCCGCATTGAAGCACGTTGCAATAAATAAGGACCCGCACCTGTCCTGTTGACGCGGAGGCCCTATTTGCGAATCACCGTCGTCCCCTCAGGCCCCCGACTGTCACTAACGGTCTTCGCAAGACAGTTCCACGAGTCGATGCCGTGGGCGTCACACCACCCGTTGGCTGCCGCCGCATCCCCGAAGGGAGCCCCGACTACCGTGACCCACCAGTTGTCTCCGTTGAAGGTGGTCCAGCGCCCCGAGAACACCAGTCGGACGTTCTCGTAGCGCTGCCGCAATTCCAAATGATTGCGCAGTATGTCGTTGTTGGCGTACGTAATACCGTCGGTTGATCGCGCTCGCTGAAATTCCCCACTGACGCTCATCGAAGTTCCCCACCCGTGTGGCTCCGCCGAGAAGGGCGGGCCTCCCTCGAAGCTGCTGGTGTCTGACGCCAGTTGCTCCATCGAAGGAGGCCCGCTTTC
>NZ_JACBJQ010000092.1 GCF_013404075.1 Mycolicibacterium vinylchloridicum
CCAGCGGGGTGGTCATGCCGATCTCCGAGGTAATCCGGTTAGGGGCGCACGCCTACCACTACCTCGCGCTGTTCGAGGGGGTGAACGGTCGCGCACTGTGGCTGGGCCGAACCAAACGTATCGCTTCAGCAGACCAGCGAATCATCCTGCACGCCAAGTATCGTGGCTGCACCCGCCCCGGCTGCGACGCTCCCGGGTACCACAGCATGGTCCACCACGCCGCCAAGGATTGGAAGAAAGGCGGCCGCACCGACATCGGTGACCTCACCCTGGCCTGCCCACCCGACAACGAACTCGTCGAAACCGGCGGCTGGGAAACCCGCCAACTCGCAGGCGGCCAGACTCAATGGATCCCACCACCAGGCCTGCCCATGCTCCGCGGCGGCGTCAACGACTACCACCACCCAGAACGCTTGTTGGAGAACGACAACGACCCACCATCGGACGACGCGGGCGCCGCCTAACCTGGCAGCTCAACCTCCACGTCGGCGGGCACCTTGTCCGGCCGCAGACCGCGCCAGCTCGGATGGCGCAGCCGTCCGTCCGATGTCCACTCGCCAAAACGCACCTCCCCCACCAACTCCGGGCGCACATAGGTGACCCCTTTGGCGTCCAACCTGGGAAGTGGTGCGTTAAACGGAGATTCGTCGGTGTGCAACGGAGTGAGGATCGTCTTGAGCCGGGTCAGCTCCTTCTCGGAGAATCCGGTACCCACCCGGCCGATGAACCGCAGACCGCCTTCGTCGGGAATGCCGAGCAGCAGCGCGCCGATGCCGCTGGAGCGTCCGCCATTGCCCTCGCGCCAGCCGCCGATCACGGCCTCCTGCGTGTTCCAGTTCTTGTCCTTGATCCACGACGCCGACCGCCGCCCCGGCTGATAGGTCGAGTCCCATTTCTTGGCGACAACGCCTTCCCACTTCTTCTTTCTGGAGAATTCGAGTGCGTCGGATCCGTCGCCGTCGATCAGCGGCGGGACGATCAAATCCGTTCCCTCGGCGAAGGTTTCCAGCACTTTGCGCCGGTCGCGGTACTTCGCCTTGAGCAGCGACCGCCCGTCGAGGCGTAGGATGTCGAACGCCCAGAACTCGATCCTGGTGGCGCGCACCCGATTCTGCATCTCACCGAAGTTCGGGACACCATGTTCGTCGAGCGCCACCACCTCGCCGTCGAGGATGACATCGTGGTCAGCGAGATCGGTTGTCAGCGAGTGCAATTGCGGATACTCCGCGGTGAGATCCCGCCCGCTGCGCGATTGCAGCCGCAGGTCGCCATGCGAAATCTCGACCAGCAGCCGATACCCGTCGAACTTGCCCTCGAATGCGTACTGCGCCGCGGTGAGCTTCTCCACCGAACCCAGCGTGGCGAGCATCGGCGAGTAGTCCTGCAGGCGCGGCGCCGGTTGATCTTTCATCCGGTGCGCCAGCCATTGGTCGCCCTTGGTCTGAATCAGCGCGTAACGCCCCGAGATCCGCCGGCCGTGCAGGTCGACGATCACCTCGCCGCCCTTCTCCCCGCCGTCCCGGAATTTCTCCGCCTCGTACGTCCCGGAATCCCAGATGATCACCTTGCCGCCGCCGTACTCGCCCTTCGGAATGTCTCCGGAGAACGTCGCGTACTCCAGCGGGTGGTCCTCGGTATGCACGGCGAGATGGTTGACCGCCGGCGTATCCGGCAGGTTCTTCGGCACCGCCCACGACACCAGCACGCCGTCGCGCTCCAGCCGGAAGTCGTAGTGCAGCCGCCGGGCGTGGTGCTCCTGGATGACGAAGGTGTTGTTCTCACCGGCCGGAGCCGCTGGGCCGGCGACATCGGACCGAGCCGGCCTGGCCGCCGGCACCGGCTCGGGTGTCTTGGCCGAATCCCGCATGCTCCGGTACGTCGTCAGCCGGTCCTCGCCGGGGACGTCGGCATCCATTCCGGCCAGCAGATCGCCCTGCTCGGCCACCCGGGCCAGCACCTCCCGAAACTCCAGGTGGCGCAGGGTGGGATCGCCGATCTCGTCCCACGTCCGCGGCGCCGCGACCGTCGGGTGCTCCCGGCCGCGTAACGAATACGGTGCGATCGTCGTCTTCGACCCGTTGTTCTGGCTCCAATCCAGAAAGACCTTGCCCGCCCGCAGACTCTTGGTCATCGTGGCAGTCACCAGCGTGGGCATGCTCTGCTCGAGCTGCTGAGCCACCCGGCGGGCCAGCACCACCGCACCGTTGCTGCTGACCGGGTCGGCCAGCGGCGCATACAAATGCAGCCCCTTGCTTCCGCTGGTGAGCGGGTAGACCGTCAGCCCGATGTCGTCCATGAGCTCGCGGACGGCATCGGCCACCTCGCCCAACTGCGGCATCGTCACACCCTCGCCCGGATCCAGATCGAACACCAAACGTGTTGCCGGACCGGGCTTTCCATCGCCATTGAATCGCCATTGCGGCACATGGACTTCCAGAGCGGCCTGCTGAGCGATCCACGCCAGGCCCGTCGTGGTGTTGATGATCGGATAGGTGGTGGCCCCCGAGCGGTGCGCCACGGTCGCCCGGTCAAGCCAGTCCGGAGCCGAACTGGCGAGCTGCTTTTCGAAAAACGACGCCTCGTCGACCCCGTTGGGCCAGCGCTTGCGGGTGACCGGCCGGCCCGCGATGTGCGGCAGCATCACCTCGGCGATGGCGGTGTAGTACTCGAATACGTCGGCCTTGGTGGTGCCGGTGGCCGGGTAGAGCACCTTGTCGGCGTTGGTCAGCGTGACGCGGGGTCCCTTCGTCGCCCCGGGCGGCCACACGTCATTCACCACCCCAACGGTATTACCCACTGCTACCGTGGACCAGTGACCAGAATGCTGGTGGCTGCTCTAGTGGCGCTGCCCGCGTTGATCGGCGTTCCGCAGGCCGCCGCCGATCCGGAAGACCATGTCCCGTACTGCTCGGCCGGGCAGGACCCGATGAACAGCGGTTGCCGGCCGGCGCCCTATTTGGAAACCAGCGACGGCATGGCACCGGGCGCGAATCCTGACCTGCCGACCGGGCTGAATCCGGGCGTCCAGCCCGCCATCTGACCCGGCTAACTCCCCAGCACCGATCAGGCCTGCATACTGGACAGATGCGTTCCATCTGGAAAGGCTCGATCGCATTCGGTCTGGTGAACGTCCCTGTCAAGGTGTACAGCGCCACCGAGGACCACGATCTGAAGTTCCATCAGGTGCACGCCAAGGACAACGGCCGCATTCGCTACAAGCGCGTCTGCGAAGTGTGCGGTGAAGTGGTCGAATACCGGGACATCGCCAAGGCCTACGAGTCCGACGACGGCCAGACGGTGATCATCACCGACGACGACATCGCCACGCTCCCCGAGGAACGCAGCCACGAGATCGAGGTCGTTCAGTTCGTTCCCGCCAGCGAGATCGACCCGCTGATGTACGACCGCAGCTATTACCTGGAGCCAGACGGCAAATCGTCGAAGTCCTATGTGCTGCTGGCCAAAACGCTCGCCGACACCGACCGGGTGGCGATCGTGCACTTCGCCTTGCGGAACAAGACTCGCCTGGCCGCCTTACGGGTCAAGGATTTCTCCAAGCGCGACGTGATGATCGTGCACACGCTGCTGTGGCCCGACGAGATCCGCGATCCCGACTTCCCGGTGCTCGACAAAGAGGTGGAGATCAAGCCGGCTGAGCTGAAGATGGCGGGCCAGGTCGTCGATTCGATGGCCGATGATTTCCACCCCGAGCAGTTCCGCGACACCTACCAGGAACAGCTCCTCGAACTCGTCCAGGCCAAGCTCGAAGGTGGGGAGGCGTTCACCACCGAAGACCAGCCCGCCGAGCTCGATGAGACCGAGGATGTCTCCGATCTGCTGGCCAAGCTCGAGGCCAGTGTCCAACGCCGCCGGGAGTCCACTGACGAGAAGCCACCCGCCAAGAAGGCGGCGAAGAAGGCTCCGGCCAAGAAAGCCGCCGCCAAGAAGGCCGCCGCCAAGAAGGCCTGACCAAAATAGAACGTGTTTCAATTTCGTTCTGAATTCCGCGCCGTCAGCTCCCACGAGCTTGTTACGGTGTTCGCGGACAAGGGAAGAGGGACACGTGATACTCGACAAATTCAGACTTGACGGTCAAGTTGCGGTGGTCACCGGTGGTGGGCGTGGCCTGGGTGCGGCGATCGCCGTGGCGTTCGCCGAAGTCGGCGCCGACGTCGTGATCGGCTCGCGCACCCAGTCCGAGTTGGAGTCGGTCGCCAAGCAGATCGAGGCCGCCGGGCGGCGCGCCCATATCGTCGTCGGCGACCTCGCGCACCCAGAGACCACAGCCGCGCTGGCCGGCACCGCGGTCGAGGCGTTCGGCAAGCTGGACATCGTCGTCAACAACGTCGGCGGCACCATGCCCAACGCGCTGCTGAACACCAGCGTCAAGGACATGAAGGACGCGTTCACGTTCAACGTCCTCACCGCACACGCCCTGACGCTGGCCGCCGTGCCGCTGATGCTCGAGCACTCCGGCGGCGGCAACATCATCAACATCACCTCGACGATGGGCCGGCTCGCCGGCCGTGGCTTCGCCGCTTACAGCACGGCAAAGGCCGCCCTGGCCCACTACACCCGGCTGACTGCGCTCGACCTGTCCCCCAAGATCCGGGTCAATGCCATCGCACCGGGCTCCATCCTCACGTCGGCGCTGGAGATCGTCGCCTCCAATGACACACTGCGCGATCCGATGGAGAAGGCGACGCCGATGAAGCGGCTCGGCGATCCGCTCGACATCGCCGCGGCCGCCGTCTATCTCGCGTCGCCCGCCGCCAGCTACCTCACCGGCAAGATGCTCGAGGTCGACGGCGGCCTCATCGTGCCGAACCTCGACCTCCCCATCCCGGACCTGTAAGGAGCGCCATGGCCATCCGCGTCGCACAGATCGGCACCGGCAACGTCGGCATTCACGCGTTGAAGGCGCTGATCACCAACCCCGAGTTCGAACTCACCGGCGTCTGGGTCTCCTCGGATTCCAAGGCGGGCAAGGACGCCGCCGAACTGGCCGGGCTCGCTGAGACCACCGGCGTCACGGCCACCACTGATCTCGACGCCGTGCTCGCCGCCAAGCCCGATTGCGTCGTCTACAACGCGCTGGCCGACAACCGCCTGCCCGAGGCACTGGAGGACTATCGGCGCATCCTCGCCGCCGGCGTCAACGTCGTCGGCAGTGGCCCGGTGTTCCTGCAGTGGCCCTGGCAGGTGATTCCCGACGAGATGATCAAACCGTTGGAAGACGCTGCCCAGGAAGGCAATTCGAGCCTGTTCGTCAACGGCATCGATCCCGGCTTCGCCAACGATCTGCTGCCGCTGGCGCTGGCGAGCACCTGCCAGAGCATCGAGCAGATCCGGTGCATGGAGATCCTCGACTACGCCACCTACGACAGCGCCACGGTCATGTTCGACGTGATGGGCTTCGGCAAGCCGATGGACGACATCCCGATGCTCCTGCAGCCCGGGGTGCTGAGCCTGGCCTGGGGCTCGGTGATCCGCCAGATCGCGGCCGGACTAGGTCTGGAACTCGACGGCATCGAAGACATGTACGTGCGCGAGCCCGCGCCGGAGGACATCGAGATCGCCGCGGGCACCATCGCCAAGGGCACCGCGGCGGGACTGCGATTCGAGGTGATCGGCTTGGTCGGCGGCGCCCCGGCGATCGTCGTCGAACACGTCACCCGGCTGCGCGAGGATCTGTACCCGGACTGGCCGCAGCCCGCACAGGAAGGCGGCAACTACCGCATCGAGATCACCGGCGAACCGTCCTACGCAATGGACCTGTGTCTGAGCTCGCCCAACGGCGACCACAACCACGCCGGCTTGGTGGCCACCGCGATGCGGCTCGTCAACGCCATCCCCTCCGTGGTGGCCGCACCCGCCGGGATCCGCACGACGATCGACTTACCATTCGCGACTGGCAAAGGGCTGTACGCTTCTGGGTAAGGGAACTGCCAGGAAGGGAATGCCGATGCGGCACAGGCTCCGCTATGTGTTTCCGGTGATCATCGCCGCCGGTGCTGCCGCAGGTGCATTCGCACCCGTCGCCAATGCTGATACGACGTTGATCTCCCCGTCAGTTCCCAGCTGCGTCGACACCGGGGGCAGCTCAGTGATCGGTGGCCAGACCACCCAGTGCGCCACCCCCGGCAACGTCCAGCTCAACGCAACCCCGGAAGTCCCCGAGGATTTCGCCTATCCCTGGGGCGACGAGTTCTACGGTCCTGCACTGATTTTCGGCGCTCCCGGCCCCGCAGGCGGCGGTGGCGCCCACGGCGGCGGGGGCCGCTGAGTCTCAGATCGCGGCCGCAAGGAGGCCCACATGGTTACCAAGATCGCTCTTGGCGCCCCCCTACTGATCGCGGTCGCGGCCGTCGTACTGGCCGCCCCGGCGACAGCGCGGCCCGCGCAATGCACCGACACCGGCCCCAGCACCACGGTCTGCGAGACCCCGGGGCATGCGGCGATCGTCACCTCGCCCAACCCGGCCTTGCAGAATCCGCTGGCGGGCTGGGGCTTCGGCGGCTGGGGTATCGGGCTCGGCGGAATCTTCATCGGCCTCTGACGAGCCCCGACAGGTTTCGGGTACCCTAACTTTCTTGTTAGTAGCCCCGGACAGAAGGCTCGTCGATTGGCACAGGTGACCCGCGCCCCCAACCGGGGCTGGTATCTGCTCGGCCCCGCCTTCGTCGCAGCCATCGCCTACGTCGACCCGGGGAACGTCGCGGCCAACATCAGCGCCGGCGCACAGTTCGGTTTCCTGCTGGTCTGGGTGATCGTGATGGCCAATGTGATGGCCGGACTGGTGCAGTACCTGTCGGCCAAGCTGGGCCTGGTCACCGGCCGCAGCCTGCCCGAAGCCGTCCGCGACCACACCCGCACCCCGAGCCGTATCGGGTATTGGATTCAGGCCGAACTGGTCGCGATCGCCACCGACCTCGCCGAGGTGGTAGGCGGCGCCATCGCATTGCACCTGCTATTCGACCTGCCGCTGCTCCTCGGCGGCGTGATCACCGGTGCGGTGTCATTGCTCCTGCTGGCCGCGCAGGACCGGCGGGGTCAGCGGATGTTCGAGAGGGTCATCACCGGGCTGCTCCTGGTCATCGCCATCGGGTTCCTGTCCAGCCTGTTCGTCAAGGCACCGCCGGCCGCGGACGTGGTGGGCGGCCTCCTCCCCCGATTCGACGGCCCGGAAAGCGTTCTGCTGGCGACCGCAATGCTCGGCGCGACCGTGATGCCGCACGCGGTCTATCTGCATTCCGGACTCGCGCGCGATCGGCACGGGCACCCCGCGGCCGGTGCGGCACGCGCCCGGCTGCTGCGGATCACCCGGTGGGACGTCGGCGTCGCGATGCTGGTGGCCGGCGCGGTCAACATGTCCATGCTGCTGATCGCGGCGACAAACCTGCAGGGCCGCGACGACACCGACTCGATCGAGGGTGCGCACGCCGCCGTCCGGGACGCGTTGGGGCCCACGGTCGCGCTGCTGTTCGCGATCGGGCTGCTGGCCTCCGGTCTGGCATCGACGTCGGTGGGCGCATACGCCGGAGCGATGATCATGCAGGGGCTGCTGCACAAGACCTTCCCGCTGCTCGTGCGCCGGCTGGTGACGCTGATCCCGGCCCTGGTGGTGCTCGCCATCGGCATCGATCCCAGCCGCGCGCTGGTGATCTCCCAGGTGGTGCTGTCGTTCGGCATCCCGTTCGCGCTGATCCCGCTGGTGCGGCTGACCAGCAGTCGCACGCTGATGGGTGCGGATACCAACGCCCGGCTGACGACGGCCCTCGGGTGGGCGGTTGCCGCAGTCATTACGCTGCTGAACGTGGTCCTGATCTACCTGACACTCGCGCACTGAGGTGCGGCACCCGTATTTCGCCTACGGGTCCAATCTCTGCGTGCACCAGATGGCCCGGCGTTGTCCCGGGGCCGCCGACCCCCGGCCGGCGACCCTGGCCGATCATGACTGGCTGATCAACTCCCGCGGCGTGGCCACCGTCGAACCGTTCGTCGGCAGCATCGTGCACGGCGTGCTGTGGTGGCTGACCGACCACGACCTCGCCGTCTTGGACAGCGCAGAAGGGGTGCCGGTGCGGTACCGCCGCGACCGGTTGACCGTGCACACCGCCGACGGGCCCGCCCCGGCCTGGGTCTACATCGACCACCGCACCGAGCCGGGCCCGCCGCGGCCCGGCTATCTGGAGCGCATCATCGACGGAGCGCTGCACCACGGCCTTCCGCAGCGTTGGGTGGACTTCCTGCGGCGCTGGGATCCAGCGCACTGGCCGCGACCACTGGCGTCGAACTCCTCTGGGCCGCAATCACTTTCCGAACTCCTTGCCGACCCGTCGGTCGTCGAGGTCAGTCAGCTGCGGTCGCCGTTCGGGTTCCTCGCCATCCACGGCGGCGGCCTCGAGCAGATGACCGACGTCATCGCCGAACGCGCCGCCGACGCCGCCGGAGCGTCGCTGTACCTGCTGCGCCACCCCGAGCACTATCCGCACCACCTGCCGTCGGCGCGCTATCTGGCCGCCGAGTCCGAACGGCTCGCCGCTTTCCTGGACCACGTCGACGTGGCCGTGTCGGTGCACGGCTACGGCCGCATCGGGCGCAGCACCGAACTGCTGGCCGGCGGCCGCAACCGGACGCTGGCCCGCCACCTCGCCGCCACCATCGAGCTGCCCGGCTACCAGGTGGTCACCGATCTCGGCGCCATCCCCGCCGAGCTGCGCGGCCTGCACCCCGACAATCCGGTCAACCGGGTGCGCGGCGGCGGCGCGCAGCTGGAGCTGCCGACCCGGGTGCGCGGCATCAGCCCGCGAAGCCAGCCGCCGGATGCCGACGGGCTCTCCCCGGCCACCTCTGCGCTGGTGCGGGGCCTGGCCACGGCGGCTCGCTCGTGGCGGCAGTGAGAACTCCTGCGGACTTCTCGGTTAACGACAGCCGCGCCTGGTATCGCATCCCGGCACGCTGCTACAGGATTTCCCTTTGTGGCCGACGTCGACTTCTCCCTGCTGGATCTGCCGCGCGCGACGCCACCGGAGCCTGATGCGTACCTGCGAGCGGCGATGGCCTGGCATTTCGGGGCCGAGACCGGCTCGCCGTACTGGCTGCGCACGGCCGAGGAACTGGACTTCGATCCGCTGACCGACATCCGCACGTTCGCCGACCTCCGCCGATTCCCGAACTTCGTCAACCAATTGCGCGACGTCCCGGCCGAGGACCTCATTCCGCGCGGCTACGGATCACCCGCGCCGATCCCGATGATCTTCGAATCCGGCGGGACCACAGGCGCACCCAAGCGGACGGCCCAACTACCGGACTGGGTGGCCCAGGTCGCCGAGTGGCAGACCGACGACTTCGCGCGCGCGGGATTCGTCGGCGGGCGCGGCTTGCTGTGCATGATGCCCAGCGGCCCGCACGGTGTCGGCCACTTCTCCCGGGTGGTGTCGGGTCGGCTGGGTTCGATCTGTCATCTGATCGATCTCGATCCACGATGGGTCAAGAAGCTGGTCGCACGCGGGGCCGCGGGAGAGATGTCGGCCTATCTGAATCACATCCTGGACCAGGCGGAATGGGTTCTGCGCAGCCAGGACGTCGCGAATCTGCACACGACGCCTCCGCTGCTGGATGCGATCGCCCGCAACGACACGCTCGCGCAGCTGGTCGGTGACAAGGTCCGGTTCATTCTGCTCAGCGGTGCGCACGTCGATCCCGACAGCCTCGACGTGTTGCGCGACGTCTTCCCGGCCGCGACCATCGCGATGGTGTTCGGCAGCACGATGATCCTGTCGCAGGCCCAAACGCGAATCGCGGGTGAGGAATTCGTGTTCGACCCGCGCAGCCCCTACGTCTTCTTCTGGGTGATCGACCCGGATACCGGCGAGCAGGTCGGGTACGGCGAACGCGGCCAGGTGGTGATGAACCACATCAGCAAGGGCATGTTCATTCCCAACAATCTCGAACGCGACAGTGCGATCCGCCTGCCCGGCCCTGACGGCCAGGTCGGTGACTCGATCGCCGAGGTCGCCCCGGTCGCCGTACTCGACGGCGAGCCGGTGATCGAGGGTGTGTACTGATCGTGATCGACCTGCCCGTCCTGGGACCGAGCGGTGAATACCGTTCCCGCAAAAGCGAAGTCGTCACCGACACCGCAGGCACTGGAGTTGCCGAGCTGAGCATCGCCCCGCCGCTGTACATCGCGCGGGCTATGGCGGCGCAGCGCAAAACCAAGCCGCTGCCCGCCGATCAGCGACAGGCCGCGCTACGCAAGGCAGGCGTCGTGTTCGCCACCTCCGAGGCCGCCGGCCTGGACTTCGAGTCGTATGTTCAACTCGCGAGCCGGGTTTCGGGGCTGCCGGTCGCCGTGACCCGAGTGCAGGCGCTCGAGGTGAGCGAGGCCGTCGTCGCCGCGTTCGACGCGGCCCAACCAGCCCGGCCGATCGGCGCGGTGCCGGACTGGCGGGCGGTGCGGCCCGGGTACGCGGCCGCGATCTGGTCGCGACGCGGTGACGTGTTCGGGGTGCACGCCTCTGGTAATGCACCCGGTGTGCACGGGCTGTGGCCGCAGGCGCTGGCCATGGGCTATCGGGTGGCGGTGCGGCCCTCGCGGCGCGAACCATTCACTGCGCACCGGCTGGTTTCCGCATTGCGGGAAGCAGGTTTTCGCGACCACGACGCGGCTTATCTGCCCACCGACCACGCCGGGGCGGACGAGATCGTCACGTCGGCCGACCTGGCCTTGGTGTACGGCGGCAGCGATGTCGTGGCCAAGTACGGCGACGACCCCACGGTGTTCGTCAACGGCCCCGGGCGCACCAAGATTCTGATCACCGCGGAGCAGGACTGGCGAGATCACCTCGACGTGATCGTGGATTCCGTTGCCCGCCTGGGTGGGATGGCCTGCGTCAACACTACCGCCGTGCTGATCGAGGGTGACGCCGCGCCGCTGGCCCACGCGATCGCCGAACGGCTGAGCACCATCGAGACGCTACCCCCTGAGGACGAACGTGCGCTTCTGCCAACACAATCCGTCGCATCAGCACGCACCACGGCCACCTTTCTCGCCGCTCGTACCGCCGGCACGACTGCGCTAGCGGGTGCAGACCAGATCGTCGCCGACCTCGGCGACGGCCGTGCCGCCCTGCGGCCGGCGGTGCATCTGCTCGCGGAACTGGACACCGAGAAGATCAACACCGAGCTGGCGTTTCCATGCGTGTGGGTGGCTCCCTGGCAGCGCACGGATGGCATCGGGCCGCTTCGCCATTCGCTGGTCATCAGTGCACTCACCGAGGATGACGGCCTTGTCGACGATCTCCTCGACGAGCCGACGATCGCCAATGTGTACCGCGGCCCGGTGCCCACCTACTTCACGGCGCCCGGCCTGCCACACGACGGGTTTCTCGCCGACTTCCTGATGCGTACCAAGGGATTTACCACGCTGGGTTGAGTGTCGCTTCCGCGGCGACGGCGAGCACGTCGCCGATCTCGTTGCGCTCACGCCAGGCCGCCCGCTGCCGCATCGCGCCATTGCCCTCCTTCAGTAGCCGGTCCAGCTCCGCATGGACCCACTCGTCGTCGCCGAGTTCCTCGAGGGCGGGCTTCAACAGCTGCAGCCAGTTACCCAGCACCGCCGCCACCGGGGCACTCACCCCGCGCCCGGTGACATCGATGGCCTGACCGTCCAATCCGTCGTGCGCAGCCTTCCAGTAGGCGGCACGCACGATGTGGTCGTCGATGCGGGGTGACGGTGCCCCGGCGCGTTCGGCGGCCAGGGCGGTCATCACCGCGGCACGGGCCAGGGTGGCCAGCAGAACGGTCTCGGCGACGGTGGCCGGCACGTCGGAAACCCTGACCTCCACGGTCGGGAACTTTGTGGACGGGCGGACATCCCAATAGACCATGCCGTCGTCGAGCATGGCCCCGGCGTCGAGCAGCATCGCCACGATCGCGTCGTAGTGTTCGGCGGAATCGAAATGTGGTGGCGGCCCGGCGCTGGGCCAGCGGCCCCACAGCACGCTGCGCCAGCTGGCATGGCCGCTGTCGGCGTTGCGATAGATCGCCGAGTTGGCGGTGAGCGCGAGCAGCAGCGGCAGCTGAGGCCGCAGCCGGTTGCTCACCGCGATGGCCACGTCGCGGTCGGGCACCTCGACGTGGACGTGGCATCCGCAGATGCCCTGCTCGTGGGCGATCATGCCGAACTGCTCGCCGATATCGCGGTAGCGCTCGGTGTCGGTGATCGGGAAGCTGTGCGGCACCGTGGGTGGCAGGCCGACGGCCAGAAGCTGTGCCCCCGCCTCCTGCGCGGCATCCGCCGCGACTCGCCTCAACCGGGTGATCTGTTGGCGCAGTTGGGAACTCGTCTGCGCCACCTCCGTCGCGGTCTCGACTTGGCAGGTGGTCAGTTCGAGTTGCAGGTCGACTCCGCGGTGAGCCGCTCGCTTGGCCACGTCGGCGTTGCAGCCAACCGGCTCCCCGGTGTCGGGATCGACGAGGAGGAACTCTTCCTCCACGCCGACGCTGGGCACATTCACAATCCACGGGATCCCCGCAGCGAGGGCGCGTCAAACCGTGCCACGTACCGAGACCGCCGCTGTCGATCCCGCGCGGAGCGGTCTTAGCATGCCGAGATGGTGAAAGATTTCCGCTTCGGCATCGGCGTGCGATCGGTCAAGTCGGCGCAGAAGCTGCGCGATACGGTGCGACGGTTCGAGGACTTGGGTTTCGACGTCCTGCATGTTCCGGACCACCTCGGCCGGTTCGGCATTCCCGCGCCGTTTCCCACCATGGTGGCCGCAGCGGAGTACTCCAAGACGATGCGCGTGGGCACCTTCGTGATCAACGCCGCGTTCTACAAACCCGCGATCCTGGCGCGCGACGCCATCGCCGTCGACATCCTGAGTGAGGGACGGCTCGATCTCGGGCTGGGCACCGGGTATGTGCGCGAGGAGTTCGAGGCCGCGGAGATGCCGTACCCGAGCGCCGGTGAGCGGGTCGACCATCTGCGGCACACCACCACCTATCTCAAGCAGACCGCACCGTCGATCCCGATCCTGATCGCGGGCAACGGCGATCGGGTGCTGCGGATCGCGGCCCAGCACGCCGACATCATCGGGCTCACCGGTGGCGGGGTGCCCGACTATCCCGGCCACGATCCGTTGGCCGAGCGGATCGAGTTCGTCCGAGCGGCCGCCGGCGAGCGATTTGCCGACCTGGAACTCAACATCGCGATCACCGGGGTGCCCACCGATTCCTCGGGCATCCCCGACCTCGCGCTGACTCGCGGATACGCACCCGACGCCACCGAGGAGCAGCTGCTGGCCCTGCCGACCGTGCTCTCCGGAACCCCGCGCGACATCGCGGACACCCTGCGGGCTCGCCGCGACGACTACGGGATCAGCTACTTCACCGTGCAGGACTATCACGCGGAGTACTTCGCCAAGGTCATCGCCGAGTTGCGCTGAGGGGTTTGCGGGACCGCCGGTCGGGCTATGGCTGATCGGACGGAGGCTTATTCATGCAGAACAACGGCGATGACGAGACAGGGATGCAGCACTGCGCTCAGGGCGTGCTGGTCGGATTGAAGCGATGCACCCTGGATGCGGCGTCGGGCGAAATCTCCCGAGCGTCGCAGCGCCACGAGCTGGACAACCAGCGGGTGGCCGTGGCGCTGGTGCGCTTGGCCCAGGATGTGGACCCGGAAGCCGATAGCAACGCCACCGCGGTGGCCCGTTACGAGTGGGGTGCGCTGCTGCCGCGGCGCAGGTACTAGGCGGTAAGCTGCCAGCCGGTGCGCCCCCGTAGCTCAGGGGATAGAGCACGGCTCTCCTAAAGCCGGTGTCGCAGGTTCGAATCCTGCCGGGGGCACTTATTTCCGCAGTTCAGGATTGGTAGTTAGCCCACCTAATATATTGATCTGTCGCATATTCCCCAGTGATGCTGCGGCCACGCAATTCGGCTACCGCGGTGTGCGTAGTTGTCGCATCGGTCCTGGCCCGAGCCCCCAACGTGGGATCGCGAATTTCCCAATGGCGCAAAGAACTCCCGGTAGCGTTTGGTCCTAGCCGCAACAACTGTGATTGATCCAGATGGGTCAAGTCCAGGGGCGTGGTGTACGACGTCGTCGTGTGATTCTTCGATGTGATGGTTCAGGCGGTCAGTGCCGCGGGGGTGGCCTCCTGTTCGGTCGGTGAGCTCTGATCGGCTCGGGATTTGCTG
>NZ_JACBJQ010000093.1 GCF_013404075.1 Mycolicibacterium vinylchloridicum
GCGGGAGGGGGCGGATGGCGATGGCCTGCCGCCAGGCCGCCAAGGCTTGACCGGCGAGCATGTTCCGCGGGATGGGCGGCGGGATGGGTGGCGGCGGCGGGATGCCCTCGATGGGCATGGGCGGCGGCGGGGGCGGGTTCCCCGGCATGGGCATGTTCTCCAAGCTGCCCGGCATGCTCACCGGCCAAAACTCACGCCAGGCCGCTGATCAGCTCACTTCTGATCTTTTCGGCCGGGACGGCAACGGCAGTGACCGCGCCAACCGAGCGGTCGCCTTCGCCAAATCCAAGTTAGGCGCACCGTACGTGTGGGGTGCCACTGGACCCAACGCGTTCGACTGCTCGGGTTTGACTCAATGGGCCTACAGGCAGGCCGGGGTGAACATTCCCCGCACCACCTATGACCTGGTGAATGCGGGCACCCCTGTGAGCCGGGCGAACATCCGGGCAGGCGACCTGATCCTGTGCAACTGGCAAAACGGGCGACCCGAACACGTCGTGATGGCAGTCTCGCCCGACATGGTGATCGAGGCGCCCAATCGGAACGAGCGGGTCAAGTTCTCGTCGATCCCCTCCGGGCACCTGGTCATCCGGCGGGTCGCCTGAGGCGATCACCCAGCCCGCGGGTCTCGCGAGCACGTGGGCGGCCCGAGGCGTTGATTTGGTGCCCTCAGCAGTACCGCGGACCAGGCATCATGGGAGTTGAAAGTACGGAGCTTCGGGCGTCGCTATGCCAATGCGGGCCGGTTTATGTTGAGTCGGTGACCGAAGTTGACCGACGTTTCGTACATCGCGGGAATCCGGGGGCGGAGTAGATGGCAGGCGAACGAGGTAGCGCCGTCAAGGACAAAGAGGTCGCACGGCGGCGGCTGGGTCGCGGCTTGGGCTATGCAACGCGAGTCCAGGTCACCGCGCACCAGTTCATGGCTCGCCGGGCCGCGCTGGGCATGACGCGCCGCCAGGTGCGCATGGAAGCCGAACCGGGTCGACGGGAGTGGATGGCCGTGCTGGCCGGGCTCTCGATCGTCGTCGTCATCTGCATGGGCGCGCTGTTCTGGTCGTTCATCCGGCCCGCGGGCTCGGTGGGCGGGTCCAAGATCATTGCCGATCAGGACAGCGGGGCGCTCTATGTCAACGTCGGCGACGTGCTCTACCCGGCGCTGAACTTGTCCTCAGCTCGACTGATCGCCGGGCAGGCTGAAAACCCCGTCCGCGTGCGCCGCAGCGAGATCGATTCTCGCCCTCGTGGGGTCATGGTCGGCATTCCGGGGGCCCCGAACGTCATGAACGCGACTTCCCCGTCAGGTTCGTCGTGGCTGGTCTGCGACGCGGTAACCAAGGCGTTCGGCGCGGGCGCACCGGAGCCGGTCACCGTGACGGTGATCGACGGTCAACCTGACCTGTCGGACCGGCGCAGGGTGCTCGATAAGTCCGATGGTGTGCTGCTGCACTTCGGCACCGATGTGTGGCTGATTCGCGATGGCCGTCGGTCCTTGGTGGACGCGAGCCAGCGCCCCGTGCTCTTGGCGTTGGGGGTCACCGCCGAGGACCTGGCGGCGGCCAGGCCGATGAGCCAGGCGCTGCTCAACGCCATTCCGGTGGCGCCACCGTTGACCGTGCCGGTGATCCCAGGTCTGGGCAATCCCGCTCCGTTCCCCGGCGCTCCGGGCCCGGTCGGCACCGTGGTGTCGACTCCGCAGGTTGAGGGCAACACCACCTATTCGGTGGTGCTGCAGTCGGGAATGCAGACGATTTCGCCGATTGTGGCGCAGATCCTGCAGAACGCCGGCGGCAATCCCACCGGTGCAGTGCCGGTGATCGCCGGTTCGGCGCTGTCCCAGCTGCCGTCGGTCAACCGGATCGACACGTCGATCTACCCGGACGAGCCGCTGAAAGTGGTGGACACCCAAGCCAATCCGGCGACGTGCTGGTGGTGGGAGAAAGGGGCGGGGGAGAACCGCACCACCACCTCGGTCGTGTCCGGTGCGACCATTCCGGTGCCGGCCGAACGCAGCGGCGACATCGTGAAGCTGGTGCCGTCGGAGTCGACGGGCGGTCAAGTTGCCGATCAGGTCTACTTTGGGCCCGATTACGCCAACTACGTCGTCAGCACCGGCAATGGTCCGACCGCGTCGACCAAGGAGTCGGCGTGGTGGCTCTCGGAGTCCGGCATCCGATTCGGCGTGCTTCGTGACCGGGAGACGCTGACCGCGCTGGGCCTGAACGTCGAGCCTCAGCCCGCCCCGTGGTCGGTGCTGCGACTGTTCGTCGCCGGCCCGACATTGTCGAAAGCTGATGCGTTACGGCGTTGGAACACATTGCCGGCGGGTCAGAACCCCGGAGCATTGGAGCAACCGAAGTGAAGCAAGGATTCGTCCGGCCCAAGCCCACACCGCCGCCGGGAAGTGATCTCAAGCCGGAGCCGATCAAGCTACTGACGCCGCTGAAAGTTCCACCGCCAGAAGGTAAGTCGCCTTGGATCATCGTCGTCGGCATCCTGGTCATCGGCCTGGTCGTCGGCATGGTGGCTGTGTCGTTCGCATCGGGGGCACGCACCTTCAACGGCGTGGGCGCGATCTTCCCCGTGTTCAGCATCCTCGGCATCGGCGCGATGCTCTTCGGTGGGCGTTTCAGCGGCGGTAATCAGCAGATGAGCCGCGGCAAGCTCGATGCCATGCGGGCGCGGTTCCTGCTGGTTCTCGATGAGATGCGCGACCGGGTATCTGATTCGGCAGACAAGCTCGACGGGAACTACCGCTGGTATCACCCGCCTGCGGATACGCTGATCGCCCAGGCGGGCGGGCCGCGGATGTGGGAACGCAACCCCAACGGCAAAGACACCTGGTTCGGGGTCGCCCGGGTGGGCGTGGGGATGACCTCGCTGACCGAGGGCGGGGCGGTCACGTTCAGTGAGCCCGATGACATGCCGACTGAGATTGAGCTCGAACCGGCCACCGGTAAAGCGCTGCAGGAGTTTGTCCGCTATCAGAGCGTGGCCTATGGCACCCCGGCACTGATTTCGCTGCTGGTCGAGCCGGGCTACCGCATCACCGGTGAACGCGAGGCCTCGTTGGCGTTGATGCGGGCGATCATCGCCCAGCTGGTGTTCTCCCACGGTCCGGATCATCTGCAGCTGGTAGTGGTCACTGATGACGTCGACGAGTGGGAATGGGTGAAGTGGTTGCCGCACAACGGCAATCCGCACCAGCTCGACGGCGCGGGTCCGGCGCGCATGGTGTACACGTCGGTGACCGAGTTCGCGAACAGTCAGTTCACTGATGCCGTGCGCCGCGGCGGCGCCTTCGTTCCCCGACATGCGGCCAGCCGCGACGCCGTGGCACCCATGCCGCACACCGTGGTGGTCAGTGACATCGCTACCGGCGGCTGGTATTCGGTGATGACCTCGACCGGCGTGCAGGGCTGGACATTCTTCGACGTCCGCGGTGGGGTGCCCGCCTGCCAGGATGAGCGCGGGGCCCGCACGCTTCGCCTCAACGAGGACGGCGTCATTGACGCGGTGCCCCGCGACGGGACTTGGGCGGCCGATACCGAGGAAGGCTTCCAGTTCTTCGCCATCGCTGATCGGCTGGAGCGGTTCGAGGCTGAACAACTGGCCCAGCAGATCGCGCGGTCGCGTATCGCTGAGCCGTACGAAGACATCGGTGACGAGGTGAGCGATTTCCAGCGCCCACGCGACATCCTGGCCTATTTCGGCGTCAACGACGCGGCGTCCGTCGACTTCGACGCGCTGTGGGGAACGCGCCGCGACATCAATTCCCCTGAGACCCTGCGCATCCCCTTCGGTGTACGCGCGGACAACGGCGAGCTGGTGTTCGTCGACATCAAAGATATGAACCAGGGCGGTGACGGCCCGCACGGGGTGATGTCGGGCACAACGGGTTCCGGTAAGACCACGGCGATTCGCACCGTGCTGCTCTCGGCGATCCTGGGGCACCCGCCAGAGAACTTGCAGATGATCCTTGCCGACTGCAAGGGCGGCGCGGGCGTCAAACCGTTCGAGGGCACCCCACACGTTCCGCACATCATCACCGACCTGGAAGACGACCAGGTGCTGATGGACCGGTTCATCACCGCGATGTGGGGTGAGATCGCTCGCCGCAAGCAGGTCTGCAACTCGGTAGGCGCCGATGATGCCTACGAGTACAACCAGATTCGCGCCGAACGTTTGGCGCGAGGCGAGTTCCTGGAGCCGCTGCCGCGGCTGCTGGTCGTGCTCGACGAGTTCAAGGAAGCGTTCCGGATCAAACCGGATCTGCCTGAGGTGCTCGACCAGATTGGGCGCCAGGGGCGGTCGTTGTGGGTGCATCAGCTGCTGGCGAGCCAGGACATTGACTCCCGCGCGGAGAAGCTGCTGGAGAACGTCGGTTACCGGCTGGTGCTGCGTCAGAACACCTCGGCTAGCGCGTCGGCGGCCGGTGTCCCGCAGGCGGTCAACCTGCCCCGCGAGGTCGGTGTGGGGTACATGCGCACCGGCTCAGCTGACGAACTCACCCGGTTCCGGGCCGAGTCGCTGTGGCGCGACTACCGCCGCCCGGGCGCGGACAACGACGATGTCATTGAAGCCACGTCCTCGTCGGACAAATACCTTGAGCCGCAGTTGTTCACGACATCGTGGGTGGCGCTGCCCGAGCATCTGAGCGAGCAGGCGTCAGCGCAGACGACCACCGTCGTCGAGTCGGTGGAAGAGGACGACGAAGACGACGCACTGCGCAAGCCGAAGATCGGTCCAGTTATCCTCGATCAGCTGCGCACCTACAACTTCAAGCCGCAGGTGCTCTGGCAGCCGCCGCTGGATGTGCCTCACCCCATCGACCACATCGTCAACATGTATCTCGGGCGACGGTGGGACGAGAACTACGCCGCCACACCGGATTTGATCTTCCCGATCGGCATCGTCGACCGGCCCTATAAGCAGGATCAGCACCCCTTACTGGTGAACACGACCGCTGATGGCGCCAACCAGCTCATCGTGGGTGTGCGCTCGTCAGGTAAGACCACCGCACTGCAGACCCTCATCTGCGCCGCGGCGATGACGCACACCCCTGAACAGGTCCAGTTCTACTGCCTGGCGCTGTCCTCGCGGGCTCTGGACACCGTTGCCGGCCTACCCCACGTCGGCGGTGTGGCCGGCGCCCTGGACGAGGACGGCATCCGCCGCACCATCTCCGAAATGCTGGAGCTGCTGGAACGTCGTCAACGCAGCTTCCCCGCATGCGGTATCAGCTCGATGCAGGACCTGCGTGACCGCAAGTTCCGCGGCGCTCCTGGCGCGGTCCCCGACGACCCGTTCGGCGATGTGTATCTCGTCGTCGACAACTACGCCGCCCTGACTGCCGAAGCCTCGACGATCCGCAACAAGGACATCCTGTCGGCTCAGATTCAGAAGCTCGTGGGGGAGGGCACCAGCTTCGGTATCCATGTGATCATTTCCGTCGGCCGCGATATCGACCTGCCGCCGCGGATGCGCGGGTCCTGGCCGCAGCGTGTGGAACTCAAACTGCAGGGCCCCGAAGACGCCAAACTTCTGCGGGGCAAGCTCACCGACGCGGTTCCTTCGGGCAAGCCGGGCCGGGGCATGGTGGCCCAGAACTACGTGCGCCTGGGTGCCGAGGAGGAGGGCCTGCACACCCTGGTCGCGCGACCGGCGATGAGCGGCACACCCAATTCAGAGTTCCGGTCCGAGAGCGTGGTCGAGGCCGTGCGCCGCGTGGCGGCCAAGTACCGGCCCGCGCCACGCGTGCGCCAGCTGCCCACCGAGATCACGCTAACCGAGCTGCAGGCGCGCGCTCAGCGGGAGCAGCACGCCGGGATGGCCTGGGCGCTCAGCGAGCGCGACCAGCTGGTCGGCCTCGAAAAAGATTCGCCCTTCCTGGTCATCACCGGCCGCGAGGACTGCGGTCGGACCAACGCCCTCTCGGCGATCATGCGCGAGATCGCTCGGGTGTATGCGCCGGGGGCCAGCGCGGCCGTACCGGATCCGCGCGACACCCGTCCCCGTGCGCAAGTGTGGCTGGTCAGCCCGCGCCGCGAACTGCTGCGCGTGCTGGGCAAGGACTACCTGGAACGCTTCACCTACCGCAACGACGAGGTCGGGCCGTGGGCGGCTGAACTCAACCGCATCCTGACCGCCCGGCTGCCCGAGGCGGGCCTCGACGTGGACGCAAGCCTGGAGCAGCGCTGGTCTGGTCCGGAGATCTTCCTGATTGTCGACGACGCCGATCGCCTACCGCCCGGCTACGACGCGCCACTGCGCGAGCTGGTGCCGGCCGCGAACGCCGCCACCGACGTGGGCCTGCGCATCGTGTACGCCCGCCGCTTCGGCGGCTGGGCCGGTTCAGACCGCGCCGATCCACTGCTGGGCGCCATGAAGCAAGCCAATGCGCCCCTGTTGGTCATGGATTCTGACGGCGAAGAGGGCTTCGTGCGCGGCCGCTGGAAGGGCCACCCCATGCCGGTCGGCCGCGGATTCCTGATGGATACCGGCGAATCGGGATTTTACGTTCAAGTAGGCCATGACACTTCGCCGGCGGGGGGTGCGAATTGATTTGGCGCACTGCACTCACCCAAAACGCCCGGTACACTCATATTGGAAAATCGACGCGACACAAGGGGGTCACGTTTCATGTTCGTCACTGCTGAACCTTTAGACATGGGTGGGACGGCCGGCACGCTGACGGCGCTAACATCAGCGTTCACCAGCGGAAACGCGGCTGCGGCAGCGCCGACGACCGCTGTTGCGCCCGGACAGGCCAACGAGACGGCGATGCTGCTCTCAGCGGCCTTCGGCACCCACGGGTCGCTGTACCAGTCAATGGCGGGCATGGCCTCGGCCTGGCACGCGTTGTTTGCCGGAGCGCTCGGCACGTCTGCCGCCAGCTACGCCGCTACCGAGGCCTTCAACGCCGCCGCGTCGCTGTAGCCGACCCCCATGGTTGAGTACGGAGCCCTGCCGCCGGAGATCAACTCCGCGCGCGCCTACGCCGGACCGCAGTCAGCGCCGCTGACCGCGGCGGCGGCGGCGTGGCAAGCGCTGGCGGCCAACCTCGCGAGCAACGCCGCCGCCTTGAACTCGGCGATCATGGCGCTGCTCGGCGGCGGCTGGCAAGGGCCCTCTTCGGCGATGATGGCGGCCGGCGGCGCAGAGAACGTGCGCTGGCTTTTCCAGGCAGCTACCCAGGCCCAGGAAACCGCCTTGCAGGCGGAGCAGGCTGCACTAGCAATTGAGGCCGCGCATGCGGGCTCGGTGCCGCCTCCGGTCATCGAGGCGAACCGCAATTTGCTCCAAGCCCTCATCGCCTCCAACTTCATGGGCTGCAACGCCGGGCCCATCGCCGCATGTGTGGCCGCGTACGACGAGATGTGGTCTCAGGACGCATCCACGATGTACGGGTTCAGCGCTGATGCGGCCGGCATCACCGGGTCGCTGGTTCCGTTCATGGCGCCCGCGCCGACGGTCAATCCTGGCGGATTCGCCAGTCAGGCCGCCGCCGTGGCACAGGCGGGTGGGACAGCGGCCGGTCAGGCCGGTCAGAACGCGGCGTCGGCCGGGCAATCAACGGCGAGTATGGGTGGCGGCGACGCCAGCTCCATCATGTCGATGGCCCCGCAGTTCATGAGCGCTGTTCCGCAGGCGCTGCAGGGCCTGGCGTCGCCATTGATGGGCGGCGGCGGCAACCCCCTGCAGAGCCTGGGCGCATTCCAGGGCTTGCTGTCCCCGTTCATGAGCATGATGAACCCCGCCATGGGCGGCATCGGTGGCACGGGTGCGCTGACATCAACGGCATCGGCCTTGGGGCCGGCAGCTGGGCTCGGCGGCGGCTTCGGCAGCGGCGGCATGGGCGCTCTATCCGCCGGCCTGGGTGGGGCCCGCAGTCTGGGTGGGCTGTCGGTGCCGGCCACCTGGGCAGCCAGCGCCCAATCCTCAGGGGGCAGCGCTGCCCCGATCTCAGCGACCGGTGGGGCCAGTGGCGGCGCCGCACCGGCAACCGCCAGCGGCGGCGCCGGCGGCGCAGGCGGAGCCGCGCCCATGGCCGCTATGCAGGGTAAAGAGAACTCTTCGGGCAATGGCCCGTCGTACGGCGCGCCGGTGCGCGTCCTTCCAAGGCCGCGCTAAGCGGGCGACCGGCAGACACCGAAGGGGGTCGGGAACTCAATTCCATGAAAAGTTTTTTGGCGCATTGCTATACGCGGCGCCGCCAGGACACGATTAACGGGTCCAAGCAAATGGCCAGCATTCCCACCAACACAACCAGGAGCAAATAGATGTCGACTTTTATGACCGACCCGGATGCGATGCGCGACTACTCGGGTCGTTTCGCCAATCACGCCACCAACATTGCCGCTGACGCCCAGAAGGCCTACGCCTCGTCGCAGGGCATCGCGGGGAACGGTTGGGACGGCGACGCCAACAAGACGTCGGTGTTCACCGTGGAGGAGATGATGCGTGCGTTCCGCAACATCGAGAACCAGATGCACTTCGTCAGCGACAACCTGCGCACCTCGGCCGACACCTACGAGCATCAGGAGCAGGCCAGCAGCGCCGCGCTCAAGTCCTGACCGATCACCGACATCCACTGACATCCCTTCGTAGACAAGGACATTCACGACATGCCCATTCACTATCAGTACGCAGACGTTGAGGGTCACGGCAAGCTGCTGCAGGCCCAGGCCAGCTCGCTGGAGGCGGAGCACCAGGCGATCCTCAGCGACCTCAACAACGTGGCTGACTTCTGGGGAGGCACCGGCAGCACGGGCTTCCAGGAATTCGTCAACGAACTCAACCGCAACTTCCGGGTGATCTTCGAGCAGCTCGGCGAGCACGGCGGAAAGATCGGGAACGTTGTCGGCAACACCATTCACACCGACAGTGGTGTCGGTGGCACCTGGCACGGCTGAGCGGCCCGGCAAGGGGGTGCGACGCCGTCACGCGAGCAGCGGCACGCGCGGACGCGCTGCCCCACAACACCTCACGGCGCTTAGCTTCTTAACCGAAGGCCGACCGCCTGGGCATGCGGCGGCACCCTCTTCCCGAGGGTGCCGCCGCTTTCGGTTTAGCCGCACAACCAAAAAGCTCCCCAGAGAATACGAAGGACATGCACACCATGTTTTCAGCCCACAGCGCCGAGCCGGTCGCCGATGTGACAGTCAATCTGCATGGCATGTGGATGCTGCAAGCCATGCTCGACATCGCCACCATGCCACCAGAACTCAGCTCGGTGCCCTACGGCGCTCCGCGCGATAGCACGTGGATATCCGGAGATCCCCGCATCGAGCAGCTTCAAGAAGCCGGTGTGGTGGGCCATGACGGGCACGTGATTCCTGCAGTGGCCAGCCGGATGCGGGCACTGGCAGCCCCCGATGTCGAAGTAGCCATTCTCATTGCACGCGGCGCACTTTCGTGGAAAGGGCGCATCGACGTCACTGATCCCTCCACGTGGCGACGCGACATCCCGGAGAACCAGCTGCAGATCGTGCTGGCCCGCCGCGACGGCCGGTGGGTATCGGCCGCCCGCGCCGGTGACGACATCACCATCGACGATGTGGGTTTCGACGGCGGATCGGCAATGTGGTTGCGCGACATCATCGTTGATCAACTCAACGCCATTCACCCGGTCGAGCCCTCGCGGATCGAGCCGATGAACCTGCCTTACGAGGACATTCTGAGTGCGGCCGGCCAACGCGCCGCCGCAACCGACGACCCGCAGCGGGACCTGCCGCTACGAGCGCTGGGTGTTCCGCCGGCGGCCCTGGCCGAACTCGGCGCGCTGCTCGACGAGCCGGTCGTCGAGGCCGTCCTATATGCCCGTGCCCACACCGATGCCCGCCGCGACACCAGCGCTACCGCGCTCAACATTCGCGACACCGAAGACGGACGGGTGGCGCTGTATCAGATGCTGGCCCCGCGCGGCTCCACGCAGGACTGGATGGTGATAGCGCCGGGATCTGCCAGCCAAATCCTGCAGGGCATCCAGGCCGTTCTGAGCAGCGTAAATGTCCGCGACTGGGAAACTCATCAACGATTCGCGTAATGGCTGACCGTGCCAGCAACGGATGTACCGAAGTTTCTCGCTTGGGCGTAGTTAACCGGTATTTGACGACCCTACGATTACATCATCACGTCTTCATCAAGCCATTGGGGTGGTTATGAGCATGGACCCGGAATTCACCGCGCGGTACCTGAACGAGCAGGACCCTGACGAGAGCCCGCCCGGTCGGAGCCTCGACCAGGAGATCGGCATCGGCGCTGACCCGCAGGTACCTGAGGCGCCGTCGCTACCTGAGCCCGAAGCTCCGCCGTATCAGGCGATGCCGGACAACTGGGCAGAAACGACGCAGGTCGTCGCAGCGACACCGATCCCGGTGCCCCCGCCAGCGCCGCGCGTCGACGAGCAGCACCGCCCGCCGAGCGCGCCCGCTCGCGCCGCCGAGGGCGTCGGGGAGTATCGGGAGGCCGGTGCGCGCCACCGCGACACCACCTCCGAGTTCGGCGACGCCCGCCGCCAGCATCAAGCCCCGGCTACGCCGCCGCGCGGCTTCGCCGGCCCCGGCTCTGCCGATGTCGGCCAGGCGCCGTCAGGGCCGATGGCGCGAGCCGCCGACGAATTCGTCGATTACTCCCAAGGCCCTGCTGCAGCACACCGACCGCCGTCACAGCCCTTCTCCGCAGCACCGCCGCGGGCACCGTCGACGCCGAACAATCAACTAGCCCGCAGTGAGTCCGCGCCGGTGTGGGATGCCAGCGGTTCCAGCTTCGCCGACGCATCAAACGCCCCGGCGCTGCGGGCCGAGGATGTCGTAGCCGCGCGCAAGCTGCCACCCGAAATGGGTTGGCGCAAAGCGGTCTATCTCGGTTCGGCCAAGACGATCAACCTCGGCGCTGGGCCGACCGAGCAGCGGTTGCGCGACCAGATCGATCTAATCAAAACGAACATCCCTGGCAACTACCTCATCGGCGTGGTGTGCGTGCGCGGGGGAGTGGGCAAGACCCGCACAACGGCCGGGGTGGGCACCGCGTACGCCATCCACCGCAAGAACGAGCCGGTCCTTGCCATCGACGCCAATCCCACCTACGGTGCGCTGGGTCGGCTCATCGACCCGACTGCCACCGCGTCGATCCGAGAGTTCCTGGCCGACAAGAACCTTCACAGCTACCCGATGGCACGGCATTACACCGGAAAGAACAAGCCGGGCCTGGAAGTCCTGGCCGCCAACCAGAACGTCACCAATCCCTTTGACCTGTCGCCGGAGGCCTTCCAGGCCGTGCTCGGCCGGGTCCGCCGCTTCTACCAACTGGCTCTGGTGGACTGCGGCCCGGAGATCGAGCACCCGGTCATGCAGGCGGTGCTGTCCCACGTCGATTCGCTGATCATCGTGGGCACGATGAACTTCGATGGTGCCGCCGCAGCGGAAACCACCATCAAGTGGCTGGCCGCGCGCAGTGAGTACCAGGGCTTGCTGCGCCGCTCGGCGCTGGTCCTCAACGACGTATACAACTGCGCCGACAAGGATTTCATGGCCAAGGTGCGGGAAACCATCGGCCAGCGGGTCGGCGGCGTCACCTCCATCCCGTGGGACAAGCACCTGCGCGATAGCCCTCAGTTGGACTGGGATGCTCTGCGCCGCGAAACGCAGTACGCCTACCTGGATGTGGCCGCCTGGCTGGCCCAGGGCTTCCGCAGCGGACGGACGGCACTGCGGTGACCTCAGTTCGTGATGCCGCGGTGAGCACCGGGACGGGGGAAGAATCCGAGCAGCTGCGCCAGGTGCTGGTCGCGGTCATGGTCAACGACGTGTCCATCGGATTGCGGTTGGATGCCGCCGCGGCGATCGGCATTCAGACACCCGCTCTGGTCGACGTGCTCAACAGCCGCCTCAGCGAGATCGGCAAACCCCGCCTGTCGGTGCGCCCCGGTGATTCTGTCCCGGGTCGGGGCCGCTGGGCATTGTGCTGGGTCGACGGGACACCGTTGAAGCCCAAACGCTCTCTAAGCGAGCAGGGCGTGCTCGACGGCACCACCCTGTGGCTGCGCTTCATCGACGACGCCGAAGCGCGTATCCCGGTGATCGAGCACGTCACCAGCGCCATTCCCGCCGAACTGCGCAAGCACTGGCCTTCGGTGACACCGCCGTGGGCAGCCCGTGTGGGTGTTGTCCTGGTGGCCGTCGCCATGCTCTTAGTAGCGACATTGCTGCTGCGTTGGCGTTACGGGCACGACGACTTGATCGCCACTGCTGCTGCCGGCGTGTGCGCGCTGGTGCTGATCGTGGCGGCCGTCGTCACCGGCATCCGGTCGGCGCGCAACCGGCGCGCGGCCGGCGATGTCCGCAGTATCGAGCCCGATCGGGCCGAGGCCCTGCGTGCCGAGTTGTTCGTCGCTGACACGTTTTTGCTGCTGGCGGCGGCGACGACCGCGGTGGCAGCAGCGCTGGCGATTCCCGGCCCACTCGGTGCCGTGCATGTCGGGTTGGGGGCCGCGGTCACCCTGGCCGCCGCAGTGCTGATCGTGCGATTCACCGGCCGCCATGTCGCCCTGTGCACGGCGGTGGTTATCATCAGCGCCGCCGCGCTGGCCGCCGGTGTCGCCCGCATGCTGTTGGTGACCTCGGCGGTGACGCTGTTGGGCATCGTGTTGATGGTGTCGATCGTCTGCATCAAGCTCGCTCCGGGCTTTGCGCGGATGCTGGCCAACCTGCGGCTTCCGGTGTTCCCGTCAGCCAGCGGCCGATGGATTTTCGAGACGCGCCCCGATCTGCCCAGTGCCGTGGTGGTGCCCAGTGGTGACACCCCCACGCTGGAGGGACCGGAGTCGGTCCGCAATGTGGTCATCTCCGTTGACCGTGCCCACGGCTTCCTGACCGGCGTGCTCGCGGGCTTCTCTGCCCTGCTGGTGATCACCGCGACGGCGCTGTGCGATCCGCACACCGATCGGCGATGGCTTCCCCTGGTCGTGGCTGCCACCAGCGCCGGAGCCATCCTGCTGCATGCCCGTTCCTACACCGATCGGCGGCAGTCGACCCTGCTGGCGGTTGCGCCAGTGGCGATCGCGCTCGCGGTGCCGCTGCGCTACGCGGTCAGTCTGTGGACACCGGCTGCACTGCTGATCGGATGCGCGACCATGCTGGTGATCACGGCCGCGGGTCTGGCTTTGGCGGCGATCATCCCGACACACGTCTACAGCCCGATGTTCAAACAATTGGTGGAATGGGTGGGCTACCTGCTGCTAATTGCGCCCTTCCCGTTGACGTTCTGGCTGATGGGTGTGTTCGCGGCGATCCGGTACCGCTCGTGAAGACCGCGAACATGGTGCGCAGCACGTCCTGCTTGCTCGGCGCAGCCCTGTTGGCGCTGGCACCGGCGCTGGCCAGCGCACCTACCGCCGCGGCGGTGGCCCCACCGACCATCGATCCGGCAGCTGTCCCGCCGGACGGGCCGCCCACCCCGCCCGAACCGATGAAGCAGGGGGCCTACTGCCCGCGGGTGGGCACACTTCCCGGAACCGACTACCGGGTGCAGCCCCGCTACCTGGACATGCTGAACCTTTCTGAGGCTTGGCAATTCGGCCGCGGCGCGGGGGTCACCGTGGCGGTCATCGACACCGGGGTCAACCCTCACCCGCGCCTGCCCAACCTCATCCCGGGTGGCGATTACGTCTCTAACGGGGACGGCCTCCAAGATTGCGACGCCCACGGCACGATTATCGCCAGTATCATCGCGGCCCAGCCCGCCGACGGGAAAACACCGCTTCCCCCGCAGCGCCAAACCCGGCAGCCCGACACCGTTCCGACGTCGGAAGCGCCGCCACCGCCACCGCCACCGCCGACGCAGACGGTTATCATTCCGGCCCTTCCTCTTATACCCATCTGACGCTGCCGCCGATACCACTTTGCTAATCTCAGGGCGGTCC
>NZ_JACBJQ010000094.1 GCF_013404075.1 Mycolicibacterium vinylchloridicum
AGGGCGTATCGTCGGCAGGGTCAGATGTGTGTAAGGGGCTGGTGTGGGTCTTTGGACAGTGCGCGGGCCAGGATGGGGTCCAGGGCGGCCAGGTCGGGGCGGGTGTGTCCGGGCAGTGGGGGAGGGCTGCTGAGGTGGGCGCTGATGACGGCGACGGGGTTGGAGTGGTCAAAGAGTTTGGTGCCGGTCAGTAGGTGGTAGGCGGTGGCTGCCAACGCGTATTGGTCTGCGCGGCCGTCGATCTCGTCGCCGCGGAGTTGTTCGGGGGCGGAGTAGGCGACGGTTCCCACGGTCATGTTGGTCATGGTCAGGCCGCTGATGTCGTTGAGGTTTCGGGCGATGCCGAAGTCGGTCAACAACACTCGTGGCGGTGAGCCGTCGGTGGGGGTGGTGATCATGATGTTGGCGGGTTTGATGTCGCGGTGCATCAGGCCGCGGGAGTGGGCGTAGTCGAGGGCTTCAGCGACGGCGGTGATGACCGCGGCGACTTCGTGGGCGGGCATGCCGGCGGGGTAGCGTTGGCGTAGTTGGGCGCCGAGGTCGGTTCCCTCGACGTAGTCCATCGTGATCCACAGCTGGGCGTCGAATTCGCCGCGGTCGTGCACCCCGACGATGTGGGGATGCCACAGTGAGGCCGCCAGATCAGCCTCACGCACAAAGCGTTGCCGGTACTCCTCGTCGGCGGAGACATCAGCGGGCAACACCTTCATCGCCTCACGACGCGGTAACCGGGGGTGGGCCACCCGGTACACCTCACCCATCCCACCCGCGCCCAGCAAACACTCCACCCGATAACCCGCGAACACCGAACCAGGACTCAACACGACGGCGTCCCCCACGATGAAACGGCAGCGACGCGCCACCACCAGCCAGGTTGGCAGCGGCGATCGGTGAGGGGAGTGTCGACGTCCATCAGGCTCTTCGCGCTACTGGGGTAGGGAAATCTGGTAGGCGCCCTTGCTGTCTTGGAAGGTGGCGGTGATCTCGCGCTTCACTCCGTCGATGCTGACAGCGCACACGAATGTAGCGTTCTTCTCGACGATCGGGTTACGACCCTGATTACACACAACATCACGCACGTGACCCGGGCCATAGCCGCTGACGTCATCGCTCAACAAAGTCTGAATGTTGTTCTGCGCCTGCGTGATATCCAGCTCGGTACGGGTGAAGAAGCCAGGGGTCCAAAACCCCATGATCAACACCGCCGCCACTACGACGGTCAGTGCGCCGACAGCAGCGGTGATCACTCGGACTCTGGTGCTGCGAGGCCGCGATGAGGGGACACCGAAATCAGCAAATCCGGCCGTCGTCGGCGGTGGCACCGGAATATGGGCTGCGTTCGACCGACCCGATGGCGGGTAGGGCACCCACGGCTGGGGTCCGGCAGGGCCTGCAACGCGAGGGTCCGGGCCCGCGCCATGGCGGTACGAAGGCGGCGCCGGAGGCGTCGGAGGCGTCGGCGGTGCCGGGGGGTAATGCGGGTTCGCGACGGGGGCGGGGTTTACTGCGCGCTCAGGCGCCGGGGGCCGGCGAGCGCCGGCCGGGCCACGCGGCGTCGGGGTGACAACCGTGGTCCGGTCGTCAGCCGGGGATGACGCCGGTGGTGTCGTGCCTCCGGACCGACCATGCACTTCAGTCGCCGGCTCCGGCGGAACCGTCCCACCGGCAGGAGCCGCGGACCCCGAGGTCGGCCAGGGGCGAGTCCGGTCGGATTCGTCAGAGGACGCCACCGTCGATCTCCTCTCCATGATCACCTGTGCCAGTGTTACCACACCACGGCCCTCCCTAGTCCTGGGTGCAAGCGCGCTGTCGGCCCGGCCGCAATCTAGGCTGCGCGCGATCGATGGTCGCCTTTGTGGCGGCGCCGCCGTACCGACGTCGGCGGCATAGCTGGTGCGGGCAGGCCGGGCAGCTCGACGCTGCGCCGCCGCTCAAACTGCGCCAACAGATAGCGGTAGGCCGCCTCAAGCAGATCGGGGCTGCTCTTGTCGCCCGGCAGTGAAAGACCACCCCACACGCCGTACTCCTCCCGTGCGGCGACGGCGTTGTAACCGCAGCGGCCGACGAACGGGCAGTCCTGGCACGCCCGCACAGCGAGCACCCGGTCCTTAAACTGCGAGAACCACAGCTCCTGGCCGTTGCGGACCCGATCCGGGTCGGCTGTCTGGCACGGCGTGGTCTCGCTGGTGTGAAACAACCGCACCTCAATGGTCGTATCAGGGCCGGCGGGTTTCGCCGACTCGTCGGCGGCGCTAACGGCCGAGGTCATGTCGGTCAGTCCTTGCCGTGGCCGGATGTGCACCGGCACCGGAGGAACCCGCAGAACGGGGCGGGCGGACCCGCCATGGCTGGCGCTTTAGAAATACCTGAAGCATCATGATGTGGATGCTAACCACACCACGACACGTAGCGCAACAATTGTAGTTAAAGCAACAGTGGGGCCGTCAACTGTTAGCTACCTGTCCAATGAGCTGCTTGTGCCATTTGAACTGCACAATTACCGGTTGAAGTGTGTTTGTTTAGCGGGCCCATCTGCCTGCGCGCGCTTCAATTATGTCAAGAGCATCGATTCGAGTCCGAGGGTTCTGCATCAGCGGCTGCTCCAGCGACAGCCTGAGGCCACCTGCCAGCGGTGGCCCACCGTCGGTCCGCGCGAGGTAGCGGCCGCCGCGGTGACCGAATTCGTCATCAACGCGACTGCGCGCCTGTTCCAGCAAGTGACCGAGGTCCTCGGTGAAAGTCAGCCGGCCGCGGCACCGGCCAGCGCCCTCTTGACCGTCGAGATAGAGACGCCCAATTGGGCGGCGATGGACGCCGGCTTCTCGCCGTAGCTGCGCATCCGGCAGGCCAGCGCTGCCTGGTAGGAGTCGAGTGCCCGTGGCCGTCCGACACGGGCGCTGTCGGGGGGCGGCTGTGTGGCGGAGGTGAGGTCGGCCAGTGGCAGCATCATCACCCGCGGCAGGATGGGGAAGCGGCCGCCGCGGCCGCAGTTGCGGCTGTCGGCCTTCATCCGGGTATACACCACCCGCGAGAGGCGGCGCTTGAGCGAGCGCAGCGCCCGTTGGCGGCTGTCACCCTCGTCGATCCGCCGCTGGAAATAATCCCGTCCCGGGCCGGGGTGAGTGATCTGGACCATGGCGATGCGGTGCAGCGCAGCGTTGAGTTGGCGGTTGCCGTGCCGGATGGGCCGCAGCGGGCGGGTGGTTTCCCCCGACCAGTGCGGGATGGGCGCCACCCCGCTGTGCCGGGCGAAGGCGGCTTCGCTTTTGAACCGGTCAATCCCGGCGACCTCGGCCACGATCTTGGCGGCCGTCAGATCCCCGCAGCCCTGGATGTCCAGCAGAGCGGGCGCCGCCTCGCGGACCCGTCCGGCGATGCGGCGCTCCAGCGCATGCGCGGTGTCGATGAGCCCGACGATCTCGGTGAATTCGTCGCGAGCGAGTTCGGCGAGCAACCCGTGCTGGGTGGCTAGCCAGGCCCCCAGCTCTTCGCGGGGTTTCTTGCTTTCCCAGTTGCGCGGTTCCGCCCAGGCCGGGTCGAGCTGGTGGATGCGGTCGAGCATGCGGCTGATGAGGGCGACGCGGTGCTGCACGAGGTCCTCGCGGCGGTCCACGAGTAGCCGAAGTTCCATCGAGGACGCGTCGTGGCAGGCCACCGGCAGGTCGGGTTCGCGCAGTACCGCCCGCGCCACCGCGAGGGCGTCAATGGGGTCGGACTTGCCTAGCTCGCGTGAGGAGGCGCGCGAGCGGCTCATCAAATGAGGGGGCACCCGGATCACCTTCTGCCCCCCAGCCAGCAGGTCTCGCTCGAGCCGCGCGGTGAGGTTGCGGCAGTCTTCCACCCCCCACACCACGTCGCGGCCGAACCGCACTCGCGCCCACCGCAGCGCCTCCCCGTGGCCCTCGCTGGTAGTCGCGACCGTCAGCTGAGCGAGCTTGCGGCCCAACGGATTCACCGCTACCAGTGTGTGGCTGCGCTTGTGAGCGTCGACGCCGATGACCGCGTCCACAGCTCTTCATGCACTCTCTGGTGGGCGGCGGCGGAGCTGGCTGCGCGCGGGGCTGCCCGGTGCCGGCATGCCTCCATAGAAACCAACCAGACGGTGGTACGCATCCAAGTTGGCCAGACACCGGGCATCGGCCACAGGGTCTGTGCAGGCCCGCGGCGCCGACAGGAATAGACGCTTGATGTTCACCATCGCCTCACCCGCGTCCGAGCGGCCCGCCGACACCAGATTCACAAGCCAGCCCTGCGGCGGCACCAGGTCAAGAAGTCAGCACCGGACCCTCCAGACATTTTAGGTTTCCCGGTATGGCGTCTCCCAAACGACCGACCGCCGTGAATCGTTTTGGGGCGTCGCTAAAGCGTAAGTGCGTCCACCCGCATTGCGAAGATGACGGCAAACAACCCAGACGAGCGCTCCATGGAGACCGGTCCGCAGTCCACCGGTGGACACTGCAGGTCCGAGCGCGCGTGGCAGGCCCGCTTCGCGGCAGCTGGTGGCACACGGCGATCGACGGCGACGACTCCTGGCTCTTATCCGTACTGACAGTTCGCCGCCGGGGATACGCACGCCCGGCGCCGGCTGGCCCCGGACGCGGCTACGCGGATACAGCCCGAGTAGTGCTCGGCAGGGCGCACAGAGGGCAAAGGTGCTGTTGAAAGATCGAGCACTGAGCGGCTGAGGCCATCACTGTGGCGGCCGAGTCCTGGCGTTCGGGCCGTCGAAGCAAGCCTAGGCGTCCACAGTGAAGGCGTGCTCGTAACCTTGTGGGCCGAGATGTTCGTAGACGAGTGTCGTCGTCGCGCGGTTCCAGTGGTGTCCGAGGCGCACGGCTGATAGGCCATGAGCAGCAACTGGGCGGATCCTCTGTTGAGGTCCGGTTCAGAGGAGGGTGCTCATGTCGGTGTTGGGGATTGCGCTTGATCCGTCGACGGTGATAGTCGCGGTGGATCCGGGCAAGGCGTTCCATCGAGTGTGGATCAGTAATGGATCTGGGCTGCTGGTTGATCCGATGTCGTTGTCGGTTTCGCGAGAAGGCGTCGCTGAGCTGGAGTTGGCGCTGAACAAGCATGGTCCGAGCTCGCCGGTGATCGCGATTGAGGCGACCGGGAGCCTGCATCGACCGTGGGTTGCCGAGCTCGAACGCCGTCATCCGGGGGCGGTTCGGTTGTTCGCGCCTGTTGGACGTCACTGAGGATGCAGATGATGCCGTCACTGTCGTTGCGGATGGTTCTGATGTGAAGAAGACCCTGTCCGCGTAGCGGGCAGGGTCTTCGTCGGTGCGGTGACGGCGTCCTCGGTGTGGTGCCGTCGTGTGGTCAGTGATTCAGTCGTGGCCACTTTCGGTGACGGCGATGCGGGCGGATTTCTCGTCGACGATGGCGGCCTTCGCGGCGAACGCCGCGGTCAATGCGTGCACGGCGAGGTTGTTCACCGCCCGCGGGTATCCGCGGGCGGCGTTGTGGATCAACGTGATCGCGTCATCGGAGAACAACGGATCGGTCCGGCCGGCGATCTTGGCGTGATGGCGGATGTAGTCGGCGGTATCGGCTGGTGCCATCCCGGGCAGCGAGTAGCGGACCGCGATGCGTTGATCGAGCGCGGCGAGGACACCGAGGCGCAGCCGATGTCGCAAGGTGGGCTGTCCGACGAGCAGTGCAGCGAACGGTGATCCCGAGTCCATGTCGTGGTTGGTGAGCATCCGGATTGCTTCCATCTGGGCGTTGTCGAGCAGGTGGGCTTCGTCGATCACGACGACCGGGGTGCGGCCCCGTTCGGCGTGCTCGGCGGCCAGTGCGTCGGCGGCTTGCGGTGCCAGCGTCGCGGTGTAGAAGCTCGGCACCCGCCCCAGCGCACCCACGATGTGATGCAACATGCCGCGGACCCCCACTGAGGGATTGGGCAGGTAGATGATCACGTGCCGCGCCGGATCCAGGGCGGAGGTCGCGGCCCGGATGGCGACGGTCTTGCCGGCGCCGACCTCCCCGGTAATCACCCCGATGGCGTGTTGATCCACGCACCAGGTGATCCGGGCGACCGCTTCGGCGTGTCCGGGATGGCGGTGCAGCATCGCCGGGGCCAGCCCCCGCCCGAACGGCATCCGGGTGAAGCCGTAATACGATTGCAGCCGTTCAATACTCATGCCGTTGTTCCGTTCCGGTCGGTGATGTCGGCGACGTCGTCGATGCTGAGCTGCCCGGGGATCTGGCTCTGGTCACCGTTGCCGTCTTGGTTGTCGCCGAAGAGGGCGTCGTAGCCGATCCGTCGATCGTGGCGGACTTGTTCGTGGTGGGTCCGGGCGGTCAACGTCAAGTAGTCGATCCCCGTCGCAGGCACCGGCGGCTCGGGTGTCTCGGCTCTGGCCTTCGGATGAACGTGGCGGGTGATGTTGTGCGGCAGCGCCTTTCCGTGATTTCTGTCGCGGTATCGGACTTCCACGGTTTCCATGTCGAAGGGTGAGAACACCAACTCGACCTTCCGACCGACCAACGCCTGATCGACTTGGTAGGTGTTGCCGTGCAACGACACCGTCGCGGTTTTGGTGACCGTGCGGTACTCCGACCACAAGAACGCCTCGGTCAGCTCGGGTGCGGTCGGCATCGCCGGGGTCCGCCCCAACCGGATCCAGCCGCCGTCCCAGCGATCCAGCGGGGTCTGCCCGGTCTCGGTGTGGATCCGGCGGTGGTACTCGGTTTCGACCCATGCCGTGAGTAGCCGGTTGAGTTCCAACAATGCGGTGCGGTGATCGGTGCCGGCCGCGGCCAACTCCTGCGCGGTGGTGTCGGTGAGTTCGACGAGGAACTGCTCACGTACGGTGCGGAAGAATCGTTCGATCTTGCCGCGGCCCTGAGGCCGGTGCGGGGTGGAGTGCACCAGTCGGATCCCGAGTTTCGCGCACGCCCGCAACAACCAGGCATCCACGAAAGCCGAGCCGTTGTCGACGTACACACTGGCCGGAACCCCACGACATGCCAGCGCCGGTTCCAACGCGACTCCGAGGCGCACCGTATCCTCGGCGAACCCGAACCGGTAGCCGCAGATCAGCCGAGAATGATCATCGAGGAACGCGAACAGATAGGTTTTACGCCCGCCAATCTTCGGGCCGTGCAACGCATCCCCGGTCCAGCGGTCATTGGGGTTCTCGGCTTCGAAGCGCCCGAACACCACCGGGGTGTCCCCGGCAGCCGGGCCGATCAACTCGAGGCGGTGAAAGTGGCGCAGCAGCGTCGACTCCGACGGCGCCCACCCCGCCGACGCCCGCAGGATGCGTTGCACCTGTGCGGCGGTCCGCGCCGGGTTCTCCCGCTTGAGCGCGGCCGCGAGTTCCAACGTCGCGGTGTCGGGTGCGTGGCGAGGATGCCCGCGGCGAGGGAATCAGCTCCTCGAACCCGCCGGCCCGGTAGCGGCGGATCCACCGGTCCAGGGTGTCGCGCGAATAGCGCACCGACGTCCCGAACGGATCGGTGTGCTCGCGGGCGGCAATCTCACGGACGATCCGGCCGCGGGCCTTCGTCGAGAGCCCGGAATCCAGCGCCGGGCAGATCAATCGGTAGCGGAACAACCCGACCGCGTGGCCTCTCTCGCGCCGCTTCTGTTCGTCGGTACTGATGACACCCACTCCTGTCTCGGCGATGCCACCCAAACCCGTTGCCGGGCAGTCATCCCCGCGACGATGACCCATCGGCGGCCCGAATGGCAGGGTCAAGTGGTGTTGGGCGAACAGACGCCAACTGCGTCGGCCACCCCGGAGCCAGCAGCCGACCACCACTGCACCCGACAGCAGCCCGCGCCGACGTCACCGCACCGATCACCGATCGCTCACCGAAACGCGCCGCGATCGCCGAGCGCGCCGCCTCGACAGCGGCCAGCACGTCCCCGCACCTCGAGCCGGTCGCCTTCGGTATCGACACATCGACCCCCGCGGCGACCACGACCGCGATGAACCAGTCGCGCACCACCTCGGCTCGCCCGGTGATCACCCGCAGCCACCCACGGACCGTCGATCCGGGAATCCCCAACCGCGCCCCGATCAGGCGGTGCCCGGCACCGGCCGCCTTGGCCACCACCGCCGCCCAGATCAGCTCCGCCAAATAGGCCCTGCGCAGCAGCAACGTCACCGGAAGCAACACATGAGTCACCGCACACTCGCGGCACCGAGACCGGCGCGGCCGCACCGACTCTCCCACACCCGCCACCGGTCGCGAACGGGCGAAACCCCACCGGACCAACACCCCGTCCGGGCACGACGGACACGACATCTCGCCACCTGCCAGCCGGGACTCGACGCGCCCGGGATCGACCTCTACCGTGACCATCAGTGCCTTTCGCACTACGCACGGTGCCCCCGAGATCTCTGCCAGGAAATTCAGCGGGGGCGCCGTGCACCCATCAGTTCCTCGACACACTGACGGTGCAGACCACCAACCTCAACCCCGCAGCCATCTCGGCCACCACATCGGCACCCTCATCGACGGCACAACACCCCATGGTCGTCATCCCGAGAGAAGGTCAACACGCGCCGTCAGAAACGAAATCGGCGCGTACGCAGCTGGGTTCGGGCAGGTTCAAAACCGATGATCGTGATTGCGCAGCGCTGACGTACATGGCTCGCCAAGGTGGCGGTCGGCGCGTTGGCCAGCAGACAGCGGTAGAGACACTGCGCGCTGCAGTGCGGTATCGCCGCGGGCTGGTCGCTGACCGCAAGATCGCCCAGCAGCGGTTGCATGACCAGCTCAATGTGTTGTGTCCGGGGCTGTCTGCGCCGGCCGGTCATGGGCGTGCCCTGGCAGTGGAGACGCCGACCGGTCTTGCGGTGCTGGCCTGTGCAGCTGAGTTCGCGGGACGAGCGCCGCAGCTACGGTCATTGATGTGTCGTGCGCCGGGGCGGCTAACCTGCAGCACGGCCCAGTACTGGTTGGCGCGGTGGCGCCAGTGCTTGCCGCCGCCGGCTGATGCTGATCGGCGCGCTGATCGGTTGCGTCGTGATCTGGACCGATATCGTCGACTCCGGACCGACATCGCTGCCATCGACGGCGAGATCGTGGCATTGCTCGCCGAGACCGACGGTCAGGTCCTGACCAGTCTTCCCGGAGTCGCTTCGATGCGCGCGGCGGCCTTCGCCGCGCACAGCCTGCCCATCGAGCGTTTCCCCGATGCTGAACACCTTTATTCCGCAACGGGTTTAGCGCCTGCGCTCTATCAATCAGCAACCCTGAATCGGAGGGGCCGCATCTCACGTCAGGGCTTGGCTGAACACCGTGAGGCCTTGATGGGCATCGCCTGGGGGCTATCCCAACGGTCACCGTCGTTTGTTGAGCGCAATGCCGAACTACGTGCTCGAGGAATGGCACCAATCCAGGCCCGCGTCGCGCTCGCACGCCACGCATGCCGCCTGGCATATCGACTTCTGCGGACCCAACAACCCTTCGATGAACAGCGCTATCGTCGAGGAAGGCTCAGTCGCGAGCGGTGACGGCCGTTACGGCTATGCCGCACGACGGCGCAACCTAGCTTGCCGCCCGCTCGCCCTGGGCCGCCATCACGGCGCACACGAAAGCCTGCCGACAACGGCGACTGATCAGCCTGCCGACCACCAACGGCCCAGCCGACCTCGACGAGACAATGCTCATCGCGTCAAAACCGAGGACTACACCTCGGGCAACTCACACTGCCCACCTCCGCTATTGACTCCCAGCGCGAAAGCTGATGAGGAGAAGATGCAGTGTTCCGGAGCCGGCGTGGTTGCGTGCGAGATCGCGGATGGCGACGGCGAGGCCGGAGGTGCTCCGGTAATTCATCACAGTGACGAATTACCGGGGGCGATAGGCATGTGCCCGATGCTCGATGGCGCCGATGTAGAGGGTGTGCTCGTCGGGGAGGGCGCGAAATGTGACGCGGTAGCCGCCGCGGCGCGCGACGCGCCACCCTTCAAGCTCGAACCGCAGCGGCTTGGACATGGTGTACGGGTCGGTCGGCAACGTGTTGGTGATGAACTCGGCGATCGCGGCGGCCACTTTGTGCGGCAGCCGTTCCAGCGCACGTATGGCTCCTGGCGACAGCTGAACGGACCAGGGCTGCGGATCACTCACGTGAGCCCGTATCGGCGGCGCAGCTCGTCGCTGGAGACAGTGTTGCCGGCGGCGTAGTCGGCGTCGGCCTGGCGCAGCTCGTCGACCAAGCCGGGAGTCCTTAGTGCGTGCAGAGTTTCGGTCAGCGATTCCAGATCGTCGGCGGACATGATGACCGCTGCGACGCGTCCATGTCGGGTGATCTGGATGACTTCGTGGGTGGTGTCGGCTTCCTCGACGAGCGCCGAGAGCTTGTCCTTGGCTTCACTGAGCGGTACGGTTCGCATAGCTGGATTATAGCCACACTATTAGCCGATGTATAGGCTAATATCTAGCCGATAATAGAGATTATGTCAACTCTCAGTTGGCATATATGCATACTCACACTTGACTACCCTAGATCGTCGCACGATACTTGGCGGTATGGCAACCTCACGCCTCGTCGAGTTGATCGACCACTATCGCAGCGCTCACGGGGTCAGCGAGGCTGAGGTTGCCCGGCGGATCGGCGTCACCCGGGAGAACCTTCGTAAGTGGCGAACCAAAGGGGTCCGCAGACTGCCGGATCGAGCCAACCTCGTTGCGGCAGCGGGCGTTATCGGCCGTCCATACCGCGAAGTGCTCTCCGCGGCGCTCTTTGACACCGGCTACCTGACCGCCGAGCAATCCGAGCAGCCACGGCCCTATGGCGAGGTCCTCCGCGACGCCATCGCGGTGCTTACCGAGGCCACCCACCTGACGAATCGGCCTATGCGCCAGGATGGTTCGGGTGGATGGGAGCCGAACCCGGATCCGCGCGCAGCACTACCAATCGACTGGGCCGAGTTTGCGACCCTCGCCCTGGCCGGCGCCGCCGCCAACGCCGGCGGCATCGAAACCATTCTGGCCGGCCGTCCCGGCTCATGGGAAGCCGAAAGAGTCCGCCAGACACTGCAATCCACGGTGTTCGACGACAAAGACCTTATCCGCCACCGCACCGAACCCGTCATCGTCGACCTGTGGGTAGACAGCATTCTGAGTGCCCTTGGCGACCCCACTGACGACGAGTACGCCGACGCGCAGGTCGAGCTCGACGGCCGCGCCGCCGCCATCCCACAGCCGACTGATCTACCACCGGGCCCCTTCTCCCCCGACGACCCGCGCATCGCTGGCAAGCCCTGGATCGAGGTCGACAACAACGGCTACCTGGTCACCGGCCTAGGGCGTGTCTGACAATGGTGTTAGCCAGAGGGTGATGGCGCGTAGTACGGCCGCGCCGCGGTAGACGATGGCGAGTTTGTCGTAGCGGGTGGCCAGTCCGCGCCACTGCTTGGTGGTGTTGAAGCCGCGTTCGATCACGTTGCGGCCCTTGTAATCAACCGCATCGAAGGCCGGCGGCCGCCCACCGCGTGATCCACGCCGCTGGCGATGGGCGATCTGATCAGAGGGCTGCGGGATCACCGCGACGATCCCGCGACGACGGAGCTCGGTGCGAATAGCGCGGCTGGAGTACGCCTTATCGGCACGAACCCGATCGGGTCGGGTGCGGGCCCGACCGCCGCCCTGGCGGGGCACGCGAAGATGAGCCAGCAAATGCTCGAAGACCGGTGCGTCGTTGGCCTGACCGGGCGATACCAATACCACCAGCGGACGTCCGTGACCATCGACGAGGTGATGGATCTTGCTGGTCAACCCACCGCGGGAGCGGCCAATGCCGTGGTCAGGCGGCTCGATCGCCAGATTCATGTAATTCGACCCAGCCCCCTGTGTCACGGGTGACGTTCGTGGCGTGCTGGTGAGCACGGGCGATCGTGGAATCCACCGCCACCGCCCAGTCGATGATGCCCGCCTCCTCGGCGGCGGCCAGCAACCGCGACAGCACGACATCCCAGGTGCCATCAGCACTCATCCGACGATGCCAAGTCCAGATCGACTGCCACGGCCCGAACACCTCGGGCACATCCCGCCAGGCGATCCCACACCGGTGCCGATAGATGATGCCCTCGACCATCGAGCGCGCATTCTGAAAAGGCCTGCCCCGCTTACCCGTCCGAGCCGGAAGCAAATCCTCGATCAACGACCACTGAGCATCGGTGAGCAACTGAAACCGCGACATACCTCAAGCCTCAGGTACAACACCCGAAACCTTTGTCAGACACGCCCTGATATGTAATTCGTTTTGTCAAGTGGGCAGGGTGAAGCGGCGTCCCCGACCGTCGTTGGGGACGCCGCTTCCGTATGACCGAATGGACCTGATGGTTGGCGAGCGTGTCATTGTCGACGCGTCGTCAAGTCTGATATTCGCGGGTTGGTTACCGCAGGACGGACTGTTCTGCTGGAGTGGATCGCGGGTCTAGAGATCGAGCGTAATCGTCTGCGCTGCAGAATAATTGCTCATAGGGCGTTCGCGGGTCACTCCCAGGCGCTGCCGCCAACTCGGATTCATTCGGACAGTTATGGGGGTGTGCTCAGGTATCGAGCACGGCCAGCGACCAGCACCAGCCGGCCAGCTCCCGGGCGATCGCGGTGTTGGCCACCACGGGACGTTTCTTGCGGGCATCGAAGGCCTCCCAGCGGTGGTGCAGGCGCCGGTTGGCCTGCTGGCCTCGGGCTCGTGCGGCCGGGCTGGCAGCATCCCAGCGGCGCCGCAGATCAACTCCAGGCCGATAGGGCTGGCGGTGATGCCAGGCCGCCTCGATCAGCAACCGGCGGGCATGGCCGTTGCCGGTCTTGGTGATCGATCCCTGCGAACGGGAATCCCCTGAGGAGTACTCGGTGGGCACCAAACCGAGGTAGGCCCCGATCGAGCGGCCGGTCAGTCGCTGCCAGTCACCTATCTCGACCGCCAACCCGAACGCGGTCAACGTGGACACCCCACGCAGACAGCCCAGGCGGGTCACCACCGGGGTGAACGGACTATCCGCGGCCATCCCGGCGATCGCCTCATCGAGGCGGTCGCGGCGATCAACGGTGGCCAGCATGGTGTCCAATGCGGTGTCGTAGGCCAGCTGCAACGCAACTGCATCAAAGCGCTGCCCGGCCAGCCACGCCTGGTGTTTGCCGGTCCACGTTCGCCCACCGCAATAGATGATTCCTTGCCGCAGAAGCAGTTTCGAAATCCGGTGGCGGGCACTCATCAAATCCCCGCGGCAGTCCTCACGAGCTCGTACCAGATCCCGGGCCGCTTCCTGCTCGGCGCTGGGAATCACGACCTCCACGATCTGACCCAGATGCAGCAACCGAGCCAGATGCGCGGCATCACGGGCATCGGTCTTGACCCGATCCCCCGAAGGCCGCTGCAGCTTCGAGGTTGCGTCCAGCAGAGTGGTGTACGAGTCGGACCTGATCAGCGGTACCGGCGTGTCGTAGCCGGATGAATGAAGGTCATCGCGTGATTCTTCGAGAGACCCGCGAAAGTCACTCGAGCAAAGGAAT
>NZ_JACBJQ010000095.1 GCF_013404075.1 Mycolicibacterium vinylchloridicum
GGGGCCTCCCACCACTGTCGGATAGACCGGGCAGGCGACTCCCTACTCGGTAACCCACGAACATGGGTGAGTGGGGCCCCGGCCCGCAACCCCCAACTCAAAACCGAGGGTCACCCATACCGTCTAGCGCTTGACGCAGCGCTGCCAGACGCGTGTCCCGATCCCTGGAGCAGCCGCAGCGCGGCGCGCACGACATCGCTTGCTGAGCCGTACCGGCCGGAGGCGACCTCATCATTGATGAATGCCGTCAAGTGATCATCGAGGCTGAACGAGGTGTTGATACCCATCTTCGCGTCGATACCGAAAGTTGGTATCGCACACTTTGGGCGGGTGCCCTCACGTGTGAACTTCCAGCCAGCTTCGGCGATCATTCCGTGTGTGTCAGGTCTGCGACCAGGGCTGGTCCCCTGTCGGCGTCGCCTGAAAACTAACCCCGTGTCGACGAAAAGGGGTCAATTTTCGGCCGCCGTCGACAGTCCCCGTCGCCGTAGCCGGCGGTGTCTGTTCCGGTCGAAAATTGAGCAGGTAGTTCCGGAAGAAACTGCGCAGGATTCGACCGGAACCGACAGGCGGTCACGTACGTTTCGTCGTGAGCGAACGGGGTTGGCGAGGTTCCTGTGACGGTCAGTTCGACCACATTGCACGCGAATCTTCCCGCACCCAGGCGGATACCACGTCGGGCCCAGGAGCGTGATGTCCGCGCTGGCGCCGCCGGTACCCTCACCACGCGCTGACCGACCGCGAGCAGATCGCGCTCAAGCGGGGCCGTCATCGAGCGGCAGTCCTCGACACCCCACAGAAGGTCATCACCGAAGTGGGTCAGCGCGCACTGCAAACCAGCATCGTGGGCGTCACTGGTGGTGGCGATGGTCTTCTGACCGAGTTTGCAGCCCAACGGGTCTACTGCGACGAGCGTGGTTCTCTTGTGAGCATCGACCCCAACTACCACGGACATCTCGAAGCCTGCTGTGATCAACGACGATGTGGTGGCGGCTTCGTTGCCGATCCGTGGTGGTCCCCGCGGGGCGACATCGCATGGCGTCGGGCGTCGACACAGTCCATGTTGGCCAGCTGAGCGGCAGCAATTCTAAAAGTCAGACACCGAACCGAAAAGCCTTGACCTATGCGCGATCTCGCCCTGACGGGTCCACCAAGCGACCTTCCGGGCTGCCCGTTCGCCACGTCGGCATCGTGTCCGGTGGCCAGCCAGTGGCGGCATGAGTAACTAACTGCCAGAACTCAACGATCGGAGAGCCCGCAAGACGCCATCCTTAACGTACTCGCGACACCGCGGGCCTGCCGGGGCGCGCCCAGGGGCGCACCCCCGACTGTTGGTAATCCTGTGTCCGCCACGGCGTCGAGCACGATGAGCACCGTGCTGACCGGCATACCGCTAGTAAGGGCGTCGCTTTCGTCCAACTCAGGGTCTAATCACTCGATCCCGAACAGGAGGAGCGTTTGGGCGGGGATCTCGTAGCCCGCTTGGAGGACGAGGAACTGCACGACACCCACCTCGACGTCCCGAGTAATTGACCGGCCCGGGGTCGGCGCTTTCACTTCATTTGGCCTTTGCGGATCATCCGAGTGACCGCGGCATCCCACCGCGACGTTTGGGCGGGGTCATACAGTGGCCCGGCGACGAACCGCTCGATGTGCGGGCGCAGCATGATCGTGCCGACGCGCAGAATCAGCGGCAACAGGTTCGCCCACACCGGATCGAGGTCCTCAGGTAGTAGGCCTTGAGCTGCGAAGCCTGCGCCTTGTTGAGCGCTGATCGCGTAGAGCCCATCGAAGATCACCTCGCCGACCGCACCGCCTTCGGCGAGGGCCCTGCCGATGTAGTCCATGACATGGGGGTTCTTGTACATCAGCTCGGCGAATCGACTTCCGGCATCGGCGGCCTGGTCGGCCGCGCTCAGCTCCGATTGCCCGTTGAGGGTGTCAACAAAGATCGACAGGACGTGCCGATCTATGTCCTCGATGAGTTGGTTCTTGGTGGCGAAGTAGTGCTGAATGATCCCGATGCTCACCCCGGCCGTCTCGGCGATGACCCGCAGCGATGTGGTCGCGATGCCATGCTCGGCGAAGCACCTCATCGCGGCATCGCGGATCTGCTCCGGCTTCGTCGCCTTCGGGTGGGCCGGCCGGCGGGGGAGCGATCCGTCATTCATCGCCGTCAATCCTCCCAGACACCGGTGCAGCGATACCCGAGACTGCTGATCGCTGGCAGCCTACGCGAGAGCCCGGGCGGGGTGGCCGGCATCAGCACCAGGCAGTTCCAGTTCCACCCGGCAATTTTCCTGGGGCGTCGCTAAGGGGTAGGTGCTGTCCTCGAAGACCAACCTCATGGCCTCGAAGCGCGCGCTCATCCTCCGTTTCGCGGGGGGCATCCGGGCGGCGTTGTCGGGCTGGAAGTAGTCGTAGTCCAGTTGAGGCACAACGTAGGTGGCGTTCGGGAAGGCGGGAACCCAGGACGTGCCCTGTCGGCGGGTGTTCCATCCGATGTGGTCGTAGTGAATGTGAGTGTTGATCACCACATCGACGTTGGCCGGGCGGACCCCCACCTCGGCGAGACGTTGCAGGAAGTCGGTGTCGAGGTCATCGAACGCCGAGGCCTGTGGGCGGTCGCAGTCGTTTCCACCCCGGTGTCCACAAGAATCGTGCGCCCAGCAGATCGAAGAACCCACGTCTGGATCGCGACGCGGTAGGCGGGGGCGAACCGACCCAGAACTGCGGTGTGAATTCCTCAGTCCAGCATGTCAGGGGAGTTTCTGGAAACATCTCCTCGACCGCCTTGAGCCCACCCATTCCAGCACGCGTTTTGACTCCACTGATCCAAAACGCAACGGACCCAGGCAATCTCCCTCCATTCGGTGTCGTTCATCGGTCGAGCAGCGATCACGCAGACTCGTCCGTCGTTACCGACACGCAGCGCGGCGCTGGGGTCGGACCCGATGGTCTTCGCGTCTGCGGACCCATCTCGACCGCGTTCGGCGCATCGGACGTACGCCTGCGACACTCGACGTCAGTGCCGGGGCTGTTCACATCCGCAGGGCTTCGACGGGCTGATCGGTGATGTGAGCGATGAGATCGAAGTCCTTGTCCAGGGCGAGCACGGTCAAGCCCGACAGCTCCGCGGTGGCGGCGACGAGGAGATCGGGAATCGCGGGGGCGCGGTGTTGGCCGCGATCGGCGAGCAGCATCTGCACTGCAACGGCGCGGTCCTCGGCGGCCGGTGTCAAGTACTCGATCGGCATCAGGGTGAGAGGAGGAGACGACGTCTCGGCCCGCGCCTGACGACCGGTGCGAAATGAGTACCCGATCTCCAAACGAGTCACGGTGCTGATGCGCACGAGACCGCGCTCAATGCGTTCGATCCAGGTGATGGCGTCCGGCGAGGTGGACAGGCGTGTGTATGCCGACTTATCGATGAGCCAGTTGGTCACCGCCACGCTGAGTCCATTACTCCTGGGTCGTCGAGGTCGGCGGCGGCGGCCTCAGCGCGGCGCAGATCGTCAAGGGTCAAGGAGCGGTGTGGTGGGCTCACCGAGCCCTCGCGTTCGAACCGTTGGCGAAGGTACGCCTCGCGGGACAACCCCCGTGCGGCAGCGTCGGCGTCGATGCGGGCCACAGCGTCGTCGGACAACCCCCTGATCAGCACATCACCCACACGGCCACCTTCCTGCTATCACTGATATCAGGATACCGGAGTCGACCCCGCGCTGCGCTCTTGAACCCGTTGTAGCGGCTAGGGGTAGAAGAATTCGAGGTCGCGGCGGTCCTTCTACGCGGTCTGGAGAAGTTCCTCGCTCGGTGAACACGAGCGACGGTCACACCGACGGGCGGCAGCAACCGGCTGATTCAGCAGGTGAAAACGACGTAATTTTTCGTGGATAACAGCGGTTATCCATGTACTGTGCGCCGCGGCGGCAAGGCTACAACCGCTCAAAAACGAGCCAGCACTGTGATCCGAGGAAGCTCCTTGAACTCAAGGGGTCGCTGCAACACCTGATTGGTTGAGGGGTGTTGTTCGATGGGGTTTCGCCGGCATGGCAGCAAAGATGTTCCGGAGTCCGCGCGTGAGGTGTTCCTAGCGGCGTTGGGGTCCGGGGTGTCTCAGTCGGCGGCGGCGACCGTGGCTGGGGTGTCGCATACGACGGGGCATAGGTGGGCCAAGGCCGCAGGGATCACGCCGATAGCCGGCATAGCGGAGTTCGCTATTCGGCGGCGGCGCGTGATGCGTTTTGGGTGGCGATGCATGCTGGGGCCGGCATTGCGCAGGCCGCGGTGAATGCGGGTGTGTCGGAATTCGCCGGCTCAGCCTGGGTCAAACAGGCTGGTTACGTGTCCAGAACCCTTGCACCGGTTGAGCAATTATCTGAACCTCGGCCGCGGGCGCCGTTGACGTTCATCGAACGCTTTCGTCTCGAAGAGCTGCTCGAGGCTGGGTGTGAGCCCGGCCGGGCGGCTGCGGTGCTGGGCCGTCATCGCGACACCATCGGCCGCGAGATCGCCAAGGGGATGACCGCCTCGGGGTATCGGGCGCGGGTGGGTCAGGATGTGGCCGAGGCCAACCGCAGGCGGCCCAAGCAGCGCAGGTTGCTTGCTAATCAGGCCTTGCTCGACGAGGTGGTGGCACGCTTGACCCAGCGGCACAGTCCCGAGCAGATCGCGGGCCGGCTGCGCCAAGATTTCCCCGACGATCCGGAGATGTGGGTGTCACACGAGACGATCTACCAGGCCGTCTACGTCCAACCCCGCGGGGAGTTAGCCACGCTGGTCAAGACCGCGCTGCGCACCGGCCGGACTCAGCGAAAACCCCAGGGCCGCACCGCAACCAGCAGCACAGGTCAGCTCAAAGACATGATCAACATCAGTGAACGGCCCGCCGAGGCTGCCGACCGCGCCATCCCCGGGCATTGGGAGGGAGATCTGATCCTGGGCAGCACCGACTCAGCCTCGGCGATCGGCACCCTGGTCGAGCGCACCACCGGGTTCGTGGTGCTGCTCCATCTGCCCGAAGACCGCACCGCAGCGACCCTGGCTGAGGCGATGAGCGCCAAGGTCCCCGAGATCCCTGAGATCCTGCGCCGCTCGCTGACCTGGGACCAAGGCAAAGAAATGGCCCTGCACACCGCGATCACCGAAGCCACCGGCCTACCGATCTACTTCTGCGACCCACACAGCCCCTGGCAACGCGGCACCAACGAGAACACCAACGGCCTACTGCGCCAGTACTTCCCCAAAGGCACCGACCTGTCCTTCTACGGCCCAGGCTGGCTCGACCAGGTCGCCGCTGAACTCAACGCCCGACCCCGCAAACGCCACGGCTTCCGAACGCCCGCAGAAGAACTCCACCGACTACTCTCAGACCCGTCCACATTCGTTGCAGCGACAGCCTGAATCCAAGCTCCCTGACGTCATTGGTGCACCCCTGCACCTGTCGGCGAAGAACACCCGTTATGGGTGTCAGTAACATGCATCGCGGCGGGCCCCGTCGGTCACGGTCTTGGCGGCGGCGGATTGGCGTGTGGTTTGGGAGGTCAGATGGCGCTTGAGGTCGTACACGGGCCATCCGGCAACATCGAAGCGGCACACGAACTCGCCGACCTTCTCGACCGGGAACTCGATGAAGGCACGATCTACCTCGGATATCCGGTGCTGGCGACAGCCGATGATCGAGTCGAGATCGACGCTCTCCTGGTGTCCGAGGATCGGGGGCTCATCGCGTTCAGATTCGCCGATACCATACCGACCACCGATGACGACTGGATGCGCCTCGGCGCCGAGCAGGACCGGATCTTCAACGCCCTCGAAAGCCATCTGTCGCGCTACGACACCCTAAGACGGGGCCGCAAGTTCGCCATCGACATCGTGACGGTCACCGTCTTCGCGGCACCCGTGGGCAACCCGCCGGTTCCGACTGAAGCGGCCTTCCGCAGCTTCGAGGAGCTTCCCGCGTTCATCGGCGAGCAGCAGGGGATCGACGCGGACCTGTATCGCAGTCTGCAGGCGGCCCTGCAGCGGGTCAGTACCATCAGGCCCGCGAAACGCCGAGCGGAGGTCAAGAGCGCCGACAGTCGCGGTGCCGCGATGAAGGTCATCGAGCGGGGCATTGCGAACCTGGACTTCTGGCAGAAGAAGGCGGCGATCGAGACTCCCGCTGGGCCCCAACGCATCCGAGGCCTGGCAGGCTCTGGCAAGACCATCGTTCTGGCACTCAAGGCCGCTCTGCTGCACGCGCAGAACGAGTCGTGGAACATCGCGGTGACTTTCTGGTCGCAGTCGTTGTATCAGCAGTTCGAAGACCTCATCAAGCGGTTCTCCTTCGCCCATATGGACGATCTGCCCGATCCCGAGCGGCTGGCGATCCTGCATGCGTGGGGTACGCGTTCCCGTGAAGGTCTCTATACGCGCTTGGCTGACGCTCTGGGCGTGCAGCCCGTCAATTTCGGCATGGCCGAACGGAAGTACGGTCGCGACCGGGCTTTCGAAGGGGTGTGCCAGGAACTGCTCGCGGTCGCCGAGACAAGTGACGTCGAGCCCTTATTCGACGCGATCCTCATCGACGAGGCCCAGGACCTGCCGCCGAGCTTCTTTCGTCTGCTCTACCTGTTCACGAAGGATCCCAAGCGCGTCGTGTGGGCCTACGACGAACTTCAGAAACTCGACGAGCGCGAGATGGCCAGCCTCGGTGAGCTGTTCGGTACCACGGCAACCGGTGATCCGGTGGTCAACATCACCAACCGAGAGGGCGAACCTCGCCGCGATGTCGTGCTGCCGATCTGCTATCGCAACACCCCCTGGGCACTGGCGACCGCACATTCGATCGGCTTCGGGATCTACCGGCCCGACGGTCTTGTTCAACACTTCGAAGATCCGCAGCTGTGGGAGGAGATTGGGTATCAGCGAGACGCCGGCAGCCTTCAGTTGGGTTCCTACGTCGAACTCTCCCGCTCCGGTCTGAGTTCTCCCGCCTACTTCGTGGAACTGCTGCGCAGCGAGGACGCGGTGGTGTTCCGAAGCGATTTCGCCGACGAGGCGTCCCAGGATCGGTGGGTTGCGCAGCAGATCCTTAACGACGTTGGGCCTGCCGAACTCGAGCACGATGACATCCTCATCGTCATCCCGAGCGCGTACACGTCGAAGCGGCGCTACGCCAGGCTCGCGAGCATCCTCGACGATCACGGGATCCCGAGCCATCTGGTCGGCGTCAACAGCAGCCAGGACATCGTCTTCGTCCGCGGTTCGGTCGCCGTGGCCCACATCTACCGCGCCAAGGGGAACGAGGCCCCGATGGTGTACGTGCTCGATGCTCAGTACGCCGGTGCAGCCTTCAACGAGGTGAGCCGACGCAACACGATCTTCACCGCCATCACCCGCAGCAAGGCCTGGGTTCGGGTGTGTGGTTTCGGGACCACGATGGCCGGCATCGCGAACGAAGTGGAAGCGGTGCGGGCCGCGGACTTCAGACTCAAATTCACCATTCCCACTGCCGAGCAACTCGCTGAGATGCGCCGAGTGAACGCGGATCTAAACCGCAACGCGCCCGCTTCGCAGATCGTCGCGCTGGAGCAGTTGGCAGAAGCCTTCGAACGAGGCGAGGTGTCGCCGGATCAACTGCCGCCCAAGTTGCTTCGACAACTGTCGAACTACCTCAACCAGCTTCCCGGATTCGATGACAACCGCTAATGCCCTCAGTCGCGGTATCAAGGACCTCCTCAACGGACTCCTCGCCAGGAACTTGATTCTGCTACCCAACGCGGTGATCGTCGTCGACGGTGCGAGGGTGACGTGGCGGTCGCCGGCGCCGGCGGGGAAGTTCGTGGACTTCGTGGATTACCCGACTATCCGTACCTACCGGCGGTGGGCGCAGGTCGGCGAGTACTCCGCGCTTCTGCCCGATGCTGCACTGCTGCAACTGACCTACGACGTGGCTCACGGCGAGATCGCAGGGCATCGCCTCGCCTATGTGCCGTGTCCCTATCGCGTCGACCAGGACTTCCTGCTCACCGAAGCGATCGGTGACGTTCTCGACCTGCACGCCGCCGAGCCGCAGGACGACATCACCATGCAGAGTGCGATCCGCCTCGACTTCGATCCCGGCTCGGCAGCAGTTGGCCACCCGACGTCACACCTGACCCTCAACGTCTCGACGTGCCGCATCGCGTGCGAGGCACCCATGACCGCAGAAGACTTCGTGCGGTTCGTGTTTCGCAACTTCTATAAGGATCAGTACGCGGCCAACGTCGACTTCTTCGAGGCCCTTCCGAAAAGCGACCGTGATAGCACCGTTACCGAGGATGAGCGTTATGAGCCGCACGTGGCGTGGCGCCGGCGTGGATGATCGGGCGATCGACAGTCCGTAACGACACTTGAGTCCAGATCCCTGCAGGGGAGCGGTTATCCAAGGGTGACCGGCGTCGTGTACGTATCGGCGTTAACACGCTTGGGTGTGACAACACCCTCGCGATAGGGCATGGGCGTGGCACTGGTCTTGGAACCGACGGCGGTGGGACCGGCGAATGATTCGCATGCCCCGTGTCGTCTCCGCAGTCTTGTCGGTGTCTGCGCTTACCCTGATGGCGCAGGAGCAGTCCGCTGAGCGACGTTCCCATCTCGGAAGGGGGCGAGTTTCGAGGAGCGAGTGAGCATCGAGAAGAAGATCGATAAGAGCGCGCATATTGGCGACGCTGGCATCGCACTGATCCACATGCGCGTCAGCGCGATGGGACATGTGTGGCATGCGCGCGGGCTTGACGCCGGTATCGACGGCATGATCGAGCTCCGCGATCCGGGGACGGGTGTCGTCAGCAACTGTCATCTTCTTGTCCAGAGCAAAGCCAGCGATCGCCAATTTCCGAGCGAGACGCCCGACAAGTTTCACTTCATCGTCGACGAGCGTGACCTGAAGTACTGGTTGCAGGCGACGCTCCCTGTCATCTTGGTTTGCTCTCACCCCAAGGCCAACGAGGCTTGGTGGGTTCACATCCAGGGCTACTTCGCCGATCCAGCCCGTCGCGCTGACCGGCGGGTGGATTTCGCGAAGACGACGATGGCCTTCGACGGTGACATCTGCGACCGGCTGTTCGCCGTCGCTGATCCTCACGGCCAGGCACATACCCCCATCGCCGAGCACCGTGCCGAGAAACTGGTCTCGAACCTGCTGCCGGTCGCAATCCCCAAAGAGTATTGGTCGTACAAATCGCGAGCAAAGGACACAGGTCATGCCTACGCCCTGCAGCGCGACAGCGAGCTCGAGCTACGACACGACTTTGTTGTCAAGGGCGGTCGGCTTCTAACCTGGTCGCCCGTCGACGGCACGGCCCTTGAAAATGCCACCGAAGACGGTGGAATAATAGCGCCGAGCGGTGAACTCATGGACGGTCACACCGACAACGAGCGGCTCCTCGTCTGGATGCTCAATGCGGCGCTGCGCCACGACGTGCGAGAGGACTGCCTGTACCACCGCAAGCGCCAGATGCTCTACTTCAAGGCAACGCAGGGCCTGCGGCCACGGCGAGTGAACACCGGCGGCAAGCACCTGCGCACCGTGTTTAAGGGCCACCCGAAGAAGAAAGACCCGGGCAAGATGGCCTATTACAAGCACTCCGGGCTGCAGTGGCAGTTCGTGAACCTGGACGGGGAGTGGTTCTGCGCCATAACGCCGGACTACTTCTACTCCTACGACGGCCGCAAGGAGTCTCGGTATAGCGCCAGTTACTTGAGCGGGATCAAGAAGCTGGAGCGCAATCAAGCTGTCCTCGGGGAGACCCGGATGTGGGCGGCGTTCCTGCGCTTTGAACCGAATCTGCTCGACGAGCCTGACCGGATCCTCGACTTCGGAGAGCTGGAAGCCTTCGAAGTGGAGCGCGGCATCGACGATGAGTCCTGGCGCAAAGATCCTGCAAACATTGGCTCGGGAGACGAGACCTCGCTGTTCGAGCAGACGGCATGAAAATCGCAATCCTCGACGAGCCGCAGCTTGAGTTCGCCGGCGGTAGTCGGCACATCGATCCTCGCAGCGGGATCGCGAACTACGGCCCTGCTGACGCCGCCGACACGAAGGTGCGCACGATACGAGCGGCAATCGTCGGCACCCAAGAGGCGATCGAGGGCGTGCGGGGCTGGTTGGACCGGTGTCGCGAACCGATCGCCGCCAAGCTCAGCCACCTGTCGCATTACTACGTACCATTCCCAGGCTTTGACACCTCGGTCGGCTACCGCTCGACGATCGTTATCAACAGTCGATTGGAGCGCCGCATCGACCGGCGAGCCCTCAACAAGATCGTCGGCCTCACACCGGCCGAGGCGATCCGCCAAGCCGTGGACCTGTACGACGCCGAGCTGGCCGCTCTCAACGAAGAGCCGCAGTGCGACGTCGTCATCGTCTGCAAGCCAGAGGCGCTGCCCGAGCAAGGGGATCCGATTGAAGACCCCGAGCGCCCGTGGAAGAAAGCCAAGCCGACACCGCTTGGATTCGATTTCCACGAGCTGCTCAAGGCCCGCTCGCTGCGGACCACAAGGCCGATTCAGGTCGTCAAGCGCGAAACCTGGGATTCGACCTACAAACCGAAGGATCGCGACGACCGCCGGCCGCAGCAGGACGAGGCCACGAAGGCTTGGAATCTCCACACGGCGCTGTACTACAAGGCCGGTGGCGTGCCCTGGCGCATGACCCGCAACAACAAGGACCTGACCAGCTGCTTCGTCGGCGTCTCGTTCTACCGCAGCACCGACGGCCAGACCCTGCAGACAGCCGTCGCCCAAGTATTCAACGAACGCGGTGATGGGGTCATCGTGCGCGGCGCCCAGGCCACGCCGTCGAAGGACGACCGGCAACCGCACCTGACCGAAGATGATGCGAAGGATCTGCTCGAGCAGTCCCTCGCGCGCTATCGAAGCGAGCACCGCACCCTGCCCGCCCGCGTGATGCTGCACAAGACGTCATCATTCACATCGGCGGAGTTGGCAGGCTTCCGCGCTGCAGCCGAGTCCGAGCGCCTTGACCAGCTGGAGCTCATATGGATACCCCGAGAGGAATCGACACGACTGTTCCGCATCGGTGAGCAGCCGCCGCTGCGAGGAACGATGCTCTCGCTGACCGACACCCGGCACCTCCTCTACACGCGAGGCGCGGTGCCGTTCTACAAGACCTACCCGGGAATGTACGTTCCCAATGCGCTCCCGTTCCGGCTCGTCGACGCCGATTCAAGCCCCGAGCAGATCGCCGCTGAGCTCCTCGCACTGACCAAGATGAACTGGAACGCCACCCAACTCGACGGCAAAATGCCGATCACCGTGCGAACGGCGGATTCAATCGGGAGCATTCTCAAGCACCTCGGCCAAAACGATCGCCCAGCGCCGCGATACGCCTTCTACATGTGAGCAGCGGAATCAGATCGCGGCGGCTCGTGGGGCCCACTCGTCACCGGTTCCTCGCGTGCGGGCAGGACAATCGTCGCTATAACCTGACCACGGCCGACCAGCAGCAGACCAAGGAGCGCCCACCGTGAGTGATAGCAGCGATGCGAACCAACCTGGGCGCGCTCGGCCGGGGGACTTCGATCCGATTGGGAATAATGCATTCGAGTGGCTTGATTCGTGCGCGAAGCGGTTGGCGTTGCTAGTCTTCGAAGTCCGCGAACTCGGCCCTGATGCGGTGGTGACGCTGCCGCAAGCGGAATGTCATGCGCTAATCGACAGGCTCAATGACGCGCGTACGGCGTGGACCTTGGGATTCCAGCCGCGGCGGCCGGAATAATCTCCGAAAAGCCCGCCCTCCGGCGGTCCCATGCCTATCTGGTGACGAACCGCTCGGCGCACTGGCCCAGACGGATCGCGCTGTCCGGGCCCCGCTCGGCATCAACAGCGCTTCTCCACCGGCCTCTTGCACTAGCCCGACGCACAGGGGCCCGGCGATCGCTACCACCAGGCGCTCATCACCGGTGGAGTGTAGAAAACCTGCGGCACAACGGATCACCATGCCACGGCGCGTGGAGCTTCCCACCATCATTACTTCGTCATGGCCGACTTTACAGCTAGCTGCGGTTAGTTAGTTGGCCAGATTGAGCTCTTGCTCGCACAGCTTAAATGGGCCCGCACCACACGCCATTTCGTCGCCGTGACCTTATGGCTAACGATACGAGGCGAGGGAGGAACGAAGGCCAATTAACCTGCGATGAACGGACCTTCGGAGTGCTACACCACGCGAGAGCCCGCGTCAGAAGTCGTCGCAACTGACATCGTTGCAATCTCCGTACCCCTTGCCAACGAGGAACTTATTTTGATAGACCTCGACGCTCCACTGGACAGGCTGTCCAGGCGCGTACACCTGCAGGCTGAACGCCGTCGGTGCGGTATCGACTTGTGTGTCTGTGTTGATGTATTTCCCGCCGGGGCCAGGAGGAACTGAGATCCACTCCGAGATCGTCGACTTCGCGTTCTTGTCATCGAGAATGGTTTTGATCCAGTTAGTCTGGCAGTAATCGCTATACCAAACTTCAATATGGCCAATCGTTGTTGTGTAGTCGACTGATGGATTGTTCATATCGACGTTCTTGATCGGACCGGTATGAATGACTCGACCGGAGTGCCAACATCCGGTCGTATTTGGGTTCAAATTGGTCTGACAGTCACCGCCGCCGTCGCAGGGCCCAATGAAGTTGGGCTGGGCGGTCGCCGCGCCGCCTGCTACGGCTACTAATGCAAGAGCGATAGCAGCAGCAACGATGAAGCCTCTCAGTGTCGGCACACGCACCCCCAGTTTGGTGTTTCGACCTTACCGAAAGTTCGTAACTTGCGTTGCGCCCGTTACAGGTCGCCTCAGGCCGAGCCCATTTCGTCACTGTGACGTAACGATGGTTGGGAACTGCTTCCTGCCGCCGCGCAAATGGAGGCGGGGCACCCTTGGTCCGGCGGCGACAACACGCGAAGGTCTGCACGCACCGAGGCCTACTTCGCTTTGTGTATCTGAGCCGGGCTCAAAACAGTGAGGGAATTCCTCCGTCCTCTGACTCGGGGTGCACGGTCGGTTCTGTGGCCTAGGCGCATAGCGGTGATGAAAGTCTGGCGATTCCCTAAGGGCCTTTGTGCGTAATACGTTGGTGCACAATATATTTCGCCGATAATAGAGATTATGTCAAGTCGTAAGTTGGTTATTCGCGTGGCATGCGAATAGATCAGTTTCTGATAACACCCCCACCGGCGGTCGGCGATATTGCGGCAGAGCATGTTTCGTCTCGTTCGGGCACACCGCCGGTAGGCAGGCTTGGA
>NZ_JACBJQ010000096.1 GCF_013404075.1 Mycolicibacterium vinylchloridicum
CAGCAAATCCCGAGCCGATCAGAGCTCACCGACCGAACAGGAGGCCACCCCCGCGGCACTGACCGCCTGAACCATCACATCGAAGAATCACACGACGACGTCGTACACCACGCCCCTGGACTTGACCCCAGAGTTCGTTGGGTGGCAGCGACGTGCGGCCCCAGTTCATCGGCTATCGCATCAGCACTCTCGCCGTGAAAAGTGAACCGCTGCGCGCCTACCCGCGCGTCCTCGAAGTCCCCGTAGAGTGCCAGCCATTCTTCGAGATAACCGACGATGAACCGAAGCTGATGGAAGATGACGTGGTCATGGAACGCGCCGATCATGAGCCCGTTGCCATTGCGCGCGATCTTGCGGGCCCTGTCCTCGCTGCTGGCCGTCTGCCACAGCCTGCCCCGCAGACTCGGAGCGGCAGGGAACAGTCGCTTGGGTTCGGTGTCGGCTGACGCCTGTTGCCCGGCAACAGAATCGGAAGCGGACAGCGCAGGTGGTGCCGACGCGCCAACGCGGGCGTGGGTGAATTCCGTGCACTCGTGGCCCTCCAACAGATGATGAAGGATCTCGAGATTGCGGTCGAACAGTTCGTGGCGCGCGGAGAAGTCGACTCCGAACGTGTTGAAGGCCTGTAGATCTCCTCTGGCCCCGCCCAATCCGACCTGGACTCGACCGCCAGATATCTCGTCCAGTACGCAGAGATCCTCGGCGAGCCGGATCGGGTGTTCAAAGGGCAACGCGACGACCGCGGTGCCCAGCTGGATCCGCTTGGTCCGCGCCGCGGCGGCGGCGAGCACAACCAGCGGAGCAGGAACACCACCGTCCTCGGGACTGAAGTGATGTTGCCCGATCCAGACGCTGTCGTAACCGATCTCCTCAGCGGCGACGATGCTCTCGATGAGCTCGTCATAGGTGTGTCGCGCGGGCCGGTCGGCCGGGCTTGGCACCTGCGTGAAGAACCCCAGCGTGAACTGCTTGCCCGGTTGGCGCAGACGCGCCGCGCGCTCCTCGAGCTGTTCAGACTCCGACATGGCTACGGAACGCTCCGTTCTCGTCGAAGGCATCCTGGAACAGGAAACTCGATATGTAGCGATCGGCGGAATCCGGCACGAGCGTGACGATCGTTCGGATGGACGGGTCAGCGCGTTCGGCGACCTGCCTGGCGGCGGCTACCGCGGCTCCCCCGCTCAGGCCGGCGGGAATCCCGGCATACCTGGCGAGCTCCCTGGCGGTGGCAGCCGCGTCGTTCTCGGTGATACGGACAATGTCGTCGACGACATCGTCGTCGAAATTCGGACTCTTGAAGTTGGGGCCCAGGCCGTAGATCTTGTGCGGATTGAACTGTTCACCGCTGAGCACCGCGGAGTTGTCGGGTTCGACCGCGAAGATCTTGATACCCGGATTCCTCTCCTTGAGGAAGGCTCCGACGCCGCTGATCGTCCCGCCCGAGCCGACTCCGATGACAACCGCGTCGACCTCACCGGCGGTGTCGCGCCAGATCTCGGGCCCCGTCGTCTGCCGATGGATCTCTCTGTTGATCGGAATGATGAACTGGTGCACGAAGAATGCGCCGGGGATGCTGTCGGCGATTCTCTCGGCCTCCTCCACCGAGCCGCGCACGCCGTCTTCCTTCGGCGTAAGGACGAGCTCCGCCCCGAGGTTCTGTATGAAGACCTTCCGCTCGTAGCTGGTGTCTTCATAGATGACGATGACGACGCGATAACCGCGGGCGGCACCGGCCGCGGCCAGTCCGATGCCGAGGTTTCCGCTGCTCGCGGCGACGATCGTGCCGCCTGGTTGCAGCTTTCCGGTCTTCTCCGCGAAGTCGATCGCGCCGACCGAGAGTCGATCTTTCACGCTGGTGGTGGGATTGAAGTACTCGAGCTTTGCGAGCAGCTCGACGCCTTCGGTTGCGAAATGGTCGTTCAAACGCACGAGGGGCGTGCCGCCCACCGTCTGTGTGACGTCGTCGAAGATTCGTTTCTGGCCGGTTGTCACGTTGTCCCGTATCCGTTAGGCGTTGCCCCATAACGGGGTTGGGGGAAAATTAACAACGCCCCGAGGGGATTGAAACGGATAAAAGCAAGGTGAATCGAAGTCGCCCAAGCCAGGCCCGGAACTACCTGACGGACGTCCGCTCAGCTTGCCGGTCGCTCGTTGGGTCCCCAGTTCCACACGGTCGCATCGGCCTGCGGATACTGCATGCAGACATCGGTTGCTTTGGCCACGACACCCTTGTTGTTGAAGAACAACTTCGCCCAGTTGCCCCAGTGGGTGGCCATCTGCTCGTAGTAGACGTTGGTCGCGGTGTCTTCGGAATACTGTCGGCGGCCGACTGCATCGAGGGAGAAGAACCAGTAGATGCGATCGCGGGCCGCGTCCTCGACGTCGACGGGACGGTTGTTGTAGTCGATCATGTACCGCTGGTAGTACACCGGCGAGGTGTCGCGCGCCGCGGCCATGTACTGGTCGACCGTGCAGGTGGTCTGGATGATTCGTTTGGGAATCGGGTAGTCATCGCTGGAGTCCGCTGCGGCCTTTCCCGGCAGCGCGACCACGCCGGCGACCATGGCCGCCACGATCACAGCTGTCCACATCGGACCCCGAAGTCGTTCTCGCATAGTTTGTCTCACCCTCCACTAGCCCCGGCTGCCTGCTGTAACAGGACCTGCTTGTCCGGACAGTAGACGGGGTAGGCCAAGCCCAGGAACTGCCAGGCTTGTGCTGTCGTGGCGTTCTTCGGCAGTTGTCGCGAAACGAACCGGGCGGAGTCCGACGCGTTGTGGTCGACCCCGCGATCGAGGCGCTCACAGGCGATCTTGGCGATCCAGGCGTTGTAGTCCCTCGGCCCGTAGACACCCACCGTGTGAAGCTGATTCGCGAAATCGGTGTCCGGGTCGGCGTGGGCAGCGGCCGGTGCCGCGATCATCAACGGGACGACAGCGGCCGCAGTGATGATCCTGATTACCGGCCGGCGTCTGCTCGTCGTCATGCCGACACTTCCTCACGGTCAGGGTCAGGCTTGGGCGCCGGCCACGGCTGCGGGCGAGGGCGAGGCCGGACATGTTGCGGCCACCAGAACCAGCGACCGAGCAACGTGGCGATCGACGGTGTCAGCAGTGATCGCACGACCAAGGTGTCGAACAGCAGACCCAGTCCGATGGTCGTGCCGACCTGTCCGATGACGACCATCTTGCTCACCGCCATCGAGGCCATGGTGAAGGCGAAAACCATACCGGCGGCGGTGACAACGGAGCCGGTCCCCACCATCGCTCTGATGATCCCGGTCTTCACGCCGGCGTGGATCTCTTCCTTCATGCGCGACACCAGAAGCAGGTTGTAGTCCGCGCCGACGGCCAGCAAGACGATCACTGACATCGGCATCACCATCCAGTGCAACGGCAGCCCGATGAGGTGCTGCCAGAGCAAAACGGACAGGCCGAACGATGCGGCGAGACTGAGCACCACGGTGCCCACGATGACCGCCGCGGCCGCCAGGGCTCTAGTGAGGATCACCATGATGACGAAGATCAGGATCAGCGCTGCGATCGCGGCGATGATCAGATCCCAGTTGGCCCCTTGTTGCATGTCGGCGTACATCGCTGCACTGCCACCGAGGTAGATGCTGGACCCCTCCAGCGGGGTTCCCTTGATCGCGTCGGCTGCAGCGATCTTGAGCGGCTCGATTCGTGAGGTACCTTCCTCGGTCAGCGGATCACCCTGGTGAATGATGGTGAAGCGGACGGCGTGTCCGTCAGGTGAGAGGAACAACTTGATACCGCGTTTGAAATCGTCGTTGTCGAAGGCTTCCGGTGGCAGGTAGAAGGAGTCGTCGTTCTTGGCAGCGTCGAAGGCCTGGCCCATCGCGGCGTTGTCCTTGAGCGAGGCCATGTTCTGGTCCTGCTGGGCCTTCTGCGCTTGATACTGATTGAGCATCAGCTGCTTCTGGCTCTTCATCGACGCGATCATCGACGGCATGATCGTGACCATCTGTCCGGTCAGGTCGGACATCCGGTGAAGATCGGGCACGATGTCTTGGAAATCGTCCGACATCGTCGAGATGCCGTCGAGCGAGTCGAACACCGAGCGCAGCGACCAGCACATCGGAATGTCGAAACAGTGCGGCTCCCAATAGAAATAGTTGCGGATCGGCCGGAATTGATCGTCGAAGTCGGCAAGGTGGTCACGCACAGTCGCAATATCGGCGGAGGTGACGTCCATCTTGGCGGCCATACTCCGGGTGACATCGGACAGCTGCTGGGTGATGGCCTGCATCTTGGTCATCGAGTCGATACTTACCTGCATGTCGTCGGCTTGTTTGAGAGTGTTGGCGATGATGGTCTGCTGGTAGTCGTTGTTCATGATCTGACCAGTGCCGTTCTGGCTCAACGAGTACGGAATCGTGGAGTGCTCGATCGGCTTACCCTCAGGCCGGGTGATGGTCTGCACCTGTGCTATTCCGTGCACTCGCGCCAGCGCTTTGGCGATCTTGTCGATGACGAGGAAGTCGGCCGGATTGCGCAGATCGTGGTCGGCCTCGACCATCAGAAGATCGGGGTTCATCTTGGCCCGGGAGAAGTGCCGCTCCGCCGCGGTGTAACCGACGTTGGCAGAAACGCTGTCGGGCAGATAGATTCGGTCGTTGTAGGTCGTGTGGTAGCCGGGCAGGGTCAGCAGACCAACCAGCGATACCGCCAATGCGCAGACCAGAATGGCCCCGGGCCAACGGACGGTGGCAGTCCCCACCTTGTGCCAAAGCTTGTGTCTACCATTTCCTTTCGGCTCCAAGACCCGGCCGAAACGGCTCGCCAGCGAGATCAGGGCCGGCCCCAATGTCAGCAACATGGCGACCACGATCACCATGCCGCAGGCCAAGGGGATACCCATGGTCTGGAAGTAGGGCAGCCTAGTGAAGTGTAGACAGAAGGTTGCGCCCGCTATGGTGAGCCCTGACGCCAGCACCACGTGGGCCGTGCCGTGAAACATGGTGTAGTAGGCCGATTCCCGGTCTTCACCCGCCCGGCGTGCCTCCTGATACCTACCGATCAGGAAGATTGCGTAGTCCGTTGCCGCAGCGATAGCCAGCGTGACGACCATGTTGGTCGCGAATGTCGTCAGCCCGAAAACGTTGTGGTAGCCCAAGAACGCCACCACTCCCCTGGCGCCGGACAGTCCGAGCCCCATCATCACCATCACGATCAGGGTGGTGATTACCGAACGGTAGACGATCAGCAGCATGATGGCGATGACGCCGAACGTGACGAGTTCGATCGTCTGCATGCTCTTGTCGCCCACGATGTTCTGATCAGTGGTGGTGGCTGCGGGTCCGGTGACATAACCCTTCACCCCCGGCGGAGCCGGTGTGTCCGCGATGATCTTGCGAACAGCCTCCACCGATTCGTTGGCGAGCGTCTCACCCTGGTCACCGCCGATGTACACCTGGACGTAGGCGGCTTTGTTGTCCGCGCTCTGGGCGGCGGCCGCGGTGAACGAGTCGCCCCAGAAGTCCTGAACATGCTGGACATGTTTGGTGTCTGCGCGGAGTTCGGTAACGATCTTGTCGTAGTACGTATGCGCCTCGGGACCTAGTGGCTGGTCACCTTCGAGGACTACCATCACCGAGCTGCTGGTGTTGTACTCCTTGAACACCTGACCCACCCGTTTGGTGGCGATCAGTGACGGCGCATCGTTGGGACTCATCGAGACCGCACGGAGCTTTCCGACCTCCTCAAGTGAGGGCACCACGGTGTTGAGCACCACGATCAGTGCGATCCAGCCCAGAAGGATCGGCACGGCGAACGTGCGGATGAGCCGAGGAAGTCGCGGCCGGGCCCGGTGACGGGCGGCCGGGATGGCGTCGGTCGGCGCGTCGTCGATGCCGAGGGTCATGCGGACTTCACCAGGCAATAGATTGCGGCGTTCATTCCCGCAGCGGTCCTTTCCTCTTTGACCACGTCATCGACGGTGATCCGGCATCCGATTTCGCTTCCGTCGCCCTGGGCAACGATGTTCGGCGATGCCGAGGGGTTCGTCGTTTGCAGCGTCAATGTCCATGGCAGCGAGACACTTCCGGTCCGCTGGGGCGTGCCGTCGAGGTCCACATAGTTGATCTGCGCGACGGCGCCGGAACCGAACACTTCGTAGGTCACCACTTTGGGATTGAAGTCCTCCGCGCCGTCGGAGGTGATGGGCGTCACGACAACCGGGTTCGAACCGAAAATCTCGCGGGCATTCTTCACCGCCGCCACTCCCGCCGCGGCGACGACGACGACGAGAACCGGGATCCACAACCGGCCGAGCAACCCAGTTCGCGGGGACACCACAGCGGTTGATTGACGTTGGTCGTCATCGGTTGTCGTGAGCGGGGGGTCGTCAACAGTTGTCATGGCGCCGGCCTTTCAGCGTGGACGACCGCGGTTCGAGCGGCCGGGAGTACTGATCAGTACCGAGAGATAAGCTAACCAAAAAAGCGGATAGAGTCAATCCACTTATCTTGTGGCGGTCGTTACACTCGCTCGGGTGAGACCCGATTCGACCAAGGAGCGCCCGCTACGTAAGGACGCTCAACGCAACCGGCAACGCATCATCGACGCGGCCCGCGACCTTTTTGCGCAGAAAGGCCTCGAGCCCAGCCTCAACGACGTCGCGCACCACGCCCGGGTCGGAGTCGGCACCGTGTATCGGAGGTTCGCCACGAAGGAATCCCTGCTCGAAGCGATCTTCGAGGAGGGTTTGAACGAGCTGAGCGCGCTCGCGGAACGGGCGGCGCTTCAGCAGGATTCGTGGCAGGGCTTCGCCTGGTTTGTCGAGCAGATGTGCCAGTTGACCGCGACCGACCGAGGATTGCGGGAGGTGGCCTTCAGCAAGAGCTGTGCCGGCGACCGGGTCAACTCCGCCCAAGAACGCCTGGTTCCCGCACTGAACAAGCTGGTCGAGCGAGCACAGGCGGACGGCCACCTACGGCCGGAAATCGCCGCTCCGGACATGCCCATCCTCGGATTGCTCGCCGGAACCGTGAGCGAGTTCGCCGGTGCGGTCAACACCGAGCTGTGGCGCCGTTACGTGGCCCTGCTCATCGACGGGCTTCGCTGCCGGCCCGAGCAGACGCGGCTGCCGGTGGACGCACTCAGCGAAGCCGAACTAGACCTCGCCATGCACACCTGGGAGCCGGCGGGCGCACCCGCCGTCACTAACCGCTGACGTCCAGACCGTGCGCGGCGGCGAACGCGAGCGCCTGCGCGATGTCGATGCGGGCGCCCCGGCAGGCCGCCGTCGTCCACAGCGTGGGGTCGATCCGTGCGCCCCGCAGATCCGCCTGCTCGAGCCGCAGCCCGTTGGTGCGCGCGCCGGTCAGGTCCGCCCCGCGCAGCACCGCCTTGCGCAAATCCGCTTGCACCAGGCTGGTTTCCCGCAGCCGGGACCCTGACATGTCCACCCCGCGCAGGTCCGCGGCGCCGAGGACGGCGAGGGTGAAGTCGACCTCGTCGCACACGATCGGGCGCAGCCGGCAGTTCTCGAAAGTCGAGCCGAGCATGCTGCAGTTGCGAAAGGTGCTGTGCCACAGTGTGGTGCGCAGGAAACGGCAGTTACGAAACGCCGACCCCTGGTGCACAGATTCGGACAGGTTGGCACCGCCGAAGTCGCACTCGGTGAACACCACCCGCTCGGTCTGCAGGCCGGAGAGATCTTCGTCGCGGAAGTCGTGACCGGTGAATTCGCGGTCGATCCAGTGCTGCACTAAAGCCGCGCCAGCGCGTACTCGCTGATCGCGATCAGCGCATCGGTGGCCGACTTTCGGTCCCTGGCATCGAGCGTTAGCACTGGCGTCGTGTCCGGTAACGTCAGCGCCCGGCGCACCTCGTCGGTGGGATATCTTGGTGCGCCGTCGAATTCGTTGATCGCGACCAGGAACGGCATCTTGCGGTGCTCGAAGAAGTCGACCGCGGCGAAGCTGTCCTGCAGGCGGCGCACGTCGACCAGGATGATCGCCCCGATCGCCCCGCGCACCAGGTCGTCCCACATGAACCAGAATCGCCGCTGCCCCGGGGTGCCGAACAGATAGAGCACCAGATCCTGATCCAGGGTGATCCGGCCGAAGTCCATCGCCACCGTCGTCGTTGACTTGTCCGGCGTGGCGTCCAGTACGTCCACGGCGGTGGAGGCATCGGTGACCATCGCCTCGGTGCGCAGCGGCATGATCTCCGACACCGCCCCCACGAATGTGGTCTTGCCGGCGCCGAACCCACCCGCGACGACGATCTTCGTCGAGGCGGATGCCCGCCCCTCAGAGAGCTCGGAGGCCACGAAGGGTCCTTCCTATCAAGTCGCGACGCTCGTCAGGTGTCGAGCTGTCGGTCAAAGTGGTCTGCACCCGAAGATAGCCCGCCGTCACCAGGTCACCGACCAGGACGCGCGCGACGCCGAGCGGAAGATCGAGGCGCGCCGAGATTTCGGCCACCGATGGGCTGTCGCTACACAGCGTGCAGATCCGCCCTCTCATATCCCCGGACGGCCAGTGCTGCTGCGACGCCGACGGCAGCGTCAGTATCGGCGCTTCGACCGGAAGTTCGACGGTGGTGTCGGTGCGCCCCGCGGTGAGCGTGTACGGGCGAACCAGGTTCGCCTCCGCGTCACCGGTCACGTCGGTTGCGGGCTACGCCGGGACGAGGACACCACATTGCCCACCCGCTCCACCAAAACCGCCATCTCGTAACCGATCTGGCCGATATCGCAGTTGGGCGCGGCCAGCGTGGCCAGGTGCGAACCGTCACCCACCCGCATCACCAGCAGGTAGCCGCCGGCCATCTCCACCACCGATTGCAGCACCTGACCGGCCTCGAAGAGCTGGGCCGCCCCGGCGGCCAGGCTGGCGAGCCCGGAGGTCACCGCGGCCAGCTGCTCGGCCCGCTCGCGTGGCAGCTGCGCACTGGCCGCGATCAGCAGGCCGTCGACCGACACCAGCACCGCATGCGAGACGCCGGGGACGTCGCTGGCGAAGTTGGACACCAACCAGTCCAGTGAATTGTTCTCTCGCCGTGGCGGATAGGTCATTGGTGATCTCGTCCGTTCTCTACCGACCCGGTCTGGATATCGGAACGCGCGGCCCGCACGCCGCCGAAGTGACTGCTGAACGATGCCCGGACCGCGTCGGGATCACGCTTCGCAAGGTCCGGGGCCGGGGCCTGGTCCGCCGCGCCGGGCACCAGCCGGGCACCGGGGTCGCGGACCGGCAAGCCGTGTTCGGTGTGCTCCTGCACCGGAACGTTCTCGACTTCGGAGGCGGTCTCCCAGCCGTTGTCCCACACCGACTTCCAGTCCTGCGGCACCACCAGCGTGTGCGGGTCGACCATGATCTCGTTCAGCATCTTCTGATAGATGTAGTCGGTGTCGGTGTCCTCGGGTTCCGGCGCCGCCAGCTCGGCGGCCACGACATCCATATCGCTGATATCGATGTTCTCCTCGCGCGCCTGCTCGGCGCGGGCACGGGAGGAGAAGAACGGCGCGGTGTCTGTCGGATGCTCGCGCACCGGGGCCGATTCGTCGGCCTGAGCGAACCACTGCGACGGCTGCGGTTCGGGCTCGGGTTGCGGTGGCGCACTGGTGATTCCGCTGGAACCCGGCGAGCGCCGCGGCAGCCCGCTGGGATCGACCGACTCCGGCTCGGCCACCGCCGGGAATTCCTCGGCGTACACGTCGTCCTCGCCGAGAGCCTCGACCGGTGCGTCGTACCGACGGGCGTCGGCGCCGATCGGCTCGCCGTGCTCGAGCAGTTTCGGGGGGATGTAGAGCTCGGCCGTGGTGCCTGACGACGGCTCGCCCTCGACTGCGTTGCGCAGCCGCACGGCCATCCCGTGCATGTGCGCCAGCCGGCCGACCACGAACAATCCCATGTGCCGGGTGTTGTCCTGGCTGACCTCGCCGCCGGAGTGCAGCCGCATGTTGGCGATCCGCAGATCGCTGTCGGTCATGCCGATGCCGTCGTCGTGCACCTCGATGAGCACCCCGGCGTTGCTGGTGTGCACCGCGCTGACCCGCACCGGGGAGATGGGCGGCGAATACCGCAGCGCGTTGTCGATCAGTTCGGCCAGCATGTGCACTGCGTCGGCGGAGACCCGGCCGACCAGCGCCGAGTCCGGCACCTCGCCGATCTCCACCCGCTTGTATTCCTCGACCTCGGAGACAGCGGCGTTGACCGCGCTGGCCAGCGGCAGCGATTCCCGGTGATCGCGGGACACCTGGGCACCCGCCAGCACGAGCAGGTTGGAGCCGATGCGGCGCATCCGGGTGGCCAGGTGGTCGAGCCGGAACAGGTTGTCCAGGCGTTCGGGGTCCTCTTCGCTCTTCTCCAACCGGTCGATGAGGGCGAGCTGCTGGTCGACCAGCGACCGATTGCGCCGCGACATCGTCTCGAACATCTCGTTGATCACCAGCCGCAGCCGCGCCTCGTCACCGGCCAGCAGCAGCGCCTGTGCGTGCAGCTCGTCGACCGCGTGCGCAACCTGGCCGATCTCCTCGGTGGTGTAGACCGCCAGCGGTTCGGGCTCGCGTTCGTCGCCGGCCCGCACCCGGGCGATGCCCTGCTCCAGATCGGTGTGCGCGACCCGCAGAGCGCCGTCGCGCAGGATACGCAGCGGCCGGACCAGGGAGCGCGCCACCAGGAACACCACCAGCAGCGCGATGACGAACGCCGCCGACACCAGCAGGCAGTCGCGGATGACTGCGGCGCGGCGGTCGGCCGCCTGCTGCTCGACGGCCGACGTGACCTGCTCGGTGGTGCTCTTGATGACCTCGCCGGCGATTCTGTCGGTAGCGTTCAGCGAATCCCGCAGGTCGGTGTTGCCGACCAGCGCGACGTCCGGGTTGGACATGATGCCCATCCGCCGGACCATTTCGCTCTGCAGCGTCTTGGCGTCCGGCGAGCCGATGCCGAGCACCTGGTTCATCCCGAACAACGTCGAGGGCTCGGTGCCGGCCAGCGTGATCATCGATGTGCGCAGTTCCGGCTCGGCCAGGTCGCCGCCCTGCTCGACGAGCAGCTGCTGCATCATCATTTGTCCGCGGGCGCCGACCGCGCGGCTCAGACCCTGGGTCTGGGCGCGCAGCTTCTCGTCGTCGAGACGCACCGAACCGTTGATGGCGTCTTCGGCGGTCAACAGGATCGGCGCGTAGGTGGTGATCCGCTCGCGCAGTCCGATCGCGTCGGCCGAGACCGCACCGACGAGCTGTTGGGCACCGGTCAGCAGGTTCGTCACTCCGGTACGAACGTCGGGGGCGACGTCGGTGGAGTTGAGCTTGTTCTGCAGAGTGGCCTTGGCCTTGTCGAATGTGTTTGCCGCAGACTGGGTGTCCCCGCCGGAGCTGTACGCCAGCAGCACACCTTCGACGGCGCTGACATAGCTTTCGATGACCGGGATCATCTCGACACGATCGGCGGCGACCTGCAGATCTCGCGCCGATTTGATCCCGTTCCAGATCCCGGCACCGGCGAACGCGAGAGCCAGCACCAGCGGGATTGCCACGATCGCAAACACTTTGCCGCGCACCGGCCAGTTGCGCAGCGACCACCGCGATGGCCGCTTCGGCGGCACGGCTGTTGGCTGTTGAGTTTGATTCATTCGGACTTCCTGGTCATCGCTGCCCGTGTTCACCACAACGGAGCTGCGCATAACCCCTGGCAATTCGTCGATTATGACAGCGATCGTCCAGCTTCTCCAGAGTCGTTACTGAACAGAGAGATATCAGCCCGACCACGGCATTTGACGCATTGGGGTGTCGAGCAAATTGTGCTGCGGCACAACTGAGATGATCAACTCACACGAAATACCTACGCTGACCGAAGAAGCGCCACGAGAAAGTCGGAGTCATCGGTAAACGGCCGCACGTCCCAGGCGGACAACAGCAGATCGGGTGTCAACCCGGCAGCGGCGACATCGTCGAAAAACTGGCTGAACTCGTAGTCGCGGCCCGCACCGAAACCGATCACCGCCCGCCCGTCGTCCGCGAGGTGGGCACGCAGCCGGGCCAGCACCCGGATCCGGGTACTCGGGGCGAGAAACGTCATCACGTTGCCGGCGGAGACGACGATGTCGAACGGGTCGGCGATGCCGCGCGCAGGCAAATCGAGCTCGGCGAGATCCCCGACGAGCCAGCGCGGTCCGGGATGGTCCTGTTCGGCTGCGGCGATGAGCGCCGGGTCGACGTCGACGCCGACCACCTGGTGGCCGGCCGACGCCAGATACCCACCGACCCGCCCCGGTCCGCAGCCGGCGTCGAGAATGCGGGCACCGCGTGGGGCCATCGCGTCGACGAAGCGAGCTTCGCCGGCAAGGTCGTCACCGGCGCTCGCCATCGCCCGGAAACGTTCGATATACCACTGCGAATGACCGGGATCGGCCTCGACCTTCTGCATCCAGATACTCGTCTCGACCATTCCGCCATTATCCGCGTCACCAGAGGATGGTCGTTGTGTTCAAAGTGATGTTCTACTCACCGCGGATCGCGCCGAACACCGGCAACGCCATCCGCATGGTGGCGGCGACCGGATGTGAACTGCATCTGGTCGAACCGTTGGGTTTTGACCTCTCCGAACCGAAGCTGCGCCGCGCCGGGCTCGACTATCACGACCTGGCATCGGTGACGGTGCACGCCAACCTCGATGCGGCGTGGACGGCGGTTGGCGACGCGCGGGTGTTCGCCTTCACCGCCCACGCGGCACGGTCGTCCTTCGAGATCGCCTATGAGCCGGGCGACGTGATGTTGTTCGGTCCGGAGCCGACCGGGTTGGACGACGTGACATTGGCCGACCCGCACATCACCGAACGGGTGCGCATCCCGATGTTGCCGGGCCGGCGATCGCTGAATCTGTCCAACGCCGCCGCCGTGGTGGCCTACGAGGCGTGGCGGCAGGTCGGGTTCGGCGGCGCCGTGTAGACCGGCGGGCAGGAGCGGAGCGACCCGGGGGTTACCAGGTGTTCCAGTGAGTCAACTGCTCGGCCGGCAGCCGCTTGGCGGGCTTGAAATCGGTGCCTTTGGTGTAGGCGATCGGCCACAGGCCGCCCTGGGTGTACTGCTCGAAGGGAATCCCGAGGATCTCGGCCGCCTGCTTCTCGCCGTCTCCGATCAGGTGCAGCGTCGTGTATGCCGAGCCCAGGTCAAGTCCAGGGGCGTGGTGTACGACGTCGTCGTGTGATTCTTCGATGTGATGGTTCAGGCGGTCAGTGCCGCGGGGGTGGCCTCCTGTTCGGTCGGTGAGCTCTGATCGGCTCGGGATTTGCTG
>NZ_JACBJQ010000097.1 GCF_013404075.1 Mycolicibacterium vinylchloridicum
CTCCAACGACGACCGCGCCCAAGCCCTTGCGCCATGGCTAACCGTCTACAACACTCAACGCCGTCACAGCGCACTCGGAGGCCTACCGCCCATCAGCAGACTGTGACCAACCTGATGGCCAGGTACAGCTAGGGCGGGCCGCGATCACCCTGCTCGACGAGCCGACGAACAATCTCGACCGCGACGCCCGCGGCCGACTGTTGGACGTCATCGCCGAGTGGCCGGGCACGTTGGTGGTGGTCAGTCACGATGTCGCGCTGCTGAACCGGATGGACAACACCGCCGAGCTGCACAACCAGCGGCTCACCTCTTTCGGCGGTCCGTACCGACAATGGCGCGCGTACGTGGACAACGAACAGGCCGCCGCGGCACAGGCGGTGGCGGCGGCCGAGCAGACCGTGCGGATACAAAGGCGCCTGCGCGCCCAGGCCGAGACCAAACTCGCCCGACGAAACCGCAAGGCGCAGAAGGACTATACGAACTCCCGAGCACCGAAGATCGTGATGAACAACTGGGCCGCGTCCGCCGAGGTGTCGGCGGGCAAACTGCGCACCGGTCTCGACGAGAAGGCGGCCGCGGCCGCCGACGCGCTGCAGGAAGCCGAGGCAAGGCTGCGCAGCGATGAGCACATCCGCGTCGACTTCGGTGATCCGGACGTGCCGGCGAGCCGCCGAATCGCCGAATTGCCCGGTGTCCGTGGATCGTTCGTGGTGATGGGTCCGGAACGGATCGCGGTCGTCGGGCGCAACGGCATCGGGAAGACCAGGTTGCTGGACGATCTGCTCGCCGGTAACGCAGGCCGATTGCTGACCGATCGGATCGGCTACCTGCCACAGCGCATCGACGATCTGGACGAGCAGGCCAGCGTGCTCGACACCGTGGCGGCGACAGGCGGTGACGCTGCCCTGGTCCGCACTCGGCTGGCCCGCTTCCTGCTGCGCGGCGACTCGGTGCACCGGCCGGTGGGCACGTTGTCCGGCGGCGAACGGTTCCGGGTCGCACTGGCGCGGCTGTTGCTGGCCGACCCGCCGCCCCAGCTGATCGTGCTCGACGAACCGACCAACAATCTCGACCTGGCGAGTGTGGATCAACTGGTGGACGCGCTGCGGGCTTACCGGGGTGCGGTGATCGTGGTCAGTCACGACGACGAATTCCTGGCCCGGCTGGATCTGGACCGGACCTTGTCGATGCGGCGGCCCGGCGTATTGGACGAGGCGGGTTAGGGTCTGACCATGGCACACCTGCGCGCGGGCTGGTTCGTCGTGCTGTGCGCGACGGTGCTGGCGGTCAGCGCCTGGCTGCCGTGGCTGACGACCTCGGCGGCCGGCGGCGGCCGGGCCAGTGCGATCGGCGGCGTGGTCGGCAGCATCGTGTTGCCGCCGCGCTTCGGTGCCGGACAGTTGATCGTGCTGCTGGCCTCGGTGCTGATCGTCACCGGCGCGATGGTGGCCCGCAATCTGTCCCCGCGGCTGGCGGCCGCGGCGGCGCTGGTGATCTCGGTGCTGATCGGGGTGCTGACGTACTGGTACTACCACCTGAACATCAGCCCGCCGGTGTCGGCGGGATACGGCTTCTACATCGGCGCGGTATCCGCCGCCGGTGCACTGCTGTCCTCGGTGTGGGCGCTGTTCACCGCGCTGGTGCGCAGGCGATGAGCCGGTTCGTCGCGCCGGTCACATTGACCGGCGCACAATGGGTTTCACTCGAGCCGCTGAGCGCCGCCCATGTTCCCGAGATCACCGCCGCCGCAGCAGACGTCGGGGAATTGTGGTTCACCAGCGCGCCGTCACCGGACAATGCCGCCGCGTGGGTGAGCCGGATGGCCGCGATGCAGGCCGGCGACGAAGGTGTGACCTATGTGATCCGACGGCGCAGCGACGGCGCGGTCGTCGGCTCGTCGAGCCTGTTCCATGTCGACGCCGCCAACCGGCGACTCGAGATCGGCCACACCTGGTATTGCGCCTCGGCGCGGCGCACCGGGGTCAACACCGAGACGAAACTGGTGATGCTGTCCCACGCATTCGACCAACTCGGTTGTGTCGCTGTGGAATTCCGCACGCACTTCTTCAATCAGGCCAGCAGGACGGCGATCGAGCGGCTCGGCGCCAAACTGGACGGCGTGCTGCGCAGCCACCAGCTGCTGGCCGACGGATCCCGTCGCGACACCGTCGTCTACTCCATCCTGGACATCGAATGGCCAGCCGTACGGAACAACCTGACGTTCAGGCTCGGCCGCCATGGTGGCGGCAGAGCCTGAACGCGCGGAATCGGTTGGGCCTCAGCCTGCGTCGACGGTTGTCGGCTCGATCGGAGTGCCGCCGCCGGAGCGGGTGACTTCGATCCGGCGCGGTTTGGCCCTCTCGGCCAACGGGATCGTCACCGTCAGCACACCGTTTTCGTAGGTGGCCGAGATCTTCTCGGTGTCGATACCTTCACCGAGGGACAACTGTCGCCGGTAGGTGCCGAAGAATCTCTCACTGGTCAGCCACTGCACCGAGTCCGCGGAGCGGGCCGAACGGTGCGCGGTCAGCGTCAGTGTCCCGCTGTCGACGTTCACGTCGACCGAGCCCGGATCCACACCGGGCAGATCGGCGGCCAGCACGTAGTGATCGTCGACCTTGTAGAGGTCCATAGGCATGAACCTGGGGCTGCGATCGGTTCCAGCTTGGCTGGTCAACAGCCCTCGGGCCATGGCGTCGAGGTCATTGAAAGGATCGAAGCGGAGCACAGTACTCACCTCCTACATTGCTGAACGCAAGCCCACCACCCTGGCGGGCAGCTCTACTGTGCATCGCCAGATTAGCACTCGGGGGTGGAGAGTGCTAACACTTTTTGGCCGGCTTTTACACCGCCCCGGTAGGCTGGGCCAGCTTCAGGAGGGGGACGAGCGTGAGGGGATGAGATTGCGCAAAGTGGTGAGACGGGTGCCGGCCGCGCTGGCTGCGGCACTGGTGCTGGCGATCGCGGGTTGCTCGCAGGATTCCAAGCCGGTCGCCGCCGTCACATGCGACGAGGTGTCGGTACCCATGGTCGACATCCCCACCCGGACCGATCAGGAACCGCGGTTGCGGATCCCGCAACCGCAGGGCTGGGAGCGCACCACCAAACTGGACTCCGAGACCATCCGGTTCGCGCTGCGCAACGAGAGTCTCACCGACCAGGGATTCACCCCGAACGCGGTCGTCACGTTGCAGAAGGTGAGTACCGATGTCGGTAAGCCGCAACAGATTCTCGACGCCCAGGACAAGCAGCTGGTGGCCAAGCTGAAGGTCAAGGATCTGAAATCGACCCCGACGCAGGTGTGTGGATCTCCGGCGCAGTCGACCAGCTACACGGCGCCGGCGATGGGCAAGATCCCCGCCCGCAACGCGGCCTCGCTGGCGGTGGTCTACCAGGCCGGTGACGTCAACTACGTGACCACGGTGACGGTGCAGACGATCAAGCCCGACAATCCCACGTACGTCACGGATTCCGCGGCGATCCTCAAGGGATTCCAGATACTTCCGCCTAAATAGCGACGATGTGGACCTGTCCGCTGGCCAGCGGCTCAGTGCATCGGTCGCAGGCCAGTTCCCCGGTGAAGTCCCCACCGCAGTCGCGGTGGGTCATCACCACCGCCGGTCCCTCAGGAGCGTGAAACCACCACTGCGCCCACTGCACGGCGGCGGTCAGCACCGGGAAGAAGGCCCGGCCTTTCTCGGTCAGCAGGTAGGCGGCCCGCTCCGGGCCCGAGCGCTCGGTCGGCGAGGTGGTGAACACGCCGATGTGGCAGAAGGTCTGCAGCCGCTCGGCCAGCAGGCTGGGTGGGGCGCCCAACTGGGTCTGAAAATCGGTGAATCTGGTGGTGCCGAGGAATGCCGCCACCAGAAGCGCTGCAGCCCAGCGATTTCCCAGGATGCTCATGGTCTCCGGGAACAACCCCGCCTGGCTGGCGACCGTGTCGGACTCCGAACGCCGCCGCGTCGAGGCCGCCGGTGCCGACCGCTTCCACATCCCGCTCGGGCCAAGACTCAACGCCACTTCTGAGCCGGTGACCACAGCGCGACAGGTGTTGCAGCGCAACAGAGGTGCGAAGTGCGACCCGCAGGCCAGGTGACGCATGGCGGGCAGTGTTCCTCGATGCCCGGTCACCCAGTTGCGTTCCCACTCCCAGATGGACAGCAACACCGGCCCCAGCGACCGGCTGCGGCCGGTGATCAGATACTCGGTGCGAGCCCGGGTGGACGCGTGCACCCTGCGGCTCAGCAGCCCGTCGTCGACCAGGGTCCGCAGCCGGCTCGTCAGAACCGAATTCGAGATCGGCAAGCGCGACATGAACTGGCTGTAACGGGTGGCACCGAGCAAGGCCTGTTGAACGATCAGTAGGTTCCATTCGTCGCCGAGGAGGCCCAGCATCCTGCCGATCGCATTGGGGCTGTCGGGCGCCAGGACGGTTGGTGTCTCGGCGAGAACGGTATCGGTCACTACAGTCCGATCGCCTCGGCGGCGCAGTCGCTGGTACGCCAGCGGCGCAGCTCGCCACCGCCCACCCAGGTGGAATGAGTGCCACTGGAAATCCGTTCCGGCAGTTGAAGTTTGCACACCGGCCCATCTGGCAGCCGGGCCGCGTCGAACACCAGGCAGTAGGAGGCGTCGGCGGCCATGTCGGTGGTCAGGGTGACGAGGTAGCCGTCGTCCTCGGAGCGGGAACCGACGCGTGGCGCCATCGCCGTCTCACTGCCGTAGACGCCGTCGCCGAATCCGTAGCGCTGCTCGCTGCCGGTGTGCAGGTCGTGGCGGACCAGTCCGTCGAACAGGAACCAGCCCGGCTTCCCGGTGGCCGCGTAGGTATAGCGGTACGGCTCGCCGGCATGCCCGGCGTTGATCATGCCGAACTCGGTGATGCTGTCCGACAACGGTTCCTCGCTGACTCCACCGGTGCGCAGGTTGAGCCGCCAGCGGTGCAGCCTGGCCTGCATGCGGTCCAGCGCCAGGAACCGGAAGGCCCGCTGCCACTTGGTGCCGGTGCCGTTGTCGCTCGGTTCCGGATCGCCCTGGAAGAAACCGTCCAGTACGATCTCGTCGCCGTCCTCATAGGCGTTGACGAAGTGCAGCACGTAGGTCGGGTCGGCCTCGAACCACTGAATATCTCTACCCGTGCCCCGGCGGGGGAGCACCGCAAAGCGCGACGGGATGTCCCGGTGGAAGCGTGCGACGTGCAGGTCGCGCTCCAGCAGTTCGGGATCCCAGAACAGCGGTAAGTCGTTGAGGATGACGTAATTTCGGGTGAACGCCATGTCGTGGGGGAGCCGCGGACCGGGCAATGGGACGTCGGTGTAGTGCACCAGGTCGTTGTTCGCGTCCACCACGCCGTAGTGCATGTAGGGCGCGGACTTCGAGTAGTTGAAGAACAACATCTCCCCGGTGCGATCGTCGACCTTGGGATGCGCCGAGACTCCCCAGTCGACGGGGAACCCGCCGCCCCACGTCTCCTTGCCCAGCGTCTGGCCGGAGTACGGGTCGACGCGGTACAGGTCGCCGCACTGGTAGAAGCTCGTCAGGGCGGTGCCGCGGTGCACCACGACGTCCGTGCTGGAGGCGTCCTTCATCAGCGTGCGCGCGCCCCAGCCGTAGTCCACCTTCGCCAGCGGCAGCGGCTCGGCCAACCCGGGCCAGAGCGGGCCGGCGGCGGCGTTCTCGGCCTCGAAGCCGTCGGTCCGGACAAAGCGATTGCGGTAGAACGCCTTTCCGTCGCGGAAGCCGACGATGTGCAGCATGCCGTCGCCGTCGAACGGGTGGTAGGCCTTCAGCGCCGGATGCAGCGGGTTCTCGGTATTGCGCAGATAGACGCCATCGAGATCGGTGGGGATCTCACCGTCGACGACGGTCAGATCGTCGGCGCGCCACTCCGTGTTCTGCGGTCGCCAAGGACCCGTGCGGTACGGGTGGTCGTCATCCTCGGGAAGGGTGGACAGGAATTTGCCGACGATCTCAGTGTGCATCGTCTGCCGATCTGATCATGAAACTGACTGTGGTGGCGGTACTACCGCCGAAATTCAGGGTGCCGAAGCGCCGGGCACCCTCAACCTGGTAGTCGCCTGCGAGGTCGCTGACCTGTTTGGCGGCATCGAGCATCATCCGGATCCCCGAGGCGCCCACCGGGTGGCCGCCACCGATCAGGCCGCCACTGGGGTTGATCGGCAGCCGCCCGCCGATCTCGATCTCGCCGTTCTCGATCGCCTTCCAGGATTCACCGGGGCCGGTCAGGCCGATGTGGTCGATGGCGAGGTATTCGCTCGGGGTGAAGCAGTCGTGCACTTCGAAGCCGTCTACGTCGTCGATCCCGATGCCGGCCCGGCCGAACGCGTCGTGCACCGCGGCGCGGACGTGCGGCACCACATACGGGTTGCCGGCATCGCGGTCGAGCTTCTGCCGCAGTCCCAACCCCACCGTGCGGTGGCCCCAGCCCTCGATCAGCCCGATCGGGCGCAGGCCTGGGTGCTCACCCAGGAAGTCGTCGTTGACCAGGACCACGCCGGCGCCGCCGTCGGTCATCTGGCTGCAGTCGTAGCGGCGGATCCGGCCCTCGGTCGGCGGGTTGACGGCGTCGTCGCTGCCGTACGCCACCAGATCGGGAATCTCCCAGTCCCTGGTTTGGGCATTGGGGTTACGCCGGGCGTTGGCAAAGTTCAGTGCGGCGATCGCATGGAGGTGGGCGTCGTCGACGCCGAACCGGCGGTCGTACTCGTCGGCGACCTCGCTGAACATCGACGGCCATACGTACTTGGCATCGGCGCCCTCGTGGCCGGTCCAGGCGGCGGCGCCGAGGTGGGCCGCGGCGATGTCGCCGGGCACCGTCTTCTCCAGCTCGACGCCGACCACCAGGGCGGTGCGGTAGTTGCCTGCCCGTAGGTCGGCCATCGCCGCGAGTGCTGCCACACTGCCCGAGGCGCACGCCGCCTCGTGACGGGTCGCCGGGGTGTCCCACAGTCCGCCGTGCACGGTGGCGGGCATCGCACCGAGGTGGCCTTGGGCGGCGAACATCTCCCCGAACGCGTTGGCCACGTGCACGACGTCGATATCGGCGGCGTCAATCATCGATTCGGCCAAGGTGAGGTCGACGACCTCGCTGGTCAGCGAGGCGAAATCGCGGCCTTCCCTGGTGAGGTTGCGGCCGAAGTCGCTCTGGTAGCCACCGAGAATCCAGACGTTGCCTGCCATTGCGCCGAAATTACTACAGCTAAGAGAGTGCCGGGCCGGAATGCGGTACGCGGAGGCCAAAGGGGGCGGCCCCGCCGGCTCTCGGTCTGAACCGACAGGACCTCAGCGAGCGTGGAGGTCGACCGCCACGCCCGCTTGCAGCGGAGCATTGCCCCGGCCGCAATTCCCAAACGTCCCATCGACGCACACCCGCGTTAGTTTCCCCAGAAGGGCGGGAACACCTGCTGAATGTCCACGCCCAACCACGACCTGGCGCAGCGGATGGCCGAGCTGGCCCGTGCCACCGCGCCGCCCCGCGACGTCGACGAGGTACTCACCGACGTCACCGCGGCGGCGACAGCGATGATTCCGGGCACCGACACCTGCGGTGTGCTCTTGATCGGCAAGGGCGGCAAGTTCGAGTCGTTGTTCGGCACATCCGATTTGATCTACGAGCTCGACGCACTCCAAGAACAATGCGGAGAGGGGCCGTGCATCGAGGCCGCCCTCAACGAACTGATCGTGCGCACCGACGACTTCACCACCGAGCGACGCTGGCCCAAGTACAGCCAGGCGGTCGCCGAGCTCGGGGTGCGCAGCGGACTGTCGTTCAAGCTGTACACCAGCGCGTCGACGGCGGGTGCGCTGAACCTGTTCGGCCGCGAGCCGCACGCCTTCGACATGCAATCCGAGGCGATCGGATCGGTGCTCGCGGCCCACGCCGCGTCGGCGATCATCGCCAGCCGCCACGGCGAGCAGCTGGAATCGGCGTTGACCAGCCGCGACACCATCGGCCAGGCCAAAGGGGTGATCATGGAGCGGTTCAATGTCGACGCGATGCGCGCGTTCGAGATGCTGCGTGAGCTGTCTCAGACCACCAACACCCGACTGACCGATATCGCCACCAGAGTCATCGAGACTCGGGGAGGGTAGTCCACGGCGCCGGTATCGTTGGCGTAATTTCCGGGTCTGGTGGGGGTCGCTCGATGGTGAGGGATGCACTCAGGCGTTGGTGGCAGCAGTCGACCCATTACGAGTGGTTGAGTGGCTACCTCGCCGAGCGGGGCATGCGTGGGGCCACGCGCGCCCTGATGGCGTTCATCGCCGCCTCACTGGTGGTGTGCTTGCTGGGGTTGCTCGCCTCGAGCGATGGGCCGGTTGGCACCGTGCCCATCGTGATGACCTGGCTGGCGGTCGCGGGCGGGGTCGCCGGATCCGTGCTGTGGAGCCTGCGCTGGCCGACCCAGGGCCAGTCGGTGGCTTTTGCGCTGATCACGAACGTCTCGATCGCACTGGCTTGCCTGGCGTTTCCGCAGCCCCTGCCGGCGGTGGTCGGCTGCATCGCGTTCGCCACCATCGGGGCCTACGTCGCGTTCTTTCACAGCACGGGGCTCGTCCTCTACAACTTCGCGGTGGCGGCCGTGGTGGCCTCGATCGGTGCGGTCAGGATGGCGGCGGCCGGGCATCCCGTCCTGGCCGTCGTGGACTGGTGGCTCATCATCCAGGTCAATATCGCGCTACCGCTGGCGATTCAGATCATGGTCCGTGCGCTGGGGACGGATCTGCTTCGCGCCGAACAGGACCCGCTGACCGGGCTGCTGAACAGGAGGACCTTCCACCTCCAGACGTCCCGCCTGATCGAGACGGGCTGCGGTCCGGACGCCTATCTGGTGCTGGCGCTGATCGATCTGGACAAGTTCAAATCGGTCAACGACCGCTACGGGCATGCGGCGGGCGACGAGGCGCTGGTGCATGTCGCCGAGGCGATCGCCGAGGCCGCTGGCGACAAGGCGGTCGTCGCGCGCAGCGGGGGAGAGGAATTCCTGGTTGCCGCCATCTCGGCAAGCCCCGACGGCAGCGAGCTGGCGCAGCGGCTCTGTACGGCCATCGCTTCGTCGCCGGCGGGAGTCACGGCCAGCGTCGGGACCACCGCGGTGCGCTTGCGGCACGCGGATTTCGACCACAAGCCGTTCGTCGACCGGCTCGTCGAGACGGCAGACTGGGCGATGTATCGCGCCAAACGCGCCGGCGGCAACGGCTTTCGGCACCAAGGCGCTGGTGCACTCGGTCGGCAGCGGCCGCAGCGCGGCGGTGACGTGAGCCAGACGGCCTAGCTCTTGGCGTTGTCGATGAAGCGTTTCAGCTCGGTGTGGTCCTTGTAGCCGTCAGGCCCTTTGGTTCCTGAGTTCACGTCGACACCGTAGGGACGTACTTGCCTGATCGCGGCGGCGACGTTGTCCGGGGTCAGGCCGCCGGCGAGGATCACCGGGATCGGCAGTTGCTCGACGATCTGCCGGCTGATCGCCCAGTCGTGGGTTCGGCCGGTGCCGCCGACCTGGTCGGTGGTGGCGTCGAGGGTGTCGAGCACGAGCGCGTCGACTGTGGTGTATTGCCTTGCGGTGTCGATTGATTGGGCGTCGACGACGTGAATTGCCTGGTAGGTCTTGAGTTGTGCTACGCGCTGCTTGATCTCTGTTGCCTGATCCGGCGAGGTGTCGCCGTGCAGTTGGATCGCACTGACGCCGGTTGTGTTCGCAAGCCGCACGATCTCATCGGGCTCGGCCAGGTGCGTCACCAGCACCGAGTCGATGTGCGGTGGCAAGGCGGCGACCATTGCCGCGGCGTCGTCGGGGTCAACGAAATCGGGCGACGCGTGTTTCTGGCCGACGAGGAAGCCCACGGCATCGGCGCCGTATTCGGCAGCCGCCAGCGCATCCTCGATGCGCCGGATGCCACAGATCTTCACGTGGATCATGGCAGTCGATCGCCAGGAAACCCCCGACACGGATGCACGTCATAGGCGAACACGCCGGCGGCGACTCCCGGGTCGTCATCCATGATCGCCACGGCCTCGTCGACGGAGCAGTTGAACACCCCGATGCCGCATACGTCGGACTCGTCGGTCACCGGCAGCACCACCGACAGGACTCCGTCGTCACGCAGACCGAAATTGCGGCGCCCGTGTTCCCAAATGATCTGTGCGGCTGCAGGAGTGTGGTAGTTCGGGCCAGTCCTCAGGATCACAACGCTGTACGCCTTGGCGCGCGGTAGCAGTTCTTTCATCTCGTCGTCGGTGAATTGCTTCATGGCTCTAGTCAACCTCATCGAGTCAACGCGTCGAAGATCTCCCGCCAGTGCAGGTGTGCCATGAAGTGGCCGCCGGGACGGGTGGTCAGCGTGGCGTCCGGGATCCGGCGGGCCAGCTCGGTGGGCCAGCTCGGGTCGAGGAAGTGATCGTCTGCTCCTCCCCAAATATCCACTGGCACAGTGATTTCCTCGGGCGTGAAACCCCACGGCTGCATCGCGGCGAGGTAGTCCTCGATATGGCCCTCGGGGTGCTGCAATGCTTCGGCGGATGTTTGCGCGAACGTGGGGGACCGTTCGGTGCGAACGACCGCGCCGTCGGCCGGGGGAAGATCACCGGCGGCCAGCCGGGTGAACAGTCGGGGCGTCAAGCGGGCGGTGATACCCATGAATCCCAGACATTGCTGGGCCAGCCACGGCGCCCGCCGTGACAGCCGGATGAAAGTCCGGTCCACCGGCGGCATCTGAGCGAAGTGTCCCGGCTCGGTCAGCGGCAGCCCCCCGGCGATGACGGCCACTCGCGTCACCGAGGACCGCAACCCGTGGCCGAGTGCGAGCGCGTACTGGCCACCCATCGACCATCCCATCGCGCCGAACGCGTCGAAGCCGAGTTGGTCCCGCAACTCGGTGATGTCGTCGGACCAGTCCGCGACGCTGCGGCCGGGTTTCGGGTCGGACAGCCCGATCCCCGGACGGTCGACGGAAATCAGTCGAATGCCGGTCTGCTGTGCGGTCGATGCGCCGGCCGCGATGTCGAGGCGGCACGAAAGCCCGCCGTGGGCGTAGACGACGGGCAGGCCATCTGGTGCGCCGTATTCCGCGTATCCGAGCGTGCGTCCGTCCCGCAGGCGGATCGTCCGATCATGAGCAGCGTGCATGCGCGGCTCCTTGGTATACGGATTTTGCCACGCTAAGGACCTTGGGATGGCCGATCGACCTCGTTGCGTCCGACCGAGTGTTGTGGCGGCGCCGGTAGCGGCACACGTTCCCTGCGTTCAAGTTTCATGCCGGTAAGCAGACGCCATGCCATTCGGCGTGCGGCGAGGGGCCGTAAGGGGCACCCACTCCTTGGCGCGCACCACAATTGAGAAGCTCCGTACTTATGGATGAGACCAGTAGGAGCATCGCTGCGATAAATGCGACGAGGCTCCATCGCACGATCTCAGCTCGGATATTGTTGCCTCTCCGGAGACTGACGATAGTGTTCACCTGACGACTGATCCACATCTTCTGTACGTCGTCGGAACTGCGGCTCCAGTTGGCCCCAGTGAGGCTACGCAGAGTCTTGATGCTCGTCGACTTGTACTTGAATCCGTATGTCTGAACGATGATTGCGAGTGCCGCTGAGATCGTGAAAGCTGCGAGCGCACCGATTAGGAGACATACGGCAGTCGGGCTCGCGAAAACGTGGTCCTTACCCGTGACTACAACGGACAACCCGAAGATTATCGTCAGCATTGCACTAGTAGTTGCAATCACCGTTGCGCCGCGCGCCTCCAAGGCGGCACGTCGGTCGAACTCGGCCTCAAGGAGTTTGCTGACCATGGTGGCGTAGATATCTCCAGCGGGCTGCGGCGTCTGCGGAGCGTTCAACCTAATCAGCGATTCTCCGTGTCGTCGCCTTGCTGCCCGATTCTGAGGTCCTCGTCTTCACCCCAGTCCTGCCACTTATCCGGGTCTGGGTCGTCGTTCGGTCCTGCCATCTGAATCCTCATCTGGAGGTTGCGTCCAGCAGAGTGGTGTACGAGTCGGACCTGATCAGCGGTACCGGCGTGTCGTAGCCGGATGAATGAAGGTCATCGCGTGATTCTTCGAGAGACCCGCGAAAGTCACTCGAGCAAAGGAAT
>NZ_JACBJQ010000098.1 GCF_013404075.1 Mycolicibacterium vinylchloridicum
GTCAGCGTTGGGGCAGGGCGTACGCCTCGTAGGTGGGACAGCGCCACGCCACATGGAGAGTGGGTGTTTTTATCCACGTGACGGCGACCACCACGAGCGACCCAGGGGGTGTCGTCGGCAGCGGCCGAGGTGGATAAGAGACCGCCAATACGCCTGGGCCTTCAGCTCGGCTTTGGGAAAGCCGAAGGTGTCCTTCAGCCGCTTGCGCAGATGCTTGAGCGCGCCGGCCTCGGGACCGGCCCACGCAGACCAGTTCGACCAGTCCCGGTCCTCGATGGCCGCGGCCAGCGAGGTGTCATCGGTACGAGTCACCCAGTGCACGCGCCCGCGCGGGTGCTCGGTCAGCGGGATGAGTTCGTCGGAGTCGCAATGGCGTTCGAGGTAGACCTCGACGTCCACGTCGGGCGGCAGCGCGGCCACGATGGAGTTGATCGCCGGGATCGACGCCGAGTCGCCCACGAGCAGGTAGCCCGCGGGCAGTTCCTCGGGGATTTCGAACCGGGTCGACCCCAGCGATACTGCCGGGATCGTCATGCCCGGCTCGGCTGCCGCTGCCCAGGCGCAGGCCGGGCCGGCCGGCTCGTGCAGCACGACGTCGATAGCGAATCGACCGGCGTCGGGATCGGCCCACACCAGGGTGTAGGCCCGTTGGAACTCGGTCTTCCCGCCGGCCGGATCGGGGAACCAGAACCGCAGCCACGCGGTCGGCCCGACGCTGACGTCGGAGAAGACGGTCGGTGACGACATGGTGATGCGAACGCAGTGGGGTGCGATGTGGGAGATCTGCTCGACGGTCGCGATGTGATCGCGGCCCCCGAAGCCGCGCAGCATCGCGCCTCCGATGCCTCGTCCCATGTTCGGTGTCCTCCGCTAGCGGCCGTACGGATAGTTAGCTTAACCTAAGCTAACTAGATCGCCGAGGCCTACGGGGTCCGCCCGGGGTCGCGGGCAGCGGAATTCGATTACCCACCGCGGGCGTAATTCGAAAGCCGAAATTTACCTTCAGCCGACCGCATATTTCTGCCGCCGACTAAGGCAAGACTAACCGAATCGAATCCAAGTCAGCCAAGCCTTGTCTTATTTGCCGACGAGTGCGTGGATGTGCCAATGTTCAAGCACGACAACCCGTTTTGACCACTATCAGCGGCGCGCCGATGACGCTTCTGTATTAGATTCGTCGAATACGGTTTTGATTGCGGCCCGGTAATTTGACAGGAGAAAGTCATGCAAGGCGACAGCGAGATTCTCACTCTCCTCAATCAACAACTGACGAGCGAACTGACTGCGATCAACCAGTACTTCCTGCACTCGAAGATGCAGGACAACTGGGGGTTCACGGAGCTGGCGAAGCACACCCGGGATGAGTCCTTCGACGAGATGCGTCACGCCGAGCGCGTCACCGACCGGATCCTGATCCTCGACGGCCTGCCCAACTACCAGCGGATCGGCACGCTGAACATCGGCCAGACCATCCGTGAACAGTTCGAGAGCGACCTGGCACTCGAGTACGAGGTGGTGAACCGGCTGAAGCCGGCCATCGTGCTGTGCCGTGAGAAGCAGGACTCCACCACGGCCAACCTGTTCGAGGACATCGTGGCCGACGAAGAACACCACATCGACTACCTCGAGACGCAGCTCGAGCTGATGGACAAGCTGGGTGTGGAGCTCTACTCGGCGCAGTGTGTCTCGCGGCCGCCGGGCTCGCTCGACTAGCGGGCCTTCAGCCCGGGGATGATCTCGCCGAGGCTGAACGTCAGCGGACGTTCGAGCTGTTCGTAGGTGCAGGAGCGCGGATCGCGGTCGGGCCGCCAGCGGTTGAACTGCGCGGTGTGCCGGAATCGCTCGCCCTCCATGTGGTCGTAGCGCACCTCGACCACGCGCTCGGGCCGAAGCGGTACGAACGTCAGGTCCTTACCGGCATTCCAGCGGGACCCGGCATTCTTTGCAGGCGTGCGTTCGCCCGCCTCGTGGGCGGCCCAGTTCCATGGATGGTCGTCAAATTCGGTTACCAGAGACTGTAATTCGGTGAACAGCCGGCGCCGCTCGGCCATCGGGAACGCGCCGATCACACCGACCGAGGCCAGCATGCCGTCGTCCTTATAGAGCCCGAGTAGGAGCGAGCCGATCGCGTCTTCGCCCGATTTGTGCACCCGGTAGCCGGCGACCACGCAGTCCGCGGTCCGCTCGTGTTTGACCTTGAACATCACCCGCTTGTCGGGCTGGTAGGTGATCGTCAGCGGTTTGGCGATCACCCCGTCGAGTCCGGCGCCCTCGAACTCGGAGAACCAGCGCTGCGCGGTGTCCTGATCGGTGGTGGCCGGTGTGACGTGAAACGCTTGCCCAGTGCCGGCCAGAGCCTCGACCAGGGCGGCGCGCCGCTCGCTGAACGGTCGGCCGGTGTAGTCGTCCTCGCCGAGCGCGAGCAGATCGAACGCGACGAATGCTGCCGGGGTCTTATCGGCGAGCATCCGTACCCGGGAATCGGCGGGATGGATGCGTTGCTGCAGAGCATCGAAGTCCAGGCCGGCGTCGGTGGCGATGACGATCTCGCCGTCGATCACGCATCGCGGCGGCAGTTCGGCCAGCGCGGCACTGACCAGTTCGGGGAAGTATCTGGTCAGCGGTTTCTCGTTGCGGCTACCAAGCTCGACCTCGTCACGGTCGCGAAAGCACACCGATCGAAAGCCATCCCATTTCGGCTCGTAGGACGCATCGGGCGGCATGACGGACACCGACTTGGCAAGCATCGGCGACACCGGGGGATTGACGGGCAGCTGCATCGGTTCATTCTCCTCGCGTGCGCGGTAGCTTGAAAAGCGTGGCCAAGGCCGAAGAGATCGACGTCGAGGGTGTCGCCGTCCGGTTCACCAATCCGGACAAGGTGTACTTCCCCAAGCTCGGGTCGAACGGCACCAAGGGCAAGGTGGTCGAGTACTACCGGACGGTGGCGGTCGGCGGGCAGCTGCTCACCGCGTTGCGGGACCGGCCGACGCATCTGCAGCGTTTTCCGGACGGCATCGAGGGCGAGGAGATCTACCAGAAGCGCGTCCCCGAGAAGCGTCCCGAATATCTCGAGACCTGCCGGGTCACGTTCCCGTCCGGGCGCACCGCCGACGCATTGAAGGTGACGCACCCGTCGGCGATCGTATGGGCCGCGCAGATGGGTACGATCACGTTGCACCCGTGGCAGGTTCGCTGCCCGGACACCGAACACCCCGACGAGTTGCGAGTGGACCTCGATCCGCAGCCGGGAACGGGTTTCGCGCAGGCCCGCACGATTGCCGTCGACATTCTCAAGCCCGTACTCGACGAACTCGGACTGGTCGGCTACCCGAAGACCTCCGGCGGCCGTGGGGTGCATGTGTTCCTGCGCATCCGGCCGGATTGGGATTTCATCGCGGTGCGCCGGGCCGGGATTGCGCTGGCGCGCGAATTAGAGCGCCGTGCACCAGATCTGGTGACCACCTCCTGGTGGAAAGAGGAACGTGGGCAGCGGGTGTTCATCGACTACAACCAGAACGCCCGCGACCGGACGTTCGCCAGTGCGTACTCAGTGCGGGCGACCCCGATCGCCACTGTGTCGACTCCGCTGACATGGGAGGAACTGGGCGACGCCGATCCCGACGACTTCACCATGGCGACGGTTCCGGCCCTCCTCGAGAAGCGCGGCGACCCGATGTCCGGTCTGGATTCGGTTGCGCAGTCGATCGATTCACTGCTGGAGATGGTGGCCGCCGACGAGGAGCGCGGTCTCGGTGACCTGCCCTACCCGCCGAACTATCCGAAGATGCCGGGCGAACCCAAGCGGGTCCAACCCTCTCGAAATACCGACTTCACCAGGAAAAACAAGTCTGAGTGAGGTGGTGCGCTGACTAGCATAACGCTCGCTCGCCCGATAATGTCGATTCGTGGCCGAAACACTCGAAAGCCTGCGCGCGAGTTTCAACCGCTCCCTGCGCGTCGAAGGCAAGGCCGATCGCACCCTGGTCCTCTACGGCCAAAGCATCACCTACTTCAGCCAATGGCTTGATTTGCGCGGCCTGACCGCCGACGTCGATCAGGTCACCCGCGACAATGTGCTGCACTGGCTTGACTACCTCCGCAGCCGCGGGCAAACCGCCGGCACGATCCAGACGCGATGGCGCGGGCTGCGTCGATTCGTCAATTGGCTTCTGGCCGAGGACATCCTGACTGCCGACCCGCTGGCCGGCATCGTTATCGACAAGCCTGAACCACCGCCAGTGCCGGTGCTCACCGACGATGACTTGGCTGCGCTCATCGGCGCGTGCAAGGGCAAGGGCTTTCGCGAGCGCCGCGACGAAGCGGTGATCCGGCTGCTGATCGACTGCGGTTTGCGAGTTTCTGAGGTGACCGGCATCGACCTGGATGACATCGACCTCGACGGCGAAACCGTGCGCGTCACCGGCAAGGGCTCCCGCGTGCGCAACGCCTACTTCGGAGCGAAGACCGGCCAGGCCCTTGACCGCTACATGCGAGAGCGGGCGAAACAGCGCCACGCGACGAGCCCAGCGCTGTTCCTCGGCGAGCGGGGACGCTTCACACCCGATGGTGTTCGTGAGCGCCTGAAGGTGCGCGCCGCGATGGCCGGCCTCGACCCGGCCAAGATTCACCCACACCGGTTCCGGCACACCAACGCTCACGACTTTCTGTTGGCCGGTGGCCAGGAGCGGGATCTCAAGCGGCTGATGGGGTGGCGCTCGGACACGATGCTGGAACGCTATGGAGCCTCGGCCGCGGATCACCGTGCAAGAGAGGCGGCTCGGCGTCTCAGACGAGGAGACCGGGTGTGAGACGCCGCGTCAGTGGGGAAAATGGTTGATGGATAACGAGATTCGTACCAAGCCGCGACTCGTATACAACTGCCCTCAGTGTGGAGAGCTAATCGCACGTGCGTACACGGCCGCGCAGCTGCCCAACGCTCGGCTCCCGTACCCAGCGCTGAGGCACAAGGGAATCGACAAAATCGATGCGACTTGCTCAGGTTTACAACCCCTATCGGGAGTTCACGGTCCGATGTCAGCGCGCGTAGACACCCCCCGGACCAAAGGCTGGCAATTCTCCTACCTCGCAGCGATGATGAACGACATCCCGGTCTCGTGCACAAAGTGCGGAGGAAAGTACTCGGTGCCTGCTGCCCCGATCATCGAGGACCTTGAATCGCAGGGATCCTACGCCCGACCGCTCCCGACACGCTGACGATTGGGACTGTGATCCCGGCGGGTGTGGTGAGCGTTATAGTCACGTTCAGTGCCCCAGGCGTGCCTGGAAGACTCGTGATCTTAAGCGGGGCGACGAGTCAAACTCCGAAACGGAGCTTGACCACGCATGTCCGAATCACAAAGGTCTCTGATCGGTCGTATTGGCGCCAACAAGTCATGGGCCAATACGGCCGACCGCAGCGCTCGAACTGCACCCGGACGCCGCGCGATGCTGGAGAAGTTCGAGCGGGAGGTTGATCCCGCCGGCACGCTGCCTCCAGCTGAACGTGCACGCCGCGCAGGGTATGCCCGAAAGGCTCACTTTCAGGCCTTAGCACTCAAATCTGCCCAGGCCCGTCGTAGCCGTGCTGTGCATCGACAAAATGGGTAGGCGCGCCGCTTCGGCCAACGGCGAGGGCCCCCGATCCCCATGCGCTATTCTTGTGACCACTCCGGTGGATCAGTGATCCGTTGCTCCAGGTGTGCACGTCCGGGCCGAATTGCCCACGCACACCACATGACCGGAGCACCACAGATGTCAAACGCGCGTCGTCGCGCCCGTGAGCGCGACCGTGAATTCCAACGGTTGCTCGCCAAAGCCTGCAATGTCAGCACCCGCACCGTGCGCGAAGCCCTCCGTGAAGGCCTAGAACTCGGACTCATTGAACACACCGATGACGGTTACAAGCCGTCCATGCCGCCTGACAACGACGGTGAGACGTGACGCCGGCCGAACGGCGAGCGTGGCGCCTGTCGGTGTTGAAAGCCGTGATGCCGGCGCACCACCGCCTGGTCCTCCTCGCCCTTCACGAGTGTGCCGACTACCAAGACGGCACTAACGCATGGCCAGGACGGGACACGCTGGCCCACATGTCTGGCGCCAGCCCGAGCACCGTCGACAGGGCGCTCGCTGCTGGGCTGAAGCTCGGACTCATTGAGCGCACAGCGAACGGATATCGGGGGCAGAGGCCGGTCTATCGGCTACTACCCCAACCAGAATGCGCGTCAGCGGTGACCCACATTGCACCGGGACTGCGCGTCAGCAGTGATGCGCATTCGACAGGAAAGCGCGTCAGCGGTGACGACGAAAGCGCGTCAGTGGTGACGACGAAAGCGCGTCACAGCTCTGACGCGCCAACCAAATCCTTTACCAAATCCTTTACCAACAAAGAGAGGGGGTTGCGTCCGCCGGGTACGTCACTTGTCGCAATCACATCCGACTCGACTCACCCCCTCATCCGGGAATCAGCGAATGGCAAAGCCGTTGGGGTGCGCGGACCCTTCGGGCCGCGCTGCCCCGAGCATGTGAACGTCGAGGGCTACAGGGCCTGCCCGCGGTGCCAGGATGCACGCGCCGCCGCTAAGCGTGAAGACCAGGATCGGAAAGCCGCGATCCGCGTGGCGATCGATAACTGCAAGTTGGGTTGTGACCCTGCGGCCCGGCTCTGGAATGACGACGACACGGATTGGGTCGACTGCCCCGGTCACTCGAACTTCCGGTTAGACGCGCTGATTTACCCGCCCAGCGGCGTCACAGGCGCACGAGATGACGGAGTGCAGCACCGTGGCGCATGACGTTGAACAGCGAGCGTGCAGAGCTGCGTTCAGTGGGGGGTGGGGGTTACCCCTTGCGTGCGGTCGACGCCCGATAGGCCTTAGCACCTTCGCAACAGCGTGCGAGATTCCAGCCTGTTTTTTTACCGAGCACTACCAACATCCACCGAAGGTGAAGTCGGCGGCCACCGAAAAGCCGTTCCGCAGAATCGCATTCAGGGCGCAAAAATCATGCCTCTGACGTCGCAAAAGAAGGGAAATCCACCAGAAATGACCCATGAAGTCCACCCCTGCGGGCACGTTCTGCCGGCCCCATGGCTGCCTGAACGCACGATCTGCACCGCCACCGACCGTTTCGCGCTCGTGCTCGACGCAGGCGAGAGCTACGGCGAGACCGTCATCAGCCTGTACCTCGAACTGCAGGTCCCCGTAGGGCCGGTGTGCGTACGACTGACGGGCAGCCAGTACCAGGAGCTGCGCGCTCGAATCAATGCGCTCGATGGCCTCAAGGCCGAGCAGATCATCGCACTGGACGCCGAACTACACGGTGCGGTCGAAGCATGAGCGACGACATCGGCGGCCGCGCTGTTCCGGATGCTGTTCTGCCCGACGACACCATCCGGGTGCCAGCCACTGATTTGAAGATTCTGCTTGGACCTGACGGGGCCGGCAAGCTCGATATCGGGCTCTACGTGCAGCTGCCGGTCCCACTTGGTCCGATCCGGATCCACCTCGACGCCAACCAGCTCGTCGACCTTCACCGCAAACTTCACACTCTGCTGGATCTCGACATCGAGCAGACCTCAGCCCTTCTCGCACAGATCTACGACGCTCAACCCGACATGGAAGGATGAAATAAGTTGTCTATCAACATAATTGGAGCATTTTCGGACGAGAATCCCGCCGAATCCGAGCAGTCGACATCGGCCGCACAACAACAACCTGCTCCGGTCAGCGAGGAGCGACCAGATGCGGTCGATGACGCCGCGGTTGAGGTCGACGAACCAGAGGTCGATGACGGCCTGGACGATGAGATCGACGACCAAGATCATGGGGATATCTCCCGCGTTCGGCAACAAGCAGCCAGATACCGGACACGCCTTCGCGAGACCGAAGCAGAGCGAGACCAGCTCCGTACGGAGCTCGACGCCCAACGCCGCGCCGTCGTCGACTGGCGTGCAAGCAACCGGGATGGTGGCCCGCAGGTTGCCCGCGAGCTTCTCGATGCCGCCGGCGTCGACGTCGGCCAGCTTCTAGACGACTCCGGACACTTGGACTTGGCCAAGGTTGACCAATTTGTCGACGCCACGGCCAAACGCTTCGGCATTCCGCAGGGTTTCAGGCCAAACCGCGGGCAGGGGGCCTCCGGACACGCCGCGCCCGGAGCGTCATCGCTCGCTGATGCGTTCCGCAGCTAAACTCATTGTCGCGCGGAAGGGGTGCGGACAGGCCGGGAGCCAACGCACCTTTCCGATTCGACACGCACCCGGTGTGCACCCAAGGCGTTCCGCTTGATGCGACGCCCAAGAAACCGGTAATTCCCTTCGCACACTAAGGATTTCGCATGTCATTTACCCACTCAACCAGCAGCAGCGCCGTCGCATGGCGCCCCGACCAATTCACATTCGCTCCGGAGACTGTCCTGGCGGAGGCGCTGATCTTCCAAGCGACCACCGTCGCGGGGCACATCGAAGGTGATGCCCCCTCGCTCCGCGTCGCCTACGCGCTCGATGCCGACGCAAACTTCGTCGACGAGGGCGCCGATATCGACGAGAGCGAGCCGGAGCTCGCCGAAGCCTTGGTCTACACCAAGAAATTCGCACAGTTGCTCCGCATCACTCGTGAGCAATACAAGCAGGCCGGTACGCCCGAGCACCTCAGCCAGTCTGTTGCACGGGCCATGATCACCAAGGCGGATAACGCTCTGCTCGCCCAGGGCGCTCCAGTTTCGCCCGCCGTGGCACCGTCCACGGGTCTGGCGAATGCTGCCGGGATCATCAGCCAGGGGAGTGTTACCGACGACCTGGACAAGCTCGTCGACCTCGAGGCAACCGTTCGGGCCAACCGTGGTAATCCGCAACGGTGGATCTTGGCCCCCGACACATGGGCAGGGTTGCGCAAGTTGAAGACGGGCACCGCCTTCAACAGCACCCTGCTCGGTGCGGGCACCGACGACGCTGACCCCCGATTGCTGTCGTTGCCCGTCCTACTCAATCCTGAGATGCCCAGGCGGACTGGCATGCTCATCGATCCCACCGCCATTGTCAGCGCTGTCAGTGATCTAACGATTGCGACTTCCGCCGAGTCGTATTTCAAGTCGGACTCCATCGGTGTTCGCGCGACGATGCGCACCGGCCACACCATGGTTCGGCCCGACCGGATCGGCGTGTTCTATATCGACGGCGACGTCGGTTGGGTCGTCACGCTCGGCGCGCCGAGCGCCGGCACCTTCACGCTGACCTGGCGTGGCAAGACGACCACCGCAATCGCCTACAACGCAGCGTCCGGCACCACGGTCAAGAACGCCTTGGGAGCGCTCGACGATGGCTACACCGCCGCCGACTGGACGGTGGCGGGACCAAATGGCGGTCCCTACGCCATCACCGCCCCCGGCGGCGGAGCGCTCACGGGAAGCGGTGCCGCTCTCACTGACGGCACGTTCAGCATCGCCGCGGCGGCCTAACTCCGTCGCAAAGGGGAAAGCACGGCCGGGGCGTCAAACTGTCGACCCACAGACGGCAAGGACCCGCCACGACGCCCGCCCACCGGAAACCGGGCAGAGCGAGCACCTGCGCCCCGGCCCGCCGGACCTGCGCCTTTTGGCGTCAAGGTGTCCTTGACGCCAAATTGTCCTGCGGCGCTGTCCGGTGGGATGACCGCCGCCTGGCACCGCCCACCCCATACGGGGCGACGCATCTGACCACAATCACCGCAACACGCCGCTGCTAATTTCGCTGGTCAGCGTGCCATGCGCGCTTTGCTGTCCTACCCTAAGGGCACAATCGCGCATGTACGACAATGAATGACACCCAGCGACTCTGGGTAATGTGCACGACATGACGGGGATCGGACCATGAACGAAGAACACGCCGCCCTCGTCGCCCTGCTCCGCACCCGTCCGGAGGGGTTGAATTGGCGCAGGCTGACCGACGAAGTACTCAAGTACGGCAGCGCCACCGCTGCGTGGGACTACTTCAACCCCCTGCAATTGCTGCCCTCGGCGAACGCAGATGAGGCGCTGGCGGTCGCCCGCGCCGACTTGGAGGCCTGGGAGCGCGCGGGGCTGACCTTTCTCAGCGCCGTGGACAAGGAATTCCCCCAGCGGCTGCTGGATATCTGGGAGACGCCGCCATTCCTGTTCGCCCAGGGGCGGCTAGAAGCCGAAGACCTCGGTCTGTCTGTCGTTGGGTCACGGGAAGCGTCGCCGGCCGGCATCGACATGGCTCGCGGGATTGCCACCTACCTTGCAGAGCAGCGTCTCACTGTGATCTCCGGGCTCGCGGCTGGTATTGACGCCGCAGCGCACACCGCCGCGATCGCGGCGTCGGGCCGCACCGTGGCCTTCATCGCGACCGGCGTGATGAAGAGTTACCCGGCCGCGAATCGCGCGCTCCAGGCGAAGATCGTCGACACCGGTCTAGTGCTGTCGCAGTTCTGGCCCGATGCCCCGCCTCAGAAGCACCAGTTCCTGATGCGCAACGCACTCATGTCGGGCTACGGGCTGGCGACGATCGTGGTCGAGGCTGGCGAGCAGAGCGGCGCCCGCGCCCAGGCGCGCATGGCCGTCGAGCATGGACGCCCAGTCATCCTCACCAGCCTGGTCGTGGAGCGCAATCAGTGGGCCCGCGATATGACTGAGCGTCCGGGGGTTTCCGTGATCTCGCATGTACGCGAGATTGGGCCCATCGTTGACCGGATCCTGTCCGGGCCGCAGCGGGTCGACGAGGCGCTGAGGTTGCTCACAGTCCAGTGACCAATGCGGCTGCACTGGCGCAGCTCCGTGAGAGCCTGAAGGAAAGCGCTGGCGGGTACCTCAGAAACATCGTGCGTATCGACGGCGTCACATGCCAGATGTGCGCGAGACCTGTTGAGGACGAGTCGATTTGCAGCAAATGCAAGTGGACCTACCTTCCTCGCGGCGACGTTGCCGACCGGATCGGCTCCATGATCTATGGCATTGACGGCAAGCAAAGCGGCCGTCTCATGTACGGCTATAAAGCGGCTTACACCCGACCGTCCCATGTCCAGACCGTGACGTCACTGGCGGTGCTGGGGCTCCGTGAGCACCGCCAGTGTGCAGACCGCCTCGTGGGAGTCCCCGTCACCAAGTGGGCCACAGTGCCATCGCTCAGTAAGGCCATCGGCGTCGAGCACCCACTGCGAACCATCCTCACTGGCAAGATCAGAGCCGGCAACGAGATCGAGGTGGCCGCAGTATCTCGCGAAAAAATCACCAGTCCCCGTGAGGTCACGCCATCGAACTTCGATATTCGCACGGACGTGCCTAATGGGGCTCACGTCATGGTCATCGACGACACCTGGGTATCAGGTGGCCACGCGCAATCGGTAGCAGCGGCACTCAAACAGGCGGGCGCCAGCAAGGTGTCCGTCCTGACGGTGGCGCGATGGGTCGATCTCGCGGACCCCGTGTCAGATCGCTTCTATAAGAAGAGAATTCACACAGCTACCTACGACCCTGCCGTGTGCCCCTGGACGGGGTCAGATTGTCCGCCGCCGTAGCGGCCATCCCCGATGTGGCCACCAACCAGGCCGTCTAGCCAGCGTTTGATCGAGCGCTCCATTAGAGGAGATACCTCGTTGTGAGCCAACCAGTCATTGATCGCGCGGAGCTGCGCATTCCTGCCCGCATCGGTCAAGCCGAGGTTGCGCAGGTTGCGTCCAGCAGAGTGGTGTACGAGTCGGACCTGATCAGCGGTACCGGCGTGTCGTAGCCGGATGAATGAAGGTCATCGCGTGATTCTTCGAGAGACCCGCGAAAGTCACTCGAGCAAAGGAAT
>NZ_JACBJQ010000099.1 GCF_013404075.1 Mycolicibacterium vinylchloridicum
CAGCAAATCCCGAGCCGATCAGAGCTCACCGACCGAACAGGAGGCCACCCCCGCGGCACTGACCGCCTGAACCATCACATCGAAGAATCACACGACGACGTCGTACACCACGCCCCTGGACTTGACCTCGCCGAACGTAGCCTCGGTGTCAGTGTCAGGGTGGTGTTGCCGCTTGGTGCGGTGGTTGGATCCTGATCACCTGGTGTCTGGCTCGTAGCCTCGGTGCCGCCCTGGGGTTGGCATGCATGAGTTTTGTCGGCATCAGGTGTGAAGGACCGGCCGGCGTGACTTGATAGGAGCGTGGCCCCGCCCCCACTGAGATGTGTCCGCCGACCGGCCCAACCGTCACCTCACAGTGAATGGAGGCAACCACCATGGTTGTTGTTGGAGCCGATGTACACAAGCGCACCCATACCTTCGTCGCCGTCGACGAGGTCGGCCGCAAGCTGGCCGAGAAGACCGTGACGGCCACCAGTCACGGTCATGCTGAGGCGGTGATGTGGGCCCGGGAACGGTTCGGCAGCGAGGTGGTGTGGGCCATCGAGGACTGCCGGCACCTATCGGCGCGGCTGGAGCGTGATCTGCTCACGGCCGGACAGAAGGTAGTGCGGGTCCCGCCGAAATTGATGGCCCAGACTCGTGCCTCAGCACGTACCCGGGGCAAGTCCGATCCGATCGATGCTCTGGCGGTGGCTCGAGCGTTTCTGCGCGAACCTGACCTGCCGGTGGCCTCCCATGACGAGGGGTCCCGAGAGCTCAAGCTTCTGGTGGATCGCCGGGAAGTCCTTGTCGCCCAACGCACCGCGACGATCAACCGGCTGTTGTGGCGAGTGCACGAATTGGACCCCGCTCACGCCCCCAAGGCCCGATCGATGGATCTGGCCAAACACCAAGGCATCTTGGGCCAGTGGTTGGCCACCCAGCCAGGGTTGGTCGCCGAGCTGGCCCGCGACGAGCTCGCCGACATCGTCCGGCTCACCGAGGCCATCAACGCCGTGGCTAAGCGCATCGGTGAGCGGGTCCGTGCGCTGGCGCCCACGCTGCTGGCCATGCCCGGCTGCGGAGAGCTGACCGCCGCCAAGCTCGTCGGGGAGGCCGCTGGGGTGACCCGGTTCAAAAGCGAGGCCGCCTTCGCCCGCCACGCCGGGGTGGCACCGATCCCGGTCTGGTCGGGCAACACCGCAGGACGCGTCCGGATGACCCGCTCGGGTAACCGCCAACTCAACGCCGCCCTGCACCGGATCGCCGTCACTCAAATCCGTCTCGACGGCCTGGGCCAGACCTATTACCGACACAGGCTCGCTCAAGGTGATTCCAACCGCGAGGCCCTGCGCTGCCTCAAACGCCGCCTGACCCGCGTCGTCTTTGGCCACCTCCACACCGACCACCAAAACCACCAAACAGCTTGCCAACCGGCAGCAGCTTGACATAGGAGAAACTCGTGGCCGAACCGTGGGACAAAGATGGACTCCAGGGCGTGCCCGACGCACGGCTGTATTTTGTGGACGGCCGGACCGCGGCGTTCGAGGTCACCGAGCTCGTGCATCAGCCGGCGAGACACACCGAGGCTCTGCTGGCCCGCGACGGGCATATATGGCCGACACCTGGAAAGTGGTGGTGGACGATCAACGTCGGCTCACCGCTAGACCTACCTCGGTTGCGGACGGCGTACATACAGGTCATTGTGGCCTGCGAATCCGCAGACGTTCAACATCCAACTCAAATCGCTTGGGGCCCAGACGCTGACGAGGATGTCCGCTGGCTCGTACAGGAGTCGTCCTGCTCGATGACAGGGCATCCGGGAGCGGCCGACCCCTATGTGATGGTGGTGCCGAAAGGGGGCGGCGGCGCGGTCGACACCAACCTGGCTGGCCTAACCGACGCGCTCAACGAGTCATTCGCGCGGCAATCGCACATCGTTCCGCATTTCGAGAAGCTCCAGCGGGCTGAAGCTGATGAACGCCACTTGTTCGCCCCAGTGCACTACACCGGCCTGAACGACAGCGTCTCGCTCGGTCTCATGTTCAACAACGATGCCCTACCACCCGAGGCGCCTCCTGTTCCCGAGCACATCGACGCCTTGTGGCTGGCCCCCCAGTTTTCTAAACGCGTTCTACTATGGACCCGTAATACGGGATGGCGGAACCTGTACCCGTACAACTGATCCGGAGTACGTGCGCGGTAAGCTCTTCCGCCTCCGGGTTTGGTGGGCGCCTGCCTGCGTCAAGCAGCCGATAACGGCCACCTATGTCAGGTTGCCGCCAGTGCAATCCGTGATCAGTGAGTCGCTAACGACCAATTGCGTCACCTACGGATCACATCAGAACTCATCTTGTCACTGCGCGACTGCCGCCGGCGTCCCACTTCGCTGTCCAATTGCTCGCAAATTGGACACACAGTGGACAAACTTTTGGGATTTGGACAAACCTACTGGGAACCTACAACGCGGCGAATCTCCAGGTGGCCGGACGGCAGGCTCGACAGCTTGACTCGCTCATGGCGGTTAGGAGCCTCCACGACCAGGTCGGGCGACACTGCCATCACGACGTGCTCGGGCCGCCCATTTTGCCAGTTGCACAAGATCAAATCGCCCGCACGAATGTTCGCGCGGCTCACGGGCGTGCCCGTATGTACCAGGTCATACGTGGTGCGCGGGAGGCTCACTCCGGCCTTGCCGTAGGCCCACTGAGTCAGCCCCGAGCAGTCAAACGCATTAGGTCCCGTCGCGCCCCACACATACGGCGCACCCAGTTTGGACTTCGCGAAGGCGACCGCCCGGTTGGCGCGGTCACTGCCGTTGCCGTCCCGGCCAAAGAGGTCAGAAGTGAGCTGATCGGTGGCGTTGCGTGAGTTTTGGCCGTTGAGCATGCCGGGCAGTCTGGAGAACATACCCATGCCGGGGAATCCGCCGCCGCTACCGCCGCCCATGCCCATCGAGGGCATTCCGCCACCGCCCCCCATGGCGCCACCCATCCCGCGGAACATGCCCGCCTGGGACGCCTGGCCGGCCTGGCGGTAGGCCAACGCCATCTGGCGCATTCGGGTGGCCAGCAGCTGATTTTGTGCCTTGGTGGAGTCGAGTTGACGCTGCATCGCGGCCAGCCGGTCATCCATGCTGGTCACCAGGGTCTTCACCCCGGCCGGTGAGCCGGTAGCCGGCGCGATCGCGGCCGCGGCGCTGGCCGCGCTCTGGCGCACACCGGTGGCCCCGGTGCGACCGTTCTGGCCTTCGGCGGCCCCGGCAGCCGAGGTGCCGTTGGTTTGGGCGTCGAGCCCGGTCACGGTGCCCCAGGTGCGTTTGTATCCGTCACCGGCGTTGCCCGCCCCGGTACTTAAGGCCGAATCCGGCGGGGCGGCCGGCACACCAGGGCCCTGGCTCTGGACCGACCCCGGACCGCCAGCGGCGGGGAAAACGCCTTGGGCAGCGGCCAACACCCGGTCAACCTGCGCGATATACGCGCCTACACCCGAGCCGCCCACCCGCTCAAACTAAACCGACACCACCGGCCACAACCACGCCCCAAAAAACAGGATTCAGAACCGCTGTATCAGGCCTGGGACATGTCCGCCCCGTGCGCGGTGATCTTCTGCGCCGAGGCCTGCAACCGCTGTCGGGTCTGCTCGATGTGCTCCTGCATCGCCGCCAGCCGATCGTCCATCTGCGACACCAGCAGGACCAGGTTGTGCGGGTCGGGCCCCTCGGCCAGCACCGCGCGCGCCCCGGTCGCGGCGGTGTGCGAGATCGCCTTGGCCGACTCGTTCGCCTCCTGGGCGTGCCGGACAGCTTCGGCTACCGAGCCATGCAGAGCGTCACTCAACGCCACCGCGCGGGCGTCATTGCTGCGATAGCGAGCTGCAGCCTCGCCGGCTGCCGACGCCAGGCCGCTGTCCCCCTCGGGAAGGTCCCCACCCGATGGCGCCGCGCTGCGCTGCAGCTCGCCGCTGTCACTCTGCGCAGGGAACAGCGACACGGCCGCGGCAAGAATGCGGTCCACCTGCGCGACGTAGCTTTGCGCGGCGAAATCCATACCCGCAAGGATAAGCCTGCGCATTTAACCGGGCGGCTACGAGGGTCGCCTAGTCAGCCTAATTGCTCGCTCGCGCCGCCGGCCGCCGCGGCGGCCGGCGGCGGCGTGTAGGTTCCACTTCCAGATGGCGGATGCCGTCGCCTCTACCTGAGCCTTTCCAAAATTCCGCTCGGGATGGCGGACGCCGAATTCCATTTTTCGTGGCGGATCCTAGAACCACACGGTTGTCCAGATCTTGATCGTTTCCTGTAGAGAAACGCATTCCAGGCGACCGTCCGCCGACGTCACGAGCACCCACAAGTTCTTGGTACGTCACCGCGTTGGCCAGAGAAGAAGGTCTGGGTGCGTCGCTCCGTTGGTTCGGTATCCGATAAGACGTCCGTCATCTGCGATCGCGACGGTGACTATCCCACGTGCAGCAGGAGGCGCGCCGCAACGACTGTCAGCAAGACCACCTTCGCCGCCGCCGGATCACCGAATTAAAGGTGCGCACCAGTCTCCCGAGACGGTGGAGACGCCAATTGACGACAAAGTGCTGCGCACATGCGGTGCGGTCGATACGTCGTGTGACGATTGCGCGCGAATAATGCACTGCGGCAGCTTGTTTCGGAACGATTCATAGATAATCTACATTATCCATGAGGTATGGCGTTTTGCGGATCTCCGGCGACGTTCGCACCAAGGTCGATTCTCAGTGACAGGTCACGTCGTGCGATTGCGCAGTCCTCCCGGGACTCGAAATCTGCTGCGTAAAATGCGCCTGGGTTCCATAAGAGTGACCGCTACTACTGGCGAACCCCTTCTCTGTCGAGGGAGACAGTTACCGCATCAAAGACTGAGACCTCGGCCGCGTCCCCGCCGTCACGGCCGGTGAACAAATGACCCCAGCTGGTCAAGATTTGCCCTGGTGGGCCCGGCGTACACCTATTGCGGGCCACACGCGTCGACCGCCACGAAGGCCGATTGGTCTTCCCGTCGTTTCCTTGCGACGGTAATTGGCAGGCGGCGGCGTCATATATCAATGCACCGTCCATCCTCCATCGACAACCAACGTCTGTCCGGTCATGTAGCCAAGTCTGTCGCCTGCGAGGAGCGACGCGGCATCGGCGATCTCACCGGGTTGCGCGACGCGCCCCATGGGAATATCGGACTCGATAGCAGATCTCAACTGGGGCTGATTGAGTCGCCAGTGCGTCATCGGGGTTTCAACCATTCCTGGGCAGATTGCATTGGCGCGAATGCCGTATTGCGCATAATCGAGGGCCACTGATCGGGTGAACTGAATCACCGCGCCCTTCGATGTCGTGTACGCGCAACGCCCCGGGAAGGCGACCATGCCAGCTACCGAGGCGATGGTGATTATGTGACCGGTTCCCTGCTTCATCATTTGCGGTAGAACAGCTCTCGTACACAGGAACGGCCCTCGAGCGTTAGTGGCGAGGACTCTTTCCCATTCAGCGACAGTCGTCAAGTGACACGCACCAGCATCCGCGGACCCACTTATTCCCGCGTTGTTAACCAGTACGTCGATGCTTCCGAATCGCTGGTGCACCAAGCTCACCGCCTCCTCGACGCTGGCGTGATCGGTGACGTCGCCTTGTACCGACAATAAAGTCGGCATTGATTCGGCGGCAAGCGAAGCCGGCGGATCACCGAGATCGAAAGCCGCAACGAGCATCCCGTCTTCGACGAGTCGTGAGGTAATAGCTGCACCGATTCCAGACAACCCACCCGTCACTAAGGCGACGCGACGTTCCGACATCCACACACTCCATTCCCAATAGCGGACGTCCGCTCCCGAAGCGCCCGCATGTAAACGCTCAGAAACATCTGAGTTCGTCGGCACCGATTGTGTCGGCTCCGGTCGAATCCTGCGCAGTTTCTTCCGGAACTACCTGCTCAATTTTCGACTGGAACCGACAGATTGAGCGTAACCCTGTTCCGATCGCTACCAGGTTGACCAAGGTCGTCCACGCCGCCTTATCCGAGCCCACTGCGGACTGAGGTTCCCCAGAAAAAGTGGACACGGTTAGCTTGATTGCTGACGTGCTCGTGAGGCGATCTCGGGAAGTCGATGGGTGAGTGAATTGCCCGGGTTTGATGCACGCATCCCGAGCGAGCTTGACTGCCTCTGTCCGCATGCAGGATCGTGCCGGCTACCCCGCCGCCGCGAGTGAACACCGCGGCATCAACAGCTGCCTCGACCAGCTCGGTGCGCATGTGATCGGCCAGCGACCAGCCCAGCACCCGCCGCGAGTGCTCGTCACGGATCGCGCACAGGTAGGCGTGCCCTTCGCCGCAGGTCAAATAGGTGATATCCGATGTCCAAACAGCGTCGGCGCGGCCCCGGTCGAAGTCGCGGCCGACCCGATCCGGCGGGAACGACGCCGTCGGGTCCACCACCGTGGTCTTGACCTTGAACGTGCGGGGACTGATGCCCTCGATGCCCATTTCCGCCACGATCGCCGCGACAGTGTTCTCCGAGACCGTGACGCCCGCGGCGTGCAGATCGGCGGTAATCCGCGGCGACCCGTACGTGCGTTTGGATGCCTGCCAGTGCGCGAGGATCTTCACCTCCAGGTCTCGGCGCTGCTGCTGACGCGCAGACAGCTCGCTGCGGCGTTGCCGGGCTGCCCACGCATAGAAACCCGACCGTGAAACACCGAGCAGCTGTGCAAGATTCGATACATCGTGGTCGGCGCACTCCGCAGCGATGAGCTCGAAACGACTCACCTGTGTTGCTGTGCCGCAAAGTACGCCGATACATTTTTCAGGAACGCGATATCACGATCTTTGTCGGCGACCTCCGCGCGCAGCCGGGCCAATTCAGCCCGCTCACCCGCCGACAGGTCCCCATCGGGCGGCACTATGCGTGCGCCGGCGGCAGCCCCGTCCCGGATGCGTTCTGCAGCGACCCATTTCCGCAACAGGTTCTCATGCAGATTCAGCTCCCGGCCGACCTCGGCAACCGGCCGACCACCATCGATCACCCGCCGAGCGGCCTCCACCTTGAACTCCGCCGTAAACGGCCGACGAGTCCTGGACATACCCACATCCTCCCAGCGGAACCCCGTGCCCCGCTATCTCGGGGTGTCCACTGAAACTGGGGAGGCTCAGACCTCAACCAGCGCAAGCGGAGGGACAGCGACGGCGGATGATCGAGCGCGTGTCACCGGGCGAGCACCGTAGCGAGGAACTGGACCATCTGGCCGCAGCACGAGACGCCGCTCCTGCGATGCTGCGATGCGCCAAAGACCTGAATCAGACTGCAGCGCAATGGTTGACTGATCCGCTGGTCACGTCAGCTTAGGCGCCGTCTACCCCCCCACGAGCTGACCCGCAACGGGCACACCGAATCGTTCGAGTCCCTGACTGGAAACACGCCTACAAGCACCACGGGCAACTCGCGTCGCTGAGATGCGAACCCCTAGGCCCCACAACGCCTCCCGCTGTGCCCACCGATGAATAACCTTCGTTCGCCTTGGACCAAGTGATTGCGCCAGGACGGACTAAGCATGGGCGATTCTTCGTCCGCCCGGGACAGTTTCAGGACGACATTTCCCGACAACGATTGAAGCGAGCATGCATTGATCTCCAGCGCCGGACGTACCAAAAGGATGGGCTCTGATGGACCTGACCGAAACAGCCCTCACTATGGGCCAATGGGAGAAGTTAATCCACGCCGCCGAAACGGGGACGGTATCCGAGCCGCTTGAAAATGTGCATCGCGAGCGCGGCAACAACTTCGACGTGATATTCGTTGGCGGAGGTGCGGGCGGTCGGTTCGGCTCTGCTTACGCCAAGGCTCGTGGCCTCCGGCAACTGGTGATCGACAAGTGGCCATTTCTTGGCGGTTCCTGCCCACATCAGGCCTGCGTCCCACATCATCTCTTCTCCGAGGCTGCACGTGAGATCGACTACATGCGATGGAACTCGGACACGTTGTGGTTCCCCAAGTTCGAGGAAGAACGCGCCTCAATCGTCGACATGATCGCGCTGTTCAAGAGGGGCCGTAACAACGCGCACGCCTTCATGAACTGGCAGAGCAAAGAGCAGCTCGATATGGAATACATTGTCAATACCGAAGCAATCGTTATCGACAAACACACCGTCGAGGTCAACGGCGAACGATTCAGCACACAAAATCTCGTACTCGCCACCGGGGCGCGGACCTACTTCCCGCCCGAAATCGGGGGGCTGGACAAGGCAGGCGTGTACGACTTCGAGTCCCTCATCGACCCAGGCTTGGACTACGAACCGACCAGGTGCGTGATCATTGGCGGATCCAAAGTCGCCATGGAATATGGATCGTTCTTCCAGGCGACCGGCTGTCACACCACGATCCTCACTCGGAGCCCGCTGATGCGGACACGAAGTCTGCACCACGTGGACGAGGACCTGCGGATCTATGTTGTCGACAATATGCGGCTCCGCGGCATCGACATCGTCGAAGGATGCGAACCGCTCGAGGTTCTTGGTGACGACCGAGCCGTAGCTGTGCGGGTCCGCTATGCCGACGGTACCGAGGAGGTCATCGAGACCGACTTCGTCTTTGTCGGGACCGGCGAACGACCCAACACCAAGCCCCTCGTGGACGCACTAGGCATCGAGATCGACGAGAAAGGCTTCGTCAAAGTCAATTCGCGGATGCAGACTTCCGTACACGGCGTGTATGCGATCGGCGACATCATCGGTTCGCCGATGGAGATGTTCAAGGCACGGAAATGCGGTATGACCGCTGCACGCAACATCTCGGGCGAGCCTTTCGAATTCGACTTCAGCCAGTTTCCCGACTTCCTGCACACGACGTACGAGGTGACCTGGGTTGGATTGACCGAGGAAGAGGCACGGAACGAATACGGTGATATCTCTGTCATCCAAATGCCGCCTCAGGGAATACGCCACGAGGAGTTGTCATTGCCGCTGTCGGAGGGCAGCATGCTCTACGCATTCACCCGCCCAGAACTCACGGGATTCCAGAAATGCATCTACGACAACAAGAGTCGTCGACTACTGGGCGCTCACCATTGCGGCTTCGGGGCGAAAGACGCGTTCCAGTACCTGGACTACCTGATCAAGAAGGGCATCACGATCGACGAGATGGGAGAGATGAATGAACTGTTCCTCAATCCCGAGCACTTCATCCAGCTTTCCCGGCTGCGGGCCGGCAACCCTGACCTACAAGACCTCTGACGGATAGAAGTTGTCGACTGGCCAGCGTGCCGCACGTTCACCCAGTCCCCGCGAACCACACCGCTGTCGAGCTGCACAATCGGCGAGTACAATAGCAAATGCAGTGCAATCGCCGTGCCGCGCCAAACCGACGACGGCCTCAATCGCGAACTAAAAGAGGTCTATCCGCATCCGCCGGTTATGCCTGTTAGTCATCCATCTCAGCCCCGGATCGGACGTGGGGGGACTGCCCCGAGTTCAGTTGACTCGCGGGGTGTGAATTTCAGGCCGCGGGTGCGACCGGGGTGTGGAGCAGTTCGAACTCTATCGGGGTGAGTCTGCCGAGGGCGCGTTGGCGGCGGCGTCGGTGGTAGGTCCGCTCGATCCACGACACGATCGCCAGGCGCAGTTCGGCCCGGGTGGACCAGCGTCGCCGGTCGAGCACGTTGCGTTGCAGAAGGGCGAAGAACGACTCCATGGCGGCGTTGTCCCCGCACGCACCGACGCGGCCCATCGATCCGTGTAACCCGTTGTGCGACAGTACCTGGACGAAACTTCCGTGACCGAAATTGACCAGGTTCAACCGGTCGAAGCAACACCCTGATAGTTAGGTGTGTCCGATGGTTCGCCGTCAGCAAGCAGCAGATCGCGCTATTCGTCGTGCAATGAGGTCGCCGGGGGCGCCACCGCATCAGCGTGAGACCGAGCGACTGTTCTGGATCGAGATCGCCAAAGGCTCGTTGCCGGCGGCGGCCGCGATCGCGGTCGGCGCGTCGCAGCCAGTTGGGCAGCGGTGGTTCCACAACGCTGGCGGGATGCCACCGTTCGATCTCACGCCACTGTCGGGACGCTACCTGTCTTTCCGTGAGCGCGAGGAGATCGCGCTGCTGAGGGCCCAAGGTGCCGGGGTGCGTCAGATCGCTCGGGAGATTGGTCGCGATCCCTCCACAGTCTCCCGCGAGTTGCGCCGCAATGCCGCCACTCGCGGATACACATCCGAATACCGCGCGTCGGTTGCGCAGTGGAAGGCCGAGCTGACGGCCAAGCGTCCGAAGATGGCCAAGCTGGTCACCAATCCGAGGCTGCATGCCCTATGTCCACGAACGGCTCTCAGGGCAGATCAGTAGACCCGATGGTTCGATCGTGGCCGGGCCGCCGCGGTGGACCGGCAACAACAAACCGCACCGCAAGGACCGAGCATGGGTGCAAGCATGGAGCCCGGAGCAGATCGCCAACCGGATCAAGCTCGATTTCCCCGATGATAAGTCCATGCGTATCAGCCACGAGGCGATCTATCAGTCGCTCTACATCGAAGCCCGCGGCGCGCTCAAGTGTGAGCTGGTCTGGTGTCTTCGCACCGGGCGGGCGCTGCGCGCGCCACGAGAACGTTCCCTCCGCATGGCCTGGGCGCACGTCACACCCGAGACGCTGATCAGCGAACACCCCGCAGAAGTCGCTGACCGTGCGGTTCCTGGGCACTGGGAAGGCGATCTCTTGATCGGGCTGGAGCGCTCTGCCATCGGAACAGTTGTCGAACGCACAACACGGTTCACCCCGCTCATCCACCTGCCCCGCGAACAAGGTTACCGGCACAAGCACACAATCAAGAACGGCCCAGCCTTGGCGGGCTACGGGTCAAGTCCAGGGGCGTGGTGTACGACGTCGTCGTGTGATTCTTCGATGTGATGGTTCAGGCGGTCAGTGCCGCGGGGGTGGCCTCCTGTTCGGTCGGTGAGCTCTGATCGGCTCGGGATTTGCTG